>JBNKWZ010000034.1:0-16036 GCA_050300015.1 Cellvibrionaceae bacterium | reverse complement strand
AATGGTAATACCGCGCGCTTTTTCTTCTGGCGCCGCGTCAATACCATCAAACGCGACTGCTTGACCGCCCCATACTTCCGAGCACACTCGGGTCAAAGCCGCGGTTAAAGTCGTTTTACCATGGTCAACGTGACCAATCGTACCCACGTTTACGTGGGGTTTGCTACGTTCAAATTTTTCTTTTGCCACTGTTTCGATCCTCTTGAATCAAAAATGAAATGTTAAATTAACCTGGTTTATTTTTTGCGATGATTTCTTGTGCGACGTTTGATGGCGCCTCAGCATACTGCTTAAACTCCATGGTATAGGTGGCTCGCCCTTGAGTCGCCGAACGCAAATCGGTTGCATAACCGAACATTTCGGCCAACGGCACTTCTGCGGTTACCACCTTCCCTGATACGCTTTCATCCATCCCCAAAATCAGACCGCGACGGCGGTTTAAGTCGCCCACCACATCGCCCATGTTCTCTTCAGGTGTCACCACCTCTACCGACATCATGGGCTCGAGCAAAACCGCCCCGCCTTGATCGACCAATTTTTTAGCGGCCATTGAGCCTGCTATTTTAAAGGCCATCTCGGATGAGTCCACATCGTGGAAGGACCCATCGTACAGGGTGGCCTTCAACCCCAGCAAGGGGTAGCCAGCCACAACACCGTTTTGCATCTGCTCTTCGATGCCCTTAGCCACCGCAGGAATGTATTCTTTGGGTACTACACCACCGACAATTTGATTTACAAATTCTAGGCCTTCGGCGGCAGCATCCTCACCAGGTTCGAATTTAACCCATACATGACCATATTGCCCACGACCACCTGATTGACGAACGAACTTACCTTCTATCTCGCAGGTATTGCGAATGGCCTCACGGTACGCCACTTGCGGCTTACCAATATTGGCCTCAACACTAAACTCGCGCCTCATCCGATCAACAATAATGTCTAGATGCAGCTCACCCATACCGGAAATAATGGTTTGTCCGGTTTCTTCATCGGTTTTAACGCGGAACGAAGGGTCTTCTTGTGCGAGCTTACCCAGCGCAATGCCCATCTTTTCTTGGTCGGCTTGAGTTCTCGGCTCGACAGCCACCGAAATCACTGGCTCAGGAAAGTCCATACGCTCTAATGTGATTTTCGATTTGAGGTCACACAAGGTTTCGCCTGTGGTGACATCTTTTAAGCCAATACCTGCGGCAATATCACCTGCGTGAACTTCTTTAATTTCTTGCCTGTCATTCGCATGCATTTGCACCATGCGACCGACCCGCTCTTTTTTACCTTTCACCGGATTGTAAACAAAGTCACCAGAATTCAGCACTCCGGAATACACTCGAAAGAAAGTCAAAGTGCCCACAAAAGGATCCGTGGCAATCTTAAAAGCCAGTGCAGCAAAAGGCGCATTATCGTCTGCTGGGCGAGCCTCTGTGGTCTCTCCATCATCCAGCACACCTTCAATGGCCACCACTTCGTCTGGAGCTGGCAAAAACTCAATCACGGCGTCCAGTACAGCCTGCACACCCTTATTTTTAAAAGCAGACCCACCCAACACGGGTACAATTTCATTAGCCAGCGTACGCAAGCGAATACCCGTTTTAATATCTGCCTCAGACAGCTGCCCCTCTTCAAGGTACTTATCCATCAGCTCTTCGTTGGCTTCGGCGGCGGCTTCCATCAAATTCTCGCGAAGCTCAGCACACTCATCCACCAATTCTGCAGGCACATCACTGTATTCAAATGAAGTACCTTGATCTTCCTCACTCCAAACAATGGCCTTATTCTTGATTAAGTCCACAACCCCTTTGAAGCCATCTTCCGCACCGATGGTCATTTGCAAGGGTACGGGATTGGCGCCCAGGCGTTCTTTTAACTGAGCCACCACACGCAAAAAGTCAGCGCCAGCTCGGTCCATCTTGTTGACGAACACCATGCGTGGCACATGATACTTATTGGCTTGACGCCAAACGGTTTCGGTTTGTGGTTGCACGCCCGATGAGCCACACAACACAACAACGGCACCATCCAACACCCTCAGAGAACGCTCCACTTCGATCGTGAAATCCACGTGCCCCGGTGTATCAATGATATTGATACGGTGCTCTTCAAACTGCTGCCCCATGCCTTTCCAGAAACAGGTGGTTGCAGCGGACGTGATGGTGATACCACGCTCCTGCTCTTGCGCCATCCAATCCATTGTAGCGGCACCGTCGTGCACCTCACCGATTTTGTGAGAGACACCCGTATAAAACAGCACGCGCTCGGTGGTTGTGGTTTTACCCGCATCCACGTGTGCACAAATACCGATATTACGATAGCGCGAAATGGGTGTCTTACGTGCCACTGGCAGGCTCTCCGCAAATGCTAAAATCAGATAATGAAAAGGCAGCGAAAATAGCTGCCTTTGGTTGCAATCTCGAAGGACACTTAGAATCTAAAGTGTGAGAACGCTTTGTTGGCTTCCGCCATTCTATGGACGTCTTCTCGTTTTTTCACAGCTCCGCCTTTATTTTGCGAAGCGTCAATCAATTCACCCGCCAAACGTTGCGGCATGGACTTTTCACCGCGGTTGCGCGAATACTCCACCAACCAACGCATAGCCAATGCAACACGGCGCGATGGACGTACTTCCACAGGCACTTGATAAGTGGCACCACCCACTCGGCGAGATTTAACCTCTACCATAGGGGCAATGTTTTCCAGTGCTTCTTCAAAAACTTCTACGGCATCTCGATTCAGCCGCTCATTTACAATACCCAATGCACCGTAAACGATTTTTTCAGCTACCGATTTTTTACCACTAACCATCACGTGGTTCATAAACTTTGCCAGCGTTTGACTTCCGAACTTAGGATCGGGCAGCACTTCACGCTTGGCGACGACGCGTCTTCTAGGCATAACATACTCTCTTTATTCAGGTTAATCTGGGACTTCAAAAATTCAGCCCAGCCTTACTGATGTCAAAAAATGATAATGGACTGCGAAAAAACTTGGCACCCTAATTATTTAGGACGCTTAGTACCGTACTTAGAACGGGCTTGCTTACGATCGTTAACACCAGAAGTATCCAGTGAACCACGAACGGTGTGGTAACGCACACCAGGCAAATCCTTCACACGACCGCCACGAATCAATACAACACTATGCTCTTGAAGGTTGTGACCTTCACCACCGATATACGAAGTCACTTCGTAACCGTTGGTTAAGCGCACACGGCATACTTTACGTAATGCTGAGTTTGGCTTTTTAGGCGTAGTGGTATAAACACGTGTACAAACACCACGACGCTGAGGACAGCGCTGTAATGCAGGAACGTCGCTCTTTTGTACTTTGCGTTTTCTCGGCTTACGAACCAACTGGTTGATCGTTGCCATGAAACAGTTACTCCAAAATTGCAATGAGCCCCAAGGGCTTCGTTAATGTCTAAAACTGGCATGCAACGCCTCTCACCCCCCAACATTGGGAGCCAGAGCGACGTTGAACGACAATTCCCCACCTTCTGCGGCGGGCTGCGCATTCTACTGGCAGCCTTATACCGCGTCAAGCTAAACGTATCGGCCTCCCCCCATACCAGGTGGTAGGCCGATATCGATCAATCAGCGCTGGATTTCAACGCCTCGGTCAATGCAGCTTCTACCTCTGCCGCACTCACACCATCGCTTGCCGTAACCGTTTCTTCACGCTTACGACGACGCTCATTGTGATACGCAAGGCCCGTTCCCGCAGGGATCAAGCGGCCAACCACAACGTTTTCTTTCAAGCCACGCAGTTCGTCCACCTTGCCAGTAACCGCCGCTTCTGTTAATACGCGAGTGGTTTCTTGGAAAGAAGCCGCAGAGATAAACGACTCAGTAGCCAGAGACGCTTTGGTAATCCCTAACAACTGACGCTCAAAGCGCGCGGGCTGCTTACCTTCTGCACGCAGCTTTTCATTGACTTGTTGTACACGGTAGTACTCAACCTGCTCGCCCTTCACAAACTCGGAATCACCCATACCGGTAATTTCAACCTTGCGCAGCATCTGCCGTACAATCACTTCAATGTGCTTGTCGTTGATTTTCACGCCCTGTAAACGATAGACCTCTTGAATCTCGTTAATAATGTAGTGCGTTAACGCTGCCACACCTTTCAAGCGCAAGATATCGTGCGGGTTAGAAGGCCCATCAGAAACCACCTCACCCCGAGCCACTGTTTCACCTTCAAACACGGTCAGCTGGCGATGCTTAGGAATCAGCACTTCGTAATGGGTGGAGCCATCTTCCAGTAATTCACCATTGGTGGGTGTAATGACCAGACGACGCTTGCCTTTGGTTTCCTTCCCAAAGGATACCGTCCCGGAGATTTCTGCCAAGATAGAAGCCTCTTTGGGTTTGCGCGCCTCGAACAAGTCGGCAACCCGTGGTAAACCACCTGTAATATCGCGTGTTTTTGAACCCTCTTGAGGGATACGCGCAATCACATCACCCACATGGGCCACATCGCCGTTGGACAAGCTCAAAATTGCGCCGGCAGGCAACATGTAATGCGCGGGCTGGTTAGAGTTCGCCAAGGTCAGCTCATTACCTTTCTCATCCAGCAGCGTCACAGCAGGCTTCAGATCTTTACCCGCTGCAGGTCGCTCGGCTGGGTCCATCACCTCAATCGAAGACAACCCAGTGAATTCGTCTGTTTGACGACGAATGGATAGGCCTTCTTCCATTCCTGTCAACGCCACTAGACCTGCCACTTCTGTAATGATGGGGTGAGTATGAGGGTCCCACTTCGCAATGACCGTACCACCAGCCACTTGATCGCCATCATTGACGGAGATCACCGCACCATAGGGTACTTTGTAACGTTCGCGCTCGCGCCCGGTACCATCGGCAACGGCCAATTCACCGGAACGCGACACGGCGACCAACTTACCGTCTTCACGGGTGACCACTTTAATGTTGTGGAGGCGTACTTCACCATCCTGTTTGGTTTGGATGCTATCCGCCAAAGAGGTTCGGCTTGCCGCACCACCAATGTGGAAGGTCCGCATGGTTAACTGAGTACCGGGCTCACCAATGGATTGCGCAGCGATAACGCCAATGGCTTCACCAGTATTCACTCGGTGACCACGGGCTAGGTCGCGACCATAACACTGAGAACAAATACCAAAGGTTGTTTCACAACTGATGGCTGAGCGCACACAGACTTCATCAATCCCCATGCTCTCAACACGCTCTACCCACTTCTCATCAATGATGGTACCTGCGGGCACTAAAATTTCATCGCTATCGGGTCGCATCACATCGCGTGCAACCACTCGGCCCAGAATACGATCACCCAAGGATTCAATCACGTCGCCGCCTTCAATCACTGGCGCCACAACAAGACCTTGGTCCGTACCACAATCAGGCTCAGTTACCACCACGTCTTGCGCAACATCCACCAAACGGCGTGTTAAGTAACCCGAGTTTGCTGTTTTCAATGCCGTATCGGCCAAACCTTTACGCGCACCGTGCGTCGAAATAAAGTACTGCAGTACGTTCAAACCTTCGCGGAAGTTTGCCGTAATGGGTGTTTCAATAATCGAGCCATCCGGACGCGCCATCAAACCGCGCATCCCCGCCAATTGACGAATCTGCGCTGGTGAACCACGCGCACCAGAATCGGCATACATAAATACTGAGTTAAAAGAGGCTTGAGACTCTTCTTCACCATCACGGTTGGCGACGAACTCCTTGGAGATACCTTCCATCATGGATTTGGCCACCAAATCGTTTGCACGTGACCAGATATCTATCACCTTGTTGTACTTCTCACCTTGGGTTACAAGGCCGGAAGAAAACTGAGACTCGATTTCTTTCACTTCGTTTTCGGCAGCATCGATAATGCCGGCTTTTTCCGAGGGGATTTCAAAGTCATTCACACCAATAGAGGAGCCCGACTTGGTAGAAAAGTCATAACCCATGTACATCAATTGGTCGGCAAAAATAACAGTGGCCTTCAAACCCACAATGCGATAACAGTAGTTAATGGAACCAGAAATGGCCTTTTTAACCATCGCACGGTTAATCAACTCGAAGGGCATACCCTTAGGTACGATTTCCCATAGCAAAATACGCCCAACGGTTGTTTCAACCAACATATTGCGGGTGACCTGCTCGCCATCCTCACGAATGGTGGTCTCTTCAATGCGAACTTTAATGCGCGCCTGCAAGTGCACTTGTTTGGCATAAAACGCCCGTGACACTTCTTTGGGGTTAGAGAACACCATGCCCTCACCCAATGCATTGATGCGCTCACGGGTCATCCAGTACAAACCCAAAACCACGTCCTGAGATGGCACGATAATAGGCTCACCAGAGGCAGGTGACAAAATATTGTTGGTGGACATCATCAACGCACGGGCTTCCAGCTGTGCCTCAATGGTCAATGGCACGTGTACCGCCATTTGGTCACCATCGAAGTCGGCGTTGTAAGCCGCACACACCAAAGGGTGTAATTGAATGGCTTTACCTTCAATCAATACTGGTTCAAAGGCCTGAATACCCAGCCGGTGAAGCGTAGGGGCGCGGTTCAGTAGAACAGGATGCTCACGGATAACTTCATCCAAAATATCCCAAACCACAGGCTCTTCGCGTTCAACCATTTTCTTAGCAGCTTTAATGGTAGTGGCAAGACCGCGTAATTCTAGTTTGCTAAAAATAAAAGGCTTGAACAATTCCAATGCCATTTTTTTAGGTAAACCACACTGGTGCAAACGCAAAGTAGGGCCGGTCACAATTACCGAACGCCCGGAGTAGTCCACGCGTTTACCTAACAGGTTTTGACGGAAGCGACCCTGTTTACCTTTGATCATGTCGGCCAAAGATTTCAACGGGCGCTTATTGGAGCCCGTAATCGCACGACCGCGACGGCCGTTATCCAGTAGCGCATCCACCGCCTCTTGCAGCATACGCTTTTCGTTGCGCACGATAATGTCCGGCGCGTTAAGGTCCAACAAACGCTTTAAGCGGTTGTTGCGGTTAATCACACGGCGGTACAAATCGTTCAAATCGGAAGTGGCAAAACGGCCGCCATCCAGGGGCACCAAAGGGCGCAAATCGGGCGGCAATACAGGCAGCGCTTCTAGCACCATCCACTCCGGCAAATTGCCTGACTGAACAAAAGCTTCAATCAATTTCAAACGCTTTGAAAGCTTTTTGATTTTCGTTTCTGAGTTGGTTTCTGGAATTTCTTCACGCAGCCTTTGCGCTTCGGCATCCATGTCGATGTCGGTCATCAAACGCTGGATGGCTTCTGCGCCCATCTTGGCTTCAAATTCATCACCGAATTCTTCCATGGCTTCGAAGTACTGCTCGTCCGTCAGCAACTGACCGCGCTCAAGGGTCGTCATGCCAGGCTCAACCACCACATAAGATTCAAAATACAACACCCGCTCAATGGAGCGCAGCGTCATATCCAGCAGCAAACCGATACGACTTGGCAATGATTTTAAAAACCAGATATGGGCAACGGGGCTTGCCAGCTCAATGTGACCCATGCGCTCACGGCGAACTTTTGCCAGAGTGACCTCTACGCCGCATTTTTCACAAATGATGCCACGGTGCTTCATGCGCTTATATTTGCCGCACAGGCACTCGTAATCCTTAACGGGACCAAAAATTTTGGCACAAAACAAACCTTCGCGTTCTGGCTTGAAGGTTCGGTAGTTAATGGTCTCTGGCTTTTTCACTTCGCCAAAGGACCAAGAGCGGATCATATCAGGTGACGCCAAACCAATGCGGATGCCGTCAAATTCGTCTGATTGCCCTTGGTTTTTCAATAAATTTAATAGGTCTTTCAAGGCCATTCCTCCAGTGGGTGCTTATGCACAGTGGGTGAAATCACCCACCACCGATCTCTGCATTTTAGATTTAGACGTCGTGTTCAAGCTCAATGTTAATACCGAGGGAGCGAATCTCTTTAACCAATACGTTAAAGGACTCCGGCATGCCGGGCTCCATACGGTGGTCGCCGTCCACAATGTTTTTGTACATTTTGGTACGACCGGCCACGTCATCTGACTTAACCGTTAACATTTCTTGCAAGGTGTAAGCTGCGCCATAAGCTTCTAGCGCCCACACTTCCATCTCACCGAAACGCTGTCCACCGAACTGCGCTTTACCGCCCAATGGCTGCTGTGTCACCAAGCTATAAGATCCGGTTGAGCGCGCATGCATTTTGTCATCCACCAAGTGATTCAGTTTCAACATATACATGTAACCAACCGTCACGGGACGCTCGAAAGCATCTCCCGTTCGGCCGTCACACAAATGCATTTGGCCAGAATCTGGTAAATCTGCCAGACGCAATAGCGCTTTGATTTCAGCTTCTTGCGCACCGTCGAACACAGGTGTTGCCATGGGCACACCGCGAGACAGGTTTCTCGCCATTTCCAGCACTTGCTCATCACTGAAGCTGTCAAGGTCTTCCCGGTTCACCACGTTGCCCGTTTCGTTGTAAATATCTTCCAAAAATTTACGAACATCGGCGACAGCTTTTTGAGAGCGGATCATGTCGTCAATCTTACGGCCCAAACCATTGGCAGCGAGCCCCAAGTGGGTTTCCAAAATCTGCCCCACGTTCATTCGCGAAGGCACACCCAGTGGGTTCAATACGATATCCACCGGCTCACCGTTTTCGTCATAGGGCATATCTTCAACAGGCATAATGACCGAGATAACACCCTTGTTACCATGACGACCTGCCATTTTGTCACCCGGTTGAATGCGACGTTTAATGGCAAGGTATACTTTTACAATTTTCAGTACGCCTGGGGCGAGGTCATCGCCGGTGGACAACTTGCGCTTTTTATCTTCAAAGCGATCATCCAACTCTTTACGGCGCTCCGCCAGTTGTACTTCAGCCTTGTCCAACTGTTCGTTCAGCGTCTCATCCGCCATACGAATCTTGAACCATTCAGGTTTTTCAATCGCATCCAGCATCTCGTCGGTGACTTCAGCACCTTTTTTGACGCCTTTACCACCTGCCGCTTTTTGGCCCGTCAATGCTGAACGCAGACGCTCAAAAGTGGCAGCCTCTACAATGCGGTATTCTTCGTTTAAGTCCTTACGAACTTTATCCATTTGGATTTTTTCAATCTCATTGGATCGCTGGTCTTTTTCAAGGCCATCACGCGTAAACACTTGAACATCGATAACCGTACCGAGTGTACTGGTGGGCACACGCAAGGAGGTGTCTTTTACATCTGAAGCCTTTTCACCAAAGATGGCGCGCAGCAGCTTCTCTTCTGGGGTTAATTGGGTTTCACCTTTCGGCGTCACTTTACCCACCAAAATATCGCCCGGCCCAACTTCGGCTCCGATGTAAACAATGCCCGACTCATCAAGCTTCGCCAACGCGCCTTCACCGACATTTGGAATATCCGCGGTGATTTCTTCAGACCCTAACTTGGTATCTCGTGCAATACAGGTCAGCTCTTGAATATGAATCGTGGTAAAACGATCTTCTTGAACCACTCGCTCAGAGACCAAAATGGAATCTTCGAAGTTGTAACCGTTCCACGGCATAAAGGCGATACGCATGTTTTGCCCAAGCGCCAATTCACCCATATCAATCGAAGGACCATCAGCCAAAATATCGCCGCGCGAAATCACGTCTCCGGTTTTCACAATGGGACGCTGATTAATACAGGTATTTTGGTTAGAGCGTGTATATTTGGTAAGGTTGTAAATATCCACACCAGCATCACCGGCCACCACTTCGTCATTGGCCACTCGGATCACAATCCGCGCAGAATCCACACGCTCTACAACGCCACCGCGTTTTGCCACCACGCACACACCGGAATCCGACGCCACATGGCGTTCCATTCCAGTCCCCACTAAGGGCTTCTCAGCGCGCAAAGTCGGCACCGCTTGGCGCTGCATGTTCGAACCCATCAAGGCGCGGTTCGCATCATCATGCTCGAGAAACGGAATCAGTGACGCAGCAACAGAGACCACCTGGCGAGGAGACACATCCATATACTGCACGTCTTCTGGCGCTTTCAACGTAAATTCGTTTAAGTGACGAACGGACACCAGATCTTCAACCAAACTACCTTGGTCATTCAACTCTGCTGAGGCCTGTGCAATCACATACTGCGACTCAACAATCGCAGACAAGTATTCAATGTCATCGGTCACTTTGCCATTGACCACTTTACGTACGGGACTTTCTAAAAACCCGTAGTTGTTGGTTCTGGCATAAGTTGCCAAGGAGTTGATCAAGCCAATGTTGGGACCTTCCGGCGTTTCAATAGGACACACCCGGCCGTAGTGGGTTGGGTGAACATCGCGTACTTCAAAACCCGCACGCTCACGCGTTAAACCACCGGGGCCCAAAGCTGACACACGACGTTTGTGAGTCACCTCCGACAAGGGGTTGTTTTGGTCCATAAACTGAGACAGCTGGCTGGAACCAAAAAACTCTTTCACGGCCGCAGCTACAGGCTTAGCGTTCACCAGATCTTGGGGCATTAAGCCTTCGCTTTCCGCCATAGACAAGCGCTCTTTTACTGCGCGTTCAACCCGTACTAATCCCACACGAAATTGGTTTTCAGCCATTTCGCCCACTGAACGAACGCGACGGTTACCCAGGTGGTCGATATCGTCCACGGTGCCTTTACCGTTACGAATCTCAATGAGTGTACGAATCACGTTGACGATGTCATCGTTCGATAGCGTACCTTCGCCCACTTCGCTGTCGATACCGAGGCGACGATTGAACTTCATACGGCCAACGGCAGAAAGATCATAACGTTCACCTGAGAAAAACAGGTTTTGGAACAGTGCTTCTGCAGATTCTTTGGTTGGTGGCTCGCCTGGACGCATCATGCGATAAATTTCGACCAGCGCTTCCAGTTGCGTGCGCGCCGGGTCAATACGCAACGTATCAGATATAAACGCACCGCAATCCAATTCGTTGGTATAAATGGTTTCAAATTGTTGGATATCAGCTTTGCTTACTGCGTCAAAAAACTCTTCAGTGATTTCGGTATTGCATTCGAACAATACCTCGCCTGAACGTGCATCCACCAAGTCTTTGGCGAGGGCGCGACCGATGAGATACTCGCGCGGTACGATCAGATCAGAAACACCAGACTTTTCCATTTGACGGATATGACGAGAAGTAATACGGCGGCCTTCCTCAACAATCAAGTCGCCTTTCTTATCGAAAATATCAAAGGAAGCCACATCACCGCGCAATCGCGTTGGCACCAACTCCAAATGAAATTGTCCTTCATCATCCACGCAATACTTGTTGTTCTCAAAGAACAAACCCAAAATATCTTCTGAACCAAAGCCCAAAGCACGCAACAAGATCGTCGCCGGCAATTTGCGACGACGGTCAATGCGCACATAAACCAAATCTTTCGGGTCAAATTCAAAATCTAACCATGAGCCACGGTAGGGGATGACCCTAGCAGAATAAAGCAACTTACCAGAGGAGTGAGTCTTACCTTTATCGTGCTCAAAAAATACCCCTGGTGAACGGTGCAGTTGCGAAACGATCACACGCTCGGTGCCGTTAATCACAAAAGTGCCGTTCTCTGTCATGAGTGGAATTTCCCCCATGTACACTTCTTGTTCTTTAATGTCCTTGATGGCTTTTGTAGAGGACTCTTTATCGTAAATAATCAAGCGTACTTTAACGCGCAAAGGCACCGCGTAGGTGGCACCGCGCAAAACACACTCGGTTACGTCGTATACAGGGCGGCCAAGCGAATAACTTACATATTCCAACGCAGCATTCCCAGAATAACTGACAATTGGAAATACAGATTTAAAAGCAGCGTGCAATCCCACATCGACTCTGTCGTCGGGAGCGCGATCAGCCTGAGTAAATTTCGCGTAGGAATCGAGCTGAATTGCGAGCAAAAAGGGTGTATCCATCACGTGAGGCAACTTGCCAAAATTCTTACGGATACGTTTTTTCTCAGTGTATGAGTAAGCCATCAGTATTCCTCTGAGTGTTCACGGAGCGATGTCTTTACAGACTTTAGGGCCTTACGTCCTATCTCAAACGATTTATGCGTAGCGCTTAAGTGCCATTCATATTGGCCGCAAACAGAAAAAGGCCAGCGAGCTTAAAAGCTCGCCAGCCCCATGCCAAACGCTGTTTGGCAGATAGTCAACAACAACTTATTTAAGCTCTACGCCAGCGCCAGCTTCTTCAAGTTGTTTTTTGGCGTCTTCAGCTTCTTCTTTAGAAGCGCCTTCTTTGATAGCCTTAGGAGCGCTATCAACGATTTCTTTCGCTTCTTTCAAGCCAAGACCAGTCAACGCACGAACCACTTTAATTACGTTAACTTTCTTCTCGCCAGCAGAGGTCAAAATAATGTCGAACTCTGTTTGCTCTTCTGCGGCACCGCCAGCGTCTCCACCAGCAGCAGGCGCAGCAACTGCAACAGCAGCCGCGGCAGATACGCCGAACTTTTCTTCCATAGCTTCAACAAGTTCAACTACGTCCATTACTGACATTTCAGCAATTGCATTTAAAATATCTTCTTTAGAAAGAGCCATTACTCAATCTCCATCTCATATATAAAAAGTTAAAAAAGCTTTCCCAAAAGAAAAGCGAAATTACGCTGCTTCTTTTTTCTGGTCGCGCACTGCTGCAACAACACGAGTCACTTTTGCTGGAACCTCGTTGAATGTACGTGCCAGTTTGGTGACTGGAGCAATCATTACACTCATCAAAGAAGCCAGGGCCTGTTCGCGTGTTGGCAGTTTCGCCAGAATATCGAGTTGCGATGCGTCGAGTAATTTGCCACCTACTGAAAGCGCCTTCACTTCAAATTTTTCGTTTTCTTTCGCGAAATCTTTGAAAATTCGAGCCGCCGCACCTGGGTCTTCCATAGAAAAACCAAAAATGCTTGGGCCTTTTAAAGTTTCTTTCACACACTCGAATTCGGTACCATCCACTGCTCGACGCGCAAGTGTGTTTCGAACCACCTGCAAGCGAACATTGTTTTCGCGGGCCAATTTACGCAAAGCGTCCATTTTACCCACTGATACACCACGAGCGTCAGCAATTACCAGTGACAACGCATTGATCGCAGTCTCGTTAACATCAGCGACAATCGCCTTTTTGTCTTCGAGTCTAATCGCCACGATTACTATCTCCTGGATTTGACGTTTGACCTCACAATTGAATGAGGCCGGTTATTTCGGTGATCACTTCCAGCACAATACTGAATAGGGTCACACCGTCTGCGTAGGGTCGTTTCGATTCAACGGATTAAGCGAAAACCCACAAGCTTTCACGCCTACGGTCTTTGACGGCCCAGCCTAAACTGGACCCCAAAGTCGACTGTCCCTTATGCTTCTAGGGACGAAAGATCTACAGCAATACCTGGCCCCATAGTGGTGCTTAAAGACACTTTCTTTAAGTAAACACCCTTGGCCGTCGAAGGTTTCGCTTTTTTCAAATCTGCAATCAGTGCTTCGAGGTTTTCTTTCAGCGCTGAAGTTTCAAAATTTAACTTACCGATACCACCGTGAATGATGCCGCCTTTGTCGGCACGAAAGCGCACCTGACCAGCCTTAGCGTTCTGAACGGCAGTAGCAACGTCTGGCGTCACAGTTCCAGTCTTAGGGTTAGGCATTAGTCCTCGGGGGCCCAAAATTTGACCTAGCTGTCCAACCACTCGCATCGCTGCAGGGTCGGCGACAACCACGTCGAAGTCCATCATTCCACCTTTGACTTGCTCGGCCAGGTCTTCCATACCCACAAAATCTGCGCCTGCGGCTTTAGCTGCGTCGGCGTTTGCACCTTGGGTAAACACAGCAACACGAACGGTTTTACCTGTTCCGTGAGGCAGCGTGGTGGCGCCACGAACTGCTTGGTCAGATTTACGTGGATCAATCCCTAAGTTCACCGCCACATCAACGGTTTGCTCAAACTTCAGTGAAGGTAATTCTTTTAATAGCGCAACGGCTTCATCAATACCGTATTGCTTGGTTGCATCGACCTTTTCACGAATCGCTTTTTGACGCTTAGATAACTTTGCCATGTTACAGCCCCTCCACTTCAAGGCCCATTGCACGGGCAGAGCCCGCAATGGTGCGTACCGCCGCATCCATATCACCCGCAGTGAGATCTGGTGCTTTGGTGGTGGCAATTTCTTCCAGTTGCGCGCGTGTCACCTTACCGACTTTGTCAGTGTTTGGACGACTGCTACCGCCTTTGATGCCTGCCGCCTTCTTTAACAAGAAAGAGGCTGGTGGCGTTTTGGTCTCAAAAGTAAAACTGCGATCGCTATAAACGCTGATCACAACTGGCACGGGCGCACCCGGCTCTAAACTTTGAGTCTGTGCGTTAAACGCCTTACAAAACTCCATAATATTCACACCATGCTGACCCAAAGCAGGGCCCACCGGTGGACTTGGGTTGGCTTGCCCGGCTTTCACCTGCAAGCGAATATATGCTTCAATTTTCTTAGCCATTTTTAGCTCCAATCAGTTGGGTAGTTAACGCCTCCCAATACTCTGCTAATATGTCAACAGGGCATTGCTCTCAGGCTCCCCGTACTTTGTTATTCACGGAAATAACAAAGACGCAAAAAACCTTCCCCAGCACTAAGCTCGAGAAGGCGAAAGCTTTAAAGAATTAATCAGGATTTTTCGACCTGACCAAACTCCAATTCTACCGGCGTAGAGCGACCGAAAATCAGTACGGCCACACGCAGCTTACTCTTATCGTAATTAACTTCTTCTACCACGCCATTAAAGTCATTAAATGGGCCGTCGGTAACACGGACCATTTCACCAGGCTCAAACAAGGTCTTGGGTTTCGGCTTATCAGCCGAATCATCAACACGTTGAAGAATGGTTTGCGCCTCTTTTTCGGTGATTGGCGCAGGCTTATCAGCTTTGCCACCAATAAAGCCCATCACTCGCGGCGTTTCTTTAACCAGGTGCCACGCTTCGTCATTCAATTCCATCTGCACTAAAACATAGCCAGGAAAGAACTTGCGCTCAGAGCGACGCTTCTGCCCACCACGCATTTCCACAACCTCTTCTGTAGGCACTAAAATTTCGCCGAAGTGCTCCTGCATATTGTGGAGCTCAATTCGCTCTTTTAGCGTAGTAGCTACTTTCTTTTCGTAGCCAGAGTATGCATGCACCACGTACCAACGTTTAGCCATAATTGCCTCTAACTACCTAAAACCATTTTTGCCACTTGGCCAATACCCCAATCGAATACCCACAGTATCATTGCAGCGATCACGACCACCACTGACACCAACAACGTGGTTTGATTGGTTTCTGCGGGTGTAGGCCAAACCACTTTTCGAACTTCTATTTGGGCTTCTTTCGCCAAAGTCCAAAAGGCATGGCCTTTGGCGGTATTAAACGCCACAAACGCGACAACACCTGCAATCGCCACCATACCTAAAACACGCACAATCAGCGGTTGCGAACCAAAGTAACTGTTGCCAAAGGCTGCACCAACGATCAGCGCTAAAACAACCAACCACTTTAGCCAATCCATACGATAATCGCCGGATTCCACTTTTGCATTCATGTTTTCGCCTAACTTTATCGCTACTGTATCTGTTTGGCAGGCCAGGAGGGACTCGAACCCCCAACTTTCGGTTTTGGAGACCGACGCTCTACCAATTGAACTACTGGCCTAAATTTGAACTGCTCAACTGCAAAAAGGTTGGCAAGCGTAACACTTGCCAACCTCAATTGCTAAACGAGTGAATTACTCGATAATTTTGGCTACCACGCCCGCACCAACGGTACGTCCACCTTCGCGGATCGCAAAGCGTAGACCTTCTTCCATCGCGATTGGTGCAATCAAGGTCACAACCATTTGTACGTTGTCGCCTGGCATCACCATCTCTACGCCTTCTGGCAACTCACAAGCACCTGTCACATCTGTGGTACGGAAGTAAAACTGTGGACGGTAGCCTTTGAAGAATGGGGTATGACGACCGCCTTCCTCTTTGCTCAACACGTACACTTCTGACTCAAACTTGGTGTGTGGCTTAATGGTGCCTGGCTTACACAGCACCTGG
>JBNKWZ010000033.1:0-39101 GCA_050300015.1 Cellvibrionaceae bacterium | reverse complement strand
CAAAAAAGCCACTAAAGAAAGGTGAGTCATTAAAGGATCGAGCTCGAAATGATTTGGAATTAATCAAATCAAATAAAGCACTCATACGATCGTTTTTTCGAGAACCCAATGTATCCTTCGCTGCGGCTTAGGTAGTAAGTATCGCGCGACATCTTTCTGGCGTTTTTGCACGCAAGGTTTGAATTTCATCATACGCAACCTATCAATGGTGGGACTAATTTCTTGCTCAAGAGTGCGCTACTCGACTGGCAACTGTCGGTTGATTTACGTAAGCTTGCGCTCATTCAGCCCAAACCTTACTCACAAATCGCTATTGGATACAAATGAACATGAAAGCGCGACTGATCAAGTTGTTCTGGCCCATCTTGCGGCCCTTTGAAGCAGGTGACGAGCCCTATGGCCACAAACCCATTAACCGTAAAATTCTGATTGCCATTGGCACCATGTTTACTTTGCTTTCTATTGCTTCTGTAGCACTGTCCCGCGGCATCCGTGATCTAGGGTACCTAATTCCCATCATTGTGTTTTTCGCCGTGGGAGCCACCGCCTTGATTGTAGGGTTGCTGGGCAGCGACCGAGCTGTGGCCAAAATTTGGGGCACCAAAAGGCACTGACCCTCCCATCTAACAACGAGATTTGCATTATTAATTTGTGAACGGAAAACGGTATCCAACGATCGCCTCAGTAGCATGACCTCACCGGCCACGCTTGAGGGCTGCCCTCTTATGCAACAGCAGGCTAGGACATACCGCCATTGATTGAAGGACACGATTAATGCTGACACCACACAGATACACGAGCGCATCCAGCCCATCAAAACTTCATCGGGTAGGCTTCTTAACACCGGCCATCGCTACACTGCTGTCGGCTTGCGGCAGCAACACACCCCCTGAGCCCACAAAGAACCCTCAAGCCTAAGGGAACCTCTGATTCAACCTCAGTGGCTTGAATACCCCTATAACAGGCTTCTGTTTCTGGTAGTCTATGGCGGTTGCGATTCTTCGCAATGGTCGCCCGGCAAGCGAGCATCCACATCTGTATCGTGCATCAGGCAACTCTATGGACCACTCACTACTGCAAAACGTGATTTTTTATCTGATCGCCGCGATTGTCGCCGTACCCTTGTTTAAAAAACTGGGGCTGGGCGCCATACTCGGGTATCTATTTGCTGGAGCTTTGATTGGCCCGCAAGTACTGCAATTGGTGCATGACCCTGAGCACGCATTGCACTTTGCCGAGTTTGGCGTAGTGATGATGCTGTTTGTTATTGGGCTCGAGCTCAACCCTGAAAAAATTTGGAACATGAAACGTCAAATTGGTGTGGCCGGTGGTGGCCAGCTCATTGGATGTGCCGCGCTTATTGCATTACCGATCTACCATTTCTTACAAGTCACACCCACTGTTGCATTAATGATAGGACTGACATTGGCACTGTCATCGACGGCATTTGCCGTTCAGCTGATGCATGAACAGGGTATTCTTGGCTCACCCCTTGGACGCCAAGGGTTTTCAATCCTTCTTCTACAAGACATGGCCGTTATCCCCATTTTATTACTGGTGAGCTTTATTGCGCCTGCAGTGGAATCCGCTCACCCCACGCCCTGGTGGCAAGGCCCCGCGGCGGTGATGGCCGTACTGGTCATCGGCAAATACGGATTAAACCCCGCGTTGCGATTGGTGGCTGAAAGCGGTACGCGGGAGTTGCTGACAGCTTCTGCGTTACTCATTGTACTGGGTACTGCCTATTTAATGCAGGCCTCCGGCCTGACCATGGGTATGGGTGCTTTTTTGGCAGGTATTATCCTTGCAAATTCCAGCTTTAGGCATCAATTGGAAGCTGACGTAGAACCCTTCAAAGGGCTGCTATTGGGTTTATTTTTTATTGCCGTGGGCATGAGCCTCGACCTTGCACTACTGCTGGAACACCCCATTCAAATTTTACTACTGGCTTTAAGCCTAATGGCAGTAAAAGCCCTGGTCATTGCCCTGCTGGTCAGGCTTTCCGGCTCGCCTTGGCGCGATGGCTGGCTGCTGGGTTTAATGCTGTCCCAAGGCGGTGAATTTGCCTTTGTCGTGATGAACAAAGCCTTGAGCCTAAACCTGCTGCCCACCAGCACCGCCAACCAAGTAATTTTGGTGGTGGGAATCTCCATGGCGCTGACTTCACCCTTGGTGATACTGTTTAAATTAATGGCCAAACCGCCACAACAAGCCCAACGCGACTATGATAGGGAAATGGACACCACCAGCGAGGTGGTGATTGCAGGCTTTGGCCGTTTTGGTCAAATTATTGGCCGAATTTTGGCAGCCAATAAACTGCATTTTACGGCGCTGGACAAAGACGCCAAACATGTGGATTTTCTCAAACAGTTTGGCAACAAAATTTATTTTGGCGATGCCACTCGGTTAGATTTGCTCGAGGCCGCTGGGATCGAAACAGCGCGCATCTTGGTGGTGGCCGTTGACAATATGGAAGATGCCAACCGTATTGTGGATTGCGCGAAAAAGCACTTTCCCAAACTCACCATTATTGCCCGCGCACGTAACCGTGCGCACACCTATCAATTGCAGCGGCGTGGTGTGCAAGCCGTGGTGAGGGAAACCTTTGAAAGCGGACTTATGGCTGCACAGGCCACATTGCATGCACTAGGTGTCACCGACGGCGCCGCGAAGGAGATGGTAGACATCTTCCGGCGCCATGACGAACAACTCATTCACCGCGCCTCGCATCATCAAGATGACATGGAAAAGTTGATTACCATCGCCGCCGAGGGCCGCCAAGAGTTACAAAGCTTATTCCAGCAAGACAACCCAAAGTTTAAAGCCCAACATGCCGAACCACAAAGCGCTCAGGACTAAGCTCCGGGTCAAAGCTCAAACCAAAAGCCATCTCAAAAATTGAGATTTTTTGTACTATTAACCCGGCACAAAAGATTGCCGAGTTAATAGCAAGGCCCGGGCGCCTCGAAAAGCGTAGTTTACGGGTGTTAATGTGTATTCGAGAGACGCGAGAACGCAGCTTGTGCGAAAATGATCATTTTTAAGGCAGCCTCTACGAAAATGGTAAGCACCTTGGGCTTTTTTACTTGTCCTTTCGCCCCTGAAACGACTATCTAACAAAAAAACACGCTTGAATGTTATTGCGCAATACTGTACATTTATACAGCTTTAATCCGACAACCAATTGAGGTGACCTATGGCTGTAATAGCTGTTTGGAAATGTGACCGGGACGGCAGTATGTTTAACGATAAAAAATTGGCAGATGCACACGACAAAATGCTGGAATTGGCTGAAAGCATTATGCAACTGATTGAAACCAACCTTACCCATATTAATGAGCAAGACGCCGAAGCCATTGGTTTATTGCTGGCTAAAAATAGTGACAACTTAGTAAAAGCCTGCAAGGGCAAACCCGAGGTATTGCTTTCAATTAATTCTGATGCGGATAACTCTGATGTAAAAGCCGCCACCGAGACCAACAGTGAACCAAAACCCTCTCTTAAAAAGGTGGTATAGCCTAAATGCCGTTGAGACACCTTAATATTCAAAACGCATTGCCAGGGCTTTTGTGAAATAAAATTGTACTGGGCCTGCGCTTAAAGGCCCAAAACATGTACAGGACCCTACTATGAACCTTCAAAGGTTGAAAGCCGCAGAAGCTTTCTTTTTAAAACAGTACCCAGGAGGTTTTTTGCACCCAGAAATGGTGGCGCTGGGCAAAAAGCATAAAATGGATAAGATGGTTGACTTCGCCCAAGAGGCTTTTGCCAAAAGGGCATTTCGCGATACGACCACCCTGCTTGAGAACATTGTGGCGACAGTGAGCCGGTCCTCCATGATATCTTTGTTCGAAAAACCTAAGTTTCGCGATGCCGTACGCGCAATGGACTCTAAAGCGGTGAACCAACTGACCGGTGGACTTAAAGACCTTCTACATGGCAACCAAGAGCGTGGACTTAACCACATGGTCAGCGCCTTGGCACCTTTCAAGCTGGCCAAATGGTCATTGGTGACCATTATTCCCAACTATTACGCGCCCAATGACGAGGTGTTTGTAAAACCCACCACCGCCAAAGGTGTGATTGAGTTCTTTCAACTGGAAGGGCTCCACTACACTCCAACGCCGAACTGGCCTTTTTATACAGCCTATCGCGAAGCCATACACACTATGAGGACTGCTGTACACGACGAACTAGCCCCTAGCAACGCGGCTTTTAGTGGCTTTTTAATGATGAGCATGAAGCCCTAGGGTCGAAGTTTACCATTGGCTGCGGCGCGAGCAGACAATGAATTGCTATTGGACGCAAAGCGCTTGATACACAAGCTGAGCACCCTAACCCGTGGATAACCATGCCGAGCCATCAGACATGAAGAATATAACTTCGAACTTAGCCTTAGAAGCCCTCCGTTGACCGAGTGCTTCCACCACTGAGAACATAAGGCCGCAATCGCGGCCGCACACAATGACGACATCCCGCAGACTTCAGAACAGTCATAGTGCTCGTCATGGTTCCCCTGACACACTTAAGGGGGTTGAACTCCAATCACTTGAGCTTGGAGGCCCAAATGGCCAACTTATGCTTCATAGTGAGAATAGATATTTGATCTTCTGGAATGGGTTGGATCACTTTATCGTGAACCAACAACCGGTAAATGTATTCAATTTTCTCATTAGCCGAGTCTGTGGCTTCAAATTCCACCACACCTCGTTTTTCCCCGTACTTAACACCTTCGGTGATGGCTTTTTTGATGAGTTCTTTCTCATTCTTAAGTTTTTTCATAGCATTGAACCAGAAACCTGAATCAGAGTGGGCTAAGAGTACACCAAACTGGCTGGGGTCACACAACCGATAAAAGCCTTGTTGATGCTAACCGACCACAAATCGCTGACAACGCTCACAGGCAGGCGACTGCACAACACCCCTAAGCCAGGTTATCATGATCACCCAGGCACACACATCGGACAGTGGCAACGTCCACACGTTGATTATGCGCTATTCGAATTTCACATTTTTAAGCTTGCTGCTAATGTTATCGCTGGCGCCCTCAAACGCTGCGGCCAGCCAAGCCACTACCAGTGGCACACACTGGCAAAATGTTGTGCGCGAAAGCCCCTATTGGGCGAGCAAAGGAGCCTTTACCAATTTAAAAACCATTCGACGATGGGTATTAAATGGGGAATCCTTTTGCGAAAACCCCAAGCGTCATATCCTATTTAACAAAAGTGGCACTTTTTTAGGCTACATCAACAATGAAGCTACATCCGCCGCCACCCAACAAAAACTCAATCGAAAGCGCAAGCAATTAGCCAAGGCTGGAAAAGTGGGTGCATGGAGCGCGGGCGATGCCACTTCTGCAGGCTACCCTTTTG
This sequence comes from Cellvibrionaceae bacterium, assembly GCA_050300015.1. Lineage (GTDB taxonomy): Bacteria > Pseudomonadota > Gammaproteobacteria > Pseudomonadales > Cellvibrionaceae > CAYZQH01. Next base: position 33,729 of record JBNKWZ010000033.1, on the reverse strand, counting down.
CTCTCAATTGTGATCAACCCAATGCACAAATGTCGACCGCACTGGACCGCTATTTTGGTACAACTGAATCAGCACGACTTTGGGGAACTTGGGATGGTATGCGCATTGGCGACCCCAGCCACTTAGTGGCACTGCATGACGCCATTGCACTGGTGTACGCTGACCGAGTTAAAAAAGGTCGCATCAGTTTGGCGCCCTCGATTCTCACAACATTTGCGGGAAAAACACTCATCGAAAGTGGTGGCCAAAAAGCGGCCCACTCTGCCGCCGATGCCCGTGGCATCATGCAATTGTCATTAGCGGCACTAAACGATTGCGGTCTTGAGACGCGATTTCACTTCCATCGTATGGCCCAAATAGATTGTGCCTTAAAGTTAATGGAGCAAAACCACCATAACTTAAAGCCGGTTTTTAACCACGTTTTTGGCCACCTGCCGCAAGCCAAAGCTCAAGCGCTCTACAACCTATTGTTGGTACAGGCTTATCACGGGGGCGTGGGCAGAGTGTCGAATTTAATAGTCGATCCCGAGCTCAATCAAGCGGCACGATATTTCGCCAAACACCAAAAACACTTCAGCGCGGGTGACATCGCCCTGGGACTTGTTTTCCACAACCTTGGGCGAGAGCAATTGGGTTTTGCATCGCTTTATTACATGGCAGACGTGGCTGTGGCATCCGAGCTGGCATGCCAAAGACAACCGCGGATGCCTGGGTGTTCGGCGCCTGGCAGCTAGACGCTTGTAGCGCCTAACGCTTTAACAAACCAATGCGCTAAACGCACCGAGCCACGCGCAGAATCTACCACTGCTCGCGCGTCGTCCGAGCGCGCACCATTGCGCAGCCAAACAACACCCATAACCATAAGCTTGCAAACGTTAGTCCACCTGCATTGGTATTGGGGGTACCGGTTGAACCACTTGAGGACGAGCTGCTCGAAGATGAGCTACTTGAGGATGAAGTGCTTGATGAGCTGCTCGAACTTGAACTCGATGATGAGCTAGAGCTGCTGGAAGAACTGGATGCGGACTCACGCACTAAAATGCTGCTTAATGTGCCGTTATCCGTAACAGAAATCACTTCAATGTCTAAGTTGCCGTCATAAACAGACACCGGGAAACTTTGCTGGTACAAAGTGTCGTGCCCTACCTGGGCAAACAAATCCACGCCGTCAATCTCACGGGTATTTTCCACATCCACATGAAAGGCGCGCGCGTTCGCACTGGTTTGGTAAATTTCTACCATACCCAGCGTCACGTCGTAATCCCCATTGGCAACGGGAATGGAATATTGAAAACTTCCGTAACGCTCTGATTGAAAAATGGCGCTATTGCCACCACCAGAAACAGTATCCGTTGTCGCGTTTACCGTACCACCGTCAAATTGCTGGTCGGGCTCGTACCACACGCCGTTATATTCCAAAGAATCACCGCTGCCACCCACGTTAATAGCCGCAGCCACGTCAGCTGGGTTGGGCGGGTGGTAACCCGATGTATCGGGGGTAACGGTACAGACTTCGCCATTTTGTTCACCCATTCCGTCGCCATCTGGATCTGCGCTGATGTTACAGCACACTTCCACACCACCACTTTCGCCACAGGAGGTATCAAAAGTGCCCACTTCCAGCATCTTGGCCGCATAACGACGGCCCATTTCTCGCACGGCAGCAGAGTCCCAATGCAGACCGTCGCCCTTATCGTTCAAGCCACCTTCGGCAGTCACATAATGACCATTGGTCATGGTACTGGGAATTTGGCGTACCAGCGAATTGTGCCCAGAGCAGCACCCGGTATAAGGTAATTCGCCCGCAATAAAAGGGGTTTGGTTAGGATCAAGCCCAAGGTCATTGCGCAAATCATCCACAAACTGTTTCACGCGTGGCAACCAAGTATCTTGCCCATTGTTGCTCTCGCCTTGATGGAACAAAAACCCTTTAATCACACCAACTTCTTGCGCCTTCCGCGCAAGGTCTATCACCCATTCGTAACCACCATTATCGGCGCCGTTAGGCGCGCCGGAAATTGCCCCAAAGGGCGTTTTACAGGCGCCAAAACTGGCACAATCTTTCAAGAAATATTCGATGCTTGCCCCCCCGTAAGCAGCCCCCACGATACCAATCGTGGTATTGGGAAACTCAGCCGCCATGGTTTTAGCAAAAGTGTCGCCGGGGCCAAGCCCACCGCCGCCGCCACAGCGAATCATGGGCGGGTAGTAGTCGCGCCACTGTCCATAGGATGCTCCGTTATTACAGTTCGCATCTTGCAGCACACGAATATTGGAATGGGTTGTACGATCTTGCTGCTCAACAGGTGCAGACCCTTCCATATTGGACTGGCCCAACAAGAGGTAAATATGAAAATTGGGGTCTGGCGCTGCGTAGGCCAATGTGGGTAAAAGCGCTACTAAAGCACCCATTCGCAGTAGATAGGTCAGTTTCATAGTTATGGTCGCAAACAGTGTAGTGTTGGATTTTGGTTGGAGGTTCTAGCCCCCAAAATGGTACCGCTATAAATGCCACAGTTTAAAACGTTTTTCTGGGAGTACTTCTCAATTAGCCCAATGAAGCGGAATACGACGCCAAGAAACCGGTTTCACTCACACTATCTAACGCCTGCAGGTTGCGGCAGCGCAGTCCCTTTGAGTAACGCTCGTAAGCACGAAAATCGACGGAGCGGCCTTGGGAACCTCTCCATCGTATACACGAATAAATTTCCTGCGGACTGCATTGGCTTTGCAAAGCCCCAAACCACCAATCATCGGCTCGCCGCTAAAGCCTTTGAAGTGATTTTCATTCGAAGCCGACGCGATAACGCTACCAGCGCAGCCGGCTATTAGAAGCAATAAACACCCTTCACAGCACACCCGCTATAGTCATACAGTATGCCCCCGTACCCAGCCCCACAAAACCCCAACTTTGACTCTACAATCTGTGACTCATGTAAACTTTTGGCGTGGCTTTTTGTGCAAAAAGCCGTCAAAATGATGTTTTAATCAGAGTCAGGATCTTTCAGGCTATAAGCAGCTATCCTTTTATGGGTGCAGAAAGAAAACCAAGAGTGTGAGATACGATTCATGAATTTAAAGCATTGGATGATTTTAAGTGTACTGACACTGACCGCTTGCGGCGGCACAGACACAGAGAATGGCGACGGCAATACAGCCCCTACTGCACAGTTTTCCTATCAAATTGCTAAAACCAAAGTCAATTTTGCCAACCAGTCTAACGACCTTGATGGCGACCCCCTAAGTTACGCCTGGGAGTTTGGAGATGGTGCGGTTTCCACATTACTTGCCCCCGACCACACTTACGCGCCAGGCACTTACACTGTCACGCTCACGGTTTACGACGGTAAAGTATCACATACTTCCACGCGCACCCTAACCGTCTCGAGCGACACTACTGGGCAAACATTTGTAGGTAATGTCGCACGCGGGAAATCATCTTATGAAGATGCAGTACGCCTCACCTGCGTGACCTGTCATGGCGAAAGCGGTGATGGCCCATCTCAACCCCTAGACCTAACCCGTTATTTGGGCGACAGCGCGTCGCTGGCATCCATAATCGAAACCACCATGCCACAAAGCGACCCCAGCCTTTGTGTGGGCCAGTGCGCGGCAGACATCGCTGCCTACTTGCTATCTTGGAGTGATAATGACGCTCCAGTGCAAGCTTGTGAAAGCGGCAAGACCTATGGCCCTCGCCAACTGAAACTGCTTACTCGAGAGGAATACCAAAACAGTATCGAAGATTTGCTGGGCGTTGACTTTGATGTTGCAGGGTCCCTTCCGTCCGACGCCAAAATTCACGGTTACAGTAACAACATCATGGCCGCGGTGACTCAGGTGCACCAAGAGTCCTACTTTGAGGCCGCTAAAACCATCGCCGCATGGGCGCGCGAGCGAAACTTCGATACCGTCGTTAGCTGTGACCTCAGCGACAAACAAGCATGCATTGACGACTTTACCGCAAACTTCGCCAAGCGAGCTTTTCGACGTCCGTTGACCAAAGGTGAAGCGGTGGCCATGAAAGCCTTGTTCGCCGACAGCTTTACCAACGGAGACGTGGCCGCCGGGTTAGAAATAGCCGTCACTTCGGCTTTAATTTCACCCGCGTTTTTATACCGCTCTGAATTAGGGTTGCCCGTCTCTGTGGGCGAGCATGACGGCGGTCAGTATGAGTTCTCGGGCACCCCCACCACGATAACCGCCGACGAATTCACCGACAAGCGCTGGCACACCGAGGGCACACTGCCCGGCGCCCTCATAGTGGGAGACACCACCAACCAGCAGCAGGCCAAATTAGGCAAGCACATCTCTTATACGGGCGATGGCACGTTGATGAAGGTATCGGTGCGCGGCGTGATTCCTCAAGATCGCACAATACCAGAGCTCAGATACGTGGTGGGTAGCTTCAAAGGGTCCATCACCGTAGATTGGGAAGAGTTCCGAACCCTCACGTTTTATTTTCCAGGCCTCAGCGGCCATTCGGAGTTTGCATTTCTCATAGACCCCTCTGCCGCACAAATAGAAGTACACGAGTTTAGCTATGGCGAAGCCGTGCGCATAGCAGATGCCCCGGATTATGATGCCTACAAACTCACACCTTACGAGATTGCCACCTTCCTCTCATATACCTTTACCGGTAGCATCCCGGACGATCAATTATTGGCAGCAGCAGACGCCGGCGAGTTAGACACAGATGAGCAAATAGCTGCGCAAGTATCCCGCCTATTAAACACCACACGCGCGCAAATACGTTTGGGCAACTTTGCGGCACAGTGGATGGGCACCGATCTAGCGCTCACTCAACCCAAGGACATGATGTTGTTCCCTGAGCTGAATGACCCTTTGCGCAAAGCCATGACGCAAGAAGTGCGCGAGCTGTTTGTACACTCGGCATTGCAAGGCAACCCTTTCACAGAGTTTTTTAACACCAACAAAGCTTTCGTAAACAGTACCCTCGCCGACTACTACGGGCTAAGCGGTGCGACAGATACCGGCTTTAGTGAGGTGTCCGGCGCCGGTGAGCGTGGTGGCATTTTAACCACTGGGGCATTCCACGTAGCCTATGGTAACTTTGAAGAAACCTCGCCTGTGGTGCGCGCCGCACGCGTGCGTGAAAAACTGTTGTGTCAAGACATTCCTCCGCCACCAGCGGGCATCGCAGTCGATCGCGCCGCGGCAGAAGAACGTATTGCAGAGATCATCGGCACAGGCGGCTCCATTACACAACGCGAACGCACAGCCCTGTTAACCGAAGAACCCTACTGCGCACAATGCCATGCCAAAATTATTAACCCCCTTGGGTTTGGTATGGAGGATTACGACACCATCGGCCGCTATCAACTGCTCGACATTAACGGCAATACCGTAGATGCCAGCGGCGTCCTCCATGGTGTACAAGGTTTAGACACCCTCGAGTCCACCCAAGCGAGCTTTACCGGCGGCATAGGGCTGGGAGAAGTTCTGGCCAATACCGAATCGGTCTATGGATGCTTTGTGAAAAATGCCTTCCGATTTAGCACCGGCATGGGCATTACCGAAATCGACAAAAATAACCCAGCAATCGGCCAGTTAACGGCGCAAGAAAAACAAGACTATGCCTGCTCTGTTGAAGGTATGACGCGTAATCTTATCGACTCCGGTTACGATGCCAGAACGGTTTTTAAATCGATTGGCACCATGAGCCTGATCCGATACAGAAAAGAACTCAATCGATAATCCTTGTGGCCTAGTTTTGGAGCGAATAACACCATGAAACACTCTCATTTATCTCTCGGCAGCCGCAGAACATTTTTAAAAAATGTGAGCAAACTAGGGTTTTCTTCCTGTCTGTTAAACTCCGCACTGGCGGGCTCGAACTTATTGTGGGCACGCGCAGCCATTGCACAAGACGAAGTGGCAGCCCCCAAGCGCTTGATAACGTTTCATATCACTAACGGTGCGCACGCTTCTGCTTGGCACCCAACCACCAAAGGCACCGACTTTGTGTTGCCCGCGGGATCGGCACCTTACGAAGAAGTACGCGAGCACTGCCTTTTTGTGGATGGTCTCACTGGGGCCGGCGGGCATGGCCCCCATTATCAGTGCGTCACCAACGACAAGCCTGACTCCATCGATATTTTCGCGGCCAAAAAAATTGGTGCCGACAACCCCTATCCCAGCGTACATTTAGCCGCGCTCGAACAGGGAGGCCTATCGCGCATTAATTACAACGGCTTACCGTTTGAGATCAACCCCATCAAAACCTATGACCGTTTATTTCCTTCGGTCAGTAACAACGGTGATGGCACAGACTGGGCCACCATCCGTGCCCAGGGCATCTTAGGGCTTAACTTAGAGCTCATCAAAGACCTACAAGGTAAACTCAACCCGGTTCAAAAACAGCGGCTTGAGTTGCACATGGAGTCTATAGCGGCACTTCAGAAAAATATTCTGCAACGTGCCCAGGGCGGTTCAGCCGCTTGCACAACGCCTTTTTGGAAAGGATCGGTGACCGACAACCAAAATATCAATGCAAACTTAGTGGATTTACATACCACTGAAATGCGTATCGATTTGTATATGGAGCTAATGGTCCTGGCGATGAAATGCGATTTAACCCGCGTGGCAACCTTTAGTTTTGGTGACAGTGGCGCAACCATTTTAATTCCAGGCTTAGAATACAATGCCGATTGGCATAGCTGCCAGCACGGTTACGGCAATGAAATCGACAACCCCATAGCCTTGGCTTGGTTTTCAAGCAAGATTGTCTCGCTAATTAAAGCCTTGGCAGCAGAGCCAGACATTAGTGGCGGCTCCATGCTGGACAACACGCTAATTTACATCACGAGTGACATGGGCGATGGCTCGTCTCATACCAATGTCCGCCACCCCATTATCTTGGCCGGTGGTCCCGTTAAAGGCGGGCGAGCAGTAGACATGGGCGGCGTTTTTTGGGATGGTCTTTTCGACACAGTGATGGCCGGCGTGGGTATTCAATTGGACGCACCCGACTACCCCAATTTCGGCAACGGCGCAGGTGTTTATAGCGGCTTTTTGGCTTAATCTTTTTAGCGCAGCTTACCTATTCGTTTTTTTGAGATACAGTGCCACCCAACCCCATACGTTCTAAAGCCTGCATTACGCAGGCTTTTTTTATCCTAAAAATGGTAGCGCAACCGTATTTCTGTTTACGTTCAGTGCCGCCATAGGCCCACCAAAATGTTACGCAGTTTGCGGTTTCATGGGTAACCCCAAGGTATTATCATGCTTAAATATTGGTCATACAAGAAATCGGTATTTGGCAAACCAACACCCCCAACGCTGTCATACAACAGGCTAAGATACAAAATGAAAAACACACTTATTCCTATTTTACTTGCCTCCACGCTCTCACTGACGTTTGTGGGTTGTGGCGGGAACAACGGCGCTAGCAGCTCTTCGAGCTCAACCAGCTCGTCCTCAACTTCTAGCTCTAGCTCTTCTAGTAGTTCAAGTTCATCCAGTAGCTCCAGCTCGTCGTCGAGCAGCTCTAGCTCTTCCAGCTCCAGCAGTAGTTCATCATCCTCCAGTACGGGTATGGTTGGGCGCTACCCCAACTACAATACCAACCCTATTGCCCCAGACCAAAACGGCATGGGCAGTACCGCAGTACAAATTGCCGACCGCATTAAATTGGGTTGGAATTTTGGCAATACTTTGGAAGCCTTTATCTACGATGAAAGTCAGGGGCAATACGTCACTTTTAACGGCGGTGACAGGGAAAACAGCTGGGGCAATGCGTCTGCGACACCTGCACTCATGCAATCGGTTAAGCAGGCTGGGTTTGACGCGATTCGCTTGCCTGTTGCCTGGAATATTTACGCCGACCCAAACACCGCCAAAATTGATAGCAACTGGCTGCAGCATGTGGATGATGTGGTGCAAATGGCCATAGATGCAAACCTGTATGTTTTGGTCAACATTCACTGGGACCGAGGTTGGTTAGAGGAAAATGTCAACCCGCAAAGCCAAGAGGCGGTCAACGATCGGCAGTATGCACTGTGGAGCCAAATTGCCACACAGTTACGCAACTATGACGAGCGGTTGATGTTCGCCAGCGCCAACGAGCCCCACGCGGATGATGCCACGCAAATGGCAGTACTATTGTCATACCACCAAACTTTTGTGGATGCGGTACGTGCCACTGGGGGTAAAAATGCTTATCGCACTCTGGTGGTTCAAGGGCCCGCCACCAATGCAGAAAAGACATTTAATCTGATGCACAATCTACCCAATGACACAGCGCAAGACCGAATGATGGTGGAATTTCATAGCTATACACCCTACCAATTTACCCTGCTTTCTGAAGACGTCAGTTGGGGCAACATGTTCTTCTATTGGGGACAAGGCAACCATTCGCCTTCTGACACCGGTCGCAACCCCACCTGGGGAGAAGAAACTGAGATTGACAAGGAAATAAACTTCATGCGCACTAAGTTTGTGGACAAAGGCATCCCCGTCATTCTCGGAGAGTACGCCGCGATGGACCGAGGAGATCAAGTACCAGCCTCCGAGCGCGATCGCCATAAAGCTTCGCGCAATTATTGGAATGGCTACGTCACCCGCAAGGCCAATGAAAATGGCATCGTTCCCTTTTACTGGGACGCGGGGTATTACGGAAAATTTGGTACTGCTTTATTTGACCGTGACTTCGACACCGCCAATCAGCCAGGCCATACTAATTTATTGGATGTAGAAACCATGAATGTTTTAAAACAGGCTGCCGGCAAGTAAATTGAATAGAAGGCTGGCAAAACCTTGCCAGCCTTTTTCAGCTTTGGTATCGGAACTGGCACCCCTTATCGAGGAAGCGAGCTTCCACGTTTAATGATTAGCCCCGCTTCTAATCCAGGCGCAGGCACTAAACCTTTGCGCTGTTTGGGCTGACCGCCGCCGACCCAGAGCTTCACCATACCTGGCACCAATGCGCGCACACCGTTCTCATCCACCGTACTCAAACGTCTAGCATTCAATTCGAAGGTGACCGTTTTTGTTGCCCCTTTGGGAATGTTTAGGCGCTTAAAGCCTACCAACGATCGAATGGGGGTATTCTTAACATCGAGGTGAGAGGCATAAAGCTGTACCACTTCATCGCCTGTCATGGCACCGGTGTTGGTCACCTTCACCGAAACTTTTACGGTACCTTTACCGCTCCACTTCTTCGGCGAAATTTTCACGTCACTGTATTCAAAAGCGGTGTAAGACAGTCCGTACCCAAAGGGGTATAAAGGCTCACCGGTAAAGTACCGATAGGTGCGGTTGGCCAAGCGGTAATCTTTAAACGGGGGCAACTGCTCCACGGAGCGATAAAAGGTGACCGGTAAACGCCCTGCAGGACTGAAATCCCCCGCTAATAAATTGGCCACCGCTTGCCCACCCTCGCCGCCTGGGTACCAGGCCTCCACAATGGCTGCGGCTTTAGCATCGGCCACATTCACCGCCAACGCACTGCCATTCATCAATACCAACACCACCGGCTTACCTGTTGCCAGTAAACGTTCAAGTAAAGCTTCTTGCACCTCGGGCAAGGAGATACGCGTGCGGTCTCCACCGGAAAACCCAGGGATATCCACTGGCATTTCTTCGCCTTCGGTTTGAGAAGTTAAGCCCGCCACATAGACCACTACATCCGCCGCTTTGGCCGCCGCAACGGCCTTTGCCGCACCCGGGTCACTGGGCAAACTCCAGGCTAAAAATTCATCCCCCTCGTCTCCACGCTGAAACGCTTCCACTTTTATGGGGTAACGCTTGCCGGCAGCGAGCTCAATCGAGCCACTGGCAATCACCGGACGCCAATCCACATGCCATGCGTCGATCACTAGGGTGTCGTTCACCCAAATACGGTAGCCACCGTTAGCCTTATAGCGAAAGGTATAGGTCCCAGTCTCGGGGGCTTTAATATAACCGCTCCAGCGCTTGGAAGTGGCGCGCACTTCACCTGCCCACTGCACGCTAGCATTGGCCACAACCTCGGCGGCCACCGGTTTACCTGTTAAACCTTGTTCGGCAAAGTGTTCCACCTTTAAGCCAGGTTTACGGCATTTGGCGTCTTGACACAATTGCGCATCGGGCACAGGGCTTTGCACCGGGTCCAATAAGCCGACGCCCGGCTCAAAGCTCACCCGTAATGGTTTGAAACGCTTACGAATACCATCAATAACGGTAACCGGCGCAGACGGTGTGCCATTGTAGTTACCCACTAAGGTATCCACACTGTCGGCATTGGGCCCAATCACCGCAATGCTTTTAACCGACGGCGCCAAGGGCAGTATGCCGCCTTGGTTTTTTAGCAGGACCAACGATTTTTCGGCCACTTGTAAATTAAATTGCCTGTGCTCCGGTGTGTCATAGTCCTTTGAGGTGATTCTGGGAAAGACTTTAGGTCTAGGATCAAACTGCCCAAGCCGCATACGCGCGGTGAATAAGCGCACCAGAGAAGCGTCGATGTCGTCCTCGGTTAATAACCCTTGATTGAGGGCTTCATGAATATGGTTCGCCTCATCGGCGTTACCACAAATCAAGTCCATACCCGCATTAAACGCCTTGGTCACACCCAACGCCGAAGAATCGGTGTAGCCGTGATGACTCTCGGTGTAAATATCCAAAACTGCACCGCAATCGGATACCACATACCCCTTAAACCCCCAGTCCTTGCGTAAGGTTTGCGTCATCAATGCTTCGCTGGCACAGGCTGGCACGCCGTCAACGGCGTTATAGGCACACATGATAGATTGTGCATTGGCTTCCACCACAGTATCCCGGAAGGCAGGCAAATATGTTTCTTCTAAGTCTTTGCGAGTGGGGTGAATGTCGTCTTGATGACGCGTGGCCTCAGGCCCACTGTGCACTGCGTAGTGCTTAGGGGTCGCCACCGTACGTAAATATTTGTCGTCACGACCTTGCAGCCCTTTAACAAAGGCAACCCCCAAACGCCCTGTGAGGTGGGGGTCTTCACCATAGGTTTCCTGCCCTCGGCCCCAGCGGGGGTCACGAAAGATATTGATATTGGGTGACCAGACAGTGAGGCCGCCGAACCAATCCGACCCACCAAAACGGTGCTGATTCTCGATATGCTTAGCGCGAAACTCAACACTGATGATGTCAGCAATTTGTTGCATCAAGGTCTCGTCCCAAGTGGCCGCCATACCCACGGCTTGCGGGAACACTGTCGCCTCGTCAAGACCTGCCACACCGTGTAGGCCTTCGTTCCACCAATTGAACTCACGTACACCTAGCCGAGGGATAGCCGGTGCATCGTTAATTAATTGCGGGACTTTTTCCTCTAGGGTCATGTGCGCCACAAGATCTTTCGCCCGTGTTTCAAAATCGAGCGAGGTGTCTTTGTAAGCAGGCGGTTTGCCATCTGATTGCGCATGGGTTGTCGCGCAAAAAAGCGCCACCAAAGCGGCGCCCAAGGGCTGCCAGCGGCACGGTAAACGAAGGGGGTTAAACCGGTTAAGCCTCATAATCCATCCCATTTATACTATTTATTGATGGGCGACATTATGCCTTTATTGGGGATAGACTCAACCTAAAAAAAGGTGCGGCCGGTGGCACGAGCCGGGCGCTCGCGCCAACTCCGCTTGCAGTTGACTTAAGCGCGTACAGTCTCGCGAAACCGTCCTCGCCCAAACAGAATCACTAAGAATGCGCCCAGGCACTCCCACCAAATCAACGCCCCGGCGTTGGTATTGTTCGGCTCGCCACCAGAAGAACTACTACTAGAAGCACTGGATGAACTGCTCGAAGAAGAGCTGCTACTGCTTGTACTGGACGAGCTAGAAGAGCTGCTGGATGAACTGGACGAAGCACCTGCCTCACGCACCAGAATACTGCTCAAAGTTCCATTGTCAGTAACTGCCGTTACCGTGATGTCCACAGCGCCATCGGTGACCGTGGTGGCAAAGGGCTCACTCATCAATACCGTGTCGTGCCCCACCTCTTGATACAGATCGATATTATTAACCTTGCGTTCGCCTTCTATGTCCACATGAAACGCCCGCATGCCAGGGTTGGTTTGATAAATCTCCACCATACCCAGCTCAACGGCGTAGTTGCCATTGTCCACGGGGATGGAGTAGCTGAAAGTGCCATAGCGTTCAGACTGGAATATAGCACTGCCATCACCGCCAGAAACACTATCGCCAGTGCTATTGGCTGTGCCACCGGTAAAGAAACGATCAGGCTCGTACCAAACACTGTCAAACGCTAAGGCATCGCCGTCACCACCCACATTAATGGCGGCCACTACCCCGTCGGGGTTTTCAGGGTGCCAGCCTGCACTGTCTTCAGTGACCACACAGGTTTCACCGCTGCTATTTTGACCAATGCCATCGCCGTTGTCGTCATCAAGTACGCTGCAACACACCGGCATATTGTTTTGAACACCACAGCTTTGCGGCGCATTGTTGCCCACCTCCAGCATCTTGGCGGCAAAACGCCGTCCAATTTCGCGGTTGGATTCCGAATCCATATGGAAGTCGTCTTTACGCGTCAAACCGTCTGCCGATACATAGTGGCCGTTTTCCACCACGTTAGGCAGTTGACGTACGGCGTCGTTCATACCGCAGCACACCAACTCCGCGGCGATAAAAGGCACCTCAGAGGCTTGCAACCCCAAATCGTTGCGAAGGTCCATCACCATCTGGTTCACCAATCCCGGCCACTGAGCTTTATTGCCGGTATTACTTTCCCCCTGATGGAAAATAATGCCTTTGATCACCCCCCGCTCCTGCGCCTTTTGCGCAAGCTCCATGATCCAAACATATCCGCCACTGTTACCATTGTTGGGCGCACCTGCAACGTCGCCAAAAGGCGTCTCACAGGCATTGTGGCTGGCACAATCTTTTAAAAAGTATTCAATTGGCGCACCGGGATAGGCCGCCCCCACCAAACCAATGGTGACCGAGCCTTCGGCTGCATCGCCCATGCCCTTGCCAAAATAGTCACCAGGGCCAAGGCCGTCGGTGCCACCTGGGCACCAAATCAAAGGCGGTGTGGCAGGCCGCCATTCACCATAGGTCCCCACACCGTTACAGTTAAAATCTTGCATCACCTCCACTTTAGGGTGTGCGGTACGATCTTGCGCTTCGATAGTGCCGGCACCGGCCATATTGGATTGGCCAATCATTAAATAAATATGAAAATTGGGGTCCGGTGCCGCCGCCGCCATCTGCGTGAGAGCCACGCCAAAAACAGCCCCCACAACACCGAGCAGATTTTTTTTAAGTAAGGTAAAGGTTATTTTGCTCATACAAGCACCCAGCTGATCGATCATTATTATCATACTGAGCTTTCGCACTCAGCAGGCCGTTGAAACCCCGAGAACCGATTGCGAGTTCACTTGCCAGGCACTCCAAATGCACCAGGGTTTCATTTTATGGTTAAAGATTCATTGTATTATTTTGAGTGCGGATTACTGTTAATTGAGTCTTGTTACCGCGAAGTTCTTGTTGTAGGTTCGGTTTGAGCTTGTTACATCGCACTTCATACAACAGCGCAAGCGCCCGGTGCCATGAAGAAAACGGCAGCAACCCACATTGATCACGCAACCAACCTTACTATTAACCCGGCTCCCAATAGGTCATCCGTACCTTTTAATCATCGCCATTGAAACATCGGCACCAATGCGCCAGTTGGCTGGTGTTTCAATCGCCAGCGACAGCATATCCCTGCACCGACTTACTTTTATCATTTTCTATTTCTTTAACCCGAAACTTGGCTTGGCACTGCTGGCCCAAACGTTAACAGTGCAGCCTGACATCAAGCATTAAATGGTATGGCTTTATTGGCGGCGCGGGTCTTAGCGCTGTTTGGCTGCCCTAGACCGCCTTCCTAAAACTACGCCAAAAGCGAATCGCTATCGCCCTACCTAAAGTCAAATCAACTCGCATTGAGGTTGGCTGATATTTGGGGCAGACCCATGCCGTAAAAACGTTATTTTTGTTATTTAAACGCTGTAACCGGTTGCATACCATTGGCATTATTACAATGCATCAACTTCATGGCGCAAATGGCTACATTGACGTTCACATTTTCATTGCAAGCAGCCCAGAAATTGCAAGGAAATAGCCTCCCTGAAACAGCTGCCCCCCTATTTACCGCGCTTTAAACCAGCCTATTCGCTTACAGCGTGGATTGGCCCAAAAGGACGATTTGATAGACAGTTCTCATATCCAGCGCCCATAAGCCTATACACTTGTACGATAAAAAAAAGCAGGCGTGCATGAAGAATATGGAAGCCCAAGGTTCAAATACCTTAGGTTTGCTGGCCACCAACTCGATAGCAGTGCGCACGCGCCCAGCCTGGGGCTCTAACCAAATCCCGCCACTCAAAGCACAAGGTCGAGGGCGCGGATAAGTCGCTCCCCAGGTCAATGTCATCACAGAATAATGAGTGCTTAACTATGCAAATGCCACAGAAAAACCAAAACACCAAACCCTTGGCAAACGCAATTAAAGCCGTGACCCGCTGGACTGCCGGCACCGCTTTAGCCCTTGCCACAGGGCACGCCATCGCAGACAACCCACTGGTGTCACATGTGTACACGGCAGACCCCGCCGGTCGCGTATTTAACGACCGCGTGTACGTGGTCACCACCCATGATCCCGATGGCTCCACCGATTATGGGCAGTTACAGGATTATTTTTTGTGGTCGTCAGATGACATGGTCAACTGGCAGGATCACGGCATTATTTTTGGCACGCAATCCCATACCACTTGGGCATTTGGCGCTTACGCACCCGATATGATGGAGCGCAATGGAAAATTCTATTTGGTGTTCCCCAATGTGACCTCTGGTATTGGCATTTTGGAGGCTGATCGCCCCGAAGGTCCCTATGTGGACATCAAAGGCTCCGCGGTGATCACCGCACAAAACACCCAAAACGCCAGCGTACAATGGCTATTTGACCCCGGTGTGATGGTAGATGACGACAACTCTGTTTATATGACCTTTGGCGGCGGCGGCCCAGGCAACGCCCGTGTGGTAAAACTTGCAGACGACTTAAAAGGCCCCGATGGCGCGGCGGTCACCGTGGATGCCCCACGCTTTTTTGAGGCCTCTTACATCCATAAACGCAACGGCGTGTATTACTTTACCTATTCCACCAACTACGATGGCGGTGCGCCCACCATTGATTATATGACCAGCAGCAACCCCATGAGGGGCTATACCCACCGCGGCACGGTTATTCCCCAGCCTTGGGACAATGGAGACGGAAACGTCAATTCAGGTAACAACCATCATTCTTTCGTCGAATACAAAGGTAAGGTCTACGCGTTTTATCACAACCAAACGGTATTTAAACATCAGCCCAACAACCCACAAAGCAAAGGCAGTATTTATCAACGCTCCATGAATGTGGATTTAATGACTTATAGCGGTGACGCCATGAATCGTGTAAACCTGACACGTGAAGGCGTACCCCAGATTAAAAACTTCGACCCTTTCCGCAAAGTCGAAGCGGAAATTATCGACAATCAATCCGGCATCGAGACTGAACGCAATAGCGATGGCTCCATGCACGTGCAAATGGACAACAACGATTGGTATCGCGTCTCTAAGGTGGATTTCCAATCCGGCGCCAACATTATTGAGGCCAATGTTGCAGCGGGCGCAAGCACCAGCTTAGAGATTCGTCTGGGCAGCGAAAACGGCACCCTCGCAGGCACCATTCAAATTCCATCCACGGGTGGTTTAAATAGCTTCCAAACCGTTACCGGGACTTTAAACGCGGTCTCCGGTGTACACGATGTGTATTTCCGCGCAAAAGGGCGGCTCAACTTCAACTGGTACCAAGTCACAGGCGAACCGGAAGATTGCGGTACTGCAGAGGGCTTTCCTGTGTGCTGTGAAATGGCGGCCGATGTGGATCGTAACGGCTGGGGCACCGAGTGGGGTGAGACCTGTAAAGTCACCAACCTCACTCGCAACTTGGAGCCCTTAAACGACTCCAGTATTGTCGCGGCGATTAATGTGGGTGGCAGCACAGGAGATTACCTCAACAATGTTTACTTCCAACCCGATGTGAACTTTACCGGTGGTACCACGCAAACCGTCACCGACTTTATTATGGATGCCAACAATTCAGAGATCTATAACAGCGAGCGTTACGGCGATTTCTCCTACGCCATTCCTGTTGAAGCTGGCACCTACACCGTGGACCTCCATTTTGCCGAGCTTTATCACGAGGCAACAGGCGCGCGCGTTTTCAGTGCCACCGCCGAAGGGCAATCGGTTGTTAATAACTTCGATATCTACTCCGAGGTTGGCCACAATACCGCCTACGTAGCACCCTCGGTTGTCACAATGGTGAATGACGGCACACTCAACATCAATGTCACAACTGGCACCGACAACGGCACCTTGAGCGGCATTTTAGTTAAGAAAGGCTCTAACTCATCGAGCTCATCTAGCAGCAGCTCTGGCTCAAGTAGCTCTTCAAGTTCCAGCAGCAGCTCTAGCAGTAGCTCTTCAAGTAGCACGAGTTCAGGTGGACAACCCTCCACTGCCGGTGGCACCTCTGCTTACTGGTTGATGCTTATGGCGGGACTTTTAACTATAGGCCGACGCCGAAGAGCCGCCTAGGCTGCGCACAAGCTTCAATACCGGGCACATGCTCATGCTGCCCCCATAAAAAAGGCCCATAAAGAGCCTTTTTTTGTGCTCGCCCCCCAGCTGTTTAAACCAACATTTTTTCACCTCAGTTTAAACGGGCTTTATATGGCGTATACGGATTGTGCGCTTTCACGCAACGAAAGCGCTGAATGCTCACCGACACCTCTAATCAAGCTATTAACCCGGCAATAAAATAGATCTCCTATCTATTGAATTGCGCGCCCTGAAAACACTGGCGAAAATGTATAAATTTCCTTGTATTTTAAAGGCTTGTGTTGGCCATTCCGGCCAACAGCGGCACGTCCTTGTGCCGTATTAACCCCAGCGCAATTGAAGGTAGGAAGTGCCATTCAATGTCGCTTTATGTTACCCATTAAAGGATTAAGCTATGTTTCCCTGGATTTTATTTTGGTCCCCTCACATCACGTTCCCTTTTGGTGATGCTGTGCATAAAAAATAGAGCCCGACACCAATTGGTTTTTTGATGCCATCCCTCCGCACACCGGCAATGCCAACATTAAAAAACAAGCGTTTGCCACGGCTTCTTATGGCAAACAATTGGGGCTGTTCATTGAGCTTCTGGATGATTTGACTTCGCAAACAACCTCACAACCAAAATGACAACCCGCTTTTAAATTACGTAAATCTACGTATTTCCAATAACTCTAAACTGGCGCACACTCGACCTGCACCAATTCACCTGGCAATAAAATAGATCTTCCATCTATCTTATTGCTCGCCATGAAGATACTGGCGCTTATGCGTGAATAGTTTTGTGCCTTAAGGGCTTTCATTGGCTTCATAGCCAGTAATGAACATCCGCGTCCTAACTATTAATTCGACAATGACGCCTGCCGGGTTAATGAAACAACAGCAACCATAAAATGGAGTATGGTCAGTGGTATCGCTCAAGACTCGACACGACACTAGAATTAAAACCCTAAAACACCCAAGAATGCGTCGTATAAAGATCTTGGGCTTGGCCATCGTGTTGGGCTTGAGCGGCTGTAATGGGCAAAGTTATTGCCGCTATTTGCCACAGTATTTGTCCTATGATGATCTGCGTAGCGGTGTTTCCTGGGATGCACCTCGCGCGATAGAAGACAACGGCCGAATCATCGTTTATCAAGATTATCTGTTGATCAATGAACCCAGAAAAGGCATTCACGTCTTTGACAATATTGCCCCAGAGGCACCAGCACCTTTGGGGTTTATTACCATCCCCGGCAACACCGATATGTTTATTCGCAATGATATTTTATATGCCAAAAGTTATATGGATTTGGTACTGCTGGATGTCACCGACATTCATAACATTCAAGAAATTTCTCGAAAAAAAAATGCGTTTGAATTCTATGACCCCACACCCATTAAAACAGCCTTCGCGCGCGAGAATGAAATGAACCGAAGCATCCCCAGAGCGCACCGCATTCTTGGGGTGGTCACGGGCTATGACGAACATTTGACTTGTAATTAAACCACTATGAAAAAAAATATAGCTCAACTCTGTGCCTTCTTGATTGTTGCCACTGCAATGCTATCTGGGTGTGGCGGCGAAGCCAGTGGCGGTTCAGACCCCAACAGCGGCGGCGGCACCTCAACAGCCGGCTCCACTTCCACAATGCTCAATTTTAAAAACGCGTTGTATGTGCTGGAGGCATACAAACTCACCATTATGGATTTAGATGTCACGCCTCCCCGCGTGGTAGGTAGCCCCATACGTATGCGAGACGCCGAAACACTGTTTATTTACAACGAGCATTTGTACGTAGGCGGGTTAAACTCGGTAAGAATTTATGATGTGAGTGACCCATTCAACCCCATAGAAGTGTCCAGCTACCCACACATTATGAGTTGTGACCCGGTTATCGTGAGCGACGGCATCGGTTATGTGACGCTACGCGCACTGGGGCGCCGCTGCCAAAATGCGGGGGAGAATCGATTGGAGATTGTAGACTTCAGCGACCCTAAATTTCCAGAATACATCGCCGAATACGAACTACCCAACCCTTATGGCTTAGCCAAAACCCCCGATTATTTGGCCATTTGCCAGGAGCAATTCGGTTTGATTTTATTAAATGTAGACGATCCAGAAGCGGTTCAAACCGTGCAGGAATACCCCGACATCCACTGCTTTGATTTGATCTACACGCAAAGTCGATTAATTGCCACGGCAAGCAATGGTATCTTCCAGTTTCATGCGAGCGAGACGGCATTAACCGAACTCAGTAAAATCCCTGTGGGTAAAGCGACGAGTTTAATGCAGCGCCACTAAACCCTATAGGCCAGTACATGTTTATCATTTTATAAGTCGCCACAATCATTCACTTGTCGGTAATGACAATATCCACTGCTCGAGCAATGTTAAATAATCTTGATGCGGTAGGCGTGTGCCTAGGGGTGGCATTCGATCTTCCACATTTGCGCTGGCATCACGCAAATACAAAATGGAATTCAGAGGCTCTCCTGGTGTCACCACAAACGGCATAACCAGACCATAATCTGCAAAATAATCGCGTTTTTCGGCCACCACGCTCCCCCAAAGTATTTCTTGCGCCTCAAGAGGTGTTTCGAACCGTGCATCCCAATTGGCGGCGATTCCCTGTGGCCCATGGCAATTGCCACAGTTCACATCCCAATAACTGCGCAAACGCACTTCAAGGCTTGCACTGCTGTCACTCAAAGCTGCGTGTTTTGGCAATGTATTCACCATGGCCTCATTGATCGCTGGCGTAAAAAATGACATAGCGTTCCAAGCCATAAGTTGATTAACCTGTTCTCCATCTTGGGTTTGCCAAGGCCGATTCATGGAAGCCGTCTTGGGCCCCAAGATGCCTGTGGACTCTTGGTTGTGGCAAGTCATGCAGTCTTTGGGAGAGGGGTACTGCCAAGTGTGTTGGGTTGAATCAACCGTGATCACCTCCTCCTGAGTTGTGCTCACCAAATCGGCGTCTCTGCCATCTTCTCTCCAGCGATAACTGACCCCATATACACCGCCGTCTTCCTCCACGATAATAAAACGCGTTTCCAGGCGCTTTCGTTCACCGGTAGCCGTATCGCCTACGGGCAGTTCAAAATGCTTGATAAAGACCGTTCCTGCAGGCCAAGCCCACTTGCCCGAGGCTTGCCAACGAACTCGTTGACTGGAGGGCACTGACACCCAACGGCTTTTCTCGGCGCCGTCTGACCACAAGGGGACAATGACGTCATAGGGTAAAAAAGCCTCGTGGGGTGCTAAGTTTTCCACATCCGTAAAAGCACCCGTTTGCGACAAAGTTGCGGGTACCCCTTTCAAATCGTCACGCCACTGGTGTGGAAAATTAAAATAGGCCGGACTAATGGGCCGGCAATGCCGCGCATTTTCGAAGCCCTCACTGCAATCTCCGGTAAGGCCCAATTGCCATTGTTGTGAGGCTCCGAGGGTTGCGCTGTCGGCAACCATCGAGCTTTCACTGCTGCCGCTGACAAACTGGCAATTGCTGAGCGATCGCAAACCTAGCGCGCCGGAGGCCGTGGCCACCAATTGAAATTGCTCGGCAATGGTGACTTGTTCGGCGCTTGCGCTTAAGGGTTGCGCCCCCATAGGGCCTGCAGATACAAACCGCCCATTGGGTGCGCGCAACGCCACGCTGTTGCCCCCTGCAGCTGCCAACTCGAAGCTGGCAGCTGCGGTACGATGGGTGACACCAGGCTGCAGTTCGGCCTCGGTATTGAGGCCCACATATTCAACATTGTGGGCAGGGTCTACTTGAGCAATGACAATATGGTCACCCACTTTCAAGCCCCCCGGCAAAGCCACCGCCTCGCTCATACCATCACCCACATAGCGCACCTCGGCCAAGGCGCCGGCAAAGGGCGGGTTACCGCAACAGTTTCCGCCATAGGCGAGCAAATACAACCGGCCATTAAGCGGCGACACCTTGGCATCAATCAAACCGTTCAGCAGGGACGTATCCAGCCAGCGCCGAAGCTTAGGCGCCTGACTATTCGCTTCCACCTCGTAGAGGCTATCATCATTGAAATTCCACACCAGCAAACGCCCATGAAAATAACTGGGCAGTTTGAATTCGTCTTCTTGATACGCGCGCCAACGCACCACGTCAGAAATCATGGTGGCGCGATGGCTGATGCTAAACCACGCAGGCGTGGCGTTGGGCAGTTCAACTGCCCCCGTATTATTGGGGGAGTCATTGCGCGGTTGATCAACCTCAAAAGGCGCTGCAGACAACCTCGTTGCAAAATCAAAATCGGTGTAGGCTAGGTTGTGGCCCACAAAGTAAGGCCAGCCAAAATTCCCGGCCCCGGTAACGTTGTTTATTTCATCTACGCCACCGGGGCCTCTGGCCAGTATTTCACCGCCCGCATCGGGGCCGATATCCGCCACGTACAACAAGCCTGTTTGTGCATCAACTGTTAATTTGTAGGGGTTGCGGTGTCCCATCGTATAGATTTCGTCGCGGTGCTGGCTATCACTGACAAATAAATTGTCTTCAGGGCTTTGGTAGCCGCCCTCTAAGGTCGGCGTAATTCGCAACACCTTTCCCGAAAGGCTTGTGGTATTGGCGCTGGTGCGCTGCGCATCGAAGTTTTCCCGCCCGGGGCGCTCATCTATGGGTGTAAAGCCATCGGACTCAAAGGGATTGGTGTTGTCCCCCGTGGCGATCATTAAGTTGCCCCACTCATCAAAAATCATATCCCCTGCCATATGACAACACTCATCCAATTGCACAGGGTAGGTCAGCAGTGTAGATTCTGAGCTCAAATCCAGAGCATTGTCTGGCGTAAGCGTAAACCGCGAGACCACTTGCAGGGGTTCGGTGGGGTGGGTGTAGTGCAAGTACACCCAACGGTTAATCATAAAATTGGGGTCTAGCGCGATCCCGATCAAGCCGCCTTCAAATACCGAGTTGACGGCAAGTGTGGACTTAACCACCAGTTGATCACCGTCCAAGGTGTAAAATTCTCCACGCCGGCCAATGACAAAAATTTGCCCGTTATGCGCAATGTCCATCGCCACAGGCTCATTCACACCATTGGCCACAATCTGAGTGGTAAAGTCTTTATCCGGCGGCGGCGGACCTGTCCATTCAGGCACTTGCCAATCCACCCTCGCCACCCAGGCCAAGGCACCGGCTAGATGCGTTAAAAAACGTTGGTCTTGGTAGGCGGCCTGAGTATGCCCAAGCCCTGTGTAAAACGCCCTCCCTCGGCCTGCATGGGTAGCCCAGGCGATGGGGTGATCGCCCATGGCGTCAACGCCCGGCGCGTAACTTGCCTCATCCAAACTCAACACCACGTCCACATCCGCACGGGGGTTGCGATCAAAGTTGTACCATTCATCCCTGTGCTCCCATACCTCGCCCAAGTGCTCCGAGGCCGGGTGGTCACCCGCCTCAACATTCACCGTAGCCGTTTGTATTTCAGGGTGTGAAATAAAGTGCGCCCCTAGCAGGTTTTGATACCACGGCCATTGGTATTCGGTATCCGCAGCCGCATGAACCCCCAAGAAGCCACCACCACTTTCCACATAGGATTCAAAGGCTTGTTGTTGCGCCTCATTCAGCACATCACCCGTGGTGTTCAACCAAATCACCGCGCGGTATTGGCTCAGGTTATCGCGCGTAAAAGTCTCTGCATCCTCCGTGTGGGTAAGCTGCCAACCCTGCTGCGTCCCGAGCTGCTGCAGACTTTGTACCGCAGTCTCAATACTGGCGTGGCGAAACCCTTCCGTCTTAGAAAAAATCAGCATCGCAGGCTTTGGGGTGGAAGGCTCCGTCACAGGCTCCCCAAGGGTGCTTGCGGGGCATTGGGGGAGTGGGTTATTAATGGTATCGGGGCCACCGCCATGCTTGGGTGGAGAATCGTCACACCCCACTAAGAGGCAGCACAAGAATGCATAGGCGGCCAAGCGTGTCTGTAGTAATTTTGTCATCATTTGAAACCTAAAACGGCAATCATTTGGGAAAGGTACAAACACCCGGCCCTTCATTGCAAACCGGAATTGGGTAAACCGTGCCTCTCTTCTCAACAAGCCCTATTTTGCAACATTTTGTAAAACCCTTATCCCGATCACAAAACCACTCACCTTTCACCCGCTTTTATGATGTGCGATCACGATTCAGGTATAGTTCCTGCCCAAAGAAACTAAGGAACCTCAGCGGGAGAAACCATGTTTTTACGCCCTATTAATCGCTTATGCCTAGGAGCAGGCTTATTGCTGCTAAGCGGCATCACCCAGGCCACGACTGTGCAATTTCAAACCTCCATGGGAGATTTTGAAGTCAATCTTTATGATCAAACCACACCCGCCACGGTTGCTAATTTTCTCGCCTATGTGGAAGACGATGCCTACACCAATAGCGTTATTCACCGGTCAGTGGCGGGTTTTGTGGTGCAAGGCGGCGGCTTTCAGTTTAACAATGAATTACCACTGGAGCGCATCACCACGATGCCGCCTGTCCTCAATGAGCCTGAGCTTTCCAACCGTCGCGCCACTATTGCTATGGCCAAACTCGGCGGTGACCCAAACAGTGCCACCAGCCAATGGTTTTTTAACCTGGCCGACAACAGTGCCAATCTAGATGCACAAAACGGTGGGTTTACTGTGTTTGGTGAGGTCATGGCCGACGGAATGGACGTCATTGACGCGATGGCCGCACTGCCGACCTACACATCGGGCTCACTCACCAACATTCCCCTTATGGACTACGACCCATCACTGCAGATGCCCCCAGAAGAAGACCAGTTCATTCAAATTTACAGTGTGACGGTCATCGACCCTGCCGCCGATACGGCCGCCAACAGCAACCCCACACCCAACACCCTAATCAACCAAACCCCACCCCCAAAAAAGAAGAAAAAGAAAAGCGGGATGCTGGGGGGGGATGATTTATTGGGGCTACTACTGATCGGGTTGGGGGGCTTTTGGTGTAGGCGTTTTAGTAGACTCAAGTCATAGTATTTCGCTTACGGTTTTAGTATTTGCTCAATGAGCAATTGAATTCGCTTCGCGGCCGAGCCAGGTTGAATTGCGATCCGAACGCGTTTTGAATTTGAGCTAATAATTTCGCCTTGCTGGCGAGTCGATTTAAAAAAGGTTTCGCCTTGGCGGCGAGTCAAGGGGGTTGCTCGCCCAACCCCCTTAACGATCCGAATGGCGCCCTGCACCAGGGTCGCTATGCGACTACCCTCATTCCCAGTGTGATTTGGCAGGTCGCGGTGAAGGTCCGTCCAGGACGTCCACCGCTCAGCCGCGCGTCCCTGCGCGTCTGCCCTACCAAACCCCACTTCCATTCGGCCTGGTGACGGGAATTGAAGGTCAAATGCTAATACGGAAGAGAAAGCTAGGAGCGCAGAACACTAAAAAACTCGCTTAAAGCCCGCCTCTAATCATCAACTTTTCAAAACGAGCTTAGCTTGACACTCCCCTATTGCAGAAATTTAGTCTGTCGCCTTAGACTTGACGCGCTTTCAAAATGAACCGCGCTTTCCGACGCTTTTAAATCACATCTTGACTAATCTTTTAGGATTTCGCTCTGTCCAACTCTGACTTGTCTAATGATTTCGAGGGTGCCTGTCCTATTTTTGATTTCCCATCAATCAAATGGGCATGTCATAGCCCCTCTGGACTCCCTCGACCAACCTTACGCAAATTGGATGGGCGCAAACTGGTCGCAGTTTGATCGTGGCTCTGGTCAAAAATAATGCTGTGCTATCGGATATTATCGGGTATGTAAATCGGGTATCAGCCCAGTCTATGAGGCATCAATGAAAGAACCGCGCATTACCGTTGGGCAGGATATTTTGCAGCTTATCGCTGAAATCGATGAGTTCAAAGGCCAATGGCAGGCATTGAAGACGCTCTCACCGGAGCGGCTGCAACAGTTGCACAAGGTTGCCACCATCGAAAGCGTTGGCTCTTCTACTCGCATAGAAGGGGCAAAGCTTAGTAATGCACAGGTTGAAACGCTGCTTTCAAATCTCAGTTCGACCTCGTTTAAAACCCGTGATGAGCAGGAAGTGGCTGGTTATGCTGAGGCAATGGATTTGGTGTTTCAGGCTTATGAAGACCTTCATCTGACCGAGAACCACATCCGTCAACTGCACCAGACTTTGCTTCGTCACAGCACTAAGGATGATCGTCATCGCGGCGCTTACAAAACACTCCCCAATCATGTGGTGGCCAAGGATGCTGATGGCCGTGAAATCGATGTCGTCTTTGAAACCGCCACGCCCTTTGATACACCCGGAGAAATGGAGGCGTTGGTGAGATGGGCTGCCAAAGTCTTTGACGAGTCAGCGATGCACCCGCTTTTGATCATAGCGGTTTTTAATGTCGTGTTTTTAGCCATTCACCCGTTTCAAGATGGCAATGGCAGGCTGTCGCGTATTCTAACGACCTTATTGCTATTACGCTCGGGCTATGAATATGTGCCTTATGCCTCGTTAGAAAGCATCGCTGAAGAGAATAAAGACCTTTATTACAAGGCGCTCCGGCGTACTCAAACTACACTCAAAGACGACACACCAGATTGGGAGCCGTGGTTGGGGTTCTTCCTGCGCAGCCTAAAAAAACAAAAAGCCAATCTTGCTGCTAAAGTAAAACAAGAAAAAGAAACCAGTGATACCTCGTTGCCGTTGTTGTCTGTTCAGGTGCTTAAGCTCTTGAGGCAACATGAACGTTTAACCATTGCGCAAATGGTGGAGCTTACAGGCGCCAATCAAAACACACTGAAAGTCAGATTGCGTGAGTTGGTCAATGAAGGACGTATTCAGCTCCACGGAAAAGCACGGGCTACGTGGTACAGCTTGTATTGAAAACAGGCATGAAATACAAGACGCAATTTGCACCAAGAAATAATGGCTTTACTATTAATGCTCTAAAGGCACAGAGGCTTTACTCAAATTTGATCTGCCACTGCAACCTTTGGCGAAATTTGAAGGTAGTGTTAACGATAGCGAGCAAACGGGCATTCTATTCTCGTTCGATGACTATCTTTCCCTTGTTGACTACACTGAACGCTGTGTCCGCCAAGACAAACGAGGCGTAATGCCTGGTCAGCTACCACCGATTTTGCAACGTTTAAACATAGATCGGAAAATTTGGCTCGATAATGCCACCGGTTTTGAAAAAAACTACCAAACTCGATTTTCGCGGCGAGCGCGGAATAGTAGACATCCGAATTCATTCCACCCGGAATTGTTTTTATAACACCCCCCTCTGGAAGAATGTCTGAGCGATCTCAAATCTGGTGAGTTATGGTTGATTTTGGGGCGTAAAAGGTGTTTATTGAATATCACCTGAATCCGAGCTATCGGCGCGGCGCAGAGAGCAGCTACTTGACGCCACAGAAAATTTTTCTCCGTCGATCGTACTCCCCGATACGACGCTCCGTCGAATAATTCCCTGTGACATCAATTATTTGCCCTCTGCATCCACGCCGAAAGCTCGGATTCAGGTATCAATTTTTGCGCTAAAAACGTATTGAGCATCTATACTTTTTGTGCACTCCATTTGAGCGTTACAGAGTACCTATTTCTTTGGATAACCCATTCCAGGGACGACGCAAAGGAGTAAGACCTCATGAGATTACAATTAAACTCAGGTTTTGCCCCACGGAAACTGAGAAGTGTCCTCATATTGGGATCGATGGTTTTGTTTTCGCCTTGGGCAGAAGCAATAAACATAGCCGATATGGACATCACCGAACTGGTGAATGTCAGAATTTCTCCTTTCGATGTTTCAAATCAGTTGGATCGCGGCTACCGCGCATCCAACTCCATTTCCGCTTCGCGCCTGGACACGCCTATTCGTGACCTGCCTTTTGCCATTCAGGCTTTCACCTCGTCGTTTATCGAGGATCAAAAAGCGCGGGATATTTTCGATGTGGCACGCTATTCACCAGGCGTCACCTACCGCAGCAATGATTTCAACGAGGGCAATGCCAACCTTGCAATCCGCGGATTTGCCGTGAGTTCCACTCCCGGCAATGTGCAGATTCTGCGCGACGGATTTCACGGCCCATCCATTTTCGACATGACCAATATCGCGCGAGTCGAAGTGCTGAAGGGACCGGCTTCCTTTCTTTATGGCCAGGTAGCCCCGGGCGGAATTGTCAATGTGATCAGCAAAAGCCCCGAGGCGGTTTTCGATGCAACGGTTGATGCACGTTATGGTTCGGACAATCAGTATCGTTTCGAACTCGATGTCACCGGCCCCGTGAATGACGCATTGCTCTACCGTCTCTCGGCCTCCTACGATCACGATATCGAATATTGGGACCCCTACAATGCGAGTTCACGAGATTTCGCGCCTTCGTTGCGCTGGCAGCCCGATGACAGGCTCAGTGTTTCCATCAAGTACGAATATTTTCACAAAAACGAAGACCCGCAGGTGATGCAAAAGCCCGGCTATAACCCACACAGCGGCCTAGTACCCACAGCTTCCGACCCCAATCTCGTTGGCGTAGACGTACCCGGATTACCCGCCAACTGGAACGGCCTTTCCTTTCACGATTATCGCGACAGCGAAACTCGCCAGCTCAGCACCTGGGTCGACTTCGAGGCCAACGATCAATGGAATTTACGCGCGGGCTATTCAAACCTGGAATACGAGGTCGATGCCCTGTTCAGCGGCAATTTCGGCATGGCCAACAATACAACCCTGATTCAGGGTCGCCGGGTGCGTTTCCAGATATACAGCAACAGCGACGAAACGCTTGAATTGCAGGCTGTGGGCAAGTACAAATTCGATCATGCCAGCCTGCGCCTGCTGCTCGGCGCACAATACGTCGACCGCCGCTTCGACAGCCGCGCCGGGCAGGCGCCCAACGACCCGGCCTTGGGGGACGACCCCTCGGCTTCGCCCTTGCCGCTATGGGATCTGGGAGATCCCGCAACCTGGGACCGCAGCCTGACCATCGCGCGCAACCTGTTGACCGAAAGTGCCTATGACAGGTCGACAGATCACATGGACGTGTCCCTGTACAGCGGCGTTACCTTGGATCTCTTCGATGAACGTTTACGCTTGCTGGCAGGAGGCCGCATGACGTCCACCGAAAGTCAGTTGATCGACCGCTCCAGCATTGAAGTAACGCCGGAAATTTCGGCGGACGCGTTCACCCCCCAATACGGTGTGCTTTTTAAACTCAAGCCTGATCTTTCGCTGTTTGCTTCCTGGGCCAAATCCTTTGTGCCCGGCGCACAATTTCTTTTCAACTCCGATGACACCAGAAGCCCGGCAGAGCCCACTGAGGGCAAGGGCTGTGACATCGGGATCAAGGTTGAACTGCTAGACGGGCGACTCTCAAGCACACTGAGCTATTTCGATATACGCAACGAAAATATCGTCAATGATCTCGCCAGTACCAGCACCGAAGGCATTGTTGAGATCTTTAATGTTCAGAGTGGTGAACAGCGTTCCACCGGGCTTGAACTGGACGCGACCACCGCCCTGAGTGAGCACTGGCAACTCTACCTGTCCTACAGTTACACGGACGCGCGAATCACGCAATTCAGCGGCAATGACAAGACTCTTCTCAAGCGCGACATTGCGACACTGACAGCGGCAGAACAGACCAACTACCGAAATGCTCTGCGCCTTCACAACGCTCCCTTGCAGATGAGTGCCCCGCACATTGCCAACCTGTGGACACGTTACGACTTTCACTTTTCCTCATCCTCGGATTTTTACATTGCCGGCGGTTTCAACGCGATTCAGGATCAAACCCTGTTGCCCGACAGCCCGGCATCTTCGCGCCAGGATTATGTTCTGGTTAACCTCATGCTGGGTTACAGTCGCCTCATAGGCGACAACAAAATCGACATATCTCTGGTGGGCAAGAATCTCGCTGACGAAGTTTATCGACCGTCACAAAGCACGCGCAGCCGTCCACGCGAATTTTTCCTCGCACTCTCAATGAGTTATTAATATGGCCAACAGCAAACACGGGTTTGTTGCGTTGCTATGTTTACTCTTCTGTACGAGTGTAATGAGTGAGAGAGCTGCCATCGAAAACCCATATCGGGTTGAGGCCGCCTTTCTGCGAAATTTCGCACGCTATGTCAATTGGCCGGAGCACGCCTTTCCCGGGGACCAGTCTCCCTGGTGTATCGGTATCCTGGGTGAGGACCCCTTTGGCGAGCTGTTGGAAGGCACCTTTGATGGTCGTACGGAAAAGGGCCGTTCATTTGTCATCTACCGCGCAAACACCATGGAAAAATTACCCGTGTGCCATATTGTTTTTATTGCCTATGGCGATGCTGAACAACGCCTTATCGCCTTGCATGAATTCAAAAACAAACCGGTTCTAACAGTCAGCAATGCACCCGATTTTCTCCACGAGGGCGGCGTTATTCTTTTACAAATGGAAGACAGGATACTGATGAGCGTCAACCTCGATCAGGCCCGCGCCTCTTCCCTGACGATACAAACCAAAATGCTGGAAGTCTCCCATAACGTGATGGAAAACGGTGCGCTGCGCACTATGAATTAACACATGTACTATCGATTGAACATCCATAAACGGCTCGCTTTCGTACTTTGGGGAGTGGCTCTGCAGGCATTCGTCGTCACAGGTGGTGCCCTGCTGCTGTATCAGAACCTGACCATCAAACGTCGCATTCAGGAACTTGTGGACCCTTATGTTCATCTGGTTTCCGTCGGCACTGACGTTGCCGTCGCCTTTGAAGATCCGCTCCGCACCCAGGAAATTCTCGATACCTTGCAGGCCAACCCCAGGATCTTGGCCGCAAGCATTCACCTGGACAACGGTCGGGTTCTGGCGAGTTATGGCGTCAATTCCGAGTACCAGGAACTGGGTGAAGCGGCTAAAGCAGACGGGATTTACCTCAACCAGGGCCGGGCCGAAATACTGCAAAGCCTGCCCACAGGAGCGCGTTTGCAGCTTGTTATTGAGTTGGACCATCTCCTCGCCCAATCCCACCAGACATTGTGGATCTTCGGTATAGGGACACTGATCCTGCTGGCCGTCACCCTCGCACAGATGGCGGTATTACGGCGAACGCTGGTGCGACCACTTGCCGAGCTGACTGGTGCGACCGAACTGGTTCAGAAATTAAATGAATACGAATACCGGGTTCCCGCCACTGGCACAGACGAAATTGCCCGCCTTGGCCAAAACTTCAATGCCATGATGGACGTAATTCAGGAAAGGGAGGACAGGTTGCGCCGACTGAACCGGGAGTTGCACGCCATCAGTGAGTGCAACCAGATACTGGTGCGAGCCGAGGATGAACAGTCTCTGCTGAATGATATCTGCCGCATCATTTGCCAGGAGGCCGGCTACCACCTGGCGTGGGTGGGCTATGCGGACAATGACAATGACAAAACCCTGCGCCCCGTGGCATGGTATGGCGCCGCCAGCGATTTTCTGGAGAAAGTAAGCTTCAGTCGCGATCCTGACGCACAAGGGGATTGCGGCCCCGGCAGCGCGGTAAGAGAAGGGAAAATCAAGAATATTAACGATCTGACCATCAATCCCGATTTGACGCCATGGAGTAAACTTGCATTGCTCTTTGGTCTTCAATCTTGCATTTCCTTACCGCTGAAAAATGAACACGCTGTTTTCGGTGTGCTTAGCATCTATTCGGCCGAAACCCATGTTTTTACTGAAGAGGAAGAACGCCTGCTGGAAGAACTCGCGGTGGATCTCGCGTTTGGCATCATTACCCTGCGCACCCGCATTGAACACAATAAAGCCGAAGAGCAAATCAGAATTGCCGCCACGGCCTTCGAAGCTCAGGAAGGCATCATCATTACTGACGACAAGCAAAATATCCTGAGAGTGAATTGCGCTTTTAGCGAAATTACTGGCTATTCAGCGGAAGAAGCCGTCGGCGCCAACCCACGCATGCTCAAATCACGGCGCCATAACAAGGCTTTTTATCAGGCAATGTGGACCAGCATTCATCGCGATGACGCCTGGCAGGGCGAGGTTTGGAATCGGCGCAAAAACGGCGAAATTTATCTCGTATGGTTAAACATCACCGTGGTCAAAAAGCCGGATGGAAACATTACTCATTATGTCGGCACCATGATTGATATCACCGAAAACAAAGCCGCTGCGGCAAAAATAGAACATCTCGCTTTTCACGACTCCCTTACCAAACTGCCGAACCGTCGATTGCTTTTAAATCGTTTGGAACAGGCCCTTACCACAAGCACTCGCACTCAACATCAAGGCGCCTTGCTTTTCATTGACCTGGATAATTTCAAAATACTCAATGACACACTGGGGCATCAAGCCGGGGACCAGTTGTTAGTCGAAGTGGCCAAACGCCTCACCAGTTGTGTGCGTAGGGAAGATACTATCGCTCGCTTTGGCGGAGACGAATTCATGGTCATGCTTACGGGCCTGGGCCAGCAAACAGAGGATGCGGCCAATAAAAGTAAACAGGTGGGAGAAAAAATATTATCGAGCCTCAACCAGACTTATAACATCGGCGGGCACGTGCACCACATTACACCCAGTATAGGTATTACCCTATTTATTGATACCAACTCGTCGCCGGATGACCTGATGAAACAGGCGGATATCGCCATGTATCAAGCCAAATCCGAGGGCCGGAATACACTACGTTTTTTTGACCCCGAAATGCAGGCGGCACTGACAGACCGCGCGGCTCTAGAAAAAGCCTTGCGCAAAGGGATTGAGAAGGAGCAGTTTATTCTTCACTACCAACCCCAGGTGGACAATACTAACGGCATCATTGGTGCGGAAGTCCTGCTGCGCTGGAACCATGCCGAATGGGGTATGGTATCACCCGCAGATTTTATTCCCCTTGCGGAAGAAACGGGCTTGATAGTACCCATCGGTCAATGGGTGTTGGAATCGGTGTGTCAGCAACTCCGTACCTGGATGGATCACCCAGATACTCGAAAATTGCAATTGGCTGTGAATGTCAGCCCACGTCAATTCAGCCGGCAGGATTTTGTCCAGCTGGTACAGCAGGTTCTTGAAAAAACCGGTGTTCCCGCGACACGCCTGAAACTTGAATTAACGGAAAGCTTGCTGATCGACAACATTGAAAATTCAATCAGAAAAATGCTCGCGCTCAAGGAGCTCGGTGTGGGCTTTTCCCTTGATGATTTCGGCACCGGCTATTCATCCCTGTCCTATCTCACGCAACTGCCACTGGATCAACTCAAGATCGATCAATCCTTTATTTATAACCTGCCGGACAATCACAATGACGCGGTCGTGGTACAAACCATCATTACCATGGCCAGAAGCCTGAAATTGACTGTTATTGCCGAAGGTGTGGAAACGGAGGCACAAAAACAGTTTCTCGAACAACACGGATGCACAACCTACCAGGGTTATCTCTTTAGCAAGCCCGTCGATATTAAAGACTATGAAAGTCTGTTTTTAGACAATCGGAAACTCGATGACTAATATTGTGCCCCATAAGGCCCATAAGGACCCATAAGGGTCAAGCCTATTTTGACTATTTAAAATGCACTTTAATCGAGCAAGTTCGCTTTTTAGCTTTTCATCAAGTAGTTTTGATTTAACTGACGCTATCGCTGGAGATACACTACCGCCTGCGCTCAGGCCGAAATAACTAGCGATTTCGGTCAACGGCATCACCAATTTGTTCGAGGCAATACATAGCGACTCACTCAGACATCAACTTCATGACTACCTCTAACACCTTGGACTTTCTTTTCTATTTCTACCGCACAACCAATTGAATCGAAAAGACCTGCGGCCTGTTTTTGATGATCGCGCCAATTCAATTTATATTTCCTTTCAACACCTATAATTTCATAGCACTGATATCAGAGCCAGTTTAGCTTGTTAGACATTTCTTGAATCAGTTCCCGATAAACACCACCCGTTTCTATCCGCTTCATCATTCCAGTTGTGTCCAGTTAACTTACGTATAACGTCCATTAAATCGGAGTTTGACTTGCTAGACTCTTCGATCAAACCTAGTCGTTCCAAGCTCCATATTTCCGCCGATTTTCTCCATGGATGAATGATAAACAATATACCTTTCAGAAAAGAGTATTCTTCATCAACCAATATCCCTAATTTTTTCATAGTCGATTCAACGCACTCCTTTCCTACAAACTCTGGATTGCCAAGAATTGGGGCACCTGGTCGGCCAAATGCAACAAACCACAACTCACCGCTAACTGCTTTTGGAAATAATAATCGTCACAGTATGCGGGGCGAAGAACCATGTTTTCTGTGCGTAACGGTGGAATCCGCGATCCACCTACACGCCAAAAGCGGACATTAATCGAGAATCAAAATCAGGCTGCAATAACAGAATCCTGACCAAACCAATGGGACAGCGTCTGAATTGCCGCAGCGCTTAGTTCCTGGGTAAACAGTAAGCAAAGCCGCTTTTTAGAGCGAGAGCAAGCAACATAAAATAAATTGCGGTTTCTCTCATAAGGCGCTTGTTTATTTGCCAGTACAGTGCCTCCGGCCCATTCCAAGAATTGATTGAAGTTATACTGATTCCATCCCCGGCCACAGACGACCAGTACGTTTTCAAATTCAGCTCCCTTTACACCATGTTTGGTATTAAGGGGCGTTGAGTCATTCAGGAAATTGGCAAGCGCTATAACCTCGCTATAGGCAATGGCCCTGAGATTATTCAGTTCAGACAACGAGCGGTTATCTTCTCTTACTTCCGGGTCTTGCTGTAGCCATGCCTGTAATCTGCGCTCTTTGTTTTCTACACCTTCCGGCAAACGAAATAATTGGGGGACACTAGAGGCCGTCTCAAAAATGCCTTAAAAGTATCCGCATAACTCCAAGCTGAACAAAGCCCAAGTAATTTTCAAGTTTATATTCATAACGAACAAGAATACGCCGAAAATTTTGAAACCATGCAAATACCCTTTCTATCTTCCAGCGACGAACATAACGCCTTAAAGATCTTCCATCTTGTGTTCTTGGTCTCTTTCGATTTGCTTTGTGTAGCGCCACCAAGCGAATTCCTCGCTCGCTGAGTAAGCGATCATCTAAATCATCACTATCGTATGCTTTATCTCCGATGACTAGCTCTGGAGTGGCATTCGTTAAACATCTGTCCAATGTTTCTTCTACGA
>JBNKWZ010000032.1:0-126815 GCA_050300015.1 Cellvibrionaceae bacterium | reverse complement strand
CCTCGCCGTCCAACACTCGTTGAACCGCTATTTTGCGAAGCAGGTATTGCTCTTCAGTGCTTAAAGATCGTGCGTCATAATTCATAGGATAAATGATACATGAAAACACTTATGTATTCATTATTGTGACCCAATTAGTATTAAGGGCTTTCATTGGCTTAGCAGCCGACAATGGGGCGTCCGTACCCCGTCTATAAACCCGACAATCATGCCTACAGAGAGCAGGTAACTCCATCAGGGTATTGAATGTGTTATGCAGTTATATTTAATCGCCAAACCGAATGAACAACGATCCTTCGTACCATTGCCCCAGCCTTCTACTCACACTGGGATAGCCTTGTAGTCCATGCTCCTTAGCTTCATGAAACTTACTCCCTATAGGTGGGATAGCTTGCATAAAAGAAATATTACCTGCGGGAAAATTAACGCTGGTCTTCATCGGGTTGGATGCTTCAGTGGGTGTAAACACACGTAAATAAGTTCGTTGATCGGGAATCAGAAAGCTCATATTCAGCTCATCCGTTTCAAAACTGGCCCAGCTCACATCTTTAAAAAACCCTTTAAATTCTGGATAATCCCAAGACTGACCAGTAACGGTGTCATTGGCAATTGATTTCCAATAACCGTGCGTCATGCCTTTTAAGCGGTTTTTCCAAACGCGATATGGGCCACGCCCAATCCACGAAACACCTTTAACTTTTGACTCGGGGTAATCAAAGGAAATACCCAAATTTTCCACCTGAGTGCTAGGCGGAAGACTGTAGGCATAGTTCAATTGCAGCCAACCGTTTTCTTTAAGTTGCCACTGTATTTTTCTAAGCTCCCCTGAGTAAGAGAACTTCACACTGGGCAAATGATTTTGATCCAAGACCTCAACACTCTTAAGCGTACCCTCTCCACCAATCAGAATGGGCCCATTGGCTAAGGAAGAACGACTTTTACCCTTACTCACGTTCAACAATTGGCCTGTCTTTTTATCTATGACGACACTTAGGTCACCATTTTTAAATTCAAACGTTGCATCGCTTTCTTCGAGAGTGGCGGGCTCTTGCACACCGGACTGAAACTTATAGGCAAATTGTTTATTACCCGAAAGCGTCCACGACCAAGTGTGTATCAGTTTACCGGATGGGTTATATGCACTTAGCGCTAATACGTCATTCGTTTGCCAACCTTTGGGGAGGTCTAACCGAACCGTTCCAGACAAGCCCGGGGCAATATCCCCAATTGCGGTATGACCACTAAAGGTAACATCAGAGGGGCCCGTAACACCGCCACGAATGGGATACTGGCGCAACTCCCACTTAAGTGAAACCTCACTTAAATTTGTAAAATCATATCGATTGCGAACATTGAAAACGCCATTAAATGTATCCGGCAAAGTGGTTCTTTCACTCAATGGAAAATAAACAGGTGACCAGATCTCCCGAATGGCGTAGTAGCTGCCCTCTTTTTCTCTATACGGGCCGAGTATGCCATCGGGCGCTGAATTACCAGCCGCATCAATCTGCCCGTTTCGATCAGCGCGAACAATGCCTTCATCAGCAAAAGCCCAGATAAATCCTCCGACAGACAATGGGTGCGCTTCCATTTTTTTCCACCAGTCATCCAAGCCAGCGCCGGCACCACCATCGTACAAGCCATGAAGAAACTCTGTGGGCATGAAGAGTTCTTCGCCCCCAAACAATGTCGAGATGCAACAGTCAACAGTCTCGTAATGGGAAGCATCAATGCCACCAAATACTGCCCAAGGATGTATGACGGGGCGCTTTTGAATATCCAGTGTCTTAAAATCAGAATCGAGTTTAGGATTCCAACCACCTTCATTGCCATTTGCCCACATAATGATCGAGGGGTGGTTGTGATCTCTAGCGATCATTTCTGTAACCAGCTTCCGACCTACACCCTCATCATATGCATCTTGCCAACCGCCAAGCTCATTAATGACGTACAGACCCAGCTCGTCTGTCATTGCCAAAAAATGCTGATCAGGTGGCGCGTGGGCAACACGCACAGCGTTCATGTTCATCGACTTAATCAACTCCACATCCAAACGGCTTATGGCTTCACTGGTCGTCCTCCCAGAATCAGGCCAAAATGAATGTCGATTGACACCTTTGAGGGTGACTTTCTTGTTATTCACATAAAGTCCGTCAGAAGGTCTTAAATCAATCGTTCGAAACCCTATGACTTCTTCCACTTTATGTATGACCTTGCTTCGAGACTTTAATAGAATTTCTAATCTATACCGGACGGGGTCTTCAGCGCTCCACGGTTCAATGTTTTTAAACTGCTTATCTAAAATAACTTGATCCAAATTATCGGAAATTTTGGCCGAAAATTTACGGCCTATCTTTTTGCCATTCATAGAATACAGTTGCGCGGAAACAGAATTCGCACTATTGATGCCATCAAGTGCAACAACTGCGTGCAAATCCCCCAGGTGGTTTGCATTCAATGAAACTTGCTCGATATGCTCTTTTGGCTTGATCTCAAGCCAAACTGGCCTATAAATTCCGCTAAACATCCAATAATCAGCACGCCGCTCAGCTAAATTAACCGAGCGATTTTCTGAGAAACGTGAAACCTCAATTTGCAGGTCGTTCTTCTTACCATATTGAAGAAATTCGCTAATGTTGTACTTGAACTGATAAAACCCACCTTGATGGATTTCACCAACCCGTTGGCCATTGATTTCAACC
The DNA here is from genome assembly GCA_050300015.1 of Cellvibrionaceae bacterium. GTDB lineage: Bacteria > Pseudomonadota > Gammaproteobacteria > Pseudomonadales > Cellvibrionaceae > CAYZQH01. The sequence goes on along the minus strand of JBNKWZ010000032.1, from coordinate 124,113 downwards.
TCGGTATCCGTCATGACCCCACCAAAAACAATGTCCACATCCATACCTTGCCAATCGGCAGGTACGAGAAAATTGGTTTTGTAACTGGCGGTTTTGTCCGCAGCAGGCTCTTCAGTCCAGTCGCTGTAATACCGGTGGGTACCAAAGCCTTGCATTTCCCAGTTTGATGGAACAGGAATCGTTGTCCATTCACAACACTTCCGGCCACCGCTCACTTTAAATTGCCAGTCAACAGTAGTGAGACGATCTTTACCGCTAAGAAAGACCTTTTCAGTTTCCATTGCGCTTAGGGAGTCGGTAAACATGGCCATCAACAGCAAACAGAATAGGCATTTCATCATACGGCGTTTACTGTGCTCTAAAATCATAAACATATAATCTCTTGGTAGTCATAAGCTTAATTAACGGAGAAATAGTCGAACAATCCAATTGATCTTTTTAGCAAAGGAAAAAACCCTAAGCGTAAGCGGCTGAGAAGCAATCTTGTATTAAACATCTGAAGCACAAACACTCGCTCAATGCACTTTTATATGAGGGGTATTATCGCTGAACAATTGGTTCGCCGCCAATGCCAAAAACATATAATTGGTGGCGCCGCCCCCCATTACGTATTCCGTTTGTTGCCAAAAATAAGGCCAGGTTTTCAACTCTGGCAAATCTGGTCGAATTAAAGCCGTCCCCGAAATCACCCCACCAGGAATAAAACTCCAATCGGCACGGTTCACACCATAAGCGACCACCGCAGATTCTGCCCCCACACCAGACGCAAACGACATGGTGTTTTCACCTGGATGCACACCTAGCACAAAATTTAAAGCGTTCAAGTAATCGGCATCACGCGCCAACTCAGGCCAACTTTTGCGAAAAAAGTATTGCTTAACGCCAAAACTTTGAATACCCCAACCCGCTCCCCATATATGGGGTTTGTATGGGACGCCATAGGGTGTTTCTTCGGCTTGACGGGCGACGACTTTTTGATGTTGGGCTACAGCCATACTGACATCTTTAACAAACTTTTGGTCTTGCACTTGGCCCATGACCCGACCGATGGCCCACCCTGTTTGCTCGATGTTTTTGACGATAGCGGCGCGCTCACTCACCAAACGTTCCAGGTATTTTTTATCCTGAGTACTTAAGGCCAATTCCGCCAGGGCGAAGGCCTCGTTTTGAACCCCGCCCTTGCCCGCAGCCGCCTCATAAATTGCCTTGGCAGCACTCAACGCGCGTGTGGCCAAAGCCGAATCATAGGGTTGGATGACACGTGCGGCCGCAGCGAGCCCACCTGCCACATAAAGTTCACGCTCTGGGTTTTCTTCGGTAAACACCCAGCGATCATCCGCAACCGATTTTTCGTCTTTAGGGTTGTAACGTTGGTTATCCGTTTGAGTGGCGGCATCTCCCAAGTGAACATATTGGCGCTGCGTGGGCACGATAATGCCCCGGTAAAGACGCCCTAAATTCTCATACCCCCCGAGTACAGTTAACAGCCCGTGCTCAATTTGTTGCATCGCATCGTTCTTGCCATCGGGCTCATGAATTTCCACCCGTTTCTGCTCTTGATCGATCATAGTGGTGTCGTAATCAAGACCAAACTCCTCCACCATCATCGCTAGCAACCAAATAGTACCTATTTGAGATTCTACACGCAGATCGTAATCGCCCGCATCATGCCACCCACCGTGATTCAGCCCAGGCACCGGCTCTAGCGGTTCGTATTGCGTTAAGGTTGAGCTACCGGAAAGGTACCCGTCAAAGTGATTGGTGTCCACCGGCGACATAAGTGCATCGTCATCGTGACACAGGCCGTGCCACACGCGATATTTTTCAACCACACGCATATGACACATCTGTACCGGCAAGTAGTACTCTAATGTCGGCTGCCAGGCGTGGCGGTCGTACACATCATTACTGATACGAAAACTGTGGCTGTATTTACCGCGGTAGGCCACTTGGTAAAGACCGGGGGTGGTGATGCTGCTAAAGTCATAAGTGAAGTAGTTGTAACGTAAAAATTGCCCCCAGAATTTTACTTTGCCTTGGGCAATTTTTTCCCTACCATTTGGGGTGAGTTTGTAAACCGTAAGCTTATCAGCGCGGTGATCGCGCTTATCCTGCTCAAGGATGACGTTTTTTTGCTGCTGTTCTGCGTAACCGAGTTGCGACACTTGTATCACGGGCTCGTATTGCCAACCCGTAATGGTGTGCGGCGTGACCACCCACTCAACCGCATTAGTGGTTGTATTGGCGGGCACCAGCGAGCGCACAATATACCAGCCGTTGTTATGGTTGCTGCGCCCATCCAGCAATTGCAGCTCTCCCTGCTTAGCCTCAATCACCATACGCTGTAAGTCTTCGGCTGGCGCCACAGTGAGGGTTTTGCCGCGCGCAAGAACTGCATTCACATCCTCACCGTGCTGCTCCTCCATGGGACCATTGGCCTGTCTTGGAAACTGCCCACTGGTGTCGTCCAGCAACCATCCCTTACCAAAAAGATGACCCGGAAATAATTCAAAATTAAAGCCCACACGACCCACCCATGCCTGCGGCAGGGGCTTTTCCAAATCCACTTGAATCTTAAAGCTGTCACCTTTAACTGGAGACACCTTCACGGTGTAGGTAAAGCTGAAGTCTGGATATTCAATCGGATTAAATCCTTTGCGATTTTTGCTTTCATCTGGATAGCTTAAAATCTGGCTGATGGTTTGTGTCTTCCTATTCACACTCAACTCACCACCTTTGGGTACAGGTGACCATTGCCCTGGTGATGCCTCCAGGCGTAAATCGCCGTTCGCCGCTACACGAATACCATGTTGAATCACAGAGACACCGGTTTGATGGCCGTCTGGATAAATATCGGAAAAAACCGTAACGTTTAGACCCGGCTTTTCAAAATAATCCAGCTCATTTATGGCAAGGTTCGCTTCCGCAAATACGACCACGGGTAAAAAAAACAAGCAAGCCAATACACTTTTCATTTCAAATCCATTACTGTCATAGGGGTATCAATTTGGCTCGTCAAAGCGCCTAAATTTCGACTACACATACTAAATGTCACTTTCATAGTTAGGGAACCTCTGATCAACTCCCAAAGGCCTCTCGGCTTGGGCTTCCTGCGTCGCGCGGCATCCGTGCGGTCGTGCGCCGGCCCTCAAGGCTCCATTGGCAAGGCGCTTTGTGAAGTTAATGGCCATAGCCCTTAACCAACAAAGCAACACTGCCAAGTGGGCTTTGAAGCCGCGCCCTTCGAGACTTACAGAGCTATCCGAACTCCTCGTTAGTGGTTTTCATCAGACCACCAGTATGACTTGACCGCCAGGGATGGCAGAAATGCCGTGTTTACAAAAGCAAAAACGGTCAAATCACTGCCTTAATCTCGAAAAGCTCTGAATGCCAGAAGCTATCGGGACTTAATCAGAGATTCCCTAGGTCAAGTTAGTTCGATTTCCTCTGAATGCTGCCTTGCGAGTCGCATTTCGGACGGCTCTATCCACCCGTGCAAACAAGTGATCAATGGGGTCTCTGTTCGCTTTCGGCTTGTGTCCGGCCACTTGGATAAAATTACAATGCAATCGGTCGGTAAGGTCAAAAAACATCTTATAACATTCAGCGTGCCTTAACGATTTTTGGCGATTATTGGTATAACCACATCCCTCAAGGTGCAAACGCCGACTGGGTAAGGTTGTGATATTTTGTGAATCGGTATAGCAGTTAAGCACCAACTCACGAGGATCACATTCCATCAAAAGTTTTTCGACGGCCCATATCCAGGTGAGCAACTCCAGTTGTACTGAGCCGGTCATCTCAAAGCGGTTTAGCTTAATATGGCTATCTAATACTTGATGGGCAGTATAAATATCTTCCACCACAATATAGGCACCATAACCGACCTTGGATTGAGGGTTGACACTACCATCGGTGAACAAATGAAGGGTGTGCATGCATTTCCACATTAGTATTGTGTATTTAAACGCGCCTTTCGGTAAGCCGTGTAGTGTACAACGACACCCCACATAATCAACATCAAGGCTTGAGAGTACTACTTCTTTTGTCAAACGCTTATGGCGGGTTTTTGCGCTGCCTCCCAAGAAAACCTGATGTATTGGCGTTTAAGGCCGCAAACAAATTTGAATAACGGTATAATCGCTTTCACCAAGTCATCCGTATCGTCAAGACGAGCATACCGTTATCCAGGGCAAAACGAACGTGAAATCCCCTTTTACCTATAAGTGCCCCAAATGCGCGCTGCCACTGATTGGACTAAGTAGCCCAACCTCTGGACATTATCGTTGCGACAATAATCATTGCTTTGACATTGCCAAAGAAGGCTACGTGAACCTCCACTTGGTGGAAAAAAAGAAAAGTAAAAATCCCGGCGACGATGCGCAGATGGTACAAAATCGTCGATCATTTTTAAATGCCGGTTATTATCAGCCATTTGCCGACGCCATTGGTAACATCCTTTTTCGCTTGGCCCCCGACACATCTCATTTGATTGATATGGGTTGTGGCGAAGGCTATTACCTTGAGCAATTACTGAAGTATTTGTCTATCAATAAGGCGCTAACCAATCCAGACACTAGCCATCACGGCTCTAACGATTCATCACATAGCCTAAGTGCTGCGGGGGTGGACCTTTCCAAGCATGGCATTCGGTTGGCGGCAAAACGCAAAACAGGCGTACAACTTGCCGTGGCGAGCACTTATGACTTGCCCTTTTTCGACAATCAATTTGATGCGGCTTTATCTATATTTTCTCCGTTGAGCCCAATGGAGACTCTACGAGTACTAAAGCCCGGCGCCCTTTTGGTTATGGTCGGCCCAGGTCCCGCGCACTTAAAGGAACTCGCAGCGATGATTTATAAAACCCCACGAGCACACAAAGGTAATTTCGATATTCTCCGAGACAATGATCGCTTCGCCAGACTCGCCAGTGAAACCCTCACAACCGAAGTCACTGTGACAGGCGACGCCCTACCGGATTTACTGAGAATGACACCCTACTATTGGCAAGCGACACCAGAACAACAACGACAACTTTTTGAGCTGCCTATGCTAAACGTTAAATGCCAATTCGAAATCCAAACTTATCGAATCAGTCAACACTCACCAGCACCCAGTCATTGAGATAACAATCGAATCACTTACACACAACATTTCCACACGAATCTTTGTAAGTCTATTGCGACAACATATAATGCTGGAATTTTTCAAGAGACTGCTTGCGTCCGGCATCGGTTAATAACCAGACAATCAAGAACTCTTGACGCTCTGGGTTATTAACTAGACCTTTGATCGCTGCATTGACGTCCGTAATAACGGCTTTCCCCCAATCGTTATTGATACAGGCAGGCTTCAGCTCGTCTCAACACTCCAAATATCTTCAATCTCACAGACAAATCACATTTAAAAGCTAGATTTCCGCTGGATTTTACTCAGATATTCAGGCCAATGTCATCAGATCAAGCTTGTCGTTTGGGTCTTTAATAAGTTTGGGCATCTTGGTTATTGCCGACTGTAGATGTAAGTGCGCGAATTCTTTTTAATCCCTTACTTAGCTCAACAAAACATCAATACAAGAACCATGTATTGCCCGTCCAAAAAACCAGATCATGTTAATCTCCAGTAATTAGTTCGACTTATCAAAATCAAATTCCGGGGTTGCGCTTCGATGTTTAAGCAGGGTTTTCCAGCTAGAAAAATAGACATCAAACAGGTTCCTAGTCGGGACATAGTCATTTACGCCAAATTTAACCGGCTCCACTTCTTCAGCAAAAGTACCAAACAGCCTATCCCAAATTATAAACATGCCAGCAAAATTTTTATCAATGTACTGTGGATTGCGTCCATGATGAACTCTATGATGAGATGGAGTATTAAAAATTTTCTCAAGCCAACCTAACTTTCCTACGCATTCAATATGACACAGTATTGGAACTGCGTTTGCGAGCACAAAAGCCGCGAACAACAACAAAGGGTGAAAACCCAACACCACAGGAACAGCCAAAGGCAGCCAACCATATAGGGGAGAGAATAAACCATGCCTCATATTCGTTGTAAAATTTAACTCCCGTGAAGAATGATGAATACCGTGATCCAAGGCAAAGCATATCCGAGTATGCAATAGGCGGTGCGACCAATAATAACAACAATCCCCCACCAGAATATGAAGAACTATGGATTGCGGCGAAAGCTCAACATCACCAAAAAGGCCAGAAAATATCAATCCTTCTAATTGCTCCAACAAAGGTAAAATAGAAAAAGGGGCGTGCCAAATATAAATAGCCCAAATCGTGAATCCACTCATTAAATTGACATCTGTATCTCCATAAAACCACCGCTTATTAACAAGCATCAATAAAATGACTTCAAATGGAACAATCACCGTCCCTACCATCTCAAGTAAGTTCTGCGCGTAGAACAGCACCTCAATCGCAACCTGCTCCATTTAACGCCCTTATACGTTCAGCCTATTAACTGTGCAAAGGCACCTCTAACCACCAGAAGCCTCTAGACACACTCTTATTAAGTTAACTTATTTTTAGGGAATGAATAATACGCAAATATACGTATTTCGAAGGATTTGGTATGAGTGATGAAAACTTTTTATTTGAATCACAAAGTAGCCCAAGCGTTAGGTTTATAACTACTTTCAGATCGAATTCAGGGGATCACTATTTATGCACCTAAGCGCTAAAACTCGGTGGGAGCACCCTGAAACTGACTGTCTCCTTCCTTTAACCATTAACCGTCCAGCGCCCCCAAGGGTTTGTCATTTAAATTACCGCGCTTAACACAATTGTCTTAATGCGAAGACGCTACGGGTTTTATCCGATTAATGTCGCCATTAATATCCAACCTATGGGTGCATGTGTCGATAAGCAATCATACTTAACAAGAATAATAGTCACTCTAACACTCGCAGATTAAACAGACTGGGTGTTAGGCCATTGAGCGGTTAGACAACACCGTTAGGCTGTACCGCAACGGTTTTTAGGGACAATTCGTATTGGGCTTGAGATGATCAACAGAATCGGAGCTATGGCCGCACGACTAACAAGGCACTGGCAGCATTGCCTTATTGGTGGACGGTGTAGCCCAACGTCTTTAGCGTTATGTTATTTTCTTTATTTGTTAAGGGCTCTACGGTGCGACCCCTTTATCCACCGCCCGTCAACCAACCCCTAATAACCCCGCCTCCACAGCCGCCAACTGCTCCGAAAAATACCCCGGCTTACAACTGGTAATCAACAAATTCTGCATCGCTCGGGTAAAGGCAATATACAGTAACCGGACTTCGGTGGCCTGGTCCTCTTCGCTGCAGCCCTCCCCCACACCGGCAATGATCACCCGGTTGAATTCCAGCCCTTTGCTGCTGTGCATGGTGAGCAGCGACACCTGCTGTTTAAGCGGGTCGTACTGGGCCTTGGCGGCTTTGTCGTGGGTGAGCAAATAGGGAATACCGGCCTGATCCAGTGCCTTGGCCACCCGCGCGCCAATCCAGGCGGAGCGGTACACCACGGCGATATCCCGCAACTCGCAGCCGTCGCTGTTCCACTTGGCAATGCAGCGAGCGATAAACTGGGCTTCATCCGCGGGGCTGTCAAATTCACGCACGATGGGCAAGGCGCCGTTGACGCCGCCGCTCTCGGGTTTGATCAGGGGTAGGTGGTCTTCGTCGCTGGCGTGTTCCTGCAGGTAGTGTTGAGCGAACTCAGCCTTGCCAGAGGGCCCGGCGATCACAAATGCCATCGCTGAGCCCGTAACGATTGCTATTGCGTTGCTCCATTTCGTTCAGGCACTCACCTCGTATTGGGCTTGATCGCTGAATTATTCTTGTCACGAAACCCAGAACTCGAACGCTTATGTATTATTAAATGAAGGTTTGCTCAAAACCAAGCACATCCGTCAGGAGTCCCAGCTTTTTGAAGAGTGCGCCTTTGCCGATTTGTTTGGCATAAACCAAGAGCTTATCGAGATCACTTTGCTTGTCATGGAGCTGTTTAAACTCTTCAAGCAATCGATGGTATGCTGTAAACCTGCACCGAGATAAGATTTTGACGGTGCCTGTCCCATTTTATTGTATCCACACAATCGATATTTCCCTGTGCGGTCGCCTAACTCCAGATGCGCAGGACGTAGAGCAACGCACGGAGCAGTTGCCGAGAACCGCAGTTTACGCGGGGTAAATCATGAATCACATCCTTATGATTCACCCTGCGGGCAGCTGAGCTGTGCAAATTGGCTATCCTACCAATTTGTGAGGATTCGAGGATGGAGCTGACGCAATAATCGCAGAAAAAGTACATGTTTAGAGATGCCCTTCAGGTAGCTAAAAGAAGTGCCAGGGCAAAAATAAGCGTACTCACTAAAGTACAGACAACGTTTTGACCTAGGAATGGGATCATTTTGTCCAAACGAAATTGGGATTCTTTGACACCGATAAATACCTTGAGCCCCAACGCCAGAGGTAACAGTGCCAATAGTATGAAGAGGCTACATCCGAAGACCAGTGGCGACAAAACCACCACACCAACAGCCAACATCCAAAACAACAAATACACATTGAGTGCCAACGGCTTGCCGTACCCAATGGGAAGGGTACGTCTGCCAACTTGACGGTCGGCTTCGACATCTGGCAATTGATTGAGCAACAAAAGATTGTTAACCAAGAAAAACGGCAACAGCGAAGCCCAAAAAACTTGCAGCACGGCTGTTTGAGAAACCCACTCTGCTTTAACCACCGAGATGTAACTGCCGAACACGAACAAAGGGCCAAATGCCAGCCCCGGTGCAATTAAACACAACCAGGGATTTTTGTTAATGTATTGGGTGTAAGCAATGATGACGACCACCCCTACTACACCAATTGGTAATAAATATTGGCTCACGCTGAGCAACAGATACAAGCCGATGGCACAAGTAATCAAAAGCGAAATCACCGCAGATATCAACACCAATCCCAAAGCACCCGGATTGTCCGGCAAACTGCCGCTACCGCCACTGAAAGGTGTTTTTTCGGTAAGTGTGTCCAAACCGCTCTTAAAATCAAAATATTCGTTGAAGGCATTCGCGCTGATATGGGCTGCAATGCCACCAACTATTGCCAAGACCACGTGAAGGATGTTCAGGCTATCATGCAAGGCAGACGCCATCGCGATACCGAGTAAAGCGCAAATAGGTGCGAGCACCAAAAACGGTGGGCGCATGGATTTAATCACGGTGAGGATTGCGGTGCTCATAAATTCTGTTCCTACTTTTTAAATGCCTATTAACCCCGCAAAAACTGCCAGGTTAATCGTTTATCTGGCCAATGCCATTTTTCTTCGCATATAAGCAATTTGCTGAGCAAGAGGCAAATCTTTGGGGCACATATCGGCGCAACCCAATAAAGTCATGCAACCAAAGACACCGTCTTCACTGCCGAGCACTTCGTAAAAATCAGCATCACTGCGTTCATCGCGCGGATCTATTTTAAAACGAGCCAACTGATTAATACCAATCGCACCCACAAAATCTTTACGCATTTGTGCAGTTCCACTGGCGGCGATGCAACAGCCACATTCTATGCAGCACTCCAACTCGTAGATTTCATCTGCTTGCGACGGCTCCATAGTCTCTTCCACAAGATGGTTTTCGCGCTCGCTTTGATTGTGAATCCAGGTTTGCAGTTGTTCTGACATACCGCGCATCCACTTACCGGTATTGCCAGACGGCGATGTGGATAAGCGACTAAATTTATACGTTTGCTGCGTCTTGGTGCCAGCAGGTGCCTGCCAGTGCCAGATCGGGTCTATTCCCACTCAATGGTGGCCGGTGGTTTGCTGGAGACGTCGTACACCACGCGGGACACGCCCAGAATCTCGTTGATAATGCGGTTGAAAACCTTCTCCAATAATTCATAGGGCAAGTGCGCCCAGCGTGCGGTCATAAAGTCCACGGTTTCCACCGCTCGCAAACCGATGACCCACTCATAACGACGGCCATCGCCCACCACACCCACCGATTTAACGGGTAAAAACACGGCGAAAGCTTGGCTGGTTTTGTGGTACCAATCCGCGGAGTGAAGCTCTTCAATAAAAATGGCGTCGGCTTGACGTAAAATATCGGCGTACGCTTTATGCACTTCGCCCAATATTCTCACCTCCAGGCCAGGCCCTGGAAAGGGGTGGCGGTAGACCATGTCGTAGGGCAAACGAACCTCATCCTTAAACAGCTCACGCAAAGGCTCTACCAGTTGCATCTTCATGTCTTCTGGCAAGCCACCTACATTGTGGTGCGATTTGATCACATGGGCTTTACCGGTTTTAGCAGCGGCCGACTCGATCACATCTGGGTAGATAGTGCCCTGCGCCAACCAATTCACGTCTTTCAGTTTGCCGGCTTCATCATCAAACACTTCGATAAAAGTATTGCCAATAATCTTTCGTTTTTGCTCTGGGTCTGCCACACCACTTAACTTGTTCAAAAATAGCGATTCGGCGTTAACCCGAATCACTTTAACGCCCATGTTTTTGGCAAACATGTCCATTGCTTCACCCAATAAAACGAACCAAAAAGTTTCAATGGGATAACAAAATTGACTCAACGCCGTCAGTGTTCACCGAAAAAGAGAACAGAAAGCCCCCCAAACCACAGGACGCAACCAAAGCCAAATACCGCCATCAGCAGATCCCACCCCGGGATTATAGTTAGCACCCCGGCAACGCCTATCACCAGGCCGGCCAGGCCCAGCACTCTGGGCAGGCGGGCTGATTTCAATCCAGCGCTATTGATCATCGCAAGCCACAGACCGCCGACGATTTCATTGCCACCGCCCAGCGCGTTGATGATTGTTTGAATCGCCAGCCACAAGCCAGCTGCCTGCTCAGGCGCATGCGTGTAAACCTCTAGCACATGCCGGTTGCCAATGGTTGCGACCATACCGCTGGCGATGACCAGGCCAACCCAGAGCACGCCGAAGATCGCCGCCCCCTGGACCAACATAGGCTGTTTCCGCTGGAGCCTCTGGTGCAGCACGAGACAAAGGAACGCCAAGCTGATGCCGAAAAACAGATAGATGATGAGGTACCAGACATACAGTAGTAGCCGGTGCTCGGATAAAAACTGCAATTGTTGTAACGCGTTCGCATCGAGCCGGGGGTATCCAGCATCCATCAATAAGGTGAAATACAGGGCGAAGCCGATGATGAAACTGATTGCGGCAAAGTTCGCCGCCAGCGCACCAATGGTCGCCTGCCGGTTGATGCCCGTACTCACCCGGTGGCCTAGCGTACCGCGCTCGAATCTCGTTTTAGTTTTCATGCCGCGCCTCCAATCACCGGCAAACCGAAGCACCCCGGTGCATTCCCGGCGACGTGAATCTGCCGGGCCTGCTGGTTGTGGTGTGTAACAGGGTTTCGATTTGCACGGACCTACCATTGGTAACCCAGCGTGACCGCGCTTTGTAGGCCGCCCGTCTCGCGCTTGCGCCCGAACAGCGCGACCGTCGCTTCGGAGTAACGTAAATCGAACCCGACCTGGATGTTATCGCCGAACTTCAAGTAGGAGCCAGCACCCACCCACAAGCCGGTGGCCGAATCCTCTTCAATACGACTCAGACCCGTTTGTGTGTTTTTGGTGCGCATTTCGGTATTGATCAACGCAACACCACCACCGACATAAGGTTTAAACATAGAATCAGAATCCTCGAACAGCTTGCGAACACCCAGGTGGAGCGCCGCGTTATACGCCTCATTGTGGGTGCCCGACGCGTCAACTTCGTCGCCGCTGCCGATTAAATCGAACGCCAGGCTGACGGGCCAGGAGGCCTTGCGGAAATCCGCGAGCAGGCCGATCGCGCCGTGTTCGTCCTGCTGCCCCCAATCCTGATCGTTGAGACTGATGTGGCCGATCATGCCACCCAGGTTGCCTTGCCAGCCTTGCGCCTGCAGTGTCGCCAGTGGCAGCATCAACAGCACTGTGAGTAGTGGCTTTGAGAGCCATGCGCTTTTAAAAATGGTGTTGTGAAAAGTCATGTTTATCATTGTGTAGAATCCTTGTTTAAGTGAGTTGAGTGGCAGCACCAGCCGCCCCCGGGTGTGGCGAACAGTGGGCTAGCCACCCTTATTGGCTGGGTCGTATCAGTGCGTCGATAACCAGTTGAAGGCGGTTTCGATACCGGGGTCGTTGCCGTCGAGGCGCTGTTGCCGAGTGAAGTACGGCACCTCGATATCGACTGGAATACCCGTGTGTTCGAACCAATCGCCCTCGCTGCTGTAGTAGAACTCGTTGGAAAGCGTGAACTCGAAGCCGTTGGGTAGCGATCTTTCAAGGACATCAGACAAGGCGCCCTGGGTGGCCTCTCCGATTAGGGTGACCTGTGGCAGTGAGCGCATCATCAGAGTAAACACCTCGGCCGCGCTCACGGTGCTATTGCTGGTCAGCAGCGCCACCGGCTTGAGGTACTGGTGGTCGCCGCGTGGCTCAATGTACACATCGACCAACGCTGTTTTGCCGGTACCTGCACGCGCCTGCTTGCTGTACACATGTCGCTCGCTATCGACGAAGCGACTGGCGATTGCCATGCTCAAGAAATCATGCCCGCCATTGTTGCCGCGCACATCAATGATCAATCCCGCGCTGAACTGGATATCGTCCATCACCTGGTCGAGCGCGGCCTCAAGCCGGTCGAGCTCCGCCGCAGCATCTTCCGGGTCATCGCTGAAGCCCTGCATGGCGTTAATCTGCAGGTAGGCGATATCGCCGACCTGGAACCACAGCAAGAGGTCATTGGCCGCGCGGTGGATGTCTTGCGCATCGTCGGCATAGGCCAGAATGATGGACTGCCCCGTCTCCATTTGGCTCTGGATGTAATCGTTGACGCCCTGCAGGTGTTCGAGCGGTATCGGCAGGCTGAGGCCGTTTAGGTCGGCGTACTCATTGATCAGCCGCTCGACAATGACCGGCTTACCATTCACGCTGGCGCTACCCAGTTCCGCGCTGGTGATGTGCACGTGCGCATCGGCCAGCGGGGTGATCATCTGATACAGAGCTTCGAACAATTCAGCATCGCTGCTGTCCGGCGATACCACCTCGAGCGTCTGCTGCAGGCTGTCTCTCCAGTCGACCTGCTTCAAATCAAACGACAGGTAGTAGTCGTCGAAGGTTTGCCAGAACAGGTTCAGGTCGCGCACGGGATTGGGTCGATAGCCGGCCTGGCCGGTACTGGCGACCGGCTGCTCGCACACCTCGGGCAACGCCTCCACCCGGTCATAACGGGTGGGCGGGGCGTGGTAATCCAGCACACCGTTAAACCCAGGGTCGGTGATGCTCTGGCCATCAGCGCTGATTTCAAAGATGCCGGTCAGGTCCGACAGATCCAAGTCGCTGAATTCATCCTGCAACAGACAGAAGCGACTGTCATGCTGGTAAACCTGCAGGCGATCGGCGTTGATAACATAGGTCTCACCGTCGCTATTCGAAGTCCAGACCCCGGCGAAAGGGTTATTCTGCAGCAGGCCGCTGCCGTTGTTATTGCCACCACCGTCGCAGGCCACAAGCCCGCCGACAACAAAAGGAAAGAGTAGATAAGCTATTTTCACAACCGTGCTCCGCTTTGGTTACCCAGGGCGTTTAAACCGCCGGGTCAATTGATGTAAAGGGTTTCAAAACGCCGTCGGTGGTTTGCCACGGAGGCGTTGGAGCGAAGTATGTACAGCCGGTGAGGTTCGGGTGTCCTGTGCTACAGGCGAGGACAGCAGGATCGGGAAGAATAGCGACAAGTTGTTGATATTATTAGAAATCAACAAGAATCAGGACATGTCCGAGCCCGTAGAATCGGACACAAAATTGCGAGCCGGACGGGCCAACCCATATTTCGTCTATCGCGAGGGAAGTGTTTATTAGTCAGGAAGCGCCCGCGGCGCCGGCCGCATGTTGCTGCCGGTACTGTGCCGGAGTCATGCCGACCGCTTGTTTGAATGCGGCGTAAAAAGTCGAACGCGAATTGAAGGCGGATTCCATGGCGATGTCTATGATGCTCATGCCCTGCTTGTCCGCGTCGGCCAACAGGGACTTAGCGAACTCAACCCGCAAACCATTAACGTAGTCGAAAAAACTGGTCTGGTAAAAGCTGTTGAGGGTTTGCGACAGGTAGTTGGGGGAAGTCCCGATACTGGCCGCCAGCCGAGGCATGGTCAGGCCCGAGTCGAGGTAGAGCTGTTGCTGGCGCATGGCGTCGTCGAGCTTGGAGGCAATGCGCTGCATGTCCTGTTCAGCGAGGGATGATTTACGGTACTTGGGTTGCTCATCCTCTGCACTGGACTGCTCCTGCCCCTTCGCCTGCGACTGCTCGAGAAAGAACTGCTCCTTGCGTCGGTAAATAACGGGCTGCATTAACCCCATGATGCCAAGGTACATGACCGCCGCCAGTGAGAAAACGCCCATAAAGCCCATCACCTGGGTTTGCTCGGCGAACTCCTGAAAGAAGATCAGGACGATCAACCCATTCACCAGGCCAATCGCAAACAAGATCAACAGGTAAGCCAGCCAGTTCAGCGTCACCTTCTCACGATAGGAAAAGATCGCGCGGATGCGCTGTCGATGCTGCAACAGCAGGAGGACCGCCAAGGCAAGGTATAGGGTGAAAGAAACAATCTTAATCAGCACCTGTGCCAGCGTCGCGTAATAGACCACTGGCGACCAATCTTGTGGGATCACGCCGGTACTCATCAGGGCCAGTTTGTGTTCGAAACCTAGGGTCCAGTAGGGAATTGACAACAGCAGGCAAGCGAAGAAGATCCAGTAATGCGCAAACACCCGTTTGAACGAATGATCCCGCTCCGGATGCGTGATGATACGGACATACCAGTAAAGCGAAATACCGACCAGCGAATCCAGCGGTAGGATGAAGCCCACCAATGGCTGCAGCCGGTAAAGATAGTTCGTCTGCAACAGAAACTGGTGCAATATCTCACTGCTGATCGCAAACAGTAGAATCGCCAGGTGTAGGTTGATGATCCGCTTTCTCTGTCGCTTGAACAGCAACATCACCGCGAACAGCAGGCCCTGACTTGCACCCAGAAACAGGATCAGTTCAGCAAGGGTAATTTTAATGGGCGGGATAGTATCCAACAGATAGGTCCAGCATGATCGACCGGGTTATCCTAGCAAGAAAAATCGGCCCGGTAATCTACAAGATGAAAGCTTGACCTCGGCTCCCCGCAATCGGCACCAATTCTGATATTCAGCACCCAATATCCCGCCGCGGTGGTGTGAGCGCAGTCTACTGATTGGCATCGCTGGCCGTTGGCCTAGCCAGTCAATCACCCCTGACTGCAGTTCGACCGGTGACGCCCGAGTTTCGGGTAGCGCCTTGGTCTCGCTGGTTTCGGTTTTCTGCTCCAGCTGATCGAAGGTCTGATTGAGAAGAGTCTGCGGCCTATTGCTTAGCGGAAAGTTCTTGAACCCTCAGCCTAGACGCCTGCCAGTGCCGATCACTCCCACTCAATGGTGGCCGGTGGTTTGCTGGAGACGTCGTACACCACGCGGGACACGCCCGAAATCTCGTTGATAATACGGTTGGAAACCTTCTCCAATAATTCATAGGGCAAGTGCGCCCAGCGTGCGGTCATAAAGTCCACAGTTTCCACCGCACGCAAACCGATGACCCATTCATAACGACGGCCATCGCCCACCACACCCACCGATTTAACAGGTAAAAACACGGCGAAAGCTTGACTGGTTTTGTGGTACCAATCCGCGGCGTGAAGCTCCTCAATAAAAATGGCGTCGGCTTGACGCAAAATATCGGCGTACGCTTTATGCACTTCGCCCAATATTCTCACCCCCAAACCAGGCCCTGGAAAGGGGTGGCGGTAGACCATGTCGTAGGGCAAGCCAAGCTCTAAGCCAATTTTACGAACCTCATCCTTAAACAGCTCACGCAAAGGCTCTACCAGTTGCATCTTCATGTCTTCTGGCAAGCCACCTACATTGTGGTGCGATTTGATCACATGGGCTTTACCGGTTTTAGCCGCGGCCGACTCGATCACATCTGGGTAGATAGTGCCCTGCGCCAACCAATTCACGTCTTTCAGTTTGCCGGCTTCATCATCAAACACTTCAATAAAAGTATTGCCAATAATCTTTCGTTTTTGCTCTGGGTCTGCCACACCACTTAACTTGTTCAAAAATAGCGATTCGGCGTTAACCCGAATCACTTTAACGCCCATGTTTTTGGCAAACATGTCCATCACTTGGTCGCCTTCATGCAAACGCAACAACCCGTTGTCTACAAAAACGCAGGTGAGTTGGTCACCAATGGCTTGGTGCAACAATGCAGCCACCACAGAGGAGTCCACCCCGCCCGATAAGCCCAACAGCACTTTGTCTTGACCGACTTTGGCGCGGACTTTCTCGATAGCGTCGGCGACGATATTGGCGGGGGTCCAAAGCGCTTCACAGTGGCATAGGTCAAACAAAAAGTGTTCAAACAAGCGCTTGCCTTGCAAGGTATGGGTTACCTCCGGGTGAAACTGAACCCCATAAAACTGTCGGCTCTCATCCATCATGCCTGCAATAGGGCAGGATGCGGTGGAGGCAAAACACGTGAACCCTTCGGGCATGGCCACCACCTTATCGCCGTGGCTCATCCACACATCAAGCAGTGCCTTGCCTTGCTGATCCACATGGTCGCTCACGCGTTTGGTTAACGCATTGTCTTGATCAATGGTAATCTGGGCATAGCCAAATTCACGAACATCAGAGCCTTGCACCTGGCCACCCAATTGTTCCGCCATGGTTTGCATGCCATAACAGATACCCAACACGGGTACGCCCATTTCATACACACACTGAGGTGCCCGAGGAGAACCCGGCGCCGGCACAGACTCGGGCCCACCCGCCAAGACGATGCCCTTGGGTGCAAAGGCTTTTATCTCCGCTTCACTCATATCGAATGCACGAATTTCACTGTACACGCCCAGTTCCCGCACACGCCTCGCTATGAGTTGAGTGTATTGCGAGCCAAAATCCAAAATCAAAATGCGTTGGGCGTGGATGTCTTTGTTCATCAAAGGTCCTATCACAGCTTTAAAATAAGAAACCCGCCGGAGGCGGGCTTCGGGGTGAACACTCTACAGGGGTAACCCGCAATGACTTTGCGGTTAACGCCCCCCCACGGGGTAATTGGGTGCTTCTTTGGTGATACTCACATCGTGCACATGGCTTTCGCCCATACCCGCTGAGGTCACTCGTACAAACTGGGGCTTGGTGCGCATGGCGGTCATATCGGGCGAGCCGGTATACCCCATAGCGGCGCGTACACCGCCCATCAACTGATGCACAATTGCACTCAAGGTGCCCTTGTAGGGCACTCGCCCTTCGATGCCTTCGGGGACTAATTTCTCCATACCCTGAGAAGAATCCTGAAAATAGCGATCAGATGAACCCTGAGTTTTACTCATGGCGCCCAAGGACCCCATGCCACGGTAGGACTTGTAGGTTCTCCCTTGATACAGCTCCACTTCTCCCGGTGCCTCTTCGGTGCCGGCAAACATGGACCCCATCATCACCACATAAGCACCCGCCACAAGCGCCTTGGCAATATCGCCAGAAAAGCGAATACCGCCATCGGCGATCACGGGCAGCCCTGTACCATCCAGAGCCTTGGCCACCTCCGCAATGGCCGTAATTTGCGGCACCCCTACACCTGTAACAATTCGGGTGGTACAAATCGACCCAGGGCCAATGCCCACTTTCACGGCATCTGCACCGGCTTCCATTAAGGCTCGAGCAGCATCGCCCGTAGCAATATTGCCGCCGATCACATCCACTTTGGGGAAATCGGCTTTAATTTTTGCAACGCGATCCAGCACATTTTTAGAGTGCCCATGAGCCGTATCTACCACAAGCACATCCACGCCCGCGGCTACCAACGCGGCAACACGCTCGTCGGTATCAGGGCTGGTGCCCACGGAGGCGCCAACGCGCAAACGGCCGTCAGCATCTTTACAGGCGTTGGGGAACATCTCGGCTTTGTTAATATCTTTGACCGTGATCAACCCCTTGAGCTCGAACTGATCATTGACCACCAAAACTTTTTCAATGCGATGACGGTGCAATAGCCCTCGAACTTCGTCGGCGCTGGCACCCTCTTTGGCTGTCACCAGCTTTTGTTTGGGCGTCATAATGGAGGCGACAGAGGCATCTAAGTTGGTCTCAAAACGCACATCCCGGCCAGTTACAATCCCCACCAAGTTGCCACCTTCAAGTACTGGCACACCCGATATCTTGTTTTTATCGGTGAGTTGAATCAATTCCCGAATACTGGCGCTGGAATCAATGGTAATGGGATCTTGTACAACACCCGCTTCAAACTTTTTAACGGCGCGAACTTCTGATGCCTGTTGCTCGATGGACATACTCTTGTGGATAATGCCGATACCGCCTTCTTGCGCCAAAGCAATGGCCAAACGCGCCTCGGTAACGGTATCCATCGCGGCAGACACGAGCGGGATGTTCAATGTGATATTGCGGGTCAGATGGGTTTTTAAAGACACATCTTTGGCCGTCACGTCTGAATGACCGGGCACCAATAACACGTCGTCGAAAGTGAGCGCTTCGTGGGCTATTCTCAACATATAGGGGGTCCACCTCAATTTTGAGCGATGCGAGAGAAACCGCGCATTATAGACGCATGACCGAGCATGGTAAATCATTACCCAACCATGTTACGACGCCCACACCCCAAACGCTGGCGCCGAACTTGCCATGCTAGCCCTTTTGAGTGTGTTTTTTAGCGCCCTACTGTCGGCGACTTTACTGCCGTTCTACTCCGAGGCGGTGCTGCTTAGCCAACTACAACACGGGGTGCCAGTGCTGTTATGGGCCGCGGCCACGGCTGGCAATACCTTGGGTGCCGGGATCAACTGGTTAATGGGTCGCGCCCTTCGGCGCTTCGAGAACCGCCGCTGGTTTTACTTCAAGCCCGCACAGCTCGCGCGGGCCAGCGCCACATTCCAACGCTTTGGCCTTTGGACTTTACTGTTTGCCTGGTTGCCCATCGTTGGCGACCCGTTGACTTTGGTTGCCGGCGTGATGCGAGTACACTGGCTGCCGTTTATTTTATTGGTGGGCCTGGGCAAGGCATTGCGCTACGGCGTGGTGATCGCTTTGGGCACTGTGGCATCGGGGAGCCTGTGACAACAACAGTCGCTGACAATCAACGCGTGATGACGGTAAGCCAACTCAATCGCGCCGCTAAAGACCTGCTGGAAACCTACCTGCCACTAATGTGGGTAGAGGGCGAACTGAGTAATTTCAGCTGCCCATCCTCCGGCCATTGGTACTTTACCTTGAAGGACGCGCGCGCCCAAGTGCGCTGCGCCATGTTTCGCAATCGCAACCAACTGACGCCGTTTCGCCCCAAGGAAGGCGACAAACTGAAGGTGCGTGCGCACGTCAGCTTGTATGAAGGCCGTGGTGACTTTCAATTAATTGTCGAGCATATGGCGCCCGCCGGCCGCGGAGATTTACAACAACAATACGAGCAACTCAAAGCCAAGCTCGGCGCGGAGGGCCTGTTTAGCCTGGAGCATAAAGCGCCGCTGCCAACCTGGCTGGAGACCATCGCGGTGGTCACTTCACCCACCGGCGCTGCCATCCACGACATTTTGAATGTACTTAAAAGGCGCGCACCTCACATTGCTGTGAAGGTTATTCCGGTGGCCGTTCAAGGTAACGAAGCCCCCCAACAAATCGTAGATGCCCTCACGCTGGTGAACCGTCACTCGGTGGCCGACCTGATAATCGTAGGTCGCGGAGGCGGCTCTTTAGAGGACCTTTGGGCCTTTAACGACGAGCGCGTAGCGCGTGCCATATTTGCATCTAAAATCCCCGTGGTGTCCGCCGTGGGGCATGAAGTGGATGTGGCCATCAGCGACCTTGTGGCCGATGTGCGCGCTCCCACACCGTCTGCGGCCGCAGAGCTGGTATCCCCCAACATGGAAGACGCCAAAGCGCGACTGGCGAAGCTCAACCGTCAACTGAATCGCACCATCGACAACGTTTTACAGCGTGCCAAGCAGCAATTGCAACACACACAGGTTCGCCTGCAGCACCCCGCCACGCGCCTGATGGTCATGGCACAGCGCTTGGATCAATGGGAGCTAAGACTCAACCGTGCCATGCGCCAACAATTGGCGAATGCCAATCAAACGGTATCCAGGCTCGAACACCGCCTTTGGCGGCAATCCCCCCAAGCACGCATTGCGCAATCGCGCGGGTTAACACAAGCGCTCACCAAGCGCCTGCGCTACGCCACAGAAACCACGCTGGCAACGGCCAAACAGCGCTTCGCCCAAGCCAGTCAGTTGTTACATGGTGTAAGCCCCCTAGCCACCTTAGAGCGCGGTTATTCCATCACCTTAAACCCAGAGGGCAAAGCCATACGTGAGGTCTCCCAAGTGCGCGCAGGCGAGACGCTCACCACCCGGCTTCATCAGGGCGAACTGGACGTTCAGGTGACCGCAATTCGACCACCCAAGCCTTGAGGCTTGCGAGCAACCCTCGCCACCACTAAACTGGGCGTTTCTTGTCGGGGTGCCCTTTGGGGCTGAGACCAGACGCCGCTGTCCATTTTTTGTTTTGCGCGCGCACGGAACCCGTCGAACCTGATCGGGTTAAAGCCTGCGTAGGGAACAAGTATGTCGTACTCCACACTTTCATCTTCTGACAGTCGCCTTAAAGTGGTGATCGCCGGCGCAGGCTTAATGGGCCGTTTACTGGCTTGGCGTTTACTGTTGCTCGGCCATCGCGTCACCTTAATTGAACAATCCGACTTCAAGCGCCCAGTGAGTGCCGCCCACACGGCAGCCGCTATGGTGTCGCCCATGTCGGAAGTGGTGGTCTCAGAGCGTGCCATTTACCAAATGGGGATGGCGTCACTGCAACTTTGGGCCGAGTGGCATCAAACGCTGGCCGCCGCGGGGCAAACCGTGCACTACACCGCCCCAGGAAGCCTTGTGGTGGCGCACCCTGCAGATACGGCAGAGTTGCAGCAATTTGGTCGAGATTTGGATCACCATCTGGGCTCTGACAATAACGCGCGTTGGTTGTCCCGTGGCGAAATCCACGCTCTGGAGCCCGACCTTGCCAACCATTTTGAACAGGGCTTACTGCTGCCCAACGAAGCACACATGGATAACCGGGGCCTGTTAGAAGCACTGATGAATTCTATTGTGTCGCTGGGCGGCGAATGCATCGACAACACCACAGTGACTTTTGCGCCGACCCCTGCGATCAATGGCAACGTCATTCAAGATGTGGACTGGGTGCTGGATTGCCGTGGCATAGGCAGTCGCGAAAGCCAGTCGACCCTACGGGGCGTGCGCGGTGAGGTGCTGTGGGTACAGACCCCAGAGGTCACCTTCCACCACCCCATCCGGTTGATGCATCCACGGTACAAGCTCTACATCGTGCCCAAGCCCAACAATCGCTTTATTATCGGCGCCACAGAGATCGAAAGCGACGACCGCTCTCCGGTGAGCGTACAATCCATGCTAGAGCTTGGCAGTGCGCTGTATACATTAAACCCAGCCTTTGCTGAGGCTCGCATACTTGAGCTGGATGCCAATTTACGGCCAAGCTACTGGGACAATTTACCGACCATCCAAGAGACGCCTGTTGTGGGCTCTGGCCCGCGTGTGGCCAGTGTAAACGGCCTTTATCGTCATGGTTTTTTATTGGCGCCTTTTCTGGCCGAACGCATCGTATCTGACCTCAGCAACCAGGCGCCTCTCAACTTTACGGCAACCGCGCTTAACGCAACACAACATTGTATACAAGAGCTATGATTGAAATTCAGTTAAACGAACACCGCTTAAACCTGGCCCCAAGCACACCGCTATTGGAAGCGCTGGCTCTAGGCAAAGTGGACTTGGCACAACCCTTTGCCGTCGCCATTAATGGTGAGTTTGTTCCAAAATCTCAGTACGAAGTGACCCAACTGAAAAACGGGGATCAGCTTGATGTGGTCAGCCCCGTTGGAGGGGGCTAACAATGCAAGATGGCTTAACTCTTTACGGCGAAACGGTCAGCAGTCGTTTTTTGCTGGGTACCGCACTCTACCCCTCGCCGCATTCCATGCTCGAAGCGATTGCCGCCGCCGAATGCGATATTGTCACCCTGGGGCTGCGCAGGCAAAACCCCGAGGGCCGAGACGGCCAGCAAATTTGGCAAGCCATTCAACAAACCGGTTGCAAACTTCTGCCCAATACGGCGGGCTGTAAATCCGTTAAAGAGGCCGTCAATCTTGCTGAAATGTCCCGCGAAATTTTTGCCACCGACTGGATAAAACTCGAAGTGATCGGCGACGATTACAACCTGCAACCCGACCCTTTTGGCTTGGTGGAGGCGGCGAAGAGTCTGATCAGTCGCGGTTTTAAGGTTTTGCCCTATTGCACCGATGACCTTGTACTGTGCCAAAAGCTGTTAGAAGTGGGCTGCCAAGTATTAATGCCATGGGGCTCACCCATTGGCACAGGGCAAGGTTTACTGAACAAATACAATTTAACCACCTTGCGCGAACGATTACCCAATGTGCCACTGATTGTGGATGCAGGCCTTGGCGCCCCGTCTCAAGCTTGCGAAGCCATGGAGATGGGCTTTGATGGCATCTTACTGAACACCGCCGTGGCCAAAGCCGCGCAACCGGCTTTAATGGCAAGCGCCTTTAAAGATGCCATACACGCAGGCCGCAAGGCCCATCAAGCAGGCCTAATGTTAAAGCGCCAAACCGCGAGGCCCAGCACCCCAACCGTAGGCCAACCCTTTTGGCACCAAGCCAAACTCACACCATGACGCAGGCCTACCTCGACATTCACAACGCCACTGTCTTCCGAGGTGATACACGGGTTTTTGACGATTTAACCCTGGCTTTTCACTACGGCCAAAGCAGTTGCATTTTAGGCCCCAACGGTGCCGGTAAATCCACCTTATTAAAATTATTAACGCGCGAACTTTACCCCGTGGTTAAGACCGGAAGCCACGTTAAAATTGACGGCAGTGAAACCGCAGTGATTTGGGAATTGCGCAAAAAGATCGGCCTGGTGTCACAAGATTTGCAAAACCAGTACGATGCCCACGTGAGCGGGCGCGATGTGGTAATGTCGGGCTTATTTGGGGCGATTGGCCTACACGGGCACTTTGAGATCTCTGACGAACACCACACGCTTACCGACGCAGCCCTGCAAGCCTTTGATTTAACCGCACTGCAAACCCGGCGCTACTGGCACCTATCCACCGGCCAGCAACGCAAATTTTTGTTGGCACGCGCCATGATCCACAAACCCAAGATCTTGATCTTGGATGAACCCACCAACGGCTTGGACGTTAAAGCCAGTTTTGAGCTCTTGGAGACTTTTCGCACGCTTGCGCAAAGTGGCACCACCCTACTTCTGGCCACGCACCATATCCACGAAATACTGCCGGAAATTGAGCGCGTCGTTCTGCTGAAAGAAGGCCGTATTGTGGGTGATGGCCCCAAACCGGACACCCTCACCGAACGCCATCTCCGCACTCTGTACGACACGCCTTTACAGCTGGTTGAACGGGGTGGACATTTCCAGGTACTCCCCAGCGTTTATTAACCTGCCGGGGTAATCATGCCTGAAGGCGCCTCTCACTGCGGCAAATGTGCGCCCTACCTCAACTCTCCACCCTATTGATCGCGCAACCCAAGGCTCGCCCCAATCCTGTGATAGTCTTTTTAAAAGAACCTGGGACTAGGGGACATCATGACAACAATAAAACCCTTGGCTAAGCTTGCTCTTATGGGCGCTTCAGTGATTGCTCTTGTGGGCGTTTTAAGTGCCTGTGGCTCGGGCAGCGATGGCGGGGCCTCCGCAAGTTCTAGCTCCAGTTCTAGCTCCAGCAGCACCAGCTCATCATCTAGCACCAGCGGAAGCTCCAGCGGCCAAGCTTACTCTCCCTGTGACCCGGCTAACCCTACCATGGGTCAACCGGTATCGGGTGCGGTGAATCACGCTGTGGTGCGCTTTGTGTATTTTGTGGAGCAGGGAGAAACCTGCAGCGAGGCGGCTTACAACGCTGTGGTAACCCAAGCTTTTGCCATGCAACAGTATTGGCACGAGCAGTTTGGCGGTACCTTTTATTTATATGATCAAGTGGTGGACGTGATTCACGCGGCGCACGAACCCGAGTGGTACCTGAATACGCCCGACGACATTCACAACGATGACCGCTGGTATCGACTGGGCAACATCAAAAAAGAGGTGTACGGCAATCTCAACATCCGAGACTTTGACCCAGAAGTGCGGGTGATTAACTACCCCACCACTCGCCACGATGGGCGAGTGGGCGGTAACTTTGGCGGTGCGTGGATGGATGGTGACGACCTGTCGTGCTTGCTGGGCGAGAACAACGGCTACAACTTCCCTTACGACAGCCAAAACCCTGCCCATTGCTTGGGGCATGTGAGTCATGAATTTGGTCATGTTTATGGGCTCGAGCATTCCGGGCCCAATGACGATTGCATGCAGTACGGCTTTTATATCGGACAGGTGCCTGGCGGCGGAATGTGTCAGATTTCGCAAGCCAATCGCGACATCGTAGTCAATCGTGCGGCCAATGCCCCTTTCTTAGCGGCAACCCCCGGTGACGTGGTGCGACCCGACGGCTTGGTGGAAAGTCGATAAGCATCCACTTTCCACCCATGCTCATAGGGCCTATTACCCCAAAAATGCGCGAGCATTGCGGAACAGTCGCAACCAACCGCCATCTTCTTGCCAATCACTTGGCTTCCAGGAGTTGTTCACCGCGCGGAACACACGCTCTGGGTGTGGCATCATAATGGTGACGCGCCCATCCGTTGTGGTCACTGATGTAATACCCTCGGGCGAGCCATTCGGGTTGGCGGGGTAAGTGGCCGCCGTATTTAAGTAATTATCCACGAATCGAGCCGCCACCAGACCACTGCGATTACAGGCTTTTAGTGCCGCATCGTCGCTGAACTCTGCGCGCCCCTCACCGTGAGACACGGCAATGGGCATATGCGACCCGGCCATGCCTTCGAATAACACAGAGGGTGTTTTTTCAACCTGAACCAGCGAGACCCGCGCTTCAAATTGCTCTGATACATTGCGCACAAAGTGCGGCCAATGGTCGGCACCAGGAATCAAAACTTTAAGGTTCGACATCATCTGGCAGCCATTACACACACCCAGAGCAAAGGTGTCGGCACGGTTAAAAAACGCTTCGAATTGGTCTCTGGCACGGCGATTAAACAAAATGGTTTTGGCCCAACCCTCACCGGCGCCCAGCACGTCACCATAAGAGAACCCTCCACAAGCCGCGAGCCCTTTAAATGGGCCGAGATCCAAGCGCCCCGTCAATATATCGCTCATATGGACATCAACGGCATTAAAACCCGCCCGGTCAAAGGCTGCGGCCATTTCGTTTTGGCTGTTCACACCTTGCTCACGCAGAATGGCGATGCTCGGGCGCACGCCCGTGTTGACGTAGGGTGCCGCAATATCATCATTGGGGTCGTAGCTTAAGTTTGCACTCAAGCCTGGATCATGGGCGGTGATGGTTTCAAACTCTTGCTGGGCACACTCGGGGTTATCGCGTAGCGCTTGAATATGGAAGCTGGTTTTCGCCCATAGGGTTTGCAGACTTGCGCGTGTTTCGTCGAGCAGAACATCTGCACCTTGTCGAATAATAAAACGTTGGTCTTCACGCACTTCCCCAATCACACTAACATGATCAAAGCCCGCAGCTTTAAACCGTGTCAGCACACTGCTTAACTGCTCGCTCGCCACTTGAATGACCGCGCCCAACTCTTCATTAAAAAGTGCTGCGATAAGATCACCGGGTAACGCATCCGCATCCACCGTAATACCCGCCCTTCCGGCAAAAGCCATTTCTGCCAGCGTGGTTAACAGGCCACCATCCGAGCGATCGTGATAGGCCAACAGGGCGTCTGCCTCCAAGTTGGCTTGCATACCATTGAAAAAAGCTTTGAGCGTTTGCGCTGAAACCACATCGGGCACGGCTTCGCCCATCTGCGCCAGCGTTTGACACAAAATAGAGCCCCCCAGACGCTGTTCACCATCGGCCAAATCTAAAAACACCAGGTGGCTGGCAACACCCCGTTGCAACTCGGGCGTCACAGTCTTGCGTACATCCAATACCGGTGCGAAAGCTGAGATCACCAGACTGAGCGGAGCCGTCACAGCCTTCTCTTTACCATCCTCTTGCCAGGCGGTGCGCATGGACATGGAGTCTTTGCCTACGGGAATGGTAATACCAAGCGCCGGGCAAAGCTCCATACCCACGGCTTGAACGGTACGAAACAGTTTTTCGTCTTCACCCAGGTGCCCCGAGGCACACATCCAATTGGCTGATAATTTAATGTTTTTGAGTTCTGCAATGCGTGTGGCGCAAATATTGGTGATGGCCTCGCCAATGGCCATACGCCCCGAGGCGGGCCCATTGATCAACGCCGTTGGTGTACGCTCACCCATACTCATGGCTTCACCCACATAGGTGTCAAACGCTTGCGTGCTCACGGCGCAATCCGCCACAGGCACTTGCCAGGGGCCGACCATCTGGTCGCGCACCACTTGACCGGTGACCGTTCTGTCGCCGATGGTAATCAGAAACTGCTTGCTGGCAACGGTCGGGTGCTGCAACACTCGCTCGGTAAGCTCCGCCAAGCCAAGGCCTTGAGTGTCCAGCGGCTCGGTGGTTGCGACCAAAGCGCTGGCTTCGCGGTGCATTTTAGGGGGTTTGCCAAACAACACCGACATGGGCAAGTCCACGGGCTTGGCTTCAAACTGTCTATCATTGACGATTAGGGTTTGCTCCTCAATGGCCGTGCCCACCACCGCATAGGGGCAACGCTCGCGCTGACAAATGGCTTCAAAAGCCGCCAATTGCTCAGGCTTAACGGCCATCACGTAACGCTCTTGCGACTCATTACACCATATTTCCACAGGTGACATGCCAGGCTCATCATTGGGTACATCGCGCAGCTCAAAGTGCCCACCACAACCGCCGTCTTTAACCAATTCAGGGAAAGCATTAGACAGCCCGCCAGCGCCCACATCGTGGATAAACGCAATCGGGTTGTTTTCCCCTCGCGCCCAGCATTGGTCTATCACCTCTTGACAACGACGCTCCATCTCTGGGTTTTGACGTTGCACCGAGGCGAAATCTAAGTTTTCGCTAGAGCTACCTGACGTCATACTGGAGGCTGCGCCACCGCCGAGGCCAATGAGCATAGCAGGCCCACCCAGGACGATTAATTTGGCCCCGGGCTCAAATGCCGTCTGGGCAATGTGTTCTTCTTTGATATTGCCGTAACCACCAGCGAGCATAATGGGCTTGTGGTAACCGCGCTGCTCCCCCATAAAAGACTGCTCGAATGAGCGGAAATACCCACAGATGTTGGGCCGACCAAACTCATTATTAAAAGCCGCAGCCCCAATGGGCCCCTCAATCATAATATCGAGCGGGGTGACAATCCGGTCCGGTTTGCCATAATGCGCTTCCCAAGGCTGGCGGTACCCTGGAATGTTGAGGTGGGAAACAGTAAACCCCGAAAGGCCAACCTTAGGCTTGGAGCCCTTACCCACGGCGCCCTCATCTCGAATTTCGCCCCCCGAACCCGTGCCGGCCCCGGAAAACGGCGCAATTGCCGTTGGGTGGTTATGGGTTTCCACCTTCATGAGTATGTGGATCGGCTCTTGATGGTAGCCGTATTGCCCAGAGGTGGGGTCTGGGTAAAAACGCCCTGCAGTGGCGCCCTTAATGACCGAGGCATTATCCGCGTAGGCCGACAACACATCTTCGCCACCTTGTTCATAGGTGTTTTTGATCATTTTGAACAAGGACAGCGATTGGTCTTCACCATCAATGGTCCAACTCGCATTAAAAATTTTATGGCGACAATGCTCTGAGTTCGCCTGAGCGAACATCATCAGCTCCACATCTGTGGGGTTGCGACCCAATTGGGTAAAGTTCTCCACCAGGTAGTCAATCTCGTCGTCCGCCAGCGCCAAACCCAATTCCGAATTGGCTACCTCCAGCGCAATGCGACCGCCACTCATCACATCTACCACATGCAGTGGACGAGGGTCGTGCTGCTCAAACAACACCCTTGCCTCATCCAGCGCGCCAAATACACTCTCCACCATGCGGTCGTGCAAGTGCGGCAGCAGCGCATGAATGTCGGCTTGACCTTCAATGTGATAGCACACCCCACGCTCAATTCTAACGACCTTATCAATACCCGCATTGTTGACAATGTCGGTGGCCTTTGAAGACCAGGGCGAAATGGTGCCCGGCCGTGGCGTTACCAAGACCAAAGCCCCCTTCGCCACACTTCGCTCGCTTTTCGGCCCATACGTTAATAGCTGTGCAAGACGTTCAGTCTCGTAAGCGTCTAAAGGTTGGCGTAGTTGCGCGAAATGCACGTACTCTGCGTATACCTGGCTAATGCCGGGCTCAACGGATGTTAAAGCATCAAGCAACTTAGTTCGGCGAAAATCAGAAAGCGCAGGTGCGCCGGGAAGAATCAACATCGTTTTAAGGCTCTTCGATGACAGGGCAAGGGTTATTTCGGGGGCGCATTGTACTTGGGATAGACAATCGAAGTCCAAAGACTTTACCCAATGACGTTTCTGCCTGGGTGGGCGTGTCGTAATTTTTGACGGTACCGCTTTGGCATACAGACATTAGCGGCCGTTTTTAAAGGGCGCACGGGATTGGACGATAAGCGGATGCATTCTGCCGACAAAACGTGACATAAGTCACACTCAACATTTTTAACCCTATAAAATCAAACACTTACAAAGCACGCAGGAACTTGGCATGGTGTCAAACGGGCTCAAACATGCTGAATTTCACACTTTATAGATGAATATTCGCTAAAAAGTGTAAAACACTGCACAAAATGGCATGAAATTAGCCTGGCTATACCGCATATGGAGCACAAATACAAGCTATGCAACCGGTTTTTGTTTCAGTAAAATTGCGCAAAATTTGAACAGATTCGCATTTTCAATCAATCCTGTCACGGTACATGGCGGGGTGAAAGGTCGCAGCATAACGGATGGAAAAAAGGGATGGACTTGAATAACGCACTGATGAAGAGCTGGTTTACCGCCAAGCGCCTTGCTAAGCAAGTGTGCGTGGCTGCGTTCGTCACTGCGGTGGCCGTCCCCTTAACCGCCAGTCGGGCGCCCAACCTTCTGCAGCGTATTCAGAGCTCTGGAGAGCTGGTGGTAATCTCTCGCAACGGCCCGACAACGTATTATGAAGGGCAAAGCGGTTACACGGGGTTTGAATACACTTTGGCAAGTGCTTTTGCACGCTACTTGGGCGTTGAATTGCGCATTGAAGAAATGGAAGATTTGGGCGCCATTATTGATGCCGTTGGCCACAAGGGACATTTTGCCGCTGCCGGTCTCACCGTGACCGAGCGCCGAAAACACAAGGTGCAGTTTGGTACGTCCTATATAGAGGTTACACAGGATTTAATCTATCACCCCGACACACCTCGCCCCACCTCCATTGAAGACATCATTGGCAAACGCATTGTGGTGATCGGCAACAGCGCTCACGCAGAACGCCTGCGCGAACTGCAACGCGAATACCCCGATCTCACCTGGGAAGAGCGCCACGACGTGGAAATGCTCGACTTGATGGAAATGGTTCACAATCAAAAAATCGATTTTGCAGTGGTGGACTCTAACGCGTTCGATCTGAATGCGTCGTTGTACCCTAAAGCCAAACTGGCCTTTAGTATCAGCGAGCAACAGCCATTGGCTTGGGCATTTGCCCTGTCTGACGATACCAGCCTAATAGACGCCGCCAACGCCTTTCTGACTGAATTTAAAACCAGCGGCGCCTTGGTGGATTTAAAAGAACGCGTCTACGGACACTTGGGTGAAATGACCTACAGCGATGCCCTGGTGTTTACCAAGCGTTTGAACAGCCGCTTACCCAAATGGAAACCTCTAATACAGGGGGCAGCAGAAAAAAACGCGCTGCAATGGGAATTATTGGCCGCCATGAGCTATCAGGAATCCCACTGGAATCCTCGGGCAAAGTCGCCCACCGGTGTACGGGGCTTTATGATGTTGACGCAGTCCACCGCCAAAGAAATGAAAGTGAAAAATCGCCTTAACGCCGAACAAAGCATCGAAGGGGGTGCACGGTATTTTCGTAAGCTACTGGATCGCTTGCCAGAAAACATTACCGGGCTCGACCGTGTATGGCTAGCCATGGCCGCCTATAACGTGGGCTACGGGCATGTCGAAGATGTGCGAATCATCACACAACAACACGGTGGCAACCCCAACAAATGGGCCGACGTCAAAGAGCATCTGCCTCTGCTAAGCAAACGTCAATATTACAAGCACGCCAAGCATGGCTATGCGAGAGGACAAGAGGCAGTGGATTATGTCCAAAATATTCGCAACTACTACACCGTTTTGGCTTGGAACGAGGTTGAGCAAGAACGCCTGACGCAACTGGCCATGACCGAGCCGAAAGCCGAAACTTCTGACTTTAACAGTCTCATCAGCCAACTGGTTGCCAACGACTCTTTCGCCGGCGCGTCTATGTAGTTTAGTGCTCAATCCACGTCCGCTTGGACTGCGGCGGGCGTCTCGTCTAACGGCACTATTCGTTAGGGTTCGTAGGGGCAACTTATTACCGTACGCTTTTAATAGCAGTACTCGTTAAGCAACTCATTGACGTATTATCCTGCATCTGCCGCTTTCCCTTGCCACACCCTCACTCAATGAAAATGGCTCAACGCGCGGCGCGGCGGCTCTGAAAAAAGCCTTGGATTAACGCCCTGGATTCTTCGGCCAACACCCCTCCTGTTACTTGCAGCGAGTGATTCCAATAGGGTTCACGCGTCAGTTGCATCTGACTCTCTATCACCCCGGCTTTGGGCTCGCGAGCGGCGTAAATCAAGTGCTCTATTCGCGCATGCATAAGCGCACCGGTACACATGGTGCAGGGCTCAATGGTCACATACAATTGCGCACCAGGCAGCCGATAGTTGCCCACCGTCTGCGCTGCAGCGCGAATGGCGGCTACTTCTGCGTGGGCTGTTGGGTCTTTTAGGCTAATGGGTTGATTCCAGCCCTCCCCAATTACCTGACCATCCAATATGACCACCGCACCAACGGGCACTTCGCCGCTGTCCCCTGCGCGTTGAGCCAACATAAGGGCTTGGCGCATCCAGTGCTCATGCGCGTTCATGCGGGTTCACTTTTCAGCTTGCGAAACCGAGGCACCATTCGGCCATCTACCTCAACCGACCCCATAAACAAACCCAGCGGTCGTACCGATAGGCCAAAATCCCCATACAGATAGCGGTACACCACAAACGGCTCGTCTGTTTCGGTATGTTTGGCCACACCAATTACCTCATAGTCTTTGCCTTTGTAATGCCGATATCGTCCAGGCATTGGGGCTAACGCGTCATTCATTGTGGAATCCAACATCATTTGAGGGAAGTTTGCGCACAAACCGAGACCCAAGTCATACGGTACCGTTTAAAAAAGCGCCTCTAATGTCCCCTCGCGCTTATCGATTGTGGCGTGAACTGTTATTATGCCCGACCTTTGAGGAATCGAGACTCTGGAATGTTAGATCGAAACAGCATCGCCCAGCTTTCGCAGCTTAAACAAGACATCGTGGCCAGTAAAGATTTGGCCGAGGGCACAGTGGTGGGCTCAAACGGTCGATACGGTTTTGTTAAGTTGACCGATGGCCGTACCGCTTTCTTAAACCCGGAAAAAATGCAGCGGGTTTTCCCTGGCGACGTCATCCAGGTGAACGTCATCAAAAATGACAAAGACCAACTGGAAGCAGAATTTGAAGCCCTTGTGAAAGCACCACTGACTCGATTTGTGGGCCAATACAAGGTCAAAGGCTCCGCTCATTTTGTGGTCCCCATGGACAAAAGCATCACGCGCTGGATATTTTTGCCGCCGCAACATCGACTGAAATGCAAGGTCGACGACTTTGTGTTGGCGGAAGTCACGCAGCATCCCTACCAAGATGGCAAACCTGCGGCGAAAGTGATTGCGCATGTGGGCACCAAAGGCACGCCCTTTTTAGAGCAAAATATCGTGATTGCCAAGTATGGCTTATCCCGATTTTGGTCTAAAGATGCACAGGCCCAAGCAAACGATTGCGCCAGCGCCCCGCTGCCCAAAGATTTACAAGACTTTACGCACCTCCCCTTGGTCACCATTGACTCCGCCTCTACAAGGGATATGGACGACGCCTTGTATATGGAGACCAACGACAATGGCTGGACCGCTTGGGTCGCCATTGCTGATCCTGCGTCGTTTATTTCTCCGGGCAGTCCAATTGCCAAGAGTGCACGCTACTTTGCGCAAACCGTGTATCTGCCTGGGCGCGTTTTACCCATGCTGCCTGAAGGGCTTGGCACAGAGGCCTTTTCACTACAGGCACTATCCAAGCGGTCAGCTTTGGTATGCCGTATCAACATTGGCTCAGAAGGCGAGATTTTGGACTTTGAGTTTCAACGTGGGGTCATACAGTCACGACACAAACTCACTTATCAGGATGTGGGTGCCTTTTTGGACGGTGACGCAGCAGCACTCGGCGAAGTAGAGGAAGACGTTAAAGCCAGCCTAGCGCGGCTGTTTGACGCCGCACAAGTACGTTTGCGTTACCGACAACAACACAACCTAGTGTTTGACGACCACGTAGACTACGACTGGAACCTCAATAAACAAGGGTTTATTGACAGCATTACTAAACGCTGCCGCAACAGCGCCAACCGAGTCGTGGAAGAGGCAATGATTGCCACCAACCACTGTGCAGGACAATTTTTGTCACAACACAAAGGGGGTGTTTACTCCGTACAAACAGGGTTTAGACCAGAACGACTCGGCGAGGTAAAAGCCCTATTACGGGAAGAGTTTGGAGAAAGCTTTGACAATGCCAGCATCGAACAACCCGCGGGCTTTATCGCTTTAGTGCACCAACTGCAGGCCAGTGACACTCATCGCCACTTACTACCGGCCTTGCGCCGTTTGATGCAAGCAGCGGCACCGTCTGCCGAGCCAGGCCCCCATTTAGGAATGGGGCTCACGGTCTACGCACCCATGACTTCGCCCATTCGCCGCTATGCGGATTTATGCAATCACTGGGCGATACAAAATATTTTATCCAAAGGAACCAGTCAGGCGCTGCCTAAAAAACTCACCGAACAGATGAGCCAATCCATTGAAAATGCTCGCCTGGCCAACCGCGAAATCGAACAAATTTTGATGTGCGAATATCTCAATCGCCATATCGGTTTAGAAGACTTTGGCACAGTGAGGATTGTCACGCAACAGGGGTTTGGCGTGCGCCTTGAAGACACGGGCCTAGAGGGGTTTGTGCAGCTAGGCAAAGCCATCAGCAAAACTTTTGACGCCAAGCGCATGCGGTTGCAAGTGGGTGAACACACATTCTCGCTGGAGCAGTCCGTTAAGGTACGTGTGGTCTCGGTGGACACCGAAAAACGCCGCGTTAAACTGGAGCTGGCCGAGATAAATCTTCATGAGGCGAGCACGAAAGCCCAAGATAAAACACCAGAAAACACCTAGGGAGCCTCTGATTAAGTCCCGTAGCTTCTAGTATTCAGAGCTTTTCGAGATCAAGGCCGTGATTTGACCGTTTTTTGCTCCTGCAAAAACGGCATTTCCGTCATCCCTAGCGGTCAAATCATACTGGTGGCCTGACGAAAATCACTAGCAAAGCGTTCGGAAAGCTCTTTAAGCCCCGAAGGGCGCGGCTTCAAAGCCCATCTGACGGTGTTACTTTCCTTGTTAAGGACTACGGTCATTAACAAGGAAAGCGCCTTACCAGCTGAGCATTGACCTCTGACTTTGCACGGATGCAGGCGGTAGAGCGACATAGGAAGCCCAAGCCCATAAGCCATTGGGACTTGATCAGAGGTTCCTTAGACTAAACCGATAGACTGCAAACGGACAGTCAACGTCAAAAAAGGGGCCGAAGGCCCCTTTTTTGACAGTGTTTAATTCTACTTTTTTGATTCCACGCCATAAGCGCCACGCAGCTCAGCCCATCACTGGCGAACCTTTTTATAAAAAGGCTATTACTGCGTACTTTGGGTACGAATCATATGCGCCGTTTTTTCCATTTCCTGTTCGCTTTCATCAATATATTTGAATGTATTCCAAGCCACTTTTACCATATCGTTATGCCGTAAACGCTGCTTACCCACCACACGCTGACCATTGAGTTGCGTGCCATTGGTACTATTGAGATCTTCTATAAATGCTTCTTGGTATTGTGCAAAATAAGCGTTTGGTTGCAGTGTAATTTGCGCATGCGTGGAACTCACTGCAGTGTCATCAATGACAATATCGGTACTGGGTTTACGGCCAATTACGGTTATCGGTGCGTTTATTTCGAATTTGTGCACCACCACATCATCCAATAATTGTACTAACCATGCCATAAAATTTACCTCTTGTTGTAAGCTTTTGGACCGTCAAAAGTATCTAAAAAATTCATCCGTCTACGTTAAAGTCTCGCTTCAAGGCTTTGCGGATACTCTCAGAAAACTCTAAGGCAGAAGCAAAGCGGTGCGCGGTTTTTTTTTGCAGTGCCATGTTGGTTATCCGTGTGGCACTGGTAGGCAATTCTTTGCGAATGCTGCGCACACTCGGATGCTTGGTGTGAATAATCGCATAACTTAAATTTGCAATATTCTCACCTTGAAAGGGCAGTCGCCCAGTTAATAACTGATAAAAGGTCACGC
Organism: Cellvibrionaceae bacterium; assembly: GCA_050300015.1. Lineage (GTDB taxonomy): Bacteria > Pseudomonadota > Gammaproteobacteria > Pseudomonadales > Cellvibrionaceae > CAYZQH01. The sequence continues at coordinate 89,282 of JBNKWZ010000032.1, read as the reverse complement.
CCAGGCTGAAAATATCAGAGCTAGGGGTCGCCTTTTCCCCTTTGAGCTGCTCCGGCGCCATATACAACGGGCTACCCATAATCTCCCCAGTACTGGTTTGAGAATGATCCACCAACCTAGCAATACCAAAGTCTGTAACTCGCACCTGAAACGGGGAGGCTTGGTAAATCACATTGCTGGGTTTCACATCTCTGTGAACCACGTTCTCTCGGTGGGCGTATTGCAATGCTTCTGACACAGCTAAAACAATGCGATAAACCTCCACAATCGGCAAGAGGGTATCGTGGGTAATATAATCACTCAGTGGTTGACCTCGGGCATAATCCATCGTCATGAAAGCGAGGTTGTCTTGCTCACCCATGTCATACACCTGCACAATGTTCGGATGCGCCAACCGGCCCACCGCGCGTGCTTCTTTTAAAAAGCGCTCTTTCACTACCCCTAAATCATCGCCCTCATATTGTTGGTAGTGCAGTGTTTTGATGGCTACTTCCCTGGCGATATTAGGGTCAAACCCCAAAAAGACCGTCCCGTTCGCACCACGACCCAACTCACGTTTAATCTCATACCGCCCCAACGTGACTTTTTCTTTTTCTGCACCGGGAAGGGCTTGTGTTTGATCCAACTCGGCAGCCGAGTGCGCGGTGGAATGCTCCACCATTTTTTGCGTTTGCAATTGCTCATGTATTTGTTTGAGTTTTACCGGAACATCTTTGTAGCGACGTTTTCGTGAACGAATGGCACCATAGGCATTTAAGGCGCCCTTTAAATCATTTTGCTCCGTAAAAGTTTCACCCAATTGGTACATGCGCAATAACACTTCTTCATTCGCATGACATTCATTTAGCGTATTGAGTGCTTTCTCGTGATACCCCGTGTTTGCCAATTGATCGGCCAGATCAAGCAAAGACCTCTGCGCCTTGCCTCTAAGCGCATCCACCTGTTGACGCTGACGCTGCCACAATTGAATCACTACCCAGGAGAACGCCAGGAAAAAAATAGGCTCTGCTACAGGTAGCCAGAGTCGATATAGGGACTGAGCCAAAAGAGAGGCAAGGGCTATCAACATTATCATTAGCCCAGTGGAGGTCATTTTCCAATAGCGCGACAACCTGGGCATCATCCAACAGGCCAATAGCGCTAGCAACACAATGCCGCTCTTCTTAACCGGGCTCCACCAAAGCGGCTCAATAATTAGGGCCCCATCGGCCAACGCAGCGATACGTTGCGCCAAAGCATCCATACTTGGGCTGCCATCACGCCCGACAAAGATCCAGCCCCCAAGCGGCTCTTGCGATAGGGCCGCGTCTAAACTGAGCTGGCGCAACGGGGATCGCAAATGCGAATGGCTACCGTACAATGGGATCACCTCACCAAAAACAGAAGCTTCGATCCATTTTTCACCGACCCAGAACCCGCGTTCGTTTTGCCACTCTATGATTGGGGACGCGAAATCTTGACCTGTGACGGGTAACTGCGCGGCCTGTAAGTACTGCAATTCAAAACCCGGAATGATGCGATCCTCGTCCATAGCCACCAAAGGAGAGACGATGGCGCGACCTCGAAGCACCGGGGCATAGGGGAACACGGGGTTTGCCATCTCTGCCACCCGCACATGCTGAACATCCGGCCACAGCCAACGCTGTAACCATTGTGGCATGCCGCCTACCCAGGCGGATGCGTTACCGCTGCTCACCACCTCTCCACCGGCATACAGCGGGCTCTCAATGCCTATGATCACATGGTCAGATTGTAACCGCGCCATCAACCGCTCACGCCGCCCCAGCAAGGTATTCACCTCTTCAAACAAATGGTCTTTGGTTCTTCGACCCTGCTGAATATCCGAAAGCAATGCCTCGGCCTGGGATTGGATTAAACTAATGGGCTGCTCTAGCACCAGCCCCACCACAGAGGGAGCTTCAGGATTGTGCTCAACTTTTGCTAGCAGGCCCTCTAATCGCTCGGCACCTGGCATATCTGCCAGCCAGCTGTCGTATTCAACGGAGGACACGTGCACCACAGTGATATGTGTTTGAGAGGAAGGTAATGCACTAAAATCCATAGCCAGGCGAAACATGGCGTGGTTAAAGGTGTCACGTACGCGGGCAAACCAATCCGGCAGCGGCAAAGCCACGCACACCCAAACCGCAACCACAATAATGAGGGTACGCAGGTTCAGTAAGCTCAACAGCCGTTCTGCTAAATTTTTCATTCTACGAGGAGCTCAGGTCCAATAGTATCTCGCCGACCACTGCAATAGGGGTTTGAGCGTACGCTTTTTATTGTAGTACTCCTTCAAGGTGATATTGACTTGCTCAGCCAATCCAAAAGCCGTTCGGTGCAAGGCGCTTGTGAGACGGCCTAGTGGTGCTAAGTCAAGCACAAGAACGCATCAATGGACGGCTTTTGGGCTGACCCGCAGGGCGCCAAGCTGCTCGCCCCAGGCCGCGTTACCGCTCTTGGCAAGGCTCTCGACATTCCCGGCGAACGGCGCTTTGCCTAGCACGAGCAGCTTGACGCTGAATACGTCAATATTACCTTGAAGGAGTACCAGTGTAGTGCGCTGTATCCGGGACAAGTGTAACACTGCCTAGAAAGCGATTGGTTTTTGCCACTTGACTGGAGGATTTGTGGGATGAATCACACCCTTAACATTTGGTATCACCGGAAACGGATACCGTTTGAACACTGCCTGAGGGCTGCGGAAAAGTCTTGACGATAGCGGCAACCATTTCGTCGAACACCACAACAAGTGCCTCGCAACTCCCTAAGCTTGTGGCCGTGGCCTCATAAATTCGCTCTTGGGTTGACGTGCGACGGATGACCACGGTCACTTCGCGTTGGTACTGGCGTCGAGTATTACCATCATGCACCACCACCACACTGGTACCTAAGGTGCGAGGGTAGCCACTTCGCCACCATAAGCTACCGTTTACAGGTGCGCTTTCTGGCTGTACTTCGGTCACCTGGTAACCCAGCAAAGCTTCAAATTCCGCCGCATCGGTAACGGCCTCGAGCCCGAGTATCGACAAGTGCGACGCTAATGATTGACGATAGTGCTCAAATGCCAAGGTCTCAGCAAGCGCTGGATCGAGAGAGACTACTTTAATGCTCCCTTGTAACTCAGGGGTAGGAATACTAAATACAGCTACCTTGCTGCGTACACCAGTGGCGCATGCGCTCAACAGCCAAGTCAACATGAGTAGAAAAATCGTTTTCATCAGTTATTGCTTATTTTGTAGTGTTTCAACCAACTCGTGAAACTTCATTTTATTCGGATGGTTTAATTCCATAAGAATTTCATGGGCCTCTAATACGGTTTGTTTGACTTTGTCTTCACTGCTGACCAGCTCTACCAGTGGACGCTCGCCAGAAGCACTGGGGATTTCTGACTCCTGAGTCATAACAAAAATATCTTCAAACCCCATTGATACCAGCAGTTTAACCATGCTTTCGCTGTTGGTTACCACAACAGGTTTTTCAAACCCCCGCTCTGATGACCCGATGGAAATCTTAGCCATGAGGCCCAAGGTGGTACTGTCTATGGTCAACGCCTCACGCAAGTCAAAAACGATGGCACGTGCACTCTCGTCAGCAAACAAACTCTCAATAAACTGATCAAACGAAACACAAAGTGTCAAACGTACTTCACCCACTAAGCGGATGACGTAAACGCCTTCATACTCGGCAACGTAAATATGACCGTCACTCATGATCACTCCCTGACTGAGAGACTCAGCATTGCAATGTCGTCAGGTGCTGGCGGTGACTGTTCTATCCCCATACGCTCACATAGAATATCAATATTGGCATCGGTTTTCTCAATTAAGTCTAGCAGTTCACGTTCCTTTTCAACGAGCTCTTTTGCCGGGAGAATTTCCAGAATGCCATCTGAAAAAACCATAAGGCGGAAGTGCTTTGGCAAGGTGGTTTCGTACACGTCCCACTGTGCATCGGCGAAAATACCGATGGGCTTGCCTTTACCCTCCAAGAATCGTGCTTCAGCACCATCAAACACAACCGGCATAGGCAGGTGACCACCCAATACATATCGAAGCTGATGTGTATGGGAGTCCAAAATACCCACGAAACAGGTGAGGTGGCACCCAAACTTTGAGCGCATCATTTCTTGATTGATCACCTTCATTAAACCCGCCATATCCAACTGACTAATGCCATTTACCTCGCGATTTTCACGAAACAAACGCCGCACAAGTTGCTTTAACCATACGGTGACAAAGGCGGAAGACGCACCATGGCCGGACACGTCGGTTAAGTAGAAGGCCACATGTCGATTCGACATCACCCCGTAATCCACAAAGTCACCGCTTAAAAACAGGGAAGGTACAATTTTGTAGGCAATTTGTATGTGATTGAGATGAACGGGTGTTGGCGGTAACAAATTGTTTTGGACTTGTCGCCCCGCTTGTTGGTCTCGCTCTAGAACCCGTAAAGATTCACGAAGTTCGCGGTTGGCGGCCTCAAGTTCTTGGCGATATCGATGATTTTCTTGACGAAGCTCGTATAACGCCAAGGACCGATTAATGGAGTGTACCAGCACTTCCATGTCAGTAATCGGCTTGGTGAGATAATCGGTAGCACCCAAACGTAATGCCTCCGCCACATCACTGACCATTCCCATGCCCGAAATCACAATCACAGGGACATCAGCATCAAGCTCTCTGGCGGCTTTGAGTATGGCAAGACCATCCATGTCAGGCATACGTAAATCAGTCAAAATGAGGTCTACGCCCTGAGTTTTAAACCATTCCAGCCCCCGAGCACCCGCTGGCTCGTCGTGAACGTCAAAGCCACTGTCCTCTAAATACGCCACAATACTTTGGCGAACCAAACTGTCGTCGTCAATGACCAACAGCCTTTTGCCCGAGTTATTCATCAAGTGACCTTAAAAGGTTGCCTCGTCAAGGTTGCCTTTTCCCGCGCCGGATAACAGATGGCGCGAGGATTGAGTTGCGTCGTACACTACTCCCATATTTCCGACGGCGCAACCTATTCAGCAGCGAGCAAATGTTGTACAGTTGCTCTCAAATCAACGCACTGCGCCAAGCAGCATTATGAAAGAATCGCGGCTATACTTATTGGCAGATTAAAAACTCAAAACAGCACCTTCGGGGTCTGACTTCGTTTAAGGTCGACATCGACAAAACAAAGCGTTCCGATGGCGGGTTAGGGAGAAACATTTTGCGGCGGGCGCCCCTCTATCGTGGCGACTCGAGTTAACAGTACACAAGAAGAATAAAAGTACAAAGGTTGTATTCATTCGCTTCGGCCTGCTGTACATCCGGGCGAACCTTCGAACTCCCACAACGTAAGCAAGAGGGTACCATGCCATGAATCTAGCCAGTCGAGACTACCAAGAAAAACGCAGCTTTATTCGCATGATAGTGGAAACACCCATATCCGCTCAAACTAGCGAAGGCGTGAAAATGAGTGGAACATGCCATAATATCAGTGGCGGCGGCATGTTGATTTCTGTCTCTGAAGCCTTGCCCCTGGGAACTGAGTTGGAAGTTGTTGTTACCGGTCACAACGGGTTTGCCCCCATGCTAACGGCTCGCACCTCAGTCAGTCGGACCATGTCGCAACCCAATACGCAAACACAACCCTGCTATGCGGGCCTCAAAATTTTAGAGATCTTGGAGTAAACGCCTCATCATGCGATAGGCGCTTAGTGTACGACTAAGCGGGAGGTACGATGGCGACACTAAAAACCTTCGCCAAAGCCCTCGAATTCTTCACCGAAGCTATCCAGCTCAGATTCACTTTGCTTACCGTCTTGAACGAGGTACGCCCGACGCTGAAGATATGCATCCCGAATAAAAATATACTTGTCACCGCTGATCAATTTTTCTGCATCTAGCAGACTGGCCCGAACCTCTAACAAGTCAAAAGCGGCCAACCCTACCCGCCAATTTTTGTCGTCAATGCCTTCAATGGGATGCAGCTCCCAGTCAATGGGCGTACCCAACGCCTCCGTCACGGTAAAGGAACCGAGAAAAGGTACCACCACGTAGGGGCCATCCGGCAACCCCCAATAGCTGAATGTTTGACCGAAACTTTCCGGGTCGCCTTTTTCCAGCCCCGCATGTTTGGCTACATCAAACAACCCCCCGATTCCAATCGTAGAATTAATTAAGAAGCGCCCCGAGTCATTCGCAGCTTTTGCCCACTTCCACTGCAACGCGTAATTGATGGTATGAATAACCTCATCTAGATTATCAAAAAAATTACTAACGCCCGTTTGCGCAAAACCGGGAGTCACCCATTTATACCCCTGCGCCATAGGCTTTAATAACCAGGCATCTAGCTTGTCATTAAAAACAAAAATTTTCCGATTGACGGATTCCCATGGATCGGGGTTATGGACTACTTGAGCGGACACCTCCGGCTCTTCTTGCTTGGGGTGGCTGGCACATGCACTCACCCCAAATAACAGTGCGCTGACGGCCAGCAAGTGTAGACAATTCAAGGCGGTTCCTTTTCTCTTTTCTATTAATGTATCAGGTGTGTCAGATGTGTCATTGATCTGCGGCCGCAAGTGTATCAGGTAATAAACGTTACCTGATGACAAACCGCTGGAAAACGGCTGCCTATCAGCGCATGCTGGCGGTGGTGAGAGGGGATCTATAGTGGTTCATCTTGGAGATACACAAAGAGGGCATGTTGTAACTAGAATTGGTTCCTAACCTTGCCGCTACCCCAAACGACACAATAGGGTAAACCAACACTCTCCAACCAGGCCACGCAATCATCTTCCCCCATTAACATAGCAATGGTGCAGACACTGCCCGCCACGATGCAGCTCGGTGCAATGACTGACACGCTGGCAGGTGGCGTAACGGGCCATCCTGTTTTCGGGTTTAGGATGTGACAATAACGTACATCGTTCACCACGGTGTACCGCTCATAATCACCACTACTGGCAAGTGCACCCTCACTCAATCCCACTCGAGTCAGAACGGGATTGTGAGCCTGACGTGGGGTTCGAATCCCCATATCCCAGGCTTCACCATTCGGGTGCGGCCCAATAATACGCACGTCACCGCCCAACTCAATGACCCCGGCGCTAATACCCTGTTCTAGCGCGACCTTAGCGGCCGAATCTGCAGCATACTCTTTTACACAGCCTCCAAAATCCAGCTCCATGCCCGCCAGCGGCAAGTACAGTCGCCCTTCTCGAATCTCCAATTTATCCATGCCAATCAAAGGTAGCACTCGATCGACCTCGCTTTGAGTCGGTATTTTTTTTGCGCGAAAATCCCACACTGTGCGTAACACCCCTGAAGTAAGGTCAAATAAACCCTCACTTTGCTCATAGGCGGCCATCGCGTAAGCCAATAGAGCCTGCGTTTCTTCATCAATTGCGATGGTATGTTTGCCTGCGCTTGCGTTGATTTGACTTAAAAAGCTGGAAGGTCTGTATCGGCTGTAACGCTGCTCTAAGCGCTCGACTTCATCAATGACGGGGGCCGCCAAGATTTGGGCCTCCATTGCGGAGGCCGCATACAATCTAACGGAGCACGGAGAACCCATGGCGCGAAAATTCACTGCATGGGTCTTCATGTAGGGGCCTATCTCGCTTGTGTTTAAAAGCGATAGTCTAACCCAATGTTGTAACGCGTATATTCAATCAAACCAGGGTTTTCCAAGCGGTCACTGCGACTGGGGGCTATTTCTTGATCTGCCACATAGTGTTCAATCGTCAATACCCAATCAATCGGCTTGTACTTCAGCACCAACTTCACACCACCACTCACTGCACCGTAGTCCGACAAACGCGCGTCATTGGCAAAATAGTTGTATTCAATCGGCACACCATTATTCGGGTAAGTAGGCTGGTACGGCTGATAGAACACTGCCTCACTTTGCACGTAATAGCGCCCAAAAGGCACAACCTGCAGACGCTCCCAATTTTTGTAGATCGCGCCTGTTAGGGTATGGGACTGAATACCCCAAGTATCGTCATAATAGCGATAATCCAAATGCAACGCCGCCTTCAGGTTTTTAACATATTGCCTGGCCGACAGGTTGAACGTATATTGTGAGCGCTCATCTGGCCGCTGATCCACTCGTTTGTAAGCATCATGTAAGTAACCACTTTTCTTGGTGTAACTGATGCCGGTTAATATTTGTGTGCTGGGAGACAATACTCTCGATACACTCACATACGCGGAGAATGTATCTTTAGAGGCACTTTCTCCAGGTAAAATCGGATTCACACGGTTATACAATAAAGCACTATCCTCGGGGTTAATGGTGTCTTCTGAAACACTAAACCCACCACCAAGCACGGTTTGTTTATTGTGAAACTCTTTCTCGGTAGACAAGCCGAAACTCGTGGACTCGTAGTCGTCTTCAGTGGACATACCCACCGTTGCTGCAACTGAACCACCGCTGTAGTAGTAGCCAAGATTGCCAATCACATCGGTACGATGCTCATCAATACTCGCACCACTCATGACAACGTCAACGGTTCCGTTCTCTGCAAGTTCAGTGCTCCACGGCGACGCCCCACTCAGAATTTCATCTTGGACATTGATAGCGTAAGAGAACTTTCCGTCTTTAAAGGGTCCGGAAATAGAAAATTGGTGAACGTCAATATCGTAACGTTTAAGAGACCCCTGTGGAGAAGAACCAGGCTGTTCATTTGCCACCTTATCCGCCCGTAAATCCGGCTCCTTGTACTTGGTATATCGGTAGCTCAACACTGACTCTGTGGGGGCTGCAGCCATCGCCCCGCCAGACACCCCAGGCAGCGCCAAAGCCGCCGACGACAAAGCAAGCAAACGCTTACTATTTTTATTTTTCATTCTAGATTCCACGCCCTAATTACAACCACAACCGCCGCCGGCCGCTTCTGCGCCGCCTGAGGAGCCTTCTTTCGAAAAATACACGTGTTTCTGCATGGCCGCCTCCATTGGGTCGGGCGTCCAGCTCATTTCGGGCTTCGCCAAATTACCACGCTTATAGACAGGCACAGTTGCACACCCGTGCAACAAACCACCCACCATTAAAACTATGCCCAAGGGCGCCAACTTCTTCAACCTCATTTGCACTCGCTCTTATGTATCCCGCTCTTAAACAGTAGCCTTGAAATAATAGACCATTACCGCATTGTAACAGCGCCCCCTTATTCCTCTCAAAACGAGAGGCGTTAGGGCGGCCGAACTTCACACAATTGTGACGCGCCAAACACTTTTAGGGAATACTGGCCCACATTTACCCCCTCTGCCACTGGCGAATATTGATTCATTTCAGCCGAAAATAGCACAGCATCAGCAGAATTTATTTCGCTTGACGTGAACTTCCTCATCAGTATCCTGACGACTTTTTGACCGAGCTCATTATGCAGCACTCACCTTGGCGCTTTTGTATTGCCCCCATGATGGACTGGAGTGATCGTCATTGCCGTTACTTCTGGCGCCTACTAAGCCGCAACGCGCGCCTGTATACCGAGATGGTCACTACCGGCGCCCTCGTTCACGGGGATCGTAACCGTTTTCTCAAGTTCCACCCAGCCGAACACCCCTTGGCACTCCAATTGGGAGGCAGCGACCCCAAATCCCTCGCCGAGTGCGCCAAAATGGCAGAAGACACGGGCTTTGATGAGATTAACCTCAACTGCGGTTGCCCGAGCGACCGGGTTCAAAACGGCAAAATTGGCGCCTGTCTTATGGCAGAACCTGAGCTGGTGGCCGAATGCGTCCATCGCATGCAAGCATCCGTTTCTATACCCATTACGCTCAAACACCGAATAGGGATTGACCATCATGATTCCTGGGAAGCGCTCGACACCTTCGTGTCTCACAATTTTAACGCTGGTTGCCGAGTGTTTATCGTTCACGCCCGCAAAGCTTGGCTACAAGGCCTGAGCCCCAAGCAAAATCGCGAAATCCCACCACTGGATTACCCGCGTGTTTACGCCCTAGCAAAAGCCTACCCCGAGGCCACCATCGTGATTAACGGTGGCGTGACTCAACTGGAGGAGGCAGCGACGCACTTATTGCATGTTCATGGCGTAATGATGGGCAGAGAGGCCTACCACAACCCCTATCGTTTAGCCGCTGTTGACACTCAACTGTTCGGTGGCCTCCACCCATCCCCCTCACGGGAAGAGGTGTTGGCAGACTATATCGAGTACTGTGAGCACGAGTTACATGCAGGCAACAAGCTACACAGAATGTCTCGTCATATTCTAGGCTTGTATTTGAACCAACCCGGCGGCAAAAAGTTTCGGCGCCACATCAGCGAAAACGCCACGCTGCCGGATGCTGATACCAGAGTGTTGGCCAATGCGGCTGAGTGGACAAGGGGGTATCCTAAACCGCAGTAATAGGTGAGCCCTCTTTGACTATCCTCCAAAACCATTTGCATCACTATGACCTACAAACATGGATAATATTTTATTCCCAGGCATAGGCCACACGTCGGTTTTGCAGCATTGTGCATATTGGCCATTAAGTGTTTTCGACTTCATGCCTCAGTGACATTTCTGTGTTCATGCGAAAGAAACGTCACACAAAGAAACAAGCCCTATACTGAGGCAACTTCCCCCTCTAGCCTTTGCAAAAACTGCGTGACTTGATCATACCCAAACCCTCGATAAACCAAAAACCGAAATTGTTTGGCTTTTTCTTGCGGGGTTTTGGGCGGCTGGTTAAATTTTTTTTGCCAAACCGTCTTTAGCGCTTCATCGTAATCAGCATTATCCTGAAGCGCTGCAAGCAGTGGCTTGTACACACATTCATCGAGCCCTTTTTGTTGGAGTGCAAGCTCAATTCTACGCTGACCGAAACCTCGATTCAGTCGCGAACGGATAATGCTCTCGGCAAACCGTTCATCACTCAAATAACCCAGCGCCACAAAGCGATCACAAATCGATTGCACCAAAACGGAGAGCTCGCCTTTGGGTAACAGGGTTCGATACTTTTGCATCAATTTGAAGTGTAATTCCGCCACACCATATTCACGCCGAGCCAACAGCTCAAGCGCTTTGCGTGATACAACGTCAGCAGGATTTTGCGAAGATTGGAAATGGGGTGAAGACATAGCACAAGTCACACCAGAGCACTTAACGTTAAGCGCTCTGGTGTTGTAGGTCGTTTAGGCCGTTTCTTCAACGGGATCGGCCGCAGGTGCCACAGGCACCGCATGACCAAGCATCTCCGCTTTAATGCGAGCCTCTAACGAGACCGCCAACTCAGAATTGTCTTTTAAGTAATTAATAGCGTTTTGCTTACCTTGCCCAATTTTATCTCCTTGATAACTGTACCAGGCACCGGCTTTATCAATCATGCCCAGCTTAACGCCATAATCCACTATCTCACCTAAACGGTTAATGCCGCCACCGTACACAATTTGAAACTCCGTCTGTTTAAAGGGCGGCGCCACTTTATTTTTTACTACTTTTACGCGCGTTTCAGAGCCCACGACTTCATCGCCCTCTTTTACGGCGCCAATGCGGCGAATATCCAAACGCACCGAAGAATAAAACTTTAATGCATTACCACCGGTGGTGGTCTCTGGGTTGCCAAACATCACACCGATTTTCATACGAATTTGGTTGATAAAAATCACCAAACAGTTGGCATTTTTAATATTCCCGGTAATTTTACGCAGCGCTTGAGACATCAGCCGGGCTTGCAAACCTACATGATGGTCACCCATATCACCTTCAATCTCCGCCTTGGGCGTTAACGCTGCCACGGAATCCACCACCAATACATCAATGGCGCCAGAGCGCACTAGCATATCCGAGACTTCAAGGGCTTGCTCTCCAGTATCCGGTTGCGACACGATCAAATCGTCCACATTCACGCCCAGCTTTTCGGCATATACGGGGTCAAGCGCATGCTCGGCATCAATAAAGGCGCAGGTCCCGCCCTTACGCTGAGCCTCGGCAATCACTTGCAAGGTTAGCGTAGTTTTACCTGAAGACTCTGGGCCATAAATCTCAACAATACGACCGCGGGGTAACCCACCGATACCCAAGGCGATATCCAACCCCAAGGAACCCGTTGAAATACAAGGAATATTGACACGCTCTGTATCGCCCATGCGCATAACCGTGCCTTTGCCAAACTGACGTTCGATTTGGCTGAGCGCGGCGCTCAGTGCCTTTTCTTTATTTGCGTCCATCCCGCTACCCCTTCAATTGAGTCGTTTATTCATTTACCACTTAAATCACGCAGGTCAAATATAACCCTACTGCTCACATGCCAAAAGCTTACGCCAAAAATACTGTACATGCAAACATATAGTGGGTTTTTATACAGTATTATTTTCAACGGCTTCGCAAAGCTTGTTGAGGGCAAAGACCACTGCCTGCTCACGCACTTGGGTTCTGTCCCCGCTGAAGATACGATGCTCCGCCTTCATGGCACCCTTCGCAGGGCCCCAAGCAAACCACACTAAACCCACAGGCTTTGTAGGGGTGCTTCCCCCGGGCCCCGCAATACCGCTAATGGCCACGGCGTAGTCAGCGCCAGACTTCTCGCAAGCTCCTTTTGCCATGGCGGTCACCACCTCAGCACTCACAGCCCCATATTGCAACAGTGTTTGTGGTTTAACGCCCAGCAGGCGAGATTTAGCACCATTACTGTAGGTCACAAAGCCATATTCAAACCACCCAGAGGCCCCTGGCACATGGGTAATGGCAGAAGCCACCCCGCCACCCGTGCAGGACTCTGCAGCAGTCACCGTTACAGAATATTTGCTGGCCAGCTCACCCAAACGAGTGGCGACCTCTAAAGTCGTATCAGTCATAGTGAGACGTTAAGGCAAGCCCCGTGATAGCGCAAGATGTTTCGGTATACCAAACATTCATAACGCCAACCTCACGTCGCATTCAACATATCCGTCAGCCCCCGTACCCATCCAATTACCAATGGTGGCAACCATGTACTGCGCTTGCCAAGGATGCCTGGGCGATCACGCTCCTCTCGTGCCACCCCCGCTTTCGCTCGTAACAACATGGTTCTATAACGGCTGGCCGTAAGCCCTGATTACGCTTTTCGCAACAAGAGCCTTTGCCCGTAAGAAGTGATTTAATCCGAATGAAGGGTTGCTAAAAACTCTGCGTGCGTGGGCGCGCAAGCGACGCCTTTTTCTATGGCGGCACGAATTTTTTTGAGTATTAAGGTCAAATGCTCTGGAGGTAGGTCGGCTTCATTCATTTGGCTTTTGGAGGGAATGCGATTAAACCCATTGTACATGGCAAGCCAGCTGGCACCTCTAAACGATTCTTGCTCATAAGAAATCAATGTTCCGTCATTCTCAAAGGCTTGAAGTTTTTTTTCCAATACAGCAGGAAGGGTTTTAGATTGAAAACTTCTCCAAAATGGAGAATCCCTTCTATTGCTGGCGATATAGTGAAGAATAATAAAATCTCGTATACGTTCGTATTCCTGTTGATTAAGCTTATTTGCATTCGCTATCGCATCTTCGCTTAGTTGTAAATTCGGCAAATGCTTAACGATTTTATCCACCCCAGTGTGCATCAACGAAATACTGGTGGACTCTAACGGCTCGATAAATCCACTGGACAAACCCACAGCGGCACAATTTTTTATCCAGAACTTCTTCCGCATACCGGCCTTAAAGCGAATCTCCCTAGGCTCGTTAATCAATGGGAGTGACAAAGCTTGTAAAAACTCCGCGCGCGCCTGAGCGTCATCGATATATTCACTGGCATACACATACCCATTACCTATGCGGTTTTTTAACGGAATTTCCCATCGCCAGCCACTGGACATGGCCGTGGAGGTGGTAAAGGGTTTAATTTCAGCATTACCATCTGCAGAAGCCGTCTGCGCCACTATCGCTCGATCACACGGCAGTAAATCACTCCAATCTTCAAAGCCCGCCTTGTAAACACCTTCAATTAAAAGTCCACTGAAGCCAGTACAATCTACAAAAAAATCGGCCTCAAGGGTGTCGCCTGATTGTAATAAAAGCTGCTCAATCATGCCTGTGGTTTGACTCACGTGAACCTTGCCAACCGTACCGGAAACACTTTTCACGTTTAATTTTTCTGCGTATTTTTTTAGAAACTGAGCGTAAAGTGAGGCATCAAAGTGATACGCGTAGCCATACCACGCCAGAGGGTTAGGCGAGTCGTTGTCTGGCAAGGCAAATCGCCCAGCTTTTGCCAAAGCGACGCATAGGGAATAATCTTCCATATTCACTTGCTGCCCCGACTGACGCAACCAAGACCAACATTGGTGAAAAGCGTGGCCTTCAATCTCAATACCAAAATCTGAAAAAGGGTGGAAAAACGCTGAGCCTAAATTTTCCCAATCTCGAAATTGAATACCCAACTTCAACGTCGCTTGGGTGGCCAATAAAAATTCGCGCTCATCTAATTTTAAGACGTTGTGCACATTCAAGATGGCAGGCACCGTGGCTTCACCCACACCGACGGGCTGAATATCAGGTGATTCCACCAAAGTGATTTCAAGGTCTTTGCCTCGATAATGATTTGCCAGCAGTGCCGCAGCACTCCAGCCCGCAGTCCCTCCACCCACAATGAGCATTTTTTTTATCGTCAACTACGTACCCTCTAATGATAAAGTGCTTTTCTTAAGGCCTTTTTTATAAATTCAAACACACAAAAAAGCCGCAGAATTTTGCGGCTTTTTTGTGTCATATTGAACCAAACACTGATTGATTAATACTTCATCCGCACGCTCAAGCCATATCGAGTCTCTTGGCTATATACGAACGAGGGATGATCACCTGATTCATTCTGACGGATAAACCCTTTGGTTTTTGCTTCCCCAATATTATAGGCCTCGACATTGATAGAGATATTCTCATTGATATCGTACCCCATAGAGAAGTCGAGCTGACCATAGTCATCGGCAAAGACTGGCAACTTCCAAGAAATACCATTGTCATTCCCATTCCATCCATTTGGCCCTATGGATTGCATCACTTCGCTGGTATGGGTATAGGCAAGCCGTGCATAAAACCCGTATTGTTCATACATTAGCGCGAGGTTGTAAGTGTTCTCGGCTAAACCCTCCAACGGTAAACCTTCGATCGCAGAGTTATCCGTATCCACTGGCGCAGTACCCGAGCTTTGAGGCACGTCAGCACTAGAAGTCAGTGCTGTCAGGTTGGCACTCACACCGAACCCATTCCAGGGCTCTGGTAATTGGTCGAAATAATAGGTACCACCAACTTCAACGCCAGTAATCTCAGCTGTACCCACATTCACATAGGACTCCCAGGTCGCGGGAATCACGCCCAAGGGCGTATCCAAATCGATGGGTAAATTTTGCGTTCTAAAAAAGTCTTCTACGTCTTTGTAAAAGAAAGCTGCATAGAGCATGCCTCCTTGTTCATTGAAGTACCATTCCCAAGTAAAGTCCAACTGGGTGGCCATCATGGGGTCTAACATTGGGTTAGAGCCGTTGGAAGAGAATGTAAAATTAAGATCGTTTATATCGAGTTCATCGGCAGACGTGGGGCGTTCAGCCTCTGGAATACTGTCATCAAATTCGACTCGTAGGTTGAGAACGGCTGCCGTTCTAGAAAACTCAGGCTTCCACATGCCTCGCGCTGCGGAAAAGCGAAATACCAGTTCGTCGTTTGCGTTAAAGCGCAGGTTTAAACTGGGTAGCCACTCAGAGTAGGAATGCTCCACTAGATAAACCGTAGGCGGCAGATCATATGCTTGATCATCGCCTACCGTTATACCACCCGATCTTATATTCCCCTCGGCTTCTATCGAAGTATTCACATAGCGCACACCTAAGTTACCACTCCAATCATCTCCTAAATTGAAATCCATACGCACATAAGCGGCGCCCGTTGTTTCATCTTGAATATTTTGATTGAGTGGACTATTTAAATTAGCGCCACCATCTGTGGCATTCCCTTCGAAATTGGGCGTGCTAACCGCCCATTCTGAGCCTGTTGGTGGTGGAGTCGCAGCGATCATTGCGTCAGTCGTACCAACAAAATCATTCAGCGCCCCGCGCCTAAACATAAATGCATCATTCGGTACATTAGCATCACCGCCCTGAAACCCGTCGTAACTGTATGGTTCCATTAATGGGCTATTTGCATCAATGGTAGGGGCCTCAAGATTATTGCCTGTCCAAGCGCCTACATTCCAAGGTTGCACGCGGGCCGACCACGTGAAGCCCTCCTTATTATGGGCTTTTTTATTGTTAAAACGTACACCCGCTTTTACAGACTGTATGATGTCTTGCTCCAGAAAATCATATTGCACATCAATGCGCGCAGCGTCTGAAGTGGCCTCGTTATCTGCGGGACGGCTCATCATCTGACCAAACGAATAATTAGTTAAATCATTTAATGTACCGCTTTCATCCACAATCGTGGGGCCATTACTCGAATCCAAATTCGCCACATAAACCGAAGGTGGGGCAACAACGGTACCTAGGGTATAGTCTTCACGCGTCGCCGTCGAAACGACGTGCTGCAGATCAAATACCACGCTCCAGGCGTCACCTTGCCACTTCACGCCACCAGAGATATCAGCAGTGGTGCTATCGTTAGACGAAATGCGCGAACTGGTCCCAAGCGCAATACCAGACGGCGAGGTTAGCGTGCCGCTCACCAATGCGTTGTTGCTATCGTAAACCCAGTCATTATCCGTTGGCGGCTCCGGAAAGGCCCCCGCATCTAAAAAAAACGCATTTTCGTACCATTCTCGCTTGGCGTCACTGCGAAAACCGGTAAGGTATACCTCGGTTGTGTCACTTGGCTCCCACTGGAACGCTAAGTATTGACCATCGCGTTTGCGGCTATAGTCATTGCGCCGCCAATCCGAGCCCTTGGTCACCCAAACGGTGTCTGCCTCAATGCCATCCACGGGGAAAAAAGCTCGGTTGTATAAATTATCAGCACGACTGGAAATCTCTGATGTCGAAAAATCCACCAACAATCCCATACGCCCAGCAGAAGTATCCCAAGTATTGCTATAAAGCACTGAACCTTCCGCGTTAATTTCGTCAATTTCCTTGCTGTAATTACCTTTGATGGTACCGGAAATCAGTTGCCCCTCTTGGTCAAAGGGCATTCTGGTGCGTAAGTTGACGATACCACCCAAACCACCTTCAACCATGTCCGCCGTGGGTGTTTTATAAACATCCACACCGGACATCAGTTCGGCCGGTACGTCGTCAAAGCTTAAACTGCGGCCATCATTAGCAGAAAATATATCTCGCCCATTGAGTTCTGCTCGCACTTGGGGCAAACCCCGAATGGACACGCCAGCACCCTCACCAGCGAAATGCTCTGGGTCAGTGGGGGTATCAAAACGAGTGACGGAAACCCCCGGTATGCGCTGCAAAGCCTCGGCAATACTACGATCAGGTAACTTACCAATGTCTTCCGCCACAATACTGTCAACAATGGCGGCAGATTCTCGTTTGATGTCTTGTGCCGACACCACACTCGATCGCATACCGGTGACCACTATCTCTTCAACCACTTTGTCTTCTTGCTCAAGGTCTTGGGCGTGAGTCGTGCCCACCACACCGAGCGCGCTCAGCACCAGTACCGATGCGCGACTGTAAAGATAAGCGGACTTAGTGCTGAATAGACGCCCGTTAGACGTTGAACCATCCAGTACGGTTAATTTATTCAGCTTGTGAGAATTTTTTGCTTTCATTCATGCATACCCCAGGGCCAGTTTTATTGTTGTCAATCTTTGTAACTATTAATCTTATTGGGATTTCGACGACTTAAGGTTTAGGATAAAAAGCGATTAACGGGTTATTTTGTTGCCCACCGAGTACAATCGCAGTCATCCACGCACATGCTAAACCCTAAATCAATTTAGTCAATAGTCATACAATCATTCAAACCACTGCAATGCTATAGGGCACACAAGCGCTACAAATGAGAGCGCTACCACCAAGATGGCGGCTAAGCACAGTCAAAATTTCATCAAACTGGCCTAAAGTTGCCACGCCAATATTCGCAACCATTAATGAGGACTCAACCACCGAGCGCCTCCACCCTTCCAAATAACCGCACAGAAAACATTGGGTCTTAAGTCAATATTTACAATCACCACTCAAAGGTCACCGCGCATTAGCACCCAAACCCCTTTAATACAGGAAGCACCTATACATCGGACCGTTGTGAACACAATTCATTTTCCATCCCTTCTGGCTAGCGACATAAAAATGCATCCGCTTATTTTCTACAAACTTAAATTTCCTAACCCCAAAATTGTCGCTTTATATATTCGTTTCAAAATCATCAATATCTCTCGAATAAATACCGATTAACCCGGCAATTCAATAGATCTCCTATCTATTGAATTGCGCGCCCATAAAATGCTGGCGAAAATATGTGAATCTCCTTGTATTTAATGGGCTTGCATTGGCCATTCCGGCTAATGGCGGAACGTCCTTGTACCGCATTAACCCGACATAAAAGATTGCCGGGTTAATAAGAATATTTGAAAGCATGAGCGACCCGCTTCACGACATGCAACTTGCTCACCAACAACACCTCGGCGTGACGGCCACAGGCTTATCAGGACACGCTTGTTGCTGCTAATATGACGCACCGCCAACACAGTGTTTATTAAGGACCACATCATGCATATCCAAAGCATCAATATCGCTCAGCAACAGCTTATTGAACACAATGGCAACAGCATCCCAACAGGGATCTATAAAATGCCCGGTATTGCACAAGTGAATATTTCTAAATTGGGGCTGGAAGGTGACCACATCAATGACAAAACCGTGCATGGCGGTGAGGATCAGGCGGTGTATTTATATAGCATTGAAGACACCCAGTGGTGGTGTAAACAGCTGGGCCGCGATTTGCCACCAGGGACCTTTGGTGAAAACCTGACAACTTCAGGGTGTGATTTGCGCGAGCTTAAACTTGGCGATCGATTAATTTTCAACGACTTACAACTTGAAATCTCTGCACCACGAACACCGTGCTTTAAACTGGCGCACAAAATGGGCGACAACGCCTTTATAAAGCATTTTGTTTCGGCAAGCAGGCCAGGTGCATATGCCCGAGTGATTCAAGAAGGCACGGTATCTCTCGGTGAAACATTTTCCCTCAAAAAGACTGAACACACCTATTCTGGTGTTGTTGAAATTTTTGACCTATGGCACACCAAAAACAAGTCTGAGCAAGCCTTAAAAAAGGCCTTGGCATCACCACTGGCGAGCATTCACCGCCAAAAGCTGGAAGGCTGGCTGACCAAACGCTAAGTACTATGGTTTTGGCCCCATGGCACTATCACTACCGTTGATCTAAGGCGTCTTGAGGGCATCTCTAACAATTGACTTTCCCGTGATAGCGGCGTCAGCTCCGTGCTCGAACCCTCATTTACCCGCGCAAACTACGGTTCTCGGCAACGGCTCCATGCGTTACTCTACCTCCTGCGGCCATGCAGTCGTCTGCACGGTGCTTCCTAGCTATCACAAAAAAATCCTAATTTTTAGAGACGCCCCTTGAGGTATTCGGCGCGTCGTGGCGATATACAGCGCCTCTATCGATGTAGCATTCCTGCCCCAAAGCTTTCAAACCACCCTCGGTGCTTTAGATTAAGGTAAATTTATATTCATTCAGCCGCTTCAGGACTGCGTCGCCCTAACCATGCTACTGAGTTCTATCAGGATTGGGCTTAATAGCTTGATAAGAGTCGAAGCTCTATCTCACCCCCATACGTCGGCCGCTCCCCCTATATCAGCAAGGGGAAAAGGAACGCCTATTAACCCGACATAAAAGATTGCCGGGTCAATAATGGAAGAATCCACCGAAAATCAACAAAGGCGAATGGACTGCTTTTTGTGGTTTTGATGAAACACGGGTAGATATCGCACCCGGGCCCGCGGGAAAGATTAGCCCTTTTGTTACCCTTCCCCCAGCGCCACTTTCAACACTGGAAAGAACAGTGTTGCCTGAGCACACTCCAAATAACACCTTCTTAGCGATTGGTTAATCGTGGCTTCACATTCAACTTTGCGGGTCATTGATGATGAGGCAAACTGGTGATGCAACAATGACAACCATCCGAATGATTGCGTCATGAAAAGCTGTTCTCATCGCACCTTTGTGGATAATTTTGCATATTCGTTGCTTATTATAGATCTCAGGCTCACTGAGTTTGGCAATAAATCCCTGCTCGCCAACTTCGTCAAAACACCACCTGCGCAGGTTCGCGCCCCAAAAATTTGTCACGTGAATGTATTTGGGAATACCCGCCTATTCGAGTAACATACAGCGCTGTCCAACCCGCGCCGAGAAAGCGATAAGTCGTTATGAATCAAAATGTTACAGCCTTAGAAACCCACACACCAATGATGCAGCAGTATTTGCGCATCAAGGCCCAGCACCCCAATGAGCTGGTGTTTTACCGGATGGGTGATTTTTACGAGTTGTTTTTTGATGACGCCAAAACCGCGGCACGGCTGCTGGATGTCACCCTCACCGCAAGAGGCAAATCGGGAGGGCAGCCTATCCCGATGGCGGGTGTTCCCTACCACGCGGCCGAAGGGTATCTGGCCAAACTGGTCAAAC
The DNA here is from genome assembly GCA_050300015.1 of Cellvibrionaceae bacterium. Lineage (GTDB taxonomy): Bacteria > Pseudomonadota > Gammaproteobacteria > Pseudomonadales > Cellvibrionaceae > CAYZQH01. Next base: position 68,726 of record JBNKWZ010000032.1, on the reverse strand, counting down.
AAGGCGTTTCGGTGGCCATCTGCGAGCAAATTGGCGACCCTGCCACCTCCAAAGGCCCGGTAGAGCGCCAAGTAGTCCGCGTGGTAACACCGGGCACCGTGAGTGACGAGGCCTTACTGGATGCCAGTCGCGACAATTTGCTGGTGACTGTTGCCATTTGCAACAATCAATTCGGCATTGCCAGCCTTGATATGGGCAGCGGTCGTTTTGGCCTGCTGGAAGTCGGGGGTTATCCCGAGCTTGCCGCCGAGTTAGAGCGCCTGCGTCCCGCAGAATTGTTACTACCCGAGAGCCTTTTGATCGAACATTTTGAAAATCGCCCCGGTACGCGACGACGGCCAGACTGGGAGTTTGACGCAGGCACCGCCAGGCGCTTGTTAACAGAGCATTTTGCCACTCAAGATTTAGTCTCCTTTGGCTGCGAAAATTTAACCGCGGCACTTGCCGCAGCGGGATGCCTATATGCCTATGCCAAGGAAACCCAGCGCGCACAACTGCATCATTTACGCCCCCCCACAGTCGAGCACCTAGGCGACACAGTGGCCATGGACAGTGCGACGCGCAAAAACCTAGAACTCGACCTCAATCTGATCGGTGAAGAAGACAACACCCTTTATTCCGTATTGAACACCACCACAACGGCCATGGGCGGCAGGCTTTTACGTCGTTGGCTTCATCGCCCACTGCGCAACAAGCCCATTGTCGAAGCACGGCACTCGGCGATTGCCGCACTGCTGAAAGACTACGGTTTTGAACAATGCCGCAAACACCTTAAACACATTGGCGACCTCGAGCGCATCTTGGGTCGCGTGGCATTGCGCTCTGCTCGACCACGGGACCTGTCGCGCCTAGGGACATCTCTGGCAATCTTGCCACAACTGCGCCCGGTACTCGCTAACATCAAAGCCCCGCTCATACAAACACTTGCCGAGGCCATAGGTGAATTCCCCCAGTGGGTGGATACCCTCACTCGCTCACTGGTTGAAAACCCGCCGGTGGTGCTGCGAGACGGCGGCGTGATCAATGAGGGCTATGATGCGGAATTGGATGAGTTGCGCAATATCAGCGCCAATGCAGGTGATTACTTAGTACAGCTGGAAACACAAGAACGCGCTCGTACCGGAATTCCCACCCTCAAGGTTGGCTACAATCGCGTTCATGGGTATTACATCGAAATTAGCCGAGGTCAGTCAGACAAGGCCCCTGCAGAGTACATTCGCAGACAAACCCTTAAAAATGCCGAGCGCTTTATCACGCCAGAACTCAAGACCTTTGAAGACAAAGCGCTGTCAGCCAAGAGTCGGGCACTGGCCCGTGAAAAAGTGCTGTATGAAGCCTTAGTTGAGCAGCTGAACGAGGACCTGCACACCTTGCAGCAGTCGGCCAATGCGCTGAGTGAGTTGGATGTGCTGACCACGCTAGCTGAGCGTTCGGATCAACTCAATTTTTGTCGTCCCACCCTCACCGACACACCAGAAATCAATATCACCGCAGGCCGCCACCCGGTAGTGGAAAACGTTCTCGACGGCCCTTTTGTGCCCAACGATTTAAATCTTGATGATGCCACGCGCATGCTAGTCATCACTGGGCCTAACATGGGGGGTAAATCCACCTATATGCGCCAAACGGCTTTAATCGTACTACTCGCCCAGGTGGGCAGTTTCGTCCCAGCCACGGCTTGCTCCCTCGGGATGGTGGACAGAATTTTTACCCGCATTGGCTCTTCGGACGATTTGGCCGGTGGACGCTCAACCTTTATGGTAGAAATGACAGAGACCGCGAATATTCTGCACAATGCCACAGCACAAAGCCTGGTACTCATGGATGAAATCGGTCGTGGCACCAGTACTTACGACGGCCTCTCGCTGGCCTGGGCCTGCGCCGAACACCTAGCCAAAACCCTGCGCGCCTTCACTCTGTTCGCCACCCATTATTTTGAAATCACCAGTTTGCCCGACGCCTTATCTGGCATGGCCAATGTACATTTGGATGCCACAGAGCACGGCGAAGACATCGTCTTTCTACACAACATCCAACCAGGGCCCGCCAGCAAAAGCTTTGGCCTCCAAGTGGCCAAATTGGCCGGTATTCCTTCACCGGTATTGGCGCTCGCCCGCGCGCAGCTCGCCCACCTAGAGGGTACCAATAAGGCCACGTTAACGCCCTCCAACCTCCCCTCCCCTCAAAAAACCGTGGCTCAACCGCCGCAAGCGGACCTTTTTGCCACTACGGAGCCAAGTGCAGTGGAGCTGCGACTGAAAACCTTAAACCCTGATGGTTTAACGCCACTCGCAGCCCTGCAAACCCTGTATGAGCTAAAAGGGCTGCTCAAAAACCCATAGATGGGTTCAAAAACCTGTAACAGCTGTTAAAATGCCGCGCTGAACTTTTTGCGCCGCCTGGCGCCTGGCCTAACAAGAGGTTGACGTAACATGACATTCGTAGTGGGCGATAACTGCATTAATTGCAAACACACGGACTGCGTAGAGGTGTGTCCTGTGGACTGCTTTTACGAGGGGCCGAACTTTTTGGTCATTCACCCGGATGAATGCATCGACTGCGCCCTGTGCGAGCCTGAATGCCCTGTAGATGCCATTTTTGCAGAGGATGAGCTGCCCGAGGGACAAGAAGTGTTTTTGGAGCTAAACGCGGAGCTTTCAGAAGTGTGGCCCAATATTACAGAAAAGAAAGAAGCACTAGAAGACGCCGAGGAATGGGACGGTGTGGAAGGCAAATTAGAACATCTGAAGCGTTAGCGCGCGGCAAACCCCAAAGGCCTTTTTACAATCCGAAACCCAAAAAACCCCATAAAAAAGGTGGCCAAAGCCACCTTTTTTATGGGGTTTTTCCTTAATGCTTTTTATTGTCGCGCCTCACATGGCGCCAAACAACGCCTCTGCATTCAAGCCTTGTTTTTCCAAAATATCACGCAAACGACGCAATGCCTCAACCTGAATTTGACGAACCCGCTCACGGGTTAAACCAATCTCACGGCCTACCTCTTCTAAGGTTGACGACTCATGGCCTCGCAACCCAAATCGACGCGCCACAACTTCGCGCTGCTTCTCACTGAGCTCATCTAACCATCCATTTAAACTGGCGCTCAGATCACTGTCTTGCAAAATATGGATCGGGTCAGACACGTGCTGATCGGGAACGGTATCCACCAAGGTTTTATCCGAGCTGCTACCAACTGGCGTATCCATAGAGGTAACACGTTCATTCAGCCCAAGCATTTTCTCAACGTCTTCAACGGGCTTGTCCAGCAACGTCGCAATTTCATCTGCCGTAGGCTCGTGATCAAGTTTTTGCGATAATTCACGAGCCGCACGCAGATATACATTTAATTCTTTCACCACATGAATCGGCAAGCGAATGGTGCGCGTTTGGTTCATGATCGCGCGCTCAATGGTTTGACGTATCCACCAAGTGGCATAGGTAGAAAACCGGAAGCCACGTTCTGGGTCGAACTTTTCGACTGCGCGAATCAATCCAAGATTGCCTTCTTCAATAAGGTCTAACAGCGCCAAACCTCGATTCACATAGCGCCTCGAGATTTTCACCACCAATCTCAAGTTACTTTCAATCATACGCTTACGAGCAGCGTCATCCCCTTTCAGCGCCTTGCGCGCGAAAAACACCTCTTCCTCGGCGCTCAATAGCGGCGAAAAGCCAATCTCATTTAAGTAAATCTGAGTCGCATCTAAATTCTTTTGATATGTATCGTCTTCGTAACCAGCGTTGCGCTCGGAAGTCAACTGCTCGAATTCTTCCTCTGAATCATCCGTATCATTATCAACATCCACATCGGCCAAAACCACCGATGCTTCCTCTGTGTTCTTGAAATTATCTGCATTTACAGGTTGAGCTGCCATTGGGGTACCCTCGAACGGTTTGGGTGCTTATTCTGCCTCTCGCGATGCTTGCAAGAGCATGGTCGGAACTGCAGGTGTCGTAAGTCATGCCGAGTAAACATGGGGGGAACGGCCAACACTTACAAACTTACTAACCTTTGGATCTACTCACACTCTCAACTGTTGTTACCAGCCGAGGTCACTGCTTCGGTAGCTTCACTTGTGGCGTCGCTACTTTGAAACTGTTTCCGGGTTCAATACCTCCGGTACACAGGCTTTCGGCCAATTTCGAATTTTGTTAAGCACTTTTTTACCGCTTAGGGAGGTAAGCCAAAGGGTTCACTGGTTTACCGTCATAACGAATTTCGAAATGCAATTTTGTGGTGTCTGTCCCTGAAGCGCCTAACTGAGCAATTTTCTGCCCTCGAGCGACTTGATCGCCTTCAGCCACATGCAAAACACGGTTGTGCGCATAGGCACTCAAAACCTTTTCACTGTGCTTAACGATCAACAATTTGCCGTAACCTCTTAGACCGCTTCCGGCATAGACCACCACACCTGGCGCTGCTGCAATGACAGGCTCTCCCAATTTCCCACGAATATCAATCCCCTTATTTAGCCCTGTACCTTGATCAAAAGTCGTAATCAAATCGCCCTTCGCCGGCCACAGCCATTGAATAACCGCTACTTGAGCCTGACTAGGGACGGGAACCGCCGAAGGAGGCGACGATTTTACTAATCTAGATACGGAGTTCTTAACGCTTTGCCAAGCACCTTTTGAGCGCCCTTTAGAGGCCACCTCTGAGCTCGACGGCTTGGCCTTTGCATCCAAACGCAGCGTTTGCCCCGGCCAGATACTGTAATGCTTATCCAGGCCGTTAGCTCTCGCAAGGCCTTTGTAGTCTAGGTTGTAGCGCCACGCAATGGAATATAAGGTCTCGCCTTTGGCAACAATATGCGTTTGAATTTTATGACTGGGAATCGCTTGAGCATCCGTAATCGGCGCGCGCGTTTGCGAACCAGAACACCCCGTAATCGAGCTGAAAACGATTAATATAAAAATCACCCTGCCCGAAAACCGCAAAGACTGCTTACTCATCTATTGCCCCCTCTCAGCCACGGAGAGCGCCACAAAGCGTTCGCCACTTATAACCATATGCTATTTTATAGCCATTATTATTATAAATAAATATAGAACTATCAGTCTAATTATTGGCTTATTCAACCAAAATCCGACACAAAACTCATTCTTTTAGGCCATTGACGCGACTTTTATCTAATCCATATTGCGACATATAGCAGAAACAACCTCAGTCGAAAGTACCAAAAAACACCCTATGGCGCAGGCTGTCAAGGCAAGAAGTATCATTGGCTCTCCACCAGTAAGATGTTCAAAGTGCCAAGGCCACACCGATGCCTGCACCAGAGGAATCATGTCACCATGGCGATCCACGGTACTTTCCACAGTTACCTTCCAAGGCCAAATCACGTTGAGCGAACCCACCAAAAAGCCAATGAGCACCGCCATGGTGGTGGCGTGGTATCGATCTAACAACCACGACAAGAAACGTGAAAACACCAGTAAACCACAGATACACCCAGCACCGAAGCTACCCAACATCACCAAGTTCAGATCGTTAATAGCGGCCAAGAAGACAGGATACAATCCGGCCAGCAACAATAAAAAACTGCCCGATATACCCGGTAATATCATCGCGCAGATGGCGACAAACCCGCCGCAGAATAAAATCCAGGGCTCGCCGGGCAATTGCGCCGGTGCTGCAACAGAAACCCCATACACCATCAATGTGCCAAGCATCAATCCTAGCCATTGCTGCCAACGCCAACTCTTCTGCTGTTGGCCCATATACACAATTGAAGCCAACACCAACCCAAAAAAGAATGCCCAAACCAATACCGGATAGTGCCCTAGCGCAAAGGTAATCAACTTGGCAAAGGTTTTCAGGCTCACCAGCATGCCGACAAACACGCTGATGAGGAAAGAGCCATTAATGTGTATCCATGCCGCCTGAATACCAGAGCGTTTCAATACCAATAGTGCCTGAGGTGAAATTTGTTTCAGCGAATGCAACAGCTCATCATAAATGCCAGTAATTAGCGCGATCGTCCCACCTGAGACACCAGGCACCACATCAGCAGCCCCCATCCCCATACCACGAGCCACTAAACCCAAATAGCCCTGAAAGGACCTTTTTTTAAATTCCATTATTTGGCCACCCCCGACAACAACGGCACAAACCGCACAGGCTCAACCTCGCGCAGGTCAAACTCATCTTCACCCTTACGCGTCACCACCGTGAGCGACTGTTGCATCAAACCAATGGGAATCACCATGACCCCTCCTACCGCCAACTGCCGCATCAATTCTTGCGGCACTTGGGGGGGCGCTGCAGCCGACAGTATGCCTTCGTAAGGGCCACAATCTGACCACCCAAAGTTACCATCCGCATGTTTATATCGAACGTTGTATAGCTTTAAATGACGTAATCGCTCTTGCGCTTTGGTTTGTAACGGGCGAATGCGCTCTACCGTCCACACTGCATCTATCATTTGCGCCAACACCGCTGTTTGATACCCAGAACCAGTACCCACTTCGAGAACCGTCTTGAGCTGAGGCTTAGCTGACAGCAAAATTTCTGTCATACGCGCAACGATGTAAGGCTGTGAAAGCGTTTGGCCATAACCGATGGGAAGTGCCGTATCTTCATAGGCACGATGTGACAGGGCCTCGTCCAAAAACCAGTGTCTGGGTGTATTGGCCATCACTTCAAGAATATCGCTGCGTTTTATGCCTTGCTCTTGCAATCGCTGTACAAGGCGATCGCGCGTGCGCTTTGACGTCATTCCAACGCCTTCTAGATGCAAACGATCAACCATAAAAACGCCCAAAAAAGAAAGCCCGAACTATACCATACCGGTGATTGAGCAGGCAGTGACGGGGAGACGAGATTGTTGCCTATGAATCCTGGGCTCGGTTGTCCAACCCTGTTATTTCACGTAAAACCGACGTAGCAAAAGTACCGGGTGGCAGCGAAAATTGAACGGTCAATGTCTGCCCTTGCACCTCAAACGCCATGTTCTTAGGCTGTAGGACCAGAGCACGACGCTCTTGGCTTAAGCCACAATGCTCCAAGCCCTCACACCACCCCTTCATCGGACTAATGGCTTCGTTTTCCATGCTTAACGCCAACTCAGAGACGGGCAGCCGCCCTCTTCCCCACAGAGGCCCACTCGGGCCACCATCGATGACGCTTTCACCCTCAATGCATTGCAACCAAGTGCCGTTTTGCACACGATGCGACAGCACCAAGTTAAATAAGTACGCGCGCGCCGCGGACATGGCGAAAGATTTTTGTGTTTTGGCAAGCCTTGCACCCTGCACCAACCAGGCTTCAGCTGCGTGTAAGTTATTGGCGTTACTGCCAAAACGCTGCTCACCAAAATAGTTAGGCACGCCTTGCCGAGAAAGAGTTTCACACCGCGCCACAAGGTCACCCATATCACCTTTGAGCAAATGCAATGCAATTTTAAACTGGTTATTGGCGTGCTCGCCTCGGCGTAATTTTTTGGTATGCCGCGAATGTGACAATACAACCACGTTGGGTGCCAGCTCAGAGGCCCACTGCTGCCAATCCAACGGTATGGGTTTGGGCATATAAATACTGAACCACTGACGGGTGACGGCGTGCCGATCCTTTAACCCACAAAAGCCCACATCGCGTTTTTGCACACCACAAAATTGCGCGACCTGTTTGGCAAGCCATTCCGTATTGGTATGGGTTTTTTGAACATGCAGATAAACGTGCTCACCCTCCCCACAAGGCTCAAACCCTAGCGCTTCGTCTACGCAAAAATCCTCGGCCTGTTGACGAAATGCCGCTACCGCTTCAGGTTTACCTAAAGCGTACTCAAATTCCAATGAAAACATAAAGTGCTACCGCTAAATTGAATGAGGCAATTGGGGGAAAAGCTAATGAGAGAGAGGCTCCAACAAAACCGTTGCCAATGCGGTGATGCCTTCTTTGCGCCCGTTAAATCCCAGGTGTTCGGTGGTGGTCGCCTTAACATTAATTCGCGACAATTCGCACTGTAAATCCTGCGCAATGCGTTCACACATTTTGGGTATGTAATTGGCCATTCTGGGCGCTTGAGCAATAATAGTCATATCAGCATTCGCCAAACCCCAGCCGGCAACACGCACCTTCGTCATCACCAGACGCAACAAGGTACGACTGTCGGCATTTTTGTATTGCGCATCGGTATCAGGAAAGTGCCGACCGATATCACCTAAAGCCGCGGCACCCAGCAGTGCATCGCACAGGGCGTGTAATAGCACATCGCCGTCTGAGTGCGCCACTAGGCCTTGACTGTGGGGAATCACAACCCCGCCCAGAACAATTTTGTCACCCACACCAAAGGCGTGCACATCGACACCCTGTCCAATTCTCATGACAATGACGCCCGCTGATTTAAAATCCACTCGGCCATTTGTAGGTCTCCTGGGTGGGTAATTTTAATATTGTCTTTGGTATCTTCTACCACCAGTGGTGCATACCCCATGTTTTCCATCGCCGAAGCTTCGTCGGTCAGTGTAAGTCCCTGGTCCAAACCTTGACTCAAGGCATTGAGCAATGTGTTCACACGAAACATTTGTGGCGTGTGAGCCAACCATACTGTTTCGCGAGGAAGAGTTGACTCAATCAGTTGACCCTCGACGCGCTTTACGGTATCCGACGCGGGTACGGCCAGAATACCACCTCGGTTTTGCTCCGAGACCCTCTGTACCAATGCATCAATACGATCCAACCGAACACACGGCCGCGCAGCATCATGCACCAATGCCCAAGCCAATGGCGTACTTTTGGCAATTTGAACCAAGGCATTGCGCACACTGGCCGCCCGTGAAGTGCCGCCAATTACCGTAGAAAGCTTTGGGTGCGAGTCGACCTCTTTTGCAAACTGCGTGTCATTCTCCGCCAGCGCGATAACAATTTGGTGCACATAAGAACACTCAAGCAAAGTGGAAACCGTACACTGCAAGAGACTTCGCCCCATGAACGATAGGTATTGCTTTGGGCTATTGGCCTGCATGCGAGACCCTATGCCCGCAGCAGGGATAATCGCGACGATGGGATCGATGGACTGAGTCATTCAGATTTAGTGGGCTCTTGTGGTACAACCATAATAAAAGTTTCACCCTCTTTGATCATACCGAGGTCTGTGCGAGCACGCTCTTCAACGGCGTCGCTTTTGTTTTTTAAAGCATCCACTTCAGCGGCAAGCACTCGGTTTCGCTCAATTAAACGCGCATTTTCTTGTTTTTGCGTTTCAATTTGAGACTGAAGTTTGGCCAGGTCCGTATAGCCACCCTGATCAAACCACAAACGGTACTGCAAGTATAAAACCAGCACCATAAGCGCCAGCGCAAACCATTTCATATCGTACCATCTCTTTTGACAAATTCCTGTTAATCACTCTCATCGCCATCCTACGCAACGCTCAGTTCAAGCATTCAATAACCGTCGAGGTGTAACTTGGTGCGCTGGCTGCGGTCGCTCAAATACAAAGCGTTATCAAAAGAAAGGCCAGCGAAGCTGGCCTTTAGCATAGCAAAATTTAAACCGTCTATTGCTTGAATTCCGCACGCCCACGATAGGGCGCCGCATCACCCAGCTCTGCTTCAATACGCAATAGGCGATTGTACTTGGCGATCCGGTCTGAACGCGATAGAGATCCCGTTTTTATTTGCCCCGCAGCCGTAGCCACCGCCAAGTCGGCAATGGTGGTGTCTTCTGTTTCACCTGAACGATGAGAAATCACGGCGGTGTACCCCGCATCTTTCGCCATTTTAATGGCATCCAAAGTTTCACTGAGCGACCCAATTTGATTGAATTTGATCAAAATCGAATTGGCAATACTTTTATCAATGCCTTCTTTTAATATCTTAGTGTTGGTCACAAATAAATCATCTCCAACCAACTGAATTTTGTTACCAATTTTTTGCGTTAATACGGCCCAGCCGTCCCAGTCGCTCTCATCCATACCATCCTCGATCGACAGAATGGGAAACTTGGCAGACAGCTCTGCGAGATAGTCGGCAAATTCTTCAGAGGAGAATTTTTTGCCTTCGCCGGCCATGTCATAAACGCCGTCTTTGTAAAACTCAGAGGAAGCGCAATCCAATGCCAAGGTCACATCTTTACCCAATTCATACCCAGCATTGGCAATGGCTTCAGCGATGGCTTCAAGCGCCCCCTCGTTAGAAGGTAAATTGGGGGCAAATCCGCCCTCGTCGCCAACTGCCGTGTTCAAACCACGCGACGACAAAACCTTTTTCAGAGCGTGAAATATTTCCGCGCCCATACGCAAAGCTTCATGAAAGTTAGGCGCCGATACGGGCTGCACCATAAATTCCTGAATATCCACATTATTATCGGCGTGCTCACCACCGTTGACGATATTCATCATCGGTACGGGCATGGAGTATTGGCCTGGCGTGCCATTGATATCAGCAATGTGAGCATACAGAGGAATTTTTTTATCAATGGCCACAGCTTTTGCCGCAGCAAGCGAAACGGCCAAAATGGCGTTCGCGCCTAAATTGGCTTTGTTTTCGGTTCCATCTGCATCGATCATCAACTTATCGATTGCACGTTGATCCGCCGCATCCTGCCCCACCAACAAAGGCTTAATGCGATCGTTAATATTGGCGACAGCCTTCAATACACCCTTACCCAAATAGCGAGACTTATCGCCATCGCGCAACTCCAACGCTTCGCGTGAGCCCGTGGAGGCACCCGATGGGGCACATGCGCTGCCAACCGCTCCAGATTCTAAGATTACTTCTGCCATCACTGTGGGATTACCGCGCGAATCCATCACTTCAAAACCGAGAATATCTACTATCTTACTCATGGGAGAGAGTACTCCGTGCTGTGCTAACGTTAATTAAAGGCAAGGCGTCAACATTGCCTGATGAGAGAAGGGGCTATACGCCAAGGCCAACAAGACTCACTGGACGCCCCCTTAATGATGGCACCGAGGCCACCAATCAATACTTATTGCGCAAAACCCATTATTCAATGACCAGTTCGGGCAATTGCTTGACCACATCATCCACCGCTTTCATTTGCTGTAAAAACGGCATCAACTGACTTAAGGGCAATGCGCTAGGGCCATCGCATTTGGCTGCATTGGGATCTGGGTGCGCTTCTAAGAAAAGGCCTGCGATACCCACCGCCAGCCCTGCGCGGCTCAACTCGGCCACTTGTTCTCGGCGCCCGCCCGATGCAGCCCCCAAAGCATCTCGACACTGTAGGGCGTGGGTTGCATCAAAAATGATAGGCAAATCATCGCTCACCGCCTTCATCGTGCGAAACCCAAGCATGTCCACGACCAGGTTGTCATACCCAAAATTGCTGCCGCGCTCGCACAATAACAGATCGTTTTTGCCACATTCACGAAATTTCTCAACGATATTTTTGATCTGTCCAGGGCTTAAAAACTGTGGCTTTTTAATATTGACCACTGCTGGAGTCACCGCCATGGCCGCCACCAGATCTGTTTGACGCGCCAAAAACGCTGGCAGTTGAATGATATCGCACACTTCGGCCGCGGGCCCTGCTTCCTCGGGCGCATGCACATCACTCAATACCGGAACGGAGAAGGCCGCTTTTATATCGCCCAATATGCGCAAGCCCTCATCTAGCCCAGGACCTCGAAACGAATGAATAGAAGAGCGATTGGCCTTATCATAAGAAGCCTTAAAGATGTAAGGAATACCCAATTTTTCCGTGGCATTCACGTAGGCCTCTGCGACTTGCATCGCCATATCACGAGACTCTAAAACATTCATTCCACCGATCAATACAAACGGCGCTTGGTTTGAACAGTCGATGCCTGAAATCGTCACCGCCGTCATGATTTGCTCGCCTGACGAGCCAACGCCGCCTGAATGTAATGGGTAAATAACGGATGCCCGTCGCGCGGTGTCGACGTAAATTCCGGGTGAAATTGGCATGCCACGAACCAAGGGTGGTCGGGTAGTTCTACCATTTCGACTAAGGTGTCTTCGGCAGACCAGCCGGATATGACAAGCCCCCCTTGACGCAAACGATCAATGTAGTGGTTATTCACTTCATAGCGATGACGGTGCCGCTCTTCAATGACATCTTCACCATAAATGGCACGCGCCTGAGAATCTTTTTCAAGGCGACATTCCTGAGCGCCCAAACGCATACTCCCACCCAGGTCAGAGTTTTCATCGCGTTTTTCAACGGCACCGTCATTGTCTGTCCACTCGGTAATCAAAGCGATCACCGGATGAGGGGTTTTGCGATCAAATTCAGTACTGTTGGCCCCATCCAAGTTCAACACATTTCGCGCAAACTCGATAATCACCGACTGCATTCCCAAACAAATTCCGAGATAGGGAACATGGTTTTCTCTGGCATACTGTACCGCACTAAGCTTGCCTTCCAGGCCGCGCAAACCAAAACCACCCGGCACCAAAATAGCGTCAGCGTCACGAATCACATCCAGGCCGTTTTCTTCAATATCTTCGGCATTCACATACAGAATATTGACCTTGGTTTCGGTGTGGATACCGGCATGGCTTAAGGCTTCGTTTAAAGATTTGTAGGCGTCAATTAAATCCATATATTTGCCCACCATCGCCACCGTAACCTCGCGCTTGGGGTTAAGCTTACGCTCGGCAACGCTGTCCCACTCCGCTAGGTTCGCTTCGGGCACATCCAAATTCAAGCGTTCACATACGATCTTATCCAAGTCGTATCCATGCAAAAGGCGGGGAATGGCGTAAATAGTATTGGCATCGGGAAGCGGCACTACCGCACGCATTTCCACATTGGTAAACAATGCAATTTTACGGCGGGAATCTTCATCGATGATCTTATCCGAGCGGCACAATAATACGTCGGGCTGCAAGCCAATGGACCGTAATTCTTTCACCGAATGCTGAGTGGGCTTTGTCTTGGTTTCCCCTGCCGTGGCGATATAGGGCACCAAGGTCAGATGAATCAGCAGCGCACGCTGAGCCCCGAGCTCCACTTTTAGTTGGCGAACCGCTTCTAAAAATGGTTGAGATTCAATATCCCCCACCGTTCCGCCGATTTCTACTAGGGCCACATCGTAGCCCTTACCGCCTTCCAAAATACGGCGTTTAATCTCATCGGTAATGTGCGGAATGACTTGGACGGTGCCTCCCAGGTAGTCTCCCCGACGCTCTTTACGCAGCACCGTTTCATAGACACGACCCGTGGTGAAATTATTGCGCCGAGACACTTTGGTACGTAAAAACCGCTCATAGTGGCCGAGATCCAGGTCGGTCTCTGCGCCGTCGTCGGTGACAAAGACTTCCCCATGTTGAAATGGGCTCATGGTGCCTGGGTCAACGTTGATATATGGGTCGAGCTTTAAAATCGTTATCTTTAGGCCCCGAGCTTCAAGCACTGCGCCCAAAGACGCTGCTGCAATGCCCTTCCCCAATGACGAAACAACGCCGCCCGTTACGAATATAAATCGAGTCATTAACTGCCTTTCTAGGAAATTGGTAAACCGTACGTCAATCCGAGGGTGTGACTGACTGGGTCAGCGCCGCGTAGGATACAACTGCGGTGGTTCACGGTCTGTATCAAGATGGGGCGCCAGATTACCAGAAAAGCCCTACCGCCTCAATCGGATTTCGCCAAATGACGGCCCGTGCTCAACCAGGCTTAATCAGCAGGTTGAAAATACTCCGGCGCGAGGTTTTCAAAGCGCGTGTACTTGCCAATAAATGCGGCCCGACAGGTGCCGATTTCCCCATTGCGCTGCTTGCCAATGATCAATTCCGCCACGCCCTTATCGGGGCTTTCTTCGTTGTAGTATTCATCGCGATAGATGAATAAAATCACATCAGCATCCTGCTCGATAGCACCGGATTCGCGCAAATCTGAATTCATCGGACGCTTGTTGGGGCGGGCCTCTACGCCACGATTCAGCTGTGATAAGCAAATAACCGGGCAACTGTATTCCTTAGCCAAAGCCTTCATGGAACGGGAAATTTCAGAGATCTCCTGGGTCCTTCCCTCTGTGTTGCCCGCCACGTGCATCAGCTGCAAGTAATCCACCATGATCAACCCCGGGTCGCCAAATTCGCGAGCCACCTTCCGTACCCGCGCACGCACATCGTTGGGAGTAAGGCCTGCAGTATCATCAATAAATAAGTGTTTATCTTTGAGCTTGCGTGCCGCAGCCTCAAGTTTTGGCCAGTCCTCTTCGGTGAGCTGCCCCGTACGAATGTGATTTTGGTCAATTCGGCCAATCGAAGATAACAAGCGCACCACCAAAGAATCGGAGGGCATCTCCAAGCTGAACACCAACACGGGGCGGGCCTGTGACAGCAGCGCAGATTCCACAAAATTCAATGCCAGCGCGGTTTTACCCATGGAAGGCCTCGCCGCCAACACAATTAATTCACCGGGCTGCCAGCCTGACGTTTTTTCGTTGAGATCCGACAACCCCGTAGACACACCCGTAAGATCACTGTCTGAGCGAAACAGTTCGTCGATTTTTTCAACGGCGGCCTTTAAAAGCGTATTAACACCAACAAAACCACCGTCTTTAGGGCGCTCTTCAGATATTTCGAGCACTTTTTTCTCGGCCAGTTGCAGCAGCTCATCGGCACCCAACACCCCGGGGTTATAGCTGGCCTTCGAGATATCCGTAGCGGCGCTGATCAGCTTACGCAAGGTAGAACGCTCGCGAACAATACGCGCATAAGCCACAAGGTTGGCGGCACCCGCCACATTACCTGCCATCTCGGTGAGGTAGGCCAACCCCCCCACGCGCTCCAACTCGCCGCGCCTATTCAATTCCTCCGACACGGTGATGACATCAATTGGCTGGTCGGCCTCAAGCAAATCCACCATCACGGTAAAAACCAAGCGATGCCCGGCTTTGTAGAAATCCGCAGCGCCCACCACCTCTGCTACTGAGTCAAAGTGAGAGGCCTCAAGCATTAGCCCTCCCAGCACGGACTGCTCCGCCTCAATGGAGTGGGGCGGCTCATGTCCAACACCTGGGGTTGAAGGCTCCTCAGGTAGGTCGTCGTAGGGCATCTCGTAGGAATCAGGGTGGTTCATTTAGAGCTTTCTCAAGGCAACCAAAATCGTTTGCGGTAGGCTATTGTAGGAAACTGCGCCGACAATGTCAGTTGTATTTTCCTTATCGCCAAACAGACAAAACCGCCACCAGATCAACAGGCAAAAAAAAACACGGCCTTGGCCGTGTTTTGTGTCGTGCAGAATAAGATTACTGCGCGGCTACGACGATCTTAATGGATTGCTGAACATCCACGTGTAACTGCAGGTCGACATCGTACTCACCCACTTCACGCAACGTGCCTTCAGGCAACTTCACTTCAGCCTTGGCCACATCAACACCCGCATCGGTAATCGCAGCGGCAATGTCTCTCGCACCAATAGAGCCAAATAACTTACCTTCATCACCAGCATTGGCGGTAATGGTCACCACCAGCTCAGCAAGCTTAGCAGCACGCGTTTCTGCAACCGCTTTTTTCTCGCCAGCGGCAGCTTCTAGCTCAGCACGACGCTCTTCAAATTCTGCCAAGTTGGCGGCAGTTGCAGCAATCGCTTTACCTTGAGGTAACAAGTAATTTCGGCCAAAACCAGCCTTAACGTTGACTTGATCACCCACAGTACCCAGGCGACCCACTTTTTCGAGCAAAATAACTTCCACGGGTAACCCCCTTATTCGTGACCGTCAGTGTAAGGCAACAAAGCGATATAACGCGCACGCTTAATGGCACTTGACAGTTGGCGTTGGTATTTGGCTTTTGTACCTGTAATACGGCTGGGTACAATTTTGCCAGTCTCAGAGATGTACGCCTTTAAGGTTTCCAAATCTTTATAATCAATGGTTTTCACGCCTTCAGCGGAAAACTTACAAAACTTACGGCGACGGAAAAAACGGGCCATGATTACTCCTCCTCGCTCTCTATTTCGGTGTCTTCAGCTTTTGAATCTTGATCATCATTAGCTTCTTCTGAAGATTCTGCGGCGGCTCGCGCTGCAGCTTCTTCCTGGCGACGCTCAGCGCGCTGTTTGCGCTCACGGCTTTCTTTTTCGGCTTTCATGATGGGCGACTCTTCAGTAACCGCTTCATCCAAACGCACAACCATGTTACGCAATACCGCATCGTTGTAACGGAAGTTGGTGGCCAGTTCTTCCAAAGCCGTCTCATCGCACTCGATATTCATCAAGATGTAATGGGCTTTGTGGATTTTATTGATGGAGTAGGCCAATTGACGGCGACCCCAATCTTCCAAGCGGTGAACGGCGCCGCCGTTTTCAGTGACTGTGGCAGTGTAACGCTCAATCATGCCGGGCACTTGTTCTGACTGATCCGGATGAACCAGAAATACTACTTCGTAATGACGCATATTTGCTCCTCACGGGTTAGGCCTCCCTACAAATTAAGGTGAGGCAAGGAGAGTCGGACAAGGGCCGACCTATTTGGGGCGCTGGATTCTATTAGGGCGAAGATAAAAAAGCAAGCCGTATTTAGAAAAGCGAAACGTCAAGCATCTGCGCCGTAGGTATCAGCTAAACTCGCGTTTAGCGCACACAAGCGCTCGGGGGTACCTACATCCAGCCAGGTACCGCGATAACACTCTCCGGTCACGAGGCCGGCCTCAATCCCCCAGGTCAGCAATTCTCGCAGAGGAAACTTTTGTCGGGCACGGGGATAGTTCAAAAACCAAGCAGGATTTAGCACGCTGACACCAGAGAAGGTCAGCCCATCTCCCTGCCCTTGCACCTTGCCATCCTCACCGAGCAAAAAGTCACCACAGTCCTTTTCAGGCGGGTTGGGCACCAACACCAGGTGAGCGCCTTTTGGCTGCATCTGCACCAGGTTGGCATAGGGGTAGTCCGTCCATACGTCTGCATTAACCAACACAAAAGGCCCGTCGTTTATCAGCGTGCGGGCATGCATTAGCGCCCCTCCCGTCTCCAACGGTTCGGGCTCTTGCGAGTACTGAAGGCGCATCCCCCAGCGCTCGCCATTGCCCAACGCCTCAATAATCTTGTCTTTGAGATAGGCCACATTAATCACACAATCGGTAATACCGGCCTCACGCAGCCTCATGAGCTGATGCGCTATCAGCGGGCGGCCGGCCACGGGCAAAAGCGGTTTTGGCAGGGTCTGCGTCAATTCGCGCATGCGCCTGCCTTCGCCGGCCGCAAAGATCATAGCCTTCATTCGCCGATTGGGCGCCACCACCCCTGCATTTTGATCTTTGGCATTAACGCCTCCTCGAACCACGCCACAAAGCCTTCTAGGGCCTCATACTGTCTCGCCACGGTAAGGGTGTAGTGTACGACCAAGGGCAAATCTGACAGATATCGATGTTTTTGGTCGCGCAACGACAGACGTGCGAAGATGCCAAGCACCTTCAGATGCCGTTGGAGGCCCATCCAGTCAAACCAACGCGCGAAGGTTTCATCGCCTTTGGGCAATACGACTCCCGAGGCCTCGGCGTGAGCTCGATAAAACTTCAACCATTGGTCTATGTGTGGCTGCGGCCACTGAACATAGCAATCCCGCAATAACGAAACCAGATCATAGGTCACAGGCCCAATCACGGCATCCTGAAAATCGATAACCCCCAACGGACCGGCCTTTCTAACCACCAAATTGCGCGAATGAAAATCTCGGTGCACCACCACTTGCGGTTGCGCCAATGCAGAATCGGTCAACACTTGAACACTCTCATCCAGTATCTTGTGCTCGCGATCAGTCATTTCAATCTTGAGCAGACGGTGCACAAACCATTCTGGGAACAAGGCCATTTCCTGTTGTAGCAAACTCTTATCATACAATGGCAGAACAGCAGCATCCGCCTTGCACAATTGAATCTGCACCAGGGTTGACAGGGCATCATGGTACAAAGCATTAGCATTGCCAGCGTTCAAGGCGTCCAATAGCAACGTGGGGCCAAAATCTTCAATCAAGAAAAATCCCCGTGACAAATCGCAAGCCGCCACCGCTGGCGTCAACACCCCCCCTTGGCGCATCAACTGCCCCACCGCCATAAAAGCTTCGTTTTTTTCTGTTGCAGGTGGCGCGCTCACCGCCAGCAAAGGGGGTTCACTGGCAAGACGAAAATACTGCCGAAACCCTGCGTCACCGGCAAGCGCCTGCCAGACGGGCGCATCAACGCCAGGCGCCAGAAAATCTGCCTTAATGTCAAAGTCGTTCAAAGATAGGTTTGACCATTCGGCATCCACCCAAGACCGAAGTGTTTCATTGATATCAGCCATACCATCCTCAGTGCGATTTTTGGAGCGTTATCTTAGCGGCTTGTAGAATTTTTATCGAAAACAATCCGCGTATGAGACGCGGAATATCGAGCAGCCGTAGTAATCTGAATACTAGACGATTACAATCCCCCTGCCGCTACTGGCGCAACAAACCCCTTAAAAAAGTGAAGTCGCCCTAAAGCTCGCGGCCGTATGCTGATAACAAAGAGACCACCAAGGCTAGATGACATTCCGCTGCCTCAAACTGATTCCTGCGTTTCTCAGTGCGCTCACGTTAATTGGCCCCAGTGTGGTTGCCGCGGATGCGGTCAGCACGCCTACATACGACTGGGTGCCCACTGAGTCGCTGACCGAGGCGCAAAAAGCAAAGCTCGGACCGGCCTGCCGAGGAGCCTATATAGACCCACTGGCCGACCACCCCATTACCGACCCCGCCACCACGGACATCCATGTGGAAGCGCACACCTCTCACATGGCAGGCTCTAAAATCAGCCTCGGAGGCGATGTTGTCATCAGCCAGGGCGCACGCGCACTGAGAGCGGAACATATGTCCTACGACCGCAGTAGCGGCGAAGCCGCACTAGAAGGTGACGTGGAAATTCGCGAACCTGGTATTTGGGTAGGCGGCCAGAAAGCTGAAGTAAAGATGGATGGCAACCATGCCGAATTTGCTGGCGGCGAGTTTGTGCTGCATCAAACCCACATGCGCGGGCGCGCCGGCAACATTGAGCACAAGCGCTCGGGCGAGGTGGTACTCACCGACGGAGCGGTTACCAGCTGTGAACCGGGCAATGAATCTTGGATCATCAAGGGGCAACAACTGACGGTCAACCCAAACACCCACCAAGGCACCGGCCGTAACGTCTCCATCCACATGGCAGGTATTCCCGTTTTTTACGCACCCTATCTTACCTTTCCCGTGGGCTCTGATCGCCAAAGTGGGCTTTTGGTACCCGCCATGGGCACCAGTAACGGTGGTTTGGATATTGCGTTACCGTGGTATTGGAACATTGCTCCCAACCGAGATGCCACCATCGCGCCCCGATACATTCAAGGGCATGGCACCATGTTAGAAATGGAGTACCGCCACCTGAATTCGTTTTCGGAAAATGAATGGACGGTAGCTTACTTGGCAGAAGACCAAGGCGGTGGCGACCCCGACGTAGACAAAATATTAGAACAGGGCACCGTGGAGGAAGCCCTGCTACGCCCCTACAAGGGCCATGACCGTTGGTTGTTTAGCTATCAGCACAAAGGGGGCGATCAAGGAACCTGGTACAGCGACATCAACCTGACTAAGGCCAGTGACATCGACTACTTCAGAGACTTATCTGTGGCCAGTTTTGATGTAGCCAACAACACCTATTTGAGCCAAGGCGCGCTGTTCGGATACCGCTTCCCCAACTGGCATTTGCAAGTTCGGCTGCAAGATTACCAGTCCCTGCTCGCTGACGTGGCCGAAAGCTATCGCCAAGTGCCACGCCTAACGGCCACCGCCAAATACCCCATTGGCAGCTGGGAAATGAGTTTAAAGCAGGAAGTGGTGCGCTTTGATCACAGCGACCCCAATCGCATTACCGGGGACCGCGTCAACCTCGATTACCAGATGAACTGGTCCAAATACTGGAGTTTTGGTTTCATCAACCCCAGCTTTGGTGTTCAAGCTCTGGCCTATCGCCTGGAAAGTGACGACTTGCTGCCTAGCGCAGAAGACCATCCTCACTTTTTTACACCCTATACCAGTATTGATGCGGGCCTCATCTTCGAGAGAGAACAGGGCTTGCAAACACTGGAACCGAGACTTTTCTACCTATATAGAGCGTATGAAGACCAAAGTGAACTGTATGATGTGACCAGTGGTGCGGGTGGCAACCCCACAGATGTCAATTTTGACACCACGCCGCTAACCTTTGGCTATCACCAACTGTTCCGCGATAGACGACTCTCTGGCGGCGACCGCCTTGATGATGCCCATCAGCTCACCATAGGTATTTCAAGTCACTGGGGCGTCACCCACGAGCAACCCCTCGCTCTGGACGTAAGTTTTGGGCAAATATTCTACTTCGACGACCGACAAGTCCAACTGCGCCGCTCGGATGACGACGCCATAGAAGAATCCGACCTGGCTGCACAGGTGGTCGCCACCTTGAGCGACCGCATACGATTACACAGTGATTTTTTGTACAACCCAAAAACCAAACAAGTAATGCGATCCACCAACGGCGTAGAATACCGTGGCAAACTGGATCAACTCTTTAATGTAGGCTATCGCTTTGTTCGCGAAAATACGCTAAACGAAGGCGCGCTTCCGGTAGAGCAAATTGACACCTCCTTCGCTTGGCCAATGGGGGAACAGTGGCAACTGGTGGGCCGCCTTTTTTATGACCTCGATGAACATAAAGGGCTCGATACCTTTGTGGGCTTTGAGTACGACGATTGCTGCTACCGAATGCGCTTATTGGCTCGGCGCTGGTTGGACAGTAAACTGGCCGCCCTCGTCAACGACGAGAACCGTCATTACGACCAGGCACTTTTTATTGAATTTGACCTCAAAGGTCTCGCGAGCTCTGGCGAAAGTATCACCCAGTTACTGCGCGAAAACATTCCAGGGTTTGGACCACGCCCCTAACGGGCCTACCACTAACGATGATCATCACAAGACCATGAAAGTATTTGCATACATTTTTACCGCACTCTTCATCTACAGCGCGCAAGTTGGCGCGCAAATTCAACCCTTAGACAAGGTCATCGCGGTGATCGACAAAGGTGTTGTACTGCAATCCGAGCTGGATGAGAACTTAGCGCAAGTGATTGAGCGCGCCAAAGTCAACAATATGACACTGCCCGATATGGACGTCTTGCGAGAACAGGTGTTGGACCACCTCATCTCCGAAAAACTGCAACTACAAGTAGCCAACCGGGTGGGCTATATAGTGCAGGACGAACAAATCAACCAAACCATCGCACAAATTCAAGCCAACAATGGCTTAACACCCGAAGCCTTTGCTAAACAGCTACAAAGCGAAGGCATGACCCTAAGTAACTTCCGCAAAAAGCTCAGGCGCGACCTCACCATTCAGCAAATTCAGCAGGGCATGGTGCAACAACGCATTCAAATATCACCGCTGGAAATTGACAACTTTTTAAGCTCTGCCGATGCCCGCTTTTGGATGGGCGGCGAATATCACGTGGGCCACATTTTAATTGGACTGCCCCAATCACCCACCACCGAGGACATTGAAAAAGCACGCCAGAAAGCTGAGACCATTGCGGCGAAGGTCAAAAATGGCGCGCCTTTCGCGGAGGTCGCCATCGCTGAATCCGACGGCCCTGCCGCACTGCAAGGTGGCGATTTGGGCTGGCGAAAAACCAGTGAGCTGCCCAGCTTGTTTGCTGACATCATCCCCAAACTCGAGGTGGGAGGTGTGTCCGAACCTGCACGCAGTGGTGCGGGATTTCATGTATTAACCGTCTACGAGAAAAAAGGCGATGATCAAAAGCTGCAGACTCAAACCTTGGCTCGCCATATCTTGCTTAAACCCTCTGCGATATTGAATGATGAGCAAGCCCAAGCCAAGCTTTCAGACATCCGTGAAAAAATTCTAGCCGGAGCTGATTTCGCCGAAATGGCTAAAGAGCACTCTGAAGACATTGGCTCAATGCTGTCAGGTGGTGACCTTGGTTGGAGCAGCCCAGGGATGTTTGTACCCGCCTTCGAAAAAACGCTGGCCAATACCGCCATCGGTGAAATTAGCCAGCCGTTTCGCAGCCAATTCGGTTGGCATATCCTACAAGTTCAAGAACGCCGCGAAGAAGATATCACGGAAGCTGTCTTGCGCAACAAAGCTGCCCGCATTCTCACCAGCCGGCGATTTGAAGACGAACTCCAAATTTGGCTTCGCGAGTTGCGCGACGACGCCTACATCGATATTAAAAGTTGATGCATAGACTCGCCATTACCCCTGGAGAGCCGGCAGGCATAGGCCCTGAAATATTGGTTCGCTACGTGCAGCAGCCCTTGGAAAACCAAGAGTTGGTGGCCGTTTGCGACGCGAGTTTTCTGGCGCAAACCGCGCGCACATTGGGCGTCAAACTCAAGCTTCACCCCTTTTCTAACACCCCCAAAGCCTCTGGTGCAGGGGCGCTCAGCGTAATTGATGTGCCATTGTGTACACCCGCGCACTTTGGTGCGCTGAACCCAGGCAACGCTCAATACGTGTTGAACACCCTCGCCACGGCATCTCAACACTGTTTAGCCGGCACACTAAACGCGCTGATCACAGGCCCTGTACACAAAGGTGTGATTAATGACGCAGGAGTCGCCTTTAGCGGGCACACCGAATTTCTTGCGCAGTTCTGTGACACAGCACGCGTGGTGATGATGCTGGCCACAGAAGGGCTACGCGTGGCACTGGCCACCACACATCTGCCACTAAAAGATGTGAGTGCGGCCATTAACCAGGCTGACCTTACGGAGACCTTGCGCATCCTCCACGGTGATCTGATCACCAAATTTGGGCTTCCAAACCCGCGCATTCTGGTCTGCGGGTTAAACCCCCATGCGGGTGAAGGCGGGCACCTCGGGCAAGAGGAAATTCAAACCATTGAACCCGTGCTGAATCATTTGCGCATGGCAGGCATGGACTTGATTGGCCCCTTGCCTGCCGACACGCTGTTCACCCCTCACCACCTCAAAAATGCCGACGCGGTGCTTGCCATGTATCACGATCAGGGGTTACCCGTGCTAAAGTACAAAGGGTTCGGCAAAGCCGTTAACATCACCTTAGGTCTACCTTTTATCCGCACCTCCGTCGACCACGGCACCGCATTGGATATTGCAGGCAAAGGCATTGCCGATACTGGCAGCCTCCACACAGCCATTCAAACGGCGTTGCAGATGGTCCACGCCACCAGCAGGGCATCGAATGAGTGAACACGGAGAACACAAAGCCCGCAAACGCTTCGGTCAGAATTTTTTGGTGGACGAAACCGTTATCGCCCGAATCGCGCGAGCTGTCTCCGCCAAAAAGCAAGACAACCTAGTGGAGATTGGCCCCGGTCAAGGTGCGCTTACGGCCTACCTACTAGAGGATTGCCCGAACTTATCCGCTGTGGAGCTCGACCGAGATTTAGTGCCGCTACTGCAAGCAAAGTTTGCTTTGCACCCCCATTTTACGTTGTACCAGGCAGACGCCTTGCAATTTGATTTTGCCTCACTGGCGACCAACCGCCCCTGCCGGATTGTGGGTAATCTGCCCTATAACATTTCCACTCCGCTGATCTTTCACCTGATGGAGGCACGGGCGCATATCGCCGATATGCACTTCATGCTTCAAAAGGAAGTAGTGGATCGGCTCGCAGCCCCCCCTGGCGAAAAAGCCTATGGTAGGCTCAGCGTCCTATGCCAATACTACTGCCAGATAGAGCCTCTGTTTGTGGTGCCCCCCGAGGCCTTTCGACCCATTCCCAAGGTGGACTCGGCCATTGTGCGGTTAACCCCCCATACAACACTGCCCCATCCCGCCGATGATGTAGCCGTTTTCACGCAAGTGGTGAAGGCCGTTTTTCAAATGCGCCGCAAAACCTTGCGCAATGGTTTGAAAGCCTTGTTAGGCACGGATCCACTCACCCAGATACAATCTACCGACCTAAGCTTGCGCCCCGAAGCTTTAAGCTTGGAAGACTTTGTCCATCTCGCAAACGAAATTAAGACTTTAGACGTCCTATGACAGACAACACTTCACCATCATCGCCGGACATCCAAATCGACGTAAAAACCCGATTCATTAAGGAGCAATCCAAACCGGAGGAATCGCGCTATGTCTTTGCTTATACCATCACCTTGTCCAACCTCGGTGACCACGCAGCCCAGTTAATCAGCCGTCATTGGGTAATTACCGACGCCAACGATCAAACTCAAGAGGTCAAGGGACTCGGAGTCATTGGCGAACAACCGCTGTTGGCACCCAATGAAAGTTACACTTATACCAGTGGTGTGGTCATCGCCACCGATACGGGCACAATGACGGGGAGTTATCAAATGCGTCGAGAGGACACCGACGAGGCCTTTGACGCACAAATTCCACTGTTTGGGTTGGTTGTGCCCTCTAAGTTGCATTAACCATGAGTGATTTCGCCATTGGCGATATCCAGGGGTGTTACGACGCGTTTGTACGCTTGCTGGATAAACTTCAATTTGACCCCGCCACAGACAAACTCTGGCTGGCGGGGGATCTGGTTAACCGTGGCCCTCACAACCTCGAGGTACTGCGCACCGTCAAAGCTTTAGGGCCGAGCGCTCAAACGATACTGGGCAACCACGACTTACACCTTTTAGCCATCGCTGCGGGTGCCAAGTCTATAAGTAAAAAAGACACGCTCCAGGATGTTTTGCAGGCGCCAGACTGTACCTCGTTACTGGATTGGCTCGCTGCGCAACCGTTGATGATTACCACCCCTCAATGGGTTTTGAGCCACGCAGGGGTGCCACACATTTGGTCAGTTGCCGAAGCACAAACACGGGCCAACGAGGTAGCTATTGCCCTCCAAGGCCCGACACGACAAGCCTACTTCAACAATATGTATGGCAATATACCCAACTGCTGGCAAGACGAGCTCGAAGGCCACGCACGCTTGCGGATCATCACCAATTACTTCACCCGGATGCGTTTTATTCACCCAACGGGCGAGCTGAACCTCAAAGCCAAAGAGGGCATCACCAGTGCGCCAAGCAATACGCGTCCCTGGTTTGATTTTGAGAGGCCGCCCTCTGATGCACCCTATCGCTTCTTATTTGGCCATTGGGCGGCGCTGGAAGGCAAAACATCGAATCCCCAGCGCTACTGCGCCTTGGATACCGGCTGCGTTTGGGGTGGAACTTTGACCGCACTTAACCTGCAAACCGGTGAAACCACAGCCGTCGACGGCTATCACAAATCATTAAAATTTTAGGGGTTTTGCGCCCCGTTGCCCCCGCCAAAACGACCAGCTACTCACATTAAGACTTTCAATGGGGTTGCGAGCGCAATAAAATGTCCCGTTAACATTTAAAAAGCCGTACTCATGTTTGACACCATTCCCACAAAACGCCCAGCCACGCCGCTGTTGGATACCATCAACAGCGGTGCGGACTTACGCGCCGTGCCTGAGAAGCAGCTTCCCGATCTGGCGCTGGAGTTGCGGGAGTACTTGCTTTACACCGTAGGTCAAACCGGTGGCCACTTTGGCGCAGGCCTAGGAGTGGTGGAGCTGACCATCGCGCTGCATCACGTATTTAACACCCCTCACGATCGCTTAGTTTGGGATGTAGGCCATCAAACCTACCCACATAAAATCCTCACCGGTCGCAGGGAGCAAATGCACAGCATTCGCCAATTGCACGGCTTGGCGGGGTTTCCCAAGCGCGAAGAGAGCCCATTTGATACTTTTGGTGTGGGCCACTCCAGCACCTCCATCAGCGCCGCATTGGGTATGGCCCTAGGCGCACAAGCCAAGGGCGAGCAACGCAACACCATTGCCGTCATTGGTGACGGCGCCATGACCGCAGGCATGGCGTTTGAAGCGCTAAATCATACTGCACACACAGGGGCTAACATATTGGTCGTTTTAAACGACAACAACATGTCCATATCTCCCAACGTGGGTGGATTAGCCACTTACTTCTCCAAAATTTGGGTCAGTAAGTTCTACACGGCTTTGCGCGAAGGCGGTAAAAAAGTACTGGAAAACCTGCCACAGGCGCGCGAATTGGTGCGCAAAACAGAAGAACACATGAAGGGCATGGTGTCGCCTAGTACACTCTTCGAAGAGTTGGGTTTTTATTACGTAGGCCCAGTGGATGGTCACGACCTGAACCGCCTGACCCACGATTTAAAAAACTTGAGCGAGATTCCAGGCCCCAAACTTTTGCATGTGATCACCCAAAAAGGCAAGGGGTTTAAACCCGCAGAAAAAGACCCCGTGGGCTACCATGCGTTAAACAAAATTGAACCAAAGGCATCCGTGCCGAAAGAACCCAGCCTCAAGCGCAAATATCAAGACGTGTTTGGCCAATGGCTTTGTGACCGCGCCAAAGCGGACGACAAACTAATCGGCATTACACCCGCCATGTGCGAAGGCTCTGGCATGGTAGAGTTTCGTAAAACCTACCCCGATCGTTATCACGATGTTGCCATTGCCGAGCAACACGCGGTGACCCTAGCAGCGGGCTTGGCCTGTGAGGGCCTACACCCCGTGGTGGCAATTTATTCCACTTTTTTACAAAGGGCTTACGACCAACTGATTCACGATGTGGCGCTACAACACTTAAACGTGACTTTTGCCGTTGATCGCGCAGGCTTAGTAGGCGAAGACGGCCCCACCCACTCTGGCATCTTTGACCTCGCATATCTACGCTGCGTCCCCAACATGATCATTGCCGTCCCCAGCGATGAAAACGAATGCTATCAACTGCTCAATAGTGCTTATTTTCATTCAGGCCCCGCAGCCATCCGTTACCCGCGCGGCACGGGCCCTGGCGCACCCATTGACCTTAAAGCACAGCCGCCCGCCGTAGGCAAAGGCCGCTTGGTGCAACAAGGCAAAAAAGTATGTATTTTTAACTTTGGAACATTGTTACCCGTGGCCATGAGTGTGGCCCAAGCACATGGCTATAGCGTATGCGACATGCGTTGGGCCAAACCCCTGGATGTATCACTCCTGGTTAACATGGCGCAACAGTGTGATTTGGTGGTGACGCTTGAAGAGGGCACACTAAACGGCGGGGTGGGCAGTGCGGTTGCCGAATGTTTGGCTCAACAGGGCATACTGACACCCTGGTTACCCTTAGGGGTCGAAGACCGCTTTATAGAGCATGCAAAGCGCAGCGAACAACTGTCTCAAGTGGGTTTAAACGCAAGCGGTATTGAACACGCCATCTTGCGGAAATTAGAACAACTCAACCCCGTCAGTCCCGCAGCCACCCGCTTGCCGGCTAAACACTAAAACCCGAGATCGCGCGGCAACTAATGCCGCTTGCGGGACTGTTTACAGGGTTTCTCGCACTGGTCAAGCAACACTCATAAACCGCCCTACTCAAAATCAAAAGAGCCCGTCAATGTTTCAGCAGTATTTTTGGACTGTCTCGCTGATGGTGGCAAAGTATTATCGCACCCACTGATCCAAATTCTTCATCCAAGCTACCGTCACTCGAAATATCCTGCCCATGATCTGGGACAACGGCTACCCCAGCCAAGACCACAGCAGCGGGAAGGTCGTGCATACAAAATTAGTAGAGACGATTATTGAAGCCGCAAAGGCTCCTGCGCTTGAGCCACCTTCACGATAGGAACGAAAATAGTTGTGTTTCACGCTGGCGGCTATTGATATGGAAGATGAACTTGGTTGAGCTTGCCTTCAGCTTTATGTGCTCATATCTCATACAAACACGACATAAAATTTCAAGCGCATGTAAATGTAGCTACTGAGAATGGAGAGCTACACCTTGATTTGAAGAGATTTTCGGCATTTCCATGCTTCCCAATATGTCGCGGATTTTAATCCACGATTCAACTACCTAATTGGCCTATTATCTTCGTCCGAATCAACACCGCCAGCAATTTACCTTCCGTGAAAAGCCAAGAGCGACTGATATCAGAATCCGCTAGAATAGTTTAGCTACGCCACCGAAGCCATAATGTCTTTAAGTGGCTTCGTAAGCTTAGGCTCCTTGTTAACCGACACGTCATCATTGGTTTTGAGAATAAGGCTTTTTATTAATTTTGTAGTGTCGCTGATACGAGTTGTCGTCTTCAGTATTTCTATATCTTCGTAGATCTGCCGACCTTTCAGCGATAAACGCTTGTCTGGCTTACCGGGTTAATAGCAACCGCTAAAACCTTAAGAAAACTGCTGCACGCCACTTTGGGCCTTGCGTGAAAAATCGATCGTCACCCACTCGTCTAGCATTTTTTCTTCCTTGCGCGACAATGCGAGTAATTCATCCGCTTGCAAGCGGTCGATAAGCTCTTTCATGGCGCGGTGTTTTTGATGGGCCTTGTGCCAAAGGGTTTGTTTTTGGTTTACGATTTTTTGAGTGTGTTCGGTCATTTGAGCCTGCTGACGTTTTGCTTGCAGTAACTGACCTAAAAAACCACGTGAACGCACGAGCGCATCCACACTGTGTTGACCGCTGGCGGCGGCCAGTTGGTTTTGGTAATCCTCACAATAAAGGGTTAGATCTTCGAGCTGTTTTTTTTCGCCTTCAAGTTGTTCGCGCGCTTTGGCGAAATGCTCTGCAGCTTCGTTCATGGCGCCTTCGGCAAGCTCTAATACTACTTGCAGTCGATCGGCTCTACTGGCCATGGTTCACCTCTAGCGTACAGTTTGTGTGTCGTTCAGCTTTGGCGGCGCCAACACGGTGGTCAAGTTATTTAAGCTTTGAGCAAAGGGCGCATTCTGGTTGATCCCTTGACTCACGAATTCCACCAAATGGGGGTAGCGTTCGATGGCGCGATCCACTTGTGGATCTGTTCCTGCGGTGTAAGCACCAATGGTGATGAGATCTTTATTCTGCCGGTACAAGGCCAGCAGCTTTTTAAATTCCATCGCCGACTTCTGGTGCGGAGCCTCAACAATATTGGGCATTACCCGGCTTATGGAAGCCTCTACATCGATGGCAGGGTATATCCCTTCCTCGGCCAGGCGCCGCGATAACACCACGTGACCATCCAATATGGCACGCGCAGAATCGGCAATGGGGTCTTGTAAATCATCACCCTCTGTCAATACAGTATAGAAGGCCGTGATGGAGCCGCCACCTTTATCGGCATTTCCGGCCCGCTCCACAAGTTCTGGGATGCGAGCAAACACGGACGGCGGGTAGCCCTTCGTGGCTGGGGGCTCACCAATGGCCAACGAAATTTCCCGCTGCGCCTGGCCGTATCGGGTGAGGGAGTCCATTAGCAATAGCACATTCTTGCCCTGGTCCCGAAAGTACTCTGCAAAGCGTGTGGACAATTGGGCGGCCCGCAAGCGCATTAATGGCGCATCATCTGCGGGGCTTGCCACCACCACGGCTCGCGCCAGCCCCTCTGGCCCAAGGATGTGATCGATAAACTCCTTAACTTCACGGCCACGCTCTCCGATCAACCCTACCACCACCACGTCGGCCACGGTGTATTTGGTCATCATGCCCATAAGCACGCTTTTACCAACGCCAGAGCCCGCAAATAGCCCAATACGCTGGCCTTTGCCCACGGTGAGTAGGCCATTAATGGCTCGAATGCCCACGTCCAGCGGTGCGTCAATGGGGTGTCGATGCAGGGGGTTGATGGTCGATGGTGTCAAGCTAATAATCTCGTCGGCGGCAATGGGGCCTTTACCATCCAGCGGTACGCCCAAGCCATTGACCACGCGCCCAAGCGCGCCCATGCCAATGGCAAAGCCGCCGCCGGTCTCCACGGGCACCACCATGGCACCCGGTTGCAGGCCCTCCATTTTTTGCACGGGCATTAAGAAGGTTTTATCCTCAGAGAACCCCACCACTTCGGTCTCGACGGTTTTGCCATTGGGCAGTATCACGCGACACTGATTGCCCACGGAAACATTCAAACCCACCGCCTCTAACGTCAAACCCACCATGCGCGTTAACCGCCCAGAACAGATAGGTGATGCGGTCAGGGCGCCGTATTGGCGGTATCGGTTCAATCGGGTTTGTAAGGTACTGGCATCAAGGCTCATGGGGCTTTGGTTCATCCGCTAAAGGGGGGGCATCATCCTCGGTGGGATTTGCAGTTTGGTCATCGGAGTTGGGTATTGAGTCCGTATCGCTTTGGCTGAAGCGCTGCTCATCCTCAACCTGCGTACCGCCTTCGTAAGGTCCAGAGTCGAGCCGTTGGCCTTCGGCACCGGCTTGCGAGATTGAAGGTATCTCGGGCTCGGCTTGATCCTCGACGATGGATTCTGACTTCGGCCGATAATCGATCACCTCTGGAATGGGTGCATCTGGCTCACCCGAGGTTTGAATGGCTCGCTGCCATTCGTCTATTCGCTTTTCGAAGCTAAAATCCACACGGCTCACGTCAGAACTCACCTCACACCCACCGCGGGTCAGCCTGGGGTCGGCCACAAACTGCCAGAGACCTCTTTTCGCACTGAAGGTCTCTTCAATGTGAGCCAGATCTTCTGGGTTGACGTTAATACGAATGTGTTTTGCGCCTGCCGGTAAACTTGCCACGGCTTGTTCCACACTGGGAAACATCAACGAGGGGTTTAAGGACAACTCCGAGTGAATAAAATGTTTTGCCAGCTCTACCGCCATGCTTAGCACGGTATTTTCTAAACTGGCCTGATGGTCGGTGGCAGGTTCAAATAACGCGTCGGCCAAGCCCTCAAAGGTTTTTAGTTGGTCTTTGAGTTTTTGTCCGGTTTCACGGTAAGCTTTTTGCTCACCCAGCTCACAGCCTTTTTTCTCTCCCTGCTTCATGCCCTTTTCGTACCCCTGCTTATAACCCGCCTCGCGCGCTTCCTTTTCTGCGGATTCAGTGAGCGTCTTAAGCTGGTCTGCAGTCATCGGGCCAACATGAGCGTCGGGCAAATCCTCAATGAATTCGTTACGCTGCCGATCAGATGCCTTCTTTTTGTCATCTCGTTTGACCGAAGGTACCACCTTGCCTCGACCTCCAAGGTTCGGCAGCTGCCAAGCACTGACACTCTGTATGTCTTCGAAGGGGATACGGCTGGGTAGTGTTTTATCAGTTGACATAATGCGTTACAGCATCTCTTCGCCACCGCCACCAAGGGCGATTTCTCCAGCGTCGGCCAAACGCCGCGCAATGGTGAGAATTTCTTTTTGTGCGCCTTCCACTTCGGAGACTCGTACAGGTCCCTTGGCTTCCAGGTCATCACGCAACAGCTCGGCGGCGCGTTTGGACATGTTGGCAAATATTTTTTCTTGAAGATCGTCTTCTGCACCTTTTAGCGCCAAAATCAGCACTTCTGAAGAGACTTCGCGCAACAGCACCTGAATGCCACGGTCGTCCACATCTTTTAAATTATCGAATACAAACATGAGGTCAGAAATTTGCACACCCATATCTTCATCCAGCTCTTTAATGGCCTCCATCAACTCACTTTCTGCGGTACTGTCGAGGTTGTTCATGATCTCAGCTGCCGTTTTAAAGCCACCCATTTGCTTGGTTTGTGAGCCTGCACTGCCTGAGAATTGTTTTTCAAGAATATCGTTTAACTCTTGCAAGGCACTGGGTTGCACCGTATCAAGAGAGGCCACACGCATGATCACATCCAGCCGTACTTTCTCGGGAAAATACGACATCACCTCTGCGGATTGATCAGAATCGAGATACGCCAGAACAATGGCTTGAATTTGTGGATGCTCGTTGCGAATAATATCGGCTACAGACCTTGCATCCATCCACTTTAAAGTATCGAGACCAGAGGTATTCCCCCCCATTAAAATGCGGTCCATTAAACCATGGGCTTTGTCTTCACCCAATGCCGACACCAGCATATTGCGAATGTACGCATCCGCGCCCATCCCCAGACCGGTTTGTGTACGGACTTCATCCAAAAAGCTCGACAACACCACTTCCACTTCGTACTGCTGAACATTTTTAAGGCTTGCCATGGCAGAGCCCAAACGCTGAACTTCTTTGGGGCCCATGTGCTTCAGTACTTCCGCCGCAGAAGATTCCCCTAAGCTCATCAACAAAATCGCAGCCTGGTCTATGCGCGACAAATTGACGGTAGGTTTTTCATTGCTACCATTGGCACTTTTAGCGATAGGCTTGCTCATTCTTCGTTAATCCAACGTTTAATCACTTGGGCAACGCGCCCAGCATCTTCCGCCACCAAGCCTTTAACGGCATTGAGTTGTTGCTCGTAACTTTCCTCTGGGCTTGGTAAAGCCAGGGCGTCGCTACCAGTCAAGGTTACAGTCTCATCAGACAGCGAATCAAAGCTGTCCACGCCCGCTGCCTGCAATGCAGCGAGTTCACGGGCTTCGTCTTCTGCTCGGGTTTTAAACCCTGCAACGGCCAAGCTCTTCAGTACTGGGCGCAACAAACCCACTAATAGAATCGCAATAATCAATAAACCGACGCCCTGCTTCGCATAAAATTTGTAAATGTCGTTTTCCCACCACTTGGCTTCGACCACTTCCATGGGTGCAATTTCGCGAAACGGTTCATTCAAAATGTTGACGCTATCGCCTCGCGCGGCGTTAAACCCCACTGCGTCTCTTACCAGTATAGTTAAGCGTTCCAACTCCACATCGGTCCAGGGTGTTCGTACCTTGGCGCCGTCTTCGCCGACACTTTCCTTATCATTAACCACCACCGCCACGGACAGACGGCTTAAACGACCTTTTTGATGTTTGATCACACTGATGGTGCGGTCAAGCTCAAAATTTCGCGTGGCCTGGGTTCGCGTATTGGAGGGCGCGCCAGTCTCGCCATTTTCCCCTTGTGGTGTCGCCACCTCCGGCGCGGCACCCGATGCCGGCGGTTGGTTGGTGAGTGCACCTGGCACGCCCCCTTGCGCTGCCATGCCCACCTGTTGCTCCTCAATGGTGGACTCGCTGCGCAAGGCCGGTAAATCGGGGTTAAAGCTCTCTTCAGCCTCTTCTATTTCGGTAAAGTCTAAGTCGGCAGACACTTCCGTTTTAAAATTTTCTTCGCCAACGATGGGACTCAACAACCGGCGAATGCGCATAACAACATCGCTTTCGATTTTGCGGGTGTAATCTAAATGTTGGGCGGCAACAATTAGCTTTTCGTCCTCGGCTCCGAGTGAAATTAACGCGCCTTTTTGGTCCACCAATGTTACGTGTTCAGCTTTCATCTCTGGAATACTAGAGGCCACCAAGTTGGTAATGCCTCGAATTTGGTGCGGCTCTAGGTCTCGCCCAGGAAACAACTCTAAAAAAACAGAAGCGCTGGGTTCGCGTCCATCGCGAATAAACACCGATGCCTTGGGAATCGCTAAATGCACGCGCGCGGCACGCACGGCATGCACACTCGAAATGGTTCTGGCAAGCTCACCCTCTAAACTGCGACGAAAGCGCGCCGTTTCCATAAACTGACTGGTCCCAAGAGGCTGCTCTTTATCAAGCAATTCAAACCCTGACGAACCATGATTGGGAACACCCGCCTCGGCGAGTTTGATCCGCGCTTTATGAATATCATCGGAGGCCACCAACAAGGCGCCAGTATTGTCATCAATTTTGTAGGTAACTTCGTTGAAGTCCAGTATCTTGCCCACTTCCACGGCATCTAAGCGATCCAAACTGCCGTACAGGGGACGATAATCTTCCCCCTGTGTCCATAGCACGACCCAAAAACCAATGGCGACACTCGCGGCAAGACCAATCATCAACCCCGCTTGACGCAAGATATTGAGATTATTAAACCCCTCGATCAAATCCGAAGTGGGAGAAGATTTTGACCCATCTAGGTCCATCGACATATCACTCATTGCCATGACATCGGCCTTTATTTGCAATCGTAGTTATGGGTTTTCGGTTTAAGCGCCAACATTAAATGGGCATGTTCATAATATCTTTGTAAGCCTCCACCATTTTGTTCCTTACCTGGGAAAGGGCTTGAAACGCAACAGAGGATTTTTGTGACGCTATCATCACATCGGTAACGTCCACATTGGCATCGCCTCGAATATAAGCATTAGCCATTTGCGAAGAGGTTTGTTGAACAGAATTAACCTTGTTAATAGCCTGTGAAAACACATCACCAAATTGCGGCCCGTTGGGCCTTTGAATGGCGGGGTTGAGCCCCTCTTTTTGGTCCAGCCCTTTTAAGCTGCCAAAGGCCTGCGTTTTCGCCTTGAGCGAATTCATGTCAGTTAACAGTCGGTTGATATCAACGCGGTCAGTCATCCTCCACCCCTCTTGCTTGCGCGCCTAACTTTTGGCGCAGGCTGCTTATGTCGGTTCAAGTGGCGCAGGTGTCGTGACAAGAATTTGGCTATTTACGGTCACAATCACCTAGCTATAGAGGAGAGAGCACAAAACGGGCCAAAATAGCTTATGTAGAAAAGGAGGCTATAAATAGCCAACGGCGGGCACAGCCCGCCAGAGAGGAAGCATCAAGCAGCGACCAGCACTGCTCAGTA
Organism: Cellvibrionaceae bacterium; assembly: GCA_050300015.1. Classification (GTDB taxonomy): domain Bacteria; phylum Pseudomonadota; class Gammaproteobacteria; order Pseudomonadales; family Cellvibrionaceae; genus CAYZQH01. The sequence goes on along the minus strand of JBNKWZ010000032.1, from coordinate 34,381 downwards.
AAATTTAGATGTCGTAATCGAAATCGCGTAACTCGCGCTGCAAACGCAGCTCCTCAATACGATCTTCCAGGCGACGCCTGGCATCCATATTGGTATCTGCGGTCGATGTATTTTCAACATCAAAAATATCGTCTATCGAGATTTCGGTATTGTCTAAAGTTGAATCAAGAACCCCTACGCCCATATCTGAACTCCTAATTAGCGGTAAGACATACTCAGTCAACGGTTCCAAAACCCATGTACTGGTGGTCCAGCACATCCCATTAACCCGAGCATCAGTTTGTCGGGCTAATATTTCGAAAGTATGACTCCGAGACAAGAAAATACAAGACGTTTTGTCTCACAATTTTCACTTTTTTAAGAATTCTTATTTATTTAAATGGAGGGAAACTTAGGCGCCAATTATATTGCCTGAGCAGCGATGGAAAATTGGCGGTACTTGACGCCCTCAAACCAGGAGAGATGCATCCCTAAAGCCTAGGGAACCTCTGATCATGTCCCGATAGTTTGCAGACCGAATGCTTTGAACTCAAAGGAATTTAACCCACTTGTAAAAGCCGTTTGATGGGGCGCTACACATACCCATTGTATACTTCTCTCCTGCCTCACTGTGCTATGAACAAGTTGAACGAAGGCTGCTTGCTGCCTTTATTGGCCCTCTAAACTAAAGCCCTCCTCCCGAAGCCTTGCCATTTTGTAACGCAGGGTGCGAGGGCTAATACCTAGGCGCTCTGCCGTATTTTTCTTACTACCACGCTCTTGCTTTAGCGTTTCTACGATGATTTCATATTCACGTTGACGAAGATCGCTACCCAATAAATCGCAGTCACTGTCCATCGACAAACTGTTGACCTCATCCAGCCCCACCACCTCAGGCACGGCAACCGTGCTTGCCGGCATTTGCGCCAACGAAGGTTTAGCACTGAAAGTATTATAGACATGCAGCCCAAGGTCATCGGCATGAATAATCATACCTGGCTGTAAAATCAACGCGCGCTGCATGACATTGTCCAACTCTCTTATATTGCCTGGCCAAGCGTAATTTTGCAGTGCAGCCTTGGCGTCAGCCCCAAGGCGTACATCACCGCGGTACTGTTTGGCAGCATGGCGTTCTAAAAGTTTTTCCGCCAAGGGTAAAATATCTTCCACTCGGTCTCTCAAGGGGGGCCATTGAAGCGGTAAAACATTCAGCCGGAAGTATAAGTCCTCTCGAAATTTGCCTTCCTCCACGTAGAAGCGCATATCTCGGTTGGACGTTGCAATCACTCGCACATCTAATTTAATGCTTTTACGCCCACCCAAGCGCTCTACTTCACGCTCTTGCAACACTCGCAGTAACTTCGCCTGTAAACCCAAATCCATTTCAGAAATTTCATCCAGCAATAAAGTCCCACCATTAGCCTGCTCAAATTTACCGGGTGCAGCACTGTATGCCCCAGTGTAGGCGCCCTTTTCGTGACCAAACAGCATCGCCTCCAACATATTCTCTGGAATGGCGGCGCAATTGATGGCCACAAAAGGTTTGTCTGCGCGCGGTGAGTGATTGTGAATAAAGCGTGCGAGCACTTCTTTACCGGTACCCGATTCTCCAAGTAACAAGGCAGTGGAATCCGACTGTGCGACCCGCTGTGCAAGTTGCAAAAGGTGCTGACTTTTGGGTGATTGAGCCACCAAATCAAAGTGCTCCCCCGCGCTGGCACCCACATAGCGGTTCACCGCTTCCACCAACACATTGGGGTCAAAGGGTTTGACCAAATAATCCACCGCGCCTTCACGCATCGCTTTAACCGACTCACTGATACTGGCGTACGCAGTGATTAACAGCACCGGCAAATGAGCGTAGTGCGTTTTGGTAAACAACAATAAGTCGTGACCACTCATTGCCCCCATGTTCACATCGGAAATGACCATGGACAAATCCGGGTGGGCTTTGAGCAAGTCGCAGGCATCTTCTGCGCAGTCGGCTTCCAGTACGTTAAAAGCGGCTAACTGTAGGGTATCGACCAAGGCTTCACGCAAATTTGGGTCGTCTTCAACAACCAACAATTTGACACTGGATTCGATTTGTTCCACCCACACTTCTGCACTTTGCATGATTGGTCTCCCGATTAATCTTTTTCGATAGGGATGATTAAAGTGGCACAAGTGCCTTTGTTTTTAACCGACTGAATCCGAAACACACCACCGTGGGCGCGTACAACCGATTTCACCACAGCCAAGCCTAAACCCGTACCCTGCGGTTTGGTGGTATAAAAAATTTCCTGTGCTTGCGACATTTCTTCGCGGCTCATGCCTGGGCCGTTGTCTGCCACCGCTAACGCAATGGCCGAATCACTGCCAAGTGCTGTGCGCACAAAACTGACTTTCAACTTTGCGCCTTTGGGATTGGCCTGTAGCGCGTTGTTCACAAGATTCAAAACTGCTCCAATTAAGGCTTCTCGATTACAACGCAAGCGCACTTGCGGGTTGGGGTTTTGCCATAAGCATTTACCTTTGGCCGTAGCCAGAGGAACCTCCATCGCCGCACGTAAGCCGTTTTCTAAGTCGCCGAGCGACACAGAATCATTAAGGGGGAGCTCGTTGCGCACAAACAGCAACATGTCGCGGACTTGACGCTCCATATGGTTCAAACGTCCCAACAATTTATGGGAAAATTGCTCACGTTGTTTGGGAGAAATCGCATCACTGACTAAGTGGTTGGCATAAAGAATGGCCGCCGACAAGGGCGTGCGAATTTGGTGAGCCAAGGCTGAAACCATACGTCCCATAGCAGAGAGTTTTTCATTACGGTTTACTTGCTGCTGCAAGCGGTGGGTTTCTGTTTGATCCGTTAATAGAATGATTTGCCCGGAATCCGAAAGTGAGGCCGTGGCCAAATTAATACGGCGCCCATCGATGGTGGAAACTTCAAATCGGTCTTCACTTTGCGGCGCGAAGCACATGGTGATGAGCTCCCGCCATAAATACCCCTCCAGGGGATGATTTAACATTTCTCTGGCAACAGGGTTGGTCTGAGTCACAAACCCTTTAGCATCCAACACAATCACGCCGCCGGGCAGAAACTCCAAAAGGGTTTGTAGGCGATTGGCCAATTGGTTTTTCTTTTCCAGCTCTTGCGCTTTTTGCGCCGTGGCCACTTTTAACTCACGCGACAGTCGGTCCACTTTGCCTTGCAGGGCTTGATAGGTATTGGCTAACTGCCCAGCGGTACTGTTAAAAAACTGTACCGACGCATCGACCTGCTCTTGCGAAACACCCTTGACCATTGCCCCAGAGGACTCACTCATAACTGGCTCCTGACGAATTTCCGTCAACGTTTGCGACACAATCCATCCAAATGCAAAGCAAGTGCCAATTAATTTTTCCTTTAAATTCAGAAGCTTAAAAACCACAATAACGATTCAGTCAAAGAATTGGCTCAACAGTTGGTTTTTTAGTGCGAGGATGTGCGGCTCAGAGTGCGGTGCGCTACTAACATCAGAACGTTCACATAAAAAGCACCTTCACAGCCGTTTAGAGGCAAGTCGTTCGGGTGCCGTTGAACCCTTCTATGGCAGTACTTCTATGGCCATCAAAATGGCGTCCTCGCGGCCATGCGCCGCGGGATAGTAGTTGGGCCGATGACCAATTTGATGGAAGCCGCACGATTCATAAAGGGCCAGCGCCCGATGATTACTGTCGCGCAGCTCTAAAAACACCCGCTCCGTCACGACCGGCAGATGCTCTAACAACCAAAGTAAAAATTGTTTACCCAGGCCTTTTCCTTGCCAATTGGAAGCGACCACAAACAACAACAACTCGGCTTCATCCACCACCAAAGACATCACCGCATAGGCACACAATCGCTGCGTGCCATCAAACACACCAATACAGTGATGGCGCTCCAGCGAACCTTCAAAATCACTACGCCGCCAGGGAGTGGCGTGAGCAGAAGACTCAACGGCGAGCAGTTCGCTCAAGTGTTGGCGCGACAGAGGCAACGTGTTAAAAGTATGCCCAGAAAGCGCAAACGACGTTTTTGGCCAAAGGCTAGAGGTTGTCATGGAAAGGGTCGCCGCTTGAGGGCGTCACTTGCACAGATGCCTTCTGTGAAAAATCTGCTTGCAGTGCTCGCCAAGCCAAACGTTTCAGCTCAGGGGTTTTGAGTAATTCAGCGAGGCTTGGCAGCACCAGGGCCTTAACACTCAGTGCAGGTAGATCAATCGCCTTCCCCAATTGTGTACTGTACTCCCCCAACTCGGGAGCGATGGCGTCATAAGCTTGCGCACCCATCAACCACATGCACTCGGCCGACCTCTGTTCTAAGCGGCTGTGTAAAAAAGCCCCCACCATATCGCGTGCAGCGCCCCAACCGCCCGCTGCCAACGCCCCTTTAAACATGGGCCACACCAAAGCATCTGCCCCAGGCAAGGTCGGAGGGTGCCCTAGCGCAAGCAGCATGTTGGCCAGCAAGCGCGCCGTGGGTAACGCCGACTTCGGAATGTGAGAATCCACCACCATAAGCAACGCATTGACATGCCATACATTTAAGGTAAAACGCACATCGGGAACCACAGGGTCGCGCAGTGACGCCCTGAGCTCCGTCGCGTCTGTGACAGCGCCTTCTTGCCTAGCCGCGGGCTCGGTTGCTGGGTTCAACCAGTCCCCCATCAACTCAGAGACGGGTACGGCACCCCCCTTTGCTTGAGGCTCAGCGCGACCAGCAGTGTCCGCCGGTTCTGTTTCAACATAGTGAACGGGTAGGCGCGCCTGAACGGAAGGGCACGCATTCGGCAGGCTCCAGCGGGGCACGTAGGTCGCTACCCCCATGACGCTTAAATACTGGGCCCGTACCCGCTCGTTCATGCTACTTTCCATTAAACCCCATCACGCTGCGGGTGCGATCGCTCACCGCGGCTGGCTAATAAGTTCAAGGCATGAATGTACGCTTTTGCCGAAGCAACAACAATATCCGTATCGGACCCCACTCCATTCACAATACTGCCATTGCGCTCTAAACGCACAGTCACTTCTCCCTGGGAGTCTGTTCCTTTGGTGATCGCGTTCACTGAATACAACTTCAAATCGGCTTGGCTTCTAGCCACTATCTCGATGGCTTTAAAGGTGGCATCTACCGGCCCACCGCCCTCGGATTGCGCCGTCACGCGCTCATCCCCCACTTGCACACAAATGGATGCCTGAGGTACGACGCCCGTTTTACTACAGACTTCCAAGTTTGCTAAACGGTAAGTTTCTGTCACTTCACTTGGCATACTAGACGACACAATGGCGTGTAAATCTTCATCAAAAATTTCATGCTTTTTATCAGCCAAGGCTTTGAAACGCTCAAACACCGACGCCAACTGCTCGGGGGTATCAAAAGTAATACCCAACTCTTCAAAGCGCGCCCGAACCGCCGCGCGCCCTGAATGCTTACCCAAAACAATTTTGTTGGTATGCCAACCCACGTCTTCCGCACGCATAATTTCATAGGTTTCACGATGCTTTAAAACCCCATCCTGGTGAATACCCGATTCATGCGCAAAGGCATTGGCGCCCACAATGGCTTTATTGGGCTGTACGGGAAACCCTGTGACTGAAGACACTAATTTCGACGTAGGTACAATAAACTCTGTGGCAATCTGACTTTCCACCGGGAATATATCCTTGCGAGTACGAACCGCCATGACAATTTCCTCAAGCGCCGCATTACCAGCACGCTCACCCAAACCGTTGATGGTGCACTCCACCTGCCGAACACCATTCATCACTGCAGACAAAGAGTTGGCCACAGCCAAGCCCAAATCGTTGTGACAGTGGGTAGAAAAAATAGCTTTATCTGCGTTGGGAACGGCTTCTATCACCTTACGAAACATGGCGCCATATTCACCAGGCTCACCATAGCCCACCGTATCGGGGATATTAATGGTCCCGGCACCCGCGGCGATGGTAGCCTCAACAATACGGCACATAAAATCAAAATCTGAGCGACTGCCATCTTCTAAAGAAAATTCCACATCATCGGTATATTGACGCGCTCGCTGAACCGCTTTAACCGCCTGCTCCAACACCTGTTCTGGCTGCATATTCAATTTGTACTTCATATGAATGGGGCTGGTGGCAATAAAGGTGTGAATGCGGGACCGTTCAGCACCACGCAAGGCCTCAGCAGCGCGATCAATATCGGCAAACACCGCTCGCGCCAAACTGCACACGGTGGATGTTTTGACCGTTTCTGCCACGGCTTTAACAGCCTCAAAATCGCCTTGACTGGCAATCGCAAAACCCGCCTCAATAACATCCACGCGCATTTTTTCCAACATTTTGGCAATACGCACTTTCTCTTCCTTTGTCATTGACGCGCCGGGGCTTTGCTCTCCGTCACGCAATGTGGTATCAAAAATAACTAATTTTTCATGTGACATGGTTTTTACTCCCACCCGATAGGGGATGTTTTACAGTAATGAAATTGACAAACGCGGAATAGAAATAGGCCGCCTATAGCGGCAGACTAAGTCGGATAGGAAGGAAGTAGGAAAAGAAACCGCTGAAGGCCTCGCTGACACCCTCAGAAGTCACACGCTCGTTAGTATGTGCCGTGAATGAAGTCGTTTTCACAATAAAGCCCTGAACTGGATAAGCCAAGTAAACATTGGGGTGCTGATGGCACCGCCATCTTAGAGCCCTGAAGGCCTGTAGGCCCTGCAACGCTTGAGAACATAATAGCTCGGCCACGACACCAAAACAACTTGCATCCTAACAATTACACTTTATTAGGATAAATTAACAATGAAATTGTATTTTTTGGCTATTTCAAGAAATACATATCCCTAAATTTTGAGCGTCCGAACAATTTTATTCCACTGATCTCGCCCCAAAGACCCACAGCGCCCACGCAAAGCTCACCACCGAAGGCACCCTCCACAAACTCAACCTCGCCACTTTGTAGGAAATATCTCACAAAACCCAAAGAAGTTTGCCACTAGGCTGACCGCTCAAAAATCTGGAAAATGAGCATCATTGGAAACGCAGGGAAAACACAGGAAGCGGCCAGCAGGACGAAAGGTCATGGAAATGGACTCAGGACTTCAAGAAAGGAATAAACCCTATACTTAAATGCGACTAGGACGGGCGCAAGGAGCAACCCAACGGAAGGGCCAAAGGGAATCAAGGGAAAGGAAAAAGGATAGGAATTAAGGACAGCAGCTTAAGGAACAGGCCAGGGGATAGGACACACCCCACAAGGGACTGAGGTAAGGACACTTCACAAGGACGCACGAAGGGAATACAAAGGGACATTTAGGTCATGAAGACCGCAAGGCGCTCAGGGCAGAGACAACAGGATAGATGCAAAAGGAGTATTGCCAGGGCAAAAGGAGCACAAACGTGAGTTGCCCTCGAAAAAAGGAAGCCGACATTGGACGTTAAGGAATAGTACTGGCACACCCGATTTAAGGGCAAAACAGGATGTTAGGTGCCGCGGTACAAACAGAACAGAGTGCTAAAAAGGATTTCAAGGAACCTCGCGTATTGAATTCGCATCAATCGGCAAAGCGTTTACGCTTTGACCGTTGGTGCGGTTTATACGTCTGCACCCAACTCATTGATATAGCCCCTTTATTAGATGTAGCCTTTCATTCATTAAACTTTCATCGCACCAAACGACGCGCCAAAATGTGGTTTAGATGCGCTTTCTTTGGCGCGTCACCCACGCCAACCGATCAAGAGTCGCTACACTATTAACCTGGTAGTACAATTGATTTCCTATCTGATTTATTGCACGGCCTAAAAATACTGACGCTGATGTTTGAGTCATATTCTCAAGGGCTTTCATTGGTTTCGCTCCCAATGGTGAGGCATTCGTGCCCAACTACCCAGCAATCCTTGTGGCCGGGTGAATAAAACGCACACCCGCATGATAATAGTTATATAAACTGGGTTTTGTCGTTTTACTAACTCTAGGACAACACTATGCTTGAATGGCTTCAATCCCTTTCACCGGAGTCCTTTATGCCTCACGGGCATTGCTACCTGTGGCAACCCAATATTCTGTGGACACACATACTCTCTGACCTGGCCATTGCCATGGCCTATTTTGCGATCCCTGCAGTTTTGGCGGTGGTCTTGGTCCGGCGACGCAAGTCACTGCCCTACCCTGAAATCATGGCTTTATTTATTGCATTTATCGCCTTTTGCGGCTTCACGCATGTCTTTGCCACAGTGGTCACTTGGTACCCCCTATATGAGCAGCAAGGCTGGTTCAAAGCAGCCACCGCCCTTATCTCGGTTGCGACCGCGGTGGTCCTTATCCCCAAACTTCCCAAGTTGACCTCTTTACCCAGCGCACTGGAAAAACTACAGGCCACCCAAGAATCACTGGCCACCTGCGAATTACACAATCAACGGTTGACGACAATTTACAATGACGCTATCAACCGAGAAGAACGAATCGTTGAGCTTAAAAAAGAAATCAACACTCTGCTGCAAGCCCATGGTAAGGCACCGAAATACTTAATGGGTTCAAACAAATAATGAAGCTGCTGGTGGGGTTACTGTGTGGAACCTTTCTTTTACTCGGCGTCCTTCTCAATACTGAAGATTGGGTCAATCAAAAACGGGCCGAGTCTCTGCAGTTGTTGTCCGCACAATACCTCCAAAATCTAGACCACGCCGTTGTGCAATTGCTGGATGTAACCCCAAGCCCAGTCAGCGAGGCTCATACAAATGCACCATGCTTTTTGCCAGCCCCACCCCACCCGTTAATCGCTGAATACCCACTAACGGAATATTGGCAAGCGATTGAACGCACACTGAACTGCACTGAAACTCCGTCACTCTCTCACCCACAGCTCATGGCGCTACAAACCAGCATTCTACAAATGAACAGCGCCTTAATGAAGGCCAACACCGCTCATCAAGCTGCCATAGCCACCAGCCAACAATCCAAACGCCCTTTCAATATCGTGATCCTGCTGGGATTTTTTAGTACAACCTTTGGGTTGATAGGATTAATAGGAAGACATCATCAAAACGCGATTGCTCGTTTAACCCAAAACCTCCACCAAAACCGATCGGATTTCGCACGCTCTCAAGGTGTCATGCTCAGCGTTATGGAAGATATCCGCCGTCAGGAACAAAATGCTCTGACACTTGCCCGTGACAATCAACAACTGGCCGCCATTGTTGAAACAGCACAGGATGCCATCATCAAAATCGACGAAGCGTTAAATGTACTTCACGCCAATCCATCCGCCGGCAAGCTATTAAATATTCGCACCCAAGATGAGACACCCCTGCTACCTCACAATTTGGTGCAGCCGTTGAAGGGTGCCATGGCGCAATTAACGCCCAAGTCGCCTTCTACCAACATGACGTTTGAATATACCAGTGGCGATGTCGGCGCCGCCTCCATTCACCTATACATCACCATCACCATCCTACCCAGCCAGTCACTGAAACAATTTGAGTACGCAATAATCCTTAGGGACATTACGCATTTACAGCGCCAAAGTGAGTATCTGATAGGCGTGATTCAACACCTACCCAATGCTTTAATAATGGCCAACACGCAAGGAAACATCATTATGTGCAACCAAGAGGCTGCATTACTATTTGGTTATTCCAGTGATGAATTGATTGGTACAAACATTAATGCTCTCGTGCCCGCCCCCTTTAAGCATCACCATGCTGACCTCATTCAATCTTTCTTTGCGTCTCCCAAAGCCAAAACCATGGGTAAAGGCCAAGATTTATCTGCCGTCAAAAAATCAGGTGAACACTTCCCTGCTGAAATTGCACTAAACCCCATGCCAACCGGTAACAATATGGTGGTGCTGGCCTCAATCTTAGACCTCTCAGACAGATTGAAAGCTCAACGACATTTGGAATTCATTAACAAGGAACTAGAGCAAAGAAACTTCGAAATGGAGCAGTTTCTTTACACCGTTTCCCACGACTTAAAATCCCCCCTAGTCACCATCGGCGGCTTTGCAGACAGACTTCAAAAAACGATCACCGAACAGCTCTCCGAAAAACAAAAGCATCAGCTTCAGCGGATTCGGGCCAATGTGATCAACATGGACGCTATATTAAACGACCTACTGGAGCTTTCTAGAGTATTTAAATCCGACATTTCCAAGCAATGGATTGACGCGCAAAAACTGGTTGGCAACGTATTATCAGCACTTGAAGGTGATATAGAACGTCATCACGCAGCAATTCAAATCCACACACCACTTCACGACATCTACGTGAATGAGCGCCTCGCGTCTCAGTGTATTCAAAATGTCATCGCCAACGCTATTAAATACCGGGATCCTGCCCGGCAGCCGCACATTTTTATTCGCACCGAGGAGGATGAACATCAAATTAAACTGATTATTCAAGACAACGGCCTTGGCATAGAGCCACGCCACCAGGAACGTATTTTTAGGATATTCGAGCGTTTGGAGATCGGTGAAGGCAACGGAATTGGGTTAACCATTGTCAAAACAGTGATGGACAAGCACGATGGAACTGTCACCTTGCGCTCAACACCTGGCAAAGGCAGCATTTTTACCTTAAACTTTCCTGCGCCAGATAAACATTGAGCTCAGAGACCCTAAGTTATGCCGTCAAAACCCCTCGCCATACTCCTCGCCGAAGACAACGACGATCACGCTGAGCTGATGATCGACACCTTGGTGGATTTTAACAATAACAATTCATTCAGACACGTTACCAATGGTGAGGACGCCTTGGCTTATCTTCGCAAAGAAGGTACATACAACAACAGCCAATGGGCTAAACCAGATTTAATCTTACTGGATATCAACATGCCCAAGATGGACGGCTTGCAAACGTTAAAATTTCTGAAGGCAGATGCCACCCTCAAAAAGATACCCGTCATTATGATGACGACATCAAGGGCCCCACATGAAATTAGCGAATGCTTTGAGCTCGGTGCCAACAGTTTTATCACCAAACCCTTACAATTTGACGACTTTGTTAAAAAGCTACACGAACTCAATATTTATTGGGGAAACACAACAGAACTGCCACAATAGCAGAGACTACTCTTTGTGGGTCATTCGACATCCAAAGCAACTCATGATTAGGCGTATTGCTAGCGGGTGCTGAACGTCTGCTAATCACCCGCCGCATCTTAAATATTGGGGTGGTGTGAACCTATAGAACAATGTAGTACACAGGCTAGCAAACCAAGCATCGACAAGTCGCGGCATTGCCCCGTCCCTATATTGCTCGTCAGGCAAAGTACTATTTTAGTGATTCTGAGTCAGTAACATGATGACTCGAAACAAACGGCTGCAATAACAAACGGTCTAACCTGCTGTCATCACGCGCTCTAAATTGCTTGATGCCAATGATCATTTCCAGGTGGCCGTCCTTGGGCTGCGCGCGGTAGGTGCCCAACAGGCGATCCCACCAAGGCACATTAAAACCAAAGTTAGAATCTGTCTCATCTGAACGCCAAGAATGGTGCACTCGGTGCATATCTGGAGTCACAATGATCCAACGTAACCATTTATCCAGTCTCCGAGGAAGATTCACATTGCCGTGATTAAACATCGAAGTGGTATTGAGTAGGACTTCAAATATCAAAACCGCAGCGACAGGCACACCCAACATCAAAATCACACCAGCCTTTATGGCCATCGACAAGACGATTTCTAGCGGGTGAAAACGCAAACCGGTGGTGATATCTATATCCAAGTCAGTATGATGCATTCTATGCAAACGCCACAGCGCAGGGACAGCGTGAAATAATACGTGCTGGAGCCAGATGGTAAAATCTAAAAGGACAACACCAATAATAACTTTTATCCAAAATGGCCACTCGGATAAAAACGTGTTATTAAAAAGGCCTAACTGTTCCATCTCGACCCATACCGCAACACCAACCGCAGCACCAGGAAATACAAGGCGCAACAATATGCTGTTAAGTAAAACGATACTAAGGTTATTAAACCAGCGGTAGCCTTTGCTAAATCCTAGTGTACGTCTTGGTGATTTTATCTCCCAGAGAAACAGAATTAAAAATATTCCAGCAAAAGAAACCAGGCGCAATACCGGTTCGAGCCCGAGCCAATCATTCATCATCTTTCCTCGATAGAAAACGGATTCCGCTTCATATAGTCTGGACACATAAGAGCCCAGCAATACGTACATCGGTTTAGTGAACCAGTCACTCTTCCCGGTTTTACTGACATACACTAACCCTGTGCTCCAGAAATATTAGCGGCCGATCGTCTAACACCTATACCAGCAACGTCAACAAAAACCCCAAAGCAAACAAACTGGCACGATGATCACCCATGGCATAGGTCATTTCCAGAGAATATTCGCCGTAAGTACGTGTACTGGCTCAAACCAGCCTGCAGGGGGGTGAGGTTCATAGCGCTTGGCGATTTCTAGAAGCCATTTCAAAAATAAAGATTTTTGTACAAGCAAGGCCCGTGCGTCTCAAAAAGCGCAGTTTACAGGTGTAAATGAGCATTTGAGAGACGCGAGAACGCAGCTGGTGCGAAAAAGATCATTTTTGAGACAGCTTCTAACATTAAGAGGCTCGAGGCTAGGCCCCGTTATCATTAACCGATTGTCTTCCGCATGGACCATGGGCAGAGTAACCCGCACAAACAACAACACCAGACTTCAGCGAATAAATACTTTTTCACCCTAATGCCTTCATGGCCTCAACGATGTCTTCGTAGGCATCAGTAGGCGAATAGTTGGATACCATCACCTCAACTCTCGACAATATTTCATTAAAGCAGCCTGAAAAGGCCGAACGTTCTATATCGACATCTCGCGAGAAGCCGGCGGGATCACGCAACCCCCAGTGGATATGCTCATAATTACCCGCAAAAGCCGGACAGGTTTCTGAAGCGGCGTTATCACACACCGTCAGCACCAAATCAATTTTCGGTGCCTCTGGTTTGGTAAACGCATTCCAGCTCTTGCTGTGCAAAACGCCTTCCTTATTCAGGTCCAATCGCTTGATCTGCTCCAGTGCCAACGGGTTGACCCTGCCGACCGGGCGGCTTCCTGCGCTGAACGCCTGAAACAACGGCGCTCCCACTGAATTGAAAATGGCTTCGGCCATAATAGAGCGCGCGGAGTTGCCCGTGCAAAGCACTAAAACCCGCAACCGCGTAGCATTCTTAGGCGTTTTAACCAAACGTGTTTCAGCATTGGTTAGCAACATGGGGTTGACTCCGCCGAACCATCACGGGTCGTATCAAAGGGCATCGACGAACCACAACCTACAAACAAACCATAATGCTTGTTGAAATCCCCAATGAACGTGAAATGATCCGCAAAGCGCGTTTCTTTCAGCATGCGCCAGGTGTTGCCACACACAGGGAATACCCGGCTTGAGTCAATGGCATGATGTTTATCCAATACAAATTGATGCGCGTTGTTAGGGATCGTCCCTTTATAGATCACCGCCTGTCCATAATCCTCACAAGCATTTTCCAGTGTATCCAACTTGAACAGCCGATAAGTCGCCGAGAAAAACCGCAGGTTGCCCGTTTGCTTTGCTAGCTCACCGTCAGTGACTTCAAGGCGACGATCCTCTACCAAACGGGGGTCAGCAAAACCTGCTTCGTTAGCCAAACGCAAGAAATCATTCCAGTACAAAGCGCCACCCAGGCACTCACCGTACAGCACCGAATCCTCACGCACGGCATCGGGCACTCGACGATCGGAATAGACATCGGAAAAATAGAATTCGCCACCGGGCTTGAGCAGACGATGCACACCGCGCAATACCGCGGCTTTATCTGGAGACAGATTAACCACGCAGTTCGAGACGATGACGTCAAACGAGCCAGGCTCTAAGTCCAGTTCGTCAAGTTTTTCGATATAGCCTTTGATAAAACGCACATTCGAATAGCCAAAAGCCTTTGCATGCCAGTCCTGATGCGTTTGCGCGACCACGAGCTGCTCCTCGGTCATATCGACTCCGACGACCTCACCATCCATTCCTGTAAGCTGTGCCAAAGCATAAACATCCCTTCCGCTACCGCAACCCAAATCCAGTACCCGGCACCCTTGCAGCAAAGAAGGACAAACCAGCCCACAGCCGTAGTATCGAGACAATACCTCGGGGTGGATACTGCCCAGTAACGGCTTTAGCCATTCCGGCAAGCTGCTGGCATCGCAGCAGGCTGTGGTTTTGAGGTCCGCAGTGCTTTGCAGTTGCTTCCCATAATAATCTTGTACAACTTCATGCATGGTTGTTAACTCCCATCAATACTATTAACCCGGCAATTAAATTACTGGCGAAAACGCGTGAATTTTCTTGTATTTTAAGCGCTTGCATTGGCCATTCCGGCCAATGGTGGAACATCCTTGTACCGCATTAACCCGACATAAAAGATTGCCGGGTTAATAATTTTAGATCCTTTGTTTCATAACAATATCGCCCGCCATCTGGAAAATGCCAGAATTCGATCAATTTCAAGGGGGATCACCTTCGTGGCCACCGTGGCAGGCTTCCCGGATAATACCCACGCAATCCTTTAGCACGGGGCCTCGCATCCGCCAACACTCAAGGGAACCGCCTCCTTTTTGAACATGGCATAGAATTGCAAAGACAATTGAAATAACATCTCACTCAAAATACCGGGCCAGAAATGACGGGTTCTGTATTGACCATAAATGACAAAACATGAATGGTAAAATGAGTTGGCTTGGCTGCAAAACAAGAACCCTCTAACGTGCGAATTTTCATTTGGTCGTATCGCGCTCTGCTTTTCTTACACTCACTTATAAAAATAAGTTCTACGACTTCACCGGTGCCGACATCAAGGTCTTAAGTGACACCCCACCATCAACAGCAATATTGTGATTGTGCCAATCAACTGATTTATCAAATTTTATGAAACCACCAAAATGACAGTCACCTGGGCGCGCGACTGTGTGTACCATTACACATACAGGTTAGAAAAATACCCTGCCGTAACACCAATAAAAATCGCGCCAATACAGCCGTCAAACCTAAAGAGCTGCGCCCATATTTAGCTCGGGTATTTATCAAGATTATTAACCACCCAACCAATGCTATTTTATTATTACCTATCAAAATTACGGACTGTGTGGATTTGCACAAATGCGAAACAGTCATCTCACAAAAGCCACTTCTCGGGCAGGTACTGTAAATCCTGTGGTTCATCAATATCGTGTAACACTTCAAGAGTTCTAACACGCCATCCTTCGGCTTTTAGGCGCTGCTGTGTCAACCGGGAAACACCGTCCGTACTCCAGGGCATTTTTACGAAAAGTGATGGCAAGTAATGATTCAGTCCCAGCAGAGCGTAGCCTCCATCGCTGACTGGCACCATACAGGCATCATTTTCTTGAAGCGCCAGCGCAGCACGCTTTAACAAAGATGAGGTCAATTGAGGGCAATCGGACCCTATTAACAATACCGCGTCCCCACAAGCAGTCACACGTTGTGCAGCTCTGGCAAGTCTCTCGCCCAAATCACCTTCGCCCTGCTCTGACCAGAGAACCGCTGATGGAATCGTCAATTCCCGCCAAACAGGGTGGTTCATAGACGGAGCGACACACAGCTCCACAGGGCCGATATCCGCAGCCAGGGCTTGTGAAATGCAATGCTCGAGCATCTTCTTGGCCAGATTGGCAGCGCCATCGGGCCCCAGCGCTGGACCGAGGCGAGTTTTGGCCAAACCGGGTATGGGGGCTTTTGCAAAAATTACGGTCTGAATTGTTTTCATAGGGCCATAGACATTGGGGTTATTGATACAGTCGCGCTAACGTCTCTGCTGACTCACCACGCCAATAGGCCCAGCGTAATCGCCACATAAGCCAGATGGTTGGCCAAACACCACGGGTCAACCATCGTCGCCCTGAACTGATAACGTGAGACCGAATGCATTTGGGGCGACCGCATCGTCGAAGGCGCTTAGACAGTTCAATGTCTTCCATAAGCGGCTGTACTGGGAACCCTCCAATTGCCTTAAACGTGGACCTGTGGATGAAAATGGCTTGATCACCCGTCGCAATACCTGTCAGCCTTGATCGACAGTTCATAAAAAAACTGATGACGCGTAGCATCCAGTGATCGCCTGACAACTGCACATCAAATCGCCCCCAATAGTGATCATTCAAAGCTCCAAGAATTCGCTCTTGTGCATCACTTGGCAGCCGGGTGTCGGCGTGTAGAAACACCAGCACCGCTCCCTCGGTGTAAGCAGCACCCGCGTTCATCTGCTGTGCGCGGCCACAGGGCGCATGTTGCACGGCAAAACCAACGGCTTTGGCCACCTCGGCTGAGCCATCACAGCTTCCACCATCGACCAAAAGTACCTCGCAGCCTTTGCGTTGCCATTGTTGAAGATGAGCCATCAGCTCCGGCAGCAACTCAATTTCGTTCAAAATCGGAACAATAATGCTGAGTGCCGGATACAGTCGCTGAGGCTGACACGTTTTATTTTTTATTGAGGCGCCAGTCATAATCCAGAAACTCGATATTAGTCTCACCATTTTTTAACTGTTCAATTTGAGCGTTTGATAGATTTAATGCCTCGACATAAACCAGAAGAAAATCCTCCAATCGGTTGAAGCCGTGCCAGCCTTTTTCAAAATCCCCACGGTACCATTTGAATATTGACGACAGTCTAATGGTTTCACCATCAACGCGATTACGAGTCTGATCGCTTAAAAACAACGTGGTTTGCGCATCCAATTGCTGATCAAGTACGCTGCCGCTGTAGGCTTCAACGCGTAGAGCCGGACATCCAATGCTGGCGCAATTCACAGCAAAGTGAATACGCGGGTCTTTGTACTTGCCTGATTCACGAATGAGCCCGTGCTCAATATCGTCGAGGGATCGAGTTGCGCCCAGCAAAATCAAAAACTCCTTGTCCCAAGGGGATCTAAAAAACCCGCCTAAGTCCTTAATAGAACTAAGGTTTGGCCACTGAGTCAAAATCAATTCGACGGTCCAAGCGTTGTAAGCGTTAATCAAAAATGCCAGCTGTTCGTTACTGGGCCACCGGTCAAATTGATATTTAGAGACTGCCATCAGCTGATGCAAATATTTTTTCAGTACGCTTCGGTCTTTCATCATTCCGTCATAGTCGACCACAGTTGATTGCCCTCCTTGAGATACTTCTACATGCGCTGACAATAACCGGTCCCAAGAAGAATGGTCGAATACCCCTCTCCCGTATTCGTTTGCCATCGTGTGGGCTGCAAGCACGGCAAGCAATAAAAACCCCAATAATTTAGTGCGCACTTCCTCGCCTCCATGAGTGGTATTTTTTCAACCATACCAACACGTTTTTTGGAGCGTGTGCACGCTTCCATTCACCCGCTGCGTATTTATTCGCTTCCGCCCAAGTCGGATAGGTATGGATAGTGCTGAGAATCTTATTCAGGCCCAAACCATGCTTCATCGCCAAAACGAATTCCGCCAACAAATCACCACCATGTTCTCCGACGATCGTCACGCCAAGGATCCGATCCTTACCAGGCTCCGTTAGCACCTTGACAAAACCCTGGGTTGCGCCGTCTGCAATAGCACGATCCAAGTCATCAAGCGCATAACGGGTCACATCAACGGCGATGCCTTGTTCTTTGGCTTCCTGTTCATTGAGTCCAACGCGAGCAACCTCGGGATCGATAAACGTGGTCCGGGGAATCACCCGATAATCGACTTTAAATTTTTTAACCTGCCCAAAAAGCGCATTCACTGCGGCATACCATGCCTGGTGGGCGGCGGTATGCGTAAACTGATAAGGGCCGACCACATCTCCTGCGGCAAAAATATTGGGGTACAGCGTTTCCAGATAGTCGTTGGTGACGATGGTGTGACTGGTTTCGATACCCAACTCTTCGAGACCGTAGCCCTGCAGCCTTGCTACACGGCCAACCGCACAGAGCAAGGTATCGAATTCGATTGTTTTTTCTTCGCCGTCTTGTGACACAACCAGAAACTTCCTGTCGCCCTGCTTCTCGCAGCGCAATGCATCATGCCCGGTTAAAATTGTCACGCCGTCGCGCATCATAGATTGAGTGGCAAGGTTGGAAACGTCTTCGTCCTCTCGGGCCAAAATACGCTCTCCCCGCTCCACTTGAATCACTTGCGAACCAAGGCGCGCCATGGCGTGGGCCAGCTCACATCCAATTGGACCGCCACCAAGCACGACCAACCGCTTGGGTGCTTCGTTAAGTTGAGCAAATTCGTGCCACAGAGTATCGCTAGTGACATAGCCTACCTCATCAATGCCAGGCAACGGCGGCACGAAGGGCCTTGCACCCGTAGCCAACACCACAGACCGGCTTGTGAGTCGCTGCATTTGGCCATCATGACGTTTTATTTCCACCGTCCAGGGGTCAACCAATTTGGCATAACCCTGTATAACGTCTACACCTAGACTCGTATAGCGCTCAACGCTGTCATGAGGTTCGACTTGGGCGATGATATCCTGAACCCTTTGCATAACTTTGCGAAATGAAATACTGGGATTACATCTCTCAAGGCCGTAGTGATCAGCCTGACGAATTTGATGTGCCAGTCTCGCACTTTTGATCAAGGCTTTGCTTGGAATACAACCGTAATTCAAACAATCTCCACCCATTTTATGGGCTTCAATCAAAGTGACTTTGGCTTTTACAGCAGCGGCGATATAGGCAGTAACCAGCCCTCCTGCGCCCGCACCAATCACGATAAGGTTACGATCAAAGTGCACAGGTTTTTTGTAGCCGGTATAAACGCGACGGGCTTTGATTGCCGCCAACAACCTCTTCGCAATTAACGGAAACAACCCCAACAGAGCAAAAGACACAAGCAAAGAAGGCGACAAAATACCCGAAAAGTGCTCCAGTTGTGCTACTTGAGTCCCTGCATTCACATACACCAGCGTGCCGGCCAACATCCCTACTTGACTAACCCAGTAAAAAGCGGCGGCACGAATGGGGGTCAACCCCATCAGCAAGTTGATGAGAAAAAACGGAAAAACCGGAACGAGGCGCAAAGTGAAAAGGTAAAAAGCGCCCTCTTTCTGTATGCCCGCGTTAAGAGGTTTTAGCTTTTCCCCAAAACGGCTTTGAACCGTCTCTCTTAGCAAATAACGCGACACTAAAAAAGCCAGAGTGGCGCCAATGGAGCTGGCAAAAGAGACAATGATTGTGCCCCATAAGATGCCAAACAGTGCACCGGCCGCCAGCGTCATGACAGCAGCACCGGGTAGAGACAATGCAGTAACGATGACATAGAGCAGCAAGAAAGCAACACCAACTAAAATAGGGGTTTCAGTGCGCCAAGCTTCAAACTGTACCAGGCTGGTTTTCAACCCCGCCAAGGTCAGCAGTTGATCAACATCGAACCAGAAAAACCCAACAACCAGTACGGCAATCACGACGAATAAAAAGACTTTCTTCGTCACAATGCACCACCACAACTACTGCCCTGCCCCGCAGTACAACCAAAACAATGATCTGCCACACGAATGCTCTGACCGTCCAAGTCATTTTCCAGCAGATCGCGCAAATGGCGAGAATTACTATTAGGCAGTGCGAGGCCTAACTGTTGATTGAAATCACAGTCATAAAGGTTACCCTGCCAGTCCACGCTGACCATAGAGCAACACATCACTTGACCAAGATTGTCTTCGCGATAGTTGTCCTTCAGTAGCTTCATGTAACCCTGAAACTGTCCCTTCGATATAAGTGTGGACCCGAAGCGCTGAATCGGCATGTTGGCTAAAGCATAAAGGCTATTAAATTCAATGCCAAAATGGTAATACAGCTCACGCTTATAGTCGGCTTGCAAAGTTTGTTGATTGGGTGGCAGCGACGGTCCTTGTGGGTTATAGACTAAGTTAAGCAACAATCCACTTTCCGGCTTTCCATAGCCCAATGCATTTAGCTTTCGTAACCCTGCGATGCTTTGCTCAAATACACCTTTGCCACGTTGTTTATCCACATTTTCGAGGGAGTAGCAGGGCAGTGACGCCACGACTTCTACTCGATTATCTGCCAAAAACTCGGCTAACGCCTCCTGCCCTGCTTCAAATAAAATGGTCAAATTACAACGATCAATGACATGGGCTCCTATCGCTCTGGCTTGCGTTACCAAATCACGGAAACCCTCGTGAAGTTCAGGGGCTCCTCCGGTCAAATCAAGTGTCTTGATCTTTTTCGCTTTCAGTACAGGTGGAATCAACTCCAGAATTTCCCTACTCATCATCTCGGTACGATCAGGGCTCGCGTTGACGTGGCAGTGCAAACAACGTTGGTTGCACTTATAACCCAAATTCACCTGTAAGGTTTCCAACGCTTTACGTTGCAGTGCCGGAAAGTCGGTATCCTCTAACAAAGGTAGGGTTGCACGCATGAATTTCTCCAATCTCAGTTCAAAACATCAATAATCGTTGCTGATTCGTCGTACAGAAATTCAAGTTCTTACACCTACTTGAGGATTTCTGTGATTTTTCACTGTAACTTAGTTCTACTTTGTCACGCCACCCCAACATATAACTTGCTGATTTGAATGAATAAAACCATTTTCACACCCAGTGATATCCAAAGAATGGGGGCGCGCAGTCACACACCATTACCACTGTAGAGGGCCTCAAAACACCTCACTCACGCGCTATCCAAAATGCTGTAGGTTCGACTACCTCTCAGGTGGATATGCACGCCATTTTTCCGCTTTCTTCCCATATATCTACTTCAGTGCAGTACGATTTCTTTGGAAGGGCGCACGACTGCACGGATGCAGAAGGTAGAGCGGCGCAGGAAGCCCAAGCCGAGAAATCATTTGGACTTCATCAGAGGTTCCTTGGTGTCTTTAACCACTGGCGCAACCCATCTCCTGAATATTACTTATTGTTCATAATTCGCAATGAAATTTTGTTTCTGTTTATTAACGAGAGGGGAAATCCATTTTATGAACCAAGGTACTTTGTAGCCGTATTTGGATAGGTGTTTTCCCGCGAAGGCATAGAGGCTATTTTTTCCTTTCACGCCATGACCGTCTAACAAGCGGTTATAGAAATTGAATAGGCATACAATGGCGATAACATCTTCGACCGTTTTCTCGGCCCAACCTTCTGCGGTGATGTTATCTATATCCGATTGAACAACTCGGCTCGGGCTTAGGGTAAGTTTTTGCGCATACCGTAATATGGGTTTTAACCGTTCCATGATGTTGGCGTCATCAATACTTTTTAGTAGATTTTCGATTATCTCGGGCTCTATGCCGAATTGTTCCGCTACAGCGTTGTGCGAACCATAACAAAACTGACATCCATTTAGCCCAGAAACAAACCCAGCGATCAGCTCTCGGTCCTTGAAGGACAATTCTGAATCGCCACGCATAATATGGTGAGAAAAGACATCCATCGGTGCAAACCGCGTACGGTTTCTCCAAGTGATGTCTGTAATATCACTGTCTTCGTTTAAAAAACTTAAATAACTCATAACGATCTCCGGCTTATTGATTAGATAATGACCACACAAAAAATTAAGCAAAGTGCTTTTGTGCTGTGGTACCCCAAACACCAGAGGTAACCGCCTTCTGCACATAGGCGTGGAAGTCAGTTGCCGGGCGACCAAGCGCCTCTTCAACCCCACTCATCACCCGGCTGTTTCTGCCGTCAAACACCTCGGTAAACAACTCGTTCAGCAGCCACTGATAGTCTTTCGGCACGCCCTGCTCGTCCAAAGCCTCAATGTAAGCCTCAACAGGAATGGGGGTGTATTTCACAGGCCGGCCCAAGGCCTCGGAGATCTCGTCCACACATTGGGCAAAGTTCAGTGCGCGCGGACCGGTGAGTTCATAGAGCTTATTGCGATGACGGGAATCGGTTAACGTCGCCACCGCCACATCGGCGATGTCATCGGCATCCACAAACGGCTCAAGCGTATCCGTTGCAGGCAGCACCAGCTCACCGGCCAAAATGCCTTCCAGCATGAAGTTCTCACTGAAGTTCTGATTAAACCAGCTGCAGCGGACAATGTTCCATGGGATACCGCTGGTAACGAGGGCGTCCTCCGCACGTTGCGCCCCCTCCTCCCCGCGGCCAGAAAGCAACACCACATGCTCTACCCCGACGTCTGCCGCCACTTGAACAAAGGCCCTAATGCTTGATTCCGCGCGCGGCACGGCAAGATCAGGCTGATAGGTAACATAGGCGCTGCGCGCACCCTGAATAGCGGCGCGCCAGGTCGTTGGGTCATCCCAGTCAAAAGTAGGCGTCGTTGAGCGGGAAACCGGGCGTGTCGTATAGCCTAAGGCTTGTAGGCGCTGGTTCACGCGGGCGCCGGTTTTACCGTTTTTTCCGATGATAAGAATAGGGCTGTTTTTCATAGCTATGGTCTCCTGAGTAGCGTGTTGTTTGTCTCAATAAGCGATGTGCTCATTGTTAAAACAATTATGGGCCGCCCCCTCAAGACCAACAATCACAGTAAGTCCATATTAATTTGCCATTCGTCCACAATGGCTAGATTTATTATCAATAAATGGCAGAATAACCACACTATGCATACCGAAGCCCAAATACCTACCACGAGCGACCCACTCGGCGAAACCCTGCAGCAGCTGCGACTAACCGGCAGCCTTTACTGTCGCTCTGAGTTAAGTGCACCGTGGGGGATCGACCTTCCGCCCTTTGATGACTGCATGATGTTTCACATCGTCACCCAAGGGCACTGCTGGTTAGAAGTCAAGGGCGAAGAGCCGCGTCTGATGCAACAGGGAAGCCTAGTGCTGGTGCCGCATGGCCACGGCCACTGCCTACGCAGCCGCCCAGAAGATGACGTCGTACCCCTGTTCGATATACCGGTTGAGAAGGTCAGCGACCGCTACGAAATCATGCGTTACGGCGGAAACGGCGAGGCGAGCCACCTCACCTGCTGCGTTATGCGCTTTGATCACGCCGCCGGCCAAAAGCTGGTCTCGCTACTGCCTAAGGTCTTGCATATCAACAGCCTAATGGACGATGAAGAAAACTGGTTGCGAAGCACACTGCGGTTTATTGCGCGCGAGGCCAAAGCACTGCGCCCCGGCAGCGAAACCGTCATCACGCACCTGGCAGACATTCTTATAATCCAAGCCATTCGCACTTGGATTGGCACCGCACCCGAAGCGGAACAAGGCTGGATCGCCGCGTTGCGTGACATACAAGTGGGCAAAGCCTTAGCCACAATTCACCGCCAACCAGAAAAAGCGTGGAGCGTCGCTTCACTCGCCAAAGAGGTCGGTATGTCTCGCTCGGGTTTTTCCGCCCGCTTTACACAGCTGGTCGGCGAATCGGCCATGCGCTACCTCACCCAGTGGCGCATGCAACTCGCTCGCGTACAACTCAAAGAGACTTCAGATTCGCTTTCAGTCCTTGCCGAGCGGCTTGGCTATCAATCGGAAGCGGCGTTTTGCCGGGCCTTTAAACGGGAGTTTGGCGTATCACCGGGGAGCTTACGCGGTGGCGGGTTGGGGTAGTGTATTGAGGGGAGTATCTTTAAACATTGTGTCAGTCATGTTTGTTTGGGTCTAAGTGTACATCTGAGGCATCGTTTTTCATTCCCTTCGCATACATGTGCGCAATATTACTAAGCGTATCCATTTGCACGCTAAAATTGTGACACCCAGAACACATCATTGTGTGAAACCTAAGTGCCGCCCGATCACCTAACGATAATTTGCGCTCCCGTGCATCAGATAATAAGCGCGTTGCTTGCTGGCAGTTCATCATGGTCTCATACCTCACTAAACCATCTATTTTCCAAACATTCTCGCAACCGTAATCTTGCTCGGTAGAGCATGACATGTAAGTTACTGGTGCTAATACTCAGTGTTTCGCAGATTTCTCGGCTCTCGAGCTCAATAAATTCTCGCATCATGAACAACCGCGCTTGATTTTCGGGAAGCCCACTCAAGCAAGTCTCAAATACCCGCCAAAAATGATCATTTTTTACCGACTCCATCGGGCTTGACCAATCCAGAGGGCGCTCCTCCTCTTGCCAGAACCCCTTGGGATTAAACAGCACGTCAAGATTATTCTCATCCTCAGCATCGCGAAGTAAGCGGCTTGCCTCCATCATACGGCGACCTTTTCGAAGCACATCAGCAATTTTATTTTTTAAGATTGCGAACACCCAAGTTTTCAATGCTGAACGCCGGTTAAAAGAATCAGCATTTTTTAACGCTCCGATCAGGGCTTCCTGAACTGCGTCTTCCGCTAACGCTTCGTCTCGCAGTTGGAGATTCGCAAATTTCAGCATCTGTGTGCGTAATTCTTTGAGAAACACCGGGTCCGTTAAATGTTCGCTACCAGACTCTTCTGGCACGTTGGTCAGGGTTGACGGTGTATTCATTTATTATTCCGGTCCAATTCGTTTTTAGCTGCGCCATACAAGGCCACGCAAAAAGGTACAACAAAGTTCAACAAAACCTGTCCTCACGAGATTGCCAACCCGCCAACAAAAGCGATCTTGAGCGATCATTTCAATATAAACCCCACCGCCAAAGAGGCTCACAGTGCATTCACTATGATAGGGCACCTTGTCAAAACGCAGCCAAAACGACCATTCCACCACACGCCTCAGTCCCTTACTTGCCACCCTAAACCCCACCACTGCGAATGGCTCGCTTTACAACTTAGTCGAATCCACGCCTCAGTTTCTTACATCTTCCGCAAGAAATTGCGGCTTCACACACAACAGAAAGCGCCAAACTCAAGATAAAGGCACACCGTGAATCGTATGAAATCGGTATTATCAGGGATAACGGCCTTTACACAATGGCGGCCTTCAACGCCCAAAGAACACGTGATAGCGCTTCCCTATAAAGGGTGGTTTAAACCGCGCGCAGCAATTTGCCACACTTATCTGAGCATCGCTATCGGTCATTGACCAAGCACCGCAAGTTAGCTCTGTTGGCTCTCGGCCAAAATCAGTATAAAGTCGCCACACACAACATCAAACAAGGCGGCAAAGTATTTGAGCATGGACACAAGAACTTAGACTGACCTTATTATTAAAAGGCCGAGTCTCTGCAGTTGTTGCCCGCACAACACCTCCAAAATTTCGACGACGCCGTTGTGCTTACTGGATGTAGCCCCAAATCCAGTCATCAAGGCCCATACAAATGCACCCTGCTTTTTGCCAGTCCCTCCACAATATGACGACTTTGTTAAAACGCTCAATATTTATTGGGGCGCACAACAGAGCGGCCCCAATAGCAGAGCCAGAGCATCATTGGTGAGTCAATGCTCCTGAGCAGATAACGATTGGGCATATTGGTAGCGAATGCTAAGCGTCTGTGACTTGCCCGTTTCATCTTGAATATTGGTAACACCCACATATTGGTCAAGTTGCTGAGACTCATTGAACACCAGCGTTAAGCGTCCCACAAAAAGCCGTAAAAAGGCATTGGCAGG
Organism: Cellvibrionaceae bacterium; assembly: GCA_050300015.1. Classification (GTDB taxonomy): domain Bacteria; phylum Pseudomonadota; class Gammaproteobacteria; order Pseudomonadales; family Cellvibrionaceae; genus CAYZQH01. The sequence goes on along the minus strand of JBNKWZ010000032.1, from coordinate 8,990 downwards.
TTCCACCCAAAAGCATTGCTGCAAGGTCCCCACACTGACACCACACTGATCTGACGTTCGCTTTCTCACTCGCAAAGCAAGTTTACGCTGATGCACAGTGGAGCCAAAATTGACCAACACCGGCTCACCGGCAATCAGCCGATCCCAATGGTTACGCACGGCCCACACAAAGCCTTCCCCCAGCACATCCACTTCTTCTGAGGCCAGCGCTACCTTGTCCAACGGTGTCTTATTGTCTTTTTGATATTCCAGCAACCAGCTATCTTGCTCCGCATTGTAACGGGCAGAGCGCCTTTCACCATCTCTAAAGTCAACTTGCAAGAAAGTGGGTCGTGTTAAAGTATTCTGATAGTCAACAGACTTTTTAGCGATGATACTGCCATCCACGGCGGCATAGATCACCTCTTTTTGCGTTTCATCCCTCACCGCAGAATGCCACTCGCAGTATTGAATCTTTTGACGCTCTTCAGAATAAGCCACACCCAAAATACTGGGTTCAAAAGACAATGCAGGCATCTGGCAGACACCGGCCCAACTTTGTCCGACCAATAGAATTGACAACCACATAACGTACTTAAGCTTGCGCCACATACTTTGTATGTACTCTAACAAGAATAGGTAACAACACTGACCATACCGCCGCAATGATGCCGAGCGAAACCACAATAGGCGAAGCCAGAGAGACACTGCTACTAAGGTTCGCCCCCAACCAGTAACTCAAGCAAAAACCCGCACCGCAGATACAGGCGTAATAGGCAGGTTTTGATGCTAAAAACGCAAACACATTGCCAAACAAGCAAGAAAATCCCCACCAGATACACACCAACCAAAATGGTGCCATGGACACAGGCTCACCAGACAGGCTGTGCCAAACGCCTACCATAAAAAATACGGTCTCTATCAATCCACCCAGCAAAGCCACAGCCGCCCCCCACAACAACTGGCGTCCAAGACACTTTACTGAACCGTAGCTCAACCATAAAATGGTTAGGTGCAACCCTAGCAAGGCCAATAGGCTAGCCACTGCCATATGCGGATGGGCCAACATTACATACCAGGCCACATTAAAGGCGACAACCATCGCCACATAAATGACGACCACTGGGTTTAAGGTTTGTCTTGCCAAGTACATTGCGGTTTCGAAAATACCAACTGCACAGTGCTGATCACCCTTTCTCGAAATCCTCCCTCACAATACGCCAGGTAAAAATCCCACATTCGAATAAAACGCTCTTCATAACCCAAGGCCTTAACCGTATCGATATTGTGCCAAAATCGTTCACGCCAGTGGTTCAAGGTGCGCGCATAATGCAAACCGATATCGGTCAGTTTAACCAATTGAAAATCAGAACTTTTGGCCATACTGTGGGTTAAAGCAGTAACCGACGGCAAACACCCTCCTGGGAAAATATACGTCTGAATAAAATCGGCGTTGTCCTTTTCTCGTTCAAAGCGTTGATCTGCAATCGTGATCGCTTGAATGGCCATACGCCCATTGGGATTCAACCTTTGTGAGCATTGCCGAAAAAAACTGTCGAAGTACTGGTAACCGACGGCTTCAATCATTTCAATGGATACGATCTTGTCAAAACTGCCCTCCACATCACGATAATCTTTAATCATAAAAGAAACCAAATCAGAAACCTGCTCTCGCTCTGCCCACTCCGTGGCGTAACGATACTGTTCCTCAGATAAAGTGACTGATGTGACACGACAACCGTAATTTTTTGCCATGTAAATAGCCATCCCACCCCATCCAGAGCCAATTTCTAAAACATCATCTTCATCCGTCAGCGCCAACTGACGACAGATTGCACGCATTTTTTCAGTCGAAGCGCTTACTAGAGGGGTATCTTCTGAATCAAATATGGCAGACGAATACATCATGGTTTCATCCAGAAAACTTTGGTAAAAGGTATTACCCAGATCATAGTGTGCGGCAATATTTTTACGCGCCATCAACTTTGAGTTTTTGCGAAACCGGTGTTTGATTGCATTAAAGGCGTTGGCAAGCCGGCTCCAATAGCTGTCCATGCTTTCAATCACATTCATGTTGGCCACAAATATTCGAATCACTTGTAGTACATCAGGAGAGGTCCATGCACCTTGCATATAGGCTTCTCCAGAACCAATGGTCCCGCCAAGTAAGACTTGTCTGTAAGCGGCAGTATTATGGACGTGAATCGTGGCGTGAATATCACTGGTTTTATCAGCCGTTCCGAAGGTATACACATTGCCACGATCGTGAATCACAAGTTGGCCTACCGTAAGGTTGCCGAGCACCTTGAACAACAATTTGCGCGCCCAATGGTCTAACACCCCATTGCGTTTAAGCTGTGAATAGCCGCTGGCAACTGCAATCGATTTCATTCTGACTCCTTACGGATGAGTTTGAGACTTAAAACACCTTATCGGCCCGCCCTACAGGTGGTCTTGTGTCTTCACAACTTTTTCTGGATGGTTGTACACCGGCACCCTTTTCAACCAAAGTTTCAGAGCCTCCCAATAAATGGCGGCACCGGCTTTTAAGGACATCCAAGGGTACTGCACCAGTATTTTCGCCAGCGATTTTGCGCTAATTGGCACTCTATCTAACTTTAACTGGGCGTTAAAATAGGGCCTACCATCCCGTAAATTCTCTAGCGTTATACGAAGACTTTGCCCGGGTGTATCACTGCTCCAACGATACTGGCTATCCATACCGTTAAAAGGAGACACGTGCATCTTTTTATCAAATTGATGTTTTTGCATGGCAGTCTTGGGATCACAATCAAGCACATAGGCATGCCGTTCGCGCCACGGCGTATTGGTCACCTCCGCTAGTATTGCTCTCGGGTGAGTATCGCCCTGATTAAAACAGTAGTAGGTCACCAAGGGGTTCATATTGAAGCCAAAGTAACGCCAGTTTGCCAACATGTAGATATCGCCGTCGATGCACTTTCCCGTGCGCTCATATACGGTTTGTTTGACGGCCTCGGCCAGAGGCTGCTCGGGGTTACCATGAAAATCCTTGCGGTAAAAAGCTGCAAACCATCCTTTGACCCTTGTGGTCCACAAAAAACTTTTTGCACACAGCGCTTCCACCTCATCCAAGTGGGCGTAAACCATAAAAACACCGTACTCAAACCGGTGCACGTGCGGTTGCACCCGTGTGTGCTCGAGTGTGCCTCGGTACAATGCGCTGCGCATTCTAAAATTCCACCCCGAGCCCCCTGGCCACACGAATGGCGCTCACCACGCCGTCCTCATGAAAACCATTCAACCAATAGGCCCCACAAAACGAGGTGCGCCCCTGATTGATCTCTGCCCATTGCGACTGAGCCTTCATTGCAGATTCACTGAAAACCGGATGCGCGTATTCATACTGACCAAGCACACAATCGCTCGCAATTTTGTCTTTGGCATTTAACGTGACGCAGAAAGTCGTCTCGCTTTGGAGTCCCTGCAAAATATTCATATTGTAAGTGAGCACTGGTGGTTGACGGGCATCTTCGCGCAAACAATAATTCCAACTCGCCCACGCCCGCCTAGAAGCGGGTAGCCAACGGGTATCTGTATGCAACGTGACGGCGTTTTGCTGGTAGCCGATACTCCCTAGCACCGCTTGCTCTTTGGGAGACGCATCATTTAATAGTTTGAGCGTTTGGTCGGAGTGGCCAGCACACACCACATGGTCAAAATCAAATGTGCCTTTGGGAGTGATAATGGTGACATATTCAGAACCCCGGGTAATGGATAACACCGGTTCTGATACGCGAATGTTTTGGCGAAACCCTTGCGTCAGTGGTGCAAGGTAAGTTCGAGAGCCACCTTTGATCACGCGCCACTGAGGTCGGTTAACAATGTTCAACAAGCCATGATTAAAGAAAAATTCCACAAAAAACTTAACTGGGAAAAGCTGCATATTTTCAGTAGATGACGACCAAATGGCAGCACCCATCGGCACCAGATAATGATCACAAAAGGATTGACTAAAACCGTGACGCTGAAGATATTGCCCTAGGGTTTCCTCCGCGGTGAGTTGCCCCGATTGCCAATCGCGTACCGACTGTCGGTTAAACCGCACGATATCCAACAGCAGTTGCCAGTGAGTCTTGGAAAACAATAAGCTGCGTTTCGCAAATAATGTACTGAGGTTATTGCCCGCATAGTAAAAAGACCCATCCGTTTTAAAGACACTAAATCCCATATCCGTGGGCGCGCTCTCTACTCCCAACTGCGCCATTAGGCGAATAAAATTTGGATACGTCCAATCGTTGTAGACAATAAAACCGGTGTCGATTGCGTATTCTTTTTCTGCCACCTCAATTGTTTTTGTGGCGGTATGGCCACCGATTTCGTCATTTGCCTCAAACACGGTGACCTCGTGCTTAGCGTGCAACAAATAGGCTGCTGTTAGCCCTGAAATACCCGACCCAACAATGGCGATACGCATAATACCAATTGACCTTGTTTACTCTGCTGTTTAGCGAAGGAATTTTTGGTCATAAGACCAATGCTTAGCTTGGTGACGCGTCATTTTTGGCGCAAAAAAACGGAACCATATGAACGGACAGCGCTTGAACAGCCCTAACAGTGCACTCAAACGCCAGGGGAAATCCACAACAAAAGACTTGCCTCGCAAGCCTTTGACAATGGCTTTTGCGGCTTGCTCGGGCGTCATCGCCCACGGCATGGCAAAGTCATTTTGCGCGGTCATGGGGGTCTCCACAAACCCCGGACGTATCAGACGAATATCAACTGGCAAGTTTGCACAATCGGCTTTTAAAGACCATGCAAAATATTCCAAAGCCGCTTTTGATGCGCCATAGGCCTCTGCGCGGGGAAACCCGACCACGCTGGAGAGGCTACCCACCAGTGCCACCTGGGGCGTAATCGATGAACGCTTCAACAAGGGCAAGCCGATGTGTAACATCTTAACGGCCCCAAGCATATTCACGTCCATCGCCCGCTGATACTTCTCAAAATCCAGACTTAACGAATCCTCATACTCACACACCCCGGCACAGTAGATAATGGCATCCAAGTAATCGGTTACCTCAATCATGCGCTGGCGGGCTTGAGTCAAAGCTTCAGCATCACATGTCACATCCAAAGTTAAGGGTTTAATTCTACCTTTGGCGCCTAGCGCCAACTCGTCCAAAGCTTCGCGCCTGCGGGCGCTGGCGATCACAAAATTGCCTTCGTTTGCCAAATGGTGCGCCAGCGCCCGACCGATACCACTACTGGCTCCCACTACCCAAATACAACGTGCTTTATAATCCATAACGTTACCTAACTCTCTTGGCCATACTGCCGATTGACACTCTTCACAGAGTTAAAAGTACAGTCACCTATTGGTGGACATACCATGCTTAAGGTGACTCACCAAACGTCCCAGAATGGGCACGTGCTCATATACCATAGCGCCAAGATCGTAGTAGTCTTCGTGGTATTCAATTTTCTCGTCACCACGTAGGTAACTGGCACCATTGAGCGCCAATGCACGGCCTGCCGCCAGGCGCGGATGGCTGTAAGACATAGTCCAACGTAAAAATGCTGTGTGCTCGTTCGCTTCCACCGTTAAAAACTCAAACCGGCAAAATACTAAGTGCTCAGACACTTCCGTAAAGTATCGCTGAAGCGCTGGCAAGCCCATGACGCTATGAACGGGGTCTTTGAAATGCACGGTTTCCGAGTACACTGCGCCCAACCTTTTGGGAGTATCGGCGTCTAGTTCACGATACAGGTCTAGAAAGTCTTCAATAATTCGCATAGTCGCTTTTCACTGGTTGATAACTCTTTTACGAGTCTCGGGTAAAACTGGATTAACACCACCGAAGGGTCCTTTGCGTATTCGAGCGTAAAATGATCCAATGATGAGGTCGTCTCGTATTATTGCGAAACCACCAAGCAACGTGAACATTCATGAAATCCGTGCCCGCTACCACCGTGTCTGCTATCAAAAGGTCTTCTATGACGACAGCCAAAACCGAAGTAAGGGACGACAACTGGTCACAATTGCTGGAGCGCGTTGGCAAACACCAAGACCAAACAGCCTATGCTGCTCTTTTTGCGCACTTTGGCCCACTGATTAAGGGCTTTTGTCTGTCGCAGAGCCAGCAAGGTCTGCCGGACGAAGCCGCGGAAGAACTGGTTCAAGAAGTGATGCTCAAAATTTGGCTGAAAGCCAAGGACTTTGACCCAAAGAAAGCCGCAGCCAGCACTTGGGTGTTCACGATGATGCGTAATTGCCGCATAGACATGCTGCGCCGCATGGGTCGACACTACAACCAGGCAGAGACGTTGGTAGCGGAAGACCTGTGGGACGAAGACCAAGACAATTTGCCCCTTGTTCGGCTGCAAGCCAGCAGGAACCAAGCGCACGTTGCCACGGCCATAGACGAACTGCCCAATGAACAACGCCAGGCACTCACACAGGTGTATATGCAGGGCAAATCCCACAGCGAAATCGCTCAAGAAACCGGTCTCCCCCTGGGTACAGTGAAATCCAGAGTACGGATGGGACTTAAGAAACTTCAAACCCATCTAGGAGGGCGAGTGTGATGCCAATTACTCACCACCCTGATGATAATTACCTTGCAGAATACAGTGCTGGCGCCAGCGATTGGGCGATCAGCCTACTGATATCCTGCCACTTACAATACTGCCATAAGTGTAAAGCGCGCATAACAGAGCTCAACACCCTAGGGGGCCAGCTGCTATATGAAGCCCCCAAAGTGGCACTCAACGACGATGCCTTGGCGAGAGCCCTGGCCCGAATAGAAGCGCAAGGCGACACAGGCCACAGTCTATTAGAAGGCGCCGCCATCGACGTTAATAACAAGTTAACCCCGGCGCAGCCGACGCCTCCCAGGGCCGCAAAACCTGAGCCATTGCTTGAAGAGCTTCCAAAGGCCGTGCGCAAAAATTTGTCACATTTATCGGGGTACCGCTGGCGATCATTGAACAAGCACCACAAAATCGCTCGGTTAGCCCTAGGCCAAGACCAGTACGAAGTCGCACTACACAACATCAAACAAGGCGGCAAAGTGTTTGAGCATGGACACAAAGGCTTGGAGCTGACCTTGGTGTTGAAGGGCAGTTTTTCAGACGAGGACGGCGTCTACAAAGCGGGCGACTTTTTGGTGCGCGAACCTGGACAGGTGCACTGTCCTACAGCAACTCAAAATGAAGATTGCCTATGCTTGGCCGCGAGCACAGCGCCCGTAGCGCTTACCGGGCCCCTTGGCAAGTTGATCAACCCCTTCTTGAGAATTCACCCCTCTTAACCGTCTAAAATGGGTTTTCGGGGGCTCCGTGTGGTTCAGGAACACGGTATCAACGCACCCCACACGGGCAAGCCACTGAAGGTGCCCGTAGGCCTGCCTCAGGCTAAACCGCTCCCAAAGCACTCAACGCCCCCATCAAGTCGACACGCCATGCGTAACGACCTCCTGGCATTTTAATCTTTGCCCGATTTTTGCAGCATCAACGATCACAATCCTAATTAACTGCGAGCCTCATTTTGAAGTAGGATAGTCAGGATCGGGTGATAACAACGACTGAATTCAGGGGACAAACCATGCTCGACAAACCCAGCTTTTTGCATCAGCTGTTCAGTGCCGCCGTGGAGGCCTCCCACCCACGTGCGACACTCGAGCAATACCTACCGGAAGACCGCTCTGGCCCAGCCGTGGTCATTGGTGCAGGTAAAGGGGCCGCGGCCATGGCAAAAGCGTTCGAAAAAGCTTGGAGCGGCAAAATCACTGGAACCGTGGTAACGCGCTACGGTCATGGAGAGCGATGCGAGCATATTGAAGTGGTCGAAGCGTCACACCCTGTACCCGATGACGCCGGCGAAAAGGCTGCGCGCAAAATTCTGAATTTGGTCAGCGATCTCACCGCGTCTCACACCGTATTTTTTCTCCTCTCGGGTGGCGGATCTTCACTCCTATCACTACCCGCGCCAGGCATTACTCTGGATCAAAAAAAAGCCATCAATAAGGCCTTGCTGGCCTCTGGGGCAGCCATTGACGAGATGAATTGCGTACGCAAACACCTGTCGGCCATTAAAGGGGGGCGGCTAGCGTTAAGCTGTCTACCCGCAAAGATGATTACCTTGGCCATCTCTGATGTACCGGGTGATGATCCCAGTGTCATCGCCTCAGGTCCCTCGGTGGCCGACCCCACCACCAGCGCCGAAGCCATTCAAATACTCACCCGATATGGCATAGCCGTGCCAGATTCCGTACTCGACTGGCTGCGCTCACCTGAGTCGGAAACTCCAAAGCCAGAGGCTCTCCCCTCCGATTTAACACGCTATCAATTAATCGCCACGCCCAAGCAAGCGCTTGATGCCGCAGCCCAACATGCCCGAGCTTGCGGCGTGACCCCTTTAGTTTTGGGAGACACCATCGAGGGTGAAGCACGTGAAGTTGCCAAGGTCATGGCGGGCATTGCGCAATTTGTACAGCAATATGATGAACCCGTTAAACGCCCCTGTGTCATTTTATCCGGTGGCGAAACTACGGTCACTCTCAAAGGCAACGGCAGAGGAGGTAGAAATGCAGAATTCCTGCTGGCGCTGGCCAATTGCTTAAAAGGAGCACCAGGAATTTATGCGCTAGCGGCAGACACCGATGGCATTGACGGCTCAGAAGACAATGCCGGCGCACTGCTTACCCCCAGCAGTTACGAAAAGGCCTTAGATTTAGGGTTGAGTACCGAAGCATCCTTGAACAACAACGACGGCTATGGCTTTTTCAGTGCTCTGGGTGCACTGCTAATCACAGGCCCTACTCGCACCAATGTGAACGACTTTAGAGCTATTTATGTCGAATAACTTTAAAGAACGCTTTCTTAATTTCGCGCGGATTCAAATCCGAAGTGCATCACCCGTTTATTCAAGCCGCCATTTCCATCCACCGCTGGTTTGGCGTCTTGTAACTTAATGTTTTTCTTGGCCGAGTATTCAATCGCCTGACAGCTTTTCTCACTTCACATTGACT
>JBNKWZ010000031.1:0-11977 GCA_050300015.1 Cellvibrionaceae bacterium | reverse complement strand
ATAATGAAGCTCAAGTTGATTGTCTTTAATTGCATGCTTTAAGTCATTAATAAGGTTTAATCTTTCTACACTATTAACATCTAGGCTTTTATTGTAAATCTGCCATACATAATTGTGCTTTTTTGCATAATGCAGAGCAGTATCTGCCAATTGTAATATTGATTTAACCGTACTTGTATGTTCAGGAAAGATAGCAAACCCACTGCATACTTGTAACTGTAGGTTAATGTTTTGGTAAGTACAGGCTTTTTCTAAGACATGATTAATATTATCTGATAGTTTTTGACAGTCAGAATGTTGTTTAGCTGAAAAGAGAAGAACAAATTCATTACTACCCAGATGGCTTAGGAATAGCTGTTCAGGCACCATTTTCAAACGATTTGCTACTTCTTTAATAAGCCAATCACCTACGTCATGCCCTAAGGTTTCATTAACATCTTGCAAGCGCTTCAAGTTTAAGCAACAGGTAATAAATGGTGTCGTGTTTTTATCTAATTCAATGAGCTTTTGGATTAGAGCGTTACGGTTAGGTAAGTTCGTTAGAGCATCATGATTTGCACTATGTTTAATTGCATTTTCTCGCGTCAATACGGCAGATTGCATGGTTGTAAATTCTTGGGCCAGCTGACCCAGCTCACCCTTGTCTTTAACATCTACGCTTTGATGATAATCACCTAAGGCAATTTTTTTCGCTTGTTTCACAAGATGTTTAACAGGTCTTGTAATTGAAGCTGCAATAAAATAGGCGCTGGCTAGCGATAAGCACAAGGTGACTCCAGCTAGAAGTAGAAATTGCCACCAACGTTTTCGCAGTACGGCTGTAAACTCTGATTTTAAGCCATACATAGACAAACCTAGCTGGTGCTCATCAAACTCGGTAATGACGTGGCCTATACCTATGTGGCTTTTTGGTGTTTGCTTGTTTATTACCTTTAATGAGAAGGCGAGGTCAGCATTCTCATTCGATGATGCTATTAATCGCCATTTTCCATTCTCCTGTAATAAGAAGTCTGTATTTAACTTGGTGATTTGGTTGAAGTAGTTAGCCAACTCTGTGTCGATTTTAAAACCAAAGGCTAACCAGCCAATGGCTTTAGAGCCAACTTCTAGAGGTGATAAGCTCAGTTGATATAATTCGTTTTCCAATAAATATAGATGCGCAGTTTCTGGGCTATCCAGCCAATCTGGAAATCTAAATTGTTTTCTTATTTCAATGCCTAGCGTTACCTTTTTTAGATCTTTATTATTTGTTTTAACTTGTAGTTGAGCGCTAACAATACCTTTTTCTGAGATTGCCATTGCTAGATCAGCATCAATGCGTTTTCGGTGGTTGTTTAATGCAACCAATAAGCTACGAGTGTCACCCTCAAATACTTGTTTTATGCCATGATCTTTTGATGCAGTTTCCGCAAAAGCAGTTAGATAATAACGTCGGCTATTAAATTGTTCGGTAAATATGGTTTTGGCGGTGGTTAGGCGGTTCGCTATTTCTTGCTGTTCTTGTATTTTATTGATTTCAATAAGTGTCCAAAGAGATATGCCTTGTACAAATAAAAGTAGCAGAACAAAAAATAGAAAAATTTTAGTCTGTAGGCTTCTCATTGGTCAACCATCTTATTAGTAGTTCTCTAAAAAATCAAAATCTTCATTGCTTTCTTGCTCCGGTATTTTTTCAATAAGGTTTCTTACGTCAATGGTTAATTTTTTGAATGTTTTAAGGGTAACAAATTGAACTATTTTGTGGTCTGGGGTATTCAATTGGGGATGCCATATGGTTAATTGATATTCACCTTCAATAATATCTTTAAAGGTAATGCGTCCACTTTCATCTGTTTTGTCAAAATACGGAGTGTCAAGTATTAGTAAATAGCCACTCATCCAATCATGAATATTACAGCCCATGGCAACTTCACCTGTCGCAACAAAATCATGCTTGTTGTATTGTTCTCCTGCGCGTATTTTAAAATCAAATTTATTTTCTCCAATGGGTGAATAGATGTGGTGGGTAATATCATCCTTATTGGTAAATGTAACGCTAGAGCCGAGTTGAATGACGCTAATATATGGGTTAAATGATTTACCTTGTTGACCAATTTCTATGGTTTTATTGGTAATGGGTGGTGTGATATTTGTAATGGGATCGAGGTACACCACAATGTTCGCTAATGTGTCATGGTTTCCAGTCAGTTGAACTTCTAATTCTGTGGCAACAACGGCCGTGTGTAGCAAACTAAAAATAATGCAGGTCAAATAGCCTAATGTTTTATGTGTCATATGCCTGTTAAGCTCTATTCATAGTATTTGTGATAAGGACTGTCTTTAATGACGTCAAATTAACCGACGCGGTTTGCCGCATCCGTATTGAACTTAAAACACCCTTCGAAGCGAAACGCTTGGCTAAATGGACATTTTTTGTTTGCACTTCCAATCCATGAACAAAAGCTACAGCGACATGTATATTCTCGCTCCCGGAAAAAATTGTTGAGCCAGATAATGTGTTGTTATGGCCGATAGATCCAGTTTTTACAGCCTCATCTCCGTCAGCAATAGCGTGAACACCAGGGCGCATCAAAAGGAAAAAGAGTACAGCTATTTTCATTTTTAACTCTATGGCCAGTTAATATGATTGGTAATCTAACGCCCGAATATGGAATTGAGGCCCAGCCCACGTAGTAGGCGAATTTTCTAGTTGATCAATTGGTCTATCAACGTACATAATGCAGGCCAATTTCCAGGTGGTTTTTTGATCATCCGTATGAGTTTTTCCCTATCGCTTCAATAATCGGGCCCGTCTTTGGTATCGACGCACACCACGTTGGCGGTTTGGAGCGCTAGCAGAAACGTGCTTCGATGGTGCTGGTTGCTATAACGTGTATACGTCGCACGGTGTTAGTGCCAGCCCATTAGAACCCTCGGTTTTTGCTGATTACTGACAGTTTAGTCCACCGCGACAAGAATGGTTGATTTCTGAGTGGCAGCAATAACAGGTTTGCCACTTATAGCGGTTGGCTATTACGAAAAATGTGGATTTATAGTGCTGCTTTGGTATACCAGCCCATACTAATGCACCCCAACACCTCTGGTATTTGGCCGGTTCAGCCAATGGCGGCACGTCCTTGTACCGCATTAACTCAACATAAAAGATTGCCGGGTAATAGCTTAATTTGTCACGCAAAAGGTCCCCACGAGAGAGGTTCATGATCTAGTCAAGTCTATGATCTCGCTTTCGTTTCCTGTTTTTTATTCGCAGTATTGCTATCGCGCCTTCATGATTTGATTGTTTATTTGGATTGAAACAGAAAAATACAGGCTAAATCCTATATCGTAATAAAGGGACGCGCTGTTCTCATGAACCCTCGTTCCTTCACAAAAATAAACTCGTTATCATGGCCAGGTGCATGTGACGGTACCTGGTATTTCAACTTCTTGCTTGCAATTGCGTCAGACCAATCTCTAATTTGGCATCTTAAAACGCATGTTCAACAAAATGTCGTTGGCTTCGTATGTAAGCCAAATCTCAGGAGAGTAGCGTTCTCCATTAACTACGGCTGTACGATTTCCCTGAGCTAGGAGGATAAACGCGCCAACTTGACTATCTTCTATTTTCTCCAGACGACCATTCCATTGGCGATCGGTACCAAGCGAATGCAAACCTTTCTTTTCTATTGCCTCCTATTAAACAGATATCTCTACTCTTTTGAGAACGTGCTGATGCGTCCTCGCAATATGATTCATCAATTCGCGATAAGGCCATTGTGAGTTGCTTAAAAAGTGCTGACGTGACTTGGCGAAAATGCTGAATTTGCTGCAGATAAAAGGCTTTTCAACTCTGGCTAAATACCAGTCAATTTCGCTGTGTTTGTACTGCGCGCGTGTAACATTTTCAAGCCTTATGGTTAAGCAGCATTGTGTGAGATGGTCTAATTTATGAAAGGCCTAGAGCTTTATATTTTCGCTTTAATAACAACAAGTTAGTTGCAATTTTTCCTCACAATAGAGCGCCGGTCACCGAGCGCTACATCGCTTACGCCTGCTATGTTGAAGCAACCGAAAGGGGTGATCATGTACCATGCAGGGTAATGGCCCGTAAGCTTATTGAGTTGGAAGCACATGACTCGAGTGTTCTGCTCATGCAATCAAGCTGATTGCCCAGCCGTACAAAGTAAGAGGAAGATCAAAGAATTGAATTCGAGTGACGATAAGGGGCTGAATACCGGCTGGGGCACAGCAGGCCTATAGTCGAAGTATTTTTATATGGCTAAAATGGTGCGCTTAGTCTCACGGACGCCCCCCCTTATTAAAAGCCATCAACTATTATACTTACGAAGGAAAGCTGCATTAATAGCATGCTTGGAGGACCCGGATGGTCCGCTGGATACTAACCACTTAGGCGAGAGATTCCTCCATCCAACCCCGATGGATGGAGAAAACGGACCGTGACGGAGATAGGTGCTGAGCATGTTGGCGTTGTTCGGCGCCCGATAAGTACCTGCAAGCCATAAAATGTAGACACTCACACGCATTTGATGTGATGCATTACAGCGAGTAACAACGCACGCGCAAAAGACGTAGCGGAATTAACGCCTGGTTATGGAAGGATACGTTTGCAAAAAGCCCTATACGAGGTGGGTGTTGGATTTATTCGGCCAATAAGGGGCAGGAATGGCCGGTTACAAGAAAGGCGCGGTGAACGCAGCGAGGTAACACAAAACTGCTTTAAACCAAATGGAATTAGGCGCACGCCCGCAAGGAATTTTTTGTAATATGAATGCCCCCCGATTTGTTTGGCTCAGCTGCGATTTACGTTAGTCCCTATCAAGTTAATCGAACGAAGTATAATGGTTATGATATACACCATGTGTTATTAGAAGTTGGGGGGCAACTGTTGCGAGAACTGTGACGCCCCACAAATAAATATTGGCATCTGGGATATACTAGACTATCAACTGTGGCGTCGAAGTCCACGGGCAGCGGAAAACAGAACTTGTGTGCCTCGATGAGATTACGAATTCAAATTGGAATCGCGATGTACTTAAAATGGTGATGAAACGTAAAACTATTCTAGTAGTTGATGACAACCCTGCCAATCTCAAACTGGCGATTGACTATCTTGAAAGCGAAGATCTGCAGATCGCAGTTGCACAAAGTGGTAAGGAGGCTATCCAACGTTTGCAACGGACTCACCTGACCAAGCCGGATCTCATCTTGCTGGATGTAATGATGCCTGTTCTTGACGGTTACGAAACGTGCAAAAAAATTAAGTCTGAGCCGGAGCTCCGCGATATCCCAATCATATTTCTAAGCGCCTTATCGGAAACAACGAGTAAAGTTTCTGCCTTCTCTATGGGGGCGGTGGATTACATCTCCAAGCCTATCAACCCCGAAGAGATGATGGCCAGAATCAACACACATCTCGAGCTTTCAGAACTGCACCAAGAGCTTGATCTGCGTATTAAGTTACGAACTCAAGAGCTCGTAGATACCAATATTTCATTGCGTAATGAGATTGAAAAGCGTAATCGAATTGAAGAGCAGATCCGATATATTACAACACACGATTCGTTAACTGACCTGCCCAATCGTATATTGTTTGAGGATCGCCTCAACCAACTGATTATTCAGGCAAAGCGGCACCAGGAACGGATAGCATTGATGTTTCTTGATCTGGATAACTTTAAAATGATCAATGATTCATTAGGGCATCATATTGGCGATATTTTGCTCGGCGAAGTCGCCAATCGATTGAAGGGTACATTACGCTATGAAGATACCGTCGCCAGGCTTGGCGGTGATGCATTTGTCGTATGTGTTCCAATCCGCGATGTCAATGAGGACATAATGGCGGTTTCCAGAAAGCTGTCCGATTCTTTGCGCGAGTCATTTAACATCGGTTCTCAGCTTCTTCACGTAAGCACGAGTATCGGTATTGCTGTTTATCCGAATGATGGTCTGGATGTTAATGCCCTGATGAGCAATGCTGACGCAGCCATGCATTACGCCAAGCAATCGGGTGGATCGGAAATCAAATTTTATACGACCAGTTTAAACGCACTGGTGCAGGACCAGCTCAATTTATCCAATTTACTCAGAGAGGCGATCAAAAACCAAGAGTTATCGATGGAATATCAGCCTCAAATTGATTTCAATACCGGAAAAATTATTGGTGCCGAAGCACTGATGCGATGGTATCGATGCGATGGAACCGCTATCTCACCAGCTGAATTTATTCCAGTCGCCGAAAAAAATGGCTTAATCAAAGAACTTGGCGAGTGGGGTTTACAACAGAGTTGTGCAGAATTGAAACGCTGGCACGATGCCGGACATGATGACTTGAAAATGTCTGTGAACATTTCTGTTGCGCAGATGCATTCGGCGGGTTTGGTCGATGCAGTAGACTGCATCGTTAACAATCTGGAGCTGTCGCCATCCTGGCTAGAGTTGGAAATCACCGAAAGCCTTCTGATGCAGCATAGTGAAACCGCCCAGTCTATTTTGCATGACTTCAGCAACCGCGGGATTCAGCTAGCGATAGATGATTTTGGAACGGGATATTCGAGCCTCGCTTACTTGCAGGACTTTCCCGTTAACACACTTAAGATCGACATTTCTTTTGTCCGCAATATCGGCACTGAACATGGTAATGCCATTCCGTCCGCTATCATTGCAATGGCGCATAGTATGCACCTTAAGGTAGTCGCAGAAGGCATCGAAACGGAGCTTCAAAAACAATTTTTGCAATCGCAAGGCTGCGATTACGCGCAGGGTTTTTATTATAGTCGCTCAGTGTCAGGAGAAGACTTTCTGGCACTGTGTGACAAGGGTTTGCCATGTTCACAATCCGGATGATCCACTCACAACCTGAGTGACGACGGTGCCCCCGCGTTATGGAGGGCAGGGTCTGCGTTGAACGGCTAAAGGGCTCAAGTGCCTTGATGATCAAAAGCCGTAGTTTATACACGATATTGGATAGCCTCTTTTTTTACCAAGAATAATTCAGGCTGAGACCAGCGACTACAGCATGGCCGCCACTGGCATCAGTATCAAAAACTTCCAAACCTGCGCGCTCGGCTGTAATCGCTGCGGTTTCCTCTTCTGAATAATATTCCACAAAACACTTTATGGTATCTGAATAGCGAAAATCCCAACCAAGCGAGTAGCTGACGCCTCCATAATTGTCGGTATCCGCCAGCATTGCCTTAAATGCTTGCTTGCCATAGTCGTAAGAAACAAAGGCCGCACTGGAGCGATCACCATTGCTGCCATAGCCTTCGGAATTGTCCGTGTCGAACACCTCGGTTTTAATACCGATGAAAAGCCCATCGATGGGCTTGTGGCTGACCGAAGCGCCCCATATTCGAGTGTTTAATAATCCCTGTTGATTCTGCAACCCGAGAGAAACAGAGGTCTTATCATTCTTCCAATTAAGCGTCAGGTTCAGGAGATCGTCGTCATCAAGGCCCTGGTTTTCTGATATTGAGGTCGCTATGTTAAAGCCCTTGAATGACGGTGAACCATAGACCAACGATTTTTTTGTGCGGAAGGAAGAGTAGGTGGCAAAGCCCGTGTAGTAGGAGCTAAAACGGTCGATCACTGAGGCAATGGCGTCGTAGTAGGGTAAATAAAAGTACCCAGCCTTAAGTTCGCCAAGAGGTGTCTTCCAATAGAGTTCATATTGTGGGCTATCGGCGTCGTGGTCCCAGGTATCTTGAAATTCCAGGTTTGCCAGATCGACAGGTGTAAATAAATGAACGTTCACCTTTTGATTTTTAGAAAGTTCATGCTCGAAATGAATGCCGATTTGCGAATAGGCATCCCGTAGACTGGTATGCTTTTTTACTTGCTCGGTTTCTTTGTCGGGTTCAACGTATTCAGCGTGAAGATTTAAGTTGGCATAGGCAGATACTTCAAGTGCCTGTGCACTATTAATGACCGTCGAAGCAATACACAGCAGGGCGACGCTAATTGCGCTACATCGCAATGGCAGGATAATTTGATGCGTGGGGTTATGAGAAATATCTTGAAATACCATGTGCAACGGTCTCCTATATCTGCCGTAGATACCCCAATCGTAAGGTTGGGAGGCTTTTTATCCAGCCCGGTTCAATAGGATAAACACTGCTCTTAGCTTACCTACACATCGGGTTCGTCCGTGGACGCGGTGGGGCTTGGTAGGCCGGCGCATCTTCGGCTTTTGTCTCTTGGGACAAACCCTATTCGCCGCCAGTCACGCTTTTAGTTCAAGGCGCTGGGGTTGCTCCATCAGGGGAGAGGATGTCCGAGCTATGGCCCTTTCCCATTTTTACTCAGTAAATACTCTGTTGCCTTGAGCGGTTTGTGTGATTAAAGAATAGCCATATATCCCTGCATATCAAGGCCGTAAATCACGCCAGAAATATCCTTTTACCGGGGCTTGAAGCTTTCGGTAAATCCGCAATGGTTTAAACGGATAGGATCAAATTGACGACCCACAAAAAGTGGGGCTCGTACACCGGAGGGCGCAATGTAACTTGTTCGCTCAATTCGCGCGCCAGGGATGCCGGTCGCGTTGGCGGGGCATTAGCCTATGGGCTATGATTATAGGGTTAAAGTCATTGAAGATCCGGTCATTCGAAGTCTCTCAAAGGTCAATAGGCCCAAGGGAAACATGCGTGTCGACATCCGAATTCAGATCTCTGTTGGGTTGACCTTTGTCATTCTGGTGGCGCTATGCCCTTATGCTCAGCTCTGCGGGGGGCACCATCGCCTGAGCGTTGATGATGGTCAGGCTCGAGCCAACGCGTGGGGCATGCAGAATCATCCAGGATTCATGTGGTTTGGACGCTCTAGGTGGAGCGTGCTGCGATTTGTGGAAGGACACCATTGGTAGGAGTATGATTCAGCAACGGATACCTTCGTTCATTGCCACTATTCGCTAGAGCACTCCACTGGCCTGCCTTAAGGGTTTAAAGGATGAAACGGGTATGCTTTGGCTTGCTGCGCTGGTGGCCTGGGCCGCCTTGATCCTACCATTACTCCATTTTAGGCCTTAGGTATAGGTTATGTTGTAGGTACTAATGCCTCAAACTAATTAATCTCAGCTTATATGACTAAGGTAAAGGAGATTATAGTGCGCATGGTAACAACTGCGAAAAGAAATATTCTTTTAGCCCTAATAATCTTCTTTGGCTTTTCATCGCTTCTCAGTCAGGCGCAGGGTGTTAGCGAATCGTTACCGATGAACCTTCCGTCCACCAAGCCGGTGGCTAAATTCGAACACTTTACGATTAACGACGGTCTGCCAGCTAATCAAATCTACGATATCCTGCAAAGTTCGTTGGGGTTTATCTGGATCGCTACGCGTGAGGGGTTGAGCAAATTTGATGGCTCGGAATTCACCAATTACACGCACGATTCCAACAATCCCAATAGCCTGGCCTCAAATTTCATCTGGACCATGCGGGAAGACTCGGATGGGATACTGTGGTTGAGCCTGTGGGGCGGCGGTCTGGATCGGTTTGACCCCGTCACCGAAACCTTCACCCATTTCCGTGCCGAAGAAGGTAATCCCAACAGCCTCAGCACCGATTTTGTCCTTCAATCTTTGCAGGATTCCCGGGGCGATATTTGGGTGGCTAGCGACAAATACCTCGACAAACTGGACCCTCAGACCAACAGCTTCACTCATTATCGGCCCAATCCAGACAACCCCAACAGCTTGAGTGCCCCTGTCAACAAGGTCCTTGAGGACAGCAACGGCATATTGTGGCTGGGTACCTACAACGGGTTGAATAGATTTGATCCGGTTACCGAAACCTTCACCCAATACCTTCACCAGAAAGACAATCCCAATAGTTTGATTGGCGAATACGTATGGTCCCTCTTTATTGATGATGCCGGAATCATCTGGGTGGGCACAGATGAAGGCTTAAACCGCTTCGATCCAACTTCCGAAACCTTCACCCATTATCAACACAGGAAAGATGATTCGACCAGTCTCAGTACGGATACCGTTTCCTACCTGGGAACAGATAACCACGGGAAGTTATGGGTGGGTACCATTGGCGGTGGGTTAAACAAGTTCGATCCAAGCAGTGGTCAATTCATGCACTTCAAGTACGATCGGGCTGACCCCAACAGCCTGTCAAACAATACTCTGTGGATGGTGATTGAAGATGGGGCCGGGGCCTACTGGATCGCCACCGAATCCGGGCTCAATTACTATGATCCGAAGGGCCACCGTTTCAACCTGCATCGTAATCAACCGGCCAATCCCAACTCGTTGAGCAGTAGTTTCGTCATGTCCTTTTATGAAGACCAACAGGGCATCTTATGGATTGGCACCATGGGTGGCGGGTTGAATCGGTTCGATCGCGCGCAGGGTAGGTTCACTTATTATCACAATGACCCCGGTAACCCCGCGAGCCTGGCTCAGAATGATGTCAACCGAATTGTGCCTGGCCGCAATGGCACCCTCTGGTTGGCAACGAACGATGGCCTTGAACGGTTTGACCCTGCTACCGAGACCTTTGTCCACTATCGGCACGACCACACAAACCCCAACAGTTTAATGAACAATAATATTCAAGGCTTAATTAGGGACGCAGCCGGCAAGTTGTGGGTGGCCAGTTACAGTCTGGGCATTAGTCATTTCGATCCGGACAGCGAAACCTTCACTCACTATAGCCACGACGAAAATGACCCCAACAGCCTGGCCAGTAACTGGGCTTATGATTTTCTGCAAGCCTCTGATGGGGCCATTTGGGTTGCGTCTCAGGGTGGGTTAAGTCGTCTAGACCCGCAAACGAATCGTTTCACTAACTTCAGCATCAAAGAAAATCATCTCAGTGACCTGAATATCGATGATATCTATGAAGACAGCCGGGGGGACATCTGGGTTGGCACGCACAACGGGTTGAATAAATTTGATGAAACAACCCAGACTTTTACCAGCTACTACACCAAAAACGGTTTACCCAATAACCATGTCATCGCTATTATCGAAGACGAGCAGGGGTACCTGTGGGTTTCCACCTATTTTGGTATCTCCAGGTTCGATCCACAGAAAGAAACTTTTCGCAATTACGATGTCCGGGACGGATTGCAGGGCAACCAGTTCAGCCAGGCGGCGTATAAGCGCGAAAGTGGGGAGATATTTCTTGGCGGCACCAATGGATTCAATACGTTTTACCCCGAAAAACTGATTGATAGCACGTATATCCCCAAGGTGATGCTGACCGATTTTCAACTCCTCAATCAGCGGGTAGACATTGGTGGCGATTCACCTTTGCAAAAGCATATCAACGTGACTGATCACCTCGTCTTACCTTACGATTACACTATCTTCACGCTTGAATTTGCCGCCCTCAACTACCGCACGCCCCAAAAGAATCAATACGTCTATATGCTGGAAGGTTTTGATCAAGATTGGCAACACACGAACGCCCAACGCCGCTTTGCCACCTACACCAATCTCGATCCAGGTGACTATATCTTTCGCGTCAAGGCTTCCAACAACGATGGCGTCTGGAATGAGCAAGGGGTCACGCTTGGAATCACCATTTTGCCACCGTGGTGGGAGACCTGGTGGTTCAGGAGTTTGGCTGGACTGTTTATCGCCGCCCTTATTTTGGTTGGGTATCGGTTTCGTGTGCGCAACCTCCATAAGAGAACGGCGGAGCTTGAGAGCGAAGTGGCACTGCGCACACGAGAATTAACCGAGTCGAACCAGCAGTTACAGAGTGCCCAGCATAGGGCAGAAGCGGCGAACAACGCCAAGAGCGTCTTCCTTGCCAATATGAGCCATGAACTGCGTACCCCGCTGAATGCCATTCTCGGTTTCTCCAACCTCATGCGCGATGACCCCTTGATTCCCGAGGGGCAACAGCAAAATCTTAAGATCATCAATCATAGTGGCGAACATTTACTGAACCTGATCAATGACATATTGGATATGGCCAAGATTGAATCCGGCCAGGTGGAACTGGATAACAGCCCCTTC
>JBNKWZ010000030.1:0-33287 GCA_050300015.1 Cellvibrionaceae bacterium | reverse complement strand
CAGGAATAGATGCGAGGTAACGCGATCCTTTCTTAGGATCTCCGTCACGATCACAATAGCTCTGAAATGCTTCTGATTTCGAAATTCCATTTTTCACATCTTTTTTTAATTGCTTCATGTTTTACTCTTTTGATATTTAACAGTCTTATTAGACGGAATTAATCCCTGTTTCAAATACGGAAACATTCCGTGTTTCACGAAAGACACCCAAGGCCGCTGGAAAAAACTTCGACCAATCAAAGGATTAACCCATGGCGCGCAAATCAACCGCCTCGAAAGACGGAATTGACCAGCCTAGTTCTGCTCCAACCCATTGACGCTGTCGCTTAATAACCTGATTAAATCCTAGCAACCCAAAAGGATCAAGCTTAAATCAAAGTTAAGCCATATACTATGACTCTCACGTTTTCGCCTAAACTTCTACCCCACCCCTCCCCCCCCTATGGCACGAAAATCCTCAGGATAGGCTTGGGTTCCGCTAGTGTCTTGGCCTCCACGGATGACTGCAGTGCGGTTTCACAGCGGCGAAAAAGGGCAAAATTTCGGCAAACATGAGGTCTCAGACGATTAAGAACACCCTGAAGACTCCGGGACCGGGCTTTGGCTAAAGGTTACCTAATCGATATAAAAATAAGTGCAAAATCGCAGGTGGTGTATTAGTATTGCAATACACCAATACAGAGAAATACCGTTTTGCCTACTACAGCGAATTTACTCCTCAATTTAAGCCCGAGCAGCGGTGTTCCCATTTATCGCCAGGTACGTGAACAGGTCACGCGCATGGTAGCCAGTGGCCAGTTGCGTGCGGGTGACGCAATGCCTTCTGTGCGCCAGCTGGCCACCGAATTTGCCGTCAACCCCATGACCATATCCAAAGCTTACAGCCTGCTGGAGGAAGACGGCCTACTCGAGAGAATACGAGGAATTGGCATGAGGGTAGCCACCAATGAAGACTTAGAACAAAGCCTCGAGCAGCGCCTAGCATTAATACAGCCCGCTGTGAACACACTCGTTGAGCAGATTGAGCAACTGCAAATTCCGACCAAACATGCGATGAACGCGATAGTGCAAACATTGAGGGGGCGCCGATGACTCACGTAATAGAAGTAGACAACTTGTACAAACAACTGAAAGGGCAGTCCGTATTAAACGGTGTAAACTTGACTGTGCAGCAACACAGGGTGCTGGGGTTATTGGGCGTTAACGGTGCAGGTAAAACCACGCTGCTTCGCACCGCTTTGGGTTTGCTAAAACCTGATGCCGGGCACGCGCGTTTGTACGGTCACGACGCCTGGAATTTACCCGGCCAGTACAAACATCGTATTGGGTATGTTCCCCAACAACCACAATTGATGGATTGGATGACCGCAGAACAAATGTTGCAGTTCACAGGTGGGTTTTATGCGGCTTGGAACCATGCCCATGCGGAGCACCTGCTGCACAAGTGGGACCTGGTGGGCAGTACGCGCGTGGCCCGTATGTCGGTGGGGCAAAAACAACGCCTAGCCATTGTGTTGGCATTGGGTCATAACCCGGATTTGCTGATTTTGGATGAGCCCGTCGCAGCGCTGGACCCCGTGGCGCGGCGCGAATTTGTTCGGCAACTAATTGATTTAAATGCAACTGAAGGCAAAACCATTGTTTTTTCCACGCATATTGTTTCGGATCTTGAACGTCTGGCCGCCGATGTGGCCATTGTGAAGGCCGGACGCGTGTATTTTCAAGGCGAAATTGATGAGCTTAAAGAACAGGTTGTGAAGTTAAATATACAAGCGCGCCATCCCCTACCCAAGACATTCGACGTACCCGAGTTACTCTCCGTCAACGTGACAGGAACCCACGCCAGCTTGTGCTTGCGGGGTTTTAACCCGCAGGTGGTTACCCAGTTGGAACAGCAATTCCAAGCGCAGGTGGAGGTGCAGCCGCTAGGCCTGGAAGATATTTTTCTGGAGGTCAACCGGTGATGCATACACTAAAATTGGCCCTGCATATAATGTGGTTGCGATGGCGAGGCACACGACTTTTTTTTGAAGTGGCGCGCATGTTGATTGTATGCTTCGCATTAATCAGCACGAGCAATGTTTTTTTTACAGCCTATCTGTTGATGCTACTTGCCTGGGAGCATCAACAGCGATTGCAATCAGCGAACGGCAATGACTATGCCTTTGTCTGGCCAGACTATAAAAAAGCCCTTATTTTGCAGGCTTCACTTGAGGGCCTACTGTTGTCTTTGGTAGGGGGTGTGGCGGAGGCGGTGCATCACCAGGTCAATATTGTCTATACCATAAGTGCTGCATTCGCCTGTTATAGCTTAAGCCTATGGGGAAGCTATGCCTCTGCCGCGTTTTGGGCGGCGGTCAGCGTACTTGTTTTCATCGCTGCTATGGTCGCCGGAGGTGAACAGCTCTCGCAATGGGCAACCTCTCACTCTTACTTGCAAACACTCCTATTTTTGTCACTTGCGGCTTTGGCGCTGGCTCGACTCGCACATAGATTTTTGAATCAACCTCTGCGCCTGCAAGTTCAGGCTGTTGGTCAATGGTTTAGTCAATACCTAGGGCCGGCGTCAAAGACGCGAGACAACACCAATGCCAACCTATTCCTCCAAAGTACCGCTCCGGTTTATCTCAATAAAATTCTACAAGGCGACGGCAAGTTATGCCGGCATCTAAACACGGCGATTGCTCTATATGATCATGAAGCCCTCGATAGCCCCCAAATTGCTGCCCTAATAGCAGCATTAGCCGCGCTCTTGGCCGTCGGTGCATACTGGTTGCAGTTCGATATTATTTATGTGTACCTGATTTTGTTGTTGCCGATGCTGGTCATCATGGCAATGAATTTGAATGAACTGCAAATGTATCGCTTTACAATGGCTACCTTGTGGTTGCGTTATGACGGCAAAGACAGAGCAGCGTTTATGAACACACTGGCGCTTACCCATATCTGTCGT
The DNA here is from genome assembly GCA_050300015.1 of Cellvibrionaceae bacterium. Taxonomy (GTDB): domain Bacteria; phylum Pseudomonadota; class Gammaproteobacteria; order Pseudomonadales; family Cellvibrionaceae; genus CAYZQH01. Next base: position 30,334 of record JBNKWZ010000030.1, on the reverse strand, counting down.
CTGCTGCTATTTGCCGGCTTATGCGCGGGCTTACTGGTTGTGGGGCTCTTTCTGGTGGAGTCCGAAATGTGGCACTTTTTATTTTTGGGTGTATTGGTCGGATGGGTGTTCAATATATTAGTGTGTTTTTCTGTACCGCTGATCCCCCCGGGCTTCGTCGCCTTCGCCAAAACTGGAATTCTGGTTGTGCAGGTGTTCGGGTTTGTTATCTTAATGCTAATCGCCTTAATTAAACCGGGCCTGGTTATGATATTAGCCATACCCTTGGCGCTTGCGGCTTATGCGATGGTTAACCTCTGGCGACGTTCGAATCTGGAGGTAATTTAGTTATCGAGTCCCTAACGGGCTCCTCTAAAATGAGAAATTGTTTCGTGAGAGCCAAAAAGCAAGGCACGGAGCCGTTGCCGAGAACCGCAGTTTACACGGAGTCAATCATGAATCACTTCCTTGTGATTCGCCTGCGGGCAGCTGAGTTGTGCAAATTGGCTATCTTGCCAATTTGTGAGGCTTCGAGAAGGAGCTTACGCCGCCATCGTGAAAAAGGTGCACTTTTAGAAGCACCCGAATATAGAACCGGCCATGAAGCTCTTCTGTCTTTTTATAACGCTCTGCATCGTGCTCATCGCCAGTCCGCCTCAACGACAAGAATCGTGCTAACGCCGATTTCTTCCCTTGCGTCCGCGAGGAGCGCCAACGCCTCGCTTCGTACTGCGATGTCGAGCGGACGTAACTTCTGCAGGAATCAGCGCGCCTTCACCGTTGCCAATCAGATCCCCCCTGCCCATTTTAATAAATACCTCGCGTAGCATGGGCCAGTTTTTTTCGTCGTGAAACCGCAGCAAAGCTTTTTGTAAGCGGCGCTGCTCCAGGTTTTTGGGGGTGCGTACACCTTTACTCTTGTATGTGACTTTACCGAGTGGGCTTTTGCCGGAGTGGTACATGGCTGTGGCCATCGCCATTGGCGAAGGGTAGAAGGTTTGTACTTGATCCAGTCGATATTTATTTTTCTTGAGCCACAGCGCAAGATTAATCATATCGTCATCTTCGCAACCGGGGTGTGCGGCAATAAAGTAGGGGATTAAGTACTGCTTCTTACCCGCCTCTTTAGAGAATTTTTCAAACATTTTTTTGAAGTCATCATAGGCTCCAATACCCGGTTTCATCATATGGTTTAACGGACCATCTTCGGTATGCTCCGGTGCAATTTTTAAATACCCGCCCACATGATGGGTCACCAACTCTTTAACGTATTCAGGGTCTTTTACCGCGAGGTCGTAGCGCAAACCCGATGCAATAGAGATTTTTTTGATCCCTTTCAAATTTCGCGCCTTGCGGTACAGTTGTGTGGTAGGAGAATGATCGGTGATTAGGTTTTTGCAAATGGTGGGGAACACACAAGACAACCGCCGACAATTGGACAATATCTCAGGCGATTTACAGGTCAAACGGTACATATTGGCGGTAGGACCACCGAGGTCTGAAATCGCGCCGGTAAAGCCGGGCGTTTTGTCTCGGATCATCTCTATTTCTGCCAGAATTGATTCTTCCGAGCGACTTTGAATAATGCGCCCCTCGTGCTCGGTGATCGAACAAAAAGTGCACCCGCCAAAACAGCCACGCATAATATTGACGCTGGTTTTGATCATCTCATAGGCGGGAATGGTAGCGCCTTGATACATGGGGTGCGGCACACGGGCATAAGGCAAACCAAACACACCATCCATTTCTGGGGTTTCCAAGGGGATGGGCGGCGGGCAAATCCACACTTCAAAGTTGCCGTGTTTTTGTATCAAAGGTCGCGCATTGTAGGGGTTCGACTCTAAATGCAAAATACGCGAAGTATGGCAATAAAGCGCGCGATCATTGCGCACCTTTTCAAATGACGGAAGCCTGATATAAGTCGTATCATGATCCAATTGGTATTGCCGGTGCAGCGGCATGGGGATGATACGAATGGGTTCTTCCTGTGCCTCACCCAACGCACTTGGCTCGCCCGCATCGGCGGTTTGACACGCTTGGGTTTCTGGCTCTTTATAGTCATAAGGGTTGGGAATATCGTCGATTTTTTTGGGCCAATCCACCCTGGAAGAATCGATTTCAGTCCAACCGGCCGGTGGTGTGCGGCGAACGTGGGCCGTGCCGCGAATCATCGGTAACGCTTGAATAGAGGTACCGGCCGCCAAGGCGTGCGTCACCTCCACAATGGCGCGCTCGGCATTACCAAACAACAACAAATCCGCATTGGAATCAATCAAAACTGAACGACGGACTTCGTCACTCCAGTAATCATACTGCGCTATGCGCCGTAAACTGGCTTCAATACCACCAATCACGATAGGAACATCCTTAAAGGCTTCGCGACAACGCTGCGCGTATACAATCACAGCGCGATCTGGCCTACGGCTACCATCACCATTGGGCGTATAGGCGTCGTCCGAGCGCAGCCTTAAGTCCGCCGTGTAGCGGTTGATCATGGAATCCATATTGCCGGCAGAAACCCCAAAGTACAGGTTGGGCTTACCGAGCGCTTTAAAAGGTTCGGCAGAGTGCCAGTCGGGTTGCGCAATAATACCCACACGGTAGCCTTGGCTTTCCAGCAGGCGCCCGATTACCGCAGTGCCAAAGCTTGGGTGATCCACATACGCATCACCGCTGATAATAATCACATCGCAACTGTCCCACCCCAAAGCGTCCATCTCTTCACGACTGGTGGGCAAAAATGGCGCAGGGCCTAAACACTCGGCCCAATATTTGGGGTAAGAAAAAAGCGGCGTCGCTTGAGCTGTCATAAATCGCACTTTAGGGTAGCTAAAGTGGCATTGTCCCAAATAACTGGGCCGCACTCCAGGAAACTTGACGAGTTGCCGGCCGAACAGGCTTAATGCGCGGCCGCAAAACAGCGCTTTTTGCCATCGCTGGGTGTTTAAGCCCTACAGACTGTAAGTGATTGCCTGGCCATCACCGCTACCTAACCCCATCTCACAAGAGGAACCCTTTGTGTGGTTTAAGAATTTGCGAGTTTACCGCCTGACCAAGCCGTTTACAGAAACTGCCGAAACCTTAGAGCCGCTTCTGGAAGACGGCGCTTTTACTCCCTGCTCGCACCAACAAACCCAAAGCATTGGTTGGTGCCCTCCCCTAGGTCGCCACGGCCAAACTTTGGCTCATACTGCCAGCGGTCGTATACTGCTTTGCGTCAAGCGACAGGAGAAAGTCCTACCTGCGGCCGTAATCAACGAACAGCTAGAAGAGCAGGTTTTGGCCATTCAAGAGAAGGAATCCAGACACGTGAGCCGTAAAGAGCGGCAAACACTCAAAGAAGACATACAAATCACGCTGTTACCCAAAGCCTTTGCTAAATCGCAAATGATTCGAGCCTATATTGACCCGCAAGCCTCGCTGGTTGTGGTGGACGCAGCCTCCGCCAAACGCGCCGAAGAAATACTCAACCTTCTACGCGATGCGGTAGGCAGCTTGTCGGTGATCCCGCTGACTTGCAAAAACATTCCAACCCAAACCCTGACCACCTGGTTGGCCAACAGCACTGCCCCCAAACCCTTCACCCTAGGAGAAGAATGCGAGCTAGAGGCCCCGAAAGACGAAGGACGCGTGATTCGCTGTAAAAACCAAGACCTCTCCGCACCGGAATTTTTAAAACATTTGGACACCGGTATGTTCGTGCGCAAATTGGCCTTGAACTGGAACGATGCTGTTGATTGTGTTGTAGACCATGAGCTGGCCATCAAACGTTTAAAATTTGCAGACGCCCTCATTGAAAAAGTGGACGAACGTGCAGCCGAGAGCATTGCCGAAGAATTGGATCAAACTTTTGCATTGATGAGCGTAGAAGTCACTCACCTAATCGAAGATCTCACCCGGGCAATGGGTGGTGTGGGCAAAATCGATTGAGTTTGCCGGCACCCCCACGTTTGTCCAAGGACGTAAAAGTCACTAAAATTACCGCCTTTTGAGAGGTGCACATGGCAAATGTACAGATCATAATCGGCTCTGTCATGGGGCAAGCAGAGGCCGTGGCACGCGCGGTAGCAGCACAACTGTCGGAGGATGGTCATACGGCCACGCTTAACCCCTTTTTTGAAAAAGGCGATTTAGACGAAAACTCGGTAATTTTAATTTGCACCTCCAACACCGGCATGGGGGATTTACCCAATAACATCTTGCCTCTGTACGCTTACCTCAAGCACGACTGCCCCAACCTTGTAGCACGGCTTTACGGCATTATTAATCTGGGCGACAGCTCCTACCCCAATTTTGCGCAAGCGGGGCAGACCCTTGATGAAGCACTAGCAGACCTTGGCGCAAAACGTGTGGGGGACCCTCTGGTGATGGATGCGATCTACGTGGACGACTACGAACAAGAAGCCAAAACCTGGGCGCACACTTGGGGACAGCAGCTTTGAGCACACGCGCACCCATCGGTCTTTTTTACGGCAGCTCCACGTGTTACACCGAGATGGCAGGCGAGAAAATTCGCGCACGACTGGGTGAAGACCGCGTGGATTTTTTTAACATTGCAGAAGTCCCTCTTCTGGAGGCACAGTTTTACAACCTGTTAATTTTCGGTATTCCCACCTGGGATTACGGCGAGTTACAAGAAGACTGGGAAGACGTTTGGGAGGAGCTGGACGACCTCAATTTATCCGGCAAAGTTGTGGCCCTTTATGGTTTGGGGGACCAGGTGGGTTACCCCGAATGGTTTTTGGATGCCATGGGCTATTTGCACGATAAACTTGTGGCCCAAGGTGCCACCATCGTGGGGCACTGGCCGGCATCGGGCTACACGTTTGAAGCCTCCAAAGCCCTCACCAAAAACAACACGCACTTTGTTGGCCTCGCCTTAGACGAAGAAAACGACTTTGACAAAACCGAGGCACGGCTCGACCAATGGTGTCGCAAACTGTTAGAAGATTTTCAATTGCCGGGCCTGCATGACTGATATACAACACGCCACGCTCACCTGGGACACCGACGGCCAACCGGTCTCCCGTGAATATGGCGATGTGTATTTTTCGAGGTCCTCTGGAATTGAAGAAACCCATCACGTTTTTTTAAAGCACAACCAATTGCCTAACCGCTGGACAATGCTGGGCGAGCATCAGCCTTTCACCATCGCGGAGACGGGTTTTGGTACGGGCTTAAATTTTTTTGTGACCTGCGACCTGTGGCAAAAAACGGCACCTAAAACGGCCATGTTGCACTTTGTCAGTGTTGAGAAATCACCCCTGCTCTTGGATGACATGGTCAAAGCACTTTCGCTGTGGCCCGATTTACAAACCGTGGCAGCCCCCTTATTAGCGCAATACTCTCTCGCGGGCCCGGGTTTTTATCGTTTTCATTTACCCCATAATATCCACCTCACCCTGATCATTGGCGATGCTCTTGAAGGGCTGCAAGCGTTACTGCCCCACCCCCATCCAGGGCCACAGGTGAGCGCAAGTAACAGCCACTGGGGCCCCTTCTTGAACGCCTGCGGACGAATCGATGCTTGGTTTTTGGATGGCTTTGCCCCCGCCAAAAACCCCGACATGTGGTCGCCCGCCCTCTTTGAAACCCTGCATGCATTGAGCGCCCCCGATGCAACCTTCGCCACCTATACCGCGTCGGGGGTTGTTCGCAGAGGCCTTGAGTCCGCGGGTTTTGATGTGAAAAAGACCGCGGGTTTTGGTCAAAAACGTGACATGCTGTGTGGCAAAGCGCGCCCCAAATCCAGACGACCGAATGACAAACCCGAGCCAAGCTGGCACCTACAACCAGTGACCGCCAATGCAGCCAAAAGCGTTGCCGTTATTGGCGCGGGCTTGAGTGGCGCGCATACAGCACGATCACTGGCCGAAAAGGGGTTTGCCGTCACGGTATTTGAGGCCCAAGGCGTTGCTGCAGGCGCCTCCGGTAACCCTCAGGGCGCCCTGTATACCAAGCTCTCTCCTCTACCAGGACCACTGGCAGACTTTAACGCAAGCGCGTTTCACTATGCCTGCCGACATTATCGACAGCTCGGCTTGTTCGAGCAGGCAGGTAGTGCCTGCGGCGTACTGCAATTGGCCGCTTCTCCTACATCGGCGGCGCAATATCCAGACATCGCCCAGCGTTACCCAACACTGTGCCAATGGGTGACCCCACAGCAGGCGCGCGAAGTTGCCGGGGTAGACATCGCTCTGCCCGCGCTCTATTTTGCAAACAGCGGTTGGCTGCGGCCAATTGAGGTATGTAACGCCCTGCTGCGTCACCCCAACATCAACCTCAAACCCCACTCTAAAGTCACCGACCTCACTTACAAAAGCAGTTGGACACTCCTATGCAATAACGTATTGCACAAGGGTTTCGACGCGGTGGTCATCGCCTCGGCAAACGAAGCCAAACAATTACACCAATGTGCGTGGCTCACCACCAAATCCATTCGCGGGCAAATCACACAAGTGACCAGCGACGCATCTTCCCTGCATCTAAAAACCGTGCTGTGTGGAGAGGGCTATATCGCACCGGCTTGGCGGGGTCAGCATTGCTTGGGCGCTACCTTTACCCTCAACAACCAGGATTCGAACTCAACACCCGCGGACTCGGCTCTGAACTTTCGCAATGCAACAGCCCTGTCACCCAATTTCGAGCACCTCGCGCAGGGAGTACACACCGATCGAGTGAGCTTTCGCTGCACTACACCCGACTACTTACCCATGGTTGGACCGGTGCCAATGGCCTCGAGAATGATTGAGCGGTTCGCCAAGTACCGACACAACTTTAAACATACCATTGATGCTCCAGGCCACTATTGGCCAGGGTTGTTCATGAACCTAGGTCACGGTTCACGCGGGTTAACCTACGCGCCACTGTGTGCCGAATTACTGAGTAATATGATCACAGGTGTTCCACTGCCTCTTCCACAATCCCTCGCGCTACACCTACATTCCGCGCGCTTTTTAATGCGAGACCTGGCACGCAACCGGCTATAAAAACACCAAACAGCGCATAGTTTAAGCATAAAAATCGGGCTATACTGAAAGCAACCCTATTGCCAAAACAATAACGAGTCAGGAGGGACTTACCATGCTCACCAACGCTTTAAAAGCCATCGACAGTGATATTGACGCCACTTATGGCACTGTACACAACTACTATGAAAAATTGGTTCTAGATGCCATACGCACAGCACCACGGGCCAAACCCTTCAGTCATGATTTACAATCGGATTTAGCCTGTATTGCACTCAACAAGTTGCCCACTAAATATGTGCGCTACGATGTGGATACGATGTTTTATCTTACCGGAGACGAGCAAAGTGCCATTCTTGAAAGGGTGAACAAAGCCGTCAACGAGGCGCTGGATTACATGGAGCTTCGCCTTAAGGTAAAAACCAGAGGCTTGGCAGAAGAAGCCTAAACTTTGAGGCGCTCGCGTGGCGCCTCCGGCCGCCCCCCGAACAACGTCCCTTTTACTTCGGGGCGTAAATCGATAGAATTCCCCCCAATTTAACGTACTGTGTGCCGCCGCGCCCCTATACAATAGGCCTGCGTGCTAGGCCGCCACAGTCGCCCTTAGCTCAAATGAGAGTACGCTCGTGGTTTACATTTTTCTGATCTTAGTACTTTGCACCGTCGCCATGGTGTACGTGTATCAATGGCGCGGCCAGGCCCGGTTTACCAGTACAACAGAATATTTGCGTAAGGGCTGGCCGGTATTTTCTCCCCTTAATTGCTTCTTATACCTTTTCACCCAAAGGCGTGCCGCCAAGCCGATCATGGACCTGGCGCAGTTTCCAGAATTAGAAGAAATCCGTGAACACTGGCAAACCATACAAGCAGAGGCCCTAGCCCTAAAAGAACAAAATGTGTTTGATACGATTAACCAACCCGGTGAAGCAGCCCATTACGACGTGGGGTTTAGAACGTTTCACAAATACGGCTGGCGTAAATTTTATTTAAAGTGGTATGGATACAACCATGAATCTGCAAAGCGTTTATGCCCTAAAACGGTGGAAATACTGAACAAGGCGAAATCCGTGAATGGCGCCATGTTTTCTATCCTGCCTCCTGGCGCCCAATTAACGCGCCACTTAGACCCTTTTGCCTGCTCACTGCGGTACCACTTAGGTTTAGCCACCCCCAATTCGGATGATTGCTTTATTAGTGTCGATGGCCAAACTTATTCCTGGCGCGATGGCGACGCTTTATTGTTTGACGAGACCTACATCCATTACGTGCGCAATGACACGGATCAACATCGTTTAATATTAATGTGCGATGTGGATCGCCCTATGTTGTTACCTGGCCGACTGTTTAATGCCTTATATAAAATCTTTATGCGGGTGTCTCTGGTGCCCAATACCGCAGAGGATAAACGCGGTGCAGCAAGTAAGCTATTGGCAACCGTAGAGCCCATTATGTTGCGCGGCAAAGCGCTTAAGCGCACCAATAAACCTTTGTACAATGCCGCCAAATATGCCATCAATGCCGTGGCACTGCTGTTGGTGTTGGGCCTTTTGTACGGCGTCATAGCCTTATTGCGCGCCCTCGTGTAGTGAGCGCCGGCTATCGTCACGTTGTGGTACTCACTGGTGCTGGTGTATCGGCTGAAAGCGGCCTTAAAACCTTTCGTGACAATGAGGGCCTTTGGGAAAATCACCGCGTAGAAGACGTTTGTACACCAGAAGCCTATCGGCGTAATCCGGTACTGGTTCACCGTTTTTACAACGCCCGTCGCAAACAACTTTTGCAGGACGCAGAACCGAACGCGGCACACCACCACTTGGCAAGCTTTGAACAACGCTTTAAGGGCGACTTCTTACTGGTCACCCAAAATGTGGACAACCTCCACGAGCAAGCAGGTAGTCAAACCGTTGTGCACATGCACGGCGAGCTTCTAAAAGCGCGCTGTACACACACAGGCAAAGTCTGGGCGTGGCAGCAAGACTTAGGCCCCGACACATGCTGCCCTTGCTGTGCCGCGCCCGGCCACCTTAGACCTCACATTGTGTGGTTTGGCGAGATACCCCTGTCAATGCCAACCATAGAGCAAGCGTTAAAGACGTGCGACCTTTTCGTAGCCATAGGCACCAGCGGGCACGTTTACCCCGCAGCAGGCTTTGTGGCGTTGGCTCGCCGCTTCGGGGCGCATACGGTTGAACTCAACCTCGAGCCGAGTCAGGTACAATCCTACTTTGCTGAGCGCCACTATGGGCCAGCCTCTGCAACGGTCAGCGCCTTTTTTAACGCCTTAGATTAACGAGCCGCCCGCCCATCAAAAGACACAACCCTTGACATGGGTCAATATCCTCACTCACAACACACCTAAACTGGCAGCCATGGTAATAGCGACGCATTCACAGGCAATGAACCCACTGCCAGACACCTCACTACCCGAGCAAGTCATACTTGAGACGCTGGATCAATGCGTGAGTAATACCATTGCGCCCATGGGAATTGAAGTCAATTGCGCTGAGCTCAAAAAAGTCGCTTTTGATCAAGGGGTTTCTTTTGATTGGCAGTGGTTGCTGCGGGAGATACGAGCCTGGTCCCCTTACTTTACCAAACGCCCCATTTGTGAAATAGGGATCACTTCGCCCTTTGCCATCATGGATGACGCCAACGTAACCCAATGGGTACATGCACTGGGTCAGCAGTTTAAATTGGTACGTGGCCACCATGTGGAACATGCCGTTACGCTGACACCGCGCGAAATCACCATCGAAAAGGTGGCACTACTGAAAGGGTTGGGGTTTAACCACCTTTACCTACAATCCGAAGCCACCACTCCCATTGCCACTATTGAGCGATTGTTCGACAGCATCCGCGACTTTCGTTTTGACTTTACGAGTCTGGCTCTAGAACTACCGCAAACCCTTAAGCCTTTCGATGCACTGGTGACACTTCTGGTTAAAGTGGAGCCTGACTCAGTAGACTTTCTATCGCCACCAAGGGCCCTCTTTAGCTTACCCACTGACGAAGTCATTGAACGCCTGGCGGCAGTCGGTTACTACCTCCACAACGATCATGTGCTCATCCGCGCGGGCTCAAGATTACACACTCGGCCACACGATGTTCTGCGCTTAGGGCCCGCTGCGTGCTCTTGCCTCGGCGGATTAAAGTGGTTCAACATTCAAGGCATTGATGACTATGCTGATCATGTGGAACGCACCTGTTTGCCAACCTCTGGGTTTCGATAAATCACCGCGCCCTTTGACAAGGGGTTTTAGCATCCACTATCCTTCGTCGTACTGATCCACTGCCTGCGTCCAAACCATGTCGGTCTCTCACCCAGTTTCACACTGTCACGTAAATCAACAGGTGCACTGCGCCAACTGTCGTTTAAGCGCGTTATGCCTCCCCATAAGCCTAGAGCTAGAGGATATCGGACGCCTGGAAGAAATCGTCCAGCGGGGGCGCCCTGCACACAAAGGGGAACGTATTTATCACGCAGGCGACAAATTTCGCTCGGTTTATGCCGTACGCTCGGGCGCCATAAAGTCGGTCAATGTCACCAAAGATGGTACTGAGCAGATCACCGGTTTTTATCTACCAGGCGAAATTATTGGCATGGATGGGCTTGCGGACAATACCCACACCAATTCTGCCATCGCACTGGAAACCTCCGCTGTTTGCGAGATTCCTTTCGATCGCCTTGAAGATTTGAGTACAAAATTACCCTCTTTGCAGCGACGCTTTTTTCAATTGATGAGTAAAGAAATCAGTAACGACCAGCAATTAATTACCCTGCTGTCTAAGAACAGTGCAGAGGAACGACTGAGCGCTTTGATTTTGAGTATCGCCACCCGCAATCATTCCCGTGGTTTATCAGCGACTGAATTTTACCTCCCCATGTCGCGTGCAGATATGGGGAACTATTTAGGCTTGACCATCGAAACCGTTAGCAGAGTGCTTGGACGTATGAGCAAACAAGGCCTCATTACGCTGGATAAAAAGCACGTCCAAATCAATGACCTTGAAGGATTACGCACACTGTCCATGCCTGAAACCTGCCGTTAAACAAAGGTAAGTCATGTCAAAATTGAACGATGTATTGGGGCTGATTGACAGCGCCAATCGTGCCGACCCCAACTTCGAGTTAGACGACACACAACTGCCCCAACCCAAAGAATGGTTATATGGCAAACGTATGAGCCAGTGGCTGGCTCGCTTCGCCGTTGAGGCCTCTGAGCACTTACAAATTGCGGCAAGAGGACAGCATATCGAGCGCTGGAAAAGCCCGCGCAGTGACTACCCAGAGGGGCGTAGTGGCTACAAGAAGTGGCGTGCCGAACTGGGATTGTTCCACGCCAAACGCGTGGGGGACCTGATGGCCCAAGTAGGTTACGCCCCCACCGATATCGAACGCACCCAATACCTGGTCCAAAAACGCGGCTTAAAACGAGATGCCGAAAGCCAGTGCTTAGAAGACGTGATTTGCCTAGTCTTTCTTGAGTTTTACCTCGAAGATTTCGCCAAAAAGCACGATGAAGAGAAACTCATTGATATCATACAGAAAACCTGGGCAAAAATGTCTGAAAAAGGGCACCAAGCCGCACTGAGCATCCCGCTAGCCCCACCTCAAAAAACACTGGTGCTCAAGGCGTTGGCCTAACCTCAAGTCAACGCTCAACCCAAAACCTCCGCTGAAAAACCGGCGTAGCGACATAAAAAAAGCCCCGAAGGGCTTTTGAGTTTGGGAGGTATGGACGCGGCGTTTACTTCATCTGCTCTAAATTTAATTCAACACGTCGATTGGCCTGACGCCCTTCGGGTGTGCTGTTGCTAGCAATAGGGTAGCGATAGGAGTAACCCACTGCATTCACTCGGCCCGCAGCCACTTTCTTGCCGATCAAATACATCTTAACGGCACTAGCGCGTTGCTCGCTCAACATTTGATTGAGGTCAGCGCCACCGGTGTTATCCGTATGCCCACTGACACTAATACGGGTGTCTTTAAACTCCGCGAGTACTTGCGCCACGGAATCTAAAACGCTGTAAAAATCGGGACGAATGTCCGACTTTCCTGTAGCAAAGGTAATATTGCCAGGCATGATCAATTGAATATTGTCGCCATCACGCCGCACTTGCACACCGGTACCCACCAGCCGATCGCGCAAGATCTTTTCCTGGCGATCCATATAATAGCCACCGCCACCACCCAAAGCCGCACCCGCTACCGCGCCGGTTAATACGCCTTTGTCACGGTCGTTCTTACTAGAAGTGGCCGCGCCTATGACAGCGCCAAGCACGGCACCACCGACAGCGCCCTTTGTGGCATTGCTGGTTTTTTGCTCTCCAGTATAGGGGTCCATTGTCGTGCACCCACACAGTAGCAGGGCAAAGGCGGAGGTTTTCAATAAGCGCATAGAGTGGCTCCTTAATTCATTGTTGTTCGTTGAGCGATTCTGGGATTCAAACATAGGGAAACTTAACCACCGCTGAAGCCAAAAAACTCGACTTTAGAACGTATGCGCCAGTATAGTTCAAAAAGCGGTGCAGGTTATGTCCGCACCTGAAAATTTCACTGACACGGCCAGGAAAGCATGCGCGCACTTAAACTCACTTTGATCATTGGATTTTGTGCTGTACTGGGCTTACTCACACTGGGGTGCCAACACTACCGAATCAGCCTGAATGAACAAGACCTTCAAAACAAGCGACAGATCTTCACAGGCTACAGCATTGCCGACAAGGCCCTTGCCGAGTGCGTTCAAACGGCCATTCATGACCAAACCTTGCAACAAGCCAGCGGCTTGACCCAACTCAATTGTGCCCATATGGGTGTGAGATCTTTAGAAGGGATTCAAGTATTTGATCAGCTGGTGTTTATCGATGTGAGCCAAAATCAACTTGGCGGCATCACGCCGTTACTGGGGATAAAAGCCCTAAAGACAGTGCGACTGAACGGCAACCCAGGATTGATTTGCGATGAATTAACGGCGCTAGAAGAAAAGCTGAGCGACAATATCCAAGCCCAATGCACGCGCTGATCTGTTGCTCAATCAACGCCCTGCATGCTGATTTGACCTGGCTCCGACGACAAGCAAAACGAGAGCAGTGGCAAATTTGACCCTAGACATTAGCGCTTGAGCGAGAGCACCGGTCGAGAAGGCTTCGTTTTGGTGACCTTAGCCGTTTCAGCAGCCACAACGGAAAATCGCTGACGCGCTTGATCATTTTTTTGCGCGAGCGCAGCCTCGATTAAGGCCTCTATCCCACACCGAAGCAAGGTAGCCTGCTGAATCGCGGTTAGCCCTTCCGGAAACCGGCCGGGCGTAACGCCCATAGGATTGGCCGGGTTGCCCTCAACCACCAATTTAAAACCCGTCGCGTGCACTGCGGTACCGGATTTCACATCTAACTTCCAAGCTTCTAAATCCATCGCAAGCACCCCAATCTCACAATCTATTAAACTCAACATTCGCCGCCCATCCCTGTCTTAATGACCATGGCAACAGCCTAAAAGCAATTTGGAACTTATTCTGTGAATTATTCACACTCAAAATGACAATTTTGTAGCTTTAATGCACAACCAAGGGGTCACATGCCTATCCAAGGTGCAGAACCGCTGGCCACACTGCCATCCCGCCGAAACACAAACCTCTATTGTAAACCTGTTCATCAAAAAGGGTAGGCCTATGACGACGAGCGACCTCCCTACACTTTTATATTTTAACCATTGTCCTAGACAGCCCTTTAAATAGCTCAAAATTTTCGCAATCTTCCAAGCCCCTTAAACAGTACCGCCTCGAACCGCTCAACATCTTCCTTATATTGAACCCTCGTATATTGACCCCTCGTACACTCCGTCATCCACACAGAGGAAGATGAGCGCCCCCCTCAGCTGAGCGATGGCCTCTTTCGAGTTATGGCCACCTTCGAGTTATGGCCACTTCTTCAAATCACAGACCCAAAGCATAACGACAAACGTCACGCTAGGTTTGGGTAATGCTTTACTTGCAAAGAGATCTCAAGCGCCATCGGACTTATCAGTTGAATGCCACTGCACGATCCCCCAAGTAAACCGTTTGCCTTACTCAAAAGCACTGGGCTTTCAGACTTTTAACTAAACCCCAAACGCACCCTTGATGAAAAGACTTTGAAGTTGAAATAAACATGCGGTTGACATGCCGCCCCTCACTGCGTTTCTTTTTGTAACACCATTATCATAAAACAGTCATACCCCTGCCACAAAGCGGCGTCGACGGCCCCGCATATAACCAAATGCAGCAATAAGAAAATCAGCTTGCTGCAAAGCAGTATAATAAAATCGATACATTTGGTAACACAACCCAACAGGCTTGCCTATAATTTACACACATTCAACCCGCCACCCCATCAGGACCCTACCATGAAAACAGTATTTGCATTTGCCGTTGCCATGACCACCCTCACCTCTCCACTTGCCTCTGCCCTCAGCGAGACACCCAGCTTTACTGAAATCGCAGCCCCCACCTCGAAGACGTCAGCCGTTTTGAGCCACACTAACTTTGAGAGACAAAATCAAGTGCCAGAGTACAACCACATGATCGTGAATGACAAAGCGACCACTATTGCCGCATTAGCCCCAGAACAGAAAGCGATCTCGTTTTTGCCTACTGAACCAAAGCCTCAATATGTGAAAGGGACAATCGTCGATATTGATCTTGAACAAGGCACCGCGCTTGTAAAACCGGCTGGCAAGAACCTAATCAACATACGCCTGGACAACCAAACTAAAGTCAGCGGCAAAGTTAATAGCGTGGAGGAATTAGCCGAAGGTCAGTTCATTCAAATTCGGTTTGCCGAAGCGTTGTAAACCCACCCATTACTATACCGATTAACCCCACAGAAATGATTGGCGGGTTAATAGATGGGGCTTGGATGCTCCATTATTGGCCGGGATGCAAATAAACGCCCTTAAAATACAAGATGATTCATACGTCAGCGTCAAACTTTTTAGGGCGCGTAATAAAACAGACAGGAAATCTATTTTATTCCCAGGTTAATAGACGCGCCTCAAAAACCAAAAGCCATGTATTGAACGGGGCTTTCGTTTGGCTTGCATGCCGAGCACATAAAACGTTAGGAGGCCGCCTTTAAGCGAAATATTCATCAGCCGCCCACACGTCAACGGCGCTCACTTAAGTATGCCACCTAGGGTTTGGTTCGCCTTACTTACACAAGCGAGAATTTTGTGACGCACACCGTAAAGAACCCCCAAAAATAGAATTTTTTTCGTAAACACCAGAGAGCACCACCCGGACGACGACATAGACGCAGGAGGTAGAGCAGCGCACGAAGCCGTTGCCGAAAACCGCAGGTTACACCAGGAAAATAAAAATTCAAAAACGGAGCGGACGCCGCTATCGCGAAAACAGTGCATTTTTAGACGCACCCCAAAGCCAATAAAGGTTTTTGAATATTGCCCCTGCTCGGAAGCACAACATTCCTCCTTTTTTTAGTTTCAATCAATCTCATTTGGCGTGGATTTTTTGGCGCAGTTTATCGTTAGTTTTAATCAACCTTATTTAGCGCACACCTCAAAGACCTACTAAGACTAAGGCTAATTTTTAAAACTTGGGATAAACCATTTTTTAGCATCCAATACGATTTGAATCGCTTCGCAGCCAAACCCTTGACGCCCGCCAGATTAATCAGTTGGCGACCACTCAAAAACCCGTTTTTTGACGCGCCAGACAAGTCAAGCGCACAACACTCTAGTCAATACGTAAAATTGCGTATTTTCTACAACCATTTGAGGCTAATCAATTTTTTGATACTTAACAAATGGTATAAAAAGATTGAACAAACGCAGCGTCTCGCGCGAGGTGCGCACGCCTGCTGCAAACTCGGTCACAGACACAAAAATTTGGGCTCCAGGAAATCCCGTTGCTACGTTTATCGGACGATAACCTGTGGTAAGTTTGTACCCGATCAAACATTCGTTTTATGGTATCCACTCAGAGTTTAGGACCAACAATGCAAAAGCTAATTGTAATCGGAGTGCTGGCCTCACTTTTGGCGGCCTGCGGAGGCACTGATGACACCACCTCCAGCAGTTCCTCTTCGAGCTCTTCGAGCAGCAGTACTTCAAGTTCCAGCTCCTCAAGCAGCTCAAGCTCCTCCGGTGAGCCAGGCTTCACCGGTAACGCCACACGAGGTGCTACGCTATTTGCCAGCAAATGTAGTCAATGCCATAAAGACACTAATGGCGACGGCTTTTTTGGTGTGGGTGGCGACTCTGGTGATGTGGGCGGTATCGGCCAGGTAGACCCAGACGACTTGGGCACTCCCATTTCTCCATCTTATCCCGATTACAACGCCAGCACCTTGACAAGTCTCGCGGCCTTTATCGACACTAGTATGGGCGCACTGGGCGACTGTGATGCCCAGTGCAGCCAAGACACTGCCGCATACCTGTGGTCACTTAAAGACGGCCTAACGGGCCCAGGGCAAGTCGCCGCAAGCTGTGCCACCCCCAATGCGCTGCACTACGGCCGCCGAAGCTTTGCCATCTTGACCTCCTACGAATACCACAACTCGTTGAGTCAGTTATTCAACCTGCCGTTGCCTGAAGACTATTCGTCACCGGCGAAAGTGGGCCTCGATAACGAAATTGCCCGGCTGCCCAATCACACCAGTGAAGCGATCAACGAAACACGCCTGAACTCATATTATGAGAATGCCATTGCACTAACCGACTGGGCCATGTCTACACCAGGCGCCTTACCTTTTGCCTGTGAGGACCCCATCCAGTGCTCCACGGATTTCATCAAGGAGTTTGCTTACGTGGCTTACCGTCGCGCGCTAAGCGACGTTGAGCAAGCGGAAATCACCACAATTTTTACAGAGGCACCGGACGCCACAGAAGGTCTGAAGTGGGCATTACGCACGGTGTTAATGTCACCGCAGTTCCTTTATCGCTCAGAAGTGGGCACTAAAGTATCCGAATTACTGGCCAACCCAGTCGTCGCCCCTGGCACCCAGTATGATTTTGACGGCACACCAACAACCTTCTCTGATGTGAGCATTGACCGCTACAATCGATTCAGCGTCGAGAGCTCTGGCTCAAACGCGTACAGCTGGACAGGCAATGACCTTGTGGCCATTAGCGTGAAGGGGCAAAAAAGCCCGATGGATAACTGGCCTATTCTCACCATCGGCGGCGGCTATGGCGATGACGGCGTCATTCAGCAGTTCACCATCAACCATACCGGCTTCAGAACCTATTACATTCTGCTTGACCAGGTTCCCAACGGGCCTTTGTACTTCCTCAATGACGCCAATGCCGCGAACAACGATTACCAAATGCCACCACTGGAAGTCGCATCCATCTCCATTGGTGTTCTCGGCACATCCGAGCCCGTACAAGACGATGTTGAAAAACTGAAGGCGGCCGACCCCAACGCGTACGCACTAGACCCATATGAGTACGCCTCTGCGCTTTCCTTCGCGCTAACGGGCTCTGGTCCCTCCAAAAGTTTACTGGACGCAGCTGTAGCGGGCGAACTGGTGGACGATGCCAGCCTGGAGCAGCACATTAATGATTTGATCGACTCCCCCCTCGGACGCACCCAAGTGAAACGCCTTGCCGGAAAGTGGTTCCGCACCGACGGTCTTATGGAAAAAACTCGTAACGATCCGGACTTCACGCAAGAGGTTCGAGAATCCATGATGCAAGAAATTCGTGAAATCTATGCACACGTGTTCTACAACGGTAACTTCCCTAGCATGTACTCAGGTGACTTCACCTTTTTGGACAGTACGTTGGCAGACTTTTACGGTATGACGGGCGGCGGTAGCGGCCACGGAGATTTCCGCATGGTCGATACCAGTGGCAGTGATCGCGGAGGCATCATCGCTTCGGGCGCCTACATGGCCTACAACGCTCATATGGATTACACGTCGCCCATTCAGCGCTCTGCACACTTCCGTATGGATGTACTGTGTCAATCCATCCCGCTACCCTTAAACCTAGAAGATTCTGACGAGCGTGAAGCGGCGGCCGAGAAAGTGAAAGCACGGGTAGAGGCCGGCGATATCACCACCACCGACTGGTACAATTTGCAAACGAACATTCCAGGCTCCTCTTGCGTGTCCTGTCACAACGCCATCATCAACCCTTTGTTTGCGTTAGACGATTTCGACCATGTGGGTCGGTTACGCCCCAAAGCCGGAGGCAAAACGGTTCAGGACGGTTTGACATTTGTTAACGGCGTGGCTGTCCCTCAAGGGCAAAGTGATCTTCCGATCACACAGGTAAATGAGGGTGGATACCTTTATGCTTACGATACGGTCGGAACGCTGTCTGGGCCTCAGGCTGATGCAGCCAAAGCGACTGGCGATGGCTTGTTCTTCTCTGGCGCCAAAGACCTTGGTAAAAAAATTGTCGATAGGGACTTGCCTGGTCTCTCTGCTTGCTTGATTGAAAAATCAACACGCTTTGCTCTGGGTTATACTTTGAACAAAGAATTCCTCGACCCAGCTGAAACCGGATACTACGGCATCAGCGACGCGCAAGAAGGCGAATTCGCCTGTATTCAGAACGAGCTACAAACCGCCTATTCTGCCTCAAAAAGCCCGCGCGACGTTCTGAAAGCCATTGTGATGTCTGACGCATTTCGTTTCCGTAAATAAGATTGATTGTGGTGGCCACGACCACCACCTCACCAGCAACAGGTACTAACGATGAAATTTCCGAATAACACTCAGAAGCCGAACGAAAAAGTTGCGGAATCTCAGCGTAAACAGGTTCATAAATCCCGCCGTCAGTTTTTAGACCTGGTGGGTAAGTCTGGTATTGCGAGCTCCACCCTAAAGTTTTCGAGCCTATTGGGCGGAGTAATGACAGCGCGCTATGCGCATGCCCAAGAAACCCCCAAACGCGTGATTTACTGCTACATTCACAGTGGCGCGCCGGAAGATTGGAAACCCTCATCAGCTTCGAACATTTCGGGCCCGTTTTTTCACTATGGGTCCTCTAGCTACAATGTTGCGAATATCAGTCACTTTCGCGCAGTGGATACTGAAGTGGCCGGCCATGGCGGTGCGCGCCAGGCACTGGGTGCCGACTACACGCGCAACACGATTGACATGGATCTGGGGCCAATTCTGGGCCCGCGTAGTTACTACTCCACCATATTTTTAGGTTCGAATGCCGAAGGGACCGGCGGCGGCACCATTATCAGCAAGTCAGGCTTACCGGAAAATGACCCACGCGGAGCACTCAGCAAGTATTTTGGGGCACTCCCTGAAGTCGGCAGCGATGACACCTACATGAACTCCTTTGCTGCGCAAAGAAACGCCATCGAGCGCATCAAAAACAAACTGAGCGCTGCTGAATATGAGCGCTTGGAGTCCCATTTCGCGGCGCTTGGGAAAATCGAACAACGCATTGAAGACCTTGCCAATGCCGAAGCGCCTGACCTCGACGCCTACCGGCCCAACATCCCAAATAACTATGACGACTCGACCAACGCCGGCATGATTGAGCACGCCAAACTGCAAGCCGATATATTGATCGCGGCACTGCAAGCAGATTTAACGCGAGTGGGCGTGCTGCAAATCGGCAACCACAATGGTGTTGGCTGGACCTACCAGGGGTTTGATGGTCACAGTGCGGCGCACTCTGGCGGCGCCTCTGTCTGGAACCCCATGATGCGTGCGAAATTTGAAGTGCCTGCCTACTTCATCAAACAGCTCACAACAAAACTCGACAGCAGTGGTAAACCCTTGATTGAGAGTACCGCATTCTGCCAAGTAACGTGCTTTGGCAACGGCTTGTCTCATGCATCAACAAATGCGCCCTTCGTTTTGGCCACGCAAATGCCCGGTTTTCAATCCGGCTTTTCATCCAAAGGGACTGCCTCAACCTCTCGAGACTTCCACGCGGAAGTGGCCAAAGGGTTGGGTGTGGACCCATCCGGGTTAAGCTTAAACGGGGCCACCGGCGGCGATGTGGGTTTAGCCACCTAAGCGGTGGCCAAACGTTCAACAAGCACCTTGAAATGACAGAGGTGGTTACTCCCCACAAGCTCCGGCTGATCTTGCGGTCGGGGCTTTTTGGGGTGTACGTCATTTCGTTTATCATCGCCTTTTTTACCTATCACCCTGATAAAAACTGATCGTGGCTGGCCAGCGCAGGTTTTAGTAACCCTGCAGCCCAATGCCCCCCATACATCAGCATGCTAGTCATCACTATTTAAGCGAGTTTTCATGCCCCCCCCAACCCCAATACTATTCCCCAAGGATGTTCTGGTATGCCCCGTTTGCGCCAGCAACCTAGAAGGCCTGCAATGCACCGGCTGTGACTCGGCGTTTTTTTCTCTGGCCGGCATCCCTTGCGTGTTTACCACAGGTTTGGAGCAAAGAAACCTTTGGCAACACCAAATGGCCATGATGGAAAGCCAAGGCCGTGAAGCCTTGGAGCATATGGACTATGTCCTTCAAGGGTATGATGTTACCGAGTTGACACGCCAGCGTTTAGAGCAGGCCACCACCGCCATGCGCGACAGTCTAGACACGATCCTTAACCAGTTACAAAATGCGGGGTTAACCCGTCAATTCGCCCCCCGCCTCGAGCAGTCTGCCGTGGACAACCCAACCGAATACTACCACCACGTACTTCGTGACTGGGCTTGGGATCATGAACCCAATCGGCACTATGACACTCACGTCAATGACGCCAATTTAAAGCGTGTGCTCGACATTTGGCAGCCGCCGAACCCGGGCCGCATGTTAATACTAGGGGCCGGTGCGGGGCGTTTAAGTTGGGACCTTCACAAGACATTAAAACCCGAGTTTACGATTGCCTCCGACATTAACCCTTTTTTGCTGACCTCGGCACACACGTTGATTCGCAAGCGGCAGCCCATAACGCTGCCAGAGCTTTACACCTACCCGCAAATCGGTTTTCCCTATAGCAAAGCCTGGACGATGCAGCCACCCGAAGACCCCGAACAAGCGCATCTGCGCTGGTTCGCGCTCGGCGCAGACGTTTGGAATATGCCATTGCGCGAAGCAAGCCAGGATTCTATCGTCACGTCTTGGCTACTGGATGTGACCGGGGGTGATGTAAAAGATCTAATCTCTGTGATTGGCTACCTGCTAAAGCCTGGCGGCCAATGGGTAAACACGGGACCATTACTGTATTCCCCCCACCTGAGCTTTGAATTGAAATATTCAGCTGAAGAAATTCTAGAGTTTGTGCAGATGGCAGGCTTTGAAGTGCCGGACTTCAATGTGGCAGAAGTGGCGCATATGGCTTCCCCGCTTAACGCTCGCTACCACCACGAACAAGTGCTGACCTTTACGACGCGTAAAAAAACGCAGCCGCAAAAAGTACCAGCGCCCTCTCAAACCCGTGAATGGTTGACGCCTTATTGGCTGATTATGCATCACCAACCCATTCCTAAAATCGCGTTTCAGTGCCAGATGGATCACGAATTTATTCGCCAGGTATTGGATTTAGTGGATGGGGAGCGCAGCCTTTATCTGATTTCACAAATGGTGCAACCGGGTTTACCAGAAGGCGTAGATGCAAAAGATGCCGTGGTGGCACTATTTGGCCAGATACTGGAGCAAATGGCACCTACTAAAACGCCATAAACTGCTTCACACCTTTTCTTTCTGTGAGGCCAATCGCACCTTTGGCTCAGAAGGCCGCTAGATCTACAAATGGATAACACCTTATCGGGAAGGCGGCATCGAGAATCATGCCATTTTGTTTTTTGAAGGGTGTGTGTGCGCACTTTTCATGCTTGAGCTACCGATTTAAAGCGCTACGTTCTCTTAATCAAGCCCAGATAAAAAGGGTAATCACTGCTTGTTTATGGCTATGGGCTTGGTCACGAGTCGAACGGAATTGCACCCCAGCATACCCCAAAAAGCTGAACTGGCTATGGCGTTGCTCCCCCGCAGCGAAGTGGCGCTCTCACCACCGGGCCGCAGGGCAACAACACAGTTCACTGGGTCATTATTGTTCTACAACGCCAATCACATCCAAGCGCAGGGTTTGACCGAGACTGGGAGTTTTATCGTAAGGCGGCAGATCGCTGAAAAGCTCGCCAGGAAAATTCGCAATCTGTCGTTCATTGCCGTCATTCATGGTTACAGTGATTTGGGCGCCGCCGCGCGCGACAATCTCGGCCTGGTAATCTTCCTTGTAGATATCGTGACCCGTCCTGCGATAATTGTTCAACCAATAGATCTGCATCGGTGCCGAGACAGCTATCGAATACTGTTGATAGTTGACCGAATCACTCGAGGCGCCAGTACCGCCAGCGACGTCACCCCCAATCGTGAATGGCTGACCGTTGACCGGCGATTGACCACCACTGATATTGGTCGGCTCCCAGATGCCGCGCACACGGAGCGTGATTTTATAAGTCTTCGAGGCGTCACCACCTAACATCACGTCTTGGGTAATGCGTTGCGTCGAGCCCGGGTGACCACAGGTCGCGCCGGTGGCAAGCGGTGCGCTGGTGTCATCCGGGCAGGCCACATCGAAATAAAGAGCGTCAAGCGGGGCCGCGACGTCACTGAGATCGGGCGGCTCAACGAATTGGCCCCCGTCACTTGAGTAAATCGCAATCCCTGAAACTGTCGCATTATCCATTAACGGCTCAAAAGCTACCGTCAAATGACCATCGTTCACCACGACCGGTTCGCTGACGAGCGTGTGGGCGGTATCGTGGCCAACTTCACCGTAAAGATCCAGCCCAGTCGCCAAGGAGTTATCTTCGATCAAGACATTAAAAGTTCGGGCGCCTTCGGTTTGATGAAATATTTCCGCCAGTTGTACCACCACCGTATAAGTACTGTTGGTCACCGGTATTTCGTATCGAAAATTGCCGTAACGCTCCGTTTGAAACAACGGGTCTCCCAAGGTCTCGGCGATAGGGTCCGTGGTATTGCTAACGTTGCCATCGGTGGAGAATCTGTCCGGCAGATACTCGATACCGTCAACCATAACTGCGCTCGTCGACCCCGCGTTGATCGCATAGACCAAGTCCGCGCCGTCGAGCGGCGTACCTGAACTGCTGGATGAACTGGAGCTACTGGATGAACTCGAGCTGCTGGATGAGCTGGAACTACTTGAGGTGCTCGAGGTACTGGAGGAGGACGATGCTCCACCACTGGAAGACTGCCCCATCGTGGTATCGCCACCACAGGCAGTCAGCGTCATCGCAGCCAGAAAAAAAGTGCCAAAAATGGCTATCGTTGGTTTTCTATTCATTATTATTACGAGCTCCAGGTGTGCCGCATAGGTAATGTCTAATATCGTCTGTTACAGTGAGACGACAGTAATCCTAAAACTGGATCGGTCAATTAAAGGAGGGGTGCAGCTGATTGAAGCATAAAGCGGGCTGAGCCGGTGTGACCCAATTCACTGGTTGTGTCAGTGGTACCGGAATATCGGACCAGCTACACGTGCCGGCGGGCTAAACTCTCTGGCACGCCACCTGGCAAGCCGAAAGAACACCCACCTGCAGCAAAAACATGACCTTGGTGGTCAGCGTGAATTTTTAGGTGGGCGCCTACTCTAGGAAGCGTTTTGCATCAACCCCTAAAGCTCCTGGCCTTCAGAACTTTTCGACGTCAATGCGGTGCTTGAACTGTTTTTACGCCAGTACAAACAGCATTTCCGCCATCCATGGCGGTCAAAGCAATCTGGTGGCTTATCGAGAAGCGCTAACACAAAGACACAGGAGAACTCTGAAGGCCCCTTTGCGCGTGACGTCAACGCCTCGAAGCCATTGGGACTTATTAACCTGGCTTCTCAGCCAATGATGGGGCATATGTGCCCCGGCTATGAGCCCGACTATTATTCCTGCCGGGCTAATCATCGGAGCGCCCTAAATATGAAAGCTCTCAGTTTCCAACACTTACTATCGGACAGTTGGGTGTTGCCACACCATCTCCGAGTCGAGTTGCGGCGGTTGCGCTAGACAAATCGGATACGCTATTAAAATCCATATTGTCATAAACGCTCACCAACCAAAGCGGTGAATACCCAGCATCCGCCGGCAAGGTTGCCACTACATTGTGTGTTTGGTCAGAATTATCTTCTGTAACAAAGCCAGAAGCAGGTCCGCCACCCTCTTGGTCAGGGTTGATATTAAATGACACGAAAATGGGGGATACAGGAACTGCAGGTGAGTCAGGATCTGCGGTCAACGCTTTTTCGCTGAAATTAAAATAGCTAACCACCATGCCTTCATACCAACCTTCCACCAGGCCCATATCTTCGTTGGCGAAACGCTTTACGGCGGTAGAGCCGTCGGGGACTATTGGACAATTAACCAGGATATTGGTGGGTGTTATCGCGTAGTTCATGGCCATAATTTCATTTAAACTTGTGACGGTATTGGCAACATATTCCGCAGGCACAGTCACTTTGTGTACGTGCCAAAAATCGTTGTAGCCCGAGTCACCCGGGATAACATCAACAATATTGAGCTGACCATCAACGGGCGCATCTTCACCTTCACGAAACAAAACATAAATGGGCGCAGGATCCGTTGGCATCACATCAAAATTATAATACTCCACGAGCTCGCCGGCAGGCCCAAGACCTTTCGTAATAAAAGGAGCCTGATCGAAATCAATAGCCGTATTTGCTGCAGGCAGAGCGTTTGTCGCGTCACGTACAAATAGGGTTCCGGCTTCCGCACTAAACCGGTCAACCATGGCACGAGGTGCGGTCGCCGGGTTCACTGGCATCATAACTTGGTTGTTATTATTGTTGCTATTACTGTTACCGTCGCAGGCTGCGAGTATTGACATACCAAACAGAGCAAAAGCGATTGGGGCAAGGCGCTGAAAAATCATATTTCTCTCCTATTTTCAATAATGAAATCGCGTACACCTGAGTGTAGGCAGCTAATAGATTGGCATGATTTTTCCCGTAAGCTTTCACAGAAAAGACGTATTTTTATTGCAAAACCATCACGAATATTTCACGAAAGAATCACAAGGGTAAAAGGCTCTAAATAACCGGAATTTAACACCTATAGTGCACCAACAAATGAAGGCGCTGATTCACTAAAAATGTGATCCAAACATTCTAAAATACCTCTAATTAAGCCCCTATAACGTCTGGCCTTCGAAGCTTTTCTTAGCTCAAAGCGTGACTCGGTCGTTCTTTGCCCCTGCAAAAAGGACATTCCCGCCATTCACGGCGGTCACGCGACCGCCCCAGATGCACTAACACAGAAATTGAAAGCTCTGAAGACCCCACCGGGCTTGACCTCGCAGCCCACTCGATATCATGACTTCGCTTGTTAAGGGTATGATCGCCCAGGTAGATGAGCCCCGAGTTGACGCGCATGACTTTATGGATGCAGAAACCATTAACCCGGAAATTTTTTGTGTCGGGTTAATGCGGCACAAGAACGCGCGCAATTCAATAGATAGGAGATCTATTGAATTGCCGGGTTAATTGGACGACAGAGAAGATCAAAATCGAGAAGGCATTGGGACTGAATCAGAGGCTCCCTAATCAAAAGGGTAGGATAAAACAAAAACTGCGCGACAGACTACAAGCCTTGTAATAAATGGCGAAGCAACAATTCGCTCTGTGCACCCATTTTTTTAATCACCCTAACAAGGGTTAGGCCCCACCCCTTTTAGGTTGGGGATACACCGCCTTTCTATAGATCGATTCGTTGACCCTATACCCTTAACTGGCTACGTCTTGCCGTGGTAGAGAGAATTGAATGCAGGTACCAGCGCCAAGTTCTGATGTGACTTCGATGCGGCACTGATGGAGGTCTAGAATACGTTTAACAATGGCCAGACCAAGCCCTGTACCGGTGTGGCCAAAAGCGGGGTCCTGGTGCTTGCGTGCGCGGTAATAGCGGTCAAAAATCAGCGGTAGTTCGTCGGCCGGGACGCCTGTACCTGTGTCGATCACCTGAACTTCGATAGTTTCACTGTGTCGCGTTAACGCTAAATTTATGGCGCCCCCGACAGGGGTGTAATGAATGGCATTGTCGATGAGGTTTTCAATAACCCGCTCAATTAAGGCGATATCTGCTTGCACGCTACACAAGTCATTGACCGGTTTAACCTCAAGTTGTATCTGCTTTTCTTGCGCTTGCAAAGAAAATTTCTGTGATACATCCTGCAGCAACTCCGCTAGAGAAAAGCTCTCCATATGAGGCGGGGTACGGCCGGCATCTAGCTTGCTCAGCTCAAACAACTCCTGCACCAGTTGGGTAAGACGCAAACAATGCTTATGAGCAATTTCTAGGTAGCTATGCCTTTGTTGGTCATCAATACCATCGGTTTTTAGTGCGAGAGTTTCAAGATACCCCTGCATCGACGCCAAAGGTGTTCGCAAATCGTGCGACACATTGGAAATCAGCTCACGCCTTACTCGATCTGTCTCCTCGAGATTGGCCATCTGATCTCGAATGCGAGTTTTCATGGCATCGAAGGCGCTACGCAGATACTGAAGCTCATCCCCTTTGAACGGCACCGATTCAGGAGACTGTAAAACGTTGCTTTGAAAATGCTCCATATCTTGGGCTAGGCGCCGCAGGGGACGGGTCATAAAACCAAAAATAATCAATGCACTCAGCGCTGCAAAAAATACAATCGCAATTAAACCCGATAAACTCAATTGCAGCGCATAGCTGCCGCGCAAAGAATCTCGCAACGACTGGTAAGTTGCACCTTCTAGCACCACATACAGGTAGCCAACCGTTTGTTCATGATCATCTATTGGCCAAGCAGAAAAAACCTTCTCTGCGCTTTGTGAGCGTGGATCGGTGCCGATGATAGGTAAAGGTTGCTTTTGTTCAAGCCAGGCTTTCACGGGTTGTAAGTCGATACGTGAACGCACAACTTCTTCAGCCGGTAGCGCGTGGGCAAGAATGCGGCCGCTGGTGTCCACAAGGTAAACTTCGACAATGGGATTGACGACCATGACCAGCTCGGCAAGCTCCTTCATTGCCTGCTTATTGACTTGCCCATCGCGAATCAACGGCGCACGACCAGCAATGTACATGGCTAAGCTTTTATTTAAGCTCTGGGTGGTTTCCTGGTAATAGCGATAATTACTCCAGGATACGAGCGCCAAATAAGAGAGGCCTATAGCCGTAAACAGCGCGATCATCACCAATGTGAGACGCGAATAAAGACTGCCAAAGTTGATCATCATGATGATACAGGCGCGGCTTGGTCGACGAATTTGTAGCCAACGCCCCAAACAGTCAATAAATATTTCGGCTGACTGGGGTTGCCCTCTATTTTGGCTCGCAAACGATTGATGTGGCTGTTAACCGTGTGCTCGTAGCCCTCATGACCGTAGCCCCATACAGCATCCAATAATTCGCTGCGACGAAATACTTGACCAGGGTGACTGGTGAAATGCCACAATAGATCAAACTCTTTAGCGGTTAGCTCGACTTGTGCTCCGGCGACCATGACTTTGCGCTGCGCGCGATTGACATACAACTCATCAATACGGAAGTCATTGTCGCTAACCTCTGTGTGTTTGATGTCTTCAAGCTGGCGATGGCTAGAGCGACGCAACAAGGCTTTGACACGAGCCTTGAATTCCAGCGTACTGAATGGCTTGCACAAATAGTCATCGGCACCGAGCTCTAGGCCCAATACTCGGTCGAGCTCCGTCGAACGGGAAGTCAGCATCAACAGCGGCGTGGTCAAGCCCTTGCCACGTATCTGGCGACAGATCTCCAAGCCATCAATGCCCGGCAAGGAGAGATCGAGCACAATTAAATCCCAATGCTCTTTAAACACCAATGCTAAAGCGTCGTCTCCACGATCACATTGCTTTATCGTGGCATCGAGCTCGCAAAGGTGCATACCGATTAAATTGGCCAGATCATGCTCATCTTCAACCACAAGAAACCGCCACCGTTCGTGAGAGCGTTGCGGCGTCTGGTTCACATGAGCCAGTTTAAGTGATCCGGGCATTGAGCTAACCTGCTTACAGTAATTTATCGTAACCCACTATAACTCTGGAGTGGGTAATCAATGATTCAAGTAGAAGCTGTCTCAAAAAGGGGTTTTTCACAGCAGCTGCGTTCTCGCGTCTCTCAAATGCCTATCTACACCCGTAAACTGCACTTTTCTAGACGCTCGGGCCTTGCTTGTACAAAAAATCTCCATTTTTGAGCTGGCTTCTAGTTTAGCACCTCTCCTTTGCTATTAGGGAACCTTTGATCAAACTCGAAGGCTTCTGCCATTTGAGCTTTTCAGAGGCGCCCTAGGGCTTACATCAAGTCTGCACAGGCAATTCGGGCACCTGAACCCGGCTCATGGATAACGACGCTACGCGCATCATTACGGACGATAAAATTGGCCGTGACGCTGCGCTCACCAACACCGTCATCACCTGTGGTAAAAGCTGGCCACAGGCCGTTCTCTGCAACGTCTTCACCATCCATCATTTGCAGATAATGACTGCCGCCGCCTGATTCACACACGCCATTGTGAACATGGGAGGCATATGAGGTATTTGGCATTAAGCCTTTCACTGTGAGATGCACCATTGACTCCCCCATTGGAGAAATTGAAAGCATCGCATTACCTTGAATCACATCATCACCGTAAAGCATATTGCCATCCGATGTGGGCATGAAGCCGCCACTGCGAAAAGCCAACAACTCATCATCCAGGTCAGCACAAGCTATTCGCTCACCCGTATCCGGGTCATGTAATATAATGCTTTGTGTCTCTGTCATCCGCACGTTAAACGGATTGCTCGCCCAACCCATACCGTAACCGAATTCATTGGTCATAGTGACTGGCCATAGACCATTCTCGGCCATATCTTCGCCACCTGAATCCTGCAGATAATGGGCACCTCCTAATGATTCGCAATCACCAACATGAACGTGTGCTGGATAAGTGGCATTAGCGGTAAGCCCCATCACACTCACTTGCGCTACTGCAGTATTGTCACTGCGGTTTGACACATACGCGCTGCCCGACAGCATCTCATAGGTATCAACCCCAGAATTAATCGCCATAAAACCACCCATTAAGGTAGTACTCGAATAAAGGTCAGCGCATGCGATACGATCTCCTGAGCCAGGCTCATGGATCACTACGCTCTTAGCATCAGCCCTGACCATAAAAGGCTGCTCAACTTCAGTCATGGCCATCCCGTCCATGTCGGTATCCAAAGCTGGCCAAAGACCATTTTCGGCAACATCTTCGCCGTCTAGGTTTTGTAAATAATGTCCGCCACCACCCGCACTGCACACGTCATTATGAACGTGGGCCGCATAACGTTTATTCGCAGAAAGTCCCGTAGCGTAAAGCTGCACAGTGGAGGATTCCGTGGACACCATCAGGTTGGCATGGCCCACGATGTCGGTGTATAGACTTTTGCCAGTGTCGGTCGCTACGAGGTCGCCCCCGCGTACCCCCGTGTACATAGTGTCCATCGGTTTTTCGTTGCCTTTTTTATCACCGTGGCACGCTGTAACCGTTATGGCCAGCAAAGTAACGGATAGACATTGCTTGTAACATTTTTGCATTGTGGCTCCCTAATATTATTGGAATAAATATCCGTTGTTCCGGCTTGTTACCGGAGGACTGCCTAGCGTACGCATCACCTGCCGTCATCACACGCACCTCTGCAAATAGCTCTGCAAACAACGTAGCCTCACCTGCTCACGAGCAAAGGCGATGGCTTCGAATGGAATAAGGCTCGGGCGATTATATGATGGTAAAGACTGTATAGTTATCACAAATTTATCACTTTTTTATAACACCTTTTTATCTGGCGTTTGTACTCGATCGACCACCCTATCGCGCTGATGCGCCTCGACCATTCCGTCGGCATACAGGGCGAAGACCTTCCGCCCTTGTACAAGTCGGTGGCATTGTGATAATTGACAGGTATTCTTACTAACCAGACATAAAAGATTGCTGGATTACATAGTATCGCGCTTGGTAGGCATTTCTTCTCGAGACCATGAACGGCGCAATAGGCAAGCATGTGACAGAAGGTATTCAACCTGTTTTGGGTCTGCACCCTGGCCACTATGGCCGCATGCTTTACCGTCACCGTCATTGGGTGTAAATCCCGCTGAGAAACAGCCTTTGGTAGTGCGTATTCAGGCCTAGAGCAGAACCGAAATACTGGATTAGCGAGGCCGATCCATACAGCTTCTAGGAAATCTCTAAAAGCCCGACAGGCGCGACCTCAAAGCCCATCTGGCATTCTATAATTTACTTGTGAAGGGCTTTACTTACTACCTAAGCCGCAGCGAAGGATACATTGGGTTCTCGAAAAAACGATCGTATGAGTGCTTTATTTGATTTGATTAATTCCAAATCATTTCGAGCTCGATCCTTTAATGACTCACCTTTCTTTAGTGGCTTTTTTG
>JBNKWZ010000029.1:0-246023 GCA_050300015.1 Cellvibrionaceae bacterium | reverse complement strand
AGTCAATGTGAAGTGAGAAAAGCTGTCAGGCGATTGAATACTCGGCCAAGAAAAACATTAGGTTACAATACGCCAAACCAACGGTGGATGGAAATGGCGGCTTGAATAAACGGGTGATGCACTTCGGATTTGAATCCGCGTCATGAATAAATGGAATTTTTTTCTTTTTTCCTTTGTGCCGAATCCTTCGTTCAAAAGATAATGCGTCTATTTCAAATTCCTTCTCAATATCTGTATTGCCGCGCGTAAAAATATCTGTATCTAGCTCCGCGATCCAATCGCCAAAAATATGAGCAGTAATTTTTAGCGGATTTCCAAACTCATAGTTTACGATAATGTCAGGGTTGAATTGCATTTTTACTTTGACATTCATTGGGCTAGTATCTGTCTCAAACTCATTTGAAATATCTATAGGCTTAAATGTTTTTTCACCTTTTAAAATCGCACTAAAGCTTCCAGCTGAATACAAATCCGGCGTAGACATAGGTTCTATTTTTAGTGTCAGCCCGCT
Organism: Cellvibrionaceae bacterium; assembly: GCA_050300015.1. Lineage (GTDB taxonomy): Bacteria > Pseudomonadota > Gammaproteobacteria > Pseudomonadales > Cellvibrionaceae > CAYZQH01. The sequence continues at coordinate 245,512 of JBNKWZ010000029.1, read as the reverse complement.
AGAAGATGATGTAATGTCTAAGACTTCGCCCACTATTGAGCCCAAAAAGTACCATGTTGTCTTAAGGTTTCGCAGAGATGGCCTGCTCTTCAACAAAAGCATTTTGCCGAAAGAAGTTCATGCTGGAATAGTTGGCCGAATTAAGGTATTGGCTAACCTCGACATAACGGAGCGAAGAAAGCCACAAGATGGCCGATTTGATTTTGAACTTCCACAGTCTACACCGGACCTTAGAGTGTCTTTCTTACCTTCGTTACACGGTGAAAAAATAGTAGCGCGTCTACTTGGTACGGACTTAATCGATAAATATCTTGATTTTGAAACTCTTGGCTTCAGCTCAGACATTATTGCTCATATCAAACACGCTTTAGAGTCGCCGAATGGAATGTTGTTCGTTACCGGCCCTACGGGCTCAGGAAAAACAACTACTTTGCATTGTGTTTTAAACTACCTCAACCGGCCGGAAAAAAACATCATAACGATTGAGGATCCGATTGAGTACGAACACCCCGATATTACACAGGTTTCAGTAAATCAAAGAATAGGCCGGGATTTCCCTACGCTGCTCAGATCCGTACTACGTCAGGATCCTGATGTGATTATGATTGGTGAGATACGCGATATGGAAACTGCAAGAATAGCCGCTAATGCTGCCATGACGGGCCACATGGTGTTAACAAGCCTGCATACTAATGACGCAATACAGGCTGTAACTCGGATGGTCGAGATGGGTGTGGAGCACTTTGTTGTAGCCCCTTCAATTATCGGTGTTCTAGGGCAGCGATTGGTTCGAAGATTGTGCAATCACTGCAAGATAAGTTATACACCCTCTTTATGTGAGCTGGAACCCTACTTTGATATCACTGGCGCTGAAGAAGCTCCTACATTGTATCGCTCTTCTGGATGCGAACTATGTGGTCATACCGGCTATAGTGGTCGGATTGCCATTCATGAGTATCTCGGCATTACTCCTGAATTGCGAAACTGTATTTTAAGGGGTAACGATTACGAATATTTTTCTGGAATTGCTACAAACAGCGAACAATACCGTCCGTTTATATATGACGGATTAAAAAAGGTTTTGAATGGATTAACCACACTTGAGGAAGTTTGTAAAATGGCGCCTAAAACCAGTTTTTCTGCTTCAAAAGTATGACGAAGCTATTCTTAAAAAAAGTATTTCACATAGATGATGACCGTTTCATACGTCAATTAGTTGAGTTTGTATTTGATGAATCTGACGTAGAACTGCAATCATTAGCTAGCGGTACTGAATGCCTTGACTTACTAAAAACATTTGAGGACTCCAAAAGTCCACTTCCGTCTTTAATTTTGCTTGATGCTAACTTAGAAGACATGGATGGTGTGGATCTCGCCTACTCTATTTACGATAAATACCCGGAAATTTTAGTTGTATTTGTCACTTCGACTAATGAAAAACAGCTGTTTAATAATAGAGCAAGGCCACCCAATACTGCTGGCCTCGTAAAAAAGCCATTTGCTCCTGATGACCTACTAGTACACCTAGACGACTTAATCAACCAACCTAGCTCTATTGATACCAACACTAATTTGGAAGATGGGCGATTCGAAAATTTACGACTGGAATATATCGGTCATCTTAAAAGCCAGAAGCAGATTGTGATTGACCTTTGGCGCTCTTCTATTAGTGACATTAAAAATTCGGATTATCTAAAAGAACTACTTCATATCGCGCACAAAACGTGCGGAACAAGCGCTTTACATCAGCTTGAAGATCTTTCAATTGCTGCTCGAAATTTTGAGGAACAACTTATAGAAATAGAAAATGAAGTCATGAGTGTCGAAGAATTAGAGCCGGCATACTGTCAATTTTTGAATGCCATTGAAAGCTCGATATTAGAAAAAGGATAAATTTTGCAGTGAAGCTCATTTTATTAGATGAACACCACCGAGTACCGAGAACGAATGGCTCGAATAGCGTATGAAAGAGGTGCAAGATCACCGTTTGAAATTTACTACGATTCGAAATGGACGCCGGACTAAAGATGAATTTTGACACGACCTTTCAATAACCGTTCTTCAGCGCTTTCCGGATGAAACAATCCGGCTGACCCAAGCCATCCCTCGTAACGCCGCTAAATACAGCTTTCTAAGCCGCATCGACTGTCTACTTATTCTCACGCCATCGTTGTCATGAATGGTTATTATTTGTTATGAGTTATTTAGAGGTTTTTGTTTAGGATTTCCCTGAACAAAGGTTCTGAACGTGCGCCCTGCTTTGGATAGGACCCCCCTTTATGCTGCGCATTAAAGGGGGGGGGCAACGCCAACAAGATGGGCCTCTTGGCAGGCATGGTGCTGATAGAAATCCAGATTGAGAATTGAATAATAATCTGGGTCAGAATCACCATCCCTCAAAAGTAATAAGTTCGGTGTTTCTTGATTAGTGATGGTTCCACCAACAACCTTGCAGCAGCCCAGTATCACCTAAATACTGGGCGAAGTAGATTAAAATGCCCCACGTAAACCAATACTAAAATTGCGGCCAGGTTTGGGTGCTATATCTTTTAAAAAGGAGGTATGAACGCGCGCTTCCTCATCGGTAATATTTTCGGCTTTAACAAACAAGGCAAGCTCTGTTGAAACAACGGGCAAATGCCAGGTGATGCTAGCATCCACCCAATCGTATCCTTCCGTAGCAGATTCCAATGCGGCAACTTTGTCTTGATCATCATAGTGAGACCAACTTAAGTTAGCTGAAATAGCGTTCCACTGGTAATTGAAGCGCGCGCCTAAACGCAGGGGAGGTGTGCGTGGCAAATAGGCTCCACTATCAGCCAATTCTGCATGCACATAATCGGTAAATATCGTGGATTTAAAATTCGGTGTTACTTGCCAGATGCCTTGTGCTTCAAAGCCGTATAATTCTGCATCAGCACTGGGGAATAAATAAACGGGTAGCTCATCTGCATGGATATCTTCTTCCTGGCCCTGCTCATGGGTGTGACCACTCTCTGCATAAAAACCCGTAGCCGTTTGATAATAGTAATTATCCACCTGATTTAAAAATGCATTCAATATCAGGCCAAAGTCTCCCTCATGCTTACGAAACGTTAGATCAATATTATTTGACGTTTCCAAATCCAACGGGGTCTCATTGAGCTCGAAATGCGCTTCATCGCCTTCCATATGAAGGTCAAATAACGCACCAACTTCATAACTGCGCGTGCCAACGTGGGGACCAAATGACAGTAACTCTGATGCCGATGGTGCTCGCTCTGCACGCGTCAATGAGAGCGCAACGTTATAGCCAGGCTTAAAATCCCAAACAATACCGGCAGACACACTGATCGGTGAAAACGCTAAGTCCGATTCGAAAACGGTTGTAGTGGTCGATTCTTCCTCGTGCTCATGTGCTTGCTCAACACCATCATGACGGTGTAATTCCAACTGAGGTAGACGGACTTTATCCGCTTTGATAGTCACGCGCTCAAACCGTGCCCCCAACTGTAATAGGAAATCACCCAGGTGGCGCTCTTCCACCATGGCCAAGGCCAAGGTGTCGGAATCTGACGATGGTGTAAAAGCTTCCGCGCCAACGGCGGACACTTCACTGTTTTTGTAATGGAGTACCAGACCGCCCTTCCATTCATTAAAGGGCTGATGCATTAAGTCCACTTTGGCTTCGATAGTGTTATTCGAGAATACGGTCCCCACTTCACCTTCTTCGATTTCGGCATGGGTGTAATCTGTGTATCCCACCCTTGTATTAAGGGCGCTTAACCAGGGGTTATCTAAGTCCAACTCGCTGATGAGCTGGAGACGATCCTGCTCAAGATCGGCGTAGACACTTGCTTCATCCGCTCCGTGTTCGTGGTCAGCGTGACTGTGACCTGGAATGCCGTACTGGCGGTCCAATCTCCCGAATGAAACACCAACATAGCCGTTATCCAGTAGGTAACTACTGCCAATAGTGAACCCGTTTGACTCGTCGCCACTATTGTCTACCGTATAATGATCGTCTTCGTGCTCGTGCTCATCAATGCCCTGCTCCGGCGGTACAGGCGCTTCATAATCATCGGACTCCCGCCAAAAGCCATCAATGTGATAAGCAACATTATCCGTACCGGTATTAAGGTTCACGGAGCCTAGGTTTTGACTGTTGACGGTTTCGTGCGATATAAACCATTCACCGTAAGTGTCAGAATCCTTGGGAACACGTTTGTCTACTACGTTGACAACCCCTCCAATAGCACCACTGCCAAAAAACAGGGTAGCCGGCCCGCGAAGGACTTCCACTTGTTCCGCTGTAGACACCTCAGAGGCTACGGCATGATCTGGCCCAACACGGGAAACGTCGCTAACATCCAAGCTGTTTTGGGTAATTTGCACTCGCGGTCCGCTCAACCCGCGAATAATCGGGGTGCTGGCGACATTGCCATGAAAGTTGGTGTGCACGCCCATTTCATTTTCCAATGAATCCCCCAACGTGGCAGCTTGCTGATTGCGCAGCTCTTCTCCGCTTAGGACTGAAATGGGTTGAGCGGACTCAATAACAGAAGCGTGAATCGGGATGCCGATGACATCGATCTGCTCGATAACCGATTCATTTAGCGAAATAACCAATGATTCACGGCCACTGATTTCATCAAGATGGATAACCTTATGGCTGTAGCCTGGCGCAGTAACGTGAATCTCGTGTGTACCTGAGTCATCAAACGAAAAGCCCCCTTGTTCGTCAACCGAGATGACTGTACGCGTACCCTCAAGCTCAATGATTGCACTCGAGACGGGATCACCCTTACTACTAACAACCTTACCTTCTAAGGCATAAGCATTCGCAGTGAGCGCACTTATTGCTACTGCCAAGTGTTTGTACTTCATTTCAGACTCCTGGTGGCATGTAAAATATCCGATATATCATATCATCAATTCGTTAAGTTGATAAGTTTAGGGAACCTCTGATTAAGTCCCGATAGCTTCTGGTATTCAGAGCTTTTCGAGATCAAGGCAGTGATTTGACCGTTTTTTTCTTCTGCAAAACGGCATTCCCGCCATCTATGGCGGCTAAATCATTCTGGTGGTCTGACGAAAGTCACTAACGAAGCGTTCGGAAAGTTCAGAAGGCCCCTAGGGGCGCGTCTTCAAAGCCCACCTGAGGGTGTTACGTTCCTTGTTAAGAACTACGGCCATTCACTGCAGAAAGTGCCTTGCCGGCTGAGTTTTGACCTCTGACTTTAAGAGAAGGGTGCACGACTGCACGGATGCAGGAGGTAGAGCGGCGCAGGAAGCCCAAGCCGAGAAGCCATTGGAACCTGATCAAAGGCTCCTTAGCTACAATCGAGTGTTAGCACGCAACGTGGTGAATGTGCGTCGGCGGTCGGCGAGCGATGGACAAGTGCCCTATTCTCGTTGCCCTCCCACAACTCCCCTTTCATTAACGCCACTTGGCCCGCAACAAGGTGGCAGATTGGCGCTGAATCGGGAACAGAGATCGCACCGCCTTCGCTTCGACAAACATGGGCGTTGTCGACCCATTCAGTACCTTTTCCACAATAAGTTGTCATAAGTCTCGCGGGTACGCGATCCACATGGAACTTTGGGCACATGGCTTTTGTTAACACAGCCAAGCGTAAGCCCACCTTATGAATATCCATTAATTCACTGAACATATCCACAAGTAAAACGACATCATTGATGAAGTCGCTTCTACCAGAAACAGATGGCAAATCCAACTGAAGGTGCTTTTTAATTGCCATAAGGTTGCCACGAAAGCGCAATTGATAGCTCTGGAAATCACAAGATATCTGCTGTGAAAAATCAATCACTTTATCATCCACGCCTCTATTCCAAATCGCTAAATTAACTTCGGGATTATAGATATGCGTTAAGGCAACTGGATCATTGTACGCATCGATAAGTTGTTGGGTTTTTAACTTGGCATTGTTCATGGAATTGATTGTTCCTTTGAAGCGCTACAATGAGACCTTAATGGCTGTGAGCTTTGGATACGGGTTGGCGTGATCAAAAAATAGAAAAAGGTTGGGCGCTCACAATTCCTCCAAAGGTCTAGATCGCCAAAATGGGCATCCCCCCTGTCGGGTTACAAGAGGCCCAATAGCATGTTGGTGATGGTACTTTTACCCGCGCCATTGCCACCAAGCAGACAGTAGGCTTTTCCTTCTCAACGGAAAAATCAATTGCCGCACCGCCTATCTTGAACAAGGCTTTTGCTCAACTGATTGACAAGAAATTTCGATATCAGGCGACGTTCGTTTCTGCCCAAGCAGGAAAAGGGTCTGGCAAGCTCAACCAATAGTCCTTACCCGCGAGCGCTTCTTCTTCAGTTAGCAGGCAAGCATCCAGTGCAGCAAATACGGCAGTTTGATCAAGCCCCTGTCCAATAAAAACCAGCTCTTGTCGCATATCACCAAAGGGCTCTACCCAGTTTTTTTGAATGGATGCCAGGTATTCTTTATCATCCGGCCAACGGTCTTTGGGCACCGATTTCCAAAACATTCCCGCAAAGCCGTAACGTGCGATGCCACCGGCTTGATTCCAGCTGCCCGCAAATTCTGGGCGTGTCGCCAGCCAAAAGTAGCCTTTTGATCGAATCAGCTTGCCAGCCAGATTTTTGCCGTGGAGAAAATCATAAAATTTCAGAGGGAGGAAGGGTTTGCGCGCATGATAAACAAAGCTGCTAATGCCATATTCTTCCGTCTCAGGCACATGTTCACCACGCATCTCCTTTAGCCAGCCTGGTGATTGTTGTGCTTTTTCAAAACTGAACTTTCCGGTACCTAAAACTTCACCGAGTGCCACCTGACCATTAGTGATCGCCTTAACCGTCGCTTCGGGATTTAGTGTTTTGAGTATCGCCTGCGTTCGGCTCAAATGTTCTTCACTGACCAAGTCTGACTTGCTGATCAGTATCACATCCGCAAATTCAATTTGATCGACGAGTAAATCCGCTACGGTTCTCTCATCGTCTTCCCCCAAGCTTTCGCCGGCATCTTGAAGGTATTTTGCCTCGTCGTAGTCGTTGAGAAAGTTGGCAGCATCAACAACGGTAACCATCGTGTCCAGTTCAGCAACATCCGAAAGGCTCACACCCGACTCATCTGCAAAAGTAAAGGTTTCTGCCACTGGTAACGGTTCTGAAATCCCAGTTGATTCGATGACCAGGTAATCAAATCGCCCCTCCTTTGCTAACTTACCCACTTCGATGAGCAAATCTTCTCGCAGAGTGCAACAGATACAGCCGTTGCTCATTTCCACTAGCTTTTCTTCACTGCGGTTTAACGTGACCTCATTTTGAACAGTGGCGGCATCGATATTGACCTCACTCATATCGTTAACGATTACAACTACGCGGCGCTGCTCACGATTGTTCAAAATATGGTTTAATACCGTTGTTTTGCCCGCGCCCAAAAAACCAGATAGTACGGTGACAGGTAATTTCTGATTCATAGGATTTTTTCCCTTGTGAGTAAGCGTCTATTCATCAAGTGGGCAGCAATTAAGCTACACGCTGCCAAGGTCGCCAGATAGACCTCCAAAACTTCGGTGGCAATAAGTGTTAACATCAGTAAACCAATACCAAACATCGCAATAACCCCTGGTAGTGCATGACGGTGGCGAAGCCAGCCATACGGGAAGGCCCATGCCGCCAGTAAAATCACCAAACAGCTAAAAGCAAGGTGCACGCCCTCTCCCGACAACAGCGCTGTACCGACAAACGGCAATCCAGCCGCTACAGCAACGGGTAGCACCAAGCAATGCACAACACAAAGACTGGAACTTAATACGCCTAATAAATCTTTCACAACCCACCATCAAGATATGATATACCGTATCATTATGTAGATAGTAGAGTACGGTTGTCAAGCGTCGGTTTGGTGTAAATGGAAGCGTAAAATCAGTATGGCCGGAAATTGATGGTGTACAGAGCTATAGGAGGTGCAGCCTAACTCGAATAATCTTTAATATGCCATTCCGAATAGGGGAATCATTTGCATGCTTTTGCTCCGGCATTTTGGACGACATCCTAATTCACACAAGATTCGCCTTATAGATTAAGACAATACCCCTTCTATTAACCCTGCAATTCAATAGATCCCCTATCTATTGAATTGAATTGCTCGCTCATAAAATACTGGCGGAAATAGGTGAATTTTCTTGTATTTTAAGGGATTGCATTGGCCATCTCGGCCAATGGCGGCACGTCCTTGTACGCATTAACCCGACATAAAAGATTGCCAGGTTAATACGTGAGCAAGTCGGTAGTCTGGTTGGAATTCGGGTCCCTTGGGTTTTTACTATATCAGTTCAGAAACGCTTTTTGAGACGTTTTCCGCTCCCGTCAGTATTTCAGTCATAACCAAGGAGACATTTTCTATTTCTGAATTGGTTTTAGAGGTGCTTAAAGCAACTTCATTCATGTGCGTTACGACGTCTAGTGCGAGTTTACGGTTATTTTTGACAACTTCTTTTATTTGAGTAGTAGATTGAGTTGTACTTGAGGCCAATTGGCGTACTTCGTCTGCAACCACAGAGAAACCTCTCCCAAATTCTCCGGCCCTGGCAGCTTCAATCGCGGCATTCAATGCCAATAGATTGGTTTGTTCCGCTATTGAGTTTATCGTTGCAACGATCTTCTCAATATTCTCTGACTCTAAGCTGAGTTTGTTTACAAGAGAATTGGCTTCCGATACCATTTTGACAACTTTGTCGTACATCAATATTGCGCTATTAAGCTTTTCTGCCCCTCGTTTAGCGATTTGAGCGGTTTCTTCGGCTGTTGAAAACGATAGCTCGCCTATTCTGGCAATTTTCTTATTTCTCTCTACCGATTCTGTAACCTCAGAAGCAAATTTTTTCACTTTGATAATTTCGTTTTTTTCATTCACGATTGGATTATAAGAGGCCTCTAGCCACACGGTTTTTCCTTGTGCATTAATCCTCTCAAATAGCCCTGATTTGTATTCACCCGCTTTAATATCATCCCAAAAGCGAGGGTTATCAATATAAAATTGTTCTTTGCATAACTGTTTGTGATGCTTTCCTTTGATCTCCTGGAGTTTGTACCCCATAACACGAAGAAAGTTCTCATTTGCATCTAAAATAATTCCGTCTGGCGAAAAATCGATAATTGCCATTGATCGATCCAGAGCGTTCTGAATTGCTTCAAGCTCCAGGAGTTTATCTTTACTTTGTGTGACATTAGATGCAATTTTAAAAACTTTCGTGACACGTCCATCCTCATCGAGGACAGGCACATAGATAGCCTCCACCCACACTGTTTTCCCCGATTTGTGAACTCTTGGAAAGGTTCCTTTTTGGGGTTTGTTGTTATTCAATTCGCGCCAAAAATCCTCGTATTGTCTTGAGGATGTAAATTGCGCGTCGCACAAACAGCGGTGATGTTTACCCACAAGCTCCGTCTTGGTGTAGCCAACCATGTCCAAAAACAGGTCGTTTACTTCTGTAATAAGCCCTTTTTCGTCAAAAGTGATGCAAGCCACATTGTTGTTTTGAGCGGCTATAAGGGCCTTGATCCTTTTATTTTCGGCTTCTAACGCGGAGAACTCTTGTTTTAGACTGCTTCGAAACATAACGAATACCTGAAGAGATAGAGACGCTCCTAAATAATAGTATATAACTGAGCTATTTTCTGACTAAGGGCGTGGAGGTATCATCCGGCAATTTGATCGGCAAAATCGCTATCAAACATAGGATGCTTAGTCCAAACGGTTCTATTCTCCGCTATATTATTAACCCGACAGAGACGACTGTCGGGTTAATGGGTGGGGCTAGGATGTCCATTATTAGCAGGGAAAACAACGGGTTAATAGCTGGTTCACAGCTCAACGCCGGTATTTTTAGGGCGTGCAATAAAACAGATGGGGGACCTATTTTATTGCACGGTTAATGGGGTTATGCTCCTCCCATAAGCCAACCCTGTTTCAAGGTTGATTACGGCCTGGATACAAACAGTCCAATCTCTGAAAGATCAACAAAGTCGCTGTCTCCATTGTTGGCGGTGATGTTTAGCCTGTAGTAGCGATAAGCCGCTGGACTCGCTATTGAGTAACTATTCAACCAGTAACGATCTGGAAACATCTGATCGACTTGTGTATCTAGCGTCGTCCAGCTAGAGCCGTCATTGGAACCCTGAAACTCCCAGTCTTTCGGGTCACGTGGAACACGATCGTTAGCGCTGATGAGGCTATAGCGCTCGACAATCTCAGTGTGACCGAGGTCATACTGCAACCAGCCGGTTGCCCCGCCATAAAACCAATATGTTCCCGAGTTTCTGTCAAAGACCTTAGAGGCGTTGTCGGTATTACCTAAGCTGTCGGTAGCGATACCGCCGGTAGCAACGTTCACCAACGGATGAATCGGTGTAGCACTATCGATAGGAGAATCACCGCTTGTACCAGCAGCGTTTGTTGCGGCAACGGTGTAGTAGTAGGTTGTGCCATTACTCGCAGATGTATCCGTGAAGCTGCGGTTTTTAACATCGGGGGCGATGGTCGTGTAGGGGCCATCACTTGAAGTGGCGCGCTTGACTGTATAGCTGGTCGCCCCAAAAGAGGCTTGCCAACGTAATGGGACTGCGTTATCTCCCGGTGAGGCCAATAACATAGCCGGTGCGGCAGGAATCTCAACCGGAGCACCGCCATCACCACCGGTAATCTGTACATTACTAAAGGTGGAGGTGTTTAGTGTGCCGTTGTCAGCCGCTGATACCACCAGGCCGACATAGATAGTCTCGGGAACTGGGGCGTTAATAACACCGACATCCGTGGCAGCCCAATTGGTGCCATCGGGAGATACATAGCCAGTTATAATGTTGTCTATGCGCTCAAGCTTCACCCAATATGAAGCCTCGTCGTTGGCAATATCAAAGGCTTTATTGCCGTAGTTTGTACCCCCATACACGGAAAGGTTTGGCATGTTTTGCTCTGCTTGACCTCTGTTGGAAATGGCCATCCAGGCACGAGGCGCTTCCGCGTCAAGGCTGGTGCGCATCATGACCCCCGCTTTTGCGGACAGGCTGGTATCCCCGACAGATTCAACTTTTGCGATAATGGTACTGTTGCCGGTGATAGCTTTGTAGGCAAAGTAGCAACTGTCGTTTGTGGCCCATATCTCGGCACCAGCCCCATCAATAGTCCATAAACCATCCGAATAAGTAGCCGTGCCCGCCGGGGTCGCACCGCCAATATCAGCACTGCTAAATCCCGAGGTAATAGACGCAACCGAAGGGATAGGAAGTTCTGGCTCAGGTGCTGCCTGTGAATTGTCGAAGTCTTTTAAGTACATAAAGCTAGTGGCATCCACTGGCATCCACTCACGTCTTTGAGCGATGAAAGGCGCCTGCAAACCCATGCGATGAACGTAGGCATTATAAATTTGATTGAGCGGAATGTTTCCACCGTTGCCGCCTCGAAAGCCATGCCCGGTATTGTCGGCGATGTAATACGCATCAGTAGTACCAAAGGGAAGTGCGGTAGTGGGCACGAGTTCGTTCACTCTTGCATAGTACTCACCCGCCGCCAGCAGAACATTGTCTAAATCAGAGTAGATGTCTATGCCCTGACTCCAGAGTACATCGGCAAGCATGACAAGCGATCTGAGTTGTCCATAGGAGTGCCCCTGGTCGCGAAGGTAGTCTCCGAGCATGCCAATGTCGTTGGAGTTACGCAATCCGATATGGGCAAGTGTACGGGCCTGGTAAACAACTTTATCCAATGTTTCAATATCGTCGTTGTAGATGGCCATCATCCCAAGAGAAACAAGGGCAAGTGCCCCCTTATTGGCAGCGCCAAACTGACTTTCGCCATAAGGGTTAGATGCCGGCATCAAAACATCGTTAAAGTATTTCTTAACGGTTGCCGTATTCTCTTCAGTCCATCCCGACCATGTACCGCGCAGTATGTCTGCACCACCAACAAGTAAAGCAACGTGGTCACCTATATCAAGCATCGACTCTCTGCCGGAGAACTCCTTCTGAGTCGTCGCCCATTCAAGCAATATATCGCGCGCTTTGATCGCGTATCGTTCATCTTGGGTGAAATACCACATACGAGAAATATTCCAGATCGCAACCATTGCATTACGCCAAGGCCAAATATTTTCATTAGGCGCACGGCTCACTTTTTCATATGCAGGCCCCGGATCGTAGGTGAGCTGGGCCTTACCATCATTTGCTAATTGCTCGTATGCAGATTTCCATGGCTCTTTTCCCTCCTCTACATACGACTTAAGTGTTTGAAGATCCGAAAGGGTAAAGGGTGCACCTGGATGATTAAATGTTTCGACGCCCCCTGAAGAGCTGCCTTGGGAGGGAACATCTGTTGTTCCCTTGTCTCCTGCGCCACACCCGGCAAGGCTTAGACCTATCAGAAGAAGGAAATGTCGACGGGTCAAGCCTTGAAGAAAATTTTTCATACTAATAAAACCCTACTCTATGTTTGTTGTAATACTTAAGCATTCTCTTGGCCGAATGGCTACCATCGGCAGTGTTATTGGTCAGGTTTTCTGTGCCAACTTTCAAAATGTACCCACTTCCAACAAAAACCTTCCCTGTCGATTCAACAACAATATAAGATCATTCCTCGCTGGCGGGAGGCTCGGAACACTTGCCGCGTAACGCGTAAACAGACTGCATAGAAGCCACTCCAAAAGGAATAAGAAAGCCGCTTCTTATGACCGTTTTCAGTTTTATATTCCGACAGAGAATTCAATCAAGGAGATCCCTTACTACTGGGGTTTTTGAGGAGGGAAAAAAGTAAACGAATAGCTGACCCCACGTCAATGGTCAAAAAACCATCATGAGCACTTGGTCACCATTATATCCGCGACGAACTGAAGCCGCGCATATTCCTCTTCCAGACGAAGGGCGGATGGAAATCAATATATTCGATGACTGACCTTCAAGTTTAATAAATTACTGTTTGGGCCTGATCGCTGGGTAACAAAGTATCTGTCAACAGTTCAATGCTTTCTGCTACGTCTGTATCTTTTTCAGTGAAATAGGCAATATGGAACATTGCATCACCGGCTTGAACCAACGGAATATTCTGCTTCCCAATGATGATGCCACTACGATCCGCCCTAACCACATCAATCACATCACCAAAAGGATCTCCTATTTCCGCCAACACATCGCCTTTGATGGTTTGATCACCTAAGTTCTTCTTGTTGTGGACAATGCCACTACAAGCGGCTCGCGTCCATTCGCTGGCATTGGAAACAAAAGGCGTTACCTTGCTGGTCCTGGGCTTTTTATTCACCATGCCAAGATGGGCTAATACATTGGTCACACCTTTTACGCCAGCGCGAATGGATAACTCATCAAATCGAAGTGCTTGGCCAGCTTCATAGAGTAATACTTTAGTCCCTCGCTCTACGGCCACTTGTCTCAAAGAGCCGTCGCGCACATCAGAGTTAAGTAGAACGGGAACACCAAAAGCCTCTGCAAGCGCTAAGGTCTCAGCATCTTTCAAATTTGCACGAACTTGAGGTAGGTTTGACCGGTGTATTGCTCCTGTGTGTAGATCAATTCCATATTGGCACTGACTGACAACCTCATTGAGAAACTTGTGAGCAACCCTACCCGCCAATGATCCTTTAGGGGAGCCAGGAAAGCAGCGGTTTAAATCACGTCTGTCGGGCATATAGCGACTTTGGTTCAGCACACCGTAAACATTCACCATGGGCACTAGGACCAATGCACCATGAGTCACCTTAAACCGTGGGTTTTGAATCAAACGCCGTATCACTTCGACACCATTTAATTCATCACCATGTACCGCAGCACTGACAAAAACGAAAGGACCTGGCCTTTTCCCCCGAATGACGTGAACTGGCATAATGATGTCAGTATCGGTGTAAAGTTTAATTGTGGGTATTTCAATACGCAGGGTTTGCCCAGGTTCAATGGTTTGCCCTGCAATAATCAGTGGTTTATAAGGCTCTTGCATGATCGGTGTTAACCTTTTGGGTTTTATCCTTTTCCTTTGGTTTTGGTATTGTTGGGCTTAGCATGGGTTTCGATAAATTCAAAGATACGCCCCGCTACATCCATTTGTGTGGCAAGCTCAATGCCTTCTAACCCGGGTGAAGAATTCACTTCCATCACAACAGGTCCGCGAAGGGACTGTAAAACGTCTACCCCACACACATTGAGCCCCATGATATTTGCAGCTTTAATAGCCGTGGCACGTTCGGCTCTGCTCAATTTAATTACCTCAGCAGAGCCTCCTCGGTGTAGGTTAGAGCGAAATTCGCCAGCGGCGGCCTGACGCTTCATGGCGGCAACAACTTTGCCTCCTACTACAAAACACCTAACGTCAGCCCCACTGGACTCCTTAATGTATTCCTGTACCAATATGTTGGCTTTCAGCCCCATAAAGGCTTCAATCATACTTTCAGCAGCTTTGTCAGTATCAGCCAATACAACACCAATGCCTTGAGTCCCCTCTAGCAATTTGATTACCAAGGGTGCCCCCCCCACATTTTTGACCAAATCCCGTATTTTGTCAGGCTTATTGGCAAACCCCGTGCGCGGTAATCCAACGCCCTTACGAGAAAGCAACTGTAAAGATCGTAACTTGTCACGCGAACGGCTGATCGCCACAGATTCGTTGACACAGAAAGTACCCATCATTTCGAACTGACGTACAACCGCGGTACCATAAAATGTGATGGACGCCCCTATTCTTGGCACTATCGCATCGTAATGCGGCAACTGCTCACCATGATAACGGACTGAGGGCTGGTTAGTGGTGATGTCCATGTAACAGTGTAGTGTATCGATAATATCCACGAGGTGCCCACGGCGCTCCCCCGCTTCCTTCAAACGCTGTGTAGAGTAAGCTTTTGGCTCGCGGGATAAAATGGCAATTCTCATAAGGTTCCTGACAGAAGTAAGTCAATCAGTTGGTAGGGGCATCATCGCCCCATGAATTTTGAAGCCAGTGAGCCAGCCAATGGGGGCACCCCCCATTCTCGATAGGGTTGGGGCGTTCAACTCAGATCGGGCACGAAATTTGGGCGGCAATATACCCTAAAGGATTACCAGAAAGTATGGTTTATTTGCGAATAGTTGCAGTTTTTTATTGCATGAGTACGACGCGATAAAAGCACTCATACGGATTAAAGTTAAAGGGGCTAAGTTTCAACTCCTACGAAGTTGACTGGCGTTTGTCGAAAGTAGACAAGGCTACCCCCCCGCCCGTGATGAGCATGGAGACCTCTGTCGCCTGACAGAGCTGGCATAGACACTATACATAGTGACAGTTATGGGCCGCCCACCTTGTGCAAAGACGTTCACTGCAATCATTCTATTAACCCGGCAATCTTTTATGTCGGGTTAATGCGGCACAAGGCCGTGCCGCCTTTGGCCAGAATGACCAATGCAAGCCATTAAAATACAAGGAAGTTCACACATTTTCGCCAGTATTTATAGGACCGCCATTTTAAGAGGTTAGGCGATCTATTCGACTACCCAATTCTCGAAAGAAAATCACTTGCGAAAAGCCAAGCCAAGTACTATAAGTTCGCCCGGGCCGCCGGTATTTATCTTTTACGAGACGTCCTAGACGGGCTAGGCCAGTCTTCTTGTAACCTTAAAACAGCAACCCACGAGGCCCCATGGTAGATAAAACCTTAATCGTAGTAGACGAGTTGAACGACTTGCCCGAACTCGAACAGGTCGAAGTATTGAGTTTTAACCAATACTTGACCTTATACCCAAAGCACAATGAGCCCAAAACGCGAATTATTAATCTGTGCGACACCCAGCGATACCTCAGCAAAGGGTATTACTGCTCTTTGCTGGCCGAGGCGCGAGAGCACAAAGTGTTACCCAGTGTACACACCATCAACCAACTGCGTGACGTCAAACCCCATTACTCGATTTTGGGGCTTTCGACTGCAGACTTGTCTACTCTCAAGGCGGCTGGTTTACCCTCCACACATTGGATTTTTTTTGGCTGGACGCCCACTACTGCGTTAAAACGCATTGCCAAAAAGGCCTTTGAGGCGTTTCCCGCGCCAATTTTAGCACTGAAACTTTGGGAGGACGAAGAAGGCTATCATTGGGATTTGTCCCGTGTGGCATTGCATGCACTTAGCGATGATTGCAAGTTACATTTGCTTGAACAGTTACGCGAGTTTACCCAATCGGTTTGGCGTACACGCGCACAGCGCAAAAACCATCGATGGGAGCTTGCCATACTGGTCAATCCAGAAGAATCAGACCCGCCAAGCAACCGGGCTGCCATTGCGCGATTTGTTAAAGCTGCTGCAAAGTTGGGTATCAGGGCTGAAGCTATAGAGGCGAAAGATCTCAATAACCTTTCTCAGTACGATGCGCTGTTTATCCGTGAAACAACAGCCATTGACCACCACACCTTTCAGTTAGCAGCGAGGGCCGAAGCTTTAGGTTTGATCGTTATGGACGATCCTACTTCCATCATGCGTTGTTGTAACAAAGTTTACTTGCATGATGCCTTCACCTATAAAAACATCCCCAGTCCTGCTACCCAAGTAGTAACAGACAGCACAGAAGCCACCGTCAACACATTAGAAACCCTATTCCCCTACCCTATGGTTCTTAAAATGCCAGAAGGCTCGTTTTCAAAGGGTGTATTCAAGGTGGCCAATCGGCAGGCCCTTCAAGACAAGCTAAACATTCTGTTTCAAGACAGCGCTTTGGTGTTGGTTCAAGAATTTTTATACACCGAGTTTGATTGGCGCATCGGTGTGCTAAACGGCCGAGCCATTTATGCCTGCCGTTATCATATGGCCAAAGACCACTGGCAAATCTATAACCACGCCAATAAAAGGCACAATTCTGGTGACTTTGACACCTTACCGACTTTTGAAGTACCCAAACGGGTCTTGGATGCCGCAGTCAAAGCGGCCAAAATGGTGGGAAATGGACTTTATGGCGTTGATCTCAAACAAAAAGACCATAAAGTCTATGTCATAGAAGTGAACGACAACCCTAATATTGATCACAAAATTGAAGATTCGTATATGGGGGATGAGCTTTACATGGTTATTATGTCGGAGTTTCAACAGCGCCTTGAAGATCGAGGACGGCGCTAGTGGACCCTGAATTTAGACCTGTAACCCCGGAAGACATTCCCTCACTGCTTGAGATAGAACACGCCTGCTTTACAACAGACAGACTCTCAAAACGAGCCTTTAAATATTGGGTAAAACACACGCGTTGTGTATTTTGGGTGGTATCAATTAACCAACAGGTCGTGGGTTATGTCCTGGTTATGTTGGTTCGAGGAACGCGCCTGGCACGCCTGTACTCCATCGCTGTAGACAAATCCCATCGTGGCAGGCACTTAGCCGAACGGCTATTGACGATTGCCGAAGAAAAAGTTTCAGAAAAAGGGCAACTTTATATGCGATTGGAGGTGGCCACCAACAATCGCACCGCTATTGCTCTATATGAAAAATGGGGTTATAAGAGCTTTGGCATTTTAAGAGATTATTATGAGGATCACATGGATGCTGTGCGCATGCAAAAATGCGTACGTAAGCAAGATGTGAAAAGTCAAATCGCAACGCAATACAGTACACCTTGGTACCAACAAACGACAGATTTTACTTGCGGTCCCGCTGCACTGATGATGGCCATGGCCGGACTCGATAAAAAGGTTTTGCCGAATCAAACGCTGGAACTCGAACTGTGGCGTCAGGCAACCACGATTTTTATGACCTCGGGTCATGGCGGCTGTCATCCCATTGGCCTGGCGTTGGCGGCAAAACGTATGGGTTTTAATGCGGAGGTCATATTGAATACCTCAGAACCCTTGTTTGTAGATGGTGTGCGCAATATAGAAAAAAAGCAGATTATATCCATCGTCGATGCCGACTTTCGAAAGCAGGCAAAGTTGGCTGGTGTTAAAGTTCTGCGACAAGCACTACAGCAACAGCATATTGATTGCTGGCTAAAACGTCAGTTTGCCGTATTGGTGCTGATTAGTACGAATCGTTTAAATGGCAAAAAAGCCCCCCATTGGGTGGCCGTCACTTCAGTAGATGAACAGTGTATTTATTTTCACGACCCGGATATCGACGACGGAGAACAAGATGCGCTGGACTGCCAGCATGTTCCGATTGCTCGGGAAGATTTTGAAAAAATGGCGACGTTCGGTAGCGGAAAGTTACGTACGGCAGTTGCCATTACACGCAATAACCCATCGACTACGACTTAGTCAATTTATTGCAAGTTAAGGGTTATAAAACATTCACACCCCGGTAGTATTGCAAGAACTCAAACGCAGGCAGTGGTCGGGCGTAGTAAAACCCTTGTATTGCGTCGCAGCTCAAACCTTTTAGAAAAGCTAACTGATCTCGTGTTTCAATGCCTTCTGCAACCACTGTCAAGCCTAAGCTTTTGGCCATTGCAACAATGGCTTTTACGATGGCTGAACTGTCTTCATCTCCAGGCACATCGATGATGAAGGTTCGATCGATTTTAAGTTCGTCAATCGGAAAGATTTTGAGGTACCCTAAGGACGAATAACCTGTACCAAAATCATCGATCGACAACATCGCGCCGGTGGTTTTAATTTTAAACAACAAGTCACCAATTCGATCTTTATCGCCAATCAAAACACCTTCAGTGATTTCGATAATAAGATTATCCGGGTTAAGCTTGGTTTCCTGCAGGATTTTTTGGACTGTATGAGGAAATTGGTTATCACGAAATTGCAACGCTGAAACATTGATTGATATTTTCAAGTCATCCAAACCCATATCATTCCACTGGGCAGTTTGTTCACAAGCTTCTCGTAACACCCATTCTCCCAGTTGAACAATAACGCCCGTTTCTTCGGCGATGGGAATAAACTCCGTAGGTGATATAAAGCCATGCTCGGGGTGGTCCCAGCGCAACAAAGCTTCGGCACCCAATACCTTTTCCGTTTTGGTACAAATTTTAGGTTGGTAAAACAAGCGAAGTTCGTTGCGTTCGAGTACGCGCCGCAAGCTGTGCTCAAGCTCCGTACGCCGCTGTGAAAGTGCGTTGATCTCGGAGGAATAGAACTGGTGGCAGTCTCGGCCCTTTTCTTTAGCATAGGCGGTTGCACCGCCGGCACATTTCATCAGATCATCAGTATTGTCGGCATCGTCCGGGTAAGTGGCAATACCAATGCTGGTGGTGACAAATATCTCACGATCGTTAATGGTAAAACCTTCATTCATGATGTCTCTGATACGGTTGGCGATTCCGGTGATTTGGTGTGTCTCACGGATGTCCGCCAACAATATCGAGAATTCATCACCACTCAAGCGCGCCACATTCCGCCAATTGGTCTCGCCCACGCCGCGCCCTACGGTATCATTACCACGAAGTATCTGCACCAAGCGCTGCGAAATCATCACTAACAATTCGTCGCCGGCCTGAGTTCCCAACAACTCGTTCACTTGTTGAAATCGGTCTACTGCTAAGTTCATGACGGCTACTTTTGTTTTCTCGCGAGCAGCGCATTTGATAGACCAATCTAGGCGGTCTAAAAATAGCTTCCTATTGGGCAGTTGCGTAAGTGAGTCGTAGTACGCCAGCTGGTCTTGATAGGCCTTTACCGTTAGCGTATTTTGGATACGAAGCACCAATTCACTTCGATCAATGGGTTTAGCCAGGAAATCAGTCGCACCGAGTTCAAGGGCTTTTAATTTGGTGCATGGCTCATTGGAGGAAGTCAACACAATGACAGACAAGAAGCGAGTATCAGGATTGGCACGCAGCTCTTTTAGAATATCAAAACCGTCCACATGAGGCATATTGAGGTCTAATAGCACCAAGTCCGGACGTTTTCGATCAATGGCATCAATCGCTTTTCTTGAATCTTCAATTTTGTCGAAAAACTGATATCCAAAGTCCATAAGCGTGGTTTCAAGCACATCCATAACGATGGGCTCATCGTCTATCATCATAATGATGGCATCGTTAAAAGGTGTGGGTTCTTGCTCTATTGCAATCATATAATCAGCTTACCGCGAACTGTGCAAACGGTTAGCATCTGCCAGTTCTAGATGGGTTTTGTCTATTCGTTCATACAGTGATTGTACCTCGGCCAAAGTGGCGCGGATGGTGGTTGAATCTCGCTCTGCACAAGCCACTTCCATACGATGAAATGGATCCGTAAAATCGTAAAACCCTACAGTACCCGCGGAACCTTTGAGTTTATGGGCGACCTCTTTAAGTCCATCAAGGTCATTTTTCTTGAAAAGTACCTCTGCTTCCTCTAATTGCATCAACAAACGCTCGACAAATTTACTGATGATGGAGGAGTATTTCGGGTTGTTTTGTAGTATGGATACAACTGCGGCTTTTTCGTTTTTTACTTCCTTCGAAGGTAATGAAGCATTTATCCCAGCCGTTTGAATGTCCGTTAGTATTGGTACCGCCTGTGCGTCACCCTCAACCGGCTCTCCTCCAATACAATGCGCGACTTGCTCAAGCAACCCACTGATAGAAACCGGTTTGGCCACATAGCCATCAAACCCTGCTTGCTTACATTTTTGTTCAATACCCTTCATGGCATGAGCCGTCAGGGCAAAAACTGGAATGCTTATGTGCTTCTGACGTACCGCTTTTACCGCGGTATACCCGTCCATTTCGGGCATTTGTACATCCATAAGCACCATTTGATAATCATTGGATAGGATTGCCGCTAGGCCCTCTTTACCATTATTGGCAGTATCCACCGTCAAGCCTTGATGAGTTAACACCAGGCGAATGAGCTCGCGGTTCTCTTCACTGTCGTCTACAACCAATACTCTCGCTTTGGGTAGCTTCCATTGAGTATGAATTTGATGCTCGTTTTGTCGACCTTTAAGAATTTCGTCGGGGCTCAGACTAACAACGTTGTCAATTTTGCCCGTTGCCATGGTAAAGGTGAAACGGCTGCCTTTCCCAAAGTGACTGGCAACGGTGATTCCTCCACCTAAGGCCTCTGCAAACTTTTTACTGATCGTAAGGCCAAGACCCGTTCCACCAAAACGGCGAGTGATGGATGAGTCCGCCTGCACGAATGGCGAAAATATTTGACTTTGCTGAGTTTCCGTCATGCCTATACCCGTATCTTCCACGTGAATTTGGATATGATTCGGATCAGACTCGGGTCGCCACTCGGTGGTAATGGTCACACCACCTTTTTGGGTAAATTTAATGGCATTACCTACTAGATTGGTGATGATTTGTCTCACCCGGGCGGGATCTGTCGTGAGGGTTTCAGGCATTGCTGTAAGCGGCTTGTAGGTTAAAGCAATCGATTTGTTTTTAGCTGAAATCTCCAGTACTTCTAGTACGTCAAAAATCACGTCATGCAATGCACAAGGGATATTTTCCACTTCAATTTGCCCAGATTCTACTTTGGACAAATCTAAGATATCGTTGATTAAGGCCAACAAGTGTCGGCTGTTCTTAGCAATAGTATCCAAATATTGAGCGCTGTTCTCACCGCGGCCATAACCCTTTCGCAGCACTTCCGTAAATCCCATAATGGCATTCATGGGGGTACGAATTTCATGACTCATATTGGCCAAGAAATCACTCTTGCTCTGATTGGCAATTTCGGCTTCTTCTTTTGAGCGCAACAGTTCAATTTCTTTTTGCTCCAGTACGGTCACGTCATCAAAACTCACAAGAACACCGCCCGCTTTACCGGAATGCGCTAAAACAGGTGAGCAATTCACCATAAAAGTGTGCCGGCTATTATCTGACAGATTCAAGCGAACACGCTGGCTGGTGACAGCTTTACTTTGAGATATCGCAAGCCCCCAAGGTGATTGCTTTGAGTCAAAGGAAGACCCATCGATATTTTCCCATTGAAAGCCTTTACAATTCATGCCCACTAAGTCACCTGGACTTTTCGCAACGATTTGCGCAAAGGCTTGGTTTGCTAAAACAATATTGTGTTTGGCATCCAGTACCAGTAAGCCTTCCGCCATGGTATCTAAGGCTGAGCGTACACGGTCGGGTATGGCTTGCGAAGGGTCCAGAAGCTTCAGCATTCTGCCGAGGTAAAAAAAGAAAAACACAAAACTAATACAGCTGACAAAAACGATAAACTGCACCACGGGTTGTTGGATAAACCCGATGACACCAGGGCTGTATAAAGGCTTAAACTCTAAAGCAACACTGCCCCAAGGGGTATCATTCTCCCATATGGGCACGCTGACCAGGTCGAATTGATCGTAGTTGCGCTCACCAATATCAATAATTTTTCGGCCATCGTCCAACACAATAGAGGCCGCTAAAAGGTTTTCGTTACGGGTAACAATATGCGTCAGAATACTTTCAAATCGATGTAAGTCCTTTTGCGAAATTAATAGGGTTCCGTTGTCCGCTACCGTTTCAGCAAGCTGCGTGCGCGCTTGTGTCACCAACGCTTGTTGATTGGGCAACAATCCTATAAATAGGCCGATTAACATCAAAGTCATCGTGATGCTACACAGGCCAATGGCCAGTCGAAATTTGGTTGCCTGCTTCTTAAGTGTTTGACGTAGCATGGTCTTGAGTCACAGGTTGTTCGTTTTCATGATCTGCAACCATCGATTCGAGTGACTCTTCATCCTCTAAATCTTCGGTGCTCGTACCACTAAGTATGGGTAATGGATCGATAAATCGCCATGCTGGCATAGAACCCAATAAGCTTGTCACCAAAATACTCGAACGAAGTGTCCAAATGACATAGCCCACGGATAGTCCAGTGGATACCGCTGCAGAGCCGCCTAAAACAGAGGTTGTGAGGGTTGTAGCCTCTTTTTGTGCGGCGTCAACAGCGGAGTTTAAATCCCTGTCGAAGTGCACATTGTCAAGAATTTCTAGTGAGTCACTGAGCGAAGAAATCAATGAGGTGAAGGCTTTTGTGTCTACAGGTGCATCGACAATTTCATTGTCATCCGTAAGCAATTGAGTTTGATAATGCAACTCAATCCATCCTGTGTCGGCTACGGCGATAGAATTAACATTGAAGAGGCTGCTCTCAAATCCAGATGTAATATGAGGTTCGTATCGATCATGTGGTAACGCACGGTCAAGACCGGGCACCGTCTCTTCGCGCTCTTTCACCTCTTCTGCTGTAGCTATCTCACCCTCATTATTTTCTTGTAGCGGAGCAGGAGTGTGATGGATCTCTGAAAGATCGGCGCTATCAGTTGGTAGCACGGGTAATGTAGGTTCTTCTGTAAGCACTAGGTCTGAGACTGCGGGTAAGGCTTCAGCAACATAATACGCGGCACTTTTAACTTGAGTCGTGAAGCCTCGACCATCGACCACCTCCATTTCCACGGATAATGAATGCGCAACATCCTCATCAACTAATACATATTCATTTTGGTTGGCACCGGCAATGGCAACGTTGTTACGGTACCACTGGTAACTTAGGGTGTTGATACCATCGATGTCATCTAACGTATGCGTCGCTTGTAGGCTACTACCCACCGCCGCCTCCCCAACGATATTGACTGCGCCATGGGTAGGATGATCCACCATGCTGATCAATGCTGTTGGGGAAGATACAACGGATTCTAACTGGCCTTGATCATCCACATAAGTTACTTGGACAGTAATGATTTCAGAGATATCGTTCTGAGTTAAAGTATAGTTTTCGGCGTTCGCATCACTGATTGCCACACCGCTTCTCAACCATTGAATATCGAAACTTGACGACATACCGTCAGCATCCATGAGCTGAATATTGGCCGTCAGAGTTTGGTCCTCGAGCGCTAGGCCGTCTATGGTGAGCGAACCAGTCGGTGCGTCGTTCACGTTGATGATCACTGGGCTAGTAGCACTGGTAACCGACTCGCTCGTGCCCAAATCATCAACATAATAAGCTTGTACTGTTAGGGTGCTTCCCACGTCTTGGTCTGTCAGGGCGTATGTGGCATTGGAGGCTCCTACAATGGCAACACCATCTCGATACCATTGGTAATTCAGCGCACCAAGCCCATCTGCATCTGTGAGGTTGGCTGTGGCCACAAGGACTTGGTCTTCAAGTGCTTGGCCTGTGACTTCAACTGACCCCTCTGGGGCGTCATTCACATTGCTTACCGGTGCTGTTGCACTGCTTTGCAAGGACTCCGCCTGACCCTGGCCATCCACATACGACACCACAACAAAAAGGTTATTACCCACATCCCCTTGGTCGAGTGTGTATGTACTGGTGGTCGCGCCCACAATGGCGGCGTCGTTTCGATACCATTGATAATCGTATTGTGCTGGCAACCCGTCTGGATCTGTTATGTTGTGATTGACTGAAAGCGTTTGGTCTTCAGCGGCGATTCCTAAAATACTCACAGAGCCCAGCGCAGGATCATTCACATTACTGACCGTTATCTGTGCGCTATCAATCGCTTCTGCCGTACCTTGTAAGTCTTGATAAGACACTGTCGCATAAAGGGTTTGGCCGACGTCCGCACCGGTTAACAATAAAGATGTGCTGGTCGCGTCCGCAATGGCAAGACCGTTTCTGTACCACTGTATGTTGAAGACCTGGGGTAGACCGTCATTATCGACGATGTTGTTAATAACACTGATGATCTCGCCTTCGCGGGTAATGCCACTGAGCGTTACTGTGCCCGTGGGATTGTCATTGATATTGCTCACGGGGCCGACGGTTGAACTCTCCACCACCTCAACCGTACCTTGTAGATCGGTATAAGTGACTTCTACTGAAAGACTGCTATCCACGTCAGCATCACTCAAAACTATGCTCGAGCCCACTGCGCCGACAATTTCTTGCGCATCGCGAAACCATTGGTAACTGAAATTGGCCGGTAAGCCATCCGCATCGCTTAATGCGGTATCTGCGGTTAAGGTGGCATCTTCTTCTAGCGTTCCCGAAATAGTCACAGCGCCCGTGGGCGCATTGTTCACATTCAGGACAGGTGCTGTGCCTGCACTGCTAACCTGCTCATTGCTGCCTTGAAGATCGGTGTACTGCACTGCTACCGATAAACTTTGACCCACATCGTTCTGGACCAAGGCGTATTCGGCCTGATTGGCGCCGGCTATGGCGATACCATCGCGATACCACTGGTAAAAAATATTGGGCGGTAAGCCGTCATCGTCAATGATATTCACTTCCGCACTCAGTGTTTGGCCCTCCACTAAGGTACCCGCAATCCCGACCGAGCCTGTGGGAATGTCATTGATAGAAGCGATGTTCAATGATGTGTCACTGGAGATACTTTCTTTTGTGCCTTGCAAATCTTGATACTGCACGACCACATCAATGGAGGTACCTACATCAATATCTGAAAGTGTATAGGTAGTCGAAGTGGCGCTGGCAATGTCTACGCCATCCCGGCGCCATTGAATATCCACTCCCCCACTGGGCAGACCATCGGCATCACTGATGGTATTTACCACCGTCAAAGTTTGGTCTTCTGTGGGGTCACCACTTATGGTAACGGTTCCAGTAGGAGCATCATTAATATTTGAAATACTCAATGTAACGTCACTGGCAACACTTTCATTGGTACCTTGCAAATCTTGATACTGCACGACCACATCAATGGAGCTACCTACATCAATATCTGAAAGGGTATAGGTAGTCGAGGTGGCGCCGACAATGTCTACGCCATCCCGGCGCCATTGAATATCCACTCCCCCACTGGGCAGACCATCGGCATCGCTGATGGTATTTACCACTGTCAATGTCTGGTCTTCTGAGGGTGTGCCACTAATGGTAAGACTTCCGGTGGGCACATCATTGATATTGACAACGCTTGTGGTGTTACCACTTTGCAATAATTCATTTGAGCCGAGGTCATCAGTAAAAGACACGTCTGCACGAATGACGGCACCCACGTCGGTGTCTGTTAATGTGTAACTTGTGTTGTTGGCACCGGCTATGGCGACGCCGTCGCGATACCATTGATAGTTGTAATTCACACTATCGAGACCATCAATATCGGTGATGGTTGTGGCTAACGTTAGGGTTTGATCTTCTTCAGGTGTGCCTGTGAGTGTGACACTGCCTGTGGCCGCATCATTTACGTTTGCCACGGGGCCAATTGGGGTTGGGCTTACAACAGACTCTAAAAAGCCACCCTGGTCTTGATAGGAGGCTTCTACGGTTATGTCAGCCCCCACATCATCTTGGGTTAGGGTGTAGTTGTCATTCGCCGCACCGACGATATCTGTGCCGTTGCGTCGCCACTGGTAGGACACAGTGCCATTCCCATTGGGGTCGTTCAATGTGTTACTGGCTGTGAGCACCGCACCCTGAATGGCCGAGCCACCAATCAACACGGTCCCGGTAGGGGGAACATTGGCCGGGGCGCCCGACGTGAGCAAGACCGGGTCTGAAAACTCAGAAGTACCGCTGAAACGCGACAAGGTAGCACTGATGTAGCTGTTGTCAGGAACCGATACAGCAAAATCCAAATTAAACGTTTCAACGCCAAAGCCGGAATCGGAAAAATTGTGTTCACCAAGGAACTGCTTGGCCTCGGCATATCCATCGACCGTCAGTGAGTCTGAAACATAAAAATGGACAGTTATAACCTCTCCAGGAGCGAATACATTGTAATTTACAGAGCCCTCGATATGTACAAGGCCACCTTGAAACTCTAAGACATCAATGATTGGAAAATTATTGGTATAGTTTGCGCCCAAATCTACATCGTCGAGATCATTTGGTGAACGCCCATCGTCATTGAGGTCAATACTGATTCCACCATTACTGTAAATAACGTTTTCAGTAAAACTATTACCCGCGGCAGAGGTACTATCGACATTAATGCCGGCGCCAGCATTAAAGGCGATAATATTGTTTCGAACATAAACATGGCTATAAAGTTCGGCGTAATAGGGTTCTTCGCTACTGATGCGCACACCATCACCACCGTTACCCACATAGCCAAGTCCATCGGCTGCCGTGCCGATGTAATTTCGAGCAATGGAGACTGAAAAACTTTTTTGATCCACGTGAATGCCATCACCGCCATTACCAGAAATGACGTTGCGTGCGGTTGCGGTGAAACCACCAACGGTGATTGAGTTGGCACCTTCGGCAATTTCAACCCCTGACAGTCCATTTCCCCAATTAAACTCTCCAGTAGCCTCAAGACCAATATAATTACCAGATATGGTGGTGCCCACCGTGCCGGCGCCGTATACTAAAATACCGTTTCCTGCATTATCGGAGATCACATTTCGCTCTTCAGCAGTTGTCCCACCAATGACACTATTGGCACCGTAAATTTCGATACCATGATTGCCTGAGCTCACCAATTGATTCCCGGTTACCTTAATATTATCTCCGATAATGATTAACGCCGAGTCAGCATGGGAAGTCAGTGTCATGCCAGTGACCGTAGAGTTGCTCGCAATCACCGTGAGTACACTCGCATCACCGCTAACACTAACATCGCCCAAACCAATGACATCAGTGGTAAAATTCAGCTCTGGCAAGGCTGAGCTTAGCGTGATAGCCGAATCGGCCAAAGCGAAATCAATCTTATTGGCTGTGTCTCCTGTCATGTTAATGAGTTGAATCGCTTCGCGAAACGATAGGTCGAGATGGCCAGCGTTACCGTTTAACAGGTAATCGTTGTATGAGATAACACTGGGGTCGAGTGTACGATCACTGTTTGTCGTCACTGTTAATTCAATTAAGCTGCCTTGCCATTGAGCACTCTCGGTAAGTGCCAAACTGGTGGCTGTGATTTCACCGAGTTCCACCTCAAGCGTCCAGTCGCCGTTAGCGGCTTCTGTACCGGTGATGTTGTTGCTGGCCGCCACATCCAATGCAGTCATTTCGCTAAGGCTTTGGATAAGCTGCGCGCCCTCACCTAACGCCACATTACAGCCATAGAGCAGTAAGTCCCCTTCAGGTACTAGTGCTTCGCCCCACGTGGCAATAACATCGGAGTATTGCGATAAAGCCTGGTGGTCCAATACGGAAGCCCCCAACTGAAGTGCGGCCTCGTTACCATGGCTGAGCACATGTACCGCAGAAAGTGTGTCGTAGCCTGCCAGAAGATTGGTGAGTTCTTCGATACCATTCTCACCTTGGTTGATCCATTCTATGTGGTAATTAACGTCTTCCTCTAATTCTAAAGAGTTGATCAGATCTATAGCGCTTTCAATCCCGGCATCCACCACAATCAATTCATGACGACCGCCATCGAAAACCTCTGCCATCGCATCCAAATCCAACGGGGTATTTTGAGTATCTGCAGCCTTTGATTCATCTTCAGAAAATAAAGCGTGAGCGGAGGTGCTGGCGGCATAGTGGTCTTGTAATTTGGCAGCCCAAAGTGCAACAAACTCTTGGTCTGAGAGGTCACCGGGAAAAGCAGCAAAACCGTCATCCACTTGATCGACCGAAACACCAAAGGCATCACCCGACAATAGGATTCTAGGTTCTAGAATTTCAAATCCAAACCGTGGCCTTAAGGGGGAAGAGCGAATTGTTGGCGTATTTGGCTGTCGCAATGTTTCAATCACTCAATTGATGGGTAATGGTTAAATACGAAGGCCTTGTAACCGAACTGTATTGATCCACATCTAAAAGTAACATTCAGTTATGACCACACGATTTAATATGACGCACTTAAAGTACTTCTAATTAAAAATAGATAACAATGGCGCCTATTTCAAAGAACATGTGTAATTTTTGAGCAAGATGGACAGCTAAGCGATAAACGGAGGGCGTGGGAGAAAGGCGGAAGCTTTTTTCTAAAGAAAGGCATTTAATAAAAAGTGAATTCTTAAAATTTGGCTTGGCACTTCAAGCCCGCAGGGATTTTATGACCGGGGTTGGACAATTCAAGCCGTACACCGAACGTGCCAGAAGCTGCATTACCCACCGGGTCCACAACCACAACAGTTGCAGATCGATTCCGATCGGGAAAGGTTTCGATGTGAATATCGGCATTCATACCGGGTTGAATTTTTCCAAAAAATTCAATGGGCAATATCGCCTCTACATTGAGTGGGTCCAGCTGTGCGATGGTGACAATGGGTTGCTCTTCAACATACTCACCGGGGTGTTTACTCACCTCCAGTACCAAGCCGTCAAAGGGTGAAGTAATGGTTTTTTGTTTAAGACGTGCGCGTGCAGTAGCCAATTCGTACTCTCGAACTTTTTTTAAGTCCAGGGCCTGTTGTAACCGGGCTTTCGCCAAGCGTTCATCGCGCTCAAATTCATCTTTCACATCTTCTGAAATATTGTTTTGTTTAAACAAGGAATCCATGCGAGTTTTACGCTTTCGATCATAAGCCGTATTCACTTTACCCTCCTCAATCTCAGAGGTAATTTGTGCACGAACCTCGGCCAAATCCACTGCGGCCCGTTCGACACTAGACTCCATCTGTGCCACTACATCTCCAGCTTTAACGGTATCACTTTTTTGAACATTGACGGTCGCAATGACCCCCATCACGGGACTGGACAAATGGGTCACTTTGTGAGGCACAATCAAGCAATCGGCAGCGGTATAGACATCACTGGCCAAAGTGGTGGCGCTAAGCGTTAGCAGTCCCAAAAAAGCTGCGCGAATGATCATAATTGGAGGAACTCTCATTTTATCAATGCCGCCACTGAACTTAGCAGAATGCATTACATTTATGTTGGTATATCAATAGCATAGCCCGTGCACGTCCCTTTGCCAGGTCAGACACCGGTTTGCTTTAATAGGGCTTGGCGAATGTGAGTCAACACTCGCGCCGCCAACGGCGCCGACTCATAGGTTAACAGCGCTGTAACTCTTGCGCCTGCGGGAAGTGGTCGCTCAGGTTTGATTCTCAACCTTAATACAAAGTGGGGAAACAAACTTTTGGTATGGCTCTTGTCAGTGAGATCAACAGGATGCGAGCCCCCAAATTGCGAGCTTAAAAAGGGATGGGGCAAAGTTAGAACGGCTTGTGATTCCAGATTCAAGGACACAAGATGTATCTCAATGTCCTGCGCTCTCGACCAGCGTACACTTACTTGAGGGTTGTGTCTTTGCCAGCGATACATTTCCGATTCACTCAGTACAAAGGTCGCCTCATATTGATCAGAGCTAACTGCAGCGATACGCTCACCTCGCTCAAAGTAACTCTGTTTTGTAAAAGGTGCCACCCATACAATACGGCCGTCAGTCGGTGCTTTTAGTTCCAAATGGTTTTGTTCTGAGAGGCGCTCGGCCAATTCCAGCTTGAGGTTTTGCAACTCATCTCTGAATAATGCGACTTCGACGCTGTCATCCTGCATGGCAGCATTCAACATGAGTTGAGTTTCTTCTATTTGATAGGTTAACAATTGTATGGTGTGCACCAATTCATCATTACGCAACCTCAAAATAGGTTCGCCTTGCACCACGCTTTGACCATTTTCAACATAAATGTGCTCAACAAAACCCGAGGTATTGGCCTTCAGGTAGTGTTCTCCCGGAAGGTCGACGATACCTTCAGTGGCATCCGTATGAAACACGGGCACAAGCGTTAATGCCGCCATGAGCACACCCGCTCCTAGCAATGTCGTCGACCAGACGCGCACGGCTCTACGCTCTCGCCGACCTAGCCGAAACAGTGCGACAATGCCTTTAATGGACGGCAATAAAACCTGTGTCGTAAACGCCCAAAAGCCGAGCAGTACACCAATATAAAAATATTTACCCAGCATAAAAAAAGCGATTAAAAAACTCAACACCATCCGATACAAACCAGAGCAAACGCCATACCCGGTCAACCAAAGAGCTTCACCACGTGTACTAGAGGAATTACCATGGTCAATCCCTAAAATGCATTTTTTGTACAAATACGAACAGTGGGACTTGGCGCGAAGCCCCAAATTTGGAATTTCAATTAGGTCGCACAAAATATGGTACCCATCATATTTGAGCAGTGGATTGCCATTAAAAAATACACTGGAAACAGCGCCAATCAACATGACGTTCATGCAGAGGTCTTTGAGAAAAATGTTATCGATGTATTTCCAAACCCAAAATGCAACACTTGCAAAAAATAATTCAGCAACGATGCCTGCGCTCGCAACCACTATGCGACGTTGTTTTTTTTCAAAAGCGATACTGGCTGAAGCATCCATAAAGGGTACAGGCACAAAAAAGAGTAATGCAATGCCAGCCTGCGTAACTTGCCCTCCCCAGCGCTTAGTGGTTAATCCATGTGCTAGCTCATGAAAGCCCTTTAAAATCGGATAGCAAACAAGAACGATGAATAGGTTATGAACATTGAAAAATCGGACTTCCCAATAATTTTGCAGGCTCGCCCATTCTTGAACAGCCGACAAGCCGGTGATGAGCAGCAGCCCAACCCAAATCGCTGCCATGACTGGCGTCCACAACCAATATGTCAATTTGTTTAATCGCGTTAACAGATTATCCGGATTCACCAAGGGGAGCTTGATAAACCAGGGCCGGATTACCAGCGCTAAGCGCGATTGACGGGCCTTACGCTTGTTGTCCGTTAAAGATTTTCTGTAGTCAACAGGGATATTGGAAACTACAATTCCAGCCTCCAATAGTTTGCTCATCAAAGGCCAAAATGTGACTTCTGCGTCGATCCAATCTTGCAACTTCGGATTTTCAGATAAAATGGCCTTTAGCGTTTTTTTTCCATCTAACTTTGATAACAAAGTTTGAACGAATACGGTTGTCTTAAAGTACTGATTGTTGACACGATTGTGTAAAATGATAGCAATTTGCGCGCGCTGTGTTTGTTGCGTAATAGTGACGTCAGGAGACAGCTGGAGAATGGCATTGCCCAAAATTTGAGAGAGTGTTTCTGCGTTAACGTCCAACGTCAAACTCATCACAGAGACCATATTCGCATACGCAGCCACTCGTATGGGTCCCTAAATAAAAGGCTTAACAGACTGACTTTAGAGGTTTTAATTTTGGCGATACCACTCATACCAGGACGCAACGATAAACCTGTCGGTTCTAGATGCGCCTCTATACGATAAGTCACATCGGCTTGTCCTTCCTGATAAAGTGAGGATACCGACACGGTACGAAAGGTCACGGCGTGTTGGGGAAAAGCGTTGAGTAATAACTCGCCGGTTTGTCCTTTTTTTATGGACTGAATGTCTTTCTCACTCGCCCAAATGACCAATTTAAAGGCATTCAAAGGCGCCATTTCATAAAGCGGTTGGCCTTTTTTCACGGGTGAGCCAATGGCACGGCTTAAATCCCCACTGACCACCACGCCGCTCATAGGCGCCTTTATGTGTACGCGCTCTAACTTCTGTGTTTGCAAGTTCAATTGCGCTTTGGCCTGTTCCATTTTGGCTTTGGCAATGCGCATTTGCACCGGGTTTAAAGCATTGAGCTCTTTACTGTATTGCCTTTCAAACTCTTTGTATTCACTTTGCCATCGCCGTATTTCAGCACGTATCGCCTGGTCGTCTAGATGTGCTAAGACCTGCCCTTTTTCAATGATTTGACCCGCTTTTACCGAAACGGACTCTAAATAACCGTCCTCTGGTGCCACAATGGCCATTTGCACCGCGCCTTCTAAGTTGGCATCAGCACTCACAGTCTTAGGTATTTGAACCAAACTTAAGATGACACCCGTTGCCAACAAAACAGGCCAAGGCCACCAGGTTTTGTGTTTGAGTATCGCCAACACGCGACGATGGAATCGCCACAGCCAATGTTCTGATTGATGAATTAGCTGCTCAAACAAAGGAGCCAAGTGCTTGTTAACCATTCGCACTTGAGCATTGACGGTGCTGATACGGTGCTTTTGCGTGTTTGCATAAAACAGTATAACTTGGCCAATGTCACCCTGCGCACCTGTAATCGGCAATCGCACCATATACATGGCAGGCACCTGAGATTCATAGTGTGCTTGCAAAAGCTCTACGGCGGCCTTTTGCTCTTCAAAGTCTTTAGTATTTAAAGCCCGCTGAATTTTTTGCACAGAGCTGGATTCTGGGTCTAATTTGCGCTGATGGGAGCACGCTAACACTTGATATTGACCGTTTATACGTACAGCCAAGTAAACACCAGCCAAACCGTAGGTGCTAGCAAGTGTTGACGCCAAAACCTCACTACTGTCTTTAACGTCGCCGTATTGAGAAACGGTTTCTAAAATATTGAGAACCCGCTCTAGGCCTTTGTCAGACTGAGCGTTGTGTTCCCCCACGAGTTCTAACCAAGATATAGACCACAGGATAAGCGGTTCCAGCGTCTGAATTTGGCGCGCATCGAGATGCACTTCAAGGCATAATATTGCATAGGTAATGCCTTTACGTACCATTGGGAAACGCAAAATCGCGCCATTTTGCTCGGATAAATATTCAATATGCGGTTTGGTAACACGCCAGCCTCTACTTTGCGTGCACCATTGCACATCGATGGAGTTCGGGGGAAAACTCGCAATCGCACTGCCATCGTGCGAACGAACCACCGCAGCTCTGGACAACTTGGGTACTCGACCACTTAATAAGGCAAGCCAACGGTCTATCAATGTAGTCTCACAACGTCTTTGCTTCGTGTAAATAAGGCCAGTCTCATATCAAGGGCCTGTATTTAGCGGCTTTGGGGTATCTAGCGAGGCTCACGTTATTAAGGACCCCTTCGAATCATTACTCCACACTTGCGTAAGCGTGAAACATTCATCAGCGTTCCACGTGAAACATAGATATATATGTATTAAAAATGCATCCTATAGTCCAATTAAGCATAGACAAAGACATCGCATTTTGCCGTTGAATCCCATAAAGTAGGCGCCGAAAATCATAATAAAAAAAACAACCATCTGGAGAGAATCATGACAACACCCCTGGTGATTGTTGACGGAAAAAGTGCAAGCGGGCGTCGGCTTTCAGTGTCGATAGATGCAGCGCTGTGGGGCCTATACATGGCCTCACGCGGGTTTTGCCCACAAAAAGCTCGACGAGATTTAAGGCATTGCATGCAAAATGATGTGATTGCCAATACCTATGACGCGCGAAAATGGATTTATTATCAAATTGTTAACCCTGCGCTGGTGACAAAGGAGCTGAACCCGACCTTAGAGGCTGAGTTCGATACGGCTGAGTAACCAGTGTTAGCGTCGGCGGTTTTATTTTAATGTCACCCATTCTTCTGCAGAGGTGGGATGGATGCCAATGGTGCGATCAAAATCTTGCTTAGTTGCCCCCATTTTGACGGCTATAGCAAGGGTTTGCATCATCTCGGCTGCATCATCGCCTAGCATGTGGGCGCCAAGTACGACTTGGGTATCAGACTCAACAATCAGACGTAGCAGGCTTTTTTGCTTAAATGCACCCAATGAGTATTTCATGGGATTAAACCGCGATTCAAAAACCGATACAGTTTTACCTGACGCTTGTGCTTGCGCCTCTGTAAGCCCCACAGTGGCGATTTCCGGTTGACTGAAAATAGCCGTAGGAATGGATGAATAGTCTATCGAGATAGAATGGCCACTGACCAAGTGGTGCGCTAGGGCTGTGGCTTCGTGAATCGCCACCGGTGTCAGATCTATGCGGCCCACGACGTCGCCCAAGGCGTATATGCTGGGCTCAGAGGTCTGAAAATGATCATTTACCACGATATGCCCGGATGGCGAGCACTCAACCCCCACCGTCTCCAATCCAAGATCTTCTGTAAGAGGATGCCGGCCAATGGCGCTCAATACAGCATCAAAGGTTTGATGCTCCCCGTGATTATCGGTCACTTTTAATTCCCCCGATGGCAGCTTTTCAATGGCTTGAATGGTGGTATTCCATTTCAGCTGGACGCCATTTTGGGTGTAGGCCTCTGCCAGCGCTTGGCGGATCGGTTGGTCAAACCCTCTTAAAAAAAGTGGCCCTCGATAACACAGTGTGGTGGCAGAACCTAACCCGTTAAGTATTCCGGCAAACTCCACCGCAATGTAACCTCCTCCCTCTACCAATACCCTTTTAGGCTGTTTCGTTAAGCCAAATATTTCATTGGAGGTCATGGTGTGCTCCGCGCCAGGGTAATCACCGCGCCTTGGCCATCCGCCTACTGCGATAATAATAGTGCGGCACGTATACGAACGTTGATTGACCACAACAGTATTTGGGCCGGCAATACGCGCTTGCCCCTCCAATAGGGTGACATTCGCTTTCGACAGCAAGCCGCCATAGATACCGTTCAACCGTTTTATTTCAACGTCTTTGGCGGCGATAAATGTAGGCCAATCGAACTCCGGCGTCGCCACTTGCCACCCAAAGCTACTTGCAAGCTTGTAAGATTTGGAAAATTGTGAGGCGTACACAAAAAGTTTTTTCGGCACACATCCCACATTGACACATGTGCCCCCCAAATAGCGGTGTTCAGCAACGGCGACACGCGCGCCCTGCTGAGACGCTACCCGAGCAAAGCGTACCCCTGCGGAGCCTGCACCCACTACGAAACAATCGAAATCAAAACTAGCATTCATGGCGATCCCCTCACTGAAATTGAGGACTAGACTAAGGGGTAATTGCAGAAAACTCAATTAACCCGGATATTGCACCAGTAGGTAGAATTTTCACGGAGGGATTTGCAATTTGGAGCGTGCTCGAAACTGGAGACGCTGTGGTTCGCGGCGTATGGAGCGTGTGGCTCACAAAGTGCAATGATCCCGTGAACTGTCAAACACTCTGCGGGAACGTTTTATGACTGCCTCGTGATAGCGACTGAGACGCCATGACATACTGTTGTAAACGCTAAAGATAGCGTGAACTGGTGCCTAAACATCTGTGTCAATAAAAGGTGGGGTGTTTGGTCTACGGCGGCGATCTTTACCGCTACGCATTTCGTATAGGCCACGCGCATCCCGCTGCCTTCTGCGGTCAGGGTTCTTTCGACGCTCTACAAAACCGCCCTCCCGCTCCTCTACCGATTTGTCGGATACAGGGGCTTCTACAGGCTCCACATTCTTTGTGGACTTAACCGATGTCACCGTTCGAGGCGGTATATTGGGAGGAATTTTTACCATGGGCCAAACGTATTTACGAGCTTATTCCAATCCGGAACACGGCAAAACGTGCCCCTCTGTTCTTAATATCGGCCGGCAGAACAAAACCTTTATGTATGCGTGCCATTAAGTGGTTTAACCCGCACAGTCTAGGTGACACTTGAGGCGCGTTAATCTCCCGTGTACCACCGCAGATGATCATGCAAAGTCACCACTGTGCCCACGATGAGCAGCGTAGGAGCATGGATATCTGTGCTGGCAACATGCGCGGGTAAGTTTGCCAAGGTTTTGATGTGAACTTTTTGCTGAGGCGTCGTGCCGCGCTCTATTAGCGCTGCGGGGGTACTCTCAGCTTTACCCGCCGCTATCAATGCCTGGCAAATGGTATCAATACCACTTAGACCCATATAAAAAACGAGCGTTTGCCCTTCTCCTGCAAGCTCTGACCAATTGAGCGCTGATGCTCCAGCCTTCAGGTGTCCTGTTGCAAAGCGAACCGAGTGTGCATGGTCGCGATGCGTTAACGGAATACCGGCGTAACTGGCACAACCGGATGCTGCGGTGATTCCCGGCACTACCTGAAAAGGAATATTCCGAGCGGCTAAAAGCTCGATTTCCTCACCCCCTCGACCAAAAATAAAGGGGTCGCCGCCTTTTAATCGCAAAACCCGTTTGCCTTGTTGGGCCAAGTCCACCAACAATTGATTGATGTCCGTTTGCGCCATGGTATGGCTGGATTTGCGTTTGCCCACATAAATCCGATCAGCATCTCTGCGCACCAACTCCATGATCGGATCGGAAACTAGGCGGTCATACAGCACCACTTCGGCTTGCTGCATCAACCGTAAGGCTTTAAAGGTTAGCAAGTCTGGGTCTCCAGGACCTGCACCTACCAAATAAACTTCACCGGTACGAGTTACGGTCTTTTGGGCCAATTGTTCTTCAATCGTCTGTGCTGCGCTATCGTCATTACCGGCAAGGACTTGTTCGGCTACAGTGCCCGCCAATTGGCTTTCCCAAAAGCGGCGCCGCAGGTCGCCATCGTTAAATGCGCATTTGGCAGCGTCGCGATAACGACTGGCAAATTGTGCCAGCCGGCCATAGGCGGCAGGAACAATACTCTCGATTTTGGCGCGCACCATGCGCGCAAGGACGGGCGCTTCACCACCACTGCTGATGGCAATCATGAGTGGGCTTCGATCCACTATCGCGGGCATAATTACACTGCACAAACTAGGATTATCAACCACATTCACGGGAATGTTTTTAAGCTTACAATCCTCGGCAATAGCGCGGTTGACCTCTTCAACATCCGTTGCTGAAACAACCAAGCGTTTAAAATCAATGTCGGTCGTTTGATACTCTCGGACCACCACAGTACCACCATACTGATGAATCAACGCCTCTAATTCGGCACTCACTTGGGGGGCAACAAGGGTCACCCGAGCGCCAGCCTTGGTCAACAGCCTGGCCTTTCGCAGCGCAATGGTGCCCCCACCTACCAATAAGCAGGGTTCGCCTTGTAACTTAAAAAACAGCGGTAAGTAATCCAAAAGCGAAATTAACCCTGAGCTTGAATCACGGTCTGCCCTTTCAAGTAAGGTTGCAAAACGGTTGGAACGGCAATACTGCCATCAGCTTGTTGATAATTTTCCATTACGGCTAAGAGTGTCCTGCCAATCGCCAAGCCAGATCCATTCAACGTATGCAATAGCTCTGGTTTACCCGTCTCACTATTGCGGTAGCGTGCTTTCATACGCCGAGCCTGAAAATCTTTAAAGTTACTGCAAGAAGAGATTTCCCGATACTTACCTTGGGATGGAACCCAAACTTCAATATCGTAGGTTTTCGCTGCCGAAAATCCCATGTCGCCACCGCATAACACCACAGTGCGAAACGGCAATTCGAGTGCTTTTAGTATCTGCTCTGCGTGCCCCACCAAAGTTTCCAAAGCCTCTCCAGAGGTTTCGGGCTTAACAAATTGCACCAGCTCTACCTTTTCAAATTGGTGCTGCCGAATCATTCCTCGTGTATCTCGGCCGTAACTGCCCGCCTCTGATCGAAAACAGGGAGTGTGGCAGGCAAACTGAATAGGGAGCTGAGCCTCGTCCACAATTTCATCACGTAATATATTGGTGACAGGCACTTCTGCGGTTGGAATCAAATAAAATTCGCGTGCATCCGTGAGTTTGAATAGGTCTTCTTCAAATTTTGGTAACTGACCCGTACCGTAAAGCGAATCTTTATTCACAATAAATGGTACGTAAATTTCTTCGTAACCATGGGCCTCGGTGTGTGTATCCAGCATAAACTGAATCAACGCGCGATGCAGCCTGGCAATTTGGTTACGCATTACAGAAAAGCGTGAACCGGTAATCTTCGTGGCCACTTCAAAATCCAGTTGTTTTAAATCAGCGCCTAAATCCACGTGATCTTTAATTTCAAAATCAAATTGCTTGGGTTCTCCCCATTGACGAACTTCCACATTGTCCGCTTCATCTTGGCCTTCTGGAACATCAAGATCCGGAATGTTGGGTATTGCGCTGACGGCTGCCTCCCATTCCGCTTGAACTTTTGACAGCTCTGACTCCGCATTCGACAGTTGGGATTTCATATCGCCAACTTCTTTTAATAAGGGTGCAATGTCTCCGCCTGAGGCTTTCACTGCACCAATATTTTTTGCACGGGCTTTGCTCTCTTGCTGCAACGATTCGCAATGGGTTTGAATCGACTTGCGACGTTCCTCTAGCGCATTAATGGCAGCTACATCTATTTTGTAACCTCGTTTGGCCAATTGCTCAGCAACATCGTCTAACTGATTGCGAAGGAGTTTTGGGTCTAACATAGGGTTTCAGTATTCCTTAATGAATGACTTTTTCGCACAATGTGTAACCACACCAGACGGCCAAAAGACAAGCCAGCAAGCTACCCAGTGCGTAGGTAATGGCCATGTGATAGTGATGAGAAGCCCAAAGGCTTAAGGATTCGATGGCGAAACTGGAAAACGTCGTAAACGCCCCCAAAAAGCCCACCATGACAAAGGGCCGCCAATAACCACCGAGCGTTTGTTTTTCAACAATCACGACAAAAACAACCCCCATTAAAAAACAGCCGAGCACATTGGCTACAAAGGTTGCCGTGGGAAATCGGCCTTCTGCAGGCTGCAACCAAGCGTGCACACCGAAGCGCGCCATTGCGCCCAAAGCGCCACCTGCGGCCACAAAAAACCACATCATGATTGTTTACCTGGCGATAACTTTGAGGTTTTATCGCGTGCCGTTTGATTCAGTGCGCGCAAATGGCGAAGCTTTTGGCCAATCTGAACTTCTAAGCCTCTATCAACAGGCTGGTAATATTCCGTACCCACAAGTGCCTCTGGAAAGTATTGTTCACCTGCCGCAAAAGCGTCAGGTTCGTTGTGTGCATAGCGGTAGTCTTTACCGTAATCGAGAGATTTCATCAATTGAGTAGGCGCATTGCGCAAATGCAAGGGCACCTCATAGCTGGGCGTGCTTTTTACGTGCGCCATCGCTTGATTAAAGGCATTATACACCGCATTGCTTTTGGCCGCTGAAGCCAAGTAGACCACTGCCTGCGCGATGGCCAATTCGCCCTCGGGGCTACCTAGGCGGGTTTGCACATCCCAAGCATTGATACAAAGCGGCAATGCACGAGGGTCCGCATTGCCGATAT
Organism: Cellvibrionaceae bacterium; assembly: GCA_050300015.1. GTDB lineage: Bacteria > Pseudomonadota > Gammaproteobacteria > Pseudomonadales > Cellvibrionaceae > CAYZQH01. The sequence continues at coordinate 205,896 of JBNKWZ010000029.1, read as the reverse complement.
CTTCGCTCGCCATACGCACAACCCTACGGGCGATATAAAGAGCGTCACAGCCGCCGTCCAGCATGCGTGCCAACCAATAGAGCGCCGCATCAGGATCGGACCCGCGAACAGACTTATGTAAAGCTGATATTTGATCGTAAAAGGCCTCTCCGCCTTTATCAAACCTTCGGACATCATGGCTAAGCACTTCACCCACACTCTGAGCCGTTAACGATTTTCCTTCCGTCAAGTCACTGGCAATTTCCAATATATTGAGCGCCTTACGTGCATCACCATCTGCCGCCGCAGTGATCAATTTCAGACCGTCATCAACAATGGTGAGCCCTCGATCACTTAGCTGCCTGTCTTCGGATAGGGCCCTCATAAGGACCTCGGTCAGCTGGTGCTCTGTAAGCGATTTCAACAAATACACTCTTGCACGACTCAATAAGGCATTATTGAGCTCGAACGACGGGTTTTCAGTGGTGGCCCCCACAAATATGAACGTACCATCTTCCACGTAAGGCAAAAATGCATCTTGTTGCGCCTTGTTGAAGCGGTGTACCTCATCCACAAATAACACCGTTTGCCTACCGGTGGCCGCAAAAGTTTGTTGAGCCTGGATCACCGCCGCACGAATATCTTTAACACCGGCAAGCACTGCAGACAAGGGACAGAAATGCGCATCGACATGGTGGGTTAACAAGCGCGCCAAGGTGGTCTTCCCCACGCCGGGGGGGCCCCAAAAAATCATTGAATGCAACAGACCTTGTTGGATCGCCTCGCGCAGGGGTTTCCCGGGTGCTAACAGATGCTCTTGGCCTATGTAGGCTTCAATGGATGTTGGCCGCATGCGCGCGGCCAAGGGTTGATGACCCGTTGTGGGGTGCTCGCCAAAAAGGTCACGGGTTGTCACGAATAATGTCCGTACCCGGAGGCGGCGTAAACTCGAACAAAGTTTTTGGCAGCTCTGTATTTTGAACGGTTTGAAGAAAGTTGACTGCGGTAATCTGTGACAATTTATCCGTAAAAATCAGCTCAGTTAAGTTGTTTTCCTTGAACTTAACAACAATCGCTTTGTAATCAGCCCGATCCAGTACCTTTGGGGTTAAGGTAAATTCTGTTTGCGCGCGAGAGCCGCGTTTGAGCACTTCGAAATCTTCTCGGATTTGCTCAACATCGCCGGTTAAAATGTTGACCGGATTGGACCCTTGGTGAATGTCTTGTGAGCGTAAAGTAGCCTGCTCTAAATCGGGATCGTAAATCCATAGCTCCGTAGGTGAACCCACCAACGTTTGATCGTAGGGCGCAGCACTGTGCCACCAAAAATAGCCTGGGCGTTGCAGCGCAAATTGCCCGTTACTTTCTTGTATAACTTCACCGTCTTTGGCGGTAATCACCTGCTTAAACTCACCTTTAAGATTATTCACAGGGTCTAATAATAAACGCAATGCATCTACGTCATCGGCCCAGACTGCGGGCGATAACAATAACAGTCCAATCAATAATGTGCGCAAGATTATCTCCAATACCTAACGAGGGGGCGCAGGCGCCAACACTTCACGATTGCCGTTGGTGCCCATTTCCGATACGACACCACTGGCTTCCATCTGTTCAATCAGCCTGGCGGCACGATTGTAACCAATTCGAAGCTTTCGCTGAACCGACGAAATACTGGCTTTTCGCGTCTCAGTAACGAAAGCCACAGCCTCATCGTATAGGGGATCTGACTCCGAATTGCCCTCTCCAGCGCTACTGTCATCGCTATACCCCGGCACCGGTATAGATTCGGTCTGCTCGCTGAAAATTTCCTCAAGATAGTTAGGCTCGCCTCGGCGCTTCCAGTCATTCACCACATTATGAACCTCGTGATCGTCCACGAAGGCCCCATGAACACGAACGGGCAAGCTGGTGCCAGGTGGCAGGTACAACATATCACCATGGCCCAACAGCTGCTCTGCACCGCCCTGATCTAAGATGGTGCGAGAATCGATTTTCGAGGACACCTGAAAAGCAATTCGCGTGGGCACATTGGCCTTGATAAGCCCTGTTATCACATCCACAGAGGGCCTTTGCGTGGCCAGAATAAGATGAATGCCAGCGGCTCGGGCTTTTTGCGCGATTCGAGCGATCAATTGCTCCACCTTTTTGCCCACAATCATCATCATGTCGGCAAATTCGTCGATAACAACGACAACAAACGGCAAACTCTCCAAGTTGGGGTGAACTTGTTCGCCTTCCACCAAACCCGTCTCGTCTGGGCGCCACAGAGGGTCCGGTATGGGCTCCCCTCTTTTTTTGGCTTCCGACACTTTTTTGTTGTAACCGGCGAGGTTCCTGACCCCCAATGCGGCCATCAACTTGTAGCGTCGCTCCATTTCGCCTACACACCACCGCAGGCCTGTGGCGGCATCTTTCATATCGGTGATGACCGGTGCCAGCAGGTGCGGAATACCCTCGTAAATAGAAAGTTCCAGCATCTTGGGGTCTACCAGTAGTAAACGCACTTCCTCCGGGGAGGCCTTATACAAAATGCTCAGCAACATGACATTCACGCCCACCGACTTTCCCGAACCTGTGGTTCCGGCCACCAAAAGGTGTGGCATTTTGGCCAAATCGGCCACCACTGATTGACCTGAAATATCATGCCCAAGTGCCAGGGTGAGAGGAGAGCGAGAGCGGTCATAGGTTTCCGAGGCAATCACTTCACTCAAACGCACCATCTCGCGCTCTTGGTTGGGAATCTCAATCCCCACCACAGATTTGCCTTCGATGACCTCTACTACGCGCACACTGATCACCGCAAGGGATCGCGCCACATCCTTAGCCAGATTGGTTATGCGGCTCACTTTCACCCCTGGCGCCGGCTGAATTTCAAACCGCGTCACCACTGGCCCCGGCAAAACGGCAGTCACTTCAGCCACGATGCCGAAGTCTTTGAGCTTGAGTTCTAATAAGCGTGACATGGCCTCTAGAGATTCCTCCGAGTACCCTTTTTTGTCATGCTTTTGTGCAGCATCAAGTAAGTTAATGGGAGGCAGCTCGCCCACAACCGGCGCATCAAATAGGCTTTGTTGCTTTTCTTTTTGTAACCTTATGCTTGGCGCGGTGGGTTTTGGTAACGAGGCTATGGTTGGGGGAACACGTTTTTCCTGTTGTTTCGTATGCTCTTTCACCACCTCACGACGTTTTTGCACGACCTCGGCAACTTTTTGTTTCTCTGCTTGTGCCAATCGCCAAGCTTTGTAGCGATTGCTGATGATGCCTTGTAGCTTTAAGGTCAGTGCGCCAATCCCGTCCATCAACGCAATCCATGAGAAGTCGATAAATACCGTCAAGCCAAACAACAATACCGCCACAAGAATCAGTGTGCCTCCGGCCATTCCAAACGCCGAATCCGCCAAAGTAGCGATGGTAATGCCCAAAATTCCGCCAAATGAAAACGGTAAATCAGGGGCTTCGATGCCAAATTGCTGAACAGTTAGCCCTGTGGTTGTGATCATTATCAGACACAGCCCGACTAAGCGAACCGCGAGCATCAGTGGGTCTAACCAAGCACCAGAGGTATCACGCAAAATCAACCAGGCTTGGTACACCAACATCAACGGAAACAAATAGGCCATATAGCCAAATAACGAAAACCCCACGTTGGATAACCATGCGCCCGCAGGCCCCGCGGCATTTTCGATGTTATCTGAGACGGCAGTTTGCGCCCAGTTAGGGTCATTTGAGCTATAAGTCAGCAGCGCGAGCGCCATAAACCCACAGAGCGCAACAGTGGTTATCAACACGCCCTCTCGGAGGGCGCGTCGGAATATTGGGGACACGGCCTTTGGATTTGCCGGTTGTTTTGGCAAGCTTTTAGACTTCAATGTTCACTCACTTGTCTTTTGATTAGCATTGAACAAAATTCAACCCCTTGAACCAGCGGCGGCTCATCAATTGTTTGCACAACACTGAATTTATTAATTTTTTTAATGGTCTCTATTGTAGCGGGAATCACCCCGAGTAGGTTACCTTTCCCCCTTGCGCCGTTAGCAGTTGCGGTGATTTAAGGTAAATGTGCGATAATAGCCTTTATTTTTTTATAACCATCGCCATAATTTGCGCGAATTTGAATTTTTAAGGATACCCTCTTATGAGCGAATCTCAGCATCATCGTTTAATTGTTCTTGGATCTGGTCCTGCAGGTTACACCGCTGCCATTTATGCGGCGCGCGCTAACTTAAAGCCTGTAGTGATTACGGGCATGCAGCAAGGTGGTCAATTAACAACCACCACCGAAGTCGAGAACTGGCCTGGTGGGCATGCCGAGCTGCAAGGCCCCGAATTGATGGTCGAAATGCAAAAACACGCGGAGCGTTTCGATACCGAAATCATATTTGATCATATCGATAAAGTCGATCTCAGTCAGCGGCCCTTCACGCTCACAGGGTCTGGCACCTATACCTGCGATTCTCTGATTATCGCCACAGGCGCCTCAGCGCAATATCTGGGACTTGAATCAGAACAGACTTTTCAGGGGCGCGGCGTGAGTGCCTGTGCTACCTGTGACGGCTTCTTCTATCGCGACCAAAAGGTGGCTGTGGTAGGCGGCGGCAATACCGCCGTGGAAGAGGCGCTGTACTTGTCCAATATTTGCGCAGAGGTGGTGCTGATTCACCGACGTGACAGCTTACGCTCAGAAAAAATCTTGCAAGACCGGCTGCTGGAAAAAGCCAAAAATGGCAATGTCACCCTGCTATGGAACCATACTTTGGAAGAGGTTCTGGGTAATGATCAGGGCGTAACTGGCGCGCGATTGAAAAATACCACAGACGGCAGCGAGCAAACCATCGATCTAAATGGTGTGTTCATTGCGATTGGGCACAAGCCCAACACCGACATCTTCGCGGGGCAGCTTGAGATGCACAATGGTTACATCAGCATTAAAAGCGGTACCGAAGGTGGTGCCACAGCCACCAGTGTTGCCGGTGTGTTTGCTGCAGGTGATGTAGCCGACCACATCTACCGCCAGGCCATTACGTCTGCTGGCGCCGGCTGTATGGCCGCATTGGACGCTGAAAGGTTTTTGGACAACTGAGCAAACCTGGGTAAATGAAATACCCCTTTTTTGTTAAGCACCTTTGAGGCGATAGGGATATCGCTTCATGAAGACCTAGAAAACTCTGATGAAATCCCATTCGGACTGAATCAGAGGGTCCCTAGCGCGCAGATGGATACCAAATGATTGATATTCCGTGGTTGCACTCAGACGCCCCCTTCCCCTCAACCCGACAAGCGTTCTCCACCCCGAATGGTCTATTGGCCGCTGGCGCGGATCTGTCGCCTGACAGGCTAATCAGCGCCTATCGCAAGGGTATTTTTCCATGGTATAGCGAAGGAGAACCCATTCTTTGGTGGACCCCCTCTCCACGCACAGTGTTTACCGTGGGGGACGTATACTGCTCCAAGAGCTTGGCCAAGTTCCTTCGTCAAAAACAACACTGGCGTGTCACCATTGATACCTGCTTTACGGACGTCATGACGGCGTGCGCAAGTCCACGAGCAGACGACCAGGGCACCTGGATTAGCCCCCAGATGATTGCTGCCTTCTCTGCGTTACATCATTTGGGTTATGCTCACTCGGTGGAGGTATTTGAGGGTGATGAACTCGTGGGTGGTCTTTACGGAGTCGCCTTAGGACGGGTATTTTTTGGCGAATCCATGTGGAGTGGTAAGCCCAATGGCTCGAAAGTGGCGTTATTGACGCTGGATCGCTGGCTCAAACAGCACGGATTCGTGATGATTGATGCCCAAGTTCACAATGATCACTTGGCAAGAATGGGGGCTTCACAGATCAGTCGCGAAGACTTTGAACGAACATTGCACTTGAATACCACCACAGCATTGATAGACTCGATGCAAATCCATTGGCAAACTGTTGCAGGAAAGAATATCCGCTGTGAAGGACATCTCTGAACTTCGGTTATATGCCACTCACGAACACCCCTGCAGCTATCTGAGCGACAAGGCCGCCACCACTATATTTGTCGATCCACATGCTGATATGAATGCGAATTTGTACAGCGAACTGTCAGATTATGGTTTTCGCCGCAGTGGACAACACATTTATCGGCCCCACTGTAAAACCTGTCAGGCTTGTATCCCCGTGCGGATACCGGTTCGCGAGTTCACCCCAAACCGACGCCAAAAACGCTGTTTAAAGCGGAATCAGGATGTCACCATCAAGGTGGTCGACCATATCAACACCGAAGACCATTATCAGCTTTATGATCGCTACATCAGTGAACGCCACGCCGATGGTGACATGTTCCCTCCCAGCAGACAGCAGTATGCCGAGTTTTTGAGCAGCGAATGGGGCGTTACGCGGTTTTTAGAGATGCGCTTAAACGACACTTTGGTGGGCGTCGCGGTGTGCGACAAACTGAGTAATGGTCTATCCGCCATCTACACGTTTTTTGCACCCGAATACCCTCAACGAAGCTTAGGAACGCTTGCCGTATTGCACCAAATTCACATGGCTCAGGAGTGGGACCTACCCCATGTGTACTTAGGCTATTGGATTAAGCATTGTGACAAGATGAAGTACAAAAGTGATTATCGTCCGCTGGAAATGTACTTTAACCAACAGTGGCTTACCTTCAGTTAAACCACTGTTGCATTGGCTTTTAAATCAGGTAATCAGGATTTTTTTACGGATTCTCTTGGAACATGACGCTAATTGAGGCAAAATTGCGCCCTCATTCGCCTCGGCCCAGCGATTTGCAACAAAACATGGCGGGCCTGCAGAGTGAAACCCAGCCCACAAAGCGTTTTGAGGACAGTGCCGAATGGCAAAAGAAGACAATTTTGAAATGGAAGGTGAGGTCATTGATACCCTTCCCAACACCACATTTCGCGTAAAGCTAGAAAACGGTCATGTAGTAACCGCACATATTTCCGGCAAAATGCGTAAGAATTACATTCGAATACTGACTGGCGACAAAGTCAAAGTAGAACTCACGCCCTATGACCTGAGCAAAGGTCGAATCACTTATCGAGCCCGATAGGTGACTTGTCGCTGAGCCCTATCGGGGCTCAGCCTCCAAACACAGCTCACCTTCTTTTGCTGTCACGTGAACTTCACCGCCCTTTTCGCTCAAGTTACCGAATAAAACCAACTCGGCCAAAGGCTTCTTGATTTTCTCTTGAATCAATCGCGTCATGGGGCGCGCACCCATTTTCTCGTCGTAGCCGTGTTCTGCTAACCATTCTCGAGCGCTATCATCCACATTGAGTGTCACATGTTTGTCATCCAACTGGGTCTGTAGCTCAGTTAAGAATTTATCTACCACCGTTCGAATCACTTCAATCGTCAGCGCGCCAAATTGCACAATGCCATCTAGGCGGTTCCTGAACTCCGGCGTGAAGGTTCTTTTGATAACTTCCATTGCATCACTGGAATGATTTTGTTTAGTAAAACCAATAGACGCCCGGCTGGAGACTTCTGCACCGGCATTAGTGGTCATAATCAGCACAACGTTTCTGAAATCTGCTGTTCGACCGTTATTGTCGGTGAGTTTGCCGTGATCCATCACCTGCAACAACAGGTTATAGACATCGGGGTGTGCCTTCTCAATTTCGTCCAGCAAAACCACACTGTGAGGATGCTTAGTGACAGCCTCGGTCAGCAGCCCGCCTTGATCAAAGCCTACATATCCAGGGGGCGCGCCGATCAAGCGAGAGACGGTGTGGCGCTCCATGTATTCCGACATATCAAAGCGAATCAATTCCACGCCCATAGCAGTAGATAACTGGCGACACAGTTCGGTTTTACCTACCCCGGTGGGGCCCGCAAACAGGAACGACCCAATGGGTTTTTCGGCATTGGCAAGCCCCGCCCGCGACAGCTTAATTGCAGAACCAATAGACTGGATCGCTTCTGCCTGACCAAACACCGTCATACTCAACACGTCTTCCAGCTTTGCCAACTGATCACGGTCTGTTGAAGATACCGTCTTCGCCGGAATTCTTGCAATTTTGGCGACAATGTTTTCGATGTCTCTCACGCCAATTTGCTTTTTGCGCTTGCTCGGTGCTTGCAGTTGTTGGAAGGCTCCTGCCTCGTCGATCACATCAATGGCCTTATCGGGCATAAAACGATCAGAGATATATTTACTAGAAAGTTCTGCGGCCGCTCGCAGGGCTGAATCGGTGTATTTCAGCTCGTGATGAGACTCGAAGCGAGACTTCAGCCCCTTGAGAATCTTATAGGTGTCATCTACGGAGGGCTCATTCACATCGATTTTCTGAAAACGACGCGACAGCGCACGGTCCTTATCAAAAATACCGCGGTATTCTTGGAAGGTGGTTGAGCCAATGCAGCGTAAATCACCCGTAGTCAACAAGGGTTTAAGTAAATTGGAGGCATCCATCACGCCGCCACTGGCGGCACCTGCACCGATTATGGTGTGAATTTCATCGATAAACAGTACGGCTTTTTTGCGTTTTTTGAGTTCGGCCAACAGTCCTTTGAAGCGTTTTTCAAAATCACCACGATACTTAGTACCAGCCAGTAATGAGCCTAAATCCAGTGAATAGACCACACTGCCTTCCAAAACCTCAGGCACTTCACCATCAACAATTTTCTTCGCCAAACCTTCAGCGATAGCGGTTTTACCGACGCCGCTTTCCCCCACTAACAAGGGGTTATTTTTACGTCTACGGGCCAGTATTTGAACCACACGCTCCACCTCAAAATCGCGTCCAACCAATGGGTCCACACGACCTTGCTCGGCCATTTCGTTCAAATTGGTGGCATAGGCATCTAAGGGGTTGGTAGAAGTACCTTCTCCGCCCGTAGAAACCGCATCTTCGTCACTTTGCTCGTGACTGGCATCGTCGTGGGTCTCACCCGAGACTTTTGTAATACCATGGGTAATAAAGTTCACCACGTCGATTCGTGCGATGCTTTGTTGTTTCAAGTAGTAAACAGCCTGGCTTTCCTGCTCGCTGAAGATAGCCACCAACACGTTGGCGCCGGTCACCTCAGACTTACCCGAGGATTGAACATGGAATACGGCGCGCTGTAATACTCGCTGAAAGCCTAAGGTGGGTTGCGTCTCACGTTCGCCATCGGCTTCGGGGATCAAGGGTGTAGTGGAGTCTACAAATTCGACCAATTCCTGACGTAAAGTACTGAGGTTAGCACCACATGCGCGTAAGACATCAGCCGCAGCCTCGTTGTCGATCAGCGCCAGCAACAAATGCTCCACGGTCATAAATTCATGACGCTTGGAACGTGCGCCTTTAAAGGCCAAATTTAAAGTGATTTCTAACTCTTTACTCAGCATTGTTTTCACACCAAACAGTTACAAAGCCTAGGTTTCATCACCCTCCACCGCTTCGATTTCACACAGAAGAGGATGCTCATTATCTCGAGCAAATTGATTCACTTGCGCAGCTTTGGTTTCGGCCACATCTTTCGAGTAAATGCCACAAATGGCCTTACCCTGCGTGTGCACTGCCAACATTACCTTCGTTGCGCACTCTCTGTCCATGGAGAAAAACCGCTCCAATATCTCAACAACAAACTCCATTGGAGTGTAGTCGTCATTAAGCATTACAACCTTGTACAGCGGCGGTCGTCTTAACTTCGGTTTGTGCTCCTGTACGGCTAAGTCACCGTCGCCAAAATCATCCCGGTTTGGCTCATCGCCGCCGGCACAAATCAAGTGCTCTCTGATTAAGCGTAGTTGAAGATTTTCCACATTACCCATGAGTCTTTTGAATAACAAATTCGAAAAAAGTGAGGTCTTATTCTAACCCAGCTTGTGTACCAGGTTGTAAAAATTCACTCTCGTGACCGCAAAAACTTGACATGATGTAAAGACTTGATTACAAAACCACCCAGGGCCAAGGGTATGGACCTGTACTATAAGAATAAATTCCCCACAGTAGGAGATGTATTAGGGGAACGAACTACAACCAAAGGATCTCACAATGCCAAGCGGTACTGTAAAGTGGTTTAACAACGCTAAAGGGTTTGGCTTCATTCTCCCAGAAACCGGGGGTGAAGACTTATTTGCGCATTACTCTTCCATTCAAATGGAGGGTTATAAAACATTAAAAGCCGGACAAACGGTCGAATTTGACATCGTAAAGGGCGATAAAGGCATGCATGCAACCAATATTCGTGCACCGAGCGCCAACGAAATATCGGATTCAAGTCCGACAGAATCTCAGTCTGCGCTTAGCTCAGCTTTGGCGACCGAAGACGCGTAACACAAGCCTCAGTGGCTTGTCATAGTCGGCAGCGCAGCTGCGCTGCCTATTGAAGCCCTAACGCTGGGCTTTAGTACCCTCCATGCCGCACCCCTAGTTCGGCTACCGTAACGCCTGCCCCCCATTCTCGTTGTATCATAGGGTTTGTTTGATACCAACGGACGATATATGGCAAACGTTATCCTTTTCAATAAGCCCTATAAGGTGCTCAGTCAATTCACACCGGAGCAAGCTGAGCAAATAACTCTTACAGACTATCTGACGTCGCCGGAGACCAGAGGCTTTTATCCTGCGGGTCGACTTGATTATGACTCTGAAGGGCTATTATTGTTGACCAACGACGGGGCATTGCAGCATAGAATCGCCTCCCCTAGCCAAAAACTCGCAAAAACGTATTGGGTGCAGGTGGAAGGCGAACCCTCTATTGCCGCTGTAAGCTCACTCGCAAAAGGGATTATGCTCAAGGATGGCAAAACGCGCCCAGCCAAAGTCAAACTGATGGATACGCCAAGTATTTGGCCCAGAAAGCCCCCCATCCGGCATCGTGAGCACGTAGCCACCCATTGGCTAGAAATCACCCTAACCGAAGGGCGCAATCGGCAAGTACGACGAATGACAGCAGCAGTGGAACGCCCCACCCTGCGCTTGATAAGAGTGCAGATTGGCCAATGGCCCGTTTGGGATTTGGCACCCGGCCAATTCAAAGCCATTCAGGTCAACTTACCGTCTCCTTCGCCAAAGAGGACGAAGCCCAAGTCAAACAGGAGAACAAAGTGAATCAGTACCCCCACGTGACGGTCGCCACCGTCGTGAGCCGAGACAATGGCGATTACTTGATGGTGGTTGAACGCGATGGCAGCAATACGGTAGTTAATCAACCCGCTGGGCACCTAGAGATAAACGAATCCCTCACGCAGGCAGCCATTCGTGAAACGCTCGAAGAAACGGCATGGCAGATATCACTCACGGGATTTCTCGGAGTAAACCAGTATTATGCCAAAACCAACGACACAACCTATATTCGGTTGAGTTTTACCGCAAAACCGATATCGCACTGCCCAGAAGCGGTCCTCGACGATGGTATCATTACAGCCGAATGGATGAGCGCCGACGTTATTCGAAAGCTGCCCAACTTAAGAAGCCCAATGGTCATGCAGGACATCGAAAACCATCAGGCGGGGCGCGTGTTACCACTCGAATACGTCAGGACAATAAATTACGTTAATTCTTTATAATCAAATATTTATAAAGCCTTATTTACAAACTGGATTAAGATGAAAAACCCCAATGCAAACACCCGCGTTATCGTTGGCATGTCCGGCGGCGTGGACTCCTCGGTCTCTGCCCTGCTGCTGTTGGAGCAAGGCTACACGGTTGAGGGGTTATTTATGAAAAACTGGGATGAAGATGACGGCACAGAATATTGCACCGCCAAGCAGGACTTGGCCGACGCACAAAGCGTGTGTGATCGGTTGGGCATCACCCTGCATACCGCAAACTTTGCTGCCGAATACTGGGACAACGTTTTTGAACATTTTTTAGGCGAATACAAAGCCGGACGAACACCCAACCCTGACATTCTATGTAACCGCGAAATCAAGTTTCGCGTGTTTATGGAGTATGCTCAAATTTTAGGGGCCGACAAAATTGCCACCGGACACTACGCGCAAACACGACAACAAGGCGAACGCACCTATTTGTTAAAAGGCCAAGATCCCAACAAGGATCAAACCTACTTTCTCCACGCCGTGGACGAATACGCCTTTAGCAAAACACTTTTCCCTATCGGTGAACTTGAAAAGCCACAAGTCCGTGTTATCGCCGAACAACACCGTCTGACCACCCATAATAAGAAGGACAGCACGGGTATTTGCTTTATTGGGGAGCGACGATTTAAAGATTTTTTAGCGCAATATTTACCCGCACAGCCCGGCCCCATTGTCTCCGATACGGGTGAAACGCTTGGTGAACACATGGGTTTGATGTACCACACGATAGGCCAACGCCAAGGGTTAGGTATTGGAGGTGTTGCTGGGTTTGCAGAAGATCCGTGGTATGTTGCCACGAAAAACCTCGACACCAATACATTGGTGGTAGTGCAAGGCAAGCAGCATCCACTTTTGATGAGCAAACGCTTAACGGCCAGTGAAGCCCATTGGATTAACCCACCACCGCAAAGCACATCGTTGCAGGTGATGGCTAAAACGCGTTACCGCCAACCCGATCAGCCCTGCACGGTGACATTCGAGCCTGGCGGTACCGATTTGGTAGTGACCTTTGAGACACCCCAGCGAGCGGTTACCCCAGGCCAGTCAGTGGTGTTTTATGATGGCAATGTTTGTCTTGGGGGCGCGGTGATTGAACGCGCATACACTCAATAGTCGTCGTGTTTAGGAGTAGATTTTGAATAACCCTTGGCAACCAATGTGTATCGCCCTAGCCGGCGTCGCGCAGGCCGTTTTTCGAGTTAATGAATTGGCCACCAGCGGCTACTTAAACACACTGGATTTCGAAACGGCCGTTAATAGCCTCTTTGCCCAAAACTCTGATTCCCCGCTTGATATCTTTGGGGGGGAGATTGAAAACCTGCGAACCGGCCTAGAAACGCTGATTAAACTGATAGAACACCCCAGAGAAACACAGCTCAATCGCCAAGTTCTCGGCTATTGCTTAGGGGTATTTCACCTACAGAAGAAGTTGAACAGCACCCCAGCCATGGCCAACAAAGTCAGTGAGGGGCTTGCGCAGTGCCGGCAAAAGCGAGACCACTTTGGGGCTACTCATGACAATGTCCTAGCCAGCTTGGCGGACCTGTATTCCAACACCATCAGCACCTTTCAGTTTCGGATCCAGGTCATGGGGGAATATCAGTATCTACAGCAAGACCGCGTCGCCAATCAAGTTCGTGTGTTGCTGTTTGCAGCCATTCGCGCCGCAACATTGTGGCGCCAATTGGGAGGGGCTCGTTGGCAACTGCTAATTCACAAGCGCAAGATATTGGCTGCTGCACGAGAGCTGCTCAGCAGCCTACCAGGACACCGCTTGCATTGATCACACCGGTCGCAGAGCAGCCCAAAAGGCTATTCAAATCGCGTATCATAGCGCCCTTTTTTGACATTAGGACCCGAAGCCCATGAATCTAACCTCATTGACCGCCGTCTCCCCTATCGATGGGCGCTACGGCAGCAAAACAGCTAACTTACGCAACATCTTCAGTGAATTTGGACTGATAAAGGCGCGGGTAGAGGTAGAGATTCGTTGGTTACAACGACTTTCTGCGAACCTGGAAGTGGTTGAAGTCCCTCAATTCAGCACAGAGGCCAACAATTTTTTAAATAGCCTAATCGCGAACTTCGATGAAAAAGATGCATTAGACATCAAAAAGATCGAGGCCATCACCAATCACGATGTTAAGGCGGTGGAGTACTTCCTTAAAGAAAAGCTCAGCACCTTGGCTGAATTGGACGCGGTGAGTGAATTTGTCCATTTTGCTTGCACCTCTGAAGACATCAATAATCTCTCCCATGCATTGATGCTCAAAACAGGCGTCGAGCAGGTGCTTATGCCAAATTTGATCGCAATAGTCGACGCCATTCGTGAATTGGCTATTCAAAATGCCAAAGTCCCGATGCTCTCTCGCACACACGGTCAAACCGCCTCGCCTACCACCTTAGGAAAAGAAATGGCGGTATTCGCTGCTCGTCTTCAACGGCAAGTATTACAGATTAAAAACACGGTATTTTTAGGAAAGATCAATGGCGCAGTCGGGAATTACAATGCCCACTTGTCGGCGTACCCGGAAATCGACTGGCAAGCCAATGCAGAAATCTTTGTGAGTGGGTTGGGCCTCAGTTGGAACCCCTACACCACACAAATCGAACCCCATGATTATATCGCTGAGTTGTTTAACGCGATTGCACGATTTAATACCATTCTGGTGGATTTTAACCGAGATGTTTGGGGTTACATTTCGCTGGCGTACTTCAAGCAAAAAACCATCGCCGGTGAAGTGGGGTCTTCGACCATGCCGCACAAGGTTAATCCCATTGATTTTGAAAACTCCGAGGGCAATTTGGGCTTAGCCAATGCAGTTTTTGAGCACTTGGCGACGAAACTCCCCATTTCCCGGTGGCAACGAGACCTTACCGATTCTACCGTATTGCGAAATATGGGTGTGGGTTTTGGTTATAGCGAGATTGCCTATGCCTCTGCACTTAAAGGCATCTCTAAATTGCAAACCAATCCCGAGACCATCGCCAAAGATTTGGATCAAGCCTGGGAAGTTTTGGCTGAACCTATTCAAACGGTAATGCGACGCTACCACATTGAAGAACCCTATGAAAAACTGAAAGCACTTACTCGGGGACAAAGTATCAACAAAGACACCTTGGCGACATTTATTAAGACTCTGGAAATTCCCGAGCAAGCCAAGCTATCGCTATTGGCGATGACGCCATCGAGCTATATTGGCAACGCCGTTGAATTAGCCGAAAATATCGAGCGTTTCATCAAGCAGCTAGACATTTAACCGTCACACCTAGCAACGGTTAATACTGCTCGATTCAGGCCCATGAACGATGCAAATAATGTAGCGGTATGGAAACCGCTCAAAAACCATAGCTCACACGGACGGATATCATTACCGTCAGCAATTTTGTTCGACGTATACATTACGTGTTACTTTTATGGGGGCCATCACTTTGCCAAACGCCGCTCTACGTCATCTTGGTGATATCAGTATCGATGTCTTTTTGGAAACGGTCTGGCAAAAGAAACCCCTTTTTATTCCCAAGGCGGTAAAACACTTTCCGCAACTAGACCCCAATGTTCTGGCTGGGTTGGCGTTGGAAATGGACGTGGAAAGCCGACTTGTTATCCAAAATCCCATGGCCGGTACTGATAAAAACAATTGGCAACTTGAACACGGCCCCTTTCCAGAAAACCGATTCGAAACATTACCCCAAACCCACTGGACGCTATTGGTACAAGCGGTGGACCATCTACTGCCTGAGTTTGCAGCATTGTTACGTCAGTTTGAATTTGTTCCCCGTTGGCGGCTGGACGACATCATGGTCAGTTATGCTGTGGATCAAGGATCTGTCGGCCCACACTTTGACTACTACGATGTTTTTTTACTACAAGC
Source organism: Cellvibrionaceae bacterium (assembly GCA_050300015.1). Classification (GTDB taxonomy): domain Bacteria; phylum Pseudomonadota; class Gammaproteobacteria; order Pseudomonadales; family Cellvibrionaceae; genus CAYZQH01. Next base: position 190,508 of record JBNKWZ010000029.1, on the reverse strand, counting down.
GGAAGGGGTTCGCGAATGGAAGCTGGGTCAGCGCTGTAGTGCGAATAGCCCGCTGGTTGATGGCGCTGAACTAAAAATACTGCAACAATTCGAAACCACTGAAACCTTTCGAACCGAACCTGGTGACCTACTGTACATTCCTCCAAACATCGCCCATTGGGGCGTTGCACAGGGCGAATGCATGACCTACTCCATCGGTTTTCGGGCCCCATCATGCGCCGAAGCCCTCTCCAGCTTTGCCGATTATTTGTTGGAACAAAACAATGAAGATGATCGCTATGTGGACCCTGGGAGACCTTTATCGCAAGCAAGCGCCATTACGGCCACGGACGTGAACAAATTAAAAACCCTATTTGAAAACGCGCTAAACACTCCGCAACAACTCGAGCATTGGCTCGCCCAGCATATGACGACGCCAAAACGCGATACGGTAGCGTTTGAACCTGAACAGGCATACACCCTTTTGGCCAATGTACGCGTGGCTTATGTCGCCATTGCGGACAACTTAGCCGCTTTATATATTGACGGGGAGCGCTTTGACTGCGATTTGGATTTGGCGATGACGCTTTGCCAAGAACGGCAGTTAACGGGCAAATACCTCAACGGTTCATACGCGCCACTGATCACACGCTGGCAAGATGAAGGGTGGTTGAGCCATTGAGCACCGCCGAATTTCACATTATTGACGCTCACTGGGCTGCCCTAATTGAACCTGCGAGCGCCATCAGGCGGGCAGTATTTATCGAGGAACAAGCGGTCCCTATTGAGGAAGAATGGGATGGCAAAGACGATCGCGCCCACCATTTTTTAGCGCTCCGCAGCGTTGACCAACAAGCTGTTGGCACCGCGCGACTTCTGCCTAGCGGCAAGCTTACGCGTATGGCTGTGCTTGCTGCATTTCGGCGACAAGGGATTGGCAGTCAATTGCTACATGCTGTATTGGCCTACGCCAGAGAGCACTCATTCCCTCCCCTGTTTTTAGATGCTCAAATCGGTGCAGTTTCGTTTTATCAAAAATTTGGCTTTGTGCCGGAGAGCAGCACATTTTGGGACGCGAATATTCTACATCGGCGAATGCGAGCCCTTTCTGTTAGCCAAAACCCATTGTAACCTTGACTGAAATCATACAGCTTATAGTCGACAGCGATAGGCTATGATTTAAAACATTAACAAACGTATTGCAACCTGCTTGGAGGGAATCCATGAACAGTGATGACGAACAACTCCAGCGCTTTGAACACGGGCACGAAGCCAGTCAATGGATGCTCACTTTTGCCCAAAATGCTAAGCGTAGCATTCATATTTTTACAAACCACTTGGCTGCCGAGCTCTACTGCACGGATGCACTAGTGAAAGCCTTGTCGGCCTTTGCTCGCGCCAACCCAGTATCGCAATTACGTATTTTGGTTAGAGACTCACGCTCGTTGCATGGCGTCGATCATGCCATAGTGAATTTGGCACGCCGGCTACCTTCACATGTGTCTATTCGAGTCTTAAGCGAAGACATTGCAGAACCCCATATTGGGTATTTTTGCGTCGACGAGAGTGATTTGGTGTTCTTTAACGATGAGGCTGCACACGTTGGGTTTGCAAGAGTCGAGGCGCGAGCCGAAGCCAGGCACTGGCTGGAATCCTTTGAACACCTTTGGCAAAAGTGCAGCATAAATGACCCCAATTTACGGCTACTGTCCATTTAATGCTGTTTTTAGCGACACCGCCACATCAAAAAGGAACCCTTTAGAAGCGACGCTTAAGCCGTGCCGGAAACGTTAGCTAGCGCGTCACGGCAGCTCGACACCCACTTTATTACCCTCATAGGCTAAGGTGTAGAATTTGAGGCAGCCCAGCTGCCCTGACAGTGCGCCCTCAGCTTGCCCTGACTGTAGCTGGAAGGCAATGCCATGAGCACGGCACCGAATCTTGCCACCACCGATCTGGCCGGTACGCAAAGGGGCTTCCATATGTGGACAGCGATCTTCGATCACATACCGCTGACCTTCGTCCTGTAAAAGCAACAATGGAACACCTTGCACACGCACTGCGCGGCTAAAACCATCGTAAAGTTCAGACAAATTTGCCAATGGATGGAACGCCATAGCCTCCCCTTTTTGTACCGGCGACGGGCGAGCCTCACATAGCCAAACCCTCGCGCAAGACGTAAAATGCGCGCTCGACTCTCTTCTTCTTTCTGGTAGCCAAGCTGTTTTGAACCTTAAGCCACTCCCTTACTACCCTGATACTACACCGTACTTCCATGCTTTGGCCAGTTTACCCGGTGCGGTCTGGCTGGACAGCGGTAAACCGGGCAGTGACGATGGACGGTATGACATATTGTCTGCAGTGCCCAGTGACACCCTTAAAGCGCTCCCGCCACAAGCACTCGAGCACGCCGTCACTGAACGCCTAGAGCAAAGACGTGTTTCCAGCGAGCTGCCTTTTAGTGGTGGCTGGATTGGATTTGTGGGGTATGAATATCGCCATCCACACTTCAAACTTGCCACACCCGAAGATCCACTTTGCCCAAACCATTGGTTCGGTTGGTACGATTGGGCTCTGATTCAAGATCACGCCACGCAAACCACGTTACTCGTGAGCCTAGACGACGCTAAAATGCCCGCTGATCTGAGCGACAGGCTCGCCCGGGCCCACCAATTCGCAGATGCTGCTTATACTTGCGGCCCCTTTCGAAACGACGTGTCGCGCTCACGCTACTTAGAAGATGTCAGCATCATCTCAGATGCCATAAGTGCTGGAGAATGTTATCAGGTCAACTATGCGCAACGCTTCAGTGCGCCTTTTCAAGGTTCCACAGCACAAGCATACCTCTCACTCAGGCGCGCCACTCCCAACCCCTATTGCGCCTATTTGGCTTTACCCAGTGGTGAAACTTTGTTGTCACTGTCTCAAGAGCGGTTTTTACAAATTTCAGGGAATAGAGCCACCACAGAGCCCATTAAAGGCACCATTAATAGAGGGAACAACGCTGATAGCGACTTACTGAATCAGCAAATATTACAAGCCAGTGAAAAAAATCGCGCTGAAAACTTAATGATTGTGGATTTATTGCGAAATGACTTTAGCCAAAACTGTAAACCGCACTCCATACAGGTACCAGAACTGTTCGCGTTAAAAAGCTACAGCAATGTCCACCACTTAGTTAGTACTGTCACCGGAACGTTAAAGGAAGGTGTTTCACACTGTCAGTTTCTGTTGGATTGCTTTCCTGGCGGCTCGATAACCGGGGCACCCAAAAAACGAGCAATGGAAATAATTCAGTCGTTAGAACCTTTTTCAAGAGGCCCCTATTGTGGGGCCATAGGATATTGGAGTGCCAATGGCGAGACGGACTTCAACATAAGCATTCGCACCCTACTGCACGCGGGGCAACAGCTGTACTGCTGGGGCGGCGGTGGCATTGTTGCTGATTCGGTGGGCGAAGAGGAATACCAAGAGAGCCTTCAAAAAATCGCTGTATTAATGAGCGCCATCGCACCAGCGTGAAATGGCGTTTAGCCCATAAACAAGTCACTTACCTTGAGTACTGAGGCAAAGGACTGACTCAATCCCTGCCGCTATAAGCTTATATTAAGCCCCATAAGCTAAAGCCCTCCACTTAACACCATAGCTAAAGGCTTAAATCACGCACACTGGCTTTCAAAAACTCTCGCTTTAAGTCCTCGTAGGTGTGAACGGCTGGAAACTGTGGGAATTCGCGAATGACGTTCTCGGGTGCATGAAACAATATGCCCGCGTCTGCTTCTGCCAACATGGTGGTGTCGTTGTAGGAGTCTCCTGCCGCAATGGTGCGGTAGTAAAGGCTTTTGAATGCGCAGATGGCTTGACGCTTGGGGTTGGCTTGACGAAGGTTGTAGTCCACCACCTTGCCAGCTTCATCCACCGTTAGCTTGTGGCACAGCAATGTTGGGTACCCCAACTGCGCCATAAGGGGCCCTGCAAATTCATAAAAAGTATCGGAAAGAATCACGACCTGAAACCGTTCTCTAAGCCAGTCCACAAATGCAGGGGCGCCCTCCAAGGGGCTGAGTGTGGCAATCACCTCTTGGATTTCGCTTAAACCCAATTTGTGCTGAGCCAGCAACCCAAGCCGCATGGTCATGAGCTCGTCATAATCGGGTATATCCCGTGTGGTGGCCTTGAGCTCTTCGATGCCAGTTTTTTCAGCAAATTTGATCCATATTTCAGGTACCAGTACCCCTTCTAGGTCTAGGCATGCGATTTCCACGGTGTGCTCCTAATACATCATTGTTCAAAGGCTGCCAATCTACTGATTTCTGAGGAACTAGGCAAATGTGTTTGTAGGCTAAGCGGTTATAACTGTAGAACCTCAAGCTATTTCTCTATGTCATGAGGCTCTGCTATGCTTCCGGCCTTTCCGTTTGAACAAGGCTAAGACATGACCAAAATAGACACCGTTAGCGTCGATGAAACCTTGCAAGGCCAGTCTCCCAAGGCAATCATGGCCTATGCGCTGGAACAGTTCGACAACATTGCCATCTCTTTCAGTGGCGCTGAGGATGTCGTATTGATTGATCTAGCCACCCGGATTCGCCCGGATATCGAAGTGTTTTGCTTAGATACAGGGCGCCTTCACCCCGAAACCTATCAATTTATCGACAAAGTACGCCAGCATTACAACCTGAAATTAAATATTCTGTTTCCAGAGGCTAACCACGTACAAGCGCTGGTCTCACAAAAAGGGCTATTCAGTTTTTATGAGGACAACCACCAAGAGTGTTGCGCCATTCGAAAAATTGGCCCGCTAAAGAAAAAGCTACTCACCCTAGATGCCTGGATTACCGGTCAACGTAAGGACCAAAGCCCAGGCACCCGTTCGACCATCCCGGTGATACAAGATGACAAAGCTTTTAACCGCCCCAATGAAACACTGACGAAGTTCAACCCTTTAGCCAACTGGACCTCGGAGCAAGTGTGGGAGTACATTCGATACCGAGGCGTACCTTACAACGCACTCCACGACCGGGGTTTTGTGTCCATCGGTTGTGAACCTTGTACTCGCCCAATTGGGCCCGGTCAACATGAGCGAGAAGGACGCTGGTGGTGGGAGGAAGCCGCAAAAAAAGAGTGTGGACTACATGCCAGCAATACCAATTAACCAAAGGTAAGAACGCAAATGAAAATAACTTTGGTAAAAAAAATATTGTCCGATGGCTCACCTTGTAAAAAATGTGCCGACGTTTTGAATAAATTACAGAGCAGTGACAATATGGCACGCATTGACGAAGTGCTGGTGGCGGATGAGCGAGACCCCGAAAGCGCCGGCATGGTGCTTGCCAAGCGCTACCAAGTAAACAGAGCACCGTTTTTCTTGGTGGAATCGCCCAATGCTGAACCCGTGATTTATACGGTATATCTAAAATTCGTGAAAGAAGTCCTAGACCAGCCTGTTAACGAAAGCGAGGCGCTGAAAGACATCATCCAAAACCATTCGGATTTGGACTTTCTTTAGAGCCGCCTCTTTCACGCTCAAGAATAAAAAAGCCGCAAGTATTTGCGGCTTTTTTATCTATCTTAGGGTGATAGGTGGTTAGTAAACCGGTAATTGCACATTCGAGAAGAGTTCATCCAGCTCCATTTTAGAGTGTCTATTAAAGGCTTCGTTTATCACTTCCTTGGTTAAATGTGGTGCAAACTCCTCAATAAATTCGTACATAAACCCGCGTAAAAAAGTGCCGCGCCGGAATGCGATTTTGGTGGTGCTGGATTTAAAAAGGTGGCTGGCATCCAAGGCCACAAGATCACTGTCTTCTTCGGGGTCATAGGCCATCTTGGCGACAATTCCCACACCCAAACCCAGTCGAACGTAGGTTTTGATCACATCAGCGTCGGAGGCTGTAAACACAACCTTAGGCGCCAGACCATGCTCTAAAAAGGCTTCGTCAAGCTTGGAACGGCCTGTAAAGCCAAATACATAGGTGACAAGAGGCTGCTTGGCCACATCCTCAATAGTCAATTGCGACACCTGTGTAAGCGGATGGTTTTTGGGCACCAACACGCAACGATTCCATTGGTAGCACGGCAGTAGAATCAGATCACTAAACAGCTCCAACGCTTCTGTGGCAATCGCAAAATCCACCGAGCCATCAGCCGCCATCTCTGATATCTGCATGGGGGTACCTTGATTCATGTGTAAAGACACATCAGGGTAGTTCTTGATGAAGTTACCGATCACCTTCGGTAGAGCATACCGTGCCTGGGTATGTGTGGTGGCAATTGAAAGACTGCCTTTTTTCTCGTTGCTGAACTCCTGTGCAACTTGCTTGATACTCTCTACCTTCCTTAGGATTTCGCCCGCAGTACGCAAAATCGCTTCGCCTGCCGGTGTTATTCTAGTGAGGTGCTTACCACTTCTGGAAAAAATCTCCACACCCAACTCATCCTCCAGTAAACGTATTTGCTTACTAATTCCCGGCTGCGATGTGTACAAACTTTGAGCGGTGGCTGAAACGTTGAGGTCGTGATGTGCAACCTCCCAAATGTAACGCAACTGCTGCAGTTTCATATGCCCTCCGAATGGCGGCAGTTGAAAGTGATGTCCCCAGGGCTACTTCCTACCTAGGCACATGGTTTGATTATAAAAATATAAAAAAATATTCTTTTGAAGAATAGTAATAAATGCTTATATTTGCCAGCCTAAATTTACTTTAGCAGCTATTGCTAATATTTCCGTAAGGGTCCTAGTGCTAGATTTTCTGTTTTACATCGTAGCTGGCGCAGGCGTGGGCCTGGCTGTGGGGCTCACTGGCGTCGGCGGAGGCTCACTGATGACACCTCTACTGATATTTGCAGGCGTGCCCGAAAAAATAGCCATAGGCACTGACCTTCTCTACGCGGCTGTTACCAAAACGGGAGGCGCCTGGGCCCATAAAAAGCAAGGGACGGTGCGCTGGAACCTGGTCCTGTACCTTGCCGCTGGCAGCATACCCGCGTCGTTGCTCACAAGCTATTTATTACACACTTTTCATACTCCAGACGATTCCGGCGTGCTCACTAAGGCCTTGGGGGTCATGTTGATCATGACCGCGTTAGTGTTACTGGGAAAGAAACGGTTGCAGTCTCCCGCGCCTGAAACAACCCTGACCATTCACTGGCACCATCGCCACGCCAAAAGTATTACTTTCATCACGGGCATTGTCCTCGGGGTGGTGGTGACGCTTTCGTCCGTGGGTGCCGGCGCTTTTTGCGCCGTTTTACTGCTCACACTTTACCCTAGGTTACCTGCACTGCAAGTGGTGGGTACCGATATTGCTCATGCAGTACCGTTGACGTTCATTGCTGGCATGGGCCATTGGATATTGCTGGGTAACGTAGATTTTGTTTTGTTGGGCGGCCTCATTATTGGCTCTTTGCCAGCCGTGCACTTGGGGGCCAAATTCGCTAGTAGAATACCCAACAGTGTACTGCAGCCCATACTGGCGGTCTTACTGCTGGTGATTGGGATCAAATTTTTATGGTCGTAGCTTATCTTGCTATTGGCGCACCCAATTGAGCTTTACGGCAGCCTCACCCCTAAAATGCGTTGGGTTGACCATCGGCACCATATACACTGGAATCTTGGCCAATTGCAGCACCTTGGAAGCCACAGAGCCGAGCACGGAACCGTCTATGGCATCCACACCATGGCTACCGATCACAATAAGATCTGCACTCAGCTTTTGTGCTGTTTGCAAAATCACACTGGCCGGTGATCCCACGGTAACAACTATATCAACTACCCGGTCTACCAAGGCGCGCTCAGCAGCCGGATCACGCAGCAAGGACTCAAATATTTGTTCTTTTAAAGTGGCTAAGGTTTCAGGTTGGTCGCCATCCAACCATGCCTTAGGATCGGCGTCCGGGTAATGGCTTTGCACAAAGGCACTGGCATACTCACCCATTGGCGCCAAGGCGTGCAAGATGACGACTTTAGCATCGAACTGTTTAGCAAGCGACTCCACATGGAGAAGGCTGTGTGCGGTGAACGCGCCCAAGTCCGTCGCGAACACTATGGTTTTAATCATTAATGCCCCTACTTCTAATACTGAGGCCCAAACGCGCCTAAGGTTTGGAGAATGGCTGTAGCTTGTAAATAGCGTAGCATTGCGAATATGCTTTGCACGCCAACACATCCACAACCCGACGAACGTCACGGGCATATAACCCGTCGGTGGGCAATACCGACAATACCCATCAAAACAGACTAACCAGGCGTATTCATTCAGTTGACATCAGGAAAGTTGTCAATCTCATTGGGACGGTTTTGAGTGACTACAAGCACTATTGATTGGCGATACCATGTGGCACATGCCCCGTAGACACAGCATCTTTGGCACGCTCACAGTGTAAGGGTTGGTCGTCGAAGAACACATCGGCACCGTAGGCTCGAAGAAACTCCGTTTTATTTAATCCGCCCAGAAATAGCGACTCATCCAAACGGATATCCCAAGCACGCAACGTTAATATCACCCGCTCGTGTGCCGGTGCAGACCGAGCCGTGACCAGCGCCGTGCGAATGGGACACGTTTCCCGCGAGAATTCTTTTTGTAAACCATGTAATGCTGCGAGAAAAGATTTAAAAGGCCCGCCCATTAACGGCTTTTTTGCTGCCGCAGTTTCATTTTGAGTGAAAGCTTCCAAACCTTGGTTTTTAAATATTTGTTCTGCTTCATCAGAAAACAACACAGCGTCGCCATCAAATGCGAAGCGTAACTGATGGCTTTCTTGCTGTGCTTTTTTTGACGTCAATAGCGTTGCGGCAGCAATACCACTATTCAAGGCTTGTCGAACATCCTCACCATCTGTCGATAAAAATAAATGGCAATTAAAAGGGGCAATATACTTATAAGGGCTTTCACCACCACAAAAGGCGGCACGGGTAATGTTTAGCTTGTAATGGTTAATAGAATTAAAAATTCGGAGCCCCGTATCCGCGCTGTTGCGCGAAAGTAGTATCACCTCTACACGAGGCTCCCCATCCAACAAATCGTTCATCGCCAGAAGCTTTTGCACCATGGGAAACGCTTCCCCTGGCGCCAGTGTGTCTCCCTCATGTGTAATCTGGTACTTGGAGTAAGCATCCAAGCCCTCTTTTTTAAATACCTCATGACTTTCATCAAGGTCAAACAACGCTCTTGATGAAATAGCAACGACCAGTTTGTTTCCAAACCCTTTTGGCATAAATGCCCCTTAAGAAAACGCGTTCTATTGTAGTGGTTTCCGATTTATCACCGAAAGTAGTCTCGAGTGAGCCTGGCTGTAACGCCAGATAAAAATAGAAGCCCCACCAAGTTGGGCAACGCCATGAGACCATTCAACAAATCGGAGACGCTCCAAACCAAATCCAAGCCCGCAAGTATACCGATGGGTACTACCAGCACCCAAAGCGAGCGGTAAACCAAACTGACACGATGCCCGAAAAGGAATTCCGCACATCTTTCACCATAGTAACTCCAGCCTAAAATGGTGGTAAACGCAAATAAACACAAACATACCGCTACCAGTTGCGAACCAAAGGGTAAAACACTAGAAAATGCATGTTGTGAAATGGCAACGCCCTGCAAGCCCTCTGACCAAGACCCTGTCACTAAAATTGCGAGCCCCGTAACGCTACAGATAACAAGAGTGTCAATGAATGTACCGAGCATGGCTATCAATCCCTGCTCCACCGGACTATCTGTTTGAGCAGCGGCGTGGGCGATGGGAGCACTACCCAAACCCGCTTCATTTGAAAACACACCTCTAGCCACCCCTTTCTCGATCGCCAAGGCCACCAATGCACCAGCAAAACCGCCTTGGGCCGCTGTGCCAGTAAAGGCAGATTTAAACACCAGCATCAAAGCTCTGGGCAATTCGGAAATATTGACCAGAATGACAATCAGCCCTCCCAAAATATACAGTGCCGCCATCAGAGGTACCATTGCACGTGCGGTTGTGGCAATGCGTGTGATCCCTCCTAGCAATACCAACGCTACCCCAACGGTTAGTACGACAGCCGTCATCACGCTGTCTAAGCCGAAACTTTCGTTCAACGCGCTGGCGATTGAATTCGCTTGTACTGCATTGCCGATGCCAAAGCCTGCCAGGGCACCGAAAATGGCAAAGGCGATGGACAATATCCAAAAAGGTTTTGGCAAGCCGTTTTTGATGTAGTACATGGGCCCGCCGACAAACTGGCCCTCAGGGTTTTTCTCACGGTAGTGGACGGCACAAACCGCCTCCGCATATTTTGTGGCCATCCCAAGCAAAGCGCTTGCCCACATCCAAAACAATGCCCCGGGCCCACCAATGCCGATGGCCGTTGCCACACCTACGATATTGCCAGTACCCACCGTCGCCGACAAAGACACCATCAAGGCACTAAACGGTGCGATAGTGCCGGGCTTTGTACTGGACCGCCCCCGCCACAACAACCTAAACGCCGTGAGGGTGCTGCGCACAGTAATAAAGCGCAGCCTAACCGTTAAAAATAACCCCACCGCTAAAATAACCACCCAAAGAAATTCACCCCAAAGCCAGGAGCTTGCAAGGTTTATTGCATCACTAAATCCAGTCATAAAAGCCCCACTGATTTAACAATCAAAAGTCGCCTCGATAAGGAAAAACCCCAAAAACACCACCCGTATGCACAAATACTACATTCTCAAACTGATTCAGTTTTCCGCCCCTGATGTCCTCTAACAAACCGTGAAACGCTTTCCCCGTATAGACAGGGTCCAGGAGTAAACCTTCACTGCTGGCGACAAATTTTATGGTATCGAGCATTTTTTGATAGGGTTTCGCGTACCCAGGACCGATGTAATCGTCCACAAAGTCAAGCGCCTTCGCTCGGATGTTTGTCTGGACAGAATAACGCGCTTGCCAAGAGCGAATATCTTTATCGGCTTTTTGTACAAAGTATTCGCGCGAATCGCATACGGCGTAAGCTCTCACCGTGGGGCCACTACTCTCGGCAAATCCCACAGCCAACCCCGTGTGTGTCCCTCCAGAACCCGTTGAGCATACCACTAGGGTGGAGCCTTTCAGGTGCTCGCCAATGTCTGTTAAAAGTTCTCGGGCAGCCTCTATATACCCCCAAAGTCCTATCTCATCACTCGCACCTGTGGGGATTAAAAAGGGATTGTGCCCACGCAGTTTTAGCGCTTGGGCCTCTTTCTCAAAAAGGGCATCAAGTTGCTGGTATTCACGCCACGGGAAACATTGAATTGAAGCCCCCGCCAATTGTGCGAGAAAGGTGTTAGCCTCAAAATGCGCGGGCGCATCTCCCCGCAACAGCAAGTGACACTTTAAACCCAGTCTTGCGGCAATCAATGCCGTTGCCCTGCAGTGATTGGATTGAAGACCACCACAGGTGATCAGGGTATCGGCCCCCTGCGCTATGGCTTCACACACCACATACTCCAGCTTGCGAATCTTATTACCGCCAGGGCCGAATTCACTTAAATCGTCTCGCTTCACCCATAAATTGGGACCACCCACCATAGCGGTTAAACGAGACAGCGGCTGCAGCGGGGTTGGCAATCGAGCCAATGATATTTTAGGGGGGAAGGTGAAGGTCATACGCACAAACTACTGAGAATTTGTGCGCGAGTAAAGCGATTAAATAGACTTGATGGTGCCCTTAGGTAAAACCGCATGAACGGCAAGCTTTTGGAATTTCAAGGATACACTGTTACCCACATCAACCGTAATGTAAACCTCGCCAACGTCAGTCACTTTACCCAACATACCGCTGGTTAAAACGACCTCGTCACCTTTGCTCAAGGCTTCAATCAATTGCTGGTGTTCTTTTTGCTTTTTGCGCTGGGGGCGAATAAGCATAAAGTACATAATGGCGAATAAGCCAACCAACATGGCAATATTGATCATGCCGCCACCCGGAGGCGCAGCTGTTTGTGCCTGAGCATGGGCTTCGGCTATAAAAAACGACATAACTCTCTCTCTGTCCAATAATGGTGTCTATCAAGGTGGCACACTGTACAAGCTTTACAGCACGCCCGCAATATTTGTAGGCACCACGAGAATGGTCGTCATGCACGCTCTGCCTGCCAGAGTCTCAGGTGAGATTCCTCACCCAGCGCCCCTGTCGAATTCGGAACCAATTTGGGCAAATTTTAAACGCATCTTCCAGCGACATCAGCAAATACAACCAAATAAAGTCCACACCCAAGTAAACACAAATGGCAAACACCGGCAAGCCCACCACCCACATAGCCATAGTATCGATGGTTAAACAGTATGCGTTGTCTCCCCCTGCACGCAAAACGCCCACCACCATCAGTAAATTCATGACCTTAATAGGAACCACCAAGCAGAAGACACCTAACACACTAAAAAACATGGACAGTGCCGTATCTGTTAAACCATGCAATAGTGGATGTAGAAAACTTCTTACGCCCCATAAACATCCGCTAACGAGCACTACGGTGACAACCATCACCCCACTAAAAAAACGCTGTAAACGCCAAGCCTCATCGGCGTGGCCAGCACCGAGGGACTGCCCTATCATCACCGCACACGCACTCGCCAAACCAAAAAATAGAGCATAAAACGCACTTTCCACTGGCACCATCACGCCCATAACCGCTAATGCGTTAGTACCTGAAAACCCGATTAAAACATGGTAAACCGTATTTCCTAATCCCCAGACGCAGAAGTTAATGGCCATAGGCCAAGTAAAACGTACAAAATACCCGATGTCCTTAAGGTTAAAGGCCTGCTTATACTTCATACCATTGAGCGCGAATGGATTGGGACGCCAATATGACCAGATGATTAGCAAACCAGCCTGAACACCACGAGCCACCAATGTCCCCCAGGCCGCCCCCATTACGCCGAGCGCCGGAGCACCCAAGTGTCCGAAAATCAGCACGTAATTGAGTAGCACGTTTAACACCACCGCAACGAAAGCCACCGCCAAAGGTACGGTGGTATTGCCGTATGAACGCAATGCGCCCTCATAAATCAAAATAATTTGCGTAAACAGCAAAACGGGGGCGGTGATAACAAGATAGGAACCGGTGAGCTTAGCAACCTCTGGGTCCGGGTTGATCAGAGTGGCCCACAAAGGTGCGCCTAGAAAAGCCCCAATCAATGGCAGGCTCAGTATGCATCCGACAATAATATTGACTGCAAACACCAACTGTGTTTTTTGTGTTTGCTTGGCACCGACGTGCTGCGCAATCAGCGTACTGCCACCTATGGCGATGCCCGCCATGACAACAATTAATAAAAAATGGAGTTTAGCGGCCAAGCCCACAGCTGCAACCGCCGCTTCGCCCAACCCGCTGACCATACCAACATCCGCCATACCAAGTAGCGATTGCAGAAACATTTGCATTGCCACTGGCAGAGCGAGCATCAGTATTCGAGAACAGTATGTACGGTAGAGCAAGGGGCACCGCTTGAACAAAAAAAGGGGGGGGATTCTACCAATAAAGCCAAGCACTTAGCACAAAGCGCATTTGTGCTAAGTGAATTAATACTCTTGCAGGATTTTCAGTCGGCGTTTACTCAAACGTCAAAGGCATGCGGCTACCACGCAACCTACCTGCTTCAGTAAGCTCAGGTAGGTTGGGACCTTGGAGAACTAAACGTAATCTCTAAACAACTTCCGAAAGGTGCTTGGCGACAGGCCCGTCCAGCGTTTGAAGGCATTGGTAAAGCTGGTCCTATCGGAAAAATCCAAAGAGGCAGAGATGCTATCGATGCTCAAGTGTTGCTTGATCAAATAATCAAGTGAGTAATGAAAGCGCACTTGATCTCGCAACTCAGCAAAACTGATGTCTTGCTGTTGTAAGCGTCGCTGCAAAGTTCGTTTAGAAAGATTTAACTCTTCAGCGATATGACCAATATCGAGAGCAGTGTGACCTATGCGACGCTGTAGCACTTCTACAACGCGCGAGGGCACTCCGTACACCTCGGGTAATCGTGCGAGCTGTAAATATTCATCTAGGGTCTTGACCGAGCCCATTGCAAACATGGCTTGGTCGGTTAGCTTACGTTGGGCTTGAGCCTTTTGTGTGTCTACCATACAGGCCACTCCTTTTGCCAAAAGCTCGATCGTTTCTAGATCCTCGGGTTTAAACTCTCTTCTTCCGGCGCTTGACGAGAGAAAGCACACAGCCAGGGGTTCTGACTTTGAAGGCACTACGGGAGCCCCGAGATACGTCGTGACAGTGACTTCATTATACGCGAAGGGCGCCGGTTGCAAAGCGCTCGTGGGCATATTTTTAATGGCAATTGGCCTTAAACTCTCAAACATCGTGTTTGTAGGTGTCATCTCGATGTTAATGTGCTGGCCCACGAAGAATGGTGCATCATCCTGGTGCTCACCCAAGGTCGATTGCGCCGCCAATACTTCTACAACTTGTGTGGATAAAGGCCGTATCACAAGAGCATGCTCCAGGTCGAACATCTGTAGTCCGGCGTTCAAAAGGCCATAGAGCGCATCGCGCTCCGACGGGTGGTCATGCATCCCAGAAAGAATGGCATACAGGCCACGAAGGCGTTCAGGGTAAGTTGAAGTGGATGACAAGTGGAGCTGCTCTTCCAATCCACCGCTGGAGTGAGCATGGCTGCTTTGATTAAGTTTCAAATCATTCTCCGTTTTGAAGCTTAAATGACAAGGCATTCGGTCAATGGCGCTTACACCTCCAGAAGAACCGCACATCCCGCAGACACTTCTCCGCCCGTACTTGGGCATTCTCACTCCGTTTTTAGACGTAACTCATTGCGCACTTAACACATTCCGGCCCTATCATTGTTGTTTTAAGAATTTGCACGTAAGTACAAACCGCCCTCTAATAGCACCCTCGAAACGGCGCTACGCTCCAGCCAACATTTAGTTAGCGTGTTATTCATTGTACCCGAATCTCCGGTAACAACGCACGCTTACCTGAATAATTATGGGAACACCCATACATTCTTGACTGGGTCCTACTGCCTTACTCTATCCACAGCGCTCAAGAGGGATTACTCTAGTGCGATCGAACACCATTAAAGCACAAACAACCTTTAAAAAGCACTTAACTGCGTGGCGTGGCAAGTTAGTAAAAGCTTAGCTAATTTTGGCGACATTTCAAATAGAAGGATTCATTCAAATGTTTGAATGACAATCCGAAACCTGTGACTTCACGCCACATTTTGGCACGTATATATGGTTTTGCTCCCACAACCTCATCGTTAATAACAAAACGGTCGAAGCGCTCGTTTGAACTCGGCTCACCAAGTTCAAACGCTCAATACGGTCAATATGTCTTGATGGTGTGTTTTGGTTTTAACCTTGTTGGTTAGATACTGAACCTTACCCTGCGGGTCGACCACAAAGGTGGACCGCACTACCCCCATAAAGGTCTTACCCATAAATTGTTTGAGCTGCCAGACACCATATTTTTCACAAATTTTATGATCTTCGTCCGACAACAAATGAAAGTTAAGCTCATATTTATCCGCAAATTTTGCGAGCTTTTCCACTGGATCTGGACTGATGGCTAAGGTCACAGCATTGGCTTTTTCCACGGCGTCATTGACATCTCTCATACCACAGGCTTGCGTTGTACAGCCAGGTGTCATAGCACGTGGATAGAAATACACGATCACGGTGCGCCCCAAAAAATCGCTGAGCTTTATCTTCTCACCATGTTGATTGAGTAATGTAAAAACAGGGGCTTTTTTGCCCACCTTAAGTTCTGCCATTTGACACTCCAACGTTAAATGTTATTAAGGACAGGTACCCTTTGAAATAGACGGGTGGGGATGTGGCTCAATTACAAGCTGGCGCCATTACGTCGATTGTTAGCGCTTAGGCTTAATCATTTCAATACCAACAAATGACACAAAAAATCTTGATAAAGAGCGCCCAGGACGGACAAGTATGAAAAAGTGGGTGGGGCACTCACAAAACTTGTGCACAACCCGCCCCAAAACTGACGTTTTTGGGCGGGCTTTAAGTGGTAGGCAATAAGTGGATCAGGCAGGAAGTAACGAGCGCACAGCATCACGCTCTTCTTTGAGCTCCTGTGCCGTTGCATCCATTCGCGCGCGTGAAAAAGGGTCTATATCCAGGCCCTGAACCACTTGCCAATCACCGTTTTTGCAAATACAAGGGAATGAATAGATCAACCCCTCTTCAATCCCATAGCTGCCATCTGAATAAACACCCATGCTGACCCAATCGTTTTCCCCTGTGCCAAGGGCCCAGCTTCGCATGTGATCGATGGCCGCATTAGCCGCAGAAGCTGCGCTTGAAGCGCCTCGAGCGGCAATAATGGCTGCGCCCCGCTGTTGTACCGTAGGAATATAGTCATTCGCATACCACTCTTGGTCCACTTTATCGACCGCAACCTCACCGTTGACTAATGCGTGAAATAGGTCGGGGTATTGAGTGGAGGAGTGGTTACCCCAAATGGTCATTTTGGTCACATCTGTCACTGCAACAGACAGTTTTTGAGCCAGCTGTGTCATGGCACGATTGTGGTCAAGCCGCGTCATGGCAGTGAACTGACGTGGGTCAATGTCAGGGGCATTACGCTGTGCAATTAAGGCGTTCGTATTCGCTGGATTGCCCACCACAAGCACTTTGATATCACGCGCCGCATGGTCGTTAATGGCTTTGCCCTGGACCGAGAATATGGCCGCGTTGGCTTCCAGTAGATCCTTTCGCTCCATACCAGGACCGCGCGGACGAGCACCGACTAACAGCGCGTAGTGTGCATCTTTAAACACCACATTTGGATCATCCGAACAGATAATCTCCTGTAACAGTGGAAATGCGCAATCATCCAGCTCCATCGCAACACCCTTCAGTGCATTCATTGCGGGCGTGATTTCCAACAATTGTAGGATGACGGGTTGATCTTTACCCAACATATCACCAGAGGCGATTCTAAACAGTAGGGAATAGCTAATTTGTCCGGCAGCGCCGGTTATCGCAACACGTACAGGTGCTTTCACAATCTATCTCCGATTCAATCATCGTTTATCAATGGGCTTACAGGCCTCACAGGAAGCGCAAACTCCAAGAAGCACACGCACAGGGCGAGCGCAATACTTTAGCGCAATCACTGCCATTGAATGTTTTCTGTTTGTGGGCGCCATTATAGTGATCTGGGCGGAAAAGTCATTAGAAGCCACTTGAACCCTTCAGAACACCTATTGTCCAGCAGCTTGTGAACTCTCGAGCCAAGGTAATGCTTTGCCGTTTTTACAAGTGCAAAAACGACATTTCCGTCATCCATAACGGCCGGGGCATATGGTGTCTATCAAGTACGCAGCATTCGAAAAGCTCTTAGGGCCTCCTAAAGCCCCTTGGGCCAGCGTCAAACCACCGCCAGCCCAACCCCCGATAAGGTCAAGCCCAGAAGCCGTTGAAACTAAATCAGAGGCCCCTAGGTATTTACCGTCGTAGGTTCTTCACTCGCTGGGTAGCGGGCAAGCAGACCGTCGTACACCAACGTCTGAAACGCTTCGCTATCAATGGGAATGGCTTTTACAATTTCAACCAGGTGCTCGTTATCCTCTCGCCCGCCCCATATCTTCTGGTAAGTACCCGTCTTGTACCCCTTGTCCTGCCGAAACATATTCAATACGTTTTTACCAACGTATTGGCGATACAGCTCCTCAAAACTCAAATCCATTCCCAACATTAAATTTGCGAAGGCCGCCGGTGCAAACTGACGGGTGGACAGCACTTGATTGGCAAAGGCCTCCACATCTTGCAGGAAATCACCAGGTGCTCGGGCCTGAGCCAAGCCTTCGGCAACCTCCCCCGCGAGCGCGGTAATGGGCCCTGGGTGAGCCTCCAAAAGCGAGCTTAAACCAAAATGCCAGATGTCAATGAGCTCGAGCACCACCTGCTCTCGGTCGGGCGTTTGCTTTTTCCACCATTTCCACCCGAAGTGGTCCATCAGCTCACCACACTCAATCCATATGGCTCGGTACCACTCAAACCCCTGGTTGCGCCATTCTGGGTGGACTTTTGCATTCATGCTGTCTTGCAGGTTAAGCATTGTGATTAGCTGCTGTTTCATCATAGTGTTAAACCTTATTGTTTTGGACTTTACCAGCGCTCGAAAGGACGTTTTCGTTCAAAATCACTGTAAAAGTCCATCTGTCATAAAAACGACAAAAAAATCTCATATATCTGTCACAAGCCCGTTGTAACTTGCCACAAACGGAGGCAAGTGTATGCGTATTTTACAGAGTATTCATCAGTTCGACCTTATAACCTTCGATTGGTGTTTGCAGCGCAGGCACCGACAAATGGCCATATCTTTCTCCCGCATTGTATCTTTCAGTGCCAATGGACCACTTTACGGCTTAGCTGGTGCCCTGTTCATCGCATTAGAAAGCTGGCCCATGGTGTTGTTACTGGCTTTGGCCTTTGCAGTCGAACGCGGCTGTTATTTTGTGTTCAAATCCAGCTTTAAGCGCAACCGCCCCCCTCAAGCGATTCCTGGCTATCAAAGCGTTATACAGCCTTCAGATCAATTCAGCTTTCCTTCTGGCCACACCTCAGCGGCGTTCTTAGTGGCAACAGCGCTGCACATCTACTTTCCGATGCTGGGACTCGTACTTTACGGTTGGGCCACATGCGTAGGCGCCGCAAGGGTTGTGCTAGGCGTGCACTTTCCCACCGATGTGTTGGCCGGCGCACTTATGGGCTTTTGCGTTTGCCATGCCACACACGCCCTACTACTGACTTTACACTGGGTCTGAATATGACGCTAAAGCTTCTTTACGGTATTCAGGGTACCGGAAACGGTCACATTACACGGGCACGTGAACTGAGTCGCTATTTCGATGAATATGACATTGAAGTGGATTATTTATTCTCGGGACGAGCACGAGAAGCCTATTTCGACATGGCCTGCTTTGGTGACGACTGGGCATGCAATAAAGGGCTGACATTTGCGTATAAATCAGGAAAGCTTTGCATTTGGGACACCCTGCACGATGCGAGCGCCTCGACGTTTTTACGCGACGTCAAATCCTTGGATTTGTCACCCTTTGATGCCGTGCTGACCGACTTTGAACCGATCACCGCCTGGGCCGCCAAACGCCAAAATAAAACTTGTATAGGTGTCGGCCATCAGTACGCCTTTTTGCATGACGTACCCAAAGCCGGTGACAACCTTTTGACCCGCAACATTATGCGACAATTTGCACCAGCGGACATTGCGCTCGGTCTTCACTGGGACGCCTTTGGCGCACCCATTTTACCGCCCATTGCCCATGTGGAAACGACTAGCAACGCAATTGTCGAACCTGAGAAGATTTTAGTGTATCTGGGGTTTGAATCTCCCGAAGAGGTGATCCCCCTTTTAGAGCAATTCCCTTCCACTACTTTTGTGTACTACGGGCCTTTTAGTCAATACGAAAGTATTGCCAACATCCAGCTAAAACCCCTTTCCCGAGAAGGCTTTAAGCATGATTTAACCATCTGTAATGGCGTGATTAGTAATGCCGGATTTGAGCTGGCAAGTGAAGCGATTCAATTGGGTAAAAAATTATTGGTTAAACCCCTTAAGGGGCAAACAGAGCAAATGTCCAACGCCCTAGCACTGGAAACTTTAAACTTAGGCTTGAGTATGGATTGTCTCTGCAAAAACACCATTCGATTGTGGTTAAACGATTTTCAACCGCAACGAATTGAATACCCCAATGTCGCTCGCGCGATTGTAGAATGGATTGCCAAGGGGCATTGGTCAAACACCCAAGTCTTGGCTGAGCGCCTTTGGTCACAGACTCATCGAAGGGTCTCAAGTACGGCAAGTCTGAGCCCGCGACTGGCAGCTTAAGGGGTATTACTCGGCAAGGTTTTTAAATGGCTGAGCCTTAGAAAACAACTGAAAAAAGTTGTTTGTGGTCGCCAGCGCAAGTTCCGCCAGCGTTTCCCCTCTTAGCTCCGCTAAAAACTCTGCAACCGCGCGCACGTATTGGGGCTGATTCGACTTGCCTCTGAAGGGCACCGGTGCAAGATAAGGTGAGTCTGTCTCGATTAACAACCGCTCTAAGGGAATTTTTTTTGCGACTTCTCGCAGTGCCTCTGCATTTTTAAAAGTCACGATGCCGGATATGGAAATATAATAGTTAAGATCCAATGCGTTTTCAGCCATTTCCCAGCTTTCCGTAAAACAATGCAAAACCCCAGCACTCTTTTTACACCCGTATTGCTCAATGCAAGTCAAGGTGTCTTCACGTGCATCTCGGGTGTGTACGATAGTGGGCAGCTCTAATGCTTTGGCCGCTTTCAAGTGTTCAATGAAGCTCGACAATTGAACGTCTTTTGAGTCTTGCGTGTAATAGTAGTCAAGGCCGGTTTCTCCAATAGCTACTACCTTAGGGTGGTTCGCCCACTGGATAAGATCCTTATAGATCGAGGAAGGTATGTCTGCCGATACATCTGAAGGATGAACACCCACGGATGCCAAAACGTTTGGATGGGTATTGGCGAGATCTAAAACAGCATCTTTGTTGTCTGCACTGATACACACGCACAAAATGTGTGATACATCTGCGGCTTTGGCTGCGTCAATGGCGGACGCAATAGACCCGCCGCATTGCTCTATTTTTAGCCGATCTAGATGGCAGTGGGAATCAACAAACATAAACAATCACAGAGTTGATGCAAGTACCTACATGGTATGAGTGGGACGGTCAGATTCAAGTGAACCCGCCAAATAGGTCTCGATTTTGTTGGTGGCAGAATCATCTTCGCCACTGAATTGCACGCCAATACCCGCCGCGCGATTACCTTGTGCGCCCTTGGGGGTGATCCATACCACCTTGCCGGCAACAGGAATTTTCTCCGGCTCGTCCATTAGGTTCAGCAGCATAAATACTTCATCACCCAGGTTATAGGTTTTGTTGGTGGGAATGAACAGACCCCCGTGCTGTACAAATGGCATGTACGCTGCGTACAACACAGCTTTATCACGAATGGTCAATGACAGAATGCCGTTACGAGGGCCACCTAAACCTTTCATGTTCTACCTCAACTTTTATCTTTAGCCAACTGTTTTATAAGGCCTTATTCGGCATTTCGGCTCTCGAAAATGCCATTGCAACTGCCTTAAGTCTAACGACACTTATCGCGTTATGCCAGTCTTATGTCACCCTGGGCTACGCTAAAGAGAAATGGGTTTGATTTGCAAAAACAAAGCCTCTAGTAACAGTTGGACATTGGGGTTGGAGCCGCTTTGGAGTTGGCGTTTTTTGAGTAATAACTGATCATAAAGCATCACATAGAGCGCGCTGTCGGCCTTTCTTATGGCCTTTTCACCATCGATCAAGACCCGTTCACGTAAGGCCGACTGCGACCAGCGCAACAGCGTATTGACAAGCCAAATAGCATCCATTTTGGCCAATGCTTTTGCCGTTTGAATAGCATCTTTATCACCGGCTAAAAAGCCTTGAAGCGCATTGACCGCCACATTGGCGATTTCAAACAAACCATCCTTGTCCCATTCCATTACAGCCAGTGGATAGCCGCCACACAGAGCCAGCTTTTCTTGTGCGTCATCGATTTTGTTGCGCGTCAACCAATCGATACTGACGGATGGACTGGGGCTGATAATCGACCATTGATGACAGCGGCTTCTAATGGTCGCCAGCAATTGCGTAGGGCGCTCGGTAACCAATATTAGGGTGGTGTCGCCACTGGGCTCTTCTAAGTTTTTCAGCAACGCATTGGCCGCATTGACGTTCATTGCCTCAGCCGGATAAATTAAGACAACTTTCCGCCCTCCCTGCTGTGCGGTGTTGGAAATAAAGTGCGCTACCTGGCGAATGGCCTCAACTTTAATAATGGAAGATTTCTCTTCGGGTGTGATGGAAAAAAGGTCTGGGTGCGCATCTACCGCCAACAGCTGACACGATTTACATTTACCACAACCAAGATGGTTTTGTGGCGACGCGCACAATAGATATTGAGCAAAGGCAAAGGCCAAATCCAGCTCGCCTGCACCACCTTGACTGGAAACCAAGATAGCATGAGGCAGTTGCTTGACATCACAGTGCCCCGTAAAGCGGGCCCACACATCTGCCAACCAGGGGAATGGCGGCTGCGGGGTCAATCCAGTGAAATATCGTCGCATTGAGGTTTGCTCTCACTCTGGGCAAAATGGCCCACTATTTAGGGGCTATTCTCGCCATGTATTTTCCAGTTGTCTTTCAAGATGAACATCTTATTGCGGTGTCCAAACCTCATAAGCTTTTAAGCGTCCCAGGCCTTAGTGAACCCATGAATCTTTTTGATGAAGTGCTCAAAAAGTTTCCAAACGCACGAACCATACATCGTCTAGATATGGCCACTTCAGGCCTCATATTATTCGCCCTGCACTACGAAGCACAAAAACGGATAAGCCAGCAATTTGAACACAAAACACTTCAAAAACGCTATGTGGCGTTGGTAAACGGGAGAATCGAAGCTAAGCACGGTGAATGGGTATTGCCCTTAGCGCCTTCACTCAGCGAAAAAACTCGACACTGTGTTGATTGGGTTCGCGGTAAACATGCTCACACGCGTTTTGAGGTCACAGCCAGATCGGACCGCTACAGCAGGCTTAGGCTTTATCCCGTCACCGGGCGCTCTCATCAGTTACGGGTCCACTGTCTATTTGCTGGGCACCCAATCATTGGAGACCCGTTTTATGGTTGTGAGGCCGAGTCCAACAGGCTTATGTTACACGCAGAAACCATCGTTTTTAAACACCCCATATCTGCCAGGAGGATGGTTTTGACCAGCCCAAGTCCGTTTTAAACTCTAAACTTACGCACTATTGAGCCACCAGCGACGCCAGGGCCTCGGCAATTTGTATCTGAACAAGACTTAACTCTGGACTCGCATCCACTACCGCAAAGCGCTCCGGTTGGGTTGCCACACGCGACAAATACCCTTCCCGAACACGCTCAAAAAAAGCCACGGCTTCGCGCTCAAAACGGTCACTATCCCCCCTGTTTTTGGCCCGAGCCAAGCCAATTTCGACGGGTAAATCCAGGTACAGCGTTAAATCGGGTTGACGCCCTTGAAGCACCAGCGCCTCCAATGATTGGATCGTATCTATGGGCAACCCTCTTCCAAACCCTTGATAGGCATATGTGGCATCAATAAAGCGATCACATAACACCCAAACGCCCTCTCGCAATTTTTGTTCGATCACGGTATTAAAGTGCTGTGCACGTGCCGCGAATACCAACAGTAATTCTGCCGTGGGATCCACTTTTTCTGAGCGGTTAGACAACAATAGGCCTCTAATTTCTTCCGCCAGATCAGTACCTCCAGGTTCACGCGTTACGTGCACAGGAATACCCGCTTGTTGCAAATACGCATGGACGAAAGCAAGGTTTGTGGTCTTGCCCACACCTTCCACGCCCTCCATAGTGATAAATTTAGCCGTTTGGCTCAGTGAAGTCATGTGGAGTCCTATTGCGGTGCAGAGCGGTAGCCATCGGCCCTACGATGCATTTGATAGTGTTTAACCGCCCGGTTGTGCGCGTCCAGGGAGTCACTGAATACATGGGTCCCATCGCCTTTGGCAACAAAATACAGCGCAGCCCCCGCCTCTGGGTTTAGAGCGGCCTCTATGGCAGCCCGGCCTGGGTTGGCAATGGGAGTCGGCGGCAAGCCAAATTCTGTGTAAGTATTATAGGGTGTTGGCGTTCTTAAATGCTTTTTGGTCAAATTGCCGTCAAACTGGTCCCCAAGGCCGTAGATGACAGTTGGGTCCGTTTGCAGACGCATATGCTTCTCAAGCCGCCTCACAAAAACGCCCGCAATAGCCGGTCGCTCGAACGCCGCTCCCGTTTCTTTCTCAATAATAGAAGCCATAATCAAAGCTTCGTAGGGCGTTGCATAGGGTAACCCGTCTGCACGCGCCTCCCAGGCTGTCCTGAGGTGCTGCTTCATGGCGCTGTGCGCGCGCCGCAGGATGTCCGCGTCGCTATCCCCTAGAGCGTACTGATAGGTATCTGGGTAAAACCAACCTTCAGGATGCTGAATCTCGAGCGCCAAAATCTCCGGCAAACGCTGCCAGTCGGTGGAATCTAACGTGTGCTTGAGACGCTCGGCGTCAGCCAGTACGCTGAGATAGTCTTTGATTGACTGCCCTTCCACCAGGGTAATGCGGTATTGCAAAACTTGACCTGACTGTAATTGATTTAAAAGTTGGCGAGGTGTTATAGGTGATTTAAGGGCGTACTCGCCCACAAGAACGGGACCAGCATCAAAAAATCGTGCATAGGTACGCCAAACTCTAGGCCAATCCAGCCAACCTTTCCGATGAAGTGCTGCGGCAACACTGGCGACACTTTGGCCCGATTGAACCTCCCACACGGCTTCACCTGAAGGCTGTGCCATAGGTGCATTCAACCATTGCCAGAAGTACCCTAAGGTCCCAAGGAGCAATAGAGTGGCAGTCGCCAAAACTATTGAGACGCCTCTAACGAGGGGGAAACGCATTCGAACAGCACTCGTTCAGGGTTTGTTGAATTTGTTGCGTCAGGTGGCCAATTGGCCACTGTAGGGTATCAATTTTGTGCACACCCACCACGCCCACCACGGCATTCGAAACAAATACTTCGTCTGCGTACATGAGCCGCTTAGGTTTGGCCTTCACCTTTTGCAGCGTCAGGCTAAGCTTGGGGAAAACGGTATCTATCAAATAGTCTTGCATCACGCCTTGCACACCACAGAGTTCTAGCTCTGGGGTGTAGACCGTATTGTTTTCTACCCAATATAGGTTGTGATGCAAAGCTTCCACCATGTGCCCCTGCTGCGACACCAAAAGCCCACTGTCGTATGATTCACCCAATTCTGCCGCAGCCACTACATATTCTAGACAAGACAGCGTTTTAATGCCGGCAAGGCTAGGGTTGCACCCCAGTGGTGTCTGACAAACCTTAAGCGATAACCCTGTAACGTTTTGGGGTGAAGGCGCACGGGCTAAAATGGTACGGCAAACACCACTGCCCGCCGAAGGGCGATACCCCTTCCCTGCTTCCCGGGTTATTAGAATTTTTAAGGTGGCGTCAGTGAGGCCGGACTCGGTGACAAAGCGTTTAAGATCTAACTCTATATCTGCCTGGTTCACCGTAAGACGTAAAACAGAAGCCCCTCGTGTTAAGCGCTTCATATGCAGGGGCAATAATGGCAACGCACCCTTGTGTAATAGGAGTGTTTCAAAGAGCCCGTCACCAAACTGGAAACCACGATCAGTAACGGGTATTGAAGACTGCCAAACACCATTGACCATGGCACAATGCTCTACAGTCATGGGGTATGACATTGGTGTGGGCTAAACCTTTTTAAAAATTAAAGTGCCGTTGGTACCACCAAAACCAAACGAGTTACTAATGGCAACCTCAATGGCTTGATCTTGTGCCGTGTGTGCAACAAAATTAAGATCACAGCCCTCGTCAGGATCATCAAGGTTGATCGTCGGAGGCGCCACATTATCGTTAATTGCCTTGATTGAAAATATGGCCTCAATCGCCCCAGCAGCACCGAGGAGATGCCCGGTCATCGATTTTGTTGAGCTTACCGTCAGTTCGGGCGCGTGGCCTTTAAACACACTTTTTACCGCATGACATTCCGCCAGATCTCCCGCGGGCGTAGAGGTGCCATGGGCATTGATATGTTGTACCTGCTCGGCAGAGATATTGGCATCGCGCATAGCGTTAACCATAGACATGGCAGCACCCGAGCCATTTTCGGGTGGTGAAGTCATATGAAAAGCATCAGCACTGGCACCGAAACCAATCAACTCCGCGTAAATTTTGGCTCCACGAGCTTTCGCTTTTTCGTATTCTTCTAACACCAAAATGCCCGCGCCGTCCCCCAGTACAAAACCATCGCGAGATTTATCCCAGGGACGACTGGCTTTCACTGGATCTTCATTGCGCGTCGATAGTGCACGTGCAGCACCAAACCCTCCGATGCCCACAGGTGTGGTGGCCATCTCAGAGCCACCGCATACCATGGCGTCTGCATAACCAAACATAATTTCGCGTGCAGCAAGACCAATGCTGTGTGTGCCAGTGGTACAAGCCGTCGTGATGGCAATGTTGGTACCCTTAAACCCATACTTAATCGACAGGTTACCCGCAATCATATTAATGATTGCACCAGGTACAAAAAACGGAGATACCCTACGTGGCCCCTTCTCTTGAATGGTGAGCGCTGTATTTTCGATGGATCCTAGGCCGCCGATACCGGAGCCGATTAAACAACCCACACGATGCGCATTGTCTTCAGAGATTTTCAATCCAGAATCTTCTATGGCTTGAATACCTGCTGCCATGCCGTACTGAATAAAAGGGTCAATTTTTCGCGCTTCTTTCTCCGACATGTAGGGCGATAAATCGAACCCTTTGACGGACGCACTGAATTTAGTTGCAAATGACGAGGTATCGAAAGATTCTATGAACGCAACACCGCTGGTACCTGCCAGTATGGCCGCCCAAGACTGCTCTACGTTATGTCCAACCGGACTGACCATCCCCATCCCAGTCACGACGACTCGGTTACGACCCACTTTATTCCTCCAAGACCTAATCGTTAAAACCCGCACGCAAAGCTTAAGCGCTATAGCTCAAGCTGGGATTAACCTAAAACGACAAAATAAAAGCCGCACTATGCAACATAGATGCGGCTTTCAGAAGAGGCATACCTTGCGTAATGGTTACGCTAGGTTTTCGTTGATGTAGTTGATTGCCAACTGTACGGTGGTAATTTTTTCAGCTTCTTCGTCTGGAATCTCAGTTTCAAACTCTTCTTCCAAAGCCATCACCAACTCAACAGTGTCTAGAGAGTCCGCGCCGAGGTCTTCAACAAAAGACGCCTCGTTTTTCACTTCTTCTTCTTTAACGCCGAGTTGTTCGGCAACGATTTTTTTTACTCTCTCTTCGATGCTGCTCATAATCTAAGTTTGCTCCTAGTAGCCTCTAAGAATCAGTTTTAATTGTCAATGGCAGCAGGGGCTACCACATTGAATTCTTGGGTCGTGCTAACTGCCCGCCCTTACAGAGCGCGCATTTTAACTCGAAACTCCCACGGTTGTAAGCAGTGGTGAAATATTTTTAACACTTTACAAAAATAACCTTAATTAACAGTTATTTAGAATTAAATATTAAAGTTACGCATTAACAAAATTAAGGCCAGAATCACATTATAACGGCGCGCGCCCCCAATACAGCACGTAAAACATTAGCAAAAACACCGTCGCCCACGACGCCTACTGCATGTATAAACCACCATTCACCTGAATGGTCTCACCGGTCACGTAGCTCGCGGCATCACTGCACAAGAAAGCCACTACGCCGGCAATTTCCTCCGGCTGACCCAGGCGCGAAAGTGCAATACCTTCTACCAACGCCTGGCGTTGATCCTCCGGTAATGCCTTGGTCATATCTGTATCAATAAACCCTGGTGCCACAGCATTCACTGTAATGTTTCTCGAACCCACCTCTTTCGCCAATGAGCGCGCGAACCCAGAAACACCGGCTTTGGTAGCTGAATAATTGGTTTGCCCCGCATTGCCCATCGAGCCCACCACCGAAGACACATTTACAATGCGTCCCCAGCGAGCCTTCAGCATGCCACGTAAGCAGGCTTTACTGAGCCGAAAAACAGCACTTAAATTAGTGTTGATCACGTCAAACCATTCCTCATCACTCATACGCATGAGCAAATTGTCTTTGGTGATGCCGGCATTGTTCACCAATACGGTCACCGCACCATAGCGATCATTCACAGCGCTCATTAACTGGCTCACCGAATCCGCATCAGTGACATTGAGCACCATACCCTCACCACTGATATTGATTTCAGCAAAATGTGCAGAGATTTTTTCGGCACCGCTTTCACTGGTGGCAGTGCCAATAACTGTCATGCCCGCTTGCCCCAACATGGTGGCAATTGCCGCACCGATGCCACGGCTTGCGCCCGTGACCAATGCAATTTTTGTATCGCTCATAGTGATCTCCTAAGGCCTTTTTATACCGCTTTTTCAAGCGCGGGAATGGAATCTGTATTGAATTGTTGAGAGTCTTTGGCGATGCGCTTGATCAATCCACTCAAAACTTTGCCAGGGCCCACTTCGACAAAAGTGGAAACGCCAGAATCAAGCATTGTCTGCACACACTCCACCCACCTTACGGGTTCGTAAATTTGTTCAACCATCAATTGCTTTATCCGTTGAGGGTCATTTTCACGTTTGGCGCTCACGTTGTGAACCACGGGTGTCGAAGCCGCATTAAATTCTGTGGCGCTGATTTCTGAGGCGAGTTTTTCAGCGGCCGGCTTCATAAGCGGGGTGTGAAAGGGAGCACTGACGGCAAGTGGCAGCGCTCGCTTGGCGCCCGCCGCCTTGCAAAGCTGCATGGCACGATCTACAGCACCGGTGTGGCCTGCGATGACGACCTGACCTGGCGAATTGTAGTTTACCGCCACCACCACTTCTGACTCTGAGGCCTTTTCACAGATATCGACTATGGCCGCATCTTCCATACCTATGATGGCAGCCATGGAACCGACGCCAACTGGAACAGCCTCTTGCATATATCGACCACGCAGTTGTACTAATTTCACGGCGTTTTCGAAATCCACCACGCCCGAGCACACCAGAGCCGACCATTCACCCAAGCTGTGACCGGCCATCATTGCCGGCACCTGGTCACTAAGGTTGGACCAAACCCGCCATAGGGCAACACTGGCTGTCAATAAAGCTGGTTGAGAATGCTCCGTTAAGTTAAGTGTATCTTGAGGGCCCTCCTGGACCATTTTCCATAAGTCATAGGACAGCACTTCACTAGCCTGCCCAAAAGTCTCGATGATATTCGGCCATTGCTCAGCCAAATCAGCCAGCATGCCTACCTGCTGCGACCCCTGGCCAGGAAAAACTAACGCCAAAGCGTGTTGATCGGTCATAGGTTACTCCCAATGTATGTTTGGCCAACAATAATGAAAGCCATTTTAATGATTCAAAGCACTTCTTAGGGCTTTTTTATAGGCTTCAGAGCTTTGCTCTTTGGCCACTTCTAGCGCTGAATAAAAACCTCTCGCGGAGGTGGACCCATGACTTTTCACCAAAACGCCATTGAGGCCCAGGAACAATGCGCCATTTAATCGCTCGGGGTCATATTGAGCGTACCATTCATCAAACGGCGTTCTTTGGGCGGGCTCTAACTCCGCCGTTTCTGTTATTGTCCTTAAGGTCTCTCGAAGTAAGTTCGCCACACCTTCACAAGCTTTCAATAGGGTGTTGCCGGTAAATCCGTCACAAACCACCACATCAACCGCCCCCTTATAAATGGCGTCACCTTCTATAAACCCTACTAAGTTCAAACGCGTGTCGCGCAATAAGGTCAGTGTATCCTGCTCTACTTTACGGCCTTTTTGAGCCTCAATACCCATATTGAGTATACCCACCCGAGGGCGTTGAACACCCAGCGCATGCGCCATAGCAGAACCCAACTGCGCAAACTGCACCAATTGCTCCGCGGAGCATTGCACATTGGCCCCTAAGTCCAACATCCAACATCGACCTGCTGCCGTAGGTACAGCCTTACAAATGGCGGGACGATCTATACCCGCCAGAGCGCCCAGGGACGACATGCCATAAGCCATCATCGCACCGGTGTTGCCAGAGCTGACACAAGAATCCGCCGTACCCGAGGCCACGGCATTGATGGCTAAGGCCATGGAAGCTTTTGGTTTATGACGCAGAACGACGCTTGGCTTGTCGTCCATTTGGACAACGTCTGAGGTATGGGTACAGGTCAAATTTTGGGGAAAACTTTTGAGGAACGCGCGCACCTCTCCCTCGTCGCCGTACAACGTCAGCTGAGCATCGGGGTGTGCAAGTGCAAATTGTTCGGCCGCTAAAACGGCAAGGCGGGAACCTTCGTCCCCGCCCATGACATCCACGGCAATGTGAATTGGCTGTTGCAAATCACTTAGCCGGACAAATTACTCTTCGTCTTTGCCTTCAATGACTTTACGACCTTTGTAAAAGCCATCTGGAGTAACATGGTGACGCAAATGCTTCTCGCCTGTGGTGCTATCAACAGACAAGGTTTGTCCGGTCAATGCATCGTGCGAACGACGCATGCCACGCTTGGAACGGGTTTTACGGTTTTGTTGAACAGCCATGCTTGTAACTCCTACACGTACAAACTTATATGTAACCTAAAAGCACCCTAAAAAGGGCGCGAACCATTATGTTTTTTTCAACCCTTTTAAAGCTTTCAGCTTTTCAAAGGGGTTGGGCCTTTGCGTAGCCTCTGCGCCTTCCATACCACCTGATGAGAATAACTCAGGTCGAACACAATCGTAGTCGTGGTAAGCAAAATGCGGCAAACCCAAAAGTAACTCTTCCTCTAAGATGGCGTACAGATCAACAGCGTCCTCGCCCACAATCCAGGGGTCATACTGCGGCAACTGTTTAGCTTGCTCATCGTCCCAGACCATCGCCAGGTTCAAAGCACACTGGATCGTTTCTGTCACAAGATTCATACAACGCTGGCACTCGCGTTCAACTTCAGCACTTACCTGGCCGGTGAGAATGCGGTACCCTGACGCATCTCGTGCGAAGGCAACCTGTGCATCGACCCTCAAAATGTTGTGAACAGATTCTTGTAATCGAACCAGCGTATCTACAGGTAGAAAGCCGCTCAACTGCACCGCCTTTTGGGCAAATTTACGGGCTTCTACTGCCCTCGGAAGGGCCTTTTTTTGGGGGTGGTCTGACATAAGCGCGCAATAATATTGACTTGACCTAGGCCTGTCAAAGAAAACTACCGAATTCCATAAAAAAATCGGGATTTACCCCTCAAATGAACCCAAAAACAGTCGTTTTAGCCTCTGAAAGCCCCTATAGGCTGCAACAATTGCGTCAAATTGGCGTGAATGCCGAGATTAAACCCGCCTATATAGATGAGGCCGTATTGGAGGGCGAAACACCTAAAGCGCTTGCCATTCGCCTCGCGCGAGCTAAGGCAGAGGCGGCAGCCTCTAATGTGTCACGTGATTCAATTGTCATAGCGGGCGATCAGGTGGCGAGCTTAAATGGCATGACTCTGGGCAAACCTGGATCGCACGCCAAGGCGCTCAAGCAACTCACCCAATGTAGCGGGAAGCGTGTCATATTTTACTCAGCCATTTGTGTCGGTAAAGGCTCTGCCTGGGATACGGAGGTCGTGACCACAGAAGTGGCCTTTCGAGCCTTATCTAAGAACCAAATAGAGGCTTACCTAGAAGCAGAACCAGCACTAGACTGCGCTGGAAGCTTTAAATGCGAAGGGCTCGGTATAGGATTGTTCACCCACATCAGCAGTGATGATCCCTCCGCATTGGTGGGTTTACCTCTAATCACTACCGTGCGGTTACTGGCCAAACATGGCTATGATGTCCTACTTGAGGCGCCCACCCCCTAAAATCGCATACTGGGCACATCAGATTCGATCATGACTTTTGCGGCACCTCTTCCAATAGATACGCCCAAATCTGCCAGCAATTCCTTGAGCGGAGATTTGCGTGGTGTGTAATCTTCGAGGTCTTCCACGCCAATCACGTCTCGTGCCACACTGCGTACACTGCCCATACCATCAACCAACCCCAAGGCTAAGGCTTGCTGACCATTCCAAACTAAGCCACTGGTCACCGCTTCCGTTAATTGCAGCTTATCTCCCCTACCCTTTTTAACCGCATCAATAAATTGATTATGAGTGTTATCCAACACCTCTTGCCAAAACTGCTTCTCGGCGTCTTTTACGGGTGAGAAAGGATCTAAAAATGCCTTATGTTGCCCTGCGGTAAAATGCCTGCGCTCGATACCGAGCTTCTCCATAGCGTCTACAAACCCAAAGCCAGAAGCCGTGACCCCTATAGAGCCCACCAAACTCGCCTTATCCGCGTAGATTTCATCCGCGGCTGCGGCGATGTAGTACCCACCCGATGCACCAATATCAGCGATAACCGCATAAAGTGGCTTGTTGGGGTGTAACGCTTTAAGCCGAACCATTTCGTCATAAATGTAACCCGCTTGTACAGGGCTACCCCCCGGGCTATTGATCGACAGCACCACCGCTTTTGCGTGCTCGTTTTCAAAGGCTTTGCGCAAACCACGGTTAATTCGACCCGCACTGGCTGCTTCATCCTCGGCAATGACGCCTGCCACATGCACCACAGCCACATGGGTTTTACCACTGCCACCAGCGTCTACATTTTTTGCGCCAAAATAAAAAATGGCCCCAAATCCAAATAAGTAGGCAAACGTGAGTAATTTAAAGACCACGCCCCAGCGCCGAGCGCGTTTTTGCTCGGCAAAGGCATCGTCAAGCACGTGCTCTATTAACCGCCATTCTCGATTAGGGTCTTCTGGGTCTATGGGCTTGGGTTTATTTCGCAACCACATGCTTGATTTCCTTGGCTGGAGACTTTATTAGACTTTAGGGCTATTTCCTGTAAGAAAGGTAATCCAAAATATCGCCAAAACGATCAACGCACAGTTTTGGCTCATAGGGCAGCAGTCGATCAATATGGTGCGCACCAAAGCTTACCGCTATTCGATCAATGCCCGCCCGCTTCGCCATTTCCATGTCGTATTCGGTGTCCCCTATCAATACACACTCTTCAGGTGCCTTATTGAGCTCTTCAATCAGCTCGTGAACCATCAGAGGGTCGGGTTTTGAGGCAGTTTCATCCGCACAACGACTACTGTGAAAATAGTCGCTCCAATCTAGGGCTTTTAATACGCGATTCAAACCCCGACGGCTTTTTCCGGTCGCAACGGCGATGTGAATACCTTCTTGCTTGAGCACCGCTAAGGTCTCCTCAACACCCTCAAACAACTTAGACGGTTGATGATCATCCAGAACAAAACGCTCGGAGTAGCCCGCTTTCAGCTTACCCATATCGCGCTCTGAAATAGCCGGAAACAATGTGGTAATCGCCTCTGGCAATCCCAATCCTATGATATTGAATACATCCGCCTCTGTAATGGGAGGCAATTTTAGGGCGGACGCCGCTTCTATCATGCAGCGCGCAATCTTCTGTGTGGAATCGCAAACGGTACCATCCCAATCAAATATAAATAACACGAATAACCTCTATGACAACCTAAGCTCATTAATGGGTAAAGGCACAGCCAACTTCGCCAATGTATTTTGAAGCTCAGGGGGCAGCGGCGCCTCAAAGTGTAAGTGTTCATCGTTTATCTCTACGCACAGCTTAGCCGCATGCAGAAAAAGCCGACTAACGCCCTGGCGTTTGAGTTCTGCGTTCAAGGACGTATCACCATACTTATCATCGCCCACAAGCGGACAGCCCACATGTTTAGCATGCACGCGGATTTGATGTGTACGACCGGTAATAGGTTTGGCTTCAACCAATGTGACGGATTTGCCCTTTGCTAACACTCTAAATTGCGTCACCGCGGGCTTACCGTCACGATGCACTTTTACCAGGCGCTCACCATGAGGGAGTGTAATTCTTTGTAAGGGCACATCGACACAATCCCTATGCGCTGGCCATTCACCCTGTACTAAGGCGATATAGGTCTTTTCGACACCCGCCCGATCACGCAGTAGTGTTTGCAAATGTTTTAGCACAGAACGCTTTCTTGCCAGCATTATGCATCCGGAGGTTTCTCTATCCAGCCGGTGAACCAACTCTAAAAAGCCCTTGAAACGCTCCAGCTGGCGCAGAGCCTCCACCAACCCCAAATGAATACCACTGCCACCGTGCACAGCGATACCGGCGGGCTTATTCACCACCACCAGGCCATCTTGCTCAAACAGAATTGCGGCCTCGAGGGCAGTAGCAAGCTGTGCAGACGGCTTGGGCGGTTGCGCTTTGTCTTGCATTCTGACAGGTGGAATCCTAACAGTTTCTCCAGCCGAGAGGCGCCTATCTGGCTTCACTCTACCTTTATTCACCCTAACTTCGCCCTTGCGAATGAGACGGTAAAGTGCAGATTTTGGGACGCCCTTTAAGCGGGTCAATAGAAAGTTGTCCAAACGCTGACCCTGTTCGTCTTCTGTCACCACCACCCACTGTACTGTGCTTAGCATATCCGCCGCTTTTCACTTTTTGACGATTAGGGCGGCATTATGCTTGCAGCGGCCTGAATCGTCACCTATATGCAATGAACGAGCTTTAATTTAACCTCGGCGCCAGGAATTGTGTATCAAAATTGAAATTCTCTCCTAAGATTGTTATATTCGGGACTTGCTCAGCAATTTGCCCTAATAACCCTTTCAAATATGTGGGTATGGCGCAGCCAGAGCAATGAAAACGAGTTTATGATGCTTTCAGGATAGGCCTGGAAGTTTTGGCAAAAATGCACCTTGTAAAAGAAGGCGCAAATAAAGAGAACGAAGCAATTTTGGCCGGCCCCGCAGGGTTGATGAATACCCGCGACAGGTCGATCCCTTAAATTTAAAATCGGATTTAAGATCAGATTGAAGATTAGAAGCGGGCCCCCTATGACTATTGGGCTCCGATGCATCGAATCGACTGAATTCGAAGCTGGCCAAAGTGATATAAGAATTAACACCAAATTAGTAGGCAAAACCATTAGAACTCTCCACCGATTAGTTGACCTGCCGTTGAAGCTGATGCTCAGCTTCAGCTGGTTTTGCGTGCGCAAAACCAGCAGCAGAGGTGGAAATGGCATGCACTCCCTTGACGCTTAGGTGACTGTTGTTAATTCGGTCGCTCTCTTTGTTTACGCCCCTTTTTTGTGTGCGTAGAACAAAATAAGAGAACACTGAATGAAAAGAATGCTGATTAACGCCACCCAACCTGAAGAAATTCGGGTTGCACTGGTGGATGGCCAATGGCTGTACGACTTAGATATTGAAAACCGCCTAAGAGAGCAGAAAAAGGCCAACATCTACAAAGGTAAAATCACCCGCGTTGAACCTAGCCTCGAAGCTGCATTTGTAGATTACGGCGCCGAGCGCCACGGATTCCTTCCCCTCAAAGAAATTGCCCGCGAATACTTTGTCAAAGACAACAAAGACAGCGACGGTCGGCTGCGCATCAAAGATGTCGTCAAAGAAGGCATGGAAGTGCTTGTCCAAGTGGACAAAGAAGAGCGCGGCAACAAAGGCGCCGCGCTCACAACCTTCATCAGCCTAGCCGGTCGCTATCTTGTCTTAATGCCAAACAACCCGAGAGCAGGCGGTATTTCTCGCCGAATTGACGGTGACGACCGCAGCAGCCTCAAAGACGCCTTGAGTGAGCTCGACATTCCCACCGGAATGAGCATCATCGTCCGCACAGCAGGCGTTGGCCGCAACGCCGAAGAACTCAAGTGGGACCTCTCAACCCTATTGCAGCTGTGGGATGCCATTAAGGCTGACGCCCAAAAACAACCCGCTCCGCACTTTCTATGGCAAGAAGGCAATGTCATCATTCGTGCTATACGTGACT
This sequence comes from Cellvibrionaceae bacterium, assembly GCA_050300015.1. Classification (GTDB taxonomy): domain Bacteria; phylum Pseudomonadota; class Gammaproteobacteria; order Pseudomonadales; family Cellvibrionaceae; genus CAYZQH01. The sequence continues at coordinate 155,056 of JBNKWZ010000029.1, read as the reverse complement.
ATTTGCGACAAGACATCGGCGAGATTGTGGTGGACAACCGCGGCGCCTACGACCTGTGCCTAGAATACGTGCAGCGCGTGATTCCCGGCAGCAGCAGCCGCGTGAAATTTTATGATGAGTCAGTACCACTCTTTAACCGTTTTCAGATCGAAGGTCAGATCGAAACCGCTTTTGAGCGTGAAGTGAAATTGCCTTCGGGTGGCTCAATTGTCATTGACCCCACCGAAGCACTGGTTAGCATTGACATCAACTCCTCTCGCGCCACAAAAGGCTCAGACATCGAGGAAACCGCGCTTGCCACCAATCTAGAAGCTGCTGATGAAATCGCTCGCCAAGTGCGATTACGTGACATCGGTGGTCTCGTGGTCATCGATTTCATCGATATGCAAGCGGTCAAGAACCAGCGTGAGGTCGAAAACCGAATGCGCGATGCCCTGGGAATGGACCGAGCCCGCGTGCAGATTGGCCGTATTTCCCGCTTTGGTTTGATGGAGATGTCCCGTCAACGCCTCCGCCCTTCGCTTGAAGAGACTACTTCTAAAGTGTGTCCACGCTGTTCAGGCCAAGGCACCATCCGCACAACCAAATCTCTCGCTTTATCAATCTTACGACTGGTAGAAGAAGAAGCGAAAAAAGAGCGCAGCGCGGAAATTCGCACGGTGGTTCCCGTGGACGTAGGCACCTTCTTGCTCAATGAAAAGCGCTCAGCCATCAGTGATATCGAGACTCGCCATGGCGCTCGAGTGGTTATTCTACCCAATACCGATCTCGTCACTCCGCACTTTGAGGTCACACGCCTGCGTGACGATGACGTCACTGATGTTGAAGAAAGTTACAAAATGGACGTTAAAGTTGGCGATGAAAGTAAAGATGAGGCCAACGAGCTGGCGCCACCAGCTGCCTTTGCCAAGCCTTCCGTTCAGCTGACTGCCGCGGCAGCGCCACCGCCGGCGCCTACGCCCGAGGCACCACCCGCCGCAGCGGCGACTCAAGCACCTGGGCTGCTGAGTAAATTGATCGAAGCCATTAAAGGGCTTTTCGCCACTCAACCACCCGAGCCAGAACAGAAGAAAAAGCCTAGCGGTCATACAAGACACAAGCGCCAGGACAATCGGAGGCGTGGAAACCGAAATAATCGACGAGATAACCGTCGCGACAACGATCAAATCGTAGACAATTTATCGGCCGCCAACAATAAAAAGGAAGAACCAGAATCCAAAGGTAAAACCAAACCTGAGGGCAATGGTAACCGTCAGGAGCGCGGCCGCGGCAGGCGCCGAAATCGCAGAAATGACAGCAGTCCAAGCGATAACACCAAAGTTCAACGCGAAACTAAGCCCGAAGAGGCCGAAAAAAGCGCCGAAAGCGGTAACCGCCCTGCTAAGCGGCCAAGTAATCGCAGAGCGCGAAGCAATGAGCGGCAACGAGGCGCCAAGCTCTCTGTCCCAGCACTCGAAGAGACAGAGAACCTTAATCCGGAAGTCGGCAACACGTCCGAAACGCCCACTAACGCGGTGACCGAATCGGAGCCATCTAAAGCTCAAGGTCCGAGCAAACAGGGTGGCAATAGAAACAAGCGAAACACGGCAAAATCACCCTCTAGTGATGACACCAATGCTTCAGAAAATGCACCAGAATCGACCTCAAACGTAGATAATGAGGCATCTGGACCTTCTACCGCCACAAGTGCGCATTCAACGGAGGACCCCCAAAACGCTCCTTCCACTGAAACCAGTAAAACGCCATCAGCGCAGAACGCAGAGGCATCAGTAGTAGAGGCTAATCCGGAAGCCAACAGCGAGCCTTCAGCACCACTTAAAGAGCCCTCAACAGCCTCTGATACTCCTCCAGTCGCAAGCTCAGGCACATCGACGCCAGCAGCACTTGCGCAGCCCAGCGAAGCAGCCGACGAAGTAAACGTCGCGGCGCCCGAGCTGAAACAAACCGCACAGGAGGCCGACAATAAACCGCCGGTTCAAGAAGATTCGACAGTGGCAGAGAAAGAACAGCCAAGGGCGAGCCAAAAGAAACGGTTTACCCGAGCCAGTAACGACCCTCGTGTAAATCCAAGACCGGTGACGGATATTCAACTGGCCGATGTTCAATTGATTATCCAAAGTTCTAGGCCGCTGGATACGTCACTTCCCGTGAATATTCAACGGAACCCAAGGCCTCTGAGTCGTCCCGCGAACGATCCACGCGTGAATAGTCGAGGTGAAAGCCCGAGTATCGGTTACGAATCAAACATTGTTTAAAAATCAATGGCCTAAAATGGTTTTAGGTATTGTAGATGGCGCAAAGCTATGTATAATTTGCGCCTCTTTCCGGTGGGGTGGCTGAGTGGTCGAAAGCGGCGGTCTTGAAAACCGTTGAGTGTAACAGCTCCCAGGGTTCGAATCCCTGCCCCACCGCCAATTGCATCAAAGGCTCGCTTAGCGAGCCTTTTTCTTTTTCGGGGTCAACTGTTATATCCTTAAGAATTTTAGGGGCTTAATAAATCCCATTTTCCGGCTGTGAACTTTCCAACCCGCTAAAACTCTAAGCCTACGAAAGAATATTGCAATTTCCCCAAAGCTTTGTATGATTCACTAAAACCTCTTCGAAAACACGGAGTAACACCATGCAAGAGATATACAGCGAAACCAGTTCGCGCTTGAGTTCGGTCGAAGTCAGCAAAGTACTGCGCAATACCTATGCGCTGCTTGCAATGACGCTGCTGTTCAGTGCCCTTTGCGCCGGCGCGGCTATGACCCTCAACCTGGGTTACATGCCTTCTATGGTTTGCTCATTTGGCGCCATTGGCTTACTTTGGTTTGCCCTGCCACGCACAGCCAATAGCAGCAAGGGCATCCTGGTGGTGTTCGCCGTTACGGGCCTCTTGGGTGCAGGCTTGGGCCCAATTTTGAATGCCTATACTGCAACTGCACAAGGCTCAGCCATTGTGATGCAAGCTCTGGGTGGTACGGCATTGATTTTCTTCGGCTTGTCAGGCTACACGCTTATTACGCGCAAAGATTTTAGCTTCCTTACCGGGTTTTTAATGACGGGCTTGATGGTGGCTTTCGTGGCAGGCATCGCCAATATTTTCTTCCAAATTCAGGGTTTGCAGTTGGCCGTAAGCGCCATGTTTTTACTGCTATCTTCCGCGATGATCATGTGGCAAACCAGTAGGATCATTCACGGTGGTGAGACAAATTACATCTTAGCAACAGCTTCTCTTTATGTAAGTTTGTACAACATTTTTGTGAGCCTATTACAATTGCTGTCGGCGCTTTCAGGCGACGACTAAGTCAAACCTTGAGAATCAGGAAGAGCCCCATACGGGGCTTTTTTTATATATGCAGTACGTCGTGATTGTAAAATCCTCACCGAGCGCTTACAGCAGTCGAAATGCTTACCTCTTCTGCAAAGCCCTTCGAGAAGCAGGACACCAGTTGAGCCAACTTTTTTTTTATGAAGATGGTGTATGGACTGCCAACACTCATCAATGCCCCCCTCAGGACGGTTTTGACACCGTGAGCGCATGGTGCCAACTACTAGAGGAAACCAATATCATCGGCAATGTCTGTATTGCCGCGGCCATCAAACGCGGCGTATTGGATACAGAAGAAGCCCAGCGCTATGAAAAGCCATCGGGAAATTTAAGTGCGCCCTTTGCGTTGGCAGGTTTGGGTGAGCTGGTGGAAGCCTCAACACAGGCTGATCGCGTGGTAACCTTCCAGTGAGCCACTCGCCATACGCCTTATTCCTTTTTGTCCGCCCACCCTACATGGCACTAATGAATGGGGAGGGATTTGATGCACTTTTAGCTTTTGCCGCTTTTGACCAACCGGTAAAAGTGCTTTTTGCTGGAGATGGCGTATTATCCCTGACGCAATCACAAAACCCCGTTCAACAACGGCATATTTCAAAGCTACTACAGAGTTTCGATCTATATGATATTCCCGTACCTTTTGCAATGGCAGCCGACGTCAAGGCACGCAATATCAATCATCTGTGTATTCCCGCTACCTTATGTGAGCCCTCGCAGGCAGTAGCGCTGATTCAAGCCGCCAAGCACATTTACAGCTTTTAACATGACATTGCATATCGTCCAATCCAGCCCCTTTTCAACCACTGCCTTGAGCCAATGCTTGAGCTTGGCCGCTACCGATGATGCTATTCTATTGATAGCAGATGCGACCTACGCCCTCTTAAAACCTCAAAGCGAATGGACCACTCAGGCCACCTTCTTATACCTTGCAGAAGACGCTGAATGCAGAGGTATTCCACCTAATCACAAGGTGTTCAAAGGCATCGATTACTCAAAATTTGTAGCGTTAACCGTCGAACACGCAAACGCCGTTAATTGGGGGTGACCGATGCCCCTGGTATTTCGAGGCAAGCAAATTGCTACAGACCGAGAAGGGTACATCAAAGACATCACCGACTGGAACCGTGACCTTGCACAACAAATAGCCAACAATGAAGGCATAGAGCTTACCGAGGCGCACTGGGAAGTGATTGATCTTCTACGACAATTTTATGAGAACTACGACCACTCACCCGCCATGCGCCCACTGGTCAAATATGTTAAAAACAGCCTTGGGGAGAAAAAAGGCACCAGCATCTATCTGATGACCCTATTTCCTGGAAGCCCACCTAAATTGGCGGCAAAAATTGCAGGCTTGCCACGCCCCGCGAATTGCTTATAAAGCCCGTAGAGATTACTCACCTTGTAAAGTAGCAATCAGCTCCCTCTTCCCACCGTAGTCACGATGTTCACACAAATAAATGCCCTGCCAAGTGCCCATCGCTAAGCGACCGTTTTGAATGGGTAGGCTCACGGACGGGCCACCCACCAGAGATGATTTTAAATGTGCCGGCATATCATCGGGCCCTTCGTCCCGATGTTGATAATAGGACTCGTTTTCAGGCACCAAGCGGTCGACAAACGCTTTAAAATCGGTTCGCACAGTGGGGTCTGCATTTTCATTAATGGCGAGTGAAGCGGACGTATGACGAATAAATAGGTGTAAAATACCCATCGAATAACGCCCCAGTTCCGGCAGTTCGCTCACCACCTCCTGGGTAACAAGATGAAACCCTCGCGAGTACGCCCGAAGTCGAAACGTTTTTTGTGCCCACATGCCAAACCCCTTGAATCATCAGAGAAAACTAGAAAGCCCGAAACCCTTATGGAATTCATACCAACAATTGAAGCCTACGAGCGCCAAATCAGCGAAAAAATACAGCTTACCAAAAGCCAGTTTTCAGGCTTTACAGATGTAGACCTTGAGGTATTTCGCTCTTCAATCACTGCCTACCGAATGCGTGCCGAGTTTAAACTTTGGCATGAGAACGGTGAGATTCATTATGCCATGCATGAACCTGGGGTTAAAAATCGACCCTATATAATCGAAACCTTCCCAATCGCATCTAAAGCCATACAGACCCTGATGCCTAAATTGCGGGATGAACTGAACCGTCAACCGGTACTGAAACAAAAAGCGTTTCAAGTAGAGTTTCTAAGCACCACCACTGACGAAATGCTAGTCACGTTAATTTATCACAGACCTTTAAGCGCCGATTGGCTCGAGGCCGCTAAGGCACTGGCGCAAAAGTTCAATATTCACCTAATCGGACGCGCGCGAAAACAAAAAGTCATCATCGGGAATGACTTTGTCACTGAGGCACTGGAGGTGCACGGGCGCCGTTACTTGTACCAGCAGAAAGAAGGCGCCTTTACCCAACCTAATGCCAGCGTCAGCACTCAGATGCTGCAATGGTCCGTGGACTGTATGGCCGACCAACCTGACGACTTTTTAGAACTTTATTGTGGCAATGGTAATTTTACCCTGCCGTTATCGCAAAAGTTCAGGAAAGTTTTGGCAACTGAAATTTCCAAGTCGAGCATTCAGTCTGCGCTATACAACTGCCAACTCAACAACATCAACGCCATTGAATTTGTACGCATGTCCAGTGAAGAGTTTACTCAAGCCTTAAATAAAGAGCGTCCGTTCCGAAGGCTCGCCACCATTAACTTGGACGACTATCACTTTTCCACATTACTCGTAGACCCACCCAGAGCGGGCCTAGATTCTGGGACCCGCGCGTTGGCTAGCCAATTCCCAACGATTTTGTACATTTCATGCAACCCAGACACACTGGCGCGTGACTTGGAAACATTACTGCAAACACACCAAATGGAACGTATGGCGCTGTTCGATCAATTTCCCTATACGCATCACCGAGAAATGGGCGTTTTGTTACAACAGCGCCCATGATTCATAGAGAATCTTTTGAATGGATACGAATTCAAGGCTTTTAGGCAGGCTCTATAAAGGCGTTTGAGCATTAAAATCATGTCGCTCTAAACGTTCAATCGCTTGGAGAATAAAGTCCTTCAACTTCTTTTCTTCCGCTGCGATCTGCTGCTCATAGTGTTTACGATCGGCTTTCGAAAGTGCTTTCCATTGTGCGTGTGTTGGAATATGAGCAATTGCCTCGCGCATTTTATCAATGGCGGCAAAAGGCTCACGATGCTTGCCATCCATTCCAAGAACATCCATCAACCCCGCCAACCTCAAACAAGCTTCAGCAGATTCCACTTGTCCACTGCGATAAGCCCGCGCAATAATACGAATACTTTGAATATTTTTTTGTTGGCCGTCACTCAAGGCTTGCCTTTGCGCTTTTTGCGCGTCTACCAACAACTTTTGCTTACGACGTAAAAGAATCTGATAATAGATTGCAACTGCACTCAAAATACAGATGATTGTGCCGCCCAGCCACATAAGTGTTGTCATTGCCTTCTAGCCCACAAGCTCGTTGTTTGTCTGTTATGCGTCATCATGCCCCCCCCCTGCCACTCTCAACACTGTTGCCCTCACCAACACTTTCGGCGTCCTCACCTTCGATCCCTTCTACCCATTGTGCGGGCAATTGCTTGGCGTTTTTAGCGCCTAGCTCACGAATGGTCTCCAAACGTTTGATCAAGTTACCACGCCCTAAAACCAAGCGCTTTTTAACTTTTCCATAGGCTTCATCGGTGCGCTGCAAATGCACACCGACCTCGTCTAGCGCCTCGACCATCAACACAAATTGATCATAAAGTTTACCTGCACTCTCGACGATTTTTCGAACATTCTCATCTTGTTTCTGCCGACTCCAAAGCGACTCAATGGTTTTGAGTACAGCCATAAGACTTGAGGGGCTCACAATGGCCACCCGTTTGTGAAACGCATCACTGAGCACTTCCGGCGCAACAGTCACCAAGCGGACAAAGGCTGATTCCACCGGAACAAACATCAAAACAAAATCTAGCGTATTACCGTCGATAACGTCACTATAAGATTTGCTTGCCAAGTTTTTGATGTGCGCCTTAAATGAATCAATCAGTTGCTTTTCTGCTTGTAGAATTTCCGAATCGCTGTCGGCATTGACCAATCGTTCATAGGCGATTAACGAAACTTTTGAGTCCACGATGACTTCGCGCTGTTCAGGAAGATGAATCAAGGCATCGGGTTGATAGCGTTTACCGGATTCATCGGTATGACTGACCTGTAGGTCATACTCTCTGCCCTTGGTCAGCCCTGACTGCTGAAGTACGTGCTCTAAAATGAGCTCTCCCCATTGACCTTGAATCTTATTGCCACCCTTTAACGCGTTGGTTAAATTAAAGGCTTCTTGCCCTACGGCTTGAGATTGTTTCTGAAGTTCAATGATCTGGCCCAACAGTTGGCTACGCTGCGCATTATCATGCTTTTGGTTATCCTCCAAGCGTTGAGTCAACTGTGCCACTTGTTCTTTGAAAGGCCCGATATAGGCCTGCCACTGATCCTTAGACGATTTTTCAAATTGTGTTTGTTTGGCCTCTAGCACGCGGGAAGCCAACAACTCAAACTCTTTGACCATATGAGTTTTGACACTGGCGGCATGCTCTGCTTCTTTCTCTGCCAATTGCCGCACCGTATTCACTTGTGCTTTTTGTGCCACCAGCTCGCGCTCTAACTGCAAGATTTGAGAGGCCCTCTCGGACATCAGTTCCGATTGCCTTGCCAATTCTGATTGACTTTCCTCAAGCCGTAACTGCAACGATTGCCGATCATGCTCGAGTAAACACTGCTCTTGAGCCACCGTCCGCAATTGTTCAACGCCCAATGCAACAGCGCTTTTCAGTCTTACAATCCACAATACGAGCAACAGCACAATAATTGTAGTGCCAGATGCAGCAAAACTGATGAGAAGATTCGTATTCTTTAGATCCATAATTACCGGTACAATAATGCGAGTTTAACAGTCATCCGAGCCGCTTCAATCCAGCGAAAAAAGAGTCTAAACGTGCCGCCGTCAATCACCAGCACTCATTCCATCATGATACTGGATTCTGGTGCAGGAGGATTAAGTATTGCCAAGGAAATACGCGGATTACTGCCCAAGCAAAGCCTTTGCTATGTCGCAGACGATGCAGCTTTTCCCTATGGTAACCGTACCTCGCAAGATGTTACCGCCAGAGTGATCGATGTTGTGGGCGTTGCGGTTCGTCAATTGCAGCCATCACTGATTGTTCTGGGCTGTAACACTGCCAGTACTCAAGCGCTTGAACACCTGCGCAGCTGCTACGACATCCCGTTTGTGGGTGTTGTGCCCGCCATCAAACCCGCCAGTCAAATCAGTCGCTCCAAACACATTGGGGTGTTGGCCACACCGGGTACGGTGAATACGCCCTACCTCCAACAGCTGGTCAAAGCGTTTGCGGAGCATTGCACCGTATATAAACACGGTTCGAAGGTATTAGCGCAGCTGGCAGAGCAAAAGTTTGCTGGCATTGAACCAGATACCCGTCTGATTGAGCAGGAATTGAAATGTTTAATGGACCAGCCTGGGGCCAAGCAACTGGACACCGTAGTATTGGCGTGCACCCATTTCCCACTATTAAAAGAAGAAATCACTGCAGTTTGCCCTGCCGGAATTCAATGGATAGACTCTGGGAAGGCCATTGCGCGGCGAGTGGAACAGTTATTAAAGTGCCTACCCAGTTTAGATACCACTTCACCAAGGGAACACCGTTTCTATCAGACCGGTAACTCACGCTATCAGGCAGACCGTATCGAACCCTATTTAGGGCAAGCGCTCTACTCACACTTAACGCTTGAGTAACCTCCGAAACCGTGCCTCTTGACTTAAAAAGGGGCCTAGGCCCCTTTTCTTGTCGGCCTATTTGTAAGGCCTCCTGCTTTTCAGCGATTTAACGCTTTTACCCGAACTATTTGGACTTTTTAATCTCAGCCGTGGCCAGTACCGCTTGTTCAAACAATGCCATATCGGTTTGTCCCACCTGGTAACCCAACTGCGACTTAATCGCATTGACTTCTTGCTCCGTCAGTGCGCCGACTTCACCATCAGTCACCGAAATTAATCCCACAATACTAAAGCCCTCAGCGGTGCTCACAGACTCGACCACGGCGGTATCCAGCGGCCTTGGTAAACTAAAGGCTTTAGTGACCAAGGCTCGGTCTACCTCAAAGTTACTTCGTTTGACGCTTTCATGAGAAACGTAGGCATAATCATATTCTTTAGCCACTGCTTGAGGCTCCGCCCCTTGCTTTAACTTCAGGGTTACAGCCTCTGCCTTGGCTTGCAGCGCCTCGTTAACCTTTTGTGTATCCAGCTGTGCTTTAATCGAAGCTTTCACCGTCTCCAGAGGTTTAACGGTCGCTTCGTGATGGGTATTAAGGCGCAGCACCACCGCTTTGTCTCCGGCAAGCTCAAGCACCCGACTGTTTTGGCCCTGCTTGAGCACGTCATCAGCGTAAGCAGCTGTCACAACGTCTCTAGATGCAGCTATCCCTGTACCACCAGAACGGCCGAAAAAGTCAGAAGTTTCCACCGTTACTCCAAGCTCATTCGCCGCCGCCTCTAAATTATCCGCGCCAAAGGTTAATTCATCCAGTTTAGCCATGGCGTTTACGTAGAGTTCTAGCGCGTTTTGTCGGGCCAACTGCTTCGCTAACACGGGTTTGCGCACGTCAAAGGTTGGGGGTTCTGTGTTTACGATGTCAATCACTTTTATAATGTGGACACCCGCATCGGTTTCAACGGGTTCAGAAATTTCTCCAGCGGCCAATTGTTTTGCCGCATCTACGAAAGCTTTTGGGAAGGCATCCTCAACCAGTTCACCCAACACACCGCCCACAGCATTAGAACCCAGATCATCGGAGTGCGCTTTGGCAACTGCCTCAAAAGCCTCGCCAGCGGCAAGCTTATCTTGCACAACTTGCAACTCGGTGGCTTGATCATCACCTTTCTCGATTAAGATATGAGCGACCTCAATTTTCGGATCGGCATTAAACTCCGCCACCTCAATATCGTAGGCGGCCTTAATATCAGCTTCTGGCACTGGGTTTTGCTCAGCCAACGAATCAAGACTCAGCGTCACATAATCTACCGAGAGTTTTTCTGGGTCGGTGTAGAGCGCTGTGTTTTCCTCGTAATGCTGTTGAATTTCTTCATCGGATGCGACAAGTTCACCCACCGAATCTTTCGGAATGTCGATACTATAGAAAGTCCTGGCTTGCTGTGTGATTGACGCAATCAGTGAAAGATCCGCATCAGTGACAAACGCAGAATTCGTAATGGCGCTGCCCAACTGGCGTAACACATAGTCCTTTGAAGTCGTATCCAAGTAAGTGGCGGGGGTGTAGAAATTACTGATCCGTTGTTTGAATAAATCATAATCAAATTTACCATCAACAACAAAGGCTTGAGTTTTGATGATATCGCGCCAAACAGTGTCTTTATCAACGCCCATACCCCCATTGCGGGCCTCTTGCAATAGCGCCTCACGACCCACCAAGCGGTCCAACGCAGGACCCCGCAGCGCACTGTCGTCTAACCGAGGATCCGTTTCAGACAGGTTCATCTGCTGTTGCATTCTAATTCGATCGAATGCAATTTCTCGTTGTAACTGCCGCAGTACGATATCTTCACCGTTCACTGAGGCTACTTCGTTACCCCCACCAGAACCCAATTGCAGTTGATCAACACCAAATAATACCAATGGGACTATAAATATTCCCAACACGACTACCGCTACCGCACCCTTAAGATTTTCGCGCATGCTCTGCAGCATGATGTACCCCTAGCTAGATATTTTCTTGAGTTGAATAAGAAAAAAGGCGCAGTCAAATGCGCCCTCTTTACATTACAGTGTTTCGATGGCTTGTAACCCAGCCAGACCATACCGCCTAATGGTAGAGGCGGTGTGCCTACTAAGGGTTTACCGCATCCTTTAATGCCTTACCCGCTTTAAAAGATGGAATCTTGGCAGCAGGAATATCAATAGGCGCACCTGTTTGAGGGTTGCGGCCAGTGCGAGCAGCGCGTTCCTTCACTTGAAAAGTACCAAATCCCACCAGCGAAACTTGGTCGTCTTCTTTCAACGCCTGTGTAATGGAGTCCGTTACGGCATCCAATGCACGGCCAGCGGCTGCTTTTGAGATGTCCGCTGATGCTGCAATGGCGTCGATCAGTTCAGATTTATTCACGTTGTTAACCTCTCTTATTATTCGAAGCTAAGAATTTCAAATTATAGTTTTTATAAAAACACCCAAATGACCCTTCTGGTCTGGCTGGAGTTCGTCCAGAGGGTTTGGCATTTCTACAGTGTCTAATGGACTGCGATTTATACCAACTGCGGTGGTACCGGTCAAGGAAAGCCCGTGTTTTTACCGCAATAAAACCACATCGCTGGATACTCTGTGCACTTTACAATCACTTTTTACTCCAACGATGCTTTTAACGCCAAAAAGCTAGTGTGTACTAATGCGCTCTGTTTCCTTCTCAGGATCAAACGCTTTTGCCTCTAACGCGCGATATTCTTCATCGGTGTAGGGCGTCGGCCTACGCTCTAAAGCCAATTCTAGCACCTCGTCGATCCACTTTACGGGCAATATATTTAGATCTTGCTTGATATTTTCAGGAATATCACGCAAATCAGATTCGTTGTCTTTGGGGATGACAACGGTTTTGATTCCACCACGATGAGCTGCCAATAACTTTTCTTTTAACCCCCCAATCTTCAAGACTTCGCCACGCAAAGTAATTTCACCGGTCATTGCCACTTCTGCACGCACAGGTATATTGCAAAAAGCGGATACCAACGCTGTACACATAGCAATACCCGCACTAGGGCCATCTTTAGGCGTCGCACCCTCAGGAACATGAATGTGAAGATCGTGTTTATCGTTGTAATCTGGTGCAATCCCTAATACTTGCGCACGCGAACGAACAACCGTTATCGCCGCCTGAATGGACTCTTGCATCACGTCCCCCAAGGACCCGGTCTTCACCATACGCCCCTTGCCCTTTACCACACTGGACTCAATAGAGAGCAATTCGCCACCCACTTGCGTCCAAGCGAGGCCCGTGACCTGACCAACCTGATTTTGCTCCTCTGCTCGACCAAAATCGGTTTTCTTAACACCCAGAAATTCTTCCAACTGCTCAGCACCAACCACCTCTTGACCAAGGTCTTTCGACTTCACGTGCAGGGTCACCACTTTTCGACAAATTTTCGCAATCTCTCGATCAAGGTTTCTCACACCCGCTTCACGCGTGTAGTAGCGAATCACACCCCGAATTGCATCCTCCGTAATGCTCACCTCGTCCTTCTTAAGACCATTATTTTTCATTTGCTTAGGTATGAGGTAGCGCGTAGCGATATTAACCTTTTCGTCTTCCGTGTAGCCTGGAATGCGAATTATTTCCATACGATCCAAGAGCGGCCCGGGAATATTCATGGAGTTTGAAGTACAAATAAACATCACATCTGAAAGGTCATAGTCCACCTCTAGATAGTGATCATTAAAATGATTGTTTTGTTCGGGGTCCAACACTTCCAGTAGTGCAGATGCTGGATCCCCCCGATGGTCCATCCCCATTTTGTCGATTTCATCCAACAAAAACAGAGGGTTTTTTACGCCCGCCTTGGCCATTTTTTGCACCAGCTTCCCAGGCAAAGAACCAATATAAGTTCTTCGATGACCCCGAATTTCAGCCTCATCACGAACGCCTCCGAGCGCCATGCGCACAAATTTTCGATTGGTCGCTCGGGCAATGGACTCACCCAACGATGTCTTACCTACGCCGGGAGGGCCAACCAAACACAATACGGGCCCTTTTAATTTGCGAACGCGCTTTTGCACCGCAAGATATTCGAGTATACGTTCCTTTACCTCTTCCAACCCATAATGATCAGCCTCTAATATTGCCTCAGCCTTGTCGAGATCGTTGCGTACTTTACTGCGCTTTGACCAAGGAACACTGACCATCCAATCGATGTAAGAGCGCACCACGGAAGCTTCTGCCGACATGGGTGACATCATCTTTAATTTATTTAATTCGCTTCGTGCTTTTTTCTCCGCCTCATTATGCATCCCCGACTCAGCGATTTTCTTTTCTAGCTCTTCAGCTTCTGCTGGCTCATCGCCAGTTTCACCCAGCTCACGCTGAATGGCCTTCATTTGTTCGTTTAAATAATATTCGCGCTGACTTTTTTCCATCTGCTTCTTGACGCGCCCACGAATGCGCTTTTCAACTTGAAACAAATCGGCCTCAGCCTCCATTAGTCCCACGAGGTGTTCTATGCGATCCACCACTTGGCTGATTTCAAGAATTTCCTGTTTTTGGGACAAATCGAGTGACATATGTGCCGCGACGGTGTCCGCAAGTCGCCCAGCTTCATCAATACCGGTTAAAGAGGTCAACACCTCAGCAGGCACTTTTTTACTGAGGTTAATGTATTGATCAAAGCCATTCAAAAGCGTGCGTGTCAACACTTCACTTTCAGACTTATCCGGTTCGGGAGCACTAATAACCTCAATGTCAGCTTGAAAATATTCATCCACAGCTTCGACACTGTTCAGCGAAGCACGCTGCTTCCCTTCAACCAAAACTTTGACCGTACCATCGGGTAACTTAAGGATTTGTAAAATTTGGGAGACGGTACCGACACGATAGAGATCCTCTTCGGCCGGCTCATCAACGGAGGGGTGTTTTTGCGCCACTAACAGCACTTGCTTGTCTTCTGACATTGCCTTTTCTAGTGCCGCGATGGACTTACTTCGTCCAACAAACAGTGGAATCACCATATGGGGGTAGACCACCACATCTCGCAAAGGTAACAACGGCAGCACCATTGTTTCAGGTAAACTTTTGTCCATTTGTGGCCCTCACTATAAATGATAGGAACTGCACAATTCGTACCGCCCATGGGCGTACGACTTTTACAGTTTTGGTACAGTTTAAAGCACCATGGGAACTGGGCCTTCTGTGGATAGCGCCCGTCGACATGACTCTGTCGCCCCAACTCTCATTTGTGGGGGCAATTGTGGCAATTGCAAGCACGTCAAATATATCGAAGATCCCTCAAATTTGTTGGGTATATGCCCGAACAGTCATTTCAAAGCCTCATACTGACGGCTTTGAGGGTTCGTCACAGGCACAAACAACACCCCTTTTACAGAAAAAAGGGCAGAAAGCCCTTTTTTGTCATCCGTTGTCCAACTCTTTATGCACTGCGAGATTGTTGTTAATCGTCAGGCATTGCTTTTTGCTGCTCTTGCTGCTCGTAAACCATAAGAGGCTTTGATTCACCACGAATCACCGCTGCATCCACCACAACCTTGGCGACTTCTGTTTCTGAGGGTAAGGTGAACATGGTGTCGAGTAACACAGACTCCATGATAGAGCGAAGCCCGCGAGCGCCCGTTTTTCGCTCCATGGCCTTCTCGGCAACCGCTTCGAGTGCATCGTCCCTAAAGTCAATCTCGACGCCCTCCATATCAAACAGCTTCCTGTATTGTTTGACCAAGGAGTTTTTGGGTTCGTTTAAAATGGCGACCAAAGCTGGCTTATCAAGTTCTTCCAAAGTAGCAACAACCGGTAAGCGGCCCACAAACTCTGGAATCAAACCATACTTGACTAGATCTTCTGTCTCCAGGTCTTTTAGGGTTTGCCCCACATCCTTACTGTCTTTACTCTTCACTTGGGCACCAAAGCCGATACCGCCTTTCTCTGATCGATCCCGGATAATTCTGTCTAAGCCCGCAAACGCCCCACCACACACAAACAGGATATTGGAGGTATCCACCTGCAAGAATTCTTGCTGAGGGTGCTTTCGCCCCCCCTGAGGTGGAACCGAAGCAACGGTACCTTCTATCAACTTCAATAACGCCTGCTGCACACCCTCGCCCGACACATCACGCGTAATAGATGGGTTATCAGATTTTCGCGAAATCTTATCGATTTCATCAATGTAGACAATACCTTGCTGAGCCTTCTCAACATCGTAATCGCATTTTTGGAGGAGCTTCTGAATGATGTTTTCCACGTCCTCACCCACATACCCCGCCTCAGTCAGTGTTGTGGCATCTGCAATGGTAAAAGGCACGTTTAACAGTCGAGCCAAAGTTTCAGCCAACAGTGTTTTACCGCTGCCCGTTGGACCAACCATCAAGATATTACTCTTGCCTAGCTCAATTTCTTCTTTACCTTTCTTTTTATCACCAAAGCGCAGCCGCTTGTAGTGATTATAAACCGCCACGGCCAACACCTTTTTGGCGTCTCTTTGACCTATGACGTATTCGTCTAAGGTTTCTGAAATTTCTTGCGGGGTGGGAAGGCGGTCACTGGTGCCTTCGCTAGCATTTTCTTGTATTTCTTCGCGAATAATGTCGTTGCACAAATCAACGCACTCATCGCAAATGAATACTGATGGACCTGCAATGAGTTTTCTAACTTCATGCTGACTCTTGCCGCAAAATGAGCAATACAGCAATTTGCCGTTATCGTCACCGTCGCTTGTGTGGTCGGTCATTAAACCTCTCCGCCATTAATGAAACTGTATCTCTAGTTTAACCGTAGTTTTGCAGGTTTTGCTCAACAAAACGGGCTTAGAGCAATTTTATCTATACTTTACCTGCGTTAGGCACGCTTGCGCTAACCCGATATCACAAAACTTGTTTGGACCGGGGGTTTTTAAGCAAAAATCGAGCCTACACTAAGGTTTATCCGCTATTTCACGGGATGCCAGAACATCATCAATAATCCCGTAGCTCTTGGACTCCTCTGCGCTCATAAAGTTGTCACGCTCTGTATCGCGTTCAATTTGCTCAACGCTTTTGCCGGTGTGTTCGGCCATGATCCGATTAAGCCGCTCTCGAATCTTTAATATTTCCTGCGCGTGGATATGGATATCACTGGCTTGACCCTGCGCCCCGCCAGAAGGCTGATGGATCATGACTCGAGCATTCGGCAAACAATACCGCTTACCTTTAGCCCCTGAATTTAGCAGGAAAGCGCCCATACTACAGGCCTGACCGATACACATGGTGCTGACATCCGGCTTAATAAACTGCATGGTGTCGTAAATAGAAAGACCAGCAGTCACCGACCCACCCGGCGAATTTATGTATAGATGAATATCTTTGTCTGGGTTCTCTGCTTCCAAAAACAAGAGTTGCGCCACGACCAGATTGGCCATATGGTCTTCCACTTGGCCGACCAAAAAAATCACGCGCTCTTTTAATAAACGAGAATAGATATCGTAAGAGCGTTCACCGCGAGCTGTTTGCTCGACGACCATCGGAATCAGCGCGCTCTTGGGCGTGTCCAGCCCCCCAAAGGGTTCAATACGTGACATAAATTGCGGTTCCTTAAACAAAGACCATAAACGGGAATGAGTTGTTGCAGAAAGGTTATAAGAACCTCTAAGAAAGCTTAACTCGACATGCTGTGATATGCCAGTTTGTTAAGAAAAATCTCTCAAAATAACGCTTAAAATAAAGAGTTTTTAGACAATCTGGACGATTTATAATCGTTCAACTGTAACTTTAGATGCCAGCACCCCGAGGGTTCCAGGCAATAAAAAAGCGCCCTTAGGCGCTTTTTTATTGGTCTTAGAAAGTTTTCACTGAAACCCTTTAGACTACTCAGACTTTTCGGCTTTTACCAGATCCTGATAAGACATGGATTTTTCTTCCACAGTGGCTGATTCTAGGAGATGATCCACCACTTGCTCTTCCATCACAGCCGCTTCCGCACCAGACATCAACTCTTGATTACTGTAGTAGTAGTTGACTACGCTTTCTGGGTCTTCGTAAGTAGATGCAATGCCTTCAATCATCTCCTTTAGGCGCGTTGAATCGACTTTAATACCTTCGACTTTGACGCACTCCCCAACCAATAATCCCAATGCTGTTCTACGCTCAGCTCGCTCTTGAAACATGCTGTCAGGTAAGATGCTGCGAAAATCAATATTCGGATCCATTTGTTGGCCATATTGTGCCAACATTTGATTACGCAACGCGTCAATCTCCTGTGCCACCAGTGCTTTAGGCACATCAAACTCATTGGCTTGAATAAACGCATCAAGCACCTGAAGCTTGACACTGTTACGGATCAAACGCTCTTTCTCACGCTCCATATTCTCTTTGACATCGACGCGAAAACGCTCTCCACCGCCTTCAGTAACACCCAAAGACGCATAGAACTCTTCATTCACTTCAGGCAGCTTCTGTTCAGATACCGTATTAAGTTTAATTTTAAACTCTACTGTAGCTCCCTGTAGCGCCTCAGCGTTATAGTCCTCTGGGAAGGTCAACTCGATCGTCTTTTCTTCGCCTGGAGTCATGCCAACGATGCCTTCTTCAAACCCAGGAATCATTGATTTGGATCCAATCACAAGATTGTGATCCGTCGCAGAACCACCATCGAACAACTCGCCCTCTTTAAACCCTTCAAAATCTATATTCACACGGTCTTCTTCGGCCGCTGGGCGCTCAACCACTTCCCACTTCGCTTGATTCTTGCGCAAGGTTTCAATCATGGTGTCGATGTCTTCCTCAGTAATCTCAACCATGCTTTTAGTGATGCTTACGCCATCAATTTTCTTTAATTCGATATCGGGATAGATCTCAAAGGTCGCCACATACTCGAAGTCTTTACCTTCCTCGAAATTTTTAGGCTCGATGGAAGGCTGACCAGCGGGCTTCAGCTCGCTCTTTTGAATGGCTTCGTAAAAACTTTTATTTATCGTATCTCCGATCACTTCTTGACGCACACCCTGTCCGAAGCGCTGACGAACGACCTTCAAAGGAACTTTACCTTTGCGAAACCCATTAATGCGTACAGTCTTCGCTGCCTGCTGTAAGCGCTTATTGATTTCGCCGTCAATTTGTTCAGCCGGTACACCAACTGTTAAACGGCGTTCCAAACCTGAGGTTGTTTCGACAGAAACCTGCATTTTATGCCTCGTAACTCAATAAAGTTTGTTGGAGAGTAATGGAATAGGACGCCGCTTCAAAGGGCTCTGCTTCACCTGTTACTTACCTATATCCGAGTGATTCTCATCTAAGTGGTGCGGTCGGAGAGACTCGAACTCTCACGCCTTGCGACACTGGAACCTAAATCCAGCGCGTCTACCAATTCCGCCACGACCGCAAACCTATCGCACGCATTATAACCCATTGATTTTATTGAAAATCTTAATAGTTCCGGGTGCGCCACGATTAAGGGCTGCGCATTTTGCCACAGCTCCAGCGACCGATCAATAGCCTTAGCTGCACGAAATACGCTGAATTTGATTGTATTTGTCTGTATTAACGCCCAAGGCGACGAGCATTCCCCTGAGCTGGGGTTTCGAGTTCCCGAGCAGGCATACTCCTTCCTTCCGGCAGGGATAGCTGTGAAGACGCCTGAATCCTTTCGACCTGATAGCCAGAGCGCTTGAGACGGGCCACAACACCCTCGTCACCCACCAAGTGTCCCGCACCCACGACCATAAAAAACACGCCCGTCTGCTGCAAATGCGTAATAGCGGCAGCGGTCATCTTGGTATTACGGTCACTAAAAACCACTTGATATAGCTTCTGACTCTCAGTACCGTTTTGGAAGGGTGCCAACAAACTTTGCTCCAGTGCTTTAACATCACCCTCTTCCCACTGTGTAGCCAACGCATTCAGGTACTTATGGCTGTCGGAAAATTCCTTGAGTGTTTGTAACAAAAAAATTTCTTGCTCCGCCAGGCTTAAGGTACCAAACAACCCAAGCTGGGCATCGAGTGTTTCTAGTGCAAGCACGTCTTTACCCTTGGCCTTATTTAGAAAGTACTGATCGATACCGTATTGCTGTTTAAATTCGGTCTTTCGAAGCTCACCTTCCACCAGTTGTAATGCTGCAAACCAAGGCTTGAAGCTTTGCATGCTGACTAGAGGAATTCCGATGGCCTTAGCCTGTTTATTAAGCAGTGACACCGTATCTTCGGAAAGCACATCCGTGAGGGTTTTGCCCTCTTCGAGACGTGCATGCCGCATAATGGCGCTCATAGCAGCCATTGGGTCGATATTGGTGATATCCACTTCCACAATTAATGTGTCAGCAACGCTAAAGGCTTGATTCACGGCATTGGGTAGCGGATAAAAACGCTCGTGCCCGAAGTGCATCGAGCCCAATAAAAACACCGTGGCAGACTTGGATTTTGCTTGCCAAAAAGCGGGGTTGCTACCTGCAAACGCCAAATACGGTAGGACTATTAGACCGAGAAGTGCAAAACTTAAAAAGGCCTTGTGACCTTGGTAAACCTTTTTCATAAAATTGACTTAAAGTGCGTTAAAGTTATTGAGATTATTAAGTGTTACAAACCCATTAAAAGTTAACGTTGGATTAGCGCGCATAAAAAAAGGCAGGTTCCCCTGCCCCGCGACCCGCTTCGCGCCCGTGAGTTTTGATGCTGTTGCGGGGCATTGAAATGGGTTTAGGCGCGTCGCATATTTATGGCCCCATTCTCAGGTCAAATACGCTCAACAATCGTCGTGATGCCCTGCCCCAAGCCAATACACATGGTCGCAATACCCAACGTTGCGTCTTTCTCTTGCATTGCGGTTAGTAAAGTACCGGTAATACGCGTGCCAGAACATCCAAATGGATGACCTAGCGCAATAGCACCACCATAAAGGTTCACTTTTTCGTCCATCGCATCAAGTAAGTTTAAGTCTTTTAGGACCGGTAGCGCTTGTGCTGCAAACGCCTCGTTCAGCTCGACAACATCAATATCATCCATGGTAAGCCCCGCCTTTTTTAAGGCCAATTGTGTCGACGGTACAGGCCCATACCCCATGATCGAAGGGTCAACGCCTACCACAGTCATGGTTTTGACCTTGGCAATCACACTCAGCCCCAAAGCTTTGGCACGCTCTCCTGACATGACCAGCATACTCGAGGCACCGTCGGTGAGCTGTGATGACGTGCCAGCCGTAACGCTGCCACCTTTGGGGTTGAACACAGGTTTTAAGGCGGCCAACACCTCAGCCGTGGTTTCCGGTCGAATAGTTTCATCGTGGTACACAGTACAAGGTGCGCCCAGTTCATCATGGCCATCCATCGCGACGATTTCACGTGCAAAAATACCACTGTCGCGTGCCGCAGCAGCTTTTTGATGAGATCGGGCACCGAAAGCATCCATTTGTTCGCGGGTGATACCGTGTAACAGAGACAAATATTCCGCCGTCATACCCATGGACCCAGCAGCCTTTGCCACCGATAAACCGAGCATTGGGTTCTGGTCCACAAAAGCATTCATATCGAGATGGCCCATGTGCTCCACGCCACCCACCAAGTAAACATCCCCTAAGCCTGCCTGAATACAGGCGGCTGCCGTGTGTAGGGCCGACATGGAGGAACCACACAGACGATTCACGGTTTGTGCAGGCACGGAATGCGGAAAACCCGCCCGCAAAGTACTAATTCGCGCAATATTAAAACCTTGCTCCTCGCGCTGCATCACACAACCCCAAATCACGTCGTCGATGGTGGCGACATCAAGCTCGGGGATTTTTTGAAGCAACCCATTCATCAAAGCAGCACTTAAGTCGTCCGCGCGCTGATGACGAAAACACCCATTTTTAGCTCTCCCCATAGGCGTTCGAGCGTACTCAACAATGACAGCATCTCGGTTTTGAATAGTCACGCCAGCCTCCTATTGTGGGTAATACGTTGTTTGTTGGTTTGCCATATCTTGCATGCCTTGCGTAGGCTCATACAAGGGTCCGAGTGATGCAAAAGGCTTGGCCATATTGATAAAGTTAGCCATACCCACGCGATCGAGCCAACGGAATATACCGCCTCGAAAAGGTGGAAACCCCAGACCATAAATCAGCGCCATATCGGCTTCATAAGGGGTCTCAACAATGCCCTCCTCAAGACACCGAGCAAGCTCTGTGGCCATAGGCACCATCATGCGAGCTACCACCTCTTCGTCATCAAAGCTTTTTGCACTGGCCATATGTGGCGCCAGTAAATCCAACACTTCGGGAGCGGCCACCTTAATTAGTTTACCTTTTTTATCCAGCTCATAATTGTAAAAGCCTTTCCGGCTTTTTTGCCCAAGCCGTTCGTTGGCAAATAGTAAATCCGTGGCTTGTTCAAAGTTTTTTGACATTCTGTCAGGAAACCCTTGCGCCATAACACCTTGAGCATGCACACCAGTGTCGATACCAACAACATCTAACAGATATGCGGGCCCCATGGGCCAGCCCCATCGTTCCATCACTTTATCGACAGCTTGATAATCAGCACCATCGCGTAATAAAAGGGAAAACCCTGCAAAATAGGGAAATAGTACGCGGTTGACCAAAAAACCTGGGCAGTCGTTTACAACAATCGCTTTCTTGCCCAAGGTATTGGCGTAAGCCACTGTTTTTGCAATCGTTAAATCTGAAGTTTTGCGCCCGCGAATGACCTCAACCAACGGCATGGCATGTACGGGATTAAAGAAATGCATGCCGCAAAACTGCTCAGGCCGGGAAAGGTTTTCGGCCAACAAATCAATGGATATCGTTGACGTGTTCGAGCACAGTATGGTGCTATCATTGACCACACCCTCACATTCTTTAAGCACTGTGGATTTAACTTTGGGATTTTCGACAACCGCCTCAACCACAATATCCACATTGGAAAATTCACTAAAATTTAAGGTCGCGCCAATACGGTTGAGCGTGCTCGCCATATCAGCCACACTCATCCTTCCTTTTTCAACACGTTTTTGTAAAAGCTTCGCCGCCTCGCCCAACCCAAGGTCTAGACCTTGCTGGGCGATGTCCTTCATTTTCACGGGAACACCCTTATAGGCAGATTGATAAGCTATACCACCGCCCATGATACCTGCGCCCAACACTCCAGCCTGGCTCACCTTATCGCCAGCAGCCTTTTCCCATTTTTTAGCTTTTTTGCCAATAAACTGGTCCGCAAGAAACAATCCCAACAGAGCCTCTGCCTGAGAGGTTTGGGCCAACGCAACAAATCCAGCAGTTTCAATTTTTCCAGCCGCTTCATTGTCGCACTTTGCGCCTTCTTGCATCACTTCAATGGCCTTGATGGGCGCGGGATAATTACGCCCGGCTTGCGCTTTAACAAACACCTTGGCACTTTCAAAAGCCAGTAGGCCCTCAATGTCATTGTGTTTCAATGGCGCTTGCTTTTGTGCGCGTCGGCTGGCGTAATCCAGCTCACCGGCAATTGCACGCTCTAGCACATTCAACGCCGAATGTATCAAAACATCGGGTTCTACTACGCCATCCACCACACGCGCTTTCAGCGCAGTTTCTGCGCGTTGCTCGCCGCCAGAGGCGATCCACTCGATGGCGGTATCAAGACCTGCCAATCTTGGCAATCGAACCGTACCACCCCAGCCTGGCAGCAAACCCAGCTTAACCTCAGGTAATCCTATCTTCGCCGCGGAACTCATCACCCTAAAATCACAGGCCAAAGCCAACTCCAACCCCCCACCCAATGCGTACCCATTAATCGCGACAACGGTGGGTACGGGCAGGCTTTCCAGTCGATTGAAAGTGGTTTTGTTACCTACAATATGAGATTCGACAGCATCGGCACCTTCGGCAAACACGGGGCCAAACTCGGTCAAATCCGCGCCAACAATAAAAACATCTTTGCCACTGGTCACCAATAACCCACGAATCCCTGGGTCCCCTTGAATTGCGCCCTCAATAGCCGTCAACGCTTCACTCAGTTCGCGCGACGTTTTGAGGTCGAACTTGTTAACCGACTGATTTTGAAGATCAAAGGTTAACTGTGCAATTTGATGCTCTAACAACGCGACTTGTATGGACTCGCCCTGATAAATCATGTCACCCTCGGTACTGGTTAAAGTTAAACGTTATGGGTTTAGTATGGATCATAAGAACAGGTAAAGACAGCCATCCTAACCTCTCCAACGGAGCGTTCTCACGCCTAAAGGTTAATATAGGCGCCTGTGACATCTTTTTTTATAGAAGAACTTGTTTTAGGTCACTACCCCAAACAATGACGACTAGCGGATTATGGGGAAATTAAAAAAGTGACCAAATAAGCCGGTTCACTCGAAACGTTGCGAAAACGATGACGCTCGTTCAGCATGACCATACAAGCTTCTCCAGATGTCATTACAAACGCTTCCCCCTTGACTTCGATAACGACCTCCCCCT
This sequence comes from Cellvibrionaceae bacterium, assembly GCA_050300015.1. Lineage (GTDB taxonomy): Bacteria > Pseudomonadota > Gammaproteobacteria > Pseudomonadales > Cellvibrionaceae > CAYZQH01. The sequence continues at coordinate 131,537 of JBNKWZ010000029.1, read as the reverse complement.
CCACCAACAACCCTAGTAGGCGTCCTGCTGTATGCCCCTCAACCGCTATAGGCGCCAACGTACATTCAGGCAATATGCGGTCTTTACGCAAAGTCACTTGATGGTCTGCGGACAAAAAGGTCTTCCACCAGGACTCCGCTCCGTCCGCACGCAGGTGCACAAATGACTGCTCACCAATAACAGGTGATGCCAAAAACGGCGTCTCTTGAAAGAAAGCCTGCAAACTCACACCAATAGACGACAAAATACGGTTCAATGAATGAATCGTTGGACTGGCTTTACCTTGTTCAATCAACGAAATATTGCCGTTTGGCATCTTAGCCCGACGGGCCAATTCCCGCTGTGACAGCCCAAGCCGCTGACGCAACGCCAACAAGCGAGCACCTACATTCTCGCCTGCAGGGTCAAACTGTGGGGCTTCGCCCCCCTTCTCAGACACCAGCACTAATCCTCTGTTCCAAGCAGGCCGACAGGATTTTTAAAGCCCGGTAACGTGATGGCTTGCTGGGTGAGTTTGATTTGAGTTTCATCAATCACACCCTCACCAAAATGATAGATAGGGTCTAGCTTGCCGGCGCTCGCCTGCTCTTCATAGGCAGCGACAGCCTCAAGTGTGCTTGATCGACGAGATAAATAGTCCTTCCATTGCTTGGCGGTGTACTTTTTCTGTAATGTGTCCTCTGTGAGCGAGGGTGAAAAGACTGCCGCAGTCGCGTTGTTTCCGCCAAAGCCTTTTGAGTTCAGCAGCGCCACCTGTGCTTTATCTTTGCCTAGCTCCAGATCTTTATTTGACAGTTGCAAACGTTCATCGTGAACATCCTCGGCCACCTTATCAATCGTCTTAATACCCGGCAGTACGCCGTATGCAAATACTCCAAGTGAGGCCGCCAATTGGTCTGCACTGGCAGGCCCAAGGGAATGCCCTAGATAGGCTTTGACCGCAGTCACCGGCCAGCGTTCCACCCCAAAGGTTCTTGCCACTTCATCAAATATCTTGGATTCAGTCACACGGTTGTGCGGCGTGCTGGAGCCGTGCGCTTGAATAAAGCTTTGCTGTTGTAAAACCTGCTCTCCCGCCCACTGTTGCGTTAGGGCACAAGCTTTAGCCATCGTGATGTAATTGCCCGGTCCGGGCGCTGAAATGGATTTTTTATAGCCATCGGCATTCACGAAAACACCAGGGACCATGCCCAGAATTTGAGCTCCCATTTCAATCGCTAATTCATCCGCCATCAACATGACGTACTGCCCCGACTCCGCTATGGTAAAGCCACAATTGTCACCGAAAGGCCTTGAGCTGCGCCGATGGTCCACCGATTGGGTACCATCCAGTCTTCTAAGCTCATCATCGGTGGCCAGTGCACTCATGGCTGCATAGCCTTCAATCACTTCCGGCAATATGGGAGCTTCGCTACTACCCACCAAAGCAACCTTACAGCGGCCGCTTTGAATATCGTTCACTGCGGCCTTCAAATTGTACGCAAACGTCGCGCAGGCACCCGATATCCCAGCAGTTGTGCCCACACTACCTAACACATAGGCATTGACGAAATCCGCCGCCATAGTGCTGAGTCCGAGCGCCAATTGCTTGGAAGACACGCGCTGGCCACGCATGCGATTTTGCATCATTCCGCCGAGACCGTTGCCATCCAATTGGCTCATCACACTACTGGCGTAAACCGCCACCTGATCAGGCGATACCTTGGCGACCACATCTTCCCAAGCCAAACCCGTGGAGCGCACGGCATCTGAAGCGGACAATACCGTTAGTTGTAACCCTCGAGGATGGTGCGTTGAACGGTAATATGACCCGGGATTAAACCCCGTAGGCAGCTGTCCCGCCGCCTGAACAGGCAAAGGCAACTGGGTTTGGACAGTAATGGCTTGGCTTTTCCAAATTTCAATTTCGCATTGCCCTTTTGTGGGTTCGCCCTTGAGCGTCCACCCATACGGCAAGGGGTTCGGGACATCGCGCGCTGCCATTGTCATGGTAATGGGCGACGACTCACTCGCTGATAGCTCACATTGACGTCCAATGGGCGTGGCATTGACGTCGAAAAAATTGGGTTCGATTCTTCGAATCAGCGTACCCGCAAGAATTTTCGAGGTTACGTCGTCCGCTGGAGCGTCGCTTACCTCAATGCCCATAATGGCCCCCAGTGCTTTTAACGTGTGCACTCGGTGGCGCTGATCTAGGCTCTCGTAAATCATCCGCAGGTAGGCATTGTGGCCAGAGCTGCGACCTGCAGAGTTATATCCGCCAAAACCCACAATAACGGGCAAAGATTTCATGGTTACTCCACTACGACTCAATTTGGTAAGTTGGCTGGCTGAGCCGCCTAAACGAGTACTGGCCCAAACAACCTATGTTTCAGATAGTGTATGGTTGTATTGCCACATAATTAAGGGGATACTGGCCATAATATTAGGCAAATTAGCCAGGCGTATCGCAAACGTGAGTATTCAACGAAGAACGGTGACTTTTTTTCTATGCCCCCAAATGCTGGCCACCAGTGTGGCCCTGCCTATGGAGTTACTTCGGGCCGCTGAAAGTCTTTCGCGAACTGAGCTGAAAAACAAAAGCATCCGGCTAAACATCCAACTGGCTTCGCTAGATGGGAAACCGGTGACCACCCATACCGGCGTGACGCTTGCGCCCGATTGCGCCATACAAGACATTTCGAATTCGCACATTACTTATTTACCGGCGCTCTGGCGCAACCCCAAACCTGTGCTCAAGCGCAGTGAGTCACTGTTTCCTTGGCTAAAGCAGCAGCATCGCCTTGGCAATACCATTGCGGGTGTCGGCACCGGCTGTTGCTTTATGGGTGAAGCAAGCTTACTCGACCATCAGCCGGCCACCACCCACTGGTATTACTTTGATGAGTTTGAAAAAAGTTACCCGTTGGCTGAGTTAAAGAGATACGCCTTTATCACCCGTGCGGGCAGCCTTTTTTGCACGGGCAGTGTGACTTCTTTAGCGGACTTAACGGTCTTTTTTATTGAAGAATTGTTCCACACAAAAATTGCGCGGGATGTTGAAAGGCATTTTTTCCACGAAGTGCGACAAGCTTATCAATTGCAGCATCACACTATTGAAGAAGCTTACGGTCACCCCGACGAAGCCATTGCTCAAGCGCAAACCTGGCTGAGCGAAAATCTCATGCATGAAGTTCAAATAAAAACGCTGGCTGCCGAGCTAAAAATGAGCTTGCGAACTTTAAATCGTCGATTCAAACAGGCCACCAACCAGACGCCCTTGCAATATTTACAAACCTTACGCATGCGCCAAGCACGTGAGTTTTTGCAATCTACCAATTTAAGTATTGCGGAAATCGCGTATAAAATTGGCTATCTTGATACGGCCCATTTTTCTGACCTGTTTAAAAAGCACTTTGCGACTACCCCGGGACAATATCGAACCACCGTGCGGGCAAAATTATTTCACGCGGATACCTAATCAGCGTACGCCCTCGAAACGCGCGGCAAAGCCACTATCCCTCACAACGAAAAGCCTTATAGTTATTTAAAATCAAAAACTTAGAAGTATTTCAGGTGTCCCGCAAAGTCTTTCAAACACCAGAACCAATAGCATGTCTTTGTCTTGACCAGCCAACAGACAATCATCACTGTCCAATGCGCCATAGAAATCGAAGAGCGTATAAGCAACATCAAAGTCATAATTCAAAGTTCTTACTGCTGGCTTGAAAATTTCCTTTTTCGCGCCATTATGAAAGAGTAGGCCTACGAATTACTCTATTTAACACCGGCATTAGTGGAGGCTGCCTATGAGCCCTAATTTAGACGTTGTATACCGAGATATCGACTCGTCTGCTGCATTAACACACACCATCAACGAAAAATATCAAAAACTCGCTAAATTTTCCGAAGACATACTCCATTCACGCGTAGTGCTCGACGCCCCCCATAAACATAAGGGTAAGGGTCGTATGTTCCGAGCATCCATCGAACTGAATCTAAAAGGGTCGCCCTTAACGGTCAGCCACGACGATGAATCCGTGCACGTGGCGGTTCGAGATGCGTTTTTGGCGGCTGAACGCAGGTTGAAATCCGCAAGTGATAGAAAGCGGGCTCAACGTTATCATTGACTCCCAACAACCCCTTGCCTGACGTTCGTCGGGTGAGGCTGACAAGCTCACTGCCTCGTAGGTTTCTAGCAGCCTCGATCAAGGCTGGGGGCGGGTTTAGCGTGTCACTGCGACATTTGACGAATTGTCACGCTCAGGGTAGAAAAACCCATCTAAATTTGAGATAGTGCGCGCGCTCATTCTATAAGCGAGCCCGGCAGGCCCCTGCCCGCTCACAAGCTCAATCCAGACCAGAGAACTCACTAATTTGAATAAGATTGTCCATCACGCCTGGACACCTACACATTCGGCCGAACTTTATGGCATAAACGAATGGGGTGCCGGCTATTTCAGCGTATCTGACAGTGGCGAAATCTCCGTCACAGCAGGCGTTGGCGACCAACCCAAGCATGTTTCGTTACTGAGCATTGTCAACGAAATGAAAGCCCGTGGCATCAACATGCCCGCGTTGGTTCGACTTGAAAATTTGCTGGAACAGCAGATCACTCGCCTCAACAGCGCTTTTGGCAACGCCATCAAGCAAAGTGGTTATCAGGGCGTTTACCGCGGTGTGTTTCCCATCAAGGTCAACCAACAGTGCCATGTGATCGAAGAGATCGCCCAAGTTGGCGCGAAGTTCGGCCATGGCCTGGAGGCAGGATCCAAGCCTGAGCTAATGATTGCCCTGGCAAACCTCGAAAACCCCGATGCCTGTATTGTCTGCAACGGCTATAAGGACTCAGAATTTATCGATCTCGGGCTTCAAGCCAGCAAAATTGGATATAAAGTCTTCTTTGTCATCGAGACACTCACAGAGTTGCCGATTATCCTGGAGCGCAGCCGCGAACTGAATATTCGCCCGCGTATCGGTATCAGAGTCAAACTTGCCTCCATGGTGGGCGGCCACTGGAATGCAACCAGTGGTGATCGTAGCATCTTCGGTTTATCTATTGCGCAACTGATTATCGTTGTGGACCAGTTGAAGCGAGAAAACATGCTCGATTGTTTGCAATTGCTGCATTACCATTTGGGCTCACAAATCCCTAACATCCGGGATATCCGCACGGGGGTGCTAGAGGCCTGTCAAGTCTATATGGACCTGGTTCGTGAAGGTGCCACCATGGGCTATTTAGACCTAGGCGGTGGGCTTGCGGTGGATTATGACGGATCAAAAACAAATTATGTGCACTCTAGAAACTACACCCTAGACGAATACTGCGCAGACATTGTCGACGTTATTATGACCACCCTCGACCCTCACGACATCGCGCACCCTACAATCGTCACCGAGTCTGGTCGGGCCACTGTGGCCTACTCGTCCGTCCTCTTATTTAATGTATTGGATGTGGCCACCTTCGAACCGGTAGAGACCCCTACCACGCTCAGCGACGATGACCATCAAATGATTCACGCGCTAAAAGAGCTGTTGTCCTCTGCCACCGTGCGTAATCTTCAAGAGTGCTATAACGACGCGCTGTTTTACCGCGATGAGCTCCGAGAATTGTTTAAGCGTGGACAAGTGAGCTTACGCTCGAGAGCCTTGGCCGAGAATCTTTTTCTAAAAGTGATGCATCACCTTTTGGATTTATCGGAAGATGCCCCAAAAGCACTGCGCGAACTGGATAAGCTTAAAGAACAACTGGCAGATATTTACTACTGTAACTTTAGCCTATTTCAATCGCTACCTGACATTTGGGCGATAGATCAAATCTTCCCGATCTCGCCCATTCATCGTTTGGTGGAGCGACCTACCCGGCAAGCCATCATCGCGGATATCACCTGTGACTGCGACGGTAAAATAGACCGCTTTGCAGACCTACACAACACACGTCGCACACTGCCTCTGCATGAACTCAAAGACAATGAAGAATACTACATTGGGGTGTTCTTAGTGGGCGCATACCAAGAGACTTTGGGCGATCTTCACAATCTATTTGGTGATACCAATGTGGTAAGTGTCCGCATCTCAGAAGAAGGTCATTGCGAATTCGCCGAAGAAATTGAAGGCGATAGTGTTGCAGATGTGCTCAGCTATGTGGAATACAACCCACAAGTTATGCAAGATCGTTTTCGTAGAGCAGCAGAGCAAGCTGTTCGCGAAGGCAAAATTTCCGCCAGCGAGCGACAAAGCATTATGAGTGCTTTTTCTGACAGCATGCGCGGCTACACCTATTATGAAAAATAAAGTGTTGGGTTAGGAGAAAGCTATGAGTAAAGTTTTAATCATTGGTGCTGGTGGTGTTGGGGGTGTTGTGACACACAAATGCGCCCAATTACCCGAAGTCTTTAGCGACATCATCCTTGCCAGCCGAACAGAAGAGAAATGTAAAAAAATTGCAGCGCAAATATCACGCCCTATTCGCACGGCACAAGTCGACGCGGACAATGTCCCTGAGCTTAGCGCATTACTTGAAGCAGAAAAGCCCAGCCTTGTGATCAACGTGGCTTTGCCCTATCAAGACCTCCACATTATGGAGGCTTGCTTAAAGGCGGGTGTTCACTATTTAGACACAGCGAATTACGAGCCACCCGAGGAAGCCAAATTCGAATACAAATGGCAATGGGCCTACCAAGATAAGTTCACCCAGGCAGGCCTTATGGCATTGCTTGGCAGCGGTTTTGATCCGGGCGTTACCAACGTGTACACCGCCTACATTAAAAAGCACTATTTAGACGAAATCCATGAACTGGACATTATTGACTGTAATGCCGGCGATCACGGTCAGCCTTTCGCTACTAACTTTAATCCCGAAATAAACATTCGCGAAGTCACGGCCAAAGGCCGCTATTGGAGTCAAGGCCAATGGGTCGAGACAGACCCACTTTCGGTCAAAGACAGCTTTGATTTTCCAGAAGGTATTGGACCCAAAGATATCTATTTGATGTATCACGAAGAACTGGAGTCTATCACCACGCACTTCCCAGAAATTCAGCGTGCTCGATTCTGGATGACTTTTTCCTCTAACTATTTAAAGCATCTAGAGGTGCTACAAAATGTTGGGATGACCGGTATCGCACCGGTACAATACGAAGGTGTTGAAATCATACCTTTACAGTTTTTAAAAGCAGTATTACCCGATCCCTCTAGCCTAGGCCCTTTAACAAAAGGTAAAACCTGTATCGGGTGTGTGGCCAAGGGTATCAAAGACGGTCAACCGAAAATTGTTTACATCTACAATATATGCGATCACGAAGCCTGCTTCGAAGAGGTGCAGTCACAGGCCATCTCCTACACCACAGGTGTACCTGCCATGATCGGTGCAAAAATGATGCTGGATGGCAAGTGGATGAAACCCGGCGTTTGGAATATGGAACAGTTCGACCCAGACCCCTTTATGAACGACTTGAACCAATATGGCTTACCCTGGCAAGTCGTAGAACTGAATAGCACTGGCTTACAATCGTAATGCACAAGCGGGGCTGGCTCCCGCTTTGCTAGCTCCCGCTTTGTAAATAGGTTCAATATGCCCCATACGTTGTCCCAACTGAACATTTCTGACCTCTCCAGTCCCTGCTACGTTGTGGACGAGGTGGCGATAGAAAACAATCTCAAAATTCTCGCCAAAGTTCAACAAGACAGTGGCGCGAAGGTGTTACTGGCGTTAAAGGCTTTTTCCATGTATGCCTTTGCACCTTTGATCATGCGCTACCTAAAGGGCACATGCGCGAGCGGGTTGTTTGAAGCCAAACTTGGACGAGAACAATTTGGCGGTGAGGTTCATACTTACGCGGCAGCTTACCGCCCAAATGAAATGGCAGAAATTCTTGCCGTGTCTAACCACGTAGTGTTCAATAGTCCTAGTCAGTGGTTACAATTCAAAGAGCAGTGTCTATCGGCAAAAAAACAACGCCCTGAATTGTCCTTCGGGATCCGAATTAATCCCGAGCACTCAGAGGGCGCCACCCCGATTTATGATCCCTGTGCACCTTGCTCGCGTATGGGATCAACACTGAAACAACTGGAAGGCTTAGACTTTACCGGTATCGAAGGGCTACATTTTCACACGCTATGTGAGCAGGATTTTGAACCTTTAGCGCGCACATTGCGCGTTATCGAAGATCGCTTTTCTAACATTCTTCAACAAATGCGATGGGTGAACTTTGGCGGCGGACACCATATTACTCGTGAAGGCTACCAAGTGGATGCCTTGATTGAACGTGTACGTCAATTCCAACAGCAGCATCAAGTTCAAGTGTATTTGGAGCCCGGTGAAGCGATCGCGCTTAACGCCGGTATTTTGGTGACAGAAGTCCTGGACACATTGCATAACGGCATGAACATTGCGATTCTGGATGCCTCTGCGACTTGTCATATGCCGGACGTGCTGGAAATGCCCTACCGACCACGCATCACAGGCGCGCAAGACCCTGGCAACGCGAAATACACTTACCGGCTAGGAGGCCCTAGTTGTTTAACCGGAGACGTAATCGGTGACTATAGTTTTAACCAACCGCTACACACCGGACAACGGTTGATGTTTGAGGATATGGCGATTTACACAATGGTCAAAAATACGACCTTCAACGGCATTCCCTTACCCACCATTGCCATTGCCAATAGCCAAAATGGTCAAATCCGCATCGTCAAATCCTTTGACTATACGGATTTTGTTGAAAGACTGTCGTAGTATTCAAAATGCCTGATTCCACACCCTCATGTCCAAAAGGTAAAAAGGCCTGCCCTATCTACGACGAGGTGGAGCAGCTAAAAGAACAGGTTTCCCTCTTAGCCACACAAGTGCACACAGATGCCTTGACCTCCTTGCACAACAAGCGTCACTTTATAAATGCTATAGAGGTGGAACTTGAACGAAGTTGTCGCACGCATCAACCCACCAGTTTGATCTTATTGGATATAGACCATTTTAAACGTATTAACGATACTTATGGACACCTTGCTGGCGATACGGTCCTTCAACATATGGCTACCGCGATCAAAAATTCCATTCGAAAAATCGACATTGCTTGTCGTTATGGCGGTGAAGAATTTGCCGTTATTTTGCCATCCACCCCCCTACTCACAGCCATTCAAGTAAGTGAACGCATAAGAGAAAACATCGCCGCGCTCACCATTGATATAGGCGAACAACAGTTATCGGCAACGGCAAGCTTTGGCGTGGCGATTCACCTCCATTCGCTACCTTCAAATGTTGAAACTTTTGTTGAGCGTGCCGACAAACAACTGTATCGCGCCAAACATAATGGTCGTAACCAAGTCTGCTCCGAAACACTACCCACAAAACAGGATCACCAAGTGGCGGATGCAGAAAAAAGTGCGCTCTTTGATGACACGCCCCCTAACCATAAATAGGCCATGGCACTGGCGCTCGTTGACGCCTGTTCGCCTTTGTTTTTTAACACTTTTGGCCATATTCACAGGCTGCGCGACTTTTGTTGCACCCACCACGCTATGCCCACAGTGTAAAGCTCAGAGGGTTTTGGGCTCCACGCCCTTACCGATTGAGGTACTGTTCAATTCGCCACAGGGTATCAACCAGCCTCAACGTACCAATGATCAAACGCTTCTTCATGTTTATTTAGAGGGTGACGGCCGGAACTGGTGGATGAACCGTTTGCCACCGTCAAACCCTAGCAGCACTCAATTAACTGCTTTAAAACTGATGATGGCAGACCCCTATTCGGCCGCTTACTTGCAGCGCCCATGTTTCGGACAAAAAAAATTGCCTGTTGCGTGCGAAAAAACACTGTGGACCTCAGGTCGTTATTCAAACACGATTATTACTCAGATGAATCTCGCTTTAGATGCGATACAAACGTCATCACCAAATCGACAAATCGTGTTGATAGGCCACAGTGGCGGCGGCAGTATTGCCATGATTTTGGCCTCCCTGAGACAAGATGTTCGTACCGTCATCACACTTGGCGCCAATTTAGATCACCAAGCCTGGACAAACACACTGGGATACACACCTCTTAGTACCTCCCTCAATGCGGTGGACGTGAGCCTTCCTCCGTCAACACTGCGCTGGCATTATGCCGCCCCAAATGATGAGACCGTCCCCTGGCAGCTGACGCAGCAAGCTGCGCGACAGGATCCGAAAGCCCTTTTTTATTTGCTTTCGGAGGGTGATCACATTTGCTGCTGGCAGACCCTATGGCCGGGCGTATTGCATCAGCTACACCGTGCTTTGATAAAGCCCAATTAATTACAGCGTTAGTGAACCGGCACGAAATAAAAGGTGCCCCCTTCATGCCCCGCTTCGCGCACAGGCTTCATTTCGGGCGTTTGCGTTTCTACCACAGCGTCACTTCTCTTACGCACGTTGACCGACAGTTGGGCAAATAAACTGCTGTCTTTCAACGCCCCTTCATTCTGTTCGAGCACTTCAATTAGAGCACCCGCAAATACCGAGTGGGTTTGATTAGAGCCGTCTAACACAGGCTTGACACCACCGGAAGAAATCACCACACGCGAACGACGCTTGAGCCCAGCCTCAACGACCTGCTTACTGTCTGCCTTACTACTGACACCGAACAAAAAAGGGCTTTTCGCAGACCCTAGATAGCCCGCATAACAGGAATCAGAAATCACCAGTACACTGCGCGCTTTCAGACGATCCAAATGATCACTGATGACAGAATTATTAATCCAATTAGAGATGTTTTCGCGACTGGCATCCACAGGCAACCAATACCCACGTTCAGTCCGGCTTTGCTCACTACGGGAGATATTACCATGGCCTGCGTAATAGATTAACAAATTGTCCTTCTCGCCAATCTGGTCATAAAAGTCATTAATGGTATTTAAAATAGACTTCTCGTTCGCATCGGACAAAAACAGAGTACTGAATCCATACTTGGTTTCCAATATCTCTTTGAGTCGCTCACCATCTCGTTTCGGTGAGCGCAAATCATCCAAAAATAAGTAATCTTGATTACCAATGATGAGGGCGAAATATCGGCCAAAATTAATATCGTCATAAACCCGCTGCTCACCTTTCTCTAAATCCGCAGGCACCAAAAGATCAGCGTTGCTAAAGTTCCGATACGCCACTTCCATATTTTTAAGCTCTCCAGTTAGCGCATCGCGTTCATCTCGGGCTTTTTGATACAGTGCCATCAGCGCGTCAATTTTTTGATTGGCTTCCACCAGCGCCTCAGGGTTGACGGTGGATTGTCTTGCCGCCTCAGTTTGTTGCGTCACAACCTCTCGTAAGTTGGCAATCTGGCTTTGCAGAAATTCGGTTTGAACGTTAGCATTGCTGAGCTCTGCTGTTAATTTTGCCCGAGTTTGTGCCAATTGGGCTTGGGCCTCGCTGTTTAACACCAAAGCATCATCACCAATACCAGAGGCTTTACGATACCAATTTAACGCAACAGTCACATCTTCTGGTACACCCAACCCTTTCTCATATAGATAACCCAAGTTAATTTGCGCTCGCGAGTACCCTTGTTCCGCTGCCTTTTGATACCAAGCAACCGCAGAACTGTAATCAGGTGCCTGCCCTAGGCCTTTTTCAAATATTTCACCCACGTAGTTTTGGGCTTCTGGGTCACCCTCTTCGGCTTTGGGCAACCAAACATTGAGTGCGGAGCGATAATCTGCACGATCATAGGCAACGTATTCACCTCCACGTATTTTACAATCCACCGCAGTTGTCCGAATGGGACGCCGAGCACTTAAAAACTTGGCACCACCTAAGCTTCTTACCTGCCCAGGCAATAGACAGTCCACCACATATAAATCGCTCACTTCCGTAAAGCCTTCACTGGCTGATTCATCGGGCTTGGTGGGTGTAGATTGATTACACCCGCCAAGCACAACCGATAACACCACCCAACTTAAACGATTACGGATTAAAGTCTTAGCATTAAAATCCGGCATTTTAAGTATCCAATTCATGTTGATTATCCTTAAGTGATATTCACTCGATGCAATGGTTAAAATTGATCAATACGTTCTTGAATAGAATTCATTGCGTTTTTAATTTTTCTGGGGTTATCTGTAATTTCATCTTTTAATAAGAATTCAAGCGCAACAAACAACTCTCGCAGTTGGTACTCATCAATATCGGGTGCCTTTGCCAGCTGAATGAGGGCATCCGCGACCTTTCCCATTCGATCTTCCAATATCGCATGGGTTTTCTCGCGTTCCGTCACATCTTCTGCAGTGAGATCATTTGCCAATTCCCACGCCTGTGAATACAGGCGGTGGGCCATATCAATTTCACCATTGTCTAAGAGTGCATCTGCCTCCACAACCGTTTCAGCAACATCGGTGAGCTCGGATTTCAAACTGTTGACACTCGGAACAACCTGTTCCAAACCCTGGCCAACTCCAAAAATAATAATGCCTGTTGCGAGCGCGGCAGAACTCAGTAATGCAAAGTCTTTTTTAAGATTCCGGGGCTTGATGGCATCTATAAACAAGCCTGCGTCTTTAAAACGATCCGATCGAGCAAAAGACAACCCTTTGCGAATAGCACGCATGTGACGCTTGGGCACATGGGGAATGTGCCCAACTTTGGCATGAATATTTTGTGCCACGTCTGCCGGGATGGGCTTACCCTTTTCATCCACAAAGGGGTGGTGTCCGGCAAGCATTTCATACGCCATTACCGCCAATGCATACACGTCATCGCTGGCGATAGGTGTCTGTCCTCGTAACATTTCTGCACTGGCGTAATTGGGTGTCAAGGCTCCTTCGGTGAGTTGATCGGCAAGGGTGCGCTTTTCTTTCACTGCATCCTTAAACGCTTTAGCAATACCAAAATCCAATATTTTAACCGTACCATCTTTTGCCAAAAAAATATTGGCAGGCTTAATATCAGAATGCGCAAAGCCTTGCTGATGCGCATACGCCAAGCCACGTGCAACTCGCTCTACAATCTTCATAACCTGTTGATGGTGCATGGGCCGGCTGCCACGCATAGCCTCCTTCAGCTCCACACCATCGATATATTCCATGGTAATAAACGCGGTTTCACCATCACGGTCAAAATCATACACGGTCACAATATTGGGGTGAGAAAGCGTCTGCGCCTTTTTAGCTTCTCGCTGCAAAGATTGCAGTGCGCCCGGCAGGCTCCGGCAACGCTCATTCAGAACCTTAATGGCAACGAACGGCGCACTGTCTTCCATCTCTTCGCGCAGCAAGTCTTTGGCAAGATACACATTACCCATACCTCCGGTACCTAAGGTATTCAGTAGCGCAAATCGCTCTTTGAGCAGTTTTTTACCTTTGTATTGCTCTGCAATTTTTCGGTCAAGATTGGCAAAAATACTATTACTGGTCGCCGCAGTATGATCTCGCCCAGGCGAATGGTCAGTTAAACCTGAGGGAGGAGCAAGTTGTGTTTTACCCAACGATGTCTGTGCACGGGCTATGGTGTCTTCCACCATGTCGCGCACCTCAGTGAGGGAATCGTCACGCGCAATCGTCTTTGCCTGGACCGGCTCATTAAGCTTTGTGGGCGCGATGCGCGTCGCGGCCTCATCGTCGCTTCGAATTTGAGTTTTATCCGACTCATCCATTGATTAGGTTCACCTTGGGTCTAAACGCATATTACAGGCACTCGGCTGTTTGCTCATTCTTGATGCCAACGCCTAGGTTGTCGTATGTCTTTCAGCGATAAATCACTGGCTTTAATCAACGCACTAAGTGTTTTTGAATGAAATTCACGCCCATAAAGTACCCCCACCACCACAGCCACTGCAATCACAAATAGCCAAGTGCTCAAAAGCCAGGCCAAAATCGATAGAGAAAAATAATACCCGCGAAGACCATAGTTATAGCTATGGCCGGCTTGATCAATCACTTTCGCCGTATAGTAAGCGTAGCGTTCCACGTCTTCGCTACTCGCCTGCCCTTCAGAGAGTATTGGCGCACCACCAAGCATAACGGCACAAAAACCATATTGACGCATGGCCCAGGTAAAGGTGAAAAAGGCATAAATAAAGATCATCAGCATCACCAATATTTTGAATTGCAACACCATCGGACTGAGGTTGGAGTGTGAAAACGGCACGGCACTCAGCATGCTATGAACTTTTTCGATGGAGGCCAGTGTCGTCACCAGGCCGGCAATGATCAAAATGGCCGTCGATGCGAGAAAACTGGCATTGCGCTCCAGATTTGACAATAGCGAGGCATCGGCAATTCGATTCTCACGCGCGAGCATGGAGGTCATCCAATTTTGGCGATACCGGTGTAGCACCGATGCAATACAATAGGTGGACCGCGCTCGGTACCGAGCAAAATAGCTGTAACCCAGCCAACAGAAAAACAGCCATCCCGTGGCTGCGAAATCTCGCCAATGTGCGAGAAAGGCTTCGATACTCACTGGGCACCCCTTACTATCATTTTATAGAGTTGAATTAATGGCAGATCGCACGGCACACTGTACCTCTGAATACTACGCCTCAGAGCACTGCGCCTCAGACTACCGCTCTTAAATCGTTCGGCGTACACTGAAACCAGATACTTAAACATAACGAGGTCATCATGCAAAATGCCCATCCGGCATTCACCAGAATCCGCACTCAAGCCATACCCTCACTCAATGTCACCGTAGAAGAATATCAACACACCGCAACAGGTGCGCAGCACATTCATGTAGCCGCCGACAACCCCGAGAATGTGTTTCTGGTGGCCCTACGTACGGTACCAGAAGATTCAACGGGCGTGGCGCATATTCTAGAGCATACGGCCTTGTGTGGGTCTAAGCGGTATCCCGTCAGGGATCCCTTTTTCATGATGACTCGAAGATCACTCAATACCTTTATGAACGCTTTTACCAGTTCAGACTGGACGGCCTACCCCTTTGCCAGCGTTAACCGCAAGGATTTCGACAACCTCCTAAACGTCTATCTTGACGCCGTATTTTTCTCGCGTCTCGACCCCCTGGACTTTGCCCAGGAGGGCCACCGCCTAGAATTTGCACAACCCGACGACCCCACCTCTGCGCTCACTGTTAAGGGTGTGGTGTACAACGAAATGAAAGGGGCTATGAGCTCCATCTCTTCACAATTGTGGCACACCATTAACCAATACTTGCACCCAACCACCACCTACCATTACAACAGTGGTGGGGACCCAGATTGCATTACCGACCTTACCTATGAACAGTTGGCCGAGTTCTACAAGACCCACTACCATCCGAGCAATGCCATTTTCATGACTTACGGCGACATTCCTGCTGTTTCGTTGCAAACACAGTTCGAAGAGTTAGCGCTCTGTCATTTTACCAAACTGGATCACGACATCAGTGTCGCAGACGAGAAGCGGTTGTTTGCACCCGTCAGTGTAGAGCAATGCTACCCCATCGCCGAGAGCGAATACGCTGATAACAAGTGCCACGTGGTCATCGGCTGGCTTCTCGGGAAAACCACTGATATCAAAGAAGCCTTGACCGCTCAACTGGTCTCCAGCCTTTTACTCGACAACAGCGCGTCACCCTTGTTGCACCTATTAGAGACTTCACCTTTTGGCAACGGCCCCTCACCCATGTGCGGCCTGGATGACTCACAAAAAGAGTTAACCTTTTTATGCGGCCTTGAAGGTTGCAAACGCACAGACGCCGACGCCATTGAGGCAGCCATATTGGCTTGTCTTAATACCATCGCACAAAATGGCGTTCCCACTGAGGATATTGAAGCTGCACTACATCAATTAGAGCTTCATCAAAGAGAGATTGGTGGCGACCACTATCCATTTGGATTGCAAATCATCATGAATGCCTTGACGGCCGCCACTCACCGGGGTGATCCAGTGTCTATTTTAGATGTGGACAGCGCGTTAACGACTCTGCGAGAAGCTATTCAGGACCCTGACTTTATTAAAAACCAAGTCCAAAAATTATTGTTGGACAATGCACACCGAGTTCGCTTGACGTTAAAACCCGATACACAAATGAATGCACGCAAGGAGGCTGCAGTTGCAGCAGACTTGGAGGCAAAAAAGGCGCGCCTCACTGAACAAGAGGTTTCGGCCATTCTGGCCAACGCCCAGGCTCTGGAGCAACGTCAGTCACAAATCGATGACGAAAGCATTCTACCGAAGGTCACTTTGGAGGACGTGCCCGCCAAGGAGTCTCATCTAGAAGGCTCAGAGGTTAAATTGCCCAAAACCGCACAAAAGCTCACTCGATATGATGTGGGAACGAATGGCCTCGTGTATCAGCAAGTCATCATTGAATTACCCGAGTTACCCCAGAATTTACTCAGCAACCTCCCCTATTACGCCAGTTGCGTCACCGAAGTCGGCGTTGCAGACCAAGACTATTTGAGCGTGCAAAAGTGGCAGGCCGCAGTATCAGGCAGTTTTTCCGCCTTCACCAGCATTCGCGCGCAAGTAGACGACGTTCACAGTACCCATCGCTTTGTAACCTTCTCTGGCAAGGCCTTGAACCGAAACCACTTAGCCCTAAGTGAGTTGATGCAAAAAACGCTTACCCACGCCAATTTTAATGCTCCCAAACGCATTAAAGAGTTAGTGGCGCAAATGCGCGCTGGTCGTGAGCAAAGCATTACCAGCAACGGTCATGCGCTGGCCATGTCCGCCGCCACGGCAGGGATGTGCGCGGCCTCTAAGTTGAGCCATGACCTGGGTGGGCTGGGTGGCATTCGTGCAATAAAAGCGCTGGATAAATCCTTGGAGCAACCCGCCGAAGTCGAAGCCTTTTGTGGCGCCTTGGCGCAAATACACGAGCGACTCAAAGGAGCCAAACGTGAATACCTACTGATTGCCGAGGCACCTCAACAGGAGCGTCTTTTCAGCCAGTTCAATAGCGTATTTGACCAGTTTGAGTGCGCACAACAAACACCTTCATGGGAATTGCCCCGCGAAAACTTTACCGTTAAGCAGGCGTGGCTGACCAATTCGCAAGTCAATTTTTGCGCAAAAGCCTTCCCCACTGTGCCCATGACGCATACGGATGCTGCGCCCCTGGTGGTGCTGGGTAACGTTTTGAGAAACGGATTCTTACATCGCGCCATTCGCGAACAAGGTGGCGCTTATGGCAGTGGCGCTGGGCAAGACAACAATTCGGCGTCTTTCCGCTTTTATTCTTACAGAGACCCACGCCTGGTCGAAACCTTAGATGATTTCGACCGTTCTATTCAGTGGGTTTTGGATTCGGACATATCATGGCAAGCTATCGAAGAAGCCATCCTGGGAGTTGTTTCGGGCATTGATAAGCCCGATTCACCCGCAGGCCGGGCCAAGCGCTTATTCCATGCAGGGCTGCATGGCAGAACCTTAACCAAACGCCAAGCCTTCAGAGAGCAGTTACTCAGTACCACTGCCGATGACTTAAAGCGAGTGGCGGCCACCTATTTTGCGCCGGAACGCGCCAGTACTGCAGTTGTGACAGACTTTAGCAACGAGAAATTGGCCGAAGATTTGGCGCTTGAGATTGAGCGTTTGTAACAGCCCATGTGGGAGTTCAGGCATTTAGGGCGTGCGGTTAAACCGTACTGCTTTAAATGTCTGTAAGCCTTGCATAGCCGCCATTATGGTAAATCAACGGGTCCACACCCTCGCCTCGAACACTAACCGATTCAATGTCCCCAACCACAATACTGTGCGTGCCATAGGCGTGTATCGCTCGAATACGACAGACGAAACTCGCTTCTGCATCCTTTAACATAGGGACTCTCTCGTCAAAAGACCATTGCCCTGTATCAAAACGCGTTTGCGCCTGATCGCCAGATGAACAAGCCACGGAGACGGCAACTTGGGATTGCGTCAAAACATGAATGGCAAACTCTCGATCAAGTAATAGGTGTTGGTGTAAACGCGCTTGTTGATTCACGCAAACCAGTAACGACGCCGGTGCGTCCGATACTGAGGTTACCGATGTCACCGTCATAGCGTAGTGCTTGGCATCGACACCCGTTGTTGCTAACACGGACACCCCCGAAGCCAAACGCCGCATACCTTCACGCATTGCATTTGCTACGTCGGTCATTATTGGAACGTTCCTCTCAGTTTGGGTGCGCATAATACCCAGTTCAATCTCTCATTGATATGCGTCAAAGCGAAAATCCCCCCTATAGCCTATGATCCACAAAAAACCACAACCGTTAAAGTAACTATGAATCCACCAAATAACGTATTTTGGAATGACGCGCTGATCAAACGCTACGATCTCGCGGGCCCGCGCTACACTTCCTACCCTACTGCCCCTCAATTTACAGACCAATACACCCTGGACGATTGGAAGGCCGCTGCACAACGCAGCCATACAAGCAACCGCCCGCTATCCCTGTACTACCATATCCCGTTTTGCGACACGGTATGCTACTACTGCGGGTGTAATAAAGTCATTACCGCCAATCGCTCCCGAGCGGTGCCATATTTGGCAGCGCTTAAACAAGAAGTTGCCCTACAGGCGCTCC
Source organism: Cellvibrionaceae bacterium (assembly GCA_050300015.1). Taxonomy (GTDB): domain Bacteria; phylum Pseudomonadota; class Gammaproteobacteria; order Pseudomonadales; family Cellvibrionaceae; genus CAYZQH01. The sequence goes on along the minus strand of JBNKWZ010000029.1, from coordinate 113,088 downwards.
ACGTTAACTCGAATCGCCCCGTGAAACAAATCCACCTGGGCGGAGGAACGCCAACCTACCTAGACGACGCGCAGCTGCTTGAGCTGATGCAGTGTGTACGCGAGCACTTTAACGTGCTGCCGGACGAGGTATTGGAGTGCGGAATCGAAGTACACCCGCAGACGGTGACACCTGAACGCCTGCTGGCACTAAGGAATATGGGCTTTAACCGTATCAGCATTGGGGTTCAGGATTTTGACCCCGAGGTTCAAAAGGCCGTGAATCGCTTTAATTCCGCTAAAGAAGTCGACGATTTGGTAAAAGCCTGTAGAACCTATGGATTTAAGTCTGTCAGCCTAGATTTAATATACGGTCTTCCCCGCCAAACAGAGCAATCCTTTGAAGCCACTTTAAACACCGTTATCGAGATGCGACCCGACCGCCTATCGCTGTTTAATTACGCCCATATGCCGCAGTTATTCAAAGTACAAAGGCAAATAAACGCACAGGAATTACCAGAACCCCAAACCAAGTTACGCATGTTTGAAGCCAGTATCAACGCTCTGCTCAGCGCCGGTTACCAGTATATCGGCATGGATCATTTTGCATTGCCGTCGGATGAACTGTACCGCGCACAGTGTTCCGGTAAGTTGCATCGCAACTTCCAAGGCTACACAACGGGTGGTGATTGTGACCTGCTAGGCTTTGGTGTGTCGTCCATTCATTCACTGGGCGGCAGCTACGCTCAAAATGCCAAGGATATTGAAGCATACACCGATGCCATTAACCGAGGTCAGCTAGCCATTGCCCGAGGCTACACGCTTACACAAGACGACGCCTTGCGCCAAGCTGTCATCAACGCGCTGGCGTGTCATTTTTCCCTGTCCATCCCTGAATTTGAAGCGACGTGGGACATTTGCTTCAAAGACTATTTTCAAAGCGCCTACCCGCTATTAGGGCAAATGGCTGATGACGGTTTAATCCAGCTAACAGAAAGCGCGATCACCATCACGGCACCGGGTCGATTATTGGTCAGGCGTGTGTGCATGCTGTTTGATCGCTATTTGAAAGCCGATACCATTCAGAAAGCACCTCAATACTCGCGAATTTTGTAAAAAACTTTAAACCGAGAATGCCGAGCAGTCATTAGACTGGGCGAAGAGGAAAAGTAAGAGGATGGGGTGACTGACGGGGTTCGAACCCGCGACCACCGGAATCACAATCCGGGGCTCTACCAACTGAGCTACAGTCACCATCATTTGTCATGCCAAAATGGCGCGCCCGACAGGATTCGAACCTGTGACCCACGGCTTAGAAGGCCGTTGCTCTATCCAACTGAGCTACGGGCGCATTTTGACGCTGCGTGGGCCCAGTGGGCGATGCCACCATCTGGCTACACACTCAGTGTAGGCCATTCGGTCTGACAGAGCCTATTGAGAAAAATGGTCGGAGTGGAGGGATTCGAACCCCCGACATTCTGCACCCAAAGCAGACGCGCTACCAGGCTGCGCTACACTCCGACGATTGGGCTTTCACCCGGGCCTCCCGTTCGAGAGGAGCGCATAATACCTACGCCTTAACCACTCGTCAACGCCTAAACGAGCAAAAAGCTAAGCCGAAAAACTCATGACGCAACACCGCGGCCTGTGGGACAATACCGCCCCCATTCACCGCTTGTGTGTGCGCTATAACCCTAACCCGGCTAAGCGCGCCCAGTGTAACACTCTTATAAGGGATTCACACATGACCGCACTACTACTCGATGGCAAAGCTCTGGCAAAAAAGACAGAGGATGAACTCACAGCTCGAGTCAATACGTTAAAAGCGCACAGCGGCGCGACACCCATTTTGGCGACGATTCTCGTAGGCGACGACCCCGCCTCTGCCACCTATGTCAAAATGAAAGGTAATGCTTGTGAACGCATTGGCATGCAATCCATGAAGGTGGAAATGAGTGCTAGCACCACCACCGAACAACTCCTTGCTAAAATTCACGAACTCAACCATAACCCTGATGTTCATGGCATCTTATTGCAACACCCCGTGCCCGAACACATTGATGAACGCGCCTGTTTCGACGCCATCGCCCTTAACAAAGACGTGGATGGCGTTACCTGTTTGGGTTTTGGCCGCATGGCCATGGGTGAAGCGGCCTACGGTTGTGCCACCCCGAAGGGCATTATGCGGCTGCTGGAAGCCTATAACATTCTTATTGCAGGCAAACACGCCGTTGTGGTGGGCCGCAGTCCCATATTGGGCAAACCCATGGCACTGATGCTGCTCAATGCCAACGCCACAGTAACCATATGCCACTCCAAAACCCAGAACTTGGCGGAGCACATTGCTCGTGCAGATATCGTGATTGGCGCTGTAGGGCGCCCAGAATTTATCAAAGCAGAATGGATCAAGGATGGCGCAATTGTCGTTGATGCGGGTTACCACCCAGGTGGCGTGGGCGATATTGAGCTAGGCCCATTGTATGAACGTGCAGCGGCCATATCTCCCGTACCCGGTGGAGTAGGCCCCATGACTATCAATACGCTGATCTATCAATCGGTGGAAGCAGGCGAAAAAAGCCAAGTATAACTGGCCGTATCTCCTCACTCATGCGTTTAGACCAACACTTAAGTCACAGCCTGTCCATCAGCCGAAAGCAAGCCCAAGCCTGGGTGAAAGCCGGCTGGGTACAGGTTGATGGCCGGCCAGCGCAACAACCTGCCCAAAAAATCTTACCCGGTGCGACAGTTGTGGCTAGAGGGCAACCCGTGGCGGCGCAACACCCGCTTTACATTATGCTGCACAAGCCCGCAGGGACAGTCAGCGCCACACGCGACAGTGTTCACCCCACAGTATTAGATTGTTTGCCAAAAGAAGTGGCCAACACCCGTGGTCTACAAGTAGTGGGCCGCCTAGACAAAGACACAACCGGGCTTTTATTGCTAACCACGGATGGCCAATGGAACCATCGCATCTCCTCACCGAATAATGGCTGCGCGAAATGGTACAAGGCGACCTTGGCATCCCCCATCGACGAGAATGCCGTGACTCAGCTCAGCCAAGGGATTCAATTACACCATGAAGTAAAACCCACACAACCGGCCCAACTACATGTGCACACACCCAACCTGGTGACCATTGCTATTCAAGAGGGTAAATACCACCAGGTCAAACGTATGTTCGCTGCGGTGGGGAATCATGTGGAACAGCTGCATCGCTTTAAAATTGGCTCGCTCGAACTCCCCGACACATTAGCACCGGGCCAACACCTTTTTTTAACACAAGAACAAGTGGCGGCCTTATGACTGACCCCTGTTTACCAATGTTGGCCCATTGCATTCAACACTCAGGACAAGGGGTTTGGTTTGCGGCAGACGGCGGCGGCGCGATACTACCGACGCTTTCAACCATTCCGGCAGAACTGTTAATCGCCACCAATCGCTATGACGTATTCGAACAAGCCCAAAGCCACGGCATCCACTGTGAGTTTGGAGATTGGCCAACCCTCGCCCCCCCTTGCAATGCATTCTACTTACGTCTTTGTAAGGAAAAGTCGGTGAACTTTCATATTGCCAACATGGCCACGACGCAACTCATGGATGGCGGACTGCTCTCGATTTGCGGCGAAAAAGGCGAAGGTATTAAAACCTATTACAAAACCTTAGCGCAGGTGTTTGATGTGCATATGCCTTTACAAAAAAGCCGAGACGGATACCTTGCGCAATTCAAACGCTCGGAAAGCACTCCCCCAACCCCTTTTGACGACCAGAATTACTCCACTCAGCAGACCATCGGCGCGCTGAACGGTCAGCCCGTTATCAGCAAGCCTGGCGTATATGGGTGGCGCAAGGTAGACCAAGGTAGTCAATTACTGGCTGACACTGTTAACCAGCAATTGCGCAATGCACAAGGCAAAAGCCTATTAGACCTGGGGTGTGGATATGGCTACCTCTGCCTGGCGACTGCTCATTTAAAGCCGCAGCGCTTGGTGGCCACGGACAACAATGCTGCAGCCTTAGCGTGCTGCAAGGCTAATACAGAAGCTCACAGTTTACCCGCAGAGGTCATGGCGAGCGATTGCGGGAACACCTTAAACGAAAGGTTCGACATCATTTTGTGCAACCCGCCCTTCCATAAAGCTTTTGGCGTAGACGGCACACTGACAGACCGTTTCCTGTCTTCCGCCGCACAACTACTGGCGACAAAAGGAACTGCATTTTTTGTGGTAAACAGTTTTATTGGAATAGAAAAGAAGGCCAGCGCTTACTTCAAGCACATTGAGTTATTGGCCAACAACTCTCAATTTAAAGTGTTGGCCCTGCGCGGATGATCCCGCCATTTAGGCCAGAACTTAGGGGATCGCCTCACCCGCCGCCTTGCGTTTCATAATATCTTCATAACCGCCTTCATTGATGACATTGCAGTAGCCGAGCCCACTCAAAGTGTCTTTGGCAACGCCTGAGCGGCGCCCACTTTTACAATACACACGAATATCGCTGTCTACATCGCCTGTGACCGCCCTAATTTCCGCGCCAATGATTTCATAAGGAATATTGATAGCACCCTTCACGTGCCCGGCAGCGTATTCTTCAGGAGTCCGCACATCTATCCATACACTCATATTGGTCACTCGTTATGATTTAAAATGGAAGCATACCCCAAGCCAACGCCAAACTGAACCCAAGCGTTGAGTGATATTGGCTTTGCCCCTTAACAAGGGCATTGTCAAATTAACGCCCATTAAAAATGGCCCCGTAGGGCCAAACTGCAAAACTGGATAGTAACCTAAGCTCGCGAAACCCACGTTTCATTAGGTTCGCGACACTGAGACACAAAACACTAGCGAAAAGTTCCACTCAGAAGGCATCGGCGCACCACAAAAAAAGGGCCCTTTTAAAGGGCCCAACAAGCTCACGCGGTTTAAAAGGTGTAACGCCCCAGACGATCAATGTCCATTTCACCAGATTCGCTTTGATAGGCATCTTTGAACGCCGCCTTGAGGGGAGCCAAATCGTAAGAAAAAGTTGTGTTGAAATAGGCGTCGCATATGTCGTCAACCTGAGGCACCATAACAACGCTCACTTGAACTGGCTGACTCTCCAAAAACAACCTGGAGGCGTAGAGGGTAAAATGCTGCTCTTGGCATCCTGAATACGCGGCGCCAAATGTCACGTAATCGCCATCAAATGTTACATTGCTGATGGTAACGCTCTTGTCGGTGGTCGGGAGGTTCTCCACTATCACCACGGGTGGCGTCGCCAATGCAGGCTGCCCTTCCAGGTCACCACAATCGCCTTGGCTCGCTATCTGGGCACCACTGACCCCGGCATTACAAGCATTACTGTACGTTGAGTATTGATGCGTTTCACAAGGCTCGGTAATACACATCACCCCGGCGTTTTCCTTTGCGCAAACTGGATCGTACACACTGGCGCAATCCACATTCGCCACCGACATGACTCGGTCACCATCAACATCACCACAGGCATCTTCAAACACGACATTGGCAAAGGCTTTCTCCGCAACACATCGATTAGCAAAGGTTTTATAGCGCTTGATTGGGCAAGGTGCGCTTAAGCAGGGCTCGATGGATTCAACAATACCGCAAACTGGCTTGTATTCTTTGGTACAAACACCACTATTCTCTACAGGCGTGCCTTCTCGGTCACCACATTCACCAGTAAAAGCGACTTCTGCATTGGCCACTTCGGCCGCACACGTATTGCTATAGGTTTCGTACACACCAGAAGGACACGGCGCTGTGATACATTGCACCGCGTAGGGTTTAATCCCACACACCGGCGAATATTCCAGGGTACACGCCTCGTTTGAATCCACTATAACCACCCGCGCTTGATAGTCGTCCAATTCCAGCAGCAATGATTTATCTGCCGCCTGGCGAATCACCCAAGGAGTGGTATCATCGACCCCCATATGGAGATGAAGACCATCGACACTACAGTCAAAAATGCCCGTGCCACTGTCTTCTCCACGCCACCAATTCACCGTTTGTCCTTCCGCCGTTTCTACACGAACCGTTTCTGTGGTGCCATCGATGAGTGTCAATTCTCCTTCAAAAACCTGAATGCCAGTGGCCTGGCACAAAGATAGCGAAGAAGCGTTTTGATCAACACGCCGATACGTGCGCGCGGCAGCGTTACCCGCTGGACCATACCAAACCAATGCATCCAATTCTGGCGTCATACGCACAGATGTTTTGGGCCCACCACCAATAGTCACGTAGACCGTGTCCGCTTCACAGGTATAGTCACCAACAAGCGTGTAATCTGACTGAGACGTGGAAACCGTGCCGGCCTTAAACCCCATGGTCCAATGCGCTAGGGTTGATCCACTGGGTGTCTCCCCCCCCACTTCTAAAGTTTCTGTAACATAGAGTGCACCGTCTAACTGTTCGCACAGGCCTGATGTATGGTCACCGATACCCTTTTGGGTATTATGGGTGTCGTCTTCCGCCATACAGCCAGCGAGAACACTCGCCGTAAGCAATAACCAAGGCAATGTTTTGGTCAACATGTTGGAGCTCCTATTCGTGATCACTTATGTGCGAATATAAGGCCTCAAAAAAAAGAAAACTGTAAATATTTGTGAAAACTTGAACAACCTTACACACTTTGGCGAACCGCCTCTCAGGTTGTTAGAAAACAACAACCCTATGTCGCATTAAATGCCCTCAAGTCTTTAGACAGGTTTCGCACGCAAACGCCCTTATCATATTTAATTTTCATAGTCCTGGGCGACGCTCCGCCAAAAAGATTATGGACGACAGAAGTTTTAATTGCGTTTTGATGTAAAAAGGCCACCGCATTTTCATATTGCGGAAGGCTTAGGCTGAATAACCTCTGAAAAGTATGCGGCATTTGCGAGAGTTGTTTTTTAAGCTTTCTAACCTCCGCGTCACCTTCAGTGTTAATCAACAGGCAGCCGTTAGACGTTAAATGGCGCTGCAATGTTATTAGCCAATGCTTATCCAACTCGACGGCGCGCACGGGATAGCGTGGATCGTCTACATTTTCACCAAAACAGTCATCGATAATCACATCAAAACGCCGTTTGGATTGCTTCAGCCAGGCTACAGCATCACCGCAACACCACTCGATATGTTCGCTCTTCAGCCCGAATACCGTCTGCGCGATATCGATGTGCACAGGATCCAACTCAACAGCGGTTGTCTCGACGTTTTCCACCAGTGTCTCAATTTGACTGATCACCGCCCCGCCACCCACGCCCAACACCAATACTCGCAGCCGCTTTTGCTGTGGCTGGGTTAAAACAGGTAACGACATTAAATCCCAAAGATGCCCCTTGAATGGAAAGCGTGAGTTAAATTGGCTGTGAAAAACACCATTGGTATACAATCGAAGACTGTTGCCCGCCTTGCGAACCTGATAGTGTTTTTGCGGGGTCTTTTTGTTAAAGATGACTGCCAAGTATCCCCCTCAGCGCTGAACACACATCGCACGGTTGTCGAAAGCAGTTGGTTGCTCAAAAAAAGCGGCGATGCTTTCTATTCCACAATCGCTGTGAATATACTCGGCATGCCCAAAACCCGATAACTGCCAAAGCTGCACATGGTCACCCAGTTCTACGGTTGCCTTTGCGTAGGATAAATTGGTTATAGGGTCCCGAGCCCCCGCTACCACCAAAGTGGGCTGGTGCCACATAACTGATTGAAGGGGACTTTTGTTGATAAATAAGGGGTGCTGACAAATATTAAACACCACATCAAATTCAAAATAGGCTGCCCATTTTTCATAGGCCGGCGCCAATGCCAATGCCTCCTGAGACGAGACGCCAGCATTATCATTGCATTCGGTGACGTAATAGATCATTGAATTAAAATTGGGGTCAAAAACGGTGTTGTAGAACGCCTCTAACAGAGGCACAGCATGCAATTTTCGACCAGCCAGAATATCGCTAACCAAGTCAGGCAGTTGCTTCGCAAAGGCTTGTGTATAAAGCGCTTGGTAAACCACATAAACCAGTCGCTCGCCAGTTAACAACCAGCTCACAGAAGTGCTCGAATACCAACTTTGCACTGTCACTTGTATGGGCTTACGGTTCAGCTTGTCCACTGCGGCCCAAAACTGGGCCTCCGTCATTTGATCTTTGACGTCTACAAAAAAATGTGAGAACGCCGTATCCCAAACCTCCAACGCATCCAGCTTCAACCCCTTCCCAGGTGGGTAGGGAGAATCCAGAAGCAACGCCTGCGGTTTGTTTGACACCGAGGCCAATGTCATCGCCACTCGCGTACCATAGGAACTCGCCAGCACATTAAAGCGTTGGATACCTAACCCTTCAACAATGCCTAAAATGTCCTCCACAGATTGACGCGTGCTCAATTGCGCTAAACCCGCGCCGGGAAACCGCCCCTTCCCCCTTGGCAACAGCCTTTGTAATCGCCGGTCATACTCTTCAATGCAGCGTGACAATATCGGTGCCACACGCTCATGCTCTTGTTTAAGCGTAATGGGCGCTTGCAATGCATTTTTGGAGGCCTCCTCATAGGTTTGACAACTCCAACCGGGTTTGCCAGGCATGGCGCCGCGCACATCAAAAAGAATCAAATCAGATTTCAAGTGGCTAGCGTCTTGCCACTGCATCCACCACAGCAACGAATCGCGACTGGTCACACCCGTAACACCAGGTCCACCGTCTAAGTATAAGAGCGGCAGCCCGTGCTCACCTGGCTGCTCAGAGTGGATCACCACAACCGGCAACTGAAAGCCCAAACCATTGCCGCGTGTCGAGTAGTCGTAACATTTGACGCGTGATTTAGGTAATCCATACCCCTGACAGGCACGCGGATGCAATCTTTGTAGGGCCAAATTTTGCTCAGATGTTGTTGACTGTGAACACCCTAATCCTAATAAACATATCAGTGATACCCACAGCCATCGACCGCCCACCAAACTGACACTTAACCTTGAGTAGAGATTTCCCTTCATCCAGCGTAGATTAAAACGCATGCCCTGTTCCTAGCAAAGCGTGTTTGGCTAACCTCAAGCGTTCCGAGAATTGCGGCTTGGTAAAGCGTTCCCCCTGCCATGGTTCGGAAATCAATCGGTAGGATTGACCCAACAAGTCAAAACTCAATTGGTAAGCGTGAAGATACAAGCGCTCTGCTGGCGCCCCACCATAGCGGTCATCGCCTACGATGGGCGCACCCAAGGCCTTCATACAAACTCGCAATTGGTGCGTCTTACCCGTTTTTGGAAACAATACAAATAAGCGATCGTCATCAGCGGCGCCAAACGTTTTAAACTCTGTGATCGCGGGGTTGAGTCGCTTGCGTGTTAAGCGCCAACAGCCGTTTCGCGACTTTTCCATATCGCCAATCACTGTTCCTTGCTTTTTCTTAGGTTTTTGGTCGCTCAGCGCCAAATAGACTTTTCGAATTTTGTGACCCTCAAATAGCGTGCCAACAGCTGCGGCCACAAAAGCTGACTTGGCGAATAGGACAATACCCGAAGTTGCGGCATCGAGCCTGTGTACCGGCAACAAAGGCGCACCAAAATCGGTGCGCGCAATATGTAATAAATTTCGGTCTGAGTTAGCCCCTTGAGTCACAAGATCAGGGGCTTTTGAAAGTGCCAGAAGATGATCATCTTCTAATATACAGTGATAGGGTTGGCTCACTCGGGCCTTACGATTCCACGTAACACTTCAAGCGCTTTTGAGTGATTGGACATAATCTCAAGCGTAGAGGCATCACTGTCAAATATGGAATTCAACCCCTGGTGCTCTTGAGGGGGATCACCAGTGAAAGGGTCACCGGGCTTCCAAATGTAGTCTTCTTGTTGAGCTCTTCCTGCGCCACCCCACGCCCAAACATTACTGCCGACGATGGGTGCACCGATTCGAACCTGATGCTCAATCAAGTTGTATATAGATTTCAAAAACGCGTCGCGATATCGGGTGCTGGCGCTTGCGGCGTATCGTCCCCCATCTCGCTCCAATCCAAACTCTTCTAACACAATGGGTTTATTCAATTGCCAGGCCACTTCAATATGTTGAAGGATATAGGCCTTGGTTTTCACCACAGATTCATTAAAAGTCAGCTCTGGATTTTGGGCATCGTACCAACTCCAATTTTTGGGCCATAAATGAAAAGTGAGATAGTCCACATAAGGCGTGTCATGGGATTCGATGAACCACGACATTTGACGAGAAGTTCCCATAGAACCTTCGCTACCTGTCGTAACCAAATGATTGGTATCTAAGGTTTTGATCAATTTAGCCGTATCCTGTATCCATTGTTTAAACGCCGAATACTGCGCTTGACCACCCGTATCGCTACCTGGACGAGGCTCGTTGGCCAACTCCCAGCTCATAATGGCCGCATCGTCGGAATACACTTTACCGTTAATGGTGTTTTTTCGAGTGATCAAGTGTTCAACAAATTTGTTGTACCAGGCTTTAGTGCGATCGCTCAAATAAAACTGAGCGGAATACTGCATAAAGCCATTCCAATCGCCCTGAAGGTCAGGGTCGTGAGGTGTTTCATTGCGATCCCAGGCGACATACTGCGCCATCCCTCCAGACCACTGCCAAAAGTTAGAGAAGAATAAAACAGCTTTCATGTTGCGCTTGGCCATTTCATCCAATAAAAAATCTAGGCCTCGCAATAGGGTTTCATTGTACTTACCAGGCGCTTGAATCACGGCTGGCGATACCGACATCAATAATTGAGATGCCTCAGAACCCGCCAATACACGCAAATTGGTAATACCTAAAGCATTCAGATCATCTAACTCTTTAACCAAGCGTTTTCTGCCATCTTTAGTGGCACCGAGATAGGCTCCATACCAAAAGTTACTGCCAACAAAATAATAGGGCTGGCCCCCGAGCATTAGTTGTTTTCCATCAACGCTCACAAACTGCTCTGCCGAATGTTGTGATGGCATGTGCGAGCTTGTTTGTGTCGATGACGTTGCACACGCCCCTAGCATCAAACTCAACAAGCCGATAAAAAAACCACGTCTAATCATAATGTACCTATTTATTCTTTAAAAAATGATTCGAATTCGACCTTTGCGTAACACTCTATTGGCTTTTAAGAATGTCAGCGACTTCAACCAATGCACGGCCGGTGTGATAAGGTGCTTTCCAAGCACCCGTTTTATAGTCACTCTTAGAAAAAGGCAAGTCTGATCGGGAAAACCAATGCCACTCTCCGTACTCGGCGTCCTTATACTGCTGCCGGGTGAAGGTCCAAATATTTTCTGCTGCGGTCAGATAAATTTGCTCCCCAGTTTCTTTATGAAGCGCTACAAAACCCACCATAGCCTCCATCTGAACCCACCACGCCGTATTCGATTGATGGTCCGTGGTTTTGCTTTGTTCATCCAGCATCCGACCGGAAGGTTGCAGCGCACACTGCAAGGCTCTCTTGCCAAGCGCCAAGGCCGCAGGTTTATAGCGATTGGACAGTTCAGGAGCCTCTAGCAACCGCAAGGCTTTTAACAATAGCCAAGACGATTCAATGTCGTGCCCGAAGGAATACTCTGTGCTGCAATCTTGCCAATCCATAGACATAAACATTTTGACGGCACCACATTTGGTATCGACAATATGTGTGCAATACACATCTATAACATTGACCAAGGATGCCCGAACCGTTTTTTCCAACTCGTCGGCTGTCTCTCTTAACGGCATGAGCAATGTTAGCAACCCGGTATAAGCCTCGAGTAAATGCAAATGGGTATTCATGGTTTTGGGATGATTGTCTTCTTTCTCTGACAACCGCACATCTGTATTGCGAAGCCACGTTTCAGTGAACGACTCAAAATAGCCACCCCATTGTGGTTCACGCGCGTGGGTTTCGATCAACTCGTAGGTTTCAATTGCTAGGTGCTTAGCTTGAGGCAGCTGTGTCAACACGCAGTATTCGCTCAAGGCATAGATACAAAAAGCTTGTGCGTACACATGCTTTTTTTTGTCTAGCGCTTGCCCGTTACAATCCACCATCCAATAAAAACCGCCATGGACGTTATCATAGAAATGGTTGACCAAGTACTGGTATGCTCGCTCTGCGAACGTTCGATACGCCGCAGAACCAAGCCGGTTGGCTGCATAAGCAAAAAACCACAACACCCTGGCATTCAAGATAATACACTTGTCAGCCTCTCGTACTGGGGTGTTGTCATACTGAACCTGCCCCCAAAATCCACCTTGGTCGTGGTCTACACCAAATTCCATCCACCACTCGGCCAATTGGTGACATTCGTCATGCAATTCATCTGGACTCATATAATGTCAACTCAGAAAAGCTTGATTGCTACGAATTAAGGCACAGCGACTATCAACGGAGGCCGCTGACGTTAAGCCGTCCTCAGGTGTGTTTTTGACATAATCCACCAGTTGCTGAACCGTACTGGTGGCCACATGAACACGGGTGTCAGAAGAAGCATAATAAATATAAACTTCACCACTGTCGTTCACGATCCAGCCATTTGAGAATACGACGTTGGAAACATCACCGATGCGTTCTTCGCCGCTGGGCGCCAAAAAGTGTCCCCCAGGACGGTGGGTTACACGCCAAGGCTCTTGAAGGTCCGTCATGAACATATACAACACATATCGCAGACCGGCAGCTGTGTTACGCACGCCATGCGCCAAGTGAAGCCAACCCTCTTGCGTTTTGATCGGCGTTGGCCCCTGTCCGTTTTTAACTTCCTTAATGGTGTGATAGACCTTTCCGTCAACGATGGTTTCACGGGTCACTTCGGCGTTTTCCATGGATGCCGTTAAACCCCACCCCACACCGCCACCAGAACCAACACTGATAAAGCCATCTTGTGGGCGGGTATACAAACCGTACTCCCCATTCACAAACTCTGGATGCAGAACAACATTTCTTTGCTGCCCAGAATATGTTATCAGATCAGGAAGGCGCTCCCATTCTTTCAAGTTTTTAGTTCGCACAATCCCGCATTGAGCAATCGCCGCTGTCGTGTCATGAGCTTGACTGGTGTCTTTACGCTCGGTGCAAAACAGACCATAAACGTAACCATCTTCATGAGCGGTCAAGCGCATATCATAGACATTGGTGTCCGGCACATCTGTTTGCGGGAGCACTATGGGATAGTCCCAAAAGCGGAAACCATCCACGCCATTGGGGCTCTCTGCGATGGCAAAAAAAGACTTTCTGTCGTTACCTTCTACTCGAACCACCAACAGGTAACGCCCCTGCCAATATAGCGCACCTGGGTTGAAAGCCGCATTAACACCAATTCGCTCCATAAGATGCGGGTTGGTGGCCGGGTTTAAATCGTATCGCCATTGAACAGGCGCATGAGCTGCAGTCACCACTGGGTGCATCCACCGCGTATAAATACCGTTGCTCAATGTTTCAGGCTGATTGGGAGCTGAAACAAGTGTTTCATAGTTGTCCAAAAGTGCTTGTTTACGGTGTGTAAAATCCGTCATAAATTCCTCGTATTGACAAATACCGCCTACTTTATAATCGTACTGCCTGCTATTTGTTCGCACCCCAATGCTTCGGTCTTAAAAACCATGAAACAAAGCAATGTAACAGTTACAATACGGTGTCGAACAAGGTGTCACCGCGACACCTATTGGGCGGCCAATCATAACAAACGTTGCTCTCTCTTTCCGAGGTGAGTTCATAAAATGTTGAGCTGAACTATGGCGGTATGCTAGTACTGAGACAAATACGCCCCCGATGTTAGCGCTCCCTCCATGGGAGCCCTACCCCTCGGAATAAGTGGTAGTAACAGTCGTGGTCTAGCGCATTGCTCATAGCCTGCTCCCCTGCAAGAAGAATTGGGGCTATGTCGAGTATCCGTGATGTCGCACGTGTTGCAGGAGTGTCTGTAGCGACCGTTTCCCGTGCGTTAACATCGCCCGAGAAAGTGTCAGAAGGTAGCTTAAAGAAAGTCAAAGATGCCATTCAGTTGGTAGGCTATCGCCCCAACCTCTTGGCCAGAAACTTTCGTTCTGCGAGGTCATATTCTGTAGTGGTGTTGGTTCCCAACATTACCAATCCCTTTTTTTCGCAAGTCATTCAGTCCATCGAGGACCGCGCCCAGCAAAAAGGCTATGCGGTGCTGCTGGGTGATACTCGTGAATCATCAAAACGTGAACAAGAGTACGTTAATCGCGTTGAAACTCGTCTCGCCGATGGCGTGATCCAATTGCGTCCGCAGTCCATGAACTTTACGCCAGGCGCTATTCCCTGGGTGACGGCTTGCGCCTGTCGCGATACACCCGGTCCGTCTGTGCGCATTGATGATGTCTCGGCTGCACAAACGATCGTAGATTATCTCATTTCCCTGGGACACTCCCGCATCGGGGTTATTACCGGTCTCAAGGGCAATCCACACACCATGGAGCGCCTGGACGGCTACAAATTGAGTTTAACCCATGCAGGAATACCGTTGGATAAAGAACTGATAGCTGAAGGCGACTTCACACTTTGGTCAGGGCAAAATGCCACACACCAATTTTTTGATATGCAACAGCCTCCGACTGCAATTTTTTGTATGAACGATGAAATGGCCATCGGCGCCATTCAAACCATTAAAGCCAAAGGGCTAAAAATCCCTGAAGACATTTCTGTGGCAGGTTTCGACGATATCACTTACGCGAAGTATTGGGATCCGGGGTTAACCACGGTGGCGCAGCCAGCTGAAGAGTTTGGTAAAATATCAATGGATTTACTTGTGCGGATCATCGAAGGAGAACAATTAGACGACCAAGACATTGTACTCCCCGCAGAGTTTATCATTCGTAAAAGCACGGGTGCTGTGGCTAAAACCCAAAAATAAAGTCGATGAGGTTACAACACCCCGCTATGATTGTTATTTCGCACAACGTTTCAATTCCTGAGCACGAACTCAACATTCATGCTATTCGCGCACAAGGTGCTGGCGGTCAAAATGTTAACAAGGTGTCCACGGCCATTCATTTGCGATTTGATTACGAGCAATCCAGCCTGCCCGACTATTGTAAAGCTGCGCTAAGGCAATTCAATGATCACCGGATGACACAGGACGGCCAAATTATTATTAAGGCGCAGCAATATAGAAGCCAGGAAAAAAATCGCTTAGATGCAATAGCACGCCTGCAAACACTGATTCAAAAAGCCCTATACCGCCCTCGTAAACGAATCGCCACTAAACCGTCTAAAACTGCCAAGAAAAAACGTCTAGAGCACAAAGCCGCTAGAGGGAAAGTCAAACAGTTGCGAGGGAAAATTGATTTTTAGGTACAACGCTCTAGGCTGTTTCACACCGCAATAGTTGGCACTTATTCAAATACGCTCGCACCACAAGTGCAGCCTGCAAAAGCTCATAAAGACCCGTGACGCTCGTAGCATGTGGACCACCTTCGATAAACAAACACGGGGCGTTTGAATCCCAAGTGAGAGGTGCAAGCTGGGTTGTCACTTCCGTCAACCATCGGATATCCGTAGAAAGATCTGAAACGGATAAAGCCGTACCGCACTTTAAGGCTCGCGCTAGGGCCACCACAGACGAACAAAGGGTGGGCGAATACTGGGCTTCTCGCGCCTGATTTTTGCCTATTTGGTAAAGTGACATAATCCAATGAGGGTCCACTTCACCACCGGATTTACGATATCGGTTCATCAACCAGGTAATTTGAAGTTGATACTCCCAAACAGATTGGGACTGGGTGACGCTCCAGTCACCACCGCATTGCAATGCTAAGCTTTCGTCGTAAAGGACGAAGTGCTGCTCTATGACTTCCACCAAAGACTTCGCCAGTTCAAACCAACGCGGTTTTTGACTGATTTCATAAAAGTAAATGAACGCTTCAAGCAATTGTAAATGAGTGGTTAAGTTTTTGACTTTAGACTGCTCGGTGGACTCTACCCACCCATCCGATGAGTTATGAAAGCGCAATTCCAACCAATCCATAATATTCACGGCGCGCCGAAAATCACCACCCTCACCAAAGGCGGCGTAAGCCGCGAGGCTGGCCGACACGAACAATGCATGATCCGACAGCTCATATTGGCCTTGCAGAATATTCAAATTAGCGTCCAGTTGATGAACATAACCATCCGAGCGACATTTTGATGTACCGCTGCGACTGACAAAGCCCCACACTTGATTGGTAAGTTGCTGGTAACTGTTGCCCCAACCCACACTCTCCGTTCGCGACAGAGTGAAGATCCACTTGGCTTGGTGATGCAAGTAGCGAACACTATTTTTATCCGCTTTGCCATCTGGAAGTAAGCAATCTATCACTGAACCAGAATTTGTATCGAACCCGCTTTTGATCCAACCAGGAATGGCTACCTCGTGCATCCATTGGCTAAAACGAAGCAGTTCAGCATTGAGTTGTGTTTCATCCAAATCCATTCTCAGTCCAGTAACAATGATTGTGGCGTGTATTGTCTATGAATTTTGGTCAGACGACTATTCCTATAACGCATTCTCGTAAAGCTTTGGGGAATTGCTTGTATCCTTGGGCGCTCATGCTTCGCCTCCCTATGACAAAGGGTCTGGCATTCGAACACTGCGGTACCAATTGGCCGCGTCAACAATTTCACCCTCGTCATCCACCGGAGGGTAAGGTACTCCCTTTCCGCGGCAATATTCCGAGACCACAGGGTGCGCCCACTCAAAAAAGCGCTTGGCGTACAACGTGTCACTGAGTCGGCGTCTGTCGTACAGCCCAGCGTCTTGTCTCTGTCTCGCCGCCTCCTGAAGAATGATGGCCGCCGCCACTGACACATTGAGCGATTCCACCATACCCAGCATTGGGATGGTCACCGCAACATCCGCAGCCACTCGAACCTGATCACTGACACCTTCGCGTTCGGACCCCAAAATGAGCGCGGTGGGTCGAGTGTAATCCACCTGCCAATAGGGCTTAGCTGCAGGCTCTAGAGCAGTCACCACAACCTGGTGGCCATTATTTTTGAGCTCAGCAATGGGAGCACTGATGGTGTCATACACCTCAACCGCCACCCACTTCTGTGAACCGAGGGCCGTTCCCCGATAAGGGCGGTAGCCGTCTTTGGGGTGCACCACGTGGAGCGTATCAACACCCACCGAGTCACAAGTCCGCATGATGGCAGCAATGTTCCGACCTTTATGTACTTCATCTGTGACCACCGTAAGGTCCGGTTGGCGCCGATCCAAAACAGTACGCAGGACTTGGTATCGCTCAGGTGTCATAGGTTCGTCAAAAAAGCTCAGCATATTAACGCGTAATGACCAAACCAACAAAATTTGACTGAAACCAACACGAACCTTGTAAAACGACACCTGATGCTGCCATCAGGTTCAGACAAAGTCCTGCTAACCCTGTACAATTGAGCCTTAAATTAAAAATAGCCTATTCACCAACTGTTTCGGTGAACTGAGGCCTGAAAAACGATGGCACAACTGCACCACCCTATTTTCATACTCTGGCAATGAAGAAACTGATATGACAACCGATTTTCACGTAGATGACCTTAATGTTGTTTCTCAGGAGATCTTGGTCTCTCCTGCTGAACTCAAGGCCGAGCTGCCAATGACGGATTCGGTCTCACAAACCGTCAAGCAAGGGCGCGAGGCTGTTCGCGAAATCCTTGACCGCAACGACCCTCGCTTGATTGTGGTGGTGGGACCCTGCTCCATACATGACACTAAAGCGGCGATGGAGTATGCCACTCGCCTAAAAGCGCTGGCCGAAAAGGTATCTGAAAGCCTTTTAATTGTCATGCGAGTGTATTTCGAAAAACCACGTACCACTACAGGCTGGAAAGGTCTAATTAATGACCCTTACTTAAACGACTCATTCAAGATTCAAGAGGGGCTTCACGTGGGCCGAAAGCTGCTGCTGGATATCGCCGAACTTGGCCTGCCAACAGCAACCGAAGCACTCGACCCAATCTCGCCGCAGTACCTCCAAGACTTAATTTCATGGTCAGCCATTGGCGCGCGGACTACGGAGTCTCAAACCCACCGGGAAATGGCCAGTGGCCTTTCCTCTGCGGTAGGGTTTAAAAATGGTACCGATGGTGGTCTTACGGTGGCCATCAATGCACTGCAATCGGTTTCCAATCCACATCGATTTTTGGGGATTAATGCCCGCGGACAGGTTTCGGTGGTCCGCACCAAAGGCAACTCCTACGGCCACGTGGTGCTGCGCGGGGGTAATGGCAAACCCAACTACGATTCTGTGAGCGTCACCATGTGTGAAAAGGCGCTGGCAAAAGCGGGCGTACCCACCAATATTATGGTGGACTGCAGTCACGCCAATTCCAATAAGAACCACGAATTACAACCGCTGGTACTCGATAACGTCACCAACCAAATTTTGGAAGGCAACCAATCCATCATTGGCGTGATGATCGAAAGCCACTTAAATGCCGGCAACCAAAGCATCCCAGATAATTTGGCCGATTTAAAATATGGTATATCCGTCACCGACGCCTGTATCGACTGGGACACCACGGAACAAGCCCTACTGACCATGCACAACAAACTGAAGTCGGTGTTGCCTAAGCGCGGCTAGACGCCAGGCTCGCTCCAGAGCCTTAGCCATTGAAACAAAAACGTGAAACAAATAAAAAAGGCGCTTTATTCAGCGCCTTTTTTATGAATTCAAACTGTTTTATGAACTCAACACCGACCAAGGGTGAGCGCAGACCAGCGTCGCGCGCCGCACACTAATAGTAAGCGTTACTGGTATCCGTATGATCGGTCATATCACGCACGCCATTAAGCTCGGGAATCTTCTCTCTTAGCGTTTTTTCAACGCCCTCTTTCAGAGTTAAGTCCACGGCGCTACAGCCTTGGCAGCCGCCTCCAAACTTCAATACGGCGTAGCCATCACTGGTAATTTCCGCCAAACTGACATTTCCCCCGTGCGCTGCCAAGCCTGGATTAACATCGTTATACAACACGTAATTGACCTTGTCTTCCAACGGACTGTCATCATTGACCTGAGGCATTTTTGAATTGGGGGCACGGATGGTTAACTGACCTCCCATGCGATCAGGCGAATAATCTACCTTCGCCCCCTCAAGAAACGGAATACTTTTGCCTTCAAACCACGCATCAAAGTTCTTGAGAGTGACATTCACGTCACCTTCTTGCTCCTCACCAGGGCGCAGATAGGCAATGCAGGTTTCAGCTTGCGGCGTACCGGGCGCGGAAACAAACATCCGGATACCAATGCCTTCACAATCTTGCTTATCCAGCAGTTGGCGTAGGTAATCTTGCGCAGACTCAGTAATGTCGACATTCAGAAGGTGTTCGGTTTGTGCTACAGCCATGAATTTTGCCCTAAAGGTAAATAAGCTGCCCCAAGCTTGGAGCATCAACCAAGGCAAGGTACGTCAAGCGAACCTATACCCTAGCAAATTACTGGGTTATTTTACCCCAATCCCCCAGCCAATGTGAACCTTCCTCTAAAAACCGCATCCTCACCAGACGAAGTCGACCCGCGTCCCAATCTGTTACAATCCGCGGCCGAACGACCATTGATCCACAAGATTCAGGCACATTTAAATGTCGCAAACTCGCAGCTCCCGTTTATCCGCGCTTCATCAAGCACTTAAAACCCGCATTTTAATTCTGGACGGTGCCACCGGCACTATGATTCAACGCTATAAGCTGCAAGAGGCCGATTATCGTGGTGAGCGGTTCGCGGATTATCACATGGACATCGCCGGCAACAATGATTTGCTTTGTCTCACCCGCCCAGACATTGTTAAAGCCATTCATACCGCTTACTTTGACGCCGGTGCCGATATTATCGAAACCAATACGTTTAACAGTACACGCGTGTCGCAAGCCGATTATGACATGCAATCGCTGGCACATGAGTTGAATCGCACTGCCGCGGAGCTGGCGCGTAGCGTGGCCAATGAATACACAGCCAAAACCCCTGATAAGCCGCGATTTGTGGCTGGTGTGCTGGGCCCCACCAGTCGCACCTGTTCGATTTCACCGGATGTGAATGATCCTGCCGCTCGCAACGTCACTTTTGACGCTCTGGTCAGCGATTACCTAGAAGCCGTTGATGGGTTGGTACTTGGCGGTGTAGATCTTCTGATGATCGAGACCATTTTCGATACACTCAATGCCAAGGCAGCGGTTTTTGCCATAAACCAATACTTTGAAACCCATAATGTGGCACTGCCCATTATGATTTCGGGCACGATCACAGACGCTTCTGGCCGTACGCTGTCCGGACAAACCACGGAGGCATTTTACAATGCACTGGCGCACGCCAAGCCACTGTCCATTGGCCTGAACTGTGCCCTGGGCGCCACGGAATTACGCCCCTACGTAAAGGAACTGTCCCGAATTGCCGAGTGCCACGTTTCCGCGCACCCAAATGCGGGCCTGCCCAATGAATTTGGCGAATACGACCAAACCGCAGAAGAGATGGCTGAGATCGTTGAGGAATTCGCTGCCAGTGGTTTCGTTAATATTATCGGTGGATGCTGTGGCACCGGCCCTGACCACATTCAAGCCATTGCCGACGCCGTTGGCAAACATGTACCGCGCAAGATCCCCGAGATCACGCCCGCTTGCCGATTATCCGGTTTAGAGCCTTTCACCATTCAAAAAGACTCCCTGTTTGTGAATGTGGGAGAACGCTGCAATGTGACTGGTTCTGCGCGTTTTAAACGCCTAATTCTTGAAGACGATTATGCCACTGCGCTAGATGTTGCCCGTGAACAAGTGGAAAACGGCGCTCAAATCATCGACATCAACATGGATGAAGGCATGTTGGATGCCAAAGCCGCAATGGTGAAATTTTTAAACCTAATCGCCTCTGAGCCCGACATTTCGCGGGTACCCATCATGGTGGATTCCTCTAAATGGGAGATCATTGAAGCAGGCTTGAAGTGCATACAGGGCAAACCCATTGTCAATTCAATCAGTTTAAAAGAAGGTGAACCGGCTTTTATTCAACAAGCCACGCTGTGTAAGCGCTACGGTGCTGCGGTAGTGGTGATGGCTTTTGACGAAACCGGACAAGCCGATACCCAACAACGTAAAATAGACATTTGCCAACGCAGCTACGATATATTGGTAGAAAAGGTGGGCATTGCACCACAAGATATCATTTTTGACCCCAACATCTTTGCCGTGGCCACCGGTATTGACGAACATAACAACTACGCGGTGGATTTTATTGAAGCCACTCGTTGGATCCGCACCCACTTGCCGCACGCTTCAGTTTCAGGAGGCGTTAGTAACGTGTCGTTCTCTTTCAGGGGCAATAACCCGGTTCGGGAGGCCATCCACTCCGTATTCTTATACCACGCCATTCAAGCTGGAATGAACATGGGGATCGTTAACGCCGGTCAACTCGCCATCTATGACGACCTTCCCGCGGATCTAAAAACTAAGGTTGAGGACGTGATCCTCAATCGCTCAGCTGAGGCCACAGAGGCGTTACTAGCCATTGCCGAACAATATCGTGGTGACGGCTCCAGCCAAGAACGCAAAGAAGATCTCGCATGGCGAGAGTGGCCTGTTAATAAACGCCTAGAGCACGCATTGGTCAAAGGCATTACTCAATTCATACTTGAAGATACCGAAGAATCGCGGGTCCATGCAGTGAAGCCACTCGACGTTATCGAGGGCCCACTCATGGACGGCATGAATGTGGTTGGGGACCTCTTCGGTGAAGGTAAAATGTTTTTACCACAGGTGGTGAAGTCCGCGCGCGTCATGAAACAAGCTGTAGCCTACTTGCAACCCTACATAGAGCGCGAAAAAAGCGAAGGCGCCAAGCCCCAGGGCCGCATTTTAATGGCGACGGTGAAAGGCGATGTGCACGACATTGGCAAAAACATCGTCGGTGTGGTTTTGCAGTGTAACAATTTTGAGGTCATTGACCTGGGTGTGATGGTCCCTTGCGAAACCATTCTCAAAACAGCCCGAGAAAAGCAGTGCGACATCATTGGGCTGTCGGGTCTAATCACCCCATCCCTAGATGAAATGGTAACTGTCGCCCGTGAAATGCAACAACAAGGATTTGATGTCCCGCTGATGATTGGTGGGGCCACCACATCCAAAGCCCACACCGCCGTAAAAATCGAGCCTCAGTATCAGACCAACCAAGTGGTTTACGTGGCGGACGCTTCGCGTGCGGTCGGTGTTGCTAGCCAACTGCTATCTGATGAACATCGACCAAAGTTTGTCGCCGATTTAAAAGCCGAATATGAAACGGTACGCGAGCGCACCGCCAATCGACGTGCGCACCCCATTATGTCTTACGACAAAGCCATTGCGCGTAAACTGCAATTGGATTGGGCCAATTATGAACCGCCAAAGCCCACTTTTTTGGGCACTCGGGTATTGGCTGACTACCCCTTGGAAACGCTGGTAGATTACATCGATTGGACGCCTTTTTTTATCAGCTGGGACCTTGCCGGAAAGTACCCCGCCATCTTGGAAGATAAGGTTGTTGGCGAGGCTGCGACCAGCTTATTCAATGACGCACAAGCCATGCTCAAACAACTACTGGCGGATAAAACGCTTAAAGCGAGTGGCGTTATTGGCTTTTGGCCAGCCAATACAGTGGATGATGATGATATTGCCGTCTATCAAGACGACTCCGCCATTGCCACATTGCACCACCTGCGACAACAGCAAGACAAAAAGCCCGGAGGCGCACCCTTGCGTTCTCTCGCCGACTATGTAGCGCCTAAAGCGTCCGGCAAGCAAGACTATATTGGCGGTTTTGCGGTCACCGCGGGTATTGGTGCTGAGGAATTGGCCAAGCATTACGAGTCCAAGGACGATGACTACAATGCGATTATGGTCAAAGCCCTCGCCGACCGCCTCGCCGAGGCCTTTGCCGAACACTTACACGAGCGTGTAAGAAAAGAATTTTGGTGTTACGCGCCAGAGGAGACGCTTGAAAACGATGCTCTGATTAAGGAAAAATACCGCGGTATTCGTCCTGCGCCAGGCTATCCTGCATGCCCAGATCACACCGAAAAAGCCACCCTATTTCGCCTGCTGAATGCCCAGGCCAATGCGGGCATTACGTTGACGGAGCATTTTGCCATGTTCCCCACCGCAGCGGTTTCAGGCTGGTATTTTGCTCACCCAGAAGCCAAATATTTTAATGTGGGTAAAATTGACCAAGATCAGGTTATTGCGCTGGCCAAGCGCAAAGGTGAGAGCATAAAAACTGTCGAACGCTGGTTACAGCCCAATCTTGGCTATAACCCCCGCTAATAAAGGAGCACCCATGAGTCAAAAAGACAAACCACGAAAACCCTCTATGGGGTCATTGATTTTAAGTACTTTTGCTGCAGCCTTTGGTGTGCAAACCGATAAGAACCGCGAACGAGATTTTCAACAGTCCAGCATCGTGCCCTACATTGTCTCGGGTATCATTTTTACGGTGCTGTTCATGCTGACATTGATATTCATCGTCAGTAGGGTCGTGGGCGATTAAGGCAGCAAATGGGGCTTCGATGATCGTGTGAGCGCTCAGAGCAAGCCCTTTAGTCTAACTGACGAGCCATGCGATAAAAATACTGGGGTTAAAGTGAGGGCACGCGCATACAAACAAGCGCTATTCGACCGAAACAAAAGACTAGAGGAGGCACTAGGCCTCTAAGAGGATATGACACACGCCCTAGCATTACCTGCCCAGGGCACGTTCAGCGGTTGACTATTGCCCTGCCACCCAGAAGATACAAGTTGCAACAAATACGGCCACCAAAACCACTGCCGCCAAAGCGTCAGCCTTGCTATCACCGGGCTCCAACATTTCTGTTTGATTCTCAATCATGACTCACCTTTACATTATTATGGGTTCAACCTGCTTCAACACCTATTAAACCCGCATTGCCGCCTAAAAATCTACCCAAAAACGCTAAAATTGAAGGAAATTCTCAAACCAGTACAGAAAATGTGTCACCCGCCACACTTACATTGTATGAGTTACGCTCCCCCCCTAACCGGAATGGTGAAATTGGAGGAATTTCCGCCCACACCTCGCCGTTTTAAGCCAATTCCTGTATCCTTGCGCTCCTTTTCGGGGAGATCCCGAAGTGTCTATAGATTGCTTATTAAAGGTAGATTTCCGTGTACGTTTACGACGAACATGACCACACCCTCATAGGTGAACGCGTCGCACAGTTTCGACGCCAAACCGAGCGCTACTTGGCCGGCGAGATTACACCAGAACAGTTTTTACCCATACGGCTTCAGAATGGGCTTTATGTGCAACGTGTTGCGCCCATGCTGCGCATTGCGGTGCCTTATGGGATGCTCAACACACGTCAGCTGCGAAAACTAGCCCATATCACCCGTCAATATGACAAAGGCTACTGCCACGTCTCTACTCGCCAAAATATCCAATTAAACTGGCCTCAACTGGAAGAAGTGCCAAACATATTGGAGGAACTCGCCGAAGTCGAAATGCACGCGGTACAAACCAGCGGCAACTGTATTCGCAACGTCACCGCAGACCAGTTTGCCGGTATTGCGCCCGATGAGCATATCGACCCTCGTCCTTACTGCGAGATTATTCGTCAGTGGTCCACGTTTCACCCGGAATTCGCCTTCTTACCAAGAAAGTTTAAGATTGCGGTGTGCGGGTCTAAAGAAGATCGTGCAGCCATTCACTTCCATGATATTGGCCTACAGTTAGTACAAGACCCTCAAGGGCGTGTGGGCTTTACCGTATTGGTTGGTGGTGGCTTAGGGCGAACACCTGTAATTGGCCAGGTGGTGAATGACTTTGTGGCCGAGCGTGACATTTTAAATTACCTTGAGTCCATACTGCGAATTTACAACCTCCATGGTCGCCGTGATAACAAATTTAAAGCACGTATCAAAATATTAGTGAAGGCTATGGGTGTAGAAGCCTTTAAGGCCAAAGTGGAGGAAGAATTCGGACGCATCCACAACAACGAAAATGTGCTGACAAGCGAAGAGATTAACCGCGCCAAACAATTCTTCACACACCCTGACTATGCCGCACTTTCCGATGTGGATGAAATGGCAACCACCAATGTTCGTCGAGCCGAGCATTTGGAGTTCGCGCATTGGCTAGCTCACAACGTGAGTGGTCACAAAATACCTGGTTACCGAGCCGTCACCTTGTCACTCAAGGTCACCGGTATCGCACCAGGCGATCTGACCGACACCCAACTTGAAGCCATCGCCACCCTCGCCGACACCTACTCGTTTGGCGAAGTTCGGACCACACACAACCAGAACATGGTGTTGGCCGACGTGCGCGGCTCTCAGCTGTTCGAATTATGGCAAGCCCTGAAACCTCTCGGGTTTGCAACCGCCAATATCGGCACCGTAACGGATATGATCTGCTGCCCAGGTGGTGACTTTTGCTCTCTGGCAAACGCAAAATCAATACCGATTGCCGAGGCCATTCAGCGCGACCTTGATGACATGGACTACATATATGACCTCGGCCCCATT
This sequence comes from Cellvibrionaceae bacterium, assembly GCA_050300015.1. Classification (GTDB taxonomy): domain Bacteria; phylum Pseudomonadota; class Gammaproteobacteria; order Pseudomonadales; family Cellvibrionaceae; genus CAYZQH01. The sequence continues at coordinate 87,676 of JBNKWZ010000029.1, read as the reverse complement.
GAACTCAATATCTCCGGCTGCATGAACGCCTGTGGGCACCACCACGTTGGGCACATTGGAATCTTAGGGGTCGATAAAAAAGGTCAAGAATTCTATCAGGTGCAACTAGGCGGTAACGCGAGCAAAAAGGCCTCATTGGGTAATGTACTTGGCCCCTCCTTCGGACGTGAAGAGATGCCAACCGTGATACGCAAAATATTGAATGTGTATGTTGATCAACGCCAAGAGGGTGAAACCTTTTCAGACACCTACAGTCGTATTGGCATCACCCCATTTAAGGAGTGCGTCTATGCAAAAGCTGGATAAAAGCGGGCGAGTAGAACCGTATCAGTGGTCCCATTGCACGGAGGAGTCTGCTGTGACGCCAGGCACCCCCTGTCTTGTCTCGTGTCCGTTGTTTTTGGAGCTCGCCCCAAGTACCACCGGTGATCTCGGTGTTTGGATATCACCTGAGGATGACATTGAAGCCCTTGCCGAGCAGATTCACAAGGCTTCGGTAGTTGCCATTGAGTTTCCTGTATTTGCCGATGGCCGTGGGTTTTCAACCGCGCGCTGGGTTCGCGAGAAGCTCCAATTTAAAGGGGAAATTCACGCGGTAGGTAATTTTATGCAAGATCAACTGCACTATTTAAGGCGCTGTGGATTTGACGCATTTATCGTAACCGACAACGCCAATATCGCATCTATGGTACAGAGCCTTAACGATTTTAGCGACGCTTACCAGTCCTCTGCCGAACAGCCTGCTCCATTATTCAGACGGCGCGGTTCATAAATTTTTCGCAACCACTGATGCAAGTAAAATGCCTCAGTGGTTCTACCAACGCACTTTGCGTACACCATTATATTTTTTGTCGTCATTCAAAAACGCACAAACATTATTAACTCACCGCCCTAGGGTCCCACTCCGCAGCATCGTGTCCTACTCATAAGCCCAACCCCTCTGATGTCAGATTGAACTATCGAGCATGCTATTGAACTGCAATTCATCGCGTCTTGCGACTATAATGGTTCGAGCATCTTTCTTTTCCGGCAAACAGTTGGCAGCAAATGGAAGGCCATTTATTTACCACATTTTTTCTCATCTTTGGCAGTGCTGCGTTATTGGCATCCTTTGCGCTGTATACCCGCCAACCCTTGCTGGTAGCTTATATTGCAGTGGGTATCGCGCTCGGCCCCTATGGTTTTAGTCTGGTCACAGACCTCGCCTTAATATCTGAAATGTCGCATATTGGCATCGTTTTTTTGCTGTTCCTTTTGGGACTGGACATGCAGCCCTCTGCCTTGGGCAGTGTTTTTCGCAAGGCTTCCGTCATCGCAATGGTGAGTTCAAGTCTGTTCGCACTAGTGGGTTTTACGCTTGGATTAAGCTTTGGATTTACGCTTTGGGAGTCCATTGTCATCGGCATTGCCATGGTGTTTTCAAGCACCATTATTGGCATTAAATTGTTACCAACTACCGTACTACATCACCGCCACACAGGTGAAATGATGGTTGGCCTACTGCTACTACAAGATTTTATTGCGATATTCTGTTTATTATTACTGCTGAACGGCGGCTATGGTGAGATACAGTTTCAACAACTGGGCATTGCGCTATTGGCTTTACCCATACTGGCTGCTGCAGCTTTTATTTTTGTTAAGTATGTTCTAATTCGCGTCATCACCCGCTTTGACCGCTTTCACGAATACATTTTCTTATTGGCCATTGGCTGGTGCTTAAGTCTCGCTGCCTTAGCGCACGCTGTAGGGCTCTCCGCGGAGATAGGAGCCTTCATCGCAGGCATCTCGATCGCCACCAGCCCGATATCACAATACATAGCATTAAGCTTAAAACCGCTTCGAGACTTTTTTTTGGTGCTGTTTTTCTTTTCCTTAGGGGCACAACTTAATTTGCCGCTACTCCCTGAAATCATACTGCCGGTAATACTGATGGCCGCCGCTGCACTCGCCATTAAACCACTGGTCTTTCACATATTATTACGCAGCCACAGCGAACGCCCTTCTTTAGCCTGGGATGTAGGTTTTCGCTTGGGGCAAATCAGTGAATTTTCTCTGCTAGTGGCCTACGTGGCACTCGAAACAAAATTGATCGGATCAAAAGCATCCTTGCTCATACAAGCTTCGGCTATTATCACATTTGTGATTTCCAGCTATATTGTCATACTCAACTTTCCGAACCCCATTGCCATCAACGACAAACTCAGGCGGGACTAGGAAACCTATGATCAAGTCCCAATAACTTCTGGCTTTCAGAGCTTTTCGAAATCAAGGCAGTGATTTGACCGTTCTTTACTCCTGCAAAAACGGCATTTACGCCATCCATAGCGGTCAAACCATACTGGTGGCCTGACGAAAATCACTAACAAAGACATCGGAAAGCGCTATAAGCCCCGAAGGGGGCGGCGTCAAAATCCGTCTGACGGTGTGATTCTCCTTGTTAAGGGCTACAACCACTGACTGCGGAAAGTGCCTTGTCAGCAGAGTGTTAATCTCTGCCTTTAAGGAAAGGGCGCTTGACTGCACGGATGCAGGAGGTGGAGCGACGCAGGGAGCCCAAACCAAGAAGCCATTGGGGCTTAACCAGAGGTTCCCTAGCGCGCCCAAAAACGGGTGGAAAGCACTTCTGCCCACTTGCTGAATACGCGCTCCATGGCGCTGCCAAAGCCTGCCCCCAACTTCTCTTGAATAGACTTTTTCTCTTCGTACTCCACAGAGAATATATCCGCCTCAGGGTGCATACTGGTGAGGTATTCATCACTGGTAGAAATCGCATCCACGAGGTTTTTATCTAATGCTCGGGTACCAAACCAAATTTCACCAGTGGCCACATCTTCCACATTAACGCTGGTGCGATGCTCACTGATAAAATCCTTAAATAACTCGTGAGTGTCCTCCAAATCCTCCAGAAACTTGGCTTTTCCCTTTTCTGTATTTTCACCCAAAATCGTTAGAGTCCGCTTGTACTCCCCTGCGGTTAGCACATCGTAGTCTACGTCATGCTTTTGCAGTACTCGATGAAAATTGGGTATTTGCGCAACAACGCCAATAGAGCCAATAATGGCAAAAGGTGCCGCTAACAACTTATCCGCCACACAGGCCATCATATAGCCCCCACTGGCAGCGACTTTGTCTACACAAATGGTTAAAGGAATATTTTTACTGGTGATCCTTGCCAATTGACTGGCCGCCAAACCGTAACTGTGTACCATGCCACCACCACTTTCTAATGTCACAACCACTTCGTCCTGCGGCTCGGCCAAAGTTAATACCGCGGTAATGGCTTCGCGTAACTGCCCTGTTGCAGACGCTTTAATGTCGCCGTCAAAATCCAACACAAACACCCGCTTCTTACGTTCTGTATCTTTGGCCTTCTTCTGCGCTTTTTCGTCTTTTTTCTTCTGTTTCTCAAGGGCCTTTAAACTTTTTTCGTCCAATGCGTACTCACGAAGCGTCTGCGCCATGTCATCCAGGCGATCATTCAGGTGGGACACCTTGATTTTACCCTTTTCACGCCCACCGGCATTTTTCATCCCCGCGGCAACGACGAAAGACACCACCACAATAATCGCGACAACAATGGTGGCCGCCTTTAATAAAAACAAACCGTATTCACTGATAAATTCCAAGTTTCACCTCTAATCGTTTTACCACGTTTGTACCGCGTTTATTGCCGCATCATTAAGCGGTTTGGCCGCCAACCCCGTTTGCCCCAAGCCCACTTGAAACAGTGCACCATCCGCCATGGGCACAAAGGTGGCGCTGCCATAAGTAGCATCCACACCCGGTAACCAATCTTTGGTTAAGTACAACCAATGCCAAACATCCAGTACACTGGGTTCAACGGATAGGTCGTGTACCGAACGTGGCTTTTGTGTTTCGTCGGAGAGCAACGCGTATCGACCGCTGATTCTATCTAATCGGTACCCTGGTTTACCACCAATAGATTGCAGTAAACCAGACCAGCGAATGACTCTGGCATCCAACTGCCATTGGTCTCCCATGAGAATAAACTCACGAGCATCCAACGACTCCCCAATAATAACCACCGCTTTAAAGCTTTGGGGCCCCAATTGCTGAAAGCTCACCTTGGCGATGGGCTCATCTTTTAGTAAATCTCGATAATTGCGCAAATCGATGGCTATCAGTAAAAGCAGGGTGGCAAACCCCATCAAGATGACGCCTACCATGCCCCTTGCCCAACCGAGTAGCCAGCCGCGACGCCAAAGGCATTTGGTGCCGCTTAGAACGAGCAAAACGGCCACAACGCAAAAAATAATGGATAGACCATTGAAAAACACGGATCACCCCTGCAATTCAATAAAGCGCCGAATCAACTGACCCGATATGGTTTCAGCCGGCGGCGTGGGTGGAAGTGCGTTGGGAAGAAACCAATCGGCCTCCACAATTTCATCGCCATCCACCTGAATTTGGCCATTTTGATAAGGCGCAAAATAACCCAGCATCAGCTGACTTGGGAAAGGCCAAGCTTGGGACAACTGATACTCTGGTGTGACGATATCGATATCGACCTCTTCCTTCACCTCACGCACAAAAGCCTCTTCCGCAGTCTCAGAGGGCTCGATAAACCCGGCGAGCACACTAAAAACACCTGAGCGCGAGCGTGCGTGACGCGCCAACAAAAGCGCGCCATCACGATGAACCAAGCCAATAACACAAGGCGATATCCGTGGGTAGTACAGTATATTGCACGCATCACATCCAAACGCACGATCAACGGGGTGTAAAGATGTGGGCTGACCGCAGCGGCCACAATGGGCATGATCCAACAACCAATGCGACAGCTGTGCGGCTCGAGATGCCATTGGAAACACGCCGTCCTCGTCATTGAGCATCAACGCGCGCAAAGAGGCGCTTGACCAGTGTGTTATTTGACTGTTCATGTCGGGCAAAGCGGCTACAAAACAGGCAGAACCCCGCCACACCCCAATAAAATGCAGCTGCGCGTCACGGTAGATTCGTTCGGGAAGATCAACAATAGGCAACCAAAGTTGCTGTGAGGAGGGATGGTAAATTTGGCCATTGACAACCACGATGGCCACGTCTTTTTCGGTGGGCTGACGCGCATTGTCTAGATCAACGGTAAAACTCATCCAACCGCAAAATTCATGTTACTTATCGACCGGATAGCCAAGGGCCGCCAAACTTTCTTCAGCCACTTGCAGCACAGACTCGTCCAATCGGGAGGGCGAAGGTGCCGTGTCGAAAAAATACTCGACACTGATGATTGCATCAGCAAACGTTTCAAGAAGTTCGTTAATTTCTGCCGGGTGCTCACCCTCCAGCAGAATTTCCTCGACGAACTCCACACAGCGATCCATTACTCGTGCCGCTCGCTCACAGCGGAGCATCAGTAAACCACCACGGACAGTATTAAGGGTTTTTGCAATATTTGAAATGTGCCCAGCATCAAAATCAGACTCTGAAAAAGACGTAATGGCCCGCTTGGTCAACGAAATGCCCGCCTCACATTCGGCAAACACAATACGCTCTGCTTGAGCCAGCTCTGTGGAGGCTATCATCTCGTTTTGCGAGACCTTAGCAAGGTTTTCACCTTTGCCGGCACTGTGCGTTTCAAGATTGCTTATGGCGCTATCCACATAAAGCAAAGTTTTAGCCACACGCTGCAATTCCTCTTCCGTGATTTCTTGTTCAGCATCCCAATGCTCGATACCCTTCAATTCTTCTTTCAAGATGGAGCTTGGTCCCACCAACCCAACAATCGCGAGCGTTTCGGCTATTTTAGCCAAGCTGCCATAAAACCCTTTCACATCATCAATGATGCGCATACCTTGTGCTGCAGTCTCCAGAAGGTTTTTAATGGAGCTAACTTCAGTCTGCAATACGCGCACCAGGGACGAAATAGTCTGGGCGCTGGGGCCTTTTAAAGCATGACGCTCACTCGCCAAATGCTTTTCAGTATAAGCGTATTGTTTAACATCAAACGTTTCACGCAAGGCCTTTACCTGAGGGTTTGTACTGCCCGAAATAACCAGCAGATACATCAACTCTTTAATCAGCCCCTTGGGGGCTGCAGCTTGATAAGCGGCCGCACCGCCTTTTTGCACTTGTCGTATAATCCGATCAATTCGGCTTAATAGCATCTTACGTGGTTCAATCAGCTCCATGTCTTGCTGAATCAACGCTTCTACTACTAAGTTGGACATCCACCAAAGTACCGCCAAGGGTTTATCATTACCGAGACGCTGAAGCCGAATCAGTGCGCGACGCATTAACCCCAAGGACGCCTTGCATTGCTTGTCACGCAACACGCCCAGCAAACCCAATTGATACATATGGCGCAGTCGCACCAACAAAGGCCTAAAATCACTCTCACTAGCGGCAATCGCCTCAGTATCGGGGACTTTCGGAGTGGTATTCAAGTTGAGGTTGAAAAAGAAGCTTTCCGGCAGCAAAGGCTCCCGCCGGTACTTACGCAAAGCATTAATATAGGGAACGAGTAAAACGGGGACTTTTCGTTCAGTTTGCAGCACATATTCCAGGTAACGTGACAACACAAAGAACGTGTTGCTTACCAAGTCGAGCTGTTTTTCGAGCACGGCACCGGATTCCCCAGGCTGGATGAGCTTAGCGGTGGAGAGCAGTTCTTCGGCAAGCATCGCCGCGCCCTTGAACTCCAACAACTTTAAAATGCCCACTATTTGGCGAATACCCGCCACGCAAGCCTGTAAGCTTTTGACCTCCTCAGTTGAAGAGACAAAAACCTCAAGATCACGGGCAGATTGCTCAATGGTCGCCACCAGCTCGTCGCGAATCATATGGAGGGATTGAAAGCTGATTGAATCCGCCGTATTCACGCTTGTCTTCCTATTCTTTTCGGAACCGATACCTGCAGTTGCGTAGGACACGTTCTGTTAGTTATAAGCGCACTGCCCTCGATCTGCCGAAAACGGGTTTACACACGCTCTTAAAATTTCTTTTAAATTCTAGCAGTTACCAAGACATCTTAAGCTAATATCTTGGGTTTGTCACCGGCCAAATCACTGCTCGCATAACAACCTGACCGGCCACTTTTAATACAAGTACAGCACTTTTTAACGCTAGTTCTATGGTATTTTTCGATAAGCCAGAAAATTTCGAACGCGGCGGTTATATCGACGCCTAAAAGCAAAGCAAGGCCCTGCGACGGTCGCAATTAAAAGCCTTATTACCATCGCTCACACATCTCCGTGGGCGGCACGATTGACGAGCGCGCTCAAAGTATAACTCCAAGCAAACAGGACTATTGTACTATAATTAACAGCCACTAGGGTTTTAACCAAACGCACTCACCTCCGGAGGCCTTTTGAATGGCTTCTAGCTTTTGATCGTGTAGCTGCAATTCAGCTTGGGTAGCCAGAATAATGGGGATGCCTCCGGCATCGCGCTCTAATTTAACCACCCGCGAACTCCCCTGCTCACCTTGGTCGCCCTCGCTATGATCTCCCGCAAGTGCCAGTGCCGTTTGCCCTCCGGTCATCAATAAAAAGACATCGGCTAGAATTTCAGCGTCGAGCAACGCCCCGTGCAGGTCCCGCTGTGAGTTATCAACGCCATAACGTTTACATAGGGCATCCAAGTTATTTTTCTGCCCGGGATGTTTTTTACGCGCCAATGCCAGAGTATCCAATACACCACACTCACCTTCGAGTGGCGCCATACGAAGCTTGGAAAACTCGTGATTGATAAATCCCACATCAAAGGAGGCGTTGTGAATGACCAGCTCAGCTCCACGAATAAAATCCCAGAATTCGCCGGCAACGGCTGCGAATTTGGGCTTATCTACCAGGAATTCGTTGGTAATTCCGTGAACTTCAATGGCGCCTTCTTCGACTTCTCTATCGGGGTTGATGTATTGGTGATAGTGCTTGCCGGTTAAACGCCGATCCACCAACTCCACACACCCAATCTCAATAATACGGTGCCCTTGAGAAGGCTCTAAACCTGTCGTTTCAGTGTCTAATACGATTTGCCGCATACCATTCCTACCTCAGGACTTTAGCTGATCAATGCCGCGGTTCGCCAACGCATCAGCCAACTCGTTTTCAGGGTGCCCACTGTGCCCTTTCACCCAGTACCATTCCACTTGATGAGGCGCCAGCGCTTCATCCAATGCCCGCCAAAGATCTTCATTCTTAACGGGTTTTTTGGCTGCGGTGCGCCATTGGTTTTTTTTCCAGTTGGACATCCATTCTTGAACGCCCTTTTTCACATATTGAGAATCCGTGGTGAGGTCTACGGTGCACGGCTCAGTCAGCGCGTTTAAACCGCTAATGGCCGCCTGCAATTCCATTCGATTGTTGGTGGTGTGTGGCTCGCCCCCCCAGAAGGACTTTTGATGCTCTCCGAAGATCAAAACTGCACCCCAGCCGCCCGGGCCCGGGTTACCTTTACAGGCGCCATCGGTATAAATCTTGACGTGTTTCACCATCCGCCCCTTAGTCAAAAGCAAATAGGCGATTATAAGCAGGATTGACAGTAAATGCTGTAAAGGCTTTAGCTGCGCGATCGAACAGAGTGTGGCTCTCGAGGGTTGGGTTTCGCGTCCGGAACCAAGAATAACCGGCCGTGTGAGCGTGCAGAAATCGCTTGCTTCGGTCGCGGCACCAACGTCGTCTGGCTCAACCACTTGGGCTTGATTAAGCGCATAGCCACACGATCCTTTCTTGCAACGATGTAATAGAAGTTACCGAAGGGCATGGGCCAGCCTCCCAACGTTTGTGCTAAAGAGGCTGATCGCTTAAATAGAGGCTTGCTTTGCAGCGGCAAGCGATGATGACCAGAACCGCTTTCCACCACCTGACAGTCTAAAAATTTCAGCCAATCGGCTATACGGGAGCGCCGCAAACTGTTGCGCTGCCAAATGGCTTGACGACCATACAATTGCGCAAAAGGCTTTACCGCCCCAAATACACTGATCGGGTTAAAGCCCACAATGACAATATACCCCCTTGCGATGGTCACGCGACTGGCTTCGCGCAACACCTGGTGAGGGTTGTCAGAAAAATCTAACGCGTGGTGCAAAATGGTGACATCGACGCTTTCATCGGCGAAGGGCAAAGCATCCCAATCACTACACAATGACGCCTGTTGGTCGCGTTGTGGTTCTCCTACGGGGCTGACACTGAAACAATGACACACTCGACTGTTGTGATACAGCGCTTGATTTTGATGGACACTCAGCTGCAATAGGTGGTAACCAAATAAGCAGCTTAGAGCCTGATCCAGCATTTTTTGCTGCTCTTCCAACATTCGCTGACCGAGGGGCGACTCAAACCAACGCTGAACGCTGTGAATGGAAGTTGCCAGACGAGGAATATGTCGCCGTTGACGCAAAAAGTTTGCGCCCTTGTTTAACAAAGCCATGAGTCACCTCAATTTGTTAAAATGGCTACATCACCAAATGGACTTCCTCATTATTGCTTAAACAATAGGCACCCACAAGTTCATGATACAAGTTTTTGCTATTCCCATATACGACGACAATTACGTCTGGGTTGTCCTCCAAAATCAAGCCTGCTGGATAATAGACCCCGGTGATGCCCAGCCAGTGGCCAACGTCTTAAGTGAAAGAGGGTTGACCCCAAAGTCCATATGGGTGACACATCGCCATTGGGACCATATCACAGGTATTGAGGCCTTAACACAAAGCTACGCCATGCCAGTTTTTGGCCCGCAGTTGTTATACCCCAACACGGTCACACACCCCGTACAACCCGGTGACAATTTGCCACTCGCGCCAACACAGACACAGGTCCTGGGTCTTGCGGGCCATACCACGGAGCATTTAGGTTATTACCTACCCGAGCGACAATGGTTGTTTTCAGGCGACACACTGTTTAATGCCGGCTGCGGGCGATTGTTTGACGGGAGTATTGAGCAGCTCTACCAAGCTATCCAAGTCATTAACGCGCTACCGGACTCTACGCTGATATTTGCCACCCATGAATACACGCTAGCGAACCTCAAATTCGCTCAAGCAGTGGAACCCGACAACCCCGCATTGGCCATCGCGGTAGCGCAAAGCGAAGCCCAACGTCAAAAGCGGCTGCCCACATTACCAACCTCGCTCGCAGTTCAACGCAAAATCAACCCGTTCCTACGTCCCCATATCGCGACCGTTAAGCGGCGGGTGGAGGCGCAGATGGGCTGCCTATGCCAAACTGAGAAAGACGTTTTCAAGCATTTACGCCGGTGGAAAGATCAATTTTGATACATGCTACTTTTGGGCCTACAGGTCGTTTAGGTTACACTTCGGCTTCTAAGTTCAGAAGCCTTTGCCTTCTGGGTATCCGGATGTTTCCGGTCACTGTAGGGTCTACGATAAGTATAAAAATGTTTAGAGCCGTTACTGCCTTAGCACTTATTCTGTTGTTTTCCGCTTGCACAACCACTGCGAGGGAAAGCGTATTTCCGATACAGTTTTCAAAAGCCGATACCCCCGTCAAAAACATCATCACAGATTTTCCATACGACCAGGGCGAGGGTTGTCAGCTAACCTCGGCAGAAGACTTCAATTTTGAGTATCCCATCACTTTAGACTTATGGGACCGAGTGCGTGAAGGCTTTGTTTTAAATAGAGACATCAATAAACGCATACAAGTAGAGCTCAACTGGTACATTCGCCATCCCAGTTACATCGACCGTGTGACAACTCGCGGCCAACGCTATTTGTTTCACGCGGTGGAAGAGCTTGAAGCCCGCAATATGCCACTGGAATTTGCACTACTCCCAATTGTTGAAAGTGCCTACGATCCTTTCGCCTACTCCCACGGCCGTGCTTCGGGCATGTGGCAAATTATTCCCGGCACCGGGAAAATGCTCGGGTTAAAACAAAATTGGTGGTATGACGGCAGGCGCGACATCACCGCCTCCACCAACGCCGCGCTCACCTACCTAGAGCGATTGCATCGGCAATTCGACGGTGACTGGCTGTTAGCGCTTGCGGCTTACAACTCCGGTGCCGGAAATGTCTCTCGCGCCATTCGTAAAAACCGCAAAAAAGGCCTTCCCACCGATTACTGGTCACTGGATTTACCTAAAGAAACAGAAGCCTATGTACCGCGACTGTTGGCCTTAAGCAGTATTTTCGCAGAACCCCACGTTCACGATGTAGACCTGGCCCCTATCGCCAACGAACCCACCTTTGAAGTCGTAGATGTTGGCTCACAAATTGATCTCGCCCAAGCTGCCGCCATGGCCGGGCTCAGCATGCGTGAATTTTATTTATACAACCCGGGGTTTAATCGCTGGGCCACTGATCCCGACGGCCCACACCAGTTACTCATCCCCATAGACGCTGCACCAACATTTAAGGCAGCACTGGCAGCGCTGCCCGCCGATCAACGAGTAACATGGGAACGCTACACCATAAAAAATGGCGACGCCCTATCCACCATTGCCACCCGCTACAGCACCACGGTGGACCTTTTGCAGTCCATCAATCAGTTACAGGGGCACAGCATTCGCGCGGGGAAAACACTTTTGGTTCCCCGAGCCTCGAAAGAAACCCAACACTATGTTTTAAGTGCATCTCAACGTTTGGCAGCCACACAACAGAAGGGTAAAGGCAAACGCGAAGTGTATGTGGTAAAAGCTGGCGATTCATTTTGGGAGATTGGCAAAAAGTTAGGCGTCCCTTCTGGTCAGTTGGCAAAGTGGAATGGGCTAGCACCGCGGGACCCCATTCGCCCAGGACAAAAATTGGTGGTTTGGCGCAAGGGTAAAAGCAGCACCACCAACACCACGCGCAAAGTAGCCTATAAAGTACGCAAGGGCGACTCGTTGGCACGTATTGCCGATAAATTCGACATCCGCATTGCTGACATTGTGAATTGGAATAAGGTGAACCCCAAAAACTACCTTCAACCAGGGGATTTTTTGACCTTGTTTGTAGACGTCACCAACGTGACGCATTGATAACACACCTCCGTGTGACTCAGAGGCTAACTCTTGGTCTTTCTGAGCATATCCAACGTTAGTTGAGCCTGAGTGGCAAAATGACGAAATGCCTCAAACTGATCTTGCGAAAACTTACCACCAAAGTCCGCACGATCAGCGTAAAAAATGGCAGGTGTTCGGTCCCCTATTTTTAAAGCGTAAATAAATGAGGGGTACTCACCCAAAACCCGAACGATCTCACTCGGATATAGGCTACGGTGCTCTTCTATAAAAGATTGGTCCAACCATACAGAGGTGCCCTGCTCAATCGCATAGGTAAAAATATTGTCGCTATAAGGGCCCACATCAAAATCAAAACGCGCACGCCATGTGTCGGTTTCCTCGCCCAAAACATACTTCGCTTTACAGCGGTGAGATTGAACAAACGCAATCGCCACGCGTTCAATACCAATTCCACGATGCATACCCTCAATCACCATTTGGAACAATGTATTCACATCTGCATGCTCGGCGGTTGCCGTGGTTAACTCACGCAGGATATTTAATTGTAAGCCGGCATCGCCTTTCAGTACTTTATGCGACACCTGAACAGCACCATTGTCTGCCAAGACATGGGTCTTACCTGGAATCAAGGGGCAAATTTCGGGTGCGCCATATTGCAACGCCACTTCGGCAGCCTTTTCAGCAGACTCTTGTGCTTGCTGTAAACATTGTTCCACTGGTAAATAAGTATAGCGTGCCACCTCTTCTACTACCTTTTTAACCGTAGACGAGTCCCAGCCTTTTAAAGCCGCTCGACTCATTCGCTCTCCAATAATCACAGCTTGGACTTTTTGATTCGGCTCTTTTCCCGGATAAAGTGCCTTTTCTAAGGTGTCACCCAGCTTCCAATGTTTGGCAAGCTCACGCGTGATGGACTTGAAAGATGTGCCGAGCACGCGCTCCATGGCTTCTTTTCGAATTTTGGCGTTTTCGTGCATCAAATCGCGGTTGTCATCGGTAATTTTTTCGTGGGCTAAAAACGCCATTTCCCCCAAATTAAACAATAGCGCGGCAATAAATACCTCTTCTGCAGATTCTTCATCAAACTGACTGATTAATTCCTTCGCTTGCGTGGCCGCATGAACTCCTTGTGCCATAATTTGCAGAAGCCGCTCTTTAGGCCCTTTCCCCAACAAAGAATCAATGAGCAACAGTGAAATACACACCGCGCGCATCCCCTTAAAACCGATTAACACCACCGCACGGCTCACCGTATTGACAGGTGTTCTGGAGTAGTTGTAGTGCACACTGTTGGCAATACGAAGTACATGAGAGGTGAGATTAGGGTCCCGCAGAATCACCTCTGCCATTTGATTGACATCCGCGTCTTCGGTGCCGGAAATCGAGTTCAACTCTGCAATCACCTGCCCCACCACAGGCATATTTTGCTTGGTTAATTTTCGAATCCACCCTTGTAATTTTTGCGCCGCCATCGGTTCATCCCAAAGTTTATCTTTTGAGTGTAGTTCACCGACGTCAAAATGTTCACACACAGAAGAACAGCTGCGCGTCTAAATAGACGCAGGGGCTGCAAGTAGGGACGGCCGCTTAAGGCTTGCCAAACTTAAGAATAAAGCGCTCCAATGCACGTGTGGTGAGCACCCGCTTAAGAAAGCTCATAAGGTGGGTTTGAACCGTCACCCCGTAGCAGGGATGAGGGTTGGAAGATTCAAGCGCATGCAACAATTTTTTAACCACGGCATCGGGCGTCAAGGTAAATGGCATCGCCGGGCCTTCACTGTTCAACCGCGCCAGCGACTTTTGATAAAGTCTGCTGTGCCGACTATTGGCGATGTCCACATCCGCCTCGAGCGCGGCCAGAGCATTTTGCCTAAAACGACTCGTAATGGGCCCTGGCTGAATAATACTGACCTTTATCGGCGTATCGGCCAACTCTAAACGTAGGGTTTGGGTGAGCCCCTCCAGGGCGAATTTACTGGCAATATAGGCCCCTCTGGCGGGCATAGGGACCAACCCCAAAACGGAACTATTCTGCACAATGCGCGCATCGGCCATGGTCAGCATCGTGGGGATCAACGCACGGGTGAGTTCATGGGTACCAAAAACATTGGTTTCAAACTGGCGCCGCAAGGCGGCCCGACTTAAATCTTCCACCGCACCAGGAAGACCATATGCGCCGTTGTTGAAAAGGCCAAACAGTCGGCCCTCGCTGTAGGTTAATACTTTGTCTACGGCTTGGCCAATACTGTCTGAGCTCGCCAAATCCAACTGCACCACAAACCCGAGCCCAAGCGTTTTGAGGTGCGCCACATCCACCACCTTGCGTGCACTGGCCACAACATCAAAGCCCTGTGCCTGCAATGTTTTGGCGGCCGCGAGCCCGATACCACTAGAGCAGCCTGTAATCAGTACCGTTCGTCTCACGAATAGGCCATAAAATACTTTAGCAGAAACACACAATGACCCACCGCGTAGTCCACCCCTAACTGACTGATTTCCTGCCCGCGATTGAAATACTCTGCGGTCTTATACTGACCATCTTGAGTATAAACGTCCAATGCAGCTGTTTGAGCAAGTTTTAACGCGTCCTTCATACTTAAAAAATTGGTAGGGTGTTTTTGAGTAGGCCAGGCCAGTGGCTGACTGAACACGTCAAACCCTTGATCCCACAATTGATGTAAATTCACCTCGCATTTTTTCGACCCAATTTTTTGGGTCACACAGGTGCCATTTCCGCCTCGGTCGCTCTTACAGTTTTTGTCCACCGCAGACAATAAATGCAAGGGTTGATAAGCATCTGCCGCCATATGCAGTGCCAAGGCCAATACCACGTTTTTGGCCTTGGCGGATTTGGCCTCGCCAAAAGCTTTGACCAACTCTGGCCAAACCGTCACCAACTCACCTGTGGCTGCGGGCACGCATTGGCCTGGTTTTAATCCACCACCTTTTTCATTCACATATTGCGCGTTGCTGTAATGCCAATCTGCAGTGGTAGCTTCCGCCCAGGGTTGTAACGCCGGCGGCACCGCTTCGCCACCATATTGTTTAAACAGTTTTTTTAACGGCACATCTCGTACCGTATCCGGCCAAACCGCCAGGGCGCCCATGCGCTCAGCCAAGGAAGCATGATAAAACTTAGGCGGCACAACAATGCCGGCTTTTAGCAAGTTTTCATAATAGGCCAAAACATTGTCGGGCAATTCCTGTGTGGCACTTTGAGCAATCCACGCGTGGCCTTTTTGACTCCAACTCCACGTGGGGCTGACGTAGGCAGCAACGATCAAAACACCCATGAGGCCACCATAACGAAAGGCCTTTGCAACCCAGTGGTTAACCGTTTCAATATGCATTATTTTTCCTCTGTTATTAACTCAGAAATCCAATAGATCTCCTATCTATTGGATTGAGAGCCCTTAAAATACTGGCGTAAATGTGTGAATTTCCTTGCATTTTAAGGGCTTGCATTGGCCGTTCTGGCCAATGGCGGCACATCCTTGTGCCGCATTAACCCGACATATTAGATTGCCGGGTTATTAGTTTTATGACTTTTGACGGTGACGTTTTATCAAGTCGTAAGCCGTTTGAATTTCTTGAGCACGCTCGGTGGCCACCTTGACCATATCTTCAGGCACACCCTGCCCCATCAGTTTATCGGGATGGTATTGGCTCATCAGTTTGCGATACGCACGCTTGAGCTCCGTGTCACCCACACGGCTTTCTACCCCCAAGGCCTCATAGGCCAAGCGCAGCTCATCTGCACTATTCGCCGATTGATAAGCGTGGCCTCCTTGTTGATAAAAATGGCTTTGGGCCGACACCATACGCAACAGCTGCTCAAACACCGCTGCGGAGTAGCCAAGTCGCTCGGCCACCTCTCGCAAACACTGACGCTCTGCGTCGTGTAAGGTTCCATCGGCCATAGCCAAGGTTATCAGGTAGACCAGTGTGAGCTGCTTAATATCCGCGTATCGTCCACAGACGGCCAAAAATTCTGCAAGTGTGGTTTCAAGATTAAAATCGGGCGATGTGCCCGCTTTAAAAAGCTGTATCGCCTCTTGGCGCATCTCGGGGCTTAACCGAAGTTGCGCCATCATCTGCTCGGTGGCCTGGATTTCCGCTTCCGACACACGGCCATCGGCTTTGGCCAAGTGCCCGAGCATTGGGAAAATACTGGCAAACAATGCACGCTCCACCTGTGCGCGCCCCGCGCCGCTGTAATCTTGCTTAAATTGCACACGCGCCTTGTCAAACAAATGCCCAGCAAAATAGCCCACCACCGCACCTAAAGCACCACCGACCTTCCAGCCTAAAAAAACACCTATAATTCGACCAATCCAGTTCACTCTGCCCTCTACTTCGGTAATAATATTGGCAGGCTCTAGACCCAGCATATCGCTAATGACCCCTGCCTTTTTAAACCACCTATTAGAGGCCCTAGAACCCCATGTCGGCTCTGGCTGCGAAGTACTGGAAGTTGAACCTGTCTTGGGTGGCGATATTAACACGTGTTATCGCATTCGCCTGAACCTTACCACTGTCTTCGCCAAAACCCACACCCAGGCTTCGGCGCTAACCATGTATCAAGCTGAAGCGACAGGCTTAGCGGCACTCGGCGCACAGCCCACACTTTTGTCACCCACACCCTACTGCCAAGGGCAATGGCAAGGTACGGCCTACCTGTTAATGAGCCACTTAGATCTCCAACCTGGCACGCACGGGGCCGCACTTGGGGAAGGCTTAGCCAGATTACACCGCCACCACTGCGCCAAGAACTATGGCTTTTATACAAATAATTTTATTGGAGCTTCACCTCAATACAACGAATGGCGGCCCTCTTGGTCTGAGTTTTGGTGGCAAAAGCGATTACTGCCACAAATGACATGGGCCCTGCGCAACTATCCTGTACTCAGGGATTGGATACTGCCACTGGAGGCCATAAGCCTTAAGCTGCTAAAAGCGCATCAACCCCCAGCAAGTTTGGTGCACGGAGATTTGTGGTCGGGCAATGCCGGCGTTACGATGGGCGGCGAGCCTGCCATTTTTGACCCTGCCGTTTACTATGGTGACCGCGAGGTGGATCTCGCACTGACGCAACTGTTTGGCGGTTTTTCCGAAGCTTTTTATGAAGGGTATACCGAGTCTTGGCCGTTAGATCCCGAATTTTTCAACCGCGCAGTACTCTATAACCTGTACCACTTATTAAATCACCTCAACCTCTTTGGCAGTGGCTATTTGAACCAGTGTATACACGCTCTCGAGCAATTACAGCGCATTGCGCACAGGTGTTAAAAACCCCGGCCATTGGCAATCACCTTGACGGTGCGCTAAGCTCTCGCTGGTTGCAGCTGTCTTAAAGGAAAGGATATGTCCGCGAGTGTTCCACATCTAAACGTGATCAGCTCCTTTATTTACCGTGCAATTCACCATGCTAAACGCCTTTGGCGAGCCAGCCTATTGAGTGCGATGGGTTGTTGGTCCACCGTCTCACCTGCGCAGGCGCCCCCCCCGGAAGACACTCAAACGGTACTTAGCCAAATAGGTGCAATAGCGTTTCATGAATGCACCTTGAATGCAGACAAAAAAGAAAGAAAGGTTGAGTGTGGCTGGGTAACGGTGCCAGAAGCCCCCAAGCAAGCCACAGACAAAACCCTAGACTTGTTTGTGGTGCGTTTACCTGCACGTAAAGAACACAAAGCTTTGGCCGATCCCATGTTATTTATTGCTGGGGGGCCCGGCCAGGGCGCAAGCACTGCTTTTTTATTTGCCGACCAAATTTGGCGTGACCTTGCCGTAGACCGCGACATGTATTTGATTGACCAACGTGGCACGGGCTTTTCGCAAAAGTTTGACTGCCCGCAACTGAAAAAAACATCCGCCCAAACCGGAAAGACCATTGATACAGCGCAAATACAACAGTTAAGCCAAGACTGCCTAGAGGCTTTCGACGGCGACCCAACGCTCTACACCACGGCCCATACGCTTCGAGATTTTGAAGCGGTGCGCGAGGCACTCCAGGTCCCTAAGTGGAATCTATTGGGAGTGTCTTACGGCACCCGCGTAGCGACCCGCTATATGGCTGCTTACCCCAATAGTCTTCGCACAGTGGTGTTAGATTCAGTTGTCCCCCCCCAAAGGGCTCTCGGGCCAGAAATCGCCATTCGCAGTCAAAAAAGTTTAAATACATTGCTCAAGCGTTGTGAGTCCGACGCAACCTGCAACAATCATCTACCCAACTTAACGGAAAACGTCACGGCACTGCTGCAGCGTTTAGAACAATCCCCCATCACCACACAAGTTGAAAACTTGTCCACAGGAAAGATCGAAACTCAAACGTTTTCTTATGCGCATTTGGCCACATTGATTCGCATGTATTTATATCAATCACGACTTTCCTCCTTACTACCTGCCATGCTCTACGGTGCGGCAACCGACGAAAACTACTCGCCTTTAGTGCGCGCTGCCGGTGATATACAAGCAAACCTAAGCGGTGCGATTGCCATGGGCTTGCACAACTCGGTGATCTGCACCGAAGACTACCCTTATTTTAAGCAAACACCTGAGTTCCCGAGCATCAAGGCCATGTATTCCGCCAACGCTGAAACTTATATGGGGACTTCTATCCTTGATGTCTTCGAGGCTATATGCAGCGTTTGGCCCAGAGGTGAGCCACCCACAGATGGGTTAACGCCTTTAACCAGTTCCATTCCAACGTTAATCGTCTCTGGTGAATTTGATCCAATTACACCTCCCGAGTATGGCGAACTTGCACGCATGGGCCTCGCAAACGCGCGCCATGTTGTGGTAAAAGGTCAAGGCCATTTTGTGAGTGGCACAGGATGCCTACCGAATCTTGTGGCCCGTTTTGTGAGGACAGCATCACCGAATGATATTGACACTCGCTGTACCGATCGCATTGCCACACCACCGCTTTTCATCAATTTTAATGCCTCCGCCCCGTAGGCCAGACGCCAATGATCATTGCCAAACAATTACAAAAATCGTTTCTTAAAAAAGGGCGTCGAAAAGAACGCATTGTGGCAGTTACCGATGTCACTATGACCGCTAACGACGGTCAAATTACCGGATTGCTGGGCGCAAACGGTGCCGGAAAATCCACCACGTTACGCATGCTGGTGGGATTGTTGACACCCGATGGAGGTTCAGCCGAAATTGATCACTTCGATGTAACCCGAGATAAACGTCAGGTGCGCAATCAAATTGGCTACCTCCCTCACGATCCAGGTATTTACCCGAGGCTAACTGCACGTGAAAATATCGAGTATTACGCGGCATTAACGGGGTTACGCAAACTCGAATTGAACCACCGTGTAGATGAACTCATCTCCCTGCTGGCCATGGAGAGCTTTGCCAGTCGGCGTGCAGAAGGGTTTTCTCAAGGCCAGCGCACCAAAGTTGCGCTTGCCCGCGCGCTGGTTCACAAACCTAAAAATTTGATTCTGGACGAACCGACCAATGGCTTAGATGTGATGGCCACACGCAAACTTCGCAAAATATTGCAACAACTACGTGACCAAGGCCACTGCATCCTAATCTCCAGCCATATTATGCAAGAGATGGCCTTACTTTGCGACCAAGTCGCCATCATTAACGAAGGCAAGATCGTGGCGCAAAACTCTATCCAGGGGCTACTGACACAAACAGCGCAAACCCACTTCGAGGACGCTTTTGTCATCGCCATTGGTGAAACACTGGAGGATGCTTCATGAACCGCTTCTGGATAGTGATGTGGAAAGAGATACGCGATAACTTGAGGGACAAACGCGCGTTATTTTTTGCTTTTGTATATGGCCCCCTGTTAATGCCGGCGATGATGCTGGGACCGATGATTTGGAACATTGAAAAAAACACTCACGATTACAACACCGCGCGCGATGTGTACATCAAAGGAGCAGACTTCGCACCCAATCTTATTGAATTTTTGCGAAGCCGAAATTTAGATGCCAAACCTGCCACGGGTAATATTGAGCAGCGCATCCTCGAAGGTGAACTGCCATTAGTGATAGAAATTTCTAACTCTTTTGGCGATAAACTCCTTGAAGGCAGCCCCGCTCGCATTACCATTCACTATCAAAAAGAAGACCAAGAGTCACAAAATTTATTTTGGCAAGTGCGTGGCGAACTGGACCTATATAGCCAGCAAATGGCGGCCGATCGATTACTCATTCGAGGTTTTGACAGACGCCTATTGCAACCTTTGGACATTATTGAAAATGATGTATCCGACGATACTTTTGGATCTTCATTGCTTGCCAATATCATTATGTTTCTGGTGGTGTTTTCCAGCACTATGGGCGGCTTCTATTTAGCCGCAGACATTAATGCTGGCGAGCGTGAACGCCGCTCGATGGAGCCATTATTAAGCTTACCCCTTTCACGTCTTCAAGTTGCCATAGGGAAATACTTAGCCGTACTGGCCTTCTGCACCCTATCTTATTTACTGCCCATCATCAGCTCCGGAATTTGGGCGAGCTTCCTGCCTGAGCGTTTTTTCGGTCAAGGCGACATTCCTGAGTTGAGCACCTACCTTAAACTTGTCCTCATGGCATTCCCCCTAACCATACTGCTCGCAAGCTTTTTAATGGCCTTTGCCACCTTCTCCAAAAGCATGAAAGAAGCGCAGACTCAAATGGGTTTGGCGATGATGGTGTTGATGGCGCCATTCTTTGTGGTGCAATTTATGGACATGCGCCTAGACAATGCCACCGAATGGATACCGATGCTGGCGCAATATTTATTGGCCGATCAACTGATGCTGGATGTGAGCTACCCACTGTCTAAGTGTATTCCTAGCGCCATAAGTAGTTTACTTTTGGCGGCGGGACTACTGGGGACTGCAGTCTATATGTATAACCGAGACGACATACTGCGCTGATTTTTATCATCTGGAACTATTAACCCGGCATTGGCCATTCCGACCAATGCTGGCACGTCCTTGCACCGCGTTAACCCAACATAAAAAATTGCCCGGTTAATAAGAAAAACGGTTTTTGATCCCAGATAATATTCGTAGCGCTTTTCTATGTTTCAATGAAGCCCTGGCTTTGCTGCGAGAGCTCCTCTGTGTAAATCAAGCTTCAGATCTTATTCCTACTTTTTTGGCATCAATTAAGATTTTCTGGAAGAGCCAACCCTCGGCTTTCGCAATAAGGCCCAACGATTGTGCCCACAAAACCCCCAGCCTTCTTGGTACTGAGTATACGAGCGTTTTGACCTTCTAGTTTCAGCTTCACCTTACCATTTTGCTCAACCTCATATGCCATTTCGGCACCATTAAAGCGCAGGGTCAACTTAAGGCCTTGAGTACTTCTAATGGGTGCCTTGGCTAACACTAAGTCCACATCACTGTTGTCTCGAACAGTGACCACCAAGTAACTTGCGCCTTTATCTTGCTCGACGCCAATAAACGTCCAAGAACGATCGTTTTGTACAGCCGCCAACCCAGCACGGTCACCATCAGCTGTGGGCATAAAATCCATATCGGTACTGATGGCTGCCACGTGATGTTGTAAGCGTCGAGCAATAAAAGCAGGGTTCTGGTCCAATTGTCCAAGACCGTTTTGGCAAGACAAAGTCAGCTGCCCACCTTCAATGTTGTAAAAAGGATCAGTCGGAATTCGTATACCCACCCACTGCGGTCCCAAAGGCTGATTAAACGTTTCCAGATAGTCAAAATTCCCAGTGGTAGGCACCTGGGGCTTTTGGCCTACAGTTAGCTTAGGCTTTTGCTGCACGTAGGGGATCGGCGCACCAGGTTGTAAAAAGGTTGGCCAGCCGTTTTTCCAATTGATGGGCAACAAAAAAGTTTCACGTCCAATATTGTATTCATCTGGTCCATAAGGGCGCGTCGCCAAAAAAGTACCCCACCAATCGCCGTTGGGCAACTGCACAAATTTTGCGTGGCCGGCTGAGGTCACAGGATTGGGGCGGGTCGGATTCAAGTCACGCTGAGTTAAGATAGGGTTTTTCTGGCCCGGTGCAAAAGGCCCCCATAAATTTTTGGAGCGAAAAATCGTTTGCGAATGTTGGTCACGTGTCCCACCTTCTGCGGCCGTCAAATAATAAAATCCGTCTTTTTTAAAGATGTGTGGCCCTTCAATCCAAATGGGTTTTTGGGCGATGTCTAACCCACCATTCACCAAAACTTTACGCGGCCCCACCATCTCCAAAGCACGCCAATCTAGCTCTTGAATCCAAATGGCACGATGCCCTTCGTAGCGCGCTGGTTCATTAGGCGCACCATTGTTAACGACATAAGCTTTATCACCTTCCCAATAAATAGAGGGGTCAATCCCCTCAAAGTCGAACCATGTGGGCTCTGACCATGGGCCACTCGGATGCGAAGCCGTCATGACAAAATTGCCGCCACAATCTACACAGGTGCTCATCAAATAAAACGAACCGTTGTGGAAAGAAATATCGGGCGCAAAAATTCCACGGGAAACGGACAACCCATCAAAATCAAACGGCCCGGGTTTATTGATCGCGTTGCCAATCTGTACCCAGTTTACCAAATCAGTAGAGTGGAAAATTGGCAACCCAGGGAAATGGGTGAACGAAGAGTTGACCAGGTAAAAGTCGTCTGCCACGCGTAAAACAGAAGGGTCCGGGTAGTAGCCGGCCAATATGGGGTTTTGATATTCACCGGCACCCACATGAACAGTTTCAAGCGTTTTGCCGGCATATTGAAGTTGAGCGTATACCGCCGTAGCCTTGGCTGCCTTGGGGGTTTCCATCGGTGGGCTATCAGGCTCTGGCAGTGTCGCAGTTTTACCTCCACACCCTGTAAACAAACTCGCCCCTATTAAACTCCCTAGAACAAACCAACGCTTAATCATGTTTCCCCCAAATGATAGTTTTGATAACAATGGCAATAACCCGCTCCTGAACATTCGTGCGCGCGCATCCTTCCAAATGGTTGATCAAATGTCAATTCGGCAAAGTACTAGCTGAACGGCTTCCGTTAAGCACAAAATGACCACTATAATGGCGACAGTTACTTTAATTGACTATTTTATTAGTCTTAATTTGAGTCTGATCCTGGACTTTCACGCAAAAAACACTAAAATGGCTACTGCAACAGTCATATACCCATTTATAGACCATTTAAATGAGCATAAAAACCAAAGATTTGATCACACCGGTACTTCAGCACCAACTGACATCCCTAGGTCACAACCTTAAATTGGCCCGCAAAAAACGCAAATGGTCGGTGGAAAAGGTCCGCGCCGATATTAAATGTGCCAAGGGCACACTCGAAGACGCCGAGAAAGGCAAACCCACGGTCAACATAGGCGTCTATCTTCTTTTGATAGATCTATACGGCTTTAAACTGGATTTGGCTGCCCTCACCCACCCGAGCGAAGACTGTATTGGCCAGTCTCTAAGTGGGAGAAGTACTCCACACAACCGAGTCTCACCGGCAGACTTCTAATGACAAACCGACAAGCGTTTTTTGTACACGTGATACTGGGTGATGGCGAGGCGGTAGTGGCAGGCTACCATGAAGTTAACCCCTCCGCGAATCAAGGCACCTTTGTCTATGGCCGCAGTTACTGCAATAACGCCAATGCCTTTCCTCTCGACCCCATTAACTTGCCGCTGATTTACGACCGGCCGTTTCATTTTCCGATCACACGCTTTAACTCCACGGGTATTCCTGGCGCCTTACTGGATTGCGGACCCGATGAATGGGGTAAACGATTGCTAAACCGGTTTGGTGCCCCCAAACCCGTGACCCAGGCGGATTATCTGGTACAAGGCAGCGGCTATGGCGTGGGCGCTCTCTTGTTTTCAGACTCACCAGAACCGGTAGCGCTCAAACGCCTCATCAACAGCAACTCTATTGACGCGCTATACGAGGGCGCACTGGATTTTGACAGCAATACCACCTGCGAAGATTTACAATCCTTATTGATGCCGTCCAGCGGGATTGGTGGCGCACGGCCCAAAGCCCACACCCTATTTAACCAAAAACCCCATATTGCCAAATTTAACCGCAAGGACGATGGATTTGACAACGCTTTGACCGAGTATGGCATGATGCAGCTGGCACAAAATGCCGGTATTCACACCGCCAAGGTTGAACTCATCAAAACAGCGCTGGGCCACGCGTTACTCGTGGAACGCTTTGACGTAATGCCCAACCAACAACGTCGCCATATGGTTTCGGCCAACGCGCTACTGAATGTGAGTGACCTTCAGTATTTGAATGACGTGAGCTACGACCGCATTGCCGCCATAGGCAAGCAAATAGGCCGCTCCACCACTTTGGCGCAAGAGTTGTTTACACGAATGTTGTTTAACGTGGCCATCGGCAACACGGATGATCACACACGCAACCATGCCTTTTTAAAGCAAACCACCAGTGGCCACTACGAGTTGAGCCCCGCCTATGATATCGTCCCCCTACCACAACGCCTAGGTGCCCACGCCATTAATCTAGGCCCCTTTGGCACAAACCCCACGCTCGACAACTTGATGAGCGGTGGAAAACTCATGGGGCTTTCCAGGGCTGAACAAAGCCAGTGCGCCGAACGCGTGAGCGACGCCCTAGCAACCTGGGAGCGCACGCTAATTGAATTGGGGGCGTCGCAAAGCGATATCGATTTCATTAAGCCTAGTTTTGGTTTTTTAAGCTTGATTCAAAAACTGGCTCTACATTAAAAGCATCTACCTCTCCTAATTATGCTTTCAACACCAAGTGCTCGCTCTCCAGTTAGAAGCGTGATGAAATCCGGTTATCGCTACCAGCGCCCTTATCAGAAAGTGCTGACTCAACAGAGACTTGACCCCAAAATGCCATAAGCGCGTCGTATTAAACACCATGCGGATCTGCACACATTGAAGATATTGACCGTCAAAAGTCTTTACAAATGCAACCCCCGTGTTTTTAAGCTACGCGTTTTTCACGACACCGACCACGAGCGCACATTAACCTCTCTCATCACTGCAATTAACAATGCGCGATGCGTTTTAAGACCTAAAAAACGATTTATCGTTAAGGTCTACTCAAAGCATGTAACCCACCCGCCCTCACCAACACCCCTTGAGGCAATCATCGACACCCCCTGTGATTGCGCTACCACCAACAGCAAAAGCAAAATCGTGCCTTGTATTTTTGAAACACCTAGGTCAAATTACTTTAACAATCTGACATTTTTTTTTAAGAATTCGATTTGTTGTAAAAAAATGCTAATGGAAACATGACACCGTTCATAATTGCGGCGTTTCCCGATTTTTTCGCGCCAGTCCGAAGGATATTATCTACAGCGTTAGATCAAGTGATTCAAATGATTATTGAGCGACTCCTTGATACGCTCGAATCATTTAGGCAGATGAACACAACGATAATAATGGATAGGAAGAGTAAGATGATGACAGTCTAGCGAATACAGCGTTTACCGATTTGCTAAGCCCTGTGATCGACGAAGCCGACTTACTTGACAACACATTTAAGAGATATCAAATACATCATGGCAAAAAACCAATCTGGTCAGACGAGATCTACCTTATGAGATACAAAATACCAGTCTTAACGGCGGTTCTAATCATGCTGACGGCTTGCGGTGGCGAGGAAATACCGGGCGGCGGTACGTCTTCATCTAGCTCTTCCTCATCCTCCAGCTCTAGCGGCAATACCACACAAATTA
Source organism: Cellvibrionaceae bacterium (assembly GCA_050300015.1). Lineage (GTDB taxonomy): Bacteria > Pseudomonadota > Gammaproteobacteria > Pseudomonadales > Cellvibrionaceae > CAYZQH01. Next base: position 62,084 of record JBNKWZ010000029.1, on the reverse strand, counting down.
CGCCATCAGAACAGGCATTTGAACTAACACTCTACCCAATATTGCAAGAGAATTGCTCTATTTGTCATAACAGCCAGGGCGCTGGACAAGAGCCGTTGCATTCAGATGCTGACTTAGCCACAGCCCATGCCGCTGCACTCACCATGGCCGACTTGAACACTCCGGCAAATTCACGCTTTGTTAGCCGGTTGCTTGATGATGAACACAATTGCTGGGAGAATTGTGATACTGCGGCGGCAGAAGTTCAAAAAGCCATTGAAAATTGGCAGGCAATGGTAAACGGTGGCCCCATAACTGAAGCAAATTGTGATGCTAAGTTTCCACAAGACCTAATCCTGCTGGGCGAGTTGCCATTTGTAAAATCCATGCAAACCCTGTTTGGGGAGGATGTGGTATACGGCAAACTCGCGCCCGACCCTGCGACTAAACTCTTTTCTCAAAAAGGGACAGTCGCCAATACCTCCTTAATTAACACCCGTCTGGATTGGGCGGCACATGTCACCACAAAAGTACAACGCCGTGCTTCACAGCTTTCTGGCTGCCTAACAGCTGATCGTAACTGTGCACGCTCGTATATCGAGACACTGGCCCATCGTGCCTTCCGGAGACCCGTCTCTGAAACTGAAATCGACGATTTAATGACGGTATATGATTTGGGAGCACAAACCAACTTCAGCAACGGCATAAAATTGACTGCCCAAGCTATTTTGGTTTCACCATCGTTTAACCACCGCAGTGAATACGGCGTCGAGAACTCAGAGGGAGAATTTGAACTCACCAATCATGAGTTTGCGAGCACCCTTTCGTTTTTGCTGACAGATGCGTTACCCGATGAAGAATTGCTACAGTCGGCAGACTCTGGCGCATTGAGCGACCCCGCAGAGCGCGTCCGTCAAGCGGCGCGCCTACTGACAATGAACTCAACCAAGGCCAGTATCGAATCCACGCTTCTGTCTGCTTGGAACTTTGGTAATTTATTTGGAAAAGTCAAAGATGAAGGGACTTACCCTGATTTTAACCCTGGCCTCGCATCGCAGATGTACGAAGAAACACTGTTGTTTTTGCGAAAAAACTTGTGGCAAGGGGGAGTATCCAACGTTTTGTCTAGCCGAACGACATTTGTCAATGGTCCGTTAGCAGACCTCTATGGAATTCCCTTCCCAGGAAACGATCGTGACGAATTTGTTGAAGTCACCATTGATGACGGTAAGCGTGCAGGGTTATTGACACAAGCCAGTTTCTTAACCGCCTTTTCACGAACCGATCAGACCTCTGTTGTAGCGCGTGGTTTATTCGTCAATGGTCCACTGTTGTGTTTACCCAAAATTGCGACGCCACCTAAAAATGTGCTTGCGCTCGTTGAAGAGCAATTAGACTCTGGCGCCTCTGAAGTGGAGTTGGCTGAGTTTCGAGCCAAAACAGAGCCCTGTAAAAATTGTCACAATCAGTTTGACGCCTATGGATTGTTGTTTGAATCCTATGATGCTATTGGCCGGTATCGAGAATTCGACGAAGCAGGTGCCGCCATTCACGCAGGAGTCGATCTCAGCAAAATGGCTTCGTTCGACGGTTATGTGAACGGCGCCGTGGATTTCGCTGACCTACTGACCGAGCGCCCCGACTTTGTTCAATGTGTTACCCGGCATATCTTTTCCTATGCCACAGGTAACGACGGCATTAAAAAGAATCAGTGTGAAGTGACCAACATTACCGACAAACTAAACAATCAGAGTACGTTGGGCGACATAATCAATGCCGTCGTCCAATCGCCTGCTTTATCCACGCGCATCGCGGAGCCTAACTAATGAAATCGTACAACTTGAGTCGACGCAACTTTCTTTGGGGCCTTGGTGGTGCTGCTGGCTTATCCACATGGCTCGATAGAGCTGTTGCCCAGGAGCAAGGACTTGTTGACCCCAGACGCCTAGTGGTCTTTCAAAGACCAGTGGGCACCATTCACCAACATTGGTGGCCTCAGGGCAATGGCAGCGATTTAAATAACTATATGTTGCCCCGAATTCTCAGCCCCTTAAGTGCCTACCGAAACGATATGGTGGTGTTTCGTGGCCTTGGTTTACCACACGCCGGGTCCAACGGTGGCGGTCACGAACGCGGCACATTGCTAAGTGTCACCGGCAGAAAATGCCCAACCCTTTACCCCGGTAATGGGTTTGATGACCCACAATCGGAAGGGCCTAGCGTTGACCAATTACTGTTACGCGGGTCAAGCATCCTTCAAGAAGCACCGGTCCAATCTGTTCAAACTTCTTGCGACCAGCGAGCCGACACCCCTGGAGAGGTTTCCCCCAGGCATCTATCCTATTCAGGCCCCAAGGCACCCATGAAGCCTTACTATCAGCCCCTGGATACGTTCCAACGCATTTTTGGCACATTGGTACCTGGCGGCATGGATAGTTCTGGGCTTTCACGTACAAGAGCTGAGAAAAAAAGCGTCTTAGACTTTGCAATGAAAGATTTAACTCGCATGCGAGGATTAGCACCGTCGTCTCAGTGGGATAAATTGGATGCATACGAGAATGCCGTACGCGAACTGGAAGACGAACTGGCGAATGACCCTACGGACCCTAGTTTTTGCGGCATGCCTGAACAGCCAGAAGTCATTAACGTCAGCACTAGGACCAATGATTACAATTCGGATAATGTTGCAGCAGAACGTGACGATGAAAAGCATCGCCGTATTGGCGAGCTGCATTTGGCAACCATTCGTGCAGCGTTTAAATGTGATCTCACTCGAACAGTCACCTTCCAGTGGTCACCCGGCACAAACCACGTCAGTTTTGGTGGTATGTGGCCACCCAGTCCCTCCACGTTCAAAGTGCACCACACAACCAGCCACAAGCCCTCGACGCCTGATGTTGTGGAATTTTTAACACGAGTGGAAGTGTGGTATTCAGAGCGTTTAGCCGAATTTATTCAATCCCTAAAAGACACCACAGATATCACAGGAAAGCCTATTTTTGATACCACGGTGTTGGCTTATATGACTGAAGTTAGCCAGGCGAATCACAATTGGGACAATATGCCTTGGGTACTTTTTGGTGGCGCCGATACAAAGCTTCGAGGTGGTCAGATGTGGACGCATGGTGGCGGCACGCCCTCATCAGCAACCTCACCCAACCAGCGCTCTACCAACGACTTTTGGATGTCACTGGGTCGCCCATTTGGCTTTGAGAACTTCACACTAGGTGATGATCAAAGCATGTATTCCGGTGCCATCAGTGGCATATTTGACTAAATTTTTGGTGAGCGTTTGTTGATGGCTTCAAATGCTCTGATAGTCGACCGGCAACGACCATTAATGCTCGTTGTGTTGGGTGTTATCCGATAAGCCGTCTACTTTAGTTAAGGCTCTACACGGATAACACCAAAACTTAGGCAGGCTCGCTGAGTGCAGGCTTAGACATCAATAAATGGCAAGCATAAACCAGAAAGGTATCCCGTGGACCATTTTGCCAAAGCCATGATTTTAACGGTTCACTGAGTACTGCATTGGATGCAATAAAAGGGTCTTGCTGAATCAAGCCCTTAAGAAAACCAGGCTCAAGATAGTTGAATATTTGGTTGGCCGCGCTACGTGCCAATAGAAATGGAATGCCGTTTTGATCAGGCGAGAAATCTGACAGAGGTGCAATGGTATTTTTACTGATGTCAGTGACAAAAATACAGTTTCCAGAAGCAGCCGTTAGACTTACAAGGCTTCGAAAATGGGCAATGATTAACGTCATTAAACCCGCGTTAAACAAGACGTGATTCTCGCCCAAGATTTTTCGGTAAGTCAGCAGCAATTGACTTAGAAGGCACGTTGAAACAACACAATCAAAGGGCCCGGGTAATTTTTCCATTAGGACCTTCGTTGCCTCAGAAGGAAAGTCTATCAAAGCTTCTGGCGTTACTCTCATATCACGCCAAGCTTCGAGTTTGTTGTTGGCACAAGAGATATCTACAGGCGAGTGTATGTGAATTTTCTTGGCCAGATTTTTAGGGAGTCGAGAACGAGCACCAACAAGTGCCGCGCGATCAATGTCGACCAAATGGACTTCTTGAAACTTGCTGGCAATTTGATTCAGATTCAGGTCAAAGCAATTGCCAGCCCCGAGCACACAAAGCCTGCCAGATTGTGCCGGTGCCGTGGTGAGAATAAGATCAGTTTGCTGATTTCGATGCGATTCAAAATCAGCAAAATGGCTGAGAGAAGCCCGATTGGAAGCTTTTTGCTTTTTTAGTTCGGTGTGTACAGGACGCATAAATTATCAATAATGGTTTGTGTGGGAAGATGTGAACCAATAGTCATCATTAAAGGCTAATTTTGACGGGCTTGCCCATTAAAAAATGGCTGTTGATGATTTTGATGGTAAATAGGTTTCTGTGGTTTGACAAGTAGACTACAGGGCGCAACGCAATTTGGAATCATGATAGATTTCCTGGCACCAGTATTACAGTATTCATTGGCGAAGATGTGTGAACCTTATGACAACAAAAGTAACAATCGATTCTGCCCGCGTGGGTTTAACCATTGCACTGACTATCGCGCTTGGCGCATGTGGTGGTGCCCCCAACAACGGTGACAATGGAAGCTCCTCTTCATCAAGTAGCTCCAGCAGTTCCAGTAGTTCCAGCAGCTCAAGCTCAAGCAGCTCTTCAAGCTCCGGCGAGCCTGAACCCGTGCTGGCCCTCGTTTATGCCGTCAATGCAGGATCAACCAGTGCTGCCACCTTAGACGGTGTAGAGTACCAACCGGATCGCTTTTCCACGGGAGGCACAGAAAATGCCACACAAGACCCTATTGCAGGCGCAGTTGACGATACGCTATACAAATCAGAACGTTATGGTGACTTCAGTTATGAAGTTCCAGTAACTAATGGCAGCTATACGGTTGCATTGCATATGGTAGAGATGTATCAAGAGTCCGCCGGGGCGCGTTCGTTTAACTTGGCCATTGAGGGAGAGACTGTTCTGTCAGAAATAGACCTTTACTCATTGGTAGGTCACGATGGCGCTTTTGAATATTGGGTAGAGGATATCGTGGTAAATGACGGAGGACTTTCAATTAATTTGAGTCCCATATTAGACAACGCCACGATTAGCGGGTTCGCCATTTATTCGGATTCTGGCGGCAGCATCACACAATAGGTTTCTACTCAAATGGGCTGGCAAATGCCGGCCCATTTTTGCAGGTCTCCACGTATAAGCAGGCAGCCCCGTTCTGTACTCATTCAGCGCTCCCCTCCTCGTACGTGGTATTGCGAGCCATTGACTCACCACACCCAACAATAGTCTTATAATTAACTCGCTTAATATTGACACATAAAAAAAGGCACCTCTTGGCGCCTTTTTTTATGTGTCAATCTTCACTATCGCGGTGTCGCATCCCAAACTCTGCCAGCTGCCGTGCCATTGCTTCCGGGATTAAATACCTCTACCGCCATCACTTGATAAGTAGGGTCATCACTCGCATCCAGGTTGTCCATGTTTGGCAGTATCCAACCGGTATCCGCCCACGCTTTCACATGGTCGGCAAAAATAATTTTGTGATCTTGCCCAAAGGACCGCTGTTGCGTCGGCTTGCTCCAGTATTGGTAGAACGTAGAGGTACTGTTAATGGAGGGTTTCTGTTGTCGTATTGTGCGGTACGTGGAATATTCCACTCCATTGCTCATAAAAGTTGTGCCGTAAGTTCCGCCTTGGCTGGGATCGGAAGTCCACCGTTGTAAAATGTAGTACTCCACCAAATGCGCTGGGTCAGACTTGGGCATATTTTTGTCATACCCCCAACCATACAAGGTAACATAATTTGCACCACTGTCTTCGTCTAAGCGAAAACCGATAACCCGATTTTCATCGCCATAATGCCATCCAGGGCCACCCACATAGTTGTATCCCCCACCCTGCCAGGTTACGCTAAAATCACCGTTGGTATCCATGGTTAATGAAGTTGAGCCACCATCCTTCCAGTGGGTAAAGAAATAGTCTCCCACATGACCGGTAGCATGGTTGGATGTCATTACCGTTCTTTCGTTAAAAACCTCTGTATAGGCTGAAAACTTCGAAAGGTCCGGGGTGGTTACCACCGTAGTATCGAGCTCTCCGTCACTGGAGTAAATGGCCAGCCCTGCGATGGTGGGATTCTCAACGCCGGCCACGAGCTCAATGGTGACACTTCCGTCACTAACCGCAATATCCTCAAAGATTTCAACATGCCCCACGTCATGCCCTGCCTCTGAATAAAGGTCTAAATCATCAATAACGGTATTGCCTTCAATGGCTACGCTAAAACGACGGGCACCTGCCGTGGTTTGATAAATTTCCGCAAAATGCAGAGCAATACTGTAGCTGCCATTGGCGGTGACAGGAATGTCATAAGTTAACGCACCATAACGCTCTGATTGATAAAGCGCCCCACCATTGACCGTATCGGAGGTAGAGTTGGTGGTGCCGCCCCGAGCATATTTGTCCGCTTCATACGCCACACCGCCCAGTGTTGTACTTGTACCACTACCGGCATTAATGGCCACCACCAAGGGCAAGTTAAAATCAATGGCGCCAGAAGAGCTAGAACTACTCGATGAAGAACTGGTGCTTGAAGAGGACGAGTTGCTTGAGGAAGTCGAACTTGAAGTGCTAGAACTACTTGAAGAGGTCGAAGAACTGCTCGAAGCACTTGAGGACGGGGTATTCCCACCACAACTGGCTAGCGCCACAAAAACCAATGCTGGTAAAGCCCGGCATGAAAATCGGTTCCATTTTATTTTAATCATAGTGCTTTCCAAAGTTGCTGGTCGAGCCATATTGTTCAGGTGCCATCATCAATCAGCACTGTAACCCATTCTTCAACAAAAATTTGTGCCCTAGGTCATACCTCTTCGCATTTTTATAGCGCTACCATCAGGGTGTCGGTGGCGAGGTTTTGACATTAAGCTGGTTGAGTATTTCGGACAGGGTGGCTTCTGAACCATTAGCGGCAATGGGTGAATCTAGAAAAAGCGAACGCTACCCGGTAGGACCACGATGGATTGGCGCAACATCCGTCAGCTTGCCACAACGCTTTTGGCCTGACGCCAAAATTTGGTGACTTTGCGCCTTCTGGGCCACAGGATCAACAACGCCCATATGATATACATGGCAGGCTCAAACCACCCGCTTTTTAGGGACCACACGAAATGGAGCAACGCCAGCGGCAGTATCCAATACACAGCACTGTGTAGTGTTTTCCAATGGCGCCCCATCCTGCGCATCAACCTTGGCAACGAGGTAACGGCCAAGGCCAACAAGAGGCACCACGAAACAAACCCCACAAGAATATAGGTGCGCTCGACTATTTCAGCGCCGATAAGGGGCCACTGGAACCCCAAGTCCAGGTACAGCCACACAGAAAAATGTAAACTCGCCCAAGCAAAGCACCAAAGCCCCAATGGCCGCCGTAAACGCATAAGCACACCGAGGCGAAAACGTTTCACAAACGGGCTCACCATTAGTGACAACAGCAAAAGCCTGAGCGCCCCAAGCCCCAAGAAGTGGGTCAGCTCCTTGATTGGGTCACCACCTAAGACGCCACTGGGAATGGCCCATACCAACCACAGCAAAGGCAACAGTGCACCCACATGCACCAAAACGTGTGCGATGAAGGCCCACCAAGGGCGTAGCAAAAAACGCGACATGGTTATACCCGTTAAACGTTAAGCTTGAAGCCAGCCATCAATAATAACGGCGCAAATCCATCTCTTTGTACAAATAGGCCACTTCATCGGCATAACCGTTAAAGGGCAAGGTTCGCTGACGTGAGACCTTTAAGGCGCCGCCTGGACCAATGAATCGCTCAGAAGCTTGAGACCAACGCGGGTGATCCACTGCGGGGTTCACATTCGCGTAAAAGCCGTATTCACGGGGCGCCAAAATATTCCAAGTGGTCGGCGGCATGCTCTCTACCAGCTTAATTTTGACAATAGATTTTATGCCCTTAAAACCATATTTCCAGGGGACGACCAGGCGCAGCGGGGCCCCATTTTGTGGAGGCAAGGTTTTGCCGTACAAACCCACTGCCATCAACGTGAGCGGGTGCATGGCTTCATCCATACGCAACCCTTCAACATAAGGGTAATGAATGCCTCCACCTACAATGCGATTTTTTTGCCCTGGCATCTGCTCTGGGTCATAAAGGGTTTCAAAGGCCACATACTTAGCACGGCTGGTAGGCTCAAAAGCTTTAAGCAGTTGGCCCAACTCCACACCCACCCAGGGGATCACCATCGACCAGGCCTCCACACAGCGCATCCGATATATCCGCTCTTGTAAACCGGCTTTAGCCATCCACTGCCATAGGTCAAGAGTTCCAGGTTTGGCCACCTCGCCTTCTACCGTAACCGTCCAAGGCTCCACCTTAAGCCCTTGGGCATTGTCCCGCGGGTCGGTTTTGGCCGTGCCAAATTCATAGAAATTATTATGCGATGTGACCTTAAGTTCAGGCGTCAATGGCAATTGAGGAGGTGGCGTTTGCGCGGAATACGTCAGAGGTTGGTTTTGAAATGGCGACGCCGTAGGCGCGCTTTCGCTACTAAAAATATCAAATAGCCCCGCCTGTGCAGGTGCACTTATCGCAGCCCCTAGAAAGCCCATGCCCTTTAGCAGCTGGCGACGACGCCAATAAGTGGTTTCGTCTGTGACTTGATGTTCGGGTAAGTTAAAACGCTGCCACTTGCTATGATGCATGAGTTAGCCTCAGGTTGGAAAAACACAATATTACTCTAAATCACTCGGTTACCCTTTTAAAGGGATAACGCTTCCTGGTGACAAGTCATTCTATGACGCCTCTAAACCACATTTGTTACATTGCAGGTCAATACGAGTTATCACCATGGGCTTTTAGTGCCACAAAGCACTATAAACAAACGTCAAAACAGGTTTACTACAGATGCAATCGTACAGAGGTATTTAGAGGGGCTAAAATGATCAGGTGAGCAACCTGCCGCCGATGCTTAAAGTGCCCTCGCCTTTAAACCAACACTTTTGCACCAAGGTTTTTTACACAAGGGATATAGTCGCCCCCCCCTTTGACACTATGTCAACCGACGCACCATAGCGGAGGCTTTTGTGACGCCGCTACACGGCTAAAGGATTCATCGACATCGACGCATTCCAGTTGAAACGTCAAAAACCTGGTCTAACCAACGCCGCGCAAACCACTTCCTGGAACGTAATCGATACACAACCATTGACACAAAGCGATTGAGCACACGAATTGTCGGCAACTTTGATCCGGAGAAAATAAACGAGCGCTGATGTGGATATCAGTAGGGCCGAAAGCACAAAGTTTTTAGCATGTTTATGGCCTGCAAGCCACAATGTAATGGGAGTGGGGTCGGGTAACAAGAGCAACCCCAGACGATCCTAATTTCTAGAGGTAAAAAACCGTTCTCGCTCGCGGTTAATTTTTTGGCGAGCTCGCTCAACGGCTTCGGCTTCTGTCGTATCCAATAGCTGTTCCACAACGCGTTTTAGATGCTCGCTCATTGCAGCCCTCGCTGCGTTTGGGTCGCGCTTTTCAATCGCCTCAAACACGGCTTGATGCTCTTCAATACGTGGCCTTGAACCGGCTTGACGCACTTTCTCCAGTATTCTCGCAGAGACCCTGGATTGGTTCCGAAGCGACCAGAGATGGGTACAAACCGATACGATCGCGTCATTGTGGGTTGCTTTCGCAATGAGCAAGTGAAATTTTTCATCCGCGTTTTCACTGACCTGCTCCTGAGCGTTTTCTTCTACCATCAGCTGTAATGCCTCTCGTAGCGCTTCAACTTCCTCATCGGTAATGGCGGTTGCCGCTCTGGCTGCCGCTTCACTTTCAAACATCATCCGGGCCTCTAGGATTTCAAAAGGTCCGATGTCCTCGTCCGAAGAGGGCGTTCCTGTTGAACTACTTGAGATGACGTAGACACCAGAACCACCTTTTACTTCCACACAGCCGGCCAACTCCAACGCAATTATTGCCTCCCTTATGGTTGGGCGGCTGACATCAAACCGCTCAGCCAACTTGCGCTCAGCCGGCAGGCGCCCGCCCACAGGGTACTCACCCGATGCAATAACAGCGACCAATTGGTCCGCCACCCGGCGATATAGGCGTCCTGAATGGGTTTCGGGTATACAAACGCGTCCGCTTGCTACTTCATCATATTTTGCTTTCATCATAAGTTCCTGACTATCGTCGCCCACCAACAGGACTCAGCCCCAAGTAAAATGGACAGTTCAAGGGCGCAATCATACTGGATCAACAGGGGGTTCAACAATTTGCCCCCTTAATAAGAATGTTTTCGGGTTGCCCGCCTACAATCCATCAAGCCTTTTGTCATACCACATTAAATTGCGGCCTGACCAATATACTGCTAGAGTATCTCGTTAAAATTCGTCAAGTATCTGCGTCTGCCGCACAAGCCGTATTAGGAGCACAAGGTTGAATTCTCTGTTAGTGCTACACCCGAAAGACAATGTTGCCGTTGCTGTAGTGAACCTCCAAAAACTCGATAACATTGACTTAGAGGGGACGAACCTCTGTATCAGAGACGACATAGCTGCCATGCATAAAGTGGCCATCAGGGATATTGCACCAGGCGAGGCGATTGTTAAGTATGGCCAGCCTATTGGAGTTGCAACATCACCTATTGCACGCGGTGAGCATGTTCATATTCATAACTGCGGCATGAAAGATAATGTGGTGGATTACCAATACTGCGTGAGTGCCAGACCAACACAGCTTGTCAGTAAAAGTGAACAAGCCCATTTCCAGGGGTATTTAAGAGCCAATGGCAAAGTGGGCACCCGTAATTACATCGGCATCATCTCCAGCGTCAATTGTTCCGCCACTGTCGCCACTCAGATTGCGAACACCATGAACGATCCGCAGTATTTGCAGGCCTATGACAACATTGATGGCGTGGTCGCACTAACCCACCAAAGTGGTTGTGGTATGAGATCCTCCGGCGAAGGCTATGATGTTTTACTACGCACGCTTCTTGGTTACGCCCAACACCCCAATTTTGGTGGCATTATCTTGCTCGGTTTGGGATGCGAGACGATGCAAGTCACAGATGTTTTGAATGCCGCAGGGGTTGAACGACAAGTGTTATTTCAAGCGTTTAACATCCAAGAGACCCCTGGTACGCGCGCCGCGATAGAAAAAGGCAAGGCACTGATTAACGAAATGCTTCCTGTCGTTAATAACATTCAGCGCAGCACTCAACCTGCCAGTGAACTGTCGGTGGCCGTGCAGTGTGGCGGGTCCGATGCGTTCTCAGGGATTACCGCCAATCCCGCGCTCGGCCTGGCGGGCGACTCGATTGTCCAGCACGGGGGAACGGTGATTTACTCTGAAACCCCTGAAATTTACGGCGCCGAACACCTTCTGGTTGAGCGCGCCCAAACGACAGCAATTGCACAAGCGCTACTAGAACGCATTCAATGGTGGAAGCACTATACCGAAAAACACGGTTTTGAATTGAATAACAATCCCTCCCCGGGTAATAAATCAGGCGGTCTAACGACTATTATTGAAAAGTCATTAGGGGCACAAGCCAAAAGTGGTAATACACAACTGTGCGGTGTTTATCAGTACGCCGAGACGATCACCGAAAAAGGTTTAGTGTTTATGGACAGCCCGGGATATGACCCGGTTTCCGTCACCGGCCAAGTGGCCTCCGGCGCAAACGTAATTTGCTTTACTACCGGTAGAGGTTCGGCTTTTGGCTTCAAGCCCGTGCCCAGCATTAAGCTGGCCAGCAACAATACGTTGTATGAAAGCATGGAAGAAGACATCGATATAAACTGTGGTGAAATTGTAACGGGTCAACAATCCATCCAAAGTTGCGCGTCCAATATTTTTGACGAAATTCTGGCCGTCGCCTCCGGAAAACCCACCAAAAGTGAAACACTGGGTTATGGCATGAACGAGTTTTCTCCATGGAAGATTGGCGCGGTTGTGTAATTAAAGCCGCCGCACCCAGTTTATTCCCATTTGGCATTCCCCATTGAGGTAACCCCCATTCCAAAATAGGCATCATCTATGGGGCACATGCATCGCCGCAAGCGCTCGCACCTCGGGAGAAAAAGCCCATTTTCAACCGTCACATTCCTTTAGGCTGCACAAACCGCTGTTATAGTAGGCGCACCATAGAAGCCACAGAAAGTTATTAACCCGGCACCGGCAATCTTTTATGTCGGGTTAATGCCGAACAAGGACGCGCCGCCGTTGATCGTAATGGCCCGGTTAATAGAAACCGCCTTAAAAAATCGAGACTTTTGTACAAACAAGCCCCGAGCACCCCAAGAAACTTAGTTTACAAGTGCAAATAAGCACTTGAGAGACGCGAGAACACCGCAGGTACGAAAAAGATCATTTCTGAGACAGCATCTCGTTTTCCGTAGGTGAAAACAACTCAGACGGGTATAGGCCTCATCCAATCTGGTTTATGTATTGTTAGCAAGGTTCACTGGCACCGGCTCTTAGTTCGCATCATCTAGCACAATAAAACCATCTGCATCTCGGTGCACGACCGTAATACCAGGGCAACTCTGCTCCAGCTCCCTCAAATTGCTTGCTTTTAACACAGCAGCCTGTGTTTGACTGAACTCAGTTAAAAGAAGTTCGCGCACACTGATGGCCTCTTTAATGAAATACAATAATGCCTTGGGCTTCACTGGCTTAGCGATATAACGCGATATTTGGCCATAGTTAATGGCTTTGCTAACATCAGAAACGCTCGCTTGACCACTAAACATCATGCGTACGGTTTTGGGATACCGTTTAAGTACTTCACTGAGAAACCGGTGCCCAGACATACCCGGCATACGCTCATCTGAAACAATAACATCCACATCAACACGAGATAAGATCTCGAACGCCCCATTGACCGTAGTGCTTGTGAGAACATCAAAATTAGCTCGCCTCAGGCTCTGTCGTATACCGTCAAGAATCGCGGGCTCATCATCAACAAAAAGTACTTTAGCCTTCATGGTGCACCTCCGGAATAATCACTCTTAGGGGCTCTTTCAAATATTGCTTTTTAAAACTCCGAACTTTAATGGCAAAACTTTGCGTTACCTCAAACCCTCGTGTGACCAATAGAGCGCCTGCAGAGGTATAGATATCCTGCGCAACTATCATTCCTTCCTGCAGAGCCATCGCGGGGATTTCTTGAATGTTGTCACGATGACCTTTTTCCGAACAGCCGCTTGAAAAGGCCTCAAGAACTTCAAGGCTGTAGGTATTCTTTCTGCTGCCAATGGTGTCTATCGCTGTTTCGACACTGGTACCACGCGTTTCTAACTCTTCTAACTCTATCGCAAAACCCAGAATCTGGGCCGCAGTGGACAATGACGATTTGGTTTTGGCTTTATCGGAATGGAGTTCATCGAGCAACTTAACCACGCGCTCTAAACGAGGAATATTATCCAACAATTGACGTGTTGTAATGGGAATCTTCGCAACGGATTCACGTTCATCGTCGTTTAACTCAGCGCCAAAATAGAGCTTTTCCAATGTTTCATCTTGGAGTGAAATAGCGCCCAACTGGGACAACATAGAGGCAATTTCCAAATGCCAGCCATCACGTATTTTAAGTATTTTAACCACAGTCGACACTTTTTTATGCAAGCGTTTGGCACGACCAAACGCCAACGGACTGGTTATGGCCAAAGCATCCGTTAGTAATTTAATACTGCCCTTTAATGTCTTCTGAAGCAATTCACGCTCCGCAGTTACCAGTTGATACTGCTTCACAGCGGCACTGATAACATTTTGTAAATCTTTGCTGGAGCAAGGCTTGCTTAAAAACTGAAATATTTGACCTTCGTTTACCGCCGATATAGCCGACTGAAGATCACACTCACCCGTCAGCAAAATCCTAATAGTATCGGGACTTAATTCACGGGATTTTTGCAAAAACGTAGCGCCATTCATTCCGGGCATACGCATATCGCTAACGATGACCGCAAAGGTCTTATCTTTCATTTTATCTAACGCCTGTTCTGCGCTAGTCGCCAGATGCAAGTTAAAATGCCTTCGTAAGTTCTGTTTGATGCCTTCTAGAACCTCTATCTCGTCATCAACACACAGTACTCTAGGGTTAATATTAGTCATGACTATAGGCTTCCGTAAAAGAGACAAGCCATTCGTTCACCTTCTCAGTTAGAGAAAGCTTGGCTATGTACTTTTGATCAAAACATACATTGTAATTTTCATTACAAATAGACATGGCTATCTCGGAGGCGATATGCACCATACCCACTGGCCCTAAGGTACTTTCTTGAGTGACCGAGGGAAGATGATGATTTCCTGCCACTTGAATTAAGCTAAAAGGCAGGTCCCACAAACTTAATAGATAGGCGCTCACATCAGCATGTGTAAAGCCGAAAGTGTCGAGTTCGACTTTCGAAAGCGGCACAGACTGTGACACGCTCTTGTTGATCGCATTGTTATAATCTTCTGGTTTAACATAAGCCATGATCAGTTGACCAATATCATGTAGGAGCCCGGAGGTATAAACAAGATCTGGATCTTGGCCTTCGGCACACAAAGATCTTGCAATACGCGCGCTGAGTAAAGAATGATGCTGCAACGCCTCGATAGAAAAATTGGGAGCCAATTTGGCGCTTTCTAAAGCTGAAAACAACTCCAAGTTGAGGACAAGCCCACGTAACGTATCAGCCCCAAGATAAGACACAGCATCGTGAATACTGACAACCTCACGCGCCAAGCTGTAAAAACTAGAATTGACCAGCTGTAATACCCGGCCGGCAATGACAGGCTCTTGCTCCACGATTTTACTCGCTTGATGACTATCAAACTCACCCGATTTGATAAGCTCTGTAAGTTGCAGGTGTAACTTAGGCACCGCTGGCAGTTCTTGCACGGAATCAATTAGACTTCTGACTGCGCTGTTATTCACCAATTTTTGCATCGCATCGGCATCCACCAGGGCGGATTCCAATAAAATAGCGTCACAAGGCTTATTGAGTACACGATGAGCCACAGCCAAGCTGCGCAAAACTTGCTCTTTAGCTGTTTGCCCGGTCAAAACAATTCGCAAGGTATCACCGTATTGCTCTCGCACTTTTGTTAAGAGCTCCGCACCATCCATCCCCGGCATTCTCATATCACTGACGACTGCGTCAAACGGCGCTTTTGCCATCATCTCTAACGCTTGAGAACCGCCACAGGAAAACCCCATCGCCCAGCGCTTTCGATACTTACGCAACCGGTTTTCGATACCTTCCAAAACACTATTTTCGTCGTCTACAAACAAAATTCTCATTACAATGTCCTACTACTCAATTGGCAAATGAATGAAAAAAGTGGTGCCGGCTCCCAGCTCGGTTTTAAAATATATTTTCCCACGGTGTTTATCTACCACTACGACATAGGCCAAGGCTAACCCTTGCCCAGTACCCTTCCCTACTTCCTTCGTGGTAAAAAAGGGTTCAAAGACTCGATCTCTGACATTAACAGGAATACCATTGCCGTTATCTTTGATCGCAATCACCACCTCTCGGCCTCTTGTGCGTGTCGAAATTTCAATACGCCCCAAGCCTTCCAAATGTCGTTCTGCAATCGCGTGAGAGGCATTGACCACCAAATTCAAAATGACTTGGTTGATATCTCCAGCATTGCAAGTAATCTGTGGGATATCCTCAAAATCGGTAATTAATTCTGCCACGTACTTGTATTCACTTTTTGCAATCGTCAACGTTGTTTCAATTGCGGCATTGATATCAGTAAGCGTTCGCTCAACGGATGGGTGCGAGAAGGCTTTCATGGCAGACACGATATTGGTGACCCGCTTCACGCCTAGCAATGTTCTCTCTGCCGCCTTAGGAAGTCTTTCCGTCAAATACTCTAAGTCAATATTTTCTTCTAACTCCGCAATTTCTGCTTTCTTTCTATCATCTAAAGCATCTGAGTCAACAATGGATTTTTGTAGGTAACCAATAAACTCGAGTAAATCTACGATGGAATCCTGCATAAAATAGGCATTGTCACCAATGTATTGCATAGGCGTATTAATTTCATGGGCAACGCCCGCTGCCAACTGCCCAATGGATTCAAGCTTTTGCGAGTGACGCAACTCAAGTTCCATTTGCTTTCGGTCCCTCAAGTCGCTTGCGATAAACACATAAGAGCAATCAAAAACATCGGTATCATCCAACACCGACGCCGAAACCAAAACAGGCAAACAGTGTCCATCAGCACTATGCCATTCTTGTTCTTCCTGGTAATTACTACTGACATTAAGCTGCAACTTAACGATTTTGTCGATCTTTTCACTGATCTGAGAAGCTTTAGTTGAAAGCAATTCTATTTCACTCAGTTTCAGAAGCTTTTGTGCAGAGCGATTGCAACGCACAATACATCCCTCGGCGTTAATAACCAACATAGCACTGGGTAGTGCCTGATAAAGTGTCTCTAAACTTTGATTGATCCGAGTCAATTGATCATTAGCGATAAAGGCTTCACGCGCTTTATCCTCTATCATTTTTTCAAGAATTTCTACCCGACGTGTTGCACGACTTAGCTTTGCCTCTAACACACTTTGTCTCGGCATCCACTGAACCTCAGTAGATTGTATCTCTCGACTGTCTATTTGCATGGCTCAAACCTTAAATCAAACTTACAAACATCATCCCCGTGGTGCATACATTGGGTTTGTTGCTGATGTATTGCTGTATTAAAATGCTCACCGACACCGTCTATTAAACCTTCCATTAAAGAACATAACTTTCTGTTGGAGTGGTATACCATTATCAGCTGTGATTCACTGAGATCTTCATAGGTAAACTCTGGGGTCACTGCACCGGGATATAGCTTTTTAACTTCAACGTGTATTACTGAATTTACGATTAGCAGGAAGTCACGCGCCGAACTCGAAGACTCCATAAAACTTGGAAACTTCGCTACTAACTTTCCAAAAGTGAATCGACCGAATGCGCGAAGAGCATCATCCAGCGGCACGCCTAGAATATCAGCTGCTTTTGTTGCGATGGTCGTTAGATCTGCATCGGGATAGGTACCCGGCCCCACAAAAGGTTCTTTAGTGACCAACGGACACAACGACAGTATTTTTTCATACTTATCGTCACCCCAGTTTTCACAAATAAATTCTTCTAAAGCGTTGAAGATTATTCCTTTCATAGTTGTTTACCTTCGTAATGTGATGGTTAACACAATTCAGATGAATAAAGTATATGGAAGGAATATGGCGTGAGTATGACCCAAATTGGGCTATTTTTTAGTGGCGTCGGTGTGACTTATAACCCATTCAATAAGTTCTGCTTGAGAATGAACACCCAGCTTATTAAAAATGGATTTTAGATGATTTCGAGCCGTGTGTGGGCTTATATGCAAAAGCTCAGCAATTCTGGGTACTCTATAACTTTTTAAAAGGTATTCCAAAACATCCAGTTCTCGCTTAGTCAGCGAACTTAGCATTTTTCTTCGAAATTCCGAGTTGGCTAGCACGTTATTGGCGGACGGTTTATTCGGGTTTTCAGTCTTCAGGCAGCCTAATATCTGCTGCATAGCAATATCAACCAGGTCATCCGTTCCCTTTTGGATCTCTTGTTCAATATAAATTTCTTCTAGGATGGTCTTTAGCTTCTCCGTTGGGCAGGGCTTAGTTAAAAACTTATAGACCTTTAAATCGTTTATGGCGCTCAATGCCACTTCCGGATTAACGTGCCCAGATAAAATAATACGATAGGTTTTTGGCCACTGACGAAAGCATTGACGAAGAAATTCCGGGCCACTGGCCCCTGGTAAACAAAGGTCAGAAATAACGATATCAACCGGGTAATGTTCCATGGCATCCAGCGCCAGCGCTATGCTATTGGCGGTAAGCACTTCGTAAGGCGCCTTCCTCAAAGATAGAGAGAGCCCATCTAGAAGGAACTGATCATCATCAACTATCAGTACTTTGTTCATTTCATAAGCCATATGCCATTTATTTCAGTTTAGCAAAGGCCTCGAGAATGTTTTCTTGAATGTTCAGGGAGCGCCGATAACGCCTACTGCTCCTAATCGGCAGGCATTTCCATCCGGATCAACTCTAGTGCGTTCCATCGATCGCGTATTCGAGCAAATCCCTTTTAAACCATACGTAATACAGCCCAATCAAAGCACCAATGGCCGCCCCGCTGATATGCGCAGTATAATTAACATAACCATTTCCATCTTCATTATAGACCGACAGCAAGTCCCATCCCACATACCAAACAGCGAGAAGCGCAGCAGGAATGCGAAACACCTTAAAGTAAACTATCAGCCATAGAAAGCAGCGTATCCTTACTTTGGGCATCATAACAGCTAGTGCGCAAACAGCAGCCATAACTACGCCAGACAAGCCAATCGTTGGTAGTGCATGCTCAGTCGCGGAGCTAGCATAGCTATAGGCCAAACTAGTACCTATAGTGGCTAAGACTATAAACCCCAAAAACATAAAGCTGCCCATAATGAGCTCAACAGACGCTGCAAAAATATAAAAAAAGAGTATATTTCCACCCAAATGAACAACACTCCCATGAGAAAATGTGGACGTAATCATCTTGAAAAGATCTATTTCCTTTGGATCATAAGCCAAACTGCGCGTCAACGGAGGCGGGACCTGCCGGTCATACAAGTGGTAATACTCAAGCAGCCGACTTTTGACGTAATTGACTTCATCTTCTTTAGTTTCGAATAAACCAGTTGGGCGCGCATCGCGGGCCAATATTGCAATGGTTTCATCGACATTGTTTGACTCCCTAATCTCCTCAAACAAAGAATAGCACGAAGCCTTACTACCTCTTTGTACTACGGAGTTTAAGACGATTCTCGAGTTCTTGCCTAAAGTGACGGAGCAAAAATGCTTTTGTGCTTCAATGTGTTTTTGATCTTTAGAATATTGCTGCCAATACACCAAAATACAGGCAATACAAATAACTATGGTAATAAAAGGTATCGCGTTTTTTTCACAATCTAATTTGTAAGGTAGGAACATTCAGTCTCCATTCTTCGGTGAAGTGTGTTATTTAGAGCAAACAAAAAAACTGGGTTAATCTTTACATAAAACATCCCAGTCTTTTGACGAGCCACTTGTCGGCCATCTGACAGTGTTTGGTTTCTTTTGCCACCCAATCTTGCATTGCAAGAAAATTCCAAAGTCAATCTGAACAAAAAACCATAAAAATTGATTACACGGTTTATAAATTGAAATTACCTTTTGCGAAGCAGTAGAAAGTGCAATCATTCTGTTTAAGCTAAATACTGATGGTGAAAGCAAGCGAACAATACTCAACGACCAATTTTCACCGAGACTCATTCCTGACCATTCATTTGGATTATTAAAGTTCCATACCAAGCAATATGAAAATACTAAGCCGTCCCTCTAAAGCCTTCACAAACTCTCGAACCTTTTTACTCTTATGCACTGGGTGCCCATCCATAATGATATAAATGGGCCTTCTCCGATTTCCCATTAAGTCCTTTAAACAATCGATGAAAACATCCGCATTAAACCGCTCGGTGTAAACTTGATACCAAAATCCTCCCGTATTTGAAAGTGCAGATATAGCATTTATTCCTTGCCTCTGACCACTCGTTTTCACTGTTGGCGTTTGCCCTTTTAGCCCCCAAGTCCTCATTAGTGGGTCATCAGATCGGATTGATGCCTCATCCAACCAAAAGATCTCAGCACCCTGTTTTTTCGCATCTTTTTTTATTTCAGGATAGACATGTTCCTTCCATTCTTTGATTTGTTCATCATCCCTTTCGTAAGCTCGCCTCATCGGTTTTTGAGGTGTCAGCCCTTGACGGTGAAGAAGATCACCTACAGCTGGCAAGCTCAGAGTAATTCCGAAGCGTTCTTGAATATGGTCCGCTACGATCTGTCTTGTCCACAAACCAAAATCAAAGCCATACTGCCTTGGGTCGCCATTCAGTATCCACCTTTTAACTTCTTCAGCTTCAAATTCAGAAAGCGCCCGACCTCTGCCGGGCCTTGGCTTTGGTGCTAGAGCATCAAGTCCTTTTTCTTTTGCAATTTTAACCCATTTGAAAATGGTTTTAGCTCCAAGACCATAGCTTTGAGTAACTTTTTGAGGTGACTCGCCCTCCAATACTCTTTGAACTGCTAAACGTCGGAGCAGGGCTTGTTCACTTGTTGATAATTTGCGGGCATCATTTTTCATGGACACGATTATATCGCTATTTCAACAAGAAGAGTATTCTTTTTTATCTTCCCACCATCATCGCAAACTCATTCCAGCAGTAAAGGTGACGAACACCTTTAAAAAGCCTCTTTCGAAAACGCTTCTTTCTGCTTTCGCTTGGCGTC
Organism: Cellvibrionaceae bacterium; assembly: GCA_050300015.1. GTDB lineage: Bacteria > Pseudomonadota > Gammaproteobacteria > Pseudomonadales > Cellvibrionaceae > CAYZQH01. Next base: position 41,715 of record JBNKWZ010000029.1, on the reverse strand, counting down.
ATTCAGTATAAAAATTGAGGAATCTCCGTCCATCCAAGAAAATTGGCATGTGTTATTCGTTATTAATTTGGGTGGCGTAACAAGCTTTTAAAAGCCATCTGTCCTGTATTTATTTGAAACTGCTTTTATTTCAGCTTTTGTCACAAAAATTTAAACCCGCTATGGCAGGCTGCTGCTGTCTGTGCCAGGGAACTATTGGAGCGGCTTTTTCTTTTGATGGTGGAGTGTGTCAGGGATCGCCGTAACCACCGCCGCGTCGAATAGAGGTGAGAAGCAGTGGCGAGGTTTATTCAATCGATTTACCGACATCTACGACCACGCTCCGCAAAGGAATTGGGGCCGGAAGGGCCATTAGATCTGCTCATACTCGTGCGCAGTGAGCGCAAATGGCGCTATTTTGAGCAGCTGGTTGAGCGGAGCCTGTCAGGTCAGCGCGTGATGCTTGCGCATTACCACCGGCTTCCGGACCGGGGGCACTCGGCGCCTGCGGATGCAGAGCTTGCCAAGCTGCTCGAACACGCCGAACGAGAAGTCTTTGCCGCTCGGGATCCCGGAGATTGGCGGCTTCGACTACGACCTCTGGTGCGGTGGCTGCGTAAGCGCCAGGTCATAAGTATTTATACTGGTCTGGCAACGCTTCTTAAGCGGCATCAACCGACTCGAATAATTGTCTGGAACGGGCGTAAATATCAGGACCAAGTTCTGCACCTGCTCAATAGAGCGTCGATTCAGGTGATCTTTTTCGAAAATGGAGTGTTACCTGCAACTACGACCATCGATCCTGCCGGCATCAATGCCGCCAGCAGTATTCCGCGTGATCCTTCAGTGTTTCTACGCCATGCCTGTCAGCCCTGCGAGCTGGCCGCTATTGGAGATCGCCGTGGACGTGCCAACCTACGGCCCAGGCCGAATGCGACGAAGCGCCCTGGTGGGCGCGTTGAAATCTTATTGCCTTTTCAGAAAGAGCGTGACTCTCAGCTACTTGATCACTCCCCCTGGATCAGCAGTATGCCAGAATTGTTCGCGACAGTACGCGAGGCTATCTCGGCGGCCGGTGTGGCAGAGGCGCGCCTGTGGGTGCGAGAACATCCTAGTTCTGCAAGCCGTTATCCGAAACTCTATGCAGCCATTTCTACTGATGCCGACTGCGAGCTGGCCAACGGCGGCAGGTTGGGCGAGTGGCTCGACCAGATGAATCTGGTGATCACAATCAACTCCACTGTCGGTCTAGAGGCACTGTTAGTTGGGAAGTCCGTCATCACGCTCGGCGAAGCATTCTATGCCATACCTGGGTTGGCAAGTCGAGCCCGCAACGCCAAGGAACTGGTTGAGCTAATTAGGTCTAGTCAAACTCAGCGCACAGACCCTCAGGTTCTGGCTGGCTTCAAGAGCTATCTTGCCAACCACTACGCAGTGGCCGGAGACTGGCGCAAGCCCGATACAGCTCATTGGCGGGCTGTCAGTGCACGTTTGGAGGGGTTGGCCTCTGACACCAGCAAAGAGCCGAGCGCTCGCCTGGCATTGGTGTCTGATGCCTGACTATTACGGACTGCTTGATGCAGCCTCTGAGCGTCTGCTACTGGCGATCGGTCGCTACCGCAGCCTGCGCTTCATCTGGGCCCACCCGGCTAAGCCGCAAACGGGTGCGCGCACCTCCTCCGGCCCTCTGCGCCTTGAGCTTGTGACCCACTGCTGGAACTACAGCCACCTGTTGGCCTATCAGCTTGGATCGATCATCGACAATCCGCCGCGGTCGATCGAACTTACCTTCACAGTGTTTTATAGTCGTGAGGATATAGCCACCAGAGACTTGCTTGACCGGACCCGGCTTTTAAAGCTGGAAAATGTTCGCTGGAATTTTATTGAACTGCCGCCGCAGCGGCTCAAGCGTCGAGCAATTGGTCGCAATCTCTCGGCCCTGCAAACAAAGAGTGACTGGATCTGGTTCACTGATTGCGATGTGCTTTTCGGAGCTGGTTGTTTGGACGCTCTGGGGCCCTTGCTCAATGGCAGCGACCAATCGCTGCTTTACCCTGCAAGGGAGTGGCGCTGCGACCCACTCCCGGAAGACGACCCGCGGCTCCTGCTGGAGCCGGGCGAGGCGCTACCACGGCTCGCCGATGCTCAGTTCGAGTTCAAACCTTACCGATTGTCTCGGGCGACGGGGCCTATGCAAATAGTCCGTGGCGATCTGGCCAGAACCATTGGTTACTGCCGCGACCTCTCCTGGTATCAGAAACCAATGCGGCACTGGGCAAAGGCAACCGAGGATCGGGTGTTCCGCTGGCTCTGTGGCACCGATGGCGCGCCGGTCGATATCGACCCGGTATTGCGCATCCAGCACATTGCCAAAGGCCGATATCTCAAGCGGGGTGACGCCAGGGGCTGGATTCTGCTCTTGCGGCGCTGGTTGCAAGCGCGCCATATGACCCAGTTGGCTCGGCGTCAGGCAGACGACAGCCTGCGTTGACCGGCTGGTATGCGGTGTGCTCGGCGCCTCGCAGTAAAAGATTGAGTCCAGGAAGATTCGGAAACAAATAACCAGAACAGTCAGCTGAAATTTCTTAACACAAACTCGTTCCAACAGTAAGCGAAGGGTCAAAGTGGGAACCTGGATTAGTTGGGTTAACTCGCCCAGAGGACCCCAGGGCTCACTAACTGCAAAGCAGCCTTCAACTAAACAAACATTCCTTCCAGCAACACCAATGCTTAACTGGTAGGCCTAAACACGCTTCTACTCCACAAAATTCCGCCATCGTCTAAACAAACCACACACTACTACCACCAATTTAGCACTGAAAATAGAGCAAAAAATCGACAAATTCATATTGAGACTGGCCTGTCGCCTGGGGCTTTTATAAGTGTGGGTCTCGTTTATTGTGTCTTGTTTATTGTTTCATTTGCTGCGGCTTAGGTAGTAAATGCTGGAGCACAAGACTTTTAAACATCAAGACGACATCGTAGGGCTTACGACCAGCAGAACTTTTCCATTCTTTTTTGCGAACTAGGGAACCTCTGATCAAGTCCCAATGGCTTCTGCACGTGTCCTCAAAGCTCAGTTGCCTAGACGCTTTGCGAAGTTAATGGCCTTAGTCCTTAACAAGCAAAGCAACGACGGCAAGTGGGCTTTGAGGCCGCGCCCGAAGGGGCTTGCAGAGCTTTCCAACCTCTTCGTTGCTTTTTGACAGACCGCCAGTATGCCGTCAAAACGCCGCCTTGATCTTGAAAAGCTCTGTAAGCCAGAAGCTATTCGGACTTAATCAGAGGTTCCCTAGGTTTAATGTTGGTCTAAATTCTTCCCAGTTGATTAGCTTTTCAAGCCAATGAGCGGATCTTTTGCGTCCATTCTTTCCAGTCGTTCATCTAAATCAAAAAATCCGGGCTGTGACATTGCTATCTCTCGAGTTTTGGCTGGCAAGGCTATACTCTATCAAATATGGTCCTATTTTTAGAAGTGCCCACAAATTTTATAACTCTATAGCGGGACAATTGCCGAAAGAAGATATAAACCTATATTGGTCTTCAAAATATTTTTCAGGATGCGCTGGCCAGCGCAATTTTTTACCATCTCTACCAAGCTTTCTCATCGAATGGTCATATCCTGGGTACAACTTAATAGTGATATTAGATTGTTGAAGTTGCTCCAAAATTTCTTTCGTTTCCATGGCATCTATGCTTTCATCCTCCGGCGACAATATTGCCAAATACGGTATCTTCAAGGATTTTATCGCTGGCATTGGATCATAATCCATAAATGCTCTGTACGAATGCGCGTCCTGCGCACTCGGTTTTTCAGCAAAATCCATTAATTCGGAATTATTGAACCAAGGTTGTTTTTTCGCCAGCGCATAGGAATTCTCAAATGCAGACCAGCTGCCCGTTCGTACCCCCTTGTGCCAATTATCAATCACAGTGCGCGCTTCTTGAATAGCCAATTCGCTTGAATTGTTTTTTCGCATAGCGCGAACAACAGTCCAATGGGCCTCCCTTGAGGGAGCTACTGCGGGGCCTGAACTAGTAATAGCATAAGCAGCTTTTTTCCACTTAGACGCCGCCAAGGTAGATATCCAGCCTCCTTGGCTATGCCCAGAAAACCCAATTTTACTTGTTGGCGCTTGTGACGACATATACTCCGCTACAGCAATTGCATCTGCAGCTAGATCTTCAAATGTAACGCCACTCAAGGTGCCTTCGGATTCTCCGACACCCCGCTTGTCATAAATGATTGATGCAACACCCAATTCAGCAAAGCGACGAGCAGCGAAACGGTTTGCATCTCTTGATTGCGGCCCAGAACCATGAAGAAAGACGATAGCCAGGCATGGCTTTTTTTCTCCGGGAGTAAAGATAGATGCGCCGATCTTTCCTGCTGGGCCATCAATTAACACTTTTTTTTCGGTATTTTGATCGAGGTTATTTATTTTTTGCAAAAATATAGATGCTATTTCGTCGCTATTGGGCTCTAGCCATTTTCCAATCAACATACCGTCGCGCGATATAAAATCCATCTTTTGAATACCAGAATCAGACGGAAGCTCAACATGTAATTTATTCGAAGATGTAGCAATGAAAGAGGCTGGCCAATCAGAAACACCAACGTCAATTAGCGAAATACTTGCGTTGAACTGGCTATTTGATTCAGTGATTTTAAGGATTACAGTTGTTTCTTCGTTAGCCGTTCTGGCAAAACCCTTCCAATCACCAGTCCAAATAGGCATCGTCATTCCCGCAAATACGGGCACAGAAAAAATAACACTAACTAATAATACAATTATTTTATTCATGATTAATTTTGCCCTCTTTCGCTGTGTTTCAGAACAATGCACTTTTTCGGCCAAGGTATGGCCTGCAATGAATAAACGCAGAGCAGACAAAAATAATAGCCTCATTTTACATTCCTGCTAATGCGTAACGCCCCGCTCACCGAGCAAATTTTTGATTGCGGCTTTTTTGCTCCGCAAAAAGGTGACAGCTAAAATTTGTCCGGTGCAGCCGCCGGTTATAAGCTGACTATTATTTTGACTTGAATTCATAATGCTTACACTGGCCTAAGAGGCAGCCCGCCGCAACTAACCACCCGCTACGGACCCGGGGCCGCGGCGTCAATAGACGTTCACATCCCAGGCGAATAGCGGGATCGTCACGTCGTATTTCGTCTTGACCCCGCCGGAAATGTCGGAGCCGTCCGTGGTGGTGGTCGACGAGGCATATTCCCCCGCCAGATTGCCGCTAGCCTCGCCGCCGATATCGAATACCTAGAAGGGCAGTTTCAGGCCGAGGGTCACCACCTCTTCCAACGCGACTTTCAGGGCGGCCTGGGCGGCGAGTTTTAGCCGCTGTTCTTGACCACCTCATGGACCGCCTTGACCACAGTTTCGGCTTCAACCACCAGGTTCTTGGTGCGCATCCTTAACTCAACCACCACATCGGCCGAGCTGGGCAGGTTAATGACAATGTTCTCCCCGATCTCGGACATACTTCCAAAGCGCGCAAAGATGCCGAAAGTCACTTTGCGGCCCGGGGTCAGAAAATAGGGCTCGGGCAGTTTGTACCTACCATCCGCGAAGGGGATTGTGTTATTTCCCAATTTCCCGCCGTACTATTCAGTATTTTTCAGCCGAATTCCTATCGTAGCAAGCCCTTAAGTCCCGACGCTAATTTGGCAAACCGAAATTTCCTGTAAAATCTCTCACCTTTTCATCGTGGTGATTTCTTATGCAGATATTTTTCTTCCCGATCAAAGATTGACCAATTCACTCTTTCCCTAGATTCAGTGCTCTCACCCGACGAGGCCTGCACCCATTGCGGTAAAAATGATCAGTGGGTCTCCCACGGCTATGTCTATAAACGCGCCGAATCCGGTAACGACCATATCACAGGCAAGCGTATTATCTGCGCCAATCGGTATGGCAAAACAGGCTGTGGGCGTACCCTTCAATTGTATCTGGCTGACGTTATCCCCAAGCGGCGGTACTCTTTGTCGGTCATCATTGCCTTTGTTTACGCCCTGCTGAACGGACAGTTCCTCGAACACGCTTACCTCAAGGCAACCGGCAAACACTCCCACGAACCGCGCCATGAGTGGCGTTGGCTGAAGGGTCTTTATCGTCAACTGGCCACATGGAGAACTCTGCTTGCCAAGCCTTTCCACTTCTTAAATCAAAAATAGCATCACCTCCAGCTTCAGCCATTGCTCCACCTGAGCCAACACTCCCGCCTAAAGTCACTATTACTGCATCAGGATAACTATCAGAATCTTCCGATGCGAACGCCATACCTAATCCAGTTATCCCTACATTTGCAATAGTAGTCAATGTTCCGACAATCGAAATGCTTGCCCCAAGAGATCCGAGCGACATATGTCCGCTTGGGTCAATAACATTACTGGGGTTTGCATTGGCATAAAGATATTTATGCCAAGTTATTGGATTGTGATTGCTTCCACCCCACGTATCCATCTGGGTAAACCAACTCATACCCTGGTCGTAATACCGTGCCCTTAGGTAATATCGATCAACTCACGGCTAGTACTGTGTTCAACTGTACTTATTCATCCACCCATCGTATCGCTTCCAATCTATTGATTTATATAGCATTTCCCCAAGGTTCTGCCTCAATGGCGCCAAAACACACATACCTTCTCAAAAATGTCAATATTTGAGAAGATCTCTTTCAATCTTCTCAAAAGTCGGTATTATTGAGAAGAACTCGCGTAAGCTTCTCATAAATGGAGTGTTTTGAAACATGGCTCATCTCGCCCTTGATAAGCTACCTCCTGCTCAGGAGCTGGAAACAGCCCCTGTACTTCGTGCTCTGGTCAAAGCACATAAGCACCTGGCCGAGTTAAAAGGTGTGGCCAAAACCATCCCTAACGAAGGTATTCTTATATCCACACTTTCTCTTCAAGAAGCCCAAAGTAGCTCGGCGATTGAAAACATCATTACCACCCAGGATGCCCTGTATAAGGAAGAACTTCAAACCAGCATTTCTGATCCAATAGCAAAGGAAGTTGCCTACTATGCTGCTGCCCTGCGATCCGGCTTTGACAAAGTAAAGCAGCAAAACGCTCTAACTCTCAACACCATTCTGGAAGTTCAGCAAACCCTCGAAGGTAACCGCACCGGCTTCCGAAAAACACCCGGCACCGTACTAAAAAATGACAAGACCGGAGAGGTTGTTTTCGAACCACCATCACCTGAGTTAGTACCCCAATATATGTCAGAGCTGGAGCATTTCATCAATACAGAACAAACTCTGGACCCGCTAATTTGTATGGCATTAATTCACCATCAATTTGAGACTATTCACCCGTTTTATGACGGCAACGGTCGCACCGGGCGTATTATTAACATTCTTTATTTAGTGCTCGTGAATTTGCTGGATACACCGATATTGTATTTAAGTCGATACATTAACCAAACAAAATCCGAGTATTACGTTGAGCTTCAAAATGTACGCGACAATAAAGAATGGGAAACATGGTTACTGTATATACTTAGAGGCGTCAGCTCTACAGCTCTACACACAATCGACCTTGTACAAAAAATTCAGCATTTGCTGATAAAAACAAAGCAAGACATCCGCAATAAACATAAATTTTACAGCCAGGATTTAATTAATAATTTATTTCGTCATCCCTACACAAAAGTTGCTTTTCTCGAGCGAGATATTGGTGTTTCTCGTGCAACGGCTACGCGGTACCTGGAAGCTCTCGCAGATGATGGAATTTTGCAAAAATTTAAACTTGGCAGAGAAAGCGTTTACACAAATCACTCACTGATTGACCTTCTGTTTAACATGCCCGAGCTGCAAACAAACATATGAGGGAATCAACATGACCGAGGGAAAGCACCGAATCCTTTACGCATATTACTCTCCCACTTGGCAATTCAATCTGGCGGACACAAATCGGTTGGAAGCGGAAGCGCTTGAGGTGACTCCCGGCGAATTTACTGCAGAGATGAAAAATCACATATTTTGTCCATTATGCTTCACACCTCTTTCCAGATATCCTTCGTTAAAAAATATCTCAAGCTCTGGTATTACAGCGCATTTTAAACATCGAGATAAAGAGAAATATCCGGAAAGTAAAACATGCGACTGGAGAACCGACGCTAAACCTGGACTATTTTATAAAAACGAAGAAGAAGTCAAACAAGCAGTGGAAAATGAGGCGCTAGCTGTTATTTCTGGGTTTGCACAATCCCCACCGACGGAAGATGACGACCTGGATGAAAATGGTGAGTTCAATCAATGCGCTATAGAAGACACTGAAGGGAAAGAAACTCAAGTTCCGATTGGAAGACATAGAGGAGAAACATGCTCTGTCATGGGGAAGTTTTCAACAGTAATGGGGCTGTGTAGAAACTTTCCAAAAAACCTTAAAAAAGGCTTTTTTCTTCCGGGGTCCCGGATGCCAATGTTACTATCAGATTTACTCTATCCCACCACGAATCTTGATGAGCAATCCGGTGATTCACCCTGGTTATTTTTTGGAAGGATCACTAAATTTAAAAAGCTCGACTTCAGAAATGCGATTACCATTGAGTCAAATGTTTCGTATCCTTTAAAACTCTATACAGCTTTTGATTTAGATCGACGGAAGCATATCAATGAAAATTCGGTTGGGCGGATAATAATCTTCCATAAGCACTTAAGCTGGGGCGATTCTGAGTACAAGGGCAAAGAAATGGGATGGGGAGAATACAGCTTGCTGCCCCAAAAGTACGAAAATCTACTTCCCTGGTAAAATTCCGCTGCTACTGAGTTGCCGGATGGGTACGCGCATGTACTTCTTCCAGCTTTTTAATACCAACATGTGTATATATTTGAGTGGTCGATATATCTGCATGTCCCAGCATAACTTGCACGTGTCTTATGTCAGCGCCATTGTCCAGCATTGAAGTCGCAACAGCATGCCTGAACACATGGCAAGCACCATCAATATTGACACCCGAACGCCGAATATATTTACCCACTCTCTGACCAACCTGATTGGCAGTGCAAGGGGTGCCATTGGGAGATATAAAAACAAAGTCTTCAGAATCAAAACCCAAGCATCTAGGCCTGATGTCCTTTAGGTAAACCTCAAGCCAACTGTGTGCTCTTTCAAGGATTGGCAGACGTCTATCTTTCATTCCTTTTCCCTCCAGAATTATCAGAATCCGTTTATTCATATCTAAATGGCCAAGACGAAGACGAATCAATTCCGATCGGCGAATTGCACTGGAATAAAACAGCTCCATAATTGTTCTATCCAATACCCCAAGATCGTTACATCTGAGTAGAGGTTGCCTAAGAATAAGTTCAACCTCATCATGCGAAGGCACATTCCGTGGTATCTTTTTCTGAAATTTAGGCAGCTCGAACTCTTCAAATTCAGCATGAGATACAACCTTACGTCGATGCAAACGGCGCATAAATAACTTTAGGTCAGTAAGAAACTTATGCTTGGAATTTCGAGCTAGCGGTTTTCCATCAAGAATTTTTCTGTACTCGTGAAGGTAAACACGATACCCCTCCATTACATCCAGGCTGATTTCATTCGGATCAAATATTTTATGTGACGAGCACCACTCGTAAAAACGAATGAGCGATTGTCGTTTCGTAATAATCGTGTTTGGACTCATCCCCAAAGCTACACAATCATCCAAATAAAAATCAATCGCCTGCTCAATGGTTTTAACACTTTGTGCTCGCCACATAATTTTATCTTCCCATCAGGTTTTCATAGCTTTGACTAAACGGGAACTTTGATTTAACCAAATGAGTCAGTGATGCCTTTTTATCGCTATACCGCCTTGCGAATTCATTGACGTCGTGGTTTTTCGGTAGCTTAAGCCTTGAACAAAAGACACCATCAGAATTCAGGCATTGAGCAATCACGCCACTCACCAGATTTCCTTGATCAGAATTATCTATAGCCAGGATAACTTCAGTTAGGTTTGCATCTACTATTTTTTGCAAGTGCTTTTCCGAGAAGTTGTAGATTCCCATAGTAGCGACCACATTTTCGAATCCTGCACAAATGAAATTGAGCGCTTCGACAGGTGATTTACAAAATATTACCTGCTTACTCGTCGTCAGAATCTCCTGATTAAAAAACAATGATTCACCCAGATTCCATTGGCGATGGTATAAATGGGAAGCACGATTCTCCGACGTAACTCGCCTTCCGTAAGCTCCAGTTAGTTTTCCCCGGTCATCCGTTAGCGGAAAAACCATATCACCATGAAAAAAAGGCCGACCGGTGTGCTTATAGAGTCCAGCGCGTTGCATATTCCCTCTATAGACTTCAGCTTTACGACCATGTTCTCGCGTAACTTTTTTGCCGAAGGTGTTATCGGCGAAACCCAGTTTAAAGCGCTTTATAATATCTTTCGTAACCGGTATTCCCCGCTTGTGAAACCATTCCTGATAGTTAGGATTTTCAAGCAATACTCGATGGTAGTGATCAAATTCCAGGCCGATATGAAATGACATAAGGCCATCCACCTTTTGCTCAAAGGGTAGATTTTCCAGTCCAGGAAAGTAAGTCGAAGGCATGTACGTCGACATACCAACATTAAGTGGTATCACATCATTAAACATAATTTGTTTCTCCTACTGATTCTTTAATTTTCCGCATCGAAGGTCCAGTGAATTCAATTTTGTGCGAACGGTGAACTACACGATCGAGAATTGCATCGGCAATAGTTGGATCACCCAGATATTCATGCCACTTGGCAATCGGCATTTGGGACGTGATAATCAAGGAACCTTTATTGGAGCGGTCTTCAATAATTTCTAATAAATCGAGGCGGCCACGCGCGGTGATGGGAGATACAGCCCAGTCATCCAAAATTAACACGCTCGGCTTCTGAAGCTTCTTCCGTATACTGGGTAGCGAGCCATCACCATGTGCAATTTCCAGCTCTTCCACTAACCGAGGCACCCGCGTATACAATGCTGGAGAACCGGAGCGAATCACCTGATTTGCCAATGCACACGCCAAATCAGTTTTACCTGATCCCGTTCCACCCGTAATAATCAGGTTTTGCTTTTTGTCCAACCAGCTAAGTCGGCCCAACCAAGCGATCATCTGACGGCTCACGCCTCGTTCGCGCGAAAAATCAAAGTCTTCAAGACAAGCATTACTATGTCTTAACTTTGCATTCCTTTTTCGAAGAGCCTGACCTCTCTCTTCTCGGAAGTAGTTTTCTGCATCCGCAAGAACTGCAATAAATTCCATCGGTGTATCGGGCATAAGCTCAGGGTTATCTAACATTCGAGCAAATGCTTCCGCCATTCCATGAAAGCGCATATCCTTTAGCAAAACATAAGTTTGATTGTTGTTCATAGTTGACCTCCGGTTGGCTGGTAATACCCGCTCCCACGGATATTGGCATGCAGTGGCATTGAGAAATCACTGAGATTTTCAGGCAGATCGAGAGACTCTACACGCCGAGCAAGAATGGAATTAATGGTCTTATACGAGAACGATCGAAGATAACTGGCACGTTTGCATGCGGCTTCAAATCGATCTTCGCCATGTAAAAAACTTAACCTTTTTAATTTATCGCAACACAATGCCGCGTCTGGCGAAAAAGGTTGTTTACCTTCAAATTGAGCTTCGACAGCCAGTTCAGAGTACGGACCAATACTTTTAGCCCAGCGCACATAGTCGGTCAATTCGCGCTCTAGCTGATGTTGGTGCGCTTTGGTAAAATGCGACTTATCCAGCGTCCGCCCATCTTTTTCATAACTCCTTTTGTGCGAAGCAATTCGTTTGTTGTCGTAAAAAATTTGAATCATCGAATGAGAGAAACAAATCTCTACCGGCTTGCCAACATACTTGTACGGAACGCTATAAGCATGCTCCTCTACGACTACGTGATAATCCGCAGGCACCTTCCTAACTGGCAGCCACTTTTTAAATTCAAAGGCGTTGTTTGGAAGGGTCTTTAGTGCTGGCTTATCAACCTCAAGGAAACGAAGATGCCGAGATCCAGAAATACGCTTGAATTTTCGCTCATTAAGCGCGGGTAACATTTCTCTTATTGCTTCATTAATTTCCTCCAAAGAGAAAAATTCACGACGACGTAAAGGTGCTGTTATCCAGCGAGATACAAACAGAACACCCAATTCTGCCTTGGATTTATCTTGAGGTTTACGTACGCGGGCTGGAGCAATCACGATTCCATAATGCTTCGCCATCTCCAAATACACACGATTCAACACGGGTGTCGAACCCGCACTAATTACAGCGGCCTTTAAATTATCAGGAACGAGAATTTGGTGTACGCCTCCAAAGTATCGAAACATCAAATTATGAGCATTAATCCACGATTCACTACTTTGATCGCGACAAGCTACAGCAAAGGTGTAATTACTTGCGCCTGACACAGCCACAAATATGTGCGCTTTTTTCTTTACTCCGTTTTCAATATAGGGAATCGTGAGCCCAGCGAAATCGACAAAGACTTTTTCGCCGGGGCGATGAATTTGTCGCATAGTCACGTCGACCGTGCTTACGAATTCATTATATTTCACCGTGAATTGTGTATAGGAGTATGCATCAGTTGGGTTTTCCAGCCGATACTCTTCCCAAAGTTGAACCAGAGTCTGATGTTTATTTTTCATCAACTCAAAGACACGATGCCAATTTGGATCACGCCGAACATAGCGATTTTTACGTTTTGGGTATAAGACACTTTGCAGTTTTTGGTGGCTTAATTTTTCAACTTCGAGCCAACCGAAACTTTTGCGCAGCAGTAGTTTCTTGATGCGCGACACCCGCTTTGGGGTCGTGCTGTACATTTGAGCAATATCGTTTGCCGACAAATCTGTCGTGCCAATCGCACGACAGATCTCCCGATCGATAATTAGTTTTTCTATTTTCATGACGCTATCCTCGCCATTTCCTGGCGGAACTTAATCCGAAAGCGAACAGCGGAATATGCGCGATCAGGGTTCAACGCATTGTGGATTTTGCGCGCTTTATCGAGAGAAATATCAAGCTGATTGAGCAATTCAAGGACAACAGCCCAGTCGGGCTCAAGCTTTCGATCAACAGTTTCTCGATGGGAGGGAAGGCGGAGAGTGCCTCTACTTCTATTCTCATCGTCAAACAAGCCAAGTTGGTTGATTAAGCCGCCAGCATAAGCAAAACGCTCGTAATTTTGTGAACCCTCATTCATTCGTTCATCTATGACATATGACATTTTTCGTATCCTTTATTAATTGAGTGGTGCCGATAGTCTTTTGTGGGCACCACCCGTTTTTCTTTCAGGCATACGAATCCCCGGCCACCAAAGGCCTTGACATGGGCTCTGGAGAGCATAGAATGAGGGAAAGTCTGAGCACAAACTTAAGACTTCCCGGCCTTGCAGGTGTTGGCGCACCTCCAAGGCTTTTTCATGTTTAGGGACTACGTATGCCAGTTACATTTGCTGGTTATGACGTTTTTAGTTCATCGTTTTTCTCCTCTTCAGTGTGTTTTTCCGCTTTTCTAACTGATCCAAGATACTGATCAATAAGAACGTTTTTAACCGCGCCAACCGTCACTTCCCCGGCGCTCCAACCCTTTTCTCGTGCCACTTCAACCGGGAACTGCCCAAGCTGAATAAGCCGAATCATCGATTCCCGGCTACTGAAGCAAAACAGCCTGGAAAGCTCAGTGAGCGATATTTTCTCCCCGTATCGCGTTTCGATATCTTTTTGTATTCGCTTTGCCAGGAGATGAATTTCTTGTTCGGCCAACATCTCTCCTTCAAGATTTGTCACAGGTATTCGCAGGGAATAAAATTTTCTACAGCTTACTGGAGGGGGTATTTATTGAGAAGCGACAGATTTTTAGCCTTTTTCGGAAAGAAAAACCGTCTTACATTAGCTTTTTCTATTAAAAATCAATGATCTACAGAACCCAACAATAGATCTACCATTTGAGAAACCAATGCATCAAGGAGTGACCAAAGGTTCCACCACGCTCAAAATTCTGGCTCGATATGCAAAATCAACTTGCACAATGACCTGGTACAGGGCCCTGGAGCAGGAATTCAGAATCAAACTTAGAGTGCGAGGACCAACGACCAGGGACTTTGCGGCGGCATTCCCAAGTGAACATGAGCTAAAACTTTTGATTTGGGACCCGGGACATCATGCTTTAAAAGGGAGTATGTTGTGCTGGCGCCGGATACGCGACGGAATGATAGCTACGATCAACGCAGAATTGGCAGCTAGAGTCGACAGCCTGCATGGCGATATTGCCTGGATTCGTACCCACCCCATTTGGCAGTTACTTGCGACACCTTTAATGCCGGAGAAAAAGCTCAGCCAAACCATCGATCAACTTAAACCACGCCTTAATGGGCAGCTATTTCATGAATCGGACTGCTGTTTGGGCATTCAATATAAGAGCCTGTATCTCGATTCGGTTCCCTATCTGGCTTTAGAGCGAATAGACGAACTGGCACTAAGGCTCGTGTTATTCAGGCTTTCAAAGATCACCAGTATCGATTCTCAATGGCCCATTGATATTCCAGGTATTGTATTACTCACACTAAGAATCACGGCTTTTCAGCCCTTTAAGCCTGTGGGCGACCGAATGATGAAACTAGTTGAAGCCTACCTCCAAGTGAATGGAGAGAAAGTGCCGGGTAATGCGGAGGTCTTTGCAATCCTGGATTTCCCGGATGAGCAAATATACCGGTACCTAATGAACAGACTGACACCAGCCGGAAAGACACTTGCAGCTGATATTAAGAAATACGAGCAATTCAGGCTCTCCCAGCAAAGGGCCATCCAGACTTATTGGGATTGGCGCTTCAAAAAAAGCAGGAATGTTATTCCTACAAAGCGATTTGGAGAGGAAACTTTGCATTTGGCGGACCGAGTCTACCAGAGGTGGTTATTTGAAGACTCGCAGACTACCATCTCCAATTTATTCCTGAATGGTCCACCACAAACTCAGCCAGGCAGGCCCAAAGTATGGTAACTAGCCAATAGCTTGAATTTCAAACGCTTCGGCCGAAAGTGCAAAAAGCTTCGTCTGCCTACCGTCGATGCGAAATAGTGGGATCGGACACGCTCCGCTTGAATGAAGCTCGAGTAACGCCTCTCGACTATGTATATTCAGGCACTTGAGAACCTGCTTTTCGTGAAGTAAATACCCGTTCTCAATGAGAAAGAGTTTAAACTCGCTGGAGGGCTCCTTCCCATACTCAACTGGAATCCGGATCGGCAAATCTGAATGCTTCATTCGCTGCTCAATCAACCAACCGGCAACCAGGTCGCTCAACGCGAATCGCAGCTTCCTGTGCGGTAACTCCATAAGCGTAACCGGAGTTGTACCGCGGCTATTCGCCTTTCTCATGGCAGCCCCGGAGCCATACCCCAACGTGTGTGACAGCTGGTCCCCGGCTAGCAAGGGCCCATTAACCACCATCATTAGCCATGTTAGCTGCCGCGCCTCTACAGGTGTTGGATCATTATCGTTCATTTTTCAACCATTCTTCTTTGTAAAATTCGTGGTGCGCCTTTGTTGAAACTCAAAGTGCACGTTAGTAAAACCTCTATAGTCACTTAGCCGGTCTCCTCAGCTGGAGGGATTTACGACGAGGGCGCAGCGATTTTGCTAAGAGGGAAAGATGGTTTCACGACGAGGGAATAGCGATTTTTCTAACTTGACCTTTGAGTAATAGACGAAAGCCGATGACTTAGTAGACCGGGTACTCTAAGCTAGAAGCATCAAGCAAAAATATTGGGTAATAAGCAGTGGATAAGAGTAAAAACGACTCACGAGAAGAAGCCAAGGTGCTTCCAAAACACATTGCAGATATGCCCGAGCGTCAGCGTGAGGCCATGCAAGAAGCCCGAAATAATGGGAAATTTGATGGCAAGGATCATTTGGCAAAGAGCCCAATCGGCCGAGCAGTTGCTAGTGGATTTCCTTTGAAGCGAAGATAACCTGGATTAGGTGGAATTGGCCACGTCTTAATGGTTTAAAGATCAATGTTCAAGAACAGCCAATCCGCCGACCGGATTTAGCTCAAGCGCTGAGCAATATTGAACATATTCAAACACATCTAAACGGCGCTCCATACTTTCAACTTTTTTACAAAAGGAGGTATCGCCATTGGCGGCATGCTGACAACGCGGGGCACGATACGGGCTAACGTAACATGGTGGCATTAAACAAGTCGATTGACCCTCCAAGCTCTTGCACCTAAAATAAAGACTGACTGGGTATGAGTCCCCTCCGTCGTAAAACAGCAATGGGATCTGCGAAGCGCCTTGGGTGGCCTGCGATAAGAGCAAATAGCCTACTGAGCCTGAGAGCAGCAGGTCACCGTTAAATTCATCTAACCTAATCCCCAAATTTCAGGCCATTTGCGTACACCAGCAAGGCCTTCGAAAGATGGTCGCCCGCTTGGCTTGGTGCATGGTCCCACAAGCGGATCCGACCAACCTTCTGGCTGGATGCATGCTGAGTTCAGCTGTATTTGTTAACTTGCAACCGATCAAATTGCTTTGATCACAAAACAATTGATGTAATTGAAAGCGCTATTCCTCCAATAACCACTTTCCGTAAGCTTGAATATCAATCATTGGTACCGTGCCGCTGAATTGTAATTCCGAGATCAATTTAAATAAGAATGCAGTCGCCGCCTTTGGTTCAGGCAGCAAGTTAAACTGGTTCATCTCGTTATCATGGTAAAAATAACCATGGCTTGCAACACACCCAATATTTAACAGGGAATTGCCTGTCTCAGCTCCAAGTTGGTTTAGCAATGGTTCACCAAGAGCAGGACTCCAATCACTCTCTAATGTCAAAATACCTCCCAAAATTGGAATCAATGGTTTAGCTGGATAAACCCCGCCTGCATGCGGTATCGGCAATGACGTTCGATGGAGATTTCTCACGCTCTTAACTTTCTCTTGCGCATATTTAATCATCCCCAGGTTTAGTGTTTGCTTTGCTTCGAACACTGCATAGACGCTTTCTGCTGGAATGATTGTTTGACCTTGAAAATAAAAAACAAATGGCGAGTATTGACGGTCAAAAACCACTACATCAATTTGATCGCTAAAAAGACCATTGCTATCTACAATAAAGGCATTGGCGGCCTGATACCTTTTGGGAAGGTAGGTGTTTAATAGCTCTAACCATACTTTCTCACTCCCATCACCTTTTGCGCCGGGGTGAGCGATAGAATCACGAACATTCGATAGCTTTCCCTCAATATCCTTGTGTAGGTTTTTTAACAATTTTGGTAGAGACCAACTGCTCATGCGCACGTCTCCTTAAATGGAGGTGTTGGGAGTATCCTTTGGGCGATTTTTACGGCACCTTCTGGTGTAATTGCTTGATTCGGGTATGCATCTAAAACGATGGCAGGTATAAGTCGTTGAGTGAGATCTGAAAAAGTAAATCCATATTTTCGATCGCCACGCGGTCCAGTGGCTTCAACGACAGATTGTATTTGTACCTTAGAGAATCCAAGCTCGGATAAAGAAGGGTTAAGTACAGAAAAGCGCTGTTCTGAGTCTGGCCTGTGAAAGGTGAGAATGTCTGCAGCACGCCGCTGAATGGCGGGATCGAGAGAAGCGAGACGATTAGTGCACATGATTACGGCTGCAGGCAGTTGTCCATTAGCAATCCGATCTATGCCACGGATAAATGCGTTAACACCAGCCTTGTCTTCATGATGCATCTGCGCTGCTTCCCTTGATTGCGCCAACGCATCTGCTTCGTCCACCAATAGAATAACACCACCTCGAGACGGCCCGTTACTAGATTTGAGTTTCTGAGCCTCATTTACTGCATATTCAAAAGCGCTTGAAATCAATTGAGTCATTTCACCAACTCGCCCTTGCCCCCGACTTGAAAGACTTAAGGGCAAAAGAGTTATTTCAATGTCTTCCTGGCGCGCGACAGAATCACCGATTGTTTCTGCCAATTCGGATTTACCTGAACCAACATCGCCTGCCAGTACAACAAGTGGTGGACGTCGTAGAATCAGATTTATGATGTGGTCAGCCCCAGAATGGTACTCAGCAGCCCAATTTTTAAGCCCTTGTGGATTCACCAGAAGTGATAATATTTTTGTCAGGCGGCCCTTGTGATCATCAAGACCGATAAGTTTACTTAAACGATCTTGTGCGTCAAAATCAGGGTATATTTTGGGTGATTCAAAAAGCCCGCTCATGATTGGTGAAGTGCTCATCCAAAACTCCTTACGCTGGAACGTGACAATGATTTACCTCCTGAAGAATAGTTTCTATCGCTTTGAAGGTAGCCTTCAATCCCTGGTGTGTCTGCAGTAGATCTTCGAAACGGAAGTGCTTCTCTAAATTTTTCTTTTTCGCTTTCGGGTTGGAAAAACCATTCATCCGAATACTCCAAAAAGCTGTAAAATGAAGCTTCACTCACGTCCATCCCCGGCCTAATCCTTCCAGGGTCGTCGTTTATTTCGGACTCAATATCGCTAGCCGTATAAATCAATGTTGGCTCAATCCAATTTCCATTCTTACTGAATCCATATGTAACATTTTTCAAAAATCCATTCTTCAAAAATTGAGTAATTTCCTTTTCGTACCTTTCGATCTGCAAGTCACTTGGGTAATTATAAAATCGTTGAATTCGTTTTAAGTCAGCAGCAACCTTGGATGCAATGTATTTTGCATGGGTGATAGTAAAAGTGGTCGATTCAGTAATCGTATAGCTAGAGCTCATTAGTTACCTCACACTTGAAAGGAAGATCCAAAGACCTTTTGCCAATAGTAAATCGTATCTTGCTTTGTTGTTGCGGCAAGAGCAGTGTCAATAGCATCCCCCGCATCTAGCGCTGCATCAACAATCATGTCCGCTTGAGAACTTGTGTACAGATCGCTGACATTGTTTTTTTCATTTACAGGATCAATTATTTTGACAGGCGATATAATCGAGCCTATTTTATCCGGTGAGTAATAGTCACTAAATACAATCAGTTCTCGCATGTCCGTTTTAGCGACATAGGTAAAAAAACTTTGAAGAGCCTCTGGGTAGTCGGAAAACGGCTCCCCGTTGTCACTAAGTTTCGCAAGAATTAATTCAATCATGAAAGATTTGAAACGGAATCCATCCCTCTCTCGTTTTTCCTTACGGGCCCAAAATTTAACTAAGCGAACTACTTGTGCGAAGTTCTGTTCGTGTAGTTGCTTTCGCTTTTTAATAAAATCAAGATGGAGGGGAATGCTGGTCTTAAGAAATGATCCATCGTCCTGACTAACAAGGTTTCCGTACCAGTTTTTGTCACCATAATACAGGATGGGGACGATATCCACGTCAAGTCCAGAGCCTTTGAAAGATACTGTAATGCTGTATGTTTGAGGTTTTACTTGGTCGGGTGAAAAATTAGGGAATGCCTTACGAAGTCGCTCTGCGATATATTCCAACAATTTGGGTATGTCTGATGGTGCATCCGCGCCGCTCACATAACAGGCTACATCAATATCATTAAGTGTCCGAAGCGCCGTACCCTTAGCTAGGCTGCCTGACAGCATCATCTTTTTAAGGGAGAAGTCTGGATGCTCATCAAGGTAACTCTCTACTTTCTCCCGCAGCCTCCTCGCTTGAGCGCGGTATTCATTGGCCTTGTCTGCAGGGAGATTCACCTTGTTTTGTGCAAAATTAGCGATGTCTTTGTGATTTACATGTTCGCGAGACACGGGTTTACCTCTATACTCATACATATTGTTCGGTACTCTGAACATTATAAAAACATGGATATTTCCGGAAGTCAATACTAAAATGTACTTCAACTCTGAACTTTTGAGTAGTTTGTTGGAGGTGCTATGACCAAAACCGCTTTGGGAACGAAGATAAAAGAGCTAAGAGACAAGAAAAAGTACACCCTTGAAAAACTTGCGGAGTTAACAGGGTCTAGTAAGAGTTACATCTGGGAGCTTGAGAACAAGGCTCCACCGCGGCCATCTGCAGAGAAGATCTCTAAAATTGCTTTTCACTTGGGCGTGACGATAGAGTATTTGCTCGACGAAGAATCCAACATCACCATGGAGGACGCTAAGGATGCCCGGTTTTATCGGAAGTACCAGCAAATGGATGATAAAACTAAGGCAAAAATTCGTTCTTTGGTAGATATGTGGGATGAGGACGATGACGGATAATATGACGCCCCAAAAATGGGCGTTCCAGTTAACCCATATTTTGAATGCCTTTGCCGGTGAGCACGAGCGCTTCCCTGTCGATGTGAAAGCGATTGCAAAGGATTTTTCTCACCACAAATATCCCGACGACCCTATCACTAAAGTGACGGGCGCTTCTCTTCCCAGGTTTGATGGTGGATTGTTTAAAGCCCCAGTTGGGAAAAAGGGTTGGGGCATTATTTATAATAGTGCCATGCAGTCGAAAGGGCGCATTAACTATACCTTGGCTCACGAGCTGGGTCATTACCTTTTGCATAGGTTGGACTACCCAAATGGTATTGAGTGCGGAGAGCAGGATATGGTTCGATGGGACTCTGCGTTTGGTGTAATTGAGCACGAAGCCAATGTGTTCGCTGCGAACTTATTGATGCCATTGGATGACTATCGAAAGCAAATTAGTGCAACAAGTGCGATTGACCTAGACATGATTGGGCATTGCGCAGACAGGTATGGTGTCTCTCTAATCGCGGCAGCTCTGAGGTGGATAGAATATACGGAACGCCGAGCAGTTTTGGTGGTTTCTCGTGACGGGTTCGTTCTGTGGGCTAGATCAAGCAAAGCTGCATTTCGAAGTGGCGTTTATTTTAAGACATCAAACAGAGCGCCTATCCCTATTCCTGTTGGATCACTGGCGTCCGGTAATCTCACAACAGAGAATCAAAGGCAGGGAATTCAGCTTCCACCTGGAGCTTGGTTTAATGAAAGTTGCACGGAAATGGTTGTATTCTCGGAGCTCTATGAATTTACAATTTCTTTGCTGCAACTTGAAAATAACGCGTTGAATTATTCGCACACTCAAGATCAGGAGGATATTTGATTGCTCTGAGGATTTGTTTAATTCCCACATATCCGTCTAATTGAGTGTCGATAAGTGGCTAGAGATCTGCGGATATCAAAAGTAGCGTGCAAACACGATATTTCTCGGTATTGTTGAGCCTAGTGCCTGAAGCTGTTCTCTTTTAAATTGAAGGTTTTAATGAGCGAACCATAGTAGGAGTCATTGTATGGATCACGATGTCCTGAGGCGAACAGAAAAATATTCCCGGGCACGAAAAGAGCATCCGGCTTGGCTTCTATTAGCCTCCACACGAGGACCACTCGTCCTAGGGTGTTTGGTAACGTTATTTGACGATTCAGACGATGGTATCGCAGAAGAAGTTGTTTTACAGTCACTCACCGAGATGTTGTCTGAATTCGCGTCGGACAGCCAATATGATATCGACCCAAGAAATACAGGTCTTCTTGCGAACCAGGAACTGCGGCAGTGGATCAAGCGTGGCTTTGTAATTGAACGCGGGCAGCGCATTTATGCAACTGACGCTCTCAACACCGCAATGCAATTTGTGGAATCTTTAGAAAATCGCATTATGACCTCCACAGCTTCTCGTTTACTGGTTGTCCAGCGAGAAATTGAAAACCTAAATGTAAGTCTTACGCCAAATCCTGGGCTTAGAAAAGCCGCCATCAAACGGAAAATTCAAGAGCTTGAATCCGAGCTTGAGCGAGTTGACATCGGGGATATCGATGTACTTTCCGAAGAGACGACTATAGAGCGTATTCGTGAAATTTATGCCCTCGCCTCAGGGCTTCGGGCCGATTTCCGGCGTGTTGAGGATTCATGGCGGGAGGCTGATCGTCAGCTGCGTCAAGACATCATGTCCGAAGGATTCCATCGTGGAAATATTATGGATCGTTTACTTGATGGCCAAGAAGAATTAATTTCAACACCAGAAGGCCGAGTGTTCGATGCTTTCCAGCAACAAATGCGCGCACCGGGGCAATTGGAGGAAATGACCCACCGTCTTAAGTCGATATTGTCTCACCCCGCAGCCGAAAAGGCACTTAATCGAGCCCAAATTAATGATCTGCGCTGGTTACGGGGACGACTAGTGCGAGAGAGCCAACCTGTATTGCAGGCAAGATCGCGCAGTGAAAAAGATGTGAAAGGTTTTTTAAAAACGGGATTAACCGCCGAACATCACAGAGTGGGTGCGTTACTTACCGAAATCATGAGCACTGCACTTGAATTGGATTGGTCCAGCAATAAAGTACGAAAAAGTGCCGCCCCACTACCACCGATAGGATTTGCCTTGGGTAATATTCCAGTAGTAGAACGGATCCGATTTCAGTCTTTAGAGGATGACAGTCTGAGGAACCTGGATTTTTCCGAGCAGACCGCAGACATTAGCGATATCGGAGAAGAATTCTGGGAAGCATTGCAGGGTTTGGATCGCGAAGCCGTCATTCGTGAAACACTGGCAACATTGGCGAAAAAACAACGACCAGTAACCATTGCCGAGCTAGCCCAAGCTTGCGATCCTGGCCATGACCTTGAAACATTGGCACTTTGGATCGGAATGGCTCGCGAAGCAGGAATAGAGATTCTGGGCTCAGAAACAGAAGTGGTTGAGCTTATAGATGAGGACGCCACCATATGGCTATTTCGCATTCCGCAGGTAGCATTCGAAGAAAAAGATTTTGAGGGAATTTCATGGGAGCTCTAACCAACCTCCAATTGAGGCGAACAAAATGACTAAAGGAATATTTGACGATTTGGCAACGCAGATCGGGCAAAAGCAAAATAAGGAATCAGCTCTTTCGATTGATGATGAAAACCTTGAAGAAGAGTCTTTTGATGATTATGAGCCAAGCGGAGAAGAACCGGTAGAAAGAGACGGCGACGACTCACCCCGAACCGAGATTATTTTAAGAAATGTAGCCCAGGAACTTCTTCGGTATGGACTGCTTGAGGAGAGTCATAAACCAAATCTGTATCGAGCGGCGCTGAATAAAATCACTGAACTCAACACCATTCTTGAACCCTTTGATTTGGTGGCACGTGCAGATGAAGTTCGAGGCCTGGTATTCCTAGTCACGTTAGCGGAACCTTCAACTGAGGAGAGAGATGATTGGTCGCATCCGCTTGTACGCAAACAGCGATTTACCATGGAACAAACGCTGTTGGTCGCAATATTAAGAAAATATTTTGTTGCCCACGAACAGGAGGCAGGTACCGGCTCGAATAACGCGATTGTATCCCTTGAAGAGATCATTCCAGAACTAAAGGTCTACTTTGGTGAACTTGGCAGTGAGGCAAGAGAGCGTTCGCGTGTGACCCAATTACTAGAGCAACTGAAAACACACGGCCTGGTTACAACGCCTGATCAACACGGACGAATTACCATCAGACCCATCATTGCTCATTTAGCTAACCCAGAGAATCTAAGTGCATTGTTGCAGTGGATGCAAGAAAAGTCCAAACAGGAGGACTTGTGACATTATCCCTTGATAGTCAGGAGACCGCCTGGCAATTCGAACCCACTTATGTACTAAAAGAGCTCCGACTGTTTAATTGGGGTGGGTTTGAAGGTATGAATAGCGCTGAAATTGACTCGGTGGGAACCGCTGTAATTGGACCAACCGGTAGCGGCAAAACCACACTGGTTGACGCGCTAATGACACTACTGTGCGAGTACCCGAAATACAATCTAGCATCTACCGGTGGAAACGATAGTGACCGAGATCTTGCGTCTTATGTACGCGGCGTTATGGGAGCCGGTGGCGGCAGCGATGACCAATCCCGTATTGTGCGGCCTGGCAAGACTATAGCAGGCCTATCTGCGACGATGGAGAACGGGGAAACGACAGTAACTTTGGGCTGTTTGTTATGGATGGATGGCACAAGTTCATCATCAGCCGATATGAAGAAAGTCTGGATTTTTGCTAGAGGGGCAGACCAAAGGCTAGAAGGCTGGTTGGCCAGCCATCAAGAAGGTGGAATGCGTGCCCTGAAGCAACTGGAAAAAGAGGTCGAAGGACTCTCAGTGGATACTGCCAAAAAGTCTTACCTAGCAAAAGTGAGAAATTATTTTGATGTTCGTGAAAACGCTTTTAATTTGCTAAACAGAGCGGCTGGCTTAAAACAGTTAAATGATATAAATGAAATTTTTAGACAATCAGTTTTGGACAATGTTGCGCAATTTGATCGAGCTACCGAAGTAGCGAACAGTTTTGATGATTTAACAGAGATTCACGAAGAACTCGAGACTGCAAGGCGTCAACTGAAATCTCTGCTGCCCGTTAAAGCGACATGGGAAAAATTTCAAGAGAATGAAACTGCTCTTGAAAATGCCGAGCTACTTGGCCGTGTTTTGCCGGTCTGGTTTGGCGAGCAAGCCTATCGTCTCTGGGGTGATGAGGTACTTTTACGATCTGAAAAATTGAACGAAGCAGAGGCTGCAAAGTGCGAAGCAGAAGACCGCTGTGCAGCCCAAGAAAGGATAAGGGATACACTTAAAGACTTATTCATGCAACAAGGTGGAGGTGATATTACTTCACTTTCTGAGTTAATTGATGAGCTACAGGAAAAACTTGAAACCGTTCAGATTCACGCAAGAAACTATCAGTCGTTAATGGGCTCGTTATCGTTAACGGATGCGATTGATAGACAAAATTTTGAGCGCAACAAACAAACCGCCAAAACGCTTCTAGAAGAAAATTTAAATACGATAGATACAATCGAACAAGAAAGCTACGAAATTGGATCAAAACATTTTGAGGCGAAAGAAAGTTTGCAAGCCTTGGAGAAGGAATTAAGAGAGGCCCAAAAACGCACCGACTCAAATATCCCTCAAGCCTACCATAAATTCAGAACCCTCATGGCGAGTGAACTTGGACTGGATGAAGAGACACTACCGTTTGTTGGCGAACTAATTCAAGTAAAGGATATTGAGCACGAATGGCACGGAGCCATCGAACGAGCTATAGGTGTCCATCGTATTAGGTTAGTGGTTTCTCCCAATGATGCGGAGGCGATCATTGATTGGGTAAACAATCGCCACAACAGACTCAATGTAATGTTACTAGAGGCAAAAACACCAGGCAAACCAGCCAACTTTTTTAATGACGGTTTTACCCGAAAATTGGATTACAAAAAGCATCCACACAGAGAAGCCTTGAAGGCGTTTCTTTCGAAAATTGATCGACACTGTGTGAGCTCTCCTGAAGAACTTCGTAAAACACCTTATGCGATGACTAAAGAAGGGCAAATGTCAGGACGCCCTGGGAATTTCGATAAAAACGATGTTCTGCATTTAAATGAGGGATGGATGACCGGTTTCGATAACCGGAGCCAAGTGTCTGAGCTGAGTCGGAAAATTGCAGAGGCTCGGGAACTGGAAACCGAATTATCAGAAAGACTCCAGTCTAAAAAAACTGAAATCAACAATCTTAAACTCAAGACGCAAGCATTGGAGCATATTGGCGAGCTTGAATTTTCTAAGATTGATATCGATTCTGCGGAAAAACTTTGGCAAGCCAAGCGCGACCAAATGGACGCCTTGCTAGCTCCAAATTCGGATTTGGCTGTCGCCGAAAAGAAATACAAAGAAGGCGAAGAAATGTTAAAAAGTCTTCGCACTATCGAAAAAACTGCCATCGCAGGACTAGCTGCGGCTACATCCAAGTTAGAAGAAGCAAAGAATGCAAAGACTGCTGCCTATAAGCGCGCAGAGACAGGAATGCTTGACTCAGAACGTGAAGCCGCCGCAAAGCGATTTTCGGCACTGAAAGCGGGACAAATCAATCTGATTTCTGAAATTCAGGATGCAGAGCAAAAAAAAATAAACAGGGAATTGGAGAATTTTCTATCGGACAAAAACAAACTGTCTAAGGACTTGGTTCGCCAGATGTCAGAGGCAAAAAAGCAAGATCACGGCGTTCTGTCTGAAACAGGAAGCGACATTGAGGATGCGCCACAGTATCTAGCTCGATTGAAGATCCTCGAAGAAGAAGCACTGCCAGAAAAACGCAAACGGTTTATGGAGTACTTAAACCGCTCTTCTGATGACGGAGTCACCCAGCTACTTGAAACCATTACCGGGGAGGTTGATCGTATTCTGGAAAAATTGGATGACGTAAATAGCACGTTACGGCGTGTAGATTTTCAACCCGGACGGTACCTTAGGCTGGACCCAATAAAAGTCATGCACGAGAGCCTCCGCACATTCAATAAGGCTCATACTACGTTGGCAGCAGCTCGATTTAAAGCCGATGAAGGTGAAAGTCAGTATCGTGCATTGCAGGGTATCGTTGCCCAACTAAGGGATGCGTGCCAGCGAAAAACTACCGGTGGTGCAAAAGCATTGCTAGACCCTCGGTTTAGACTTGAATTCAAGGTATCGATGATTGACCGAGAAAGCGGTAGTGTAATCAGCTCCCGCTCGGGATCCCAAGGAGATAGTGGCGGCGAGAAAGAAAGTATAGCGTCCTTTGTTCTGACTGCTTCGCTCAGTTACGCTCTTTGTCCTGACGGCAGCTCGCGGCCACTCTTTGGCACGATTGTGCTGGACGAGGCCTTTTCACGTAGCTCAAATGCGGTTGCTAGTCGTATTATTGCGGCACTGAAAGAGTTTGGTCTACATGCCCTTTTTATCACGCCAAACAAAGAAATGCGGTTACTTCGCAAACACACGCGCTCTGCAATAGTAGTGCATCGCCGCGGATTTAAATCTAGTCTAACTCCACTGAGTTGGAGGGAGCTTGACGAAGTTGGTAAAAAGCAACAAGGAACGTCAACAGCGTGAAATCTCCAGACGATATTGCAAAAAGACTGGCTCGACAATGGAACCGAACTGAAACACGTATCGAACGACTCCTAGACGGTGAATGGCCTCTCTGCCTTACGATAGGTAAACCTGTGGGAAAACAGGTAATTCAAAATGCAGTTTCTGTACAGGCACATATTACTCGTTGGAGGGAGGTAACTATTGGAGAAATTGTATGGAAGCCCACGCGTTTTCGAGGCGTGGATGAGCCGATAGAGCTACCAGTGCGATGGGAGCTCAATACCCCCTCTGAATGGATTGAGGCTTCTCAGGATAACCATGTCATACAAGAGTTTAAGACTCTTGAACAGATTGTATCTAAAACAAATCCGCTGTATCGAGAGATTTTTGTTCGGGAGCGCTCATTATGGCGCAGTCAAGCTGTCGGAGAGGTGGTTGCTACAGCAAAACTAGCCGATGAGCTCTCACCCGGTATAGCAAAAGGACGGCCATTGAGATTATTAGCCGGTTGGGGTGTGGATACAAAGTTTTTTGAGCGCAACGGGAAGTTACTGGTTCGTTTACTTGATGAACGATTTGATGGGGCTGCTAGTGAGCAAGGCTTGCACGTTTTTCTTGATGCCTTTAATGAGGGCGATCACTGGGTGATGGTAATTCCGCTGGAGCGTTCGCTCCTGCCTTTCCGTCGACAGCGCGTCACTACCCGAGAACTTGCAGAAACGTTATTGCCCTGCACCCATCTACTGGTTGTTGAAAACGAGCAATGCTCGCACTTGCTTCCTCCTGTAAACAACACAATTGCTATCCTTGGTGCGGGCCTTGACCTCTCTTGGCTCAGATCATCGGTTTTTGGAGATAAAACGGTTGGGTACTGGGGTGATTTGGATTCTTGGGGAATGCTGATGTTGGCTCGAGCACGGCAGCACTGCCCGCAACTTTGTCCCTTACTTATGGAAAGACCTGTTTTCGATCGACATATTGATTTAGCGGTTACCGAACCAGTTTGTGCCGGAGGTATTAGCCCTGATGGCTTGACTGGGGAAGAGTCGGCTTTTTATCAGTATTTAATTGGCCTGCATAAAGGACGACTAGAGCAGGAATATATAGCTGAGTCTGAGGTTTCTCGGACTATTGAGGATTGGCGCAAGGCTCCGCCAGCATAGCTCCCTATTCAGGACGTGGCATGTGGGCTACCCGGAGGCTTGCAAGGCCGGAAGGTGAGCGACGGTACCGAAGGCAAAAAAAGAACCGCTTTTTTAGGAGTGAACGCCAAGCCTCGGACGGCTTGGCTTGGCTGGGCTTCGCAGCAGGATGTACACTCGCGACTCATTAAATATCTCCATCCCCTTTTTTGTCCCCATTAATTTTGTTCCCTGTCCTAACGCAATTCCATGAGTAGCTCTGTTAAACTGAAGATATAGCTTTTTTTATATCTTCGTAATCTTGTAAAAACGCTTTTTGCTTATCCGTTATTTTTTCACCGAAGATACTTCGATTTGAAAAAATTTCTTTTTCAACAAATTTTAACGCGTCCATTTTCTCTCCTTGAACTTCCAACTCCCTGTCTTTATCTGCTCCAGATTCAAGCAGAAAATTGACAACCTCAAGGCTTCTTCTTCGAATAGCCCAGATCAGGGGAGTAAATCCGAAACCATCGGTCCACTCAATATCTGCGCCCGCACCTAGCAACAACAGGCCGACTTTTTTTGACTTAATGGAACAAATAGGAGTCGAATCTTTTTCGATAATTCTCCCTCCAACGTCCCTTCTGGTGAAAGTCCCATTTGGGCTGGCTCCCAGTCCTAGTAGCAACTCCACAGACTCGGCTGAATCAATCTGACAGGCTGCTTGAAGGGGCGTATGTCCCCCGCCCGAATGAGCTTGATTAGGGTCCATTCCCTTTTCAATAATACATTGCTTTACGCTATTCAAGTTTACGCGATAAATAGCTTCGAAAAATTCATTCTCATTCACAAAAAATCCACCTTAAAATCTGACCAAACCCATCGTTGCAGGCATCATTACTGTTTGAGCAGCCCGCATTTTGAGAGCGATGTTTATACCCGCCGTGATGACTGCACCGGCGCCTAAAGCCTTCACTGCATTCATGTTGTAGCTATTATTCTTGTACAGCGAACGTACATTCGCAATTGTTGCTCCAGCTGCGGCCAGCGCGTTAATAGTTGTATCATCCGTTGAGTAAAAAATTATCCCATCCACATTTACAAAATACATTAGATAACCGCTTACAGGAGCCGGCGCTGGAGTCCAGTAGTCGTCAGGCAACATGCCAAGCAAGCTGCCATAGGTCGCAGAGTATAATTTGATCTGGGTTATTCCACCGCTAATGCCACCTGGGGTCAATGGTTTAATCTCGTTCATCAGTTTTGCGCTGAAGTTCATAATGTCGGGCTTTAAAAAGCCGCCCGGGAAGTACATTTGACGCCCGAAAAGGCATGCACTAAGCGGAGGTGAACACTCTGGATGTGAAGCCATATACTGCGCATTCACCTCTGCTTCAACAGCCCTTCCTAGGGCACTCGTAGACCGAAATGAATATCCGGACGGATCAATCATTAGTACGGGATCGTTTCCGGCATAAAGATACTTGTGAAGCGAGACTGGATCATGGTTTCGCCCCATCCACGTATCCATCTGCGTAAACCGACCAATTCCCTGACCGTAATACCTCGCCCTTAGGTAATATTGATCCAATACCCCATCAAATTGCTCCCCAGCAAACAAGTAGCTGTTCTCTGTAGCTCCAGCCTGATTCAACACCTCACCAAACGCTTCATAATCATATCGATCAGTAACGTCACCGAGTGCATCACTCAATGCCCGAGTCGAACCGAGACCGTCATAATGATAGAAGTACGCCGCACCACCACGGGTTTGGCTAATAAGGTCATCCCCGTAGGTGTACACCACATCATCGACGGGTCGATCTTCAATCAGAACCTGTGCGTAGCTACGGTTGCTGTCGACGATAAACAGCGTATCACCGGCTTGGGTACGAATACCGTCGATGTTGTAAGCGTAGCTAACAACGCCGTTGGCGCTGTCTGCACTGACCATTTGGTTCTTACTGTTATAGGTGTAATCAACTGTACCGGTCTCTAGCAGAGACGACAGCGTGTTGCCGTTATTGTCGTAGACATAAGTATTCACACCGGCGCTTTGCAAGCGATCGTTATCATCATAGGTGTAGGAAGTTAAATCGCCATTAACCGTCTGGGATAAGCGATTGCCTACGGCATCGTAAGTAAAGCTGGCGCTGTAGTTACCGGCACTTGCATCGGCAATGAACTCACTGGTAAGTCGATAGAGATCGTCATAGCTGTAGACCGTGCTGCGACCATCCAATTCATCGACTTGCGTACGACGACCAGTGGCGTGCAAGGTGTAATCGTATTGCTCTACCAATGCCCCGCTGCCGTCGTAGGTTTGCAACTGGGTTAAACGGTTGAGGTTGTCGTAGCTGTAAACTTGAGATGTGCCATTTGGATAACTGATACTGGTGCGATTACCCACCGCATCATAGCCATAGCTGGTGATGCCTTCCGCGCTTGTGACGCTGACCAAACGATTTAACAAATCATAGGCATAGTCGGTAGTCGTGGTTGCACCAATGGGCTGCACGACTTGTAGCTGGGTACGGTTACCATTGTCGTCATAGGTGTAGTTTAGGCTTGTACCATCGGCCTGAGTTTCAACAGCTAATCGATTGCGGCTATCGTAGGCATAAGCGGTTACACGTAAATCGCCATTGACAGACGTTTGCGTTACCTCAGTACGATTGCCCAGCACGTCGTAGCTGAAGGTTTCAGAGCTACCGTCCTCGTAGACAATGCTGGCAACACGGTCGCTGTTATCGTAGGCGTAAACGGTGGTAGCGCCATTGAAATCAGTGTGACTGGTACGCAGGCCGAGGCTATCGTAGGTAAAGGTTTCCTCCTGCCCCATAGGTAGAATGCGCTTGGTCACGCGACCCATGGCGTCGTACTCCCAACGCGTTTCACGACCTTCCGCATCCATTTGCGAAACCTTGTTGCCTTGCTCATCGTAACCGTAAAGGGTTTCTTGGCCGAGCGTATCAATGACTTCTATCAAGCGACCCATGGCGTCATATTGGTATTGCGTTTGGATACCGGCTTGGTCGGTTTGACCGGTTTTCCTCGATAAGGCATCGTAGTCTGTACCGACAGAGGTGCTGTTGGGATAAACCGTGGCAATACGTTGATCAATATCGTTGTATTGATATTCCACGCGTCGCCCGAGCGCATCCACCATCGCCGTCATACGACCAGCCACATCGTACTCGTAGGAGGTTTCGTTACCGATTGGGTCACGCGTTAACACTCTGCGGCCAGCCGCATCGTACTCTGTCTCTGTTCGCGCTCCCATGGCATCGATTGTGGCCACCACTCTGCCAGCTGCATCGTATTCGGTTTGCATGGATGTTCCATCTGAATAGGTCACCAAGATCTGGCGATTATTGGCATCGTACTCATAGGTGGTCACGCGTCCCAAACGGTCTGTTTCCGTTAACAGGTTACCGGCTGCATCGTAGGTTTTACTTTCCGTAGTTCCATCGTGATGCAACACTTGGGTTTGCTGTCCGCGATCGTCATAGACGTATTCTGTACGACGACCTTCTGCATCCACCTCTGCAGTGACTTGGTCGATATTGTTGTACTCGGTACGCGTAACGGTACCATCAGGTAGAGTGGTTTTAATAATTCGATCTTCTGCGTCGTATTCGTAACGAGTAATCAATTCAACAGTGTTGCCGTTTAATTCCGTGCGAGTCGTTTTTTCCGAGGTACGACGTCCTGCACTGTCTAAGCCATAGGTTGTCGTCACACCGTTTGCATCCACCGTACCGTTTTGCGTACCCGCAAGTGGACCAAGGCAAACCAATTTGAAAATGTGTTGGTTACCCAGAGCATCGGTATATCCACGACTGTTGCCGGTCTGGCATATATCTGGATTCCCTACACCGACGTCCCAATGGAAGACAGTGGTATTACCCAGCGCATCGGTAGTACTCGACAGTTTTCGTGCTCGATTATTGTAAGTATTGGTATAGGAGGTGATACCCAGAGCATTGGTCTCGCTGACAATTTGATTCTGATCGTCATAGGTATAAGAGGTGGTATTCCCTAATGGATCCGTTTCAGTCAAAGTGTTTCCTCGATCGTCATAGGTCCAGCTGCGCGTTTCACCCAGGTGGTTGGTCTCGGTCAGTACATCACCCACTTGGTTGTAAGTTCTACTGATGGTTTCCCCCAGAGCATTGGTCTCAAGAAGTACTCGCCCACTGTCGTCGTACACATACAAGGTTTGATTTCCGCGCGCGTCCTTAATTAATGAGGTACGGCCTTCGATATCGTGGTCATATTCAACACGGTTGCCTTCGGCATCGATCATCGCGATCAGACGGCCGTCTTCGTCATATTCCATCCGCGTTGCCGTCACACCCCGAGGATCAACAATTTCATCCAAATAGTGAGGAATACGGCTGAGATAATCGAAAGTTGTCTCATCACCGGAAAAATCGGTAACGGACATCAAATCACCCATTAGGCCGTAGGCGTAATCGCGACGGCGGCCGTCAGGTAGCACGAGTGCCACGATACGTCCTTTGGCGTCACGCTCAAAATCCACCGCATAGCCTGCACTGTGCACTATTCCGTTGTCGGTGTAAGTGACGTAGTTTCCGCCTGGTTCTTCAATACGGCGGATACCAAAGTTTTGATCCAAGTGGTAAATCATGCCGTCTTTGGTGGTAAGCGTGTAGCTGTGCGGGTCGACGCCATTCTCGTAGGTATTTTCATCACCCAGGTCAACGATATTGCCGTTGGTTAAACGCAATTGACCGTAGTCATTTTGCTCAAGCGTCGAGTAGGTGCCCGCTTGAGGTTCAAACGTCAGGGTTGCGTAAACAGTGGCGACCAAGGAGCTGCACTCTGGGTTTGCCTTGGCCTTGAAGCGCTCCACCTGACCATCTGGCAAACGGATGGTCACCATCGGGTCGCCGTTGGGTTGAATACACCAATCACCGAAAAAGCCATTGCGGTAATAGTTGTTTTGCCAGCTGAAGCCTAAGGCGCGCGACTCTTGGATTCGCACATTCTGGTAATCCACACTCCAGCCGTAACCAAAGTCTAGAGACTCCGCTTTTCGGCGAGTATCGTAGGTACGCGTGACACGCACTGGAATGCCTGCAAGATCAATACTCACATCCTCGAATGTGATTGAAAAGTGGCCGACCTTCATTTCGCCATCCACAATCACTGTCACACTGTCTTGTGCGGTTTGGCCGTTGGCGTCGGTAGCTAACAGTAGGATTGAATATGTGCCATTAAGCATCATTGTAGGGTCGAAGGTAGCGAGCTCGGCATCACTGACAGTTTGTTCGCCCGAAGCAATCAATTGCCATTGTTGTGTGCCTTTTGGTGCAACGAAAAGCTCGTATTTCGCAAGGTTATCGTCCTGCACAGAACCCAGTATTGGTGTGGGCGCAGTGATAATGGCCGTTTCTTCAGGGGTTTGAATCTCCGCAGTGGGCGGCGTAACGTCGCTCGGGTCCAACACCAGAAACTGGTCAGTTGACTCGAGGGATTCCTCACCCGCTACGGCAGTTGCAACCACATGGTGTATGCCAAAGGCCGACGCAGGCACCACTGCTTGATTGTTATTGTCAAGCAGCACTTCAAAGCCATCCACAAACAGGGTTTTCGTGGGCGCTTCACTACCACCGGTTGTTGCAACGGTGATGGTTACCGTGTCGCCAGCGCTGACTTGCGCGGGACTGACGTCAAGGAACAGGCGCAGCGGTGGGTACTCATCCCATACGGCCACTGTCCAAGTTTGAACCACAGCCAACTCTCCATCAGAGACTTTCACTCTAAACTCTTGAATGCCAGTTTGTTCGAGAGTGGATTGCCAGGAGAGTAACCCAGAGGTGCTCAATGTCACCTCTGCAATGGTGGAGTTAAGCAACTCAAAACTTAGCGGGTCATTATCTGGGTCGGTCGCTATTACCTGGTAACTGTACTGCGACCCCGCCAGCAGCTCACTCGCGGGCACACTGATAATTTCAGGGTAATGGTTTTCTCCCGTTTGTGGTGCGGGTACCACAGCCAAGGTATATGTTTGCGTGATTACGGCTTTGCCATCGCTTACCGCAATCGCAACCGTGTGCTCACCCTCCTGCTCAGCTGTGGGCACCCAAGTTAAGAGGCCATCGGCGGACATTTGAATATCCGTGTTTAACGGCTGCACTAAACTGTAGGTTAATGCGTCGTTATCAGCATCTTTTGCAAGCGCTTGGTAAGCATAGGTTTGCCCAATAAAGGCAGGCGATGTAGGTGCGCTGACAAAATAAGGGTTTGCATTGGGTTGTTGTGGCACATTTACCGCTACCCAGAACGTTTGGGTAGCGGTTACACCGCGCGCGTCAGCGGCCTCAATGACCACTTCGAAGGCTTGATTTGCCTGCCCAGCGGCAGGCTCCCACTGCACAAACCCGGCGGAACTCATAGTCATGCCATTGGGTTTTGCACCACCAAATTGATAGGTGACTGCATCGCCATCGGCATCTTCCGCGACCGTTTGATAGGTGTAAATATCGCCTAGTAATATTTGGGTCTCAGGCTCACTGACAAAGCTCGGCGGATGATTAACGGGTTCATTAACCGGTAACCGAATTTGTTGCGTGGCGCTGCCGCCGCGGCCATCCGTTACTGAGATGGAAATTACAAAAGTGCGGCCGATCATGGCTACATCCGGCGTCCAGGTAAATTGACCATGCACATCAAGCGCCATATTGCCTACACCGTTAGTTAAAGTGTAACTCAGTCGGTCTTGATCCGGGTCTACCGCGATCAGGTTATAAACAAATTGCAC
This sequence comes from Cellvibrionaceae bacterium, assembly GCA_050300015.1. Classification (GTDB taxonomy): domain Bacteria; phylum Pseudomonadota; class Gammaproteobacteria; order Pseudomonadales; family Cellvibrionaceae; genus CAYZQH01. The sequence goes on along the minus strand of JBNKWZ010000029.1, from coordinate 7,048 downwards.
ACCGGCCACTGCACTGCCTTGAGGCTGACTGGTGATTTGAGGAGGCAAATTACCCGCATACGGGTCCGATACACTCACAATAAACCGCTGATGGGTGGACGCACCTCTTTCATCTAAAGCCACCACATCTACGATGTGATCGCCTAATTGTTCAAAGCTTGGTTCCCATTGCAGGTCACCCGTCACCCCATCAATGGTCATGCCAAAGGGCTTGGTATCCAAGCCATACTGAATGGCATCGCCATCGGGATCGACGGCTTGCGCTGTGTATGCCCAAACGCTTAAGGCGGAGGTTGACACCGAGGGCGTGGAAACGAATTCGGGCGCAAGGTTATCCGGTGTGGTTACGGTTAATACAAAGATTTGCTCTGCAAAAGCACCCGCTAGATCTTCTACGCGTACTGTAAAGGTATACACGTCTTCAGCAAGCGAACTGGTATCCAAAGTTAACTGGCCGCTTCGTGCGTTTAAGCGCACACCTGTAGGTTCACCGGATAATGTGTAGGTAAACGCATCGCCTAAGTCAGGGTCACTTACTTCAACCTGAACAGTAGTGACTTGACCTGCAGCAACCGTGGTATTGGCAGCACTAATAATTGAAGGGAAATCATTTTGGTTAACCACACTCAAGAGGAAGGTTTGCTCATCACTTAAGCCACCTTCATCTACCGCAGACACCACTACTTTTCGCGCAGACGTGATATTGTTTTCAGTAATACATTCATCGCTGCCGGCATTTACCACTTCTACAAAAATTTCATCCAACAATGCTTCAGGTGCCGCAGTGACGGCCGTGGTAACGGAGGCGCCCGCACTCAAAGTACTCAAAGAATTTTCACCAATCAAAACGCCACCGTTTTGAGGGTCGCCGTTGTAAAAATTAACGGTTACATCCCCATCCGTGGCAACCAAACCTCGATTATAAATAACTGCACTTAAAGATTGGGTAGTGTCATTGTAAGCCAAATCAAAAGGTGCCAAATCTGCCAATGCTAATGCCGAGCGATCGGCAAAGGTATTTAAACGGTAGGTGTTGTGGGTTAACCAACTGGGCTCCTCATGTTGTGGAACAGTTCCGTCGTCGTTGATGTTAGTTATGTGGTAGTGATATTGGTTCCAAATAGATCGGGTTGAGACCCAGGAATCATTGGCTGATTCAAAGACTCGAACACCATTCACACCAGCAAAATATGAATTATTCGCTACAACAATCAATTCTGCATGGCCATCATTATCGATGTCCGATACAACTGGATACTCGAATAGCGTTCCAGAAGAGTTAGGTATTTCTAAAAGTACTTTTTGATCGAGAGCATCGTAGACCCTCAGATTAATTTCATCAGCATAAATAATCTCCGCGCGCCCGTCGCCATCAAAATCAAAGACAGTGGAACCCGTTGCATAAGAGGTTAAATCTTGTGTTGGGGATTGCCACTTGATAGTTAGATCTGACTCAAATATCACATAGTTACTTGCACCAGCAATGCCGATCTCTGGCCAACCGTCTAAGTCCATATCGGCTAGAGTTACAGCGCCTCCACCACCACCAGGCACACTTACTGGGCCAGCCAAAACAGATCCATCATTATCAAGAATTACGATATTGTTGATATTGCTTTTAAGGACAATTTCAGGGTAGTCGTCTGAGTCAAAATTGCCGATGGCTGCGAAATTACCCCAAGATATACCTCCCAAACTGTACGACCATATAAGATCTCCTTGATGGGTATACAAATTTCCGGCAATAAATACTTCCTGATTACCATCTAAATCAACATCAAAAGCAAGGCTCATTCCGTCTCGCTCCTTGCCCCACATTAAATTTCCTGAAGCGTCAAAAACTGCGCCTCCATAAATTATCTCTACGGTTCCATCAGCATTTATATCAGCAATATAAGGTGTTCCTGTTCGATCAGTTGATACCTGCCATTTCAAGGTTCCATCGTTTTCGTACGCTAAAAGATATTTCGCCCCTCGCTGATGCCCTCCTCCAATAACAATCTCGACCAAACCATCACCATCAATATCTGCTGCCGCTGGGGAGTAAAATGCTGTTGGAAGCACATCAGAGGCCCATATTTCTTCTCCATCGCTACCACTTACAGCCCTTAAAACGCCTGGACTATAGTAGTTATTTGCTGAGTAAGAAGTGAAAACGACATCTGGAGTGTCTTCCAAATCTACAAACCCATCTCCATTATCATCATTTAATTGAACGACGATGGGAGCAGCCATAACTTGGCTATAGCCCGCATTTACATTACTTCCGCTCCAATGCCATTTTAAGGTAGGTGCCTCGAATGGCGCGTTTGTAGGTTCACGCTCACAATAAGCATTTTGATTTCGAATACTTTCCAAAGGGGAGTCGCTATAAGATGTAGTCAAGCCAGTAACATTTTCTATTACGACAGCCGGCGTACCGGTCACAATGGAGTACTTCAATTCATCATTATTTGGATCTATGGCTTTCACAGGGTATTGGTATTGAGCACCCTCCAAAACCTGCTGTACGGGGGTACTAACAATTTCAGGCGGCAAGTTTTCAGCGATGGTCAGCGCAATAATTTGCTCGTCCATGCCGCCACGCAAATCAGTAACGCGCACAGTGAAGCTGTATTCACCGGGCTCCAATTGCTCGCCATCCACCAAAATTTGGCCACTTTGAGGATTTATAAATATACCGTTTGGCGCATCCACCAATTCAAATGTAGAGGCGTCGCCAATATCATTATCGGCCACTTTCACTTGCAAGCTTTTAACCTGGCCTTGCTGGTGTGTGAACTCGGCGCTACTTGTAATAACCGGTGACGAATTAGTGTCTTCTACTGTTAATGAATACATTTGCGTATCAAAAAGACCACGCTGATCGGTTACTCTGTGACGAATAATCGCGGCGCGACGGGAATTGTTGCCAATTTCACATTCTTCCACTTCCGAACTCGGAATTACTTCGGCAAATATACCTACTCCCACTGCTGTGACATCGGTTAAAGCCAGACTCACTGCAGCACTTTCCCCACTTTTTAGCGCAGGCACAGAGGTAGACCCCAGATAAGTTCCAGTAGCATCGGCGCCAGCGTAAAAGTGGATAGTAGAATTACTGGTAATATCTTTAATGCCTCGGTTGCTTACGGTCGCAGACAATTCGTACAAATCGCCCTGATCTGTCAGCGATAAGGCTTTGATATTGAGATCGGGATTACCCAGGAAATCCAGTGCAATAGGCAGGTACGCCATAACTAAACTTGTGGTTGCCAAGCGCGTCTGCGCAAAGATAGGGTCTTGCCATGTACCGTTATTACCATCAGTAGTGACAAATTGCGCATTCAATAAATATTCAATATTGCGCGTCACCACCGGATCGGTTAACCCCGGCTTTAAGAAATTTAGTGCGATACCAACCCAGGCACTTGCCACCGGCGAAGGGTAATTGTAGTAAGTGTAATAAGGCCAACCGCCCTGCTCGAGCTGAATGGAGCGCAGGTACGTATCCAGGTATTCGATAGCAGAGTTAACCTCAATTAATAACTCCACATCTGTGATATAGCGCTTTAATTCGGCCAAACCAATTAAGCGAAACGCAGATTGGGTGACATCCGCATTGGGAATGGCATAATTATTCAAGAAATACCGCGCCAGGAATGGAACCGACTGCTCAAAAGCTTGCAAAGTAGCGAGCTGTTGCTCAGTCGGTTCAATGGTTAAATCTAACAGATCGTCTAATAAATGCGTGCCGGCCTGACTGACCAACGCAGTCACAGGTAAATTATTATTCATCCAGCCGGTATCGTGATCGTATTGCCAATAACGCAACGCGCCAGATGTCACAACACGACCGTTAAAAAAGTTAAGTGCATTAATTCTTGCATCAAAGGTGTAAGAATGATCCGGATAAAAAGTGAGAGACCACAGAGCGAGCGATGTTTGGTTGTTTAAATAGATAGTTGTATGTTCGTGACTCGTGATAGTGCCATTTTCTCGTCGGTTGTCAAAAAGTTTATCCACTAAAAAAGCGATGGCATCTTCATCGACTTCTATTTTGTCGATTGAAGTTTCCAAACCCAATAAGCTTTGCGTTTGAATATGACAACCGATGCAGTTCCGATCTTGCGGGTTCCAAGCGACAGATTCACGAGCAACGTATTCAGATGAAACCTCCAATGCTTCTTTTACACGTTTAAAAAGAGGTGATATAACCGCAATTCTCTCATCTGGAATGGGATCGCCCTCTTCGATCACGCTCACAGAACCCGTTGGCACCACATAACATTGTTGATTAATCTCGGCCACAGCCCCCACATGTTCTTCGGCGTTCAGCCAGGAAATAACACCTGTGTCAGACTCGATTGAAAAACCCAGGGGGGCCGAATCGATGGTGTAAGTCAAGACATCACCCATGTCTTCATCGATGGCTTCAACATCATAAATATACGGAGTGTTTTCGTAGCCGACGGTAACGGGTGGAGAAATAATCGTGGGCGCTTCCGACGGTAACAGAGAGGCTATTTCCCCCTCAAATGGGACGTGATGTAACTCCATATACCCGGACCATGATTTTGCTATCACAGTGCCATTTACATAACCCCAGGGGGAGGCAATCGTCGCTCCGGGCGCCAGGATGGAGCCCTCCACACCAACACTAGCGAAGTGTAAAGATTCAGCCTCATAAAAATTCCAGAGAATTTTATTGGCCATTGGCTGCAGCGTAGCAAGGCCTATGTTTTCTAAACCAGGTTGCAACCCATCAATATTAAACACCACCGTTGCATCTTCGGGAATACAAGAAAGGCTTAGGGAACTGGACGAACGTAATGCTGCACCATCTACGTCAAACACTTGTATAGTACTTTCGCAGTCCCCCACAAAATTGACACCCCCCCACTGAAAAGTGGTGGTGCCAGTCGGGATTGCGCTTGCCAACAGATTGGAAATTTCCGATAAGTAGGTAAACTGTGCAGCGAAGTCAATGGGTAAAGCATTGACTTCTTCTACTGTGCTACCCACCTGCATCACATCGCGCACAGAATCCCCAAGCCCTGCTGCGCTGCCGGTTGTGATCACACTACCAGCATAAATCATACCGTTGGCAAAAGTAATATCTCCACCCGCCACTAAAGAATGGACCTCTGCAGACAGAGTAATGGTCGATGCCAAGCCATAACCATCTAAGTTAACACTTCCTCCTGCTGCCAAACGGCCTTGCATATCTGTCCATTGCGATTGGAAGTCCCCCTTTATAAAGGCATTAAAACCTGCTGCCACGCCCAAAGAGTCATCCGCAACTGCTAACGGCAATAGTCCAAATCCGCTGGCACTCAAAATGAGATTACGGGTTAACTTTCTAATAGATACTCGCACATTGAAAGCCATGAGTGGCGCGCTCCTGCATTAAGAATTTTTGCTTCGAATGAAAGAATTGGGGGGTTGAAAATACTGGCTAAATTGCTTCGCGTATTATTTTTTCGACTGTCTCTTGTATCTGAGGATATGAACCCTCTACCTCGAACAACAATTCACCGTCTCGATCAAAGACATATAGCGCTGCAGGCGACTTTGCGCCAAACCTCTCGAAGGTTTTATGGTTTTTATCAATAAGTGTGGGGAAGTTGAATGTTCCATGTCGCTGTAGGAATTTGTTTGCACTGCCTTGTTCGAAATCTTCATTAATGGCGACTATGACTAAACTACTGGTGGCCAAATCGCCTTGAAGTTTTTTCAACCAGGCAATTTGTCGTTTACAGGGTTCACACCAAGACGCCCAAAAAGTGACAACTACAACTTTGTTTGAATAATCTGACAATTTTGTTTTCTTTTCACTGATGCTGGGCAAATTGAAATCATATTTGGACTTGGAGGGAGCAGCATTACTGGAGGAAACGAAAAGGGAAAATACGAGAACAAAAAAAGAAACAAACACTCGGCGAGGCATACTCTCTCCTTAAGTATTTTGTGAAGGCCAATGCTCGATAAATTGGCGCCGTGTTTTTTTAAATCATTTTTATGACTATAATCCAGCTAACTCGCGCATTCAATAGAAAATTTCAAAAAAACCTTTCAATGCCAGTTAGCCTATTGAAAAACATACATATAAATAAATGTTATACCGCAACAAATGCAGTCCTCACTTCGAAATGGCTGTTTGGCATTAGGGGCCAATATGAACAGTGTTTGTTAGCCGAGAACCAATTAAAAAAATATTTAGCAACCGAGGATATCCCCACTATGTGGCTAGTTATTAAACATTCGAGACCATTTCAACCGACGACTTGTGGCATGGAACAAGCATTAGTTAAGTGAGTTTTATTGACCTTCAAACGTATCCTGAGGTTATCTAGTCGACTGGAAGAAATCACTATTCAACCATATTGCCTGCTTTTTGGCCGCCAAGTATTTCAGCTACCCTCACCCTATTCGGTGCCATACTCTACTCGAGCGTTTAAAACTAGCGGAAATCTGAACGTGTTTGATTGCCCCAAAACTTTCTAACCGATATGAAGTCAAACACTCACATCCACAAAGCATAACCTGCTGGTTTATTGATAATGAACACTGAACTAGAAAGCAAAATTGACGTAAAGCGATTGCTCAACGTTTTTCAGATGGTGGTTGATCAGGGGGCTCACACTGATGCGGAATACTGGCTAAACGGCCTGTATGCGGATCCAGGATACGATGGTTATAACGTGACACTGCGCGATGAGGCTGTGACGGTGAACATTCAGTTTCACAGCCAATGTACCGTTGATGCACCAAACGCCTTTGCATTAGATGCATTTATTCAGCGAGTGAAGACTTTGGAGCGCCAAGGAAAACCCCCTGAAGCCAGCTGAACACGGTAAAAATCACAAAATCCGCTATTTGCTTTGAACTCATCATTAATGAGCTTTAAGTTTCCTTACGACCCTACATACTACCTAAGCCGCAGCGAAGGATACATTGGGTTCTCGAAAAAACGATCGTATGAGTGCTTTATTTGATTTGATTAATTCCAAATCATTTCGAGCTCGATCCTTTAATGACTCACCTTTCTTTAGTGGCTTTTTTGATG
>JBNKWZ010000028.1:0-182336 GCA_050300015.1 Cellvibrionaceae bacterium | reverse complement strand
TGATGATTTAGATGATCGCTTACTCAGCGAGCGAGGAATTCGCTTGGTGGCGCCACACAAAGCAAATCGAAAGAGACCAAGAACACAAGATGGAAGATCTTTAAGGCGTTATGTTCGTCGCTGGAAGATAGAAAGGGTATTGGCATGCTTTTTAGCTACATATTGGGGCTAAAATGGCGGGAAAAGTTGTCGAATTATACACGGATCCAAATTGTAAATTGTTTAGAGCAGAAATTAAAGACTATGTCTAAGTCAATCATTAAACATGGCCAGGTAAATAAGACGGAGAGGTCGGGCGCTGGCAAGTTAACAACTTGAAGAGTAATCAATTCCAATCGATTCGTATGTCTTGATCAAAATTATATAGGTTAGATATGAGAAAAGTACATCTAATAAATACGATAGCAATATTCGCAATAGTTCTCTTTATCCCAGTTCTATCTTTCGCGGGAACGCAGACGGGTATTATTAAGCAATTGGTTGCACATGATAATGGAAATGGAATAGAGAAAGTGGATGTTGAGCTAGATGGGTCGTTTTCAAACATGGACTGGTGTTCAACAAGACAGCAGTGGACGTTTATTTTGGATAGTGAAATTGCTAAGGCTCAGTTTTCTATGCTGTTAGCTGCATATGCAGCTGGGGTGGCCGTAACTATAGACTCTGATGGTTCGAAGGTGTGCGTCTACGGAGATAGAAACCGCTTGCGAAATGTAAGATTAAAAGCAGGCTAAGGTGAAGTAATACATAAGTTTTAGATTTAGAGGGTAGAAAATGAAGCAAGTGACTTTGTGGGTGATGCTCGTGTTTACCGCTTTGAGCAGCCATGCCGATTTTGCACGTGTGGATGTTTCAGTAACTGAAGTAGGCCTCTCTTTGAACTCCAATAGAGTATTTATCGTCGCTAGCCCATCAGCATTCGACTCTGTATGTGGTGATAAAAATTACTATTCGATGAAGCTTGGCGAGCCAGAGTCTTACCTTTTTTATTAGGCTGCGTTAACGGCCATGAACGAAGGAAAAAAGATGCGGGTGCAGTACGAATTGAATACATGTTTAGCCAATTCACCTCAAGTTGATGTGTTTTGGAACTTGAACCATTGATAATGCAAAATTTGGCTAGAAAAATCGATGATTAACGCCGTTTGGAGGTGGTCGTGAGAAAGTACTTTATCTTGGCTCTATGTTGTGTGACGCTTACCGCGAATGCCGTGACTTCAACTGGATATAGGACAATTACAAAAATCGGTTGTCATAATGTTGACAATACTTGTTATGTCTATTTGGATGGTGATGCCGTTGGTCCGGCAGCTTGTCAGTCAATCTCGATTCGCTGGAATGTGGAGCAAGACCCCAATGGTCAAGCGACGCTGGCTATGTTGATGTCAGCTTATTACGCAGAAAAAAAAGTTTTATTTGGCGTGGCAGACTCTTGTTACGCTTACCAAAGCGGCTTTCCTGCTATCCACCATTTTGTTATTGAGTGAGTGGTGCTTAAAGCATAACAATGAAAATTTGAGAAGAGAATAAGATGAAAATACTTAGGTTTTCTTAGGTTGGGCTCGATGCTCGTGTGTATCTTGCCAATATTTGCTCTTGCAAACCCTTACGCTGTCCAGGGCAATGACAGAATTGGTACGATACCTTCACGCGAAGGTGGTGATTTTGTGACTGTTCACGGATTTACAAGTGCTGGTATCTGTCCGGACAGTCAAGGCAAGGTGGCCATTAATGTTCAGGACACCTCGTCGGGTTGTAGAGCGATGACCATCTTGTTGGCTGCCAAATTGACTGATCAAGAAATTTGTATTTCTGTAGATGAGAACAAGAAGAACCCAAATGTGTACTGCTATATCTATGCGGTGGAATTGGCAAGTTGACCGTTAATCTGGGAAGGTGTATCCGGTAACCAGTGACAGTTTAAGAGCAATGAAGTTTGAGGTTCATCCTATTGTGAAGCGATATCAATGACAGGATTTTACACTTTGATACAAAACCGATACCCGCTGATTAGACAGTTTACGGTCGTTGCCTTGGTCATCAGCTTTGGTCTGGCGTTAATAAGCTGCACTCCTACCACGCAGTCAACTTCCAGCGAAATTACGGTTCAGCTTCCAGACCCCAATCGGATAAGGTTTTCGGGTAAGGGGGCGGGCGCTGGCATGATGTTGATGTCTTCAATGGGCCCCATGGGTATCGCTATTGGGGTGGCTATTGATGAGGGTATTGGCAAGGAGATACAAGCCCAATTGGAAAATGCGGGCAGTAATGTTCAAGCCTTACTTACCGACGCGATTACTCATCGCTGGCCCGCGGGTAGCGTTATTTATACAAATAAGCCTGCTGATTTGAGCCAAGCACCTTTTATTCAGATTAGTGAATATGGCTTTAAGATGATGGGGAAGGATGAGCTTGCGATCCCGTATTTAGAGGGTAATATTCAGTGTGATCAAGGCTCGGATTTAACACCTATCGCCGCTCCAGAGTATTTAGAAGCTTATGCCGCCCCGTTAGAGAAGCTAAAGCAGGATGGCCCTCGAGTTAAAAAGTCGCTTGAGGCCTATCTAAATGATAGCTTTGTACGCGCGTGCATGGACTGATGGCTTAGGAGTCTATCGAGGTACTGTGCATTTGAAAGTATTGCTGATGAGATAACTTTGCTTCGCATCACTAATCCCTCCCCTTCTAGTCCTTCCCCGCCAACACCAAAAAATCCTTACTAAAATCGGCTAGGCGCGTATGGAGATGCTCTTTTTGTTCTGGGGTGGCTTCGTTGATGAGACGGGCGAGGAGCTCGTAGGTGAGGGTTTGGTTGCGGTCTAGAATGGCTTCGAGGGTTGGGTCCCAGTCGTCGGTGCGATAAAACATTAGGTCTTTTAGGTTGGCTTCTAGCTGCTCAGATTTTTCGCGTTGGGACAAAAGCTTGGCGATGTCTTGTTGCCATAAAACTTGTTGTTCGGCGTTTAAGGCCTCAAAGGGCTCTAGCGTTTTGCTCCAGTCGCGTACCCAGGTTTTTTGTTCTTTGGTGAGGCGGCCGAGCCATGGTTTGGTGTAGCCAAGTAGATTGTCGTAGTGTTTGTCTTGGCGTTTGGCGTCACTGACGTCAACGTATTCGTCTATATACTCTTCGCGTTCTTCGGCGATGTTCTTTAATATGGATTGCACTTGCTCGTCACTTAAGCTTGGCATGATGTCAATCGCAGCGGGGATGAGGTGTTCGCTGGCGGCATCTAAGAATTCTTGTGCCTGATCGATGCGGGCGTGAATGTCTTCACCGGTGAGCTTGCGGGTGCGTACTTGGTCGTTAAAGTCTTCTAAAAAGCTTGCATAGCGCGGCAGTTGCGTGGTGCGGTGCCAGTTGTGGAATTCGGCAATGGCGGCTTTGGTGGCTTTTTTTTGCTCTGGGTTAAGGTCCACAAAGCGATTCACCTTGCGAATCATCCACCAATCGAGTTGGTTGTAGGCCAGTTGTGTGAGACTGGTGCAGGCGGCGAGCAACAGTGCGCAACCGATAACCCATCCTAGTTTTAAGTGGCGTTTGTGCACTGTTTGCCTCTAATGTATTGTTTGAGAACCTTCTTCGAAGGTGTGCTTTGGTGCTATGACGGGCCTAGTGATTTAAAGTTCAATGCTTGAACCTCTGTAGGCCAAAAGCTGTTTGGACCGAATCAGAGGTTCCCTAGGATTTATACATTAAAGCGAAAGTGGATGACGTCACCATCGGCGACGATGTACTCTTTGCCTTCAAGCCGCCATTTACCCGCATCTTTTGCGCCGCTCTCGCCGTTGTTGGCGATGAAGTCTTCGTAGCCAATCACCTCTGCGCGAATAAAGCCTTTTTCAAAATCCGTATGAATTTTGCCGGCCGCTTGCGGTGCGGTGGCTTGCAAGGGAATGGTCCAGGCGCGTACTTCTTTAACGCCTGCGGTGAAATAGGTGTGTAGCCCCAAAAGGTCATAGCCTGCTCGAATAACACGGTTAAGGCCAGGTTCTTCCATGCCCATTTCGGCGAGAAACTCCGTTTTTTCGTCGGCTTCAAGCTCGGCAATTTCACTTTCTAATTTATTGCAGATGGGCACCACCACGGCGTTTTCTTCTTCCGCGATGGCTGTGACAATATCCAGCAGAGGGTTGTTGTCAAAGCCCTCTTCATTGACGTTAGCAATATACATGGTGGGCTTTAAGGTCAGTAGGCTGAGTGGTTGTAGCTTGGCGATGTCGTCGTCGCTTAAGCCACAGGAGCGCAAGGGCTTGGCTTCATCTAGGTGGGGCTGAATTTTTTCCAACAGGGCCTTCATTGCCATAGCGTTTTTGTCTTGCCCTTTGGCCAACTTGGCGTAGCGTTGAATGGCCTTCTCTACCGACTCTAGGTCTGCCAAGGCGAGCTCTGTGTTAATGGTTTCGATATCCGATTTGGGGCTGATGGTGCCATCCACATGGATGACGTTTTCGTCTTCAAAGCAGCGCACCACATGGGCGATGGCATCAGTCTCACGAATGTTGGCCAAAAACTTATTGCCTAGGCCCTCACCTTTGGAGGCACCGGCCACTAGGCCTGCAATGTCCACAAACTCCATGGTGGTGGGTAGAACCTTTTGAGGTTTGACAATAATGGACAAGGCGTCAAGGCGAGGGTCGGGTACGGGCACGATGCCGGAGTTTGGCTCAATGGTGCAAAAGGGGAAGTTCTCTGCATCAATCCCGGCTTGTGTGAGCGCGTTGAATAAGGTGGACTTGCCCACGTTGGGAAGTCCCACGATGCCGCATTTAAAACCCATGTTAAAACCTCAGTTGTTAATTGTTTGGCGCTGCCTCAAATAGCCCGTAGCCCCGGGCTTTGCACCTTGGAGCATACCATTGCGCCGGCTATTGCGCGGTGCGTTTAATCTCGGTGTCCAAGTCTTGCCACCTTGGTCTTGCTACTTTTGTTTCGCTGTCTTTGTCTCGATGCTTATATTTGGTCTCTAGACGCCATTGCCTCGCCGCCAAAATGGGCACAGATGTCGAGTATGGATAAGCACTACCGTGTATGTAATTCCTTCATCGCGCGCTCCCATTGACCGCTGACGATATCGCTTAAGTTGTTGAGCGCTTTGCGACTGGCGGTTTTGGTGAGCTCATACTCCGCCTGTGGCGCTTTTTGCAATACAAAATTGACCACTTGTTTGGCGTTGCCAGGGTGACCAATGCCGATTCGCAAGCGCCCAAAATCACGGTTATTGCCGAGGGCCGAGATGATATCACGCAAGCCATTGTGACCTCCGTGCCCGCCACCTTGCTTGAGCCGAACAGTGCCGGGTGGCAAGTCTAATTCGTCGTGCGCCACGAGTATGGCGTCGGGCGCAATTTTATAAAATTGTGCGAGGGCACCCACAGCTTGGCCTGAGCGGTTCATATAGGTGGTGGGTACCAATAGGCGGACGTCGTTGCCGGCGATGCTTACGCGTGCACTTTCGCCAAAAAATTTGGGGGTGGGTGACAAGGGGGTGCCGAAAGCGTGGGCGACTTCGCGAACGAAATCCTCGCCGGCGTTGTGTCGGGTGTTGCGGTACTGGTCGTCGGGGTTACCCAAACCAACAATCAGCTGTACGGGATTTGCCATAACAGAGAATTGTCCAAAACCACTTGGGAGGTGGAGGCCAACGTTTATCGTTTGCCGTAAGAAACCTTAAGGGTCTAAGTCGCAGCAAATTGCAGCGCTGGAATACCCAATAATGCAGTTTTTTGAGTGTTTAAAAGCAGTAGCCCGAATGATCCGGGCTACTGTGTTTTGCTGCTTGACTATTCTGCTGGCGTTTCTTCAGAGTCAGCTTCTTCGTTAGCACTGCCTTTTGGCTTGTTGATGGTGAAAATCGGTAGGTCGTGATCTTCCCCGTGGCTCAAGGCTACTGATTCAACACCGGCTGGCAATTTCACATCAGAGATATGCACGATTTCACCCACGTCAACGTCTTTAACGTCCACTTCGATGAACTCCGGCAGGTCTTTGGCTAAGCAAGACACTTCTAATTCAGTCATGCTGTGAGAGGCAATGCCGCCGCCTGTTTTAACGCCTTTGCTGGACTCTTCATTAATGAAGTGCAAGGGAACGTTGACAGAAATTTTCTTGGTGTTAGAGACGCGCAAAAAGTCAGCGTGCAACACTTTGGGGCTTGCCGGGTGACGTTGCAAGTCTTTCAGAATCACACTTTCAGCACCATTTTCTAAGTTGATGGTAATAACGTGTGAGTAAAAGGACTCGTGTTCCAGATGCTTGAGCAACTCTTTGTGTTCGAGTGTAATCATCACTGGAGCTTTGTCATCGCCATATATAATGGCTGGCAGCATGCCCGCTTCACGTCGCAGGCGGCGGCTCGCACCTTTCCCCTTAACGTCACGTGCTGTTGCCTGTAGCACAAAATCTTCTTTCATGGTTTTTACCTTTTTACATTTAAAAAAACTGCGTGTTTCCGCGACCAGAAAACACCAGCATCATGGCCTTTTGCGGCCGTCTGAAAATACCGTGTTCGCTATTCGCGGAACATGGCACTTAAAGATTCTTCGTTACTAATACGGCGCATGGCCTCTGCTAACATCGTCGACAGAGTAAGCTGTCGCACACGTGGGCAGTTGGCGGCCTCGTCGCTTAGGGGGACGGAATCTGTCACCACCAGTTCATCCAATTGAGAGGCCGAAATTCGCTCAATGGCGGGGCCCGACAATATGGGGTGGGTTATGTAGGCGGCCACGCGCTTGGCGCCGTAGCCCTTTAAGGCGTCTGCCGCTTTGCACAGTGTGCCTGCAGTATCCACCATATCGTCTACCAGTAGACAGGTGCGACCTTCCACATCCCCAATCAAATTCATCACTTCTGCCACGTTTGCAGAGGGGCGGCGTTTATCAATAATCGCCAAGTCTGTACCCAATTGTTTGGCCACCGCGCGCGCGCGCACCACACCACCAATATCGGGGGATACGACAATCAAGTCTTCAAAGTTGTTTTGCTCAATATCGGCCAGCAGTACTGAGGACCCGTACACGTTGTCCACGGCGATATCAAAAAAGCCTTGGATTTGCTCAGAGTGCAAATCCACCGTGAGCATGCGGTCTACGCCTACGCTTGCCATCATGTCGGCCACTACCTTGGCGCTAATGGGTACCCTTGCCGAGCGCACGCGTCGATCTTGTCGAGCGTAACCGAAATAGGGGACCACGGCCGTAATGCGACCCGCAGAGGCGCGATGCAAGGCATCAACGATGAGCAGCATTTCCATAATGTTGTCGTTGGTGGGCGCGCAGGTGGGTTGAATCACAAACACGTCGCGACCGCGAACATTCTCGTTGATTTCAATGCAGATCTCTCCATCAGAGAACTGCCCTACGCTGGCGTCTCCTAGGGGAATACCTAGGTGTGCAACCGTTCTGCGAGCGAGTTCCGGATGGGCGTTTCCGGTAAAGACCATTAAATCGGCCACAGCGTCTACCTCTAGCAAGATTGGACTGTTCTAAGAGGGGTGTGGCTATACGAGAGGGCAACGAATGGCTGGGGTGGAAGGATTCGAACCTTCGCATGACGGGATCAAAACCCGCTGCCTTACCGCTTGGCTACACCCCAGTAACAACGCTTTCAAGGAGGCGCTGATGCAGTGGTGACTCGTTGACACCTTGGGCAACAAAGCCCGCTAGCTCGATGGGTCGTTTGGCAAATACCGATCGCGCAGACTGCTCATCGGAAAAGGGGGCAAAAACGCAGGCCCCTGTTCCGGTTAGTTGCGCCGGTCCAAAACGACTCAGCCAATCAACCGCATCCTTCACTTGCGGATAGAGTGATTCAACCAGTGGTTGACAATCATTTCTACCGCCCTCCTCAAGGAAGGCGCGTACTTTAATGGCGATTGAGTCCCTTGTCAAACGCTTGTGAGAAAAAATCTGAGCGGTATTCACGTGGCAATTTGGCGCCAAAACCACGTACCAGCGGCTTGGCATTTCTACGGGCTGAAGTTGTTCGCCAATCCCTTCGGCCCAGGCGGTTTTGCCACGCACAAAAACGGGAATGTCGGCGCCGAGCTTTCGGCCGATTTCGGCCAGGTCATTTAAGCTTACGCGGGTTTGCCAAAGGTGGTTGAGGCCCAATAATGTGGAGGCGGCATCCGAGCTGCCACCGCCAATGCCACCGCCAGCCGGTAGGCGCTTGTCTAGGTGGATGCGGGCCCCTTGGGTCGTCCCTGTATGCCGCTTAAGCGCGATGGCCGCTTTGTATACGAGATTGTCTTGAGTTGGGATCTGTTCAAACGTGGGAGTGAGGGTTATGGCTGGGGTGCTTGTGGCCTCTAGGGTCAGCTCGTCACCGTAGTCCAGTAGCTGAAATAGGGTTTGCAGGTCATGGTAGCCATCAGGACGCTTTCCCAATATGTGTAAAAACAGGTTTAGTTTGGCCGGTGCGGGCAAAGTGAGGGTCATAAGCCAAACAGCCCACCGCGTTTGGGTTGCCAGTGCTTGACTACCACAATCATGCGCATGGCCTCCTTTTCGATAATCAGCTTCTGGGGTAAGTGCCACGGAAGCACAGTGGTGTAACGCGCGTAACGAACCTGCCAGCCGGATTGTTCGAGCAGACCGATACGACCCTCCTCCGAGGGCTCTACCCTGCTGGGTGAACCGGGTGCGGGCATGCCTTTGATCCAATACTGCAACTGGCTAATGGGGACTTGCCAGCCCACCAGGTCTTGCATTAAGGCCTCTGGTGTGGGGGCACGATAGTTGCCAAGCTCTGCATTTTCTAGGCTGATGCTGTGGTCAGTGCGGCGAATCCAGGTGGAGCCTTGACCAAAGGGCCCGTATATATGAAGCACAAAAGTATTTTTGTACTGCTCCCAATCAAATGAGGCGCTTTGTCGCTCTTCACCAAAGGTGAGTGCAATTTTACCTTCGGCTTTCCAGTGGTTAAGCCTAGGGATAAAACGGCTTTGCTCAGCAGCGGTGTATTCGGTTTGGCTTTTCTGAGGGGTAAGCGCACAACCACTGGTTAGCAAGGTTAAAATCAGCCCCCACCCCAGGCGCTGGGCATTTTTTCGTGTTTGAGAAAAAGCTTGGAGCGTGCTTGGGTACCACCAAAGCATCATGGGGAAATCCTTGGTATGGCTGTTAGGGTTGCCCGCTTAACTCTATTTTTAGGCGCTTCAGCGTCTTATGAATCGTGGGGCTGTCGGGTTTAAGCTCCAGGCCCTGCTGCCAAATACGGCGCGCGGCGTCTTGCTCGCCCGTAGCCCACAGCACCTCACCGAGGTGGGCTGCAATTTCGTGGTCGGGCATGGCTTGCATGGCGCGTTTTAATAGGGATAGGGCCTTTTGCGTGTTGCCGCGCAAATATTCGGCCCAGCCCAGGCTGTCAATGACGGCTGGGTCTTCCGGGGTTAAGGCGTAAGCGCGTTGAATGTAGCCGTAGGCTTCTGTCCGGCGCTCTGGGTAGTCGGTAAGGGTGTAGCCCAGAGCATTGAGCGCCGCAGCGTGGTTGGGCTCTTCGTCTATTAGGCTTTTGAGGTCCGTTTCGGCAAGGGTAACATTGCCCATTTGGGTGTAGAGCATGGCGCGCGCGTAGAGTAAGCGTCGTGCTCCATTGCCATTCATGGCTTGGCTGAGACGGGCTATGGCTTTTTCGGTTTGGCCTGTACGGTTGAGTATCTGGCTTTGCAGTAACACCAGGCCCTCTTTGGCCTCTGCGTTGATGTCGTCGCGGGCATATTGTTGTGTAAGGTGCTCATATGCGCCTTTAGCTTGGTTGTTGTTGACCAATGTTTCGGCCAGGGTTGCTTGGGCAGAAAGGTATTCTGAGCCTGGGCCCACGGCTTTTAAATGACGCACGGCGGCGCTGGGGTTGTTTTCTATCAGTGCAATTCTGCCTAAATAGGCGTGCGCGGTGGATTGTCGTTGCGCGTCATCTGTCAGCAGTAAAAAGTGGGATTTCGCTTCACTGTACTTTTTGAGTTCGTATTGGATTAAGGCTACGGTCAGCAGAATGTCGGGGTCGTTGGCTGAGGACTTTTGCAGGGTTAAGAATTCCTGCTCGGCCAATACGATGTTTTCTCGAATGAGGCTGCGAGCATATTGCAGGCGCAGCCGGGTGTTGTTGGGG
The DNA here is from genome assembly GCA_050300015.1 of Cellvibrionaceae bacterium. Taxonomy (GTDB): domain Bacteria; phylum Pseudomonadota; class Gammaproteobacteria; order Pseudomonadales; family Cellvibrionaceae; genus CAYZQH01. The sequence goes on along the minus strand of JBNKWZ010000028.1, from coordinate 172,225 downwards.
TTTTTTTCCACCAGGGCAGCCAGCTTGGTCAGAGCCTCTGGGTCGCGCTTCATTTGCTGCAGTATTCGAATTTCTTGCGCTGCGGCCTGGTAGCTCTCCGGCTCCAGTGCTTGAGCTTTTTTGACGCTTGCCAGAGCTTGGTCTAACTGGTTGTTGTACTGCTCGAGAAAGCTTAAGCCGATATAAAGGGGGGGGTGCGATGGTGCAGATGCCGCCAAATCTGTAAAGCGGTTGAGTAAGTCGTTGGTCAATGCCGGGTCGTTAATTTGCAGAGCACGTGCGGCAATGGCGTCCAAACCGGAGGTGTGGCCCTGAGCCATTAAAAACTCCGCATGCTTCATGGCGGGCATTAGCTGGTTGGCCTCGGTCAATTCCAATGCGGCGCTGGAGCGCGCTTCGATGTTATACGGCGACAGTTCCACCCACTGGGTGGCCATGGCAAGCGCTGTTTCTCGGTCCTGTAGGTAGCGGGCCAAACGGCAGGCGCGCGCGGTGATTTCAGGGTCTTGGGTGGTAGTGGCTTGCTGAGCGTAGTTGTTCAGCATGACGTCAAAGCGTTCGCGGTTGCCTGCAAATTCGGCCACTAACAGGGCATAGAGGGTGTCGATGTCAAAAGTTTGGTCATCCACTTGTACCACTTCAGGCAGTGGAGGAGGCGAGTGCGCACTGGGTTCATCGCTCACGGTAGGGGTATGGCTGCAACCGCCTAGTAATAGGGTGCCCATTAAGGCCGTTAGCAACGCAGCGGGGGCGCAACCAGAACGGCTTGCCAGAGTTTTGAGGTTAAAATATGACTTCATGCAGAACAATCGGCTCAAATACGGGCTTCAGTGAATGGGTTCGGTGCTTTGACCTATATTGTAGCCGGTAGTGCCCTTGGGTGGCGAGTATTGGCTTCTTGGCGGTTTAGTGCACGGATGGTTGGCTAAAAAATGCCCCTGGCATAGACAGTCTGACTACTATTAAGCGGGTAGTAAAATGGATTTCCCCAGCTGTTTTATTGCGCGCCCAAAAATACTGGCGCGGATGTGTGCATAATCTTGTATTTTTAGGGCTGCCATCGGCTTTGCGGCCATTGATGGGGCATTCGCACCCTAACGATGAGCCCGACAATTATTCCTACTGGGCTAATATTAAGGGTAATTCTTCCGTCTTGTGGGCCTAAACACACCTTGGCCCTTGCCTACTTCAGGCTTAAAAACGACAATGGGCGGTTTATTTCTGGCTTGACGTTGCGTCTCTATGACCCTTTTGGCTTTTGGCATTAACCACAATACGGCACCTGTCGATGTACGCGAGGCGGTGGCTTTTGCGCCCGAGCAGTTGCAACCCGCTTTGCAAGCTGTGACGCAAGAGGTACATGCTGAGGGTGCGGTGATATTGTCTACATGCAACCGTACAGAGCTCTATATCGAGTCGTCTGACTGCAACGCGGAGCACTTGCTGGCCTGGATGGCCCAATTTCATGCCACCGACCAGGCCAAACTTGCTGCCAGCCACTATGTCTATGCAGGCCCCGATGCGGTGCGCCATATGATGAAGGTGGCCAGCGGCTTGGACTCCTTGGTATTGGGCGAGCCGCAAATTCTGGGGCAGATGAAATCCGCCTACGCCGCCGCCACCGATGCCGGCAGTATCGGCAGTCGCATGCATGCCACCTTTCACAAGGTGTTCTCTGTAGCTAAGCGCGTACGCTCTGAAACCGCCATTGGCGAAAACCCGGTATCGGTGGCCTATGCGGCGGTAAGTCTCGCTCAGCAAATATTTTCAAACCTCAAGCAGGACACCGCGCTGTTGATTGGTGCCGGCGAAACCATAGAGCTGGTGGCCAGGCATTTGGCTGAGCAGGGCTTGAAGCGGGTGATCGTGGCTAATAGAACCTTGAGCCGTGCGGTGGCCTTGGCGGAGCTTTTTGATGGGCAGGCGATTTTATTGTCGGATATTCCGGAGTACCTGCACCGTGCGGATATTGTGATTTCTTCCACCGCCAGTCAGTTGCCCTTGCTCGGCAAGGGGACAGTGGAGTCTGCTCTTAAAAAACGCAAACATAAGCCTATGTTTATGGTGGATATTGCTGTCCCGCGTGATATTGAACCCGAAGTGAGTAAACTGCAGGATGTTTATCTTTACACCGTAGATGACCTCAAAGAGGTGATCGATGAAAACATGCGCTCGCGCGAACAGGCCGCAGCCATAGCTGCCGAAATTGTGGAAGAAGGCGTTTCGCATTTTGAGCAGGAGCTCGCCTCGCTTGAGGTGGTGCCCACCTTAAGGGCATTTCGCAACCAGGTGGAGGTTATGCGTGACGCGGAAGTGGCCAAGGCCATTAAACAATTGCAGTCCGGTGCGGCACCAGAGGTGGCACTTGCCCAGTTGGGCCGTAACCTTACCAACAAATATTTACATGCGCCGACCCTAAGCTTGAAAAAAGCGGGTATGCGCAAAGACGTAGAATTAATTAAAGCCGCCTATGAATTATTTGATTTAGACGCGCTACCAAACAGTGAAGACCCCCCAGCGGTTGACGGCGCACCGTCAACTTTAAGCGAGAAAAAATGAAAGCATCCATTGTAGAAAAGTTGGAAAACCTCTGTGAGCGTTACACCGAAGTCGGTGCGCTTTTGAGTGATCCAGAAACCATCGCCAACCAAAATCGGTTTAGGGAGTTATCTAAAGAATACGCCGAGTTGGAGCCCGTGGTGGAGTGTTTTGGGCAATACCGCAAGGTGCAAAGCGATATTAACGAGGCGCGCAATTGGCTCAAAGAAGGGGATGCCGATATGCGCGAAATGGCACGCGATGAGCTCGACAGCGCCGAAGCCTTAATGGCACCTTTAGAAGTGGAGCTTCAAAAATTATTGCTGCCCAAAGACCCGCGTGACGACAATAATGTGTATTTGGAAATTCGTGCGGGTACCGGTGGCGATGAAGCGGCCATTTTTTCGGGCGATTTGTTTCGTATGTATGTGCGTTATGCAGAAGGCCGTAAATGGAAAGTGGAAGTCATTTCCGAAAACGCTGGAGAACACGGTGGCTACAAGGAGATTATTTCACGCGTGGTGGGGCAGGGTGTGTATTCTCAATTAAAATTTGAATCGGGTGCGCACCGTGTTCAGCGAGTGCCAGAGACCGAATCTCAGGGGCGTATCCACACCTCGGCGTGTACTGTGGCCATTTTGCCTGAAGCCGATGAACAAGAGGCCATCGACATTAATAAGGCCGATATTCGAGTGGATACCTTTCGCGCCAGCGGCGCGGGCGGCCAGCACGTAAACAAAACCGATTCGGCCATTCGCATTACCCATATCCCCTCCGGTATTGTGGTGGAGTGTCAAGATGAACGCTCGCAACACAAAAATCGTGCGAAAGCCATGAGCTTACTCGCCGCAAAACTCAGCAGCGCCGCGGAAGAAAAAGCGCATTCTGAGCAGGCGAGTGAACGGAAGAGTTTGGTCGGTAGTGGCGATCGCTCCGAGCGTATTCGCACTTACAATTACCCACAAGGTCGAGTCACAGACCATCGCATTAATTTAACCCTGTATAAATTAGAGGAAGTGATGCAAGGTGGGCTGGACGAGGTCATTCAACCTTTGGTGAATGAGTACCAAGCGGATCAGTTGGCGGCTTTGGCGGAATAACGACCGGAGTCAGCCCCGGTGTTTGGTTTACGAGGGCATGGCAAGTTTTGACATTGGGGTTGCCTTCGATGAATGTTAAGCACGCACTGACAAAAGCGCAAACGCTACCCACTGAATCACCGCGTTTGGATGTAGAAGTGCTTTTAATGCACGTGTTAAGTAAAGGTCGTGCGTATTTATTTGCCTATCCTGAAGCGGAGTTGACAGACCATCAGGTACAGACATTTCTAGCGCTGTTGCAAAGGCGTGCGCAAGGCGAGCCAATCGCTCACCTGGTGGGCGAAAAGGAGTTTTGGTCTTTAACCCTGAATGTGGACAGCAGTACTTTAATTCCTCGCCCGGATACGGAAAGATTAATCGAAATAGCACTTGAGCAGGGCTTGCCTAGCAACGCTCATATTTTAGATTTAGGCACTGGCACTGGTGCGATTGCTTTGGCGCTTGCCAAAGAGTTACCTGCAGCAAACATTGTGGCGGTGGATATTTTGCCGCAAGCGGTGGCATTGGCAAAGGCCAACGCCGCGCGCCATCAATTGCAGCGCGTGCGCTTTTTACAAAGCTATTGGTTCGAAGGCGTGAAAGGGCGTTTCGATTTGATTGCGAGTAACCCACCCTATATTGACGACAGCGACCCGCATTTAATGGAGGGCGATGTGCGCTTTGAGCCGACCTCAGCATTGGTGGCAGCTGACCATGGACTTTTTGATCTTCGCCATATTGTTGAACATGCACCCCAGTACCTGGCCCCTGGCGGCGCACTTTTACTGGAGCACGGTTGGCAGCAAGCACAAGCGGTACGTGAGCTGTTGTTGGCCGGGCCTTATCACACCATACAAACCTGGAATGACTACGGTGGCCAGGAGCGCGTAACCGGTGCGCGCTTGGCAGGCCCATAGCCTGGCTCGTATTTTTCTCATTCATCAACAGCGACACCTCATTATGGAACTCACAGACGACCAATTGTTGCGCTACAGCCGCCACATCTTGTTACCGCAAGTGGATGTGAATGGCCAATTGGCCATTTGCCAGGGTACTGCATTGGTGGTTGGTGTGGGTGGCCTGGGGTCACCCGTTGCCCTGTACCTTGCCGCGGCAGGTGTTGGAGAGCTGATATTGGTGGATGACGACGTGGTAGCCATGACCAACCTCCAACGCCAAGTGATACACACCGAGGCACATTTGGAGCAGCCCAAGGTGGAGTCCGCAAAAGCGGCTCTGGCCCAACTCAACCGCGATGTTCGCGTCACCCCAGTGGCCCAACGGCTAGATGAAGCGACGATGGCGCATTGGGTTGCAAAGGCCGATGTGGTGTTGGATTGCAGCGATAACTTTGCTACCCGCACGGCTTTAAATGCCGCTTGTTGGAAAGCCAAAGTCCCTTTGGTCTCCGGTGCGGCCATTGGCTTTGAGGGGCAACTCACAGTGTTTGATGCCAATAAGCCGCAAAGCCCTTGTTATCGTTGCTTGTACGACGTAATAAGCGAGCAAGCGCTCAGCTGCTCTGAAAATGGCGTGCTGGGCCCTGTTGTTGGTGTCATCGGTGCCGCTCAAGCTTTGGAGGCTTTAAAGCTGCTTGGCCAATTTGGTACCTCGTTAATTGGGCGCGTGCATTTTTACGACGCGCTGAAGGCCGACTGGCGCACACTAAAATTAACCCGCGATCCAAAGTGCAAAGTTTGCGCGACAACGGCCTGACCTGTTTTTATTTTCAGTATGAATTGAAGCGTGCTTATGTCAGAAATGAGACGACGTCATGAGGGGGCTTACTTTGTGCGTGTGTGATCGACAGTATTTTGACTCAATCGTTTTGAAGTGCATACAACTTAAAACGACATGGTCTAGTTGTGACATGCTCCTTTCTATATAAAGTGCTTATTCTCGATAATTGATTCTTGCGAGGACAATTTTCTTCTTGCTAAATCGTATCCATAGAATGGATTATTTCTCGGCGATACTCTCAGCCTGCTCATAACATTTTAGATTAAGTCGCAATTGAGTTGCTTGAGGTAATTCTTATTACCTATCTGAATTTTTCCTGCCCAGAGGTCGTTCACTGGCCGTTTAATATTGATTATTGGCGCGATTTGGCGCTTGCACAATGTTGTTTTCTAAGCTTGTTTCATAAAAGATTTATTTTCATAGCGAAATAGAAAAAGGCCCATCTACTGATACAGAAATGGGTGTCTATACTCATCCATTGCATAAGCCTCCTTTTGGGTATGGGCATTTGATATTCGACAATCGCACTGGGAAATTGTTATGGAATGTAAAAAGAAAGGTTGCGCGCAACTATTGCCGCGTTTGAAAAATCCGTTTGTCTCCGCCTTGATGGCAATGATAATCGTTGGCTGTTCAAGTGGCGGTGGGGGTGGTAACCCTTCGGGCGGTACTAGCAGTAGTTCAACCTCTTCTTCAAGTACTTCTAGCACAACTTCCTCTAGTACCAGCTCTAGCACTTCCTCTACTAGCTCCAGTAGCGGTTCTAGTACCAGTTCCAGCAGTAGTTCCACTTCCAGTAGTAGTTCTACCACCAGTTCCACTTCCAGCAGCAGTTCTACCACCAGTTCCAGTAGTAGTTCTAGTGGTAATGCCAGCCCAGTGGCGCTTGCGGGCACAGTGACGCGTTTCCCTGATGCTCAAACAGCTCAGTCAAAAGCCATACAGCGAAAGGTCTATGATCCTGCGGTGGCGTCGCAGCAGCAAAGCAAAGGGGTGATCTTTCAAGCCGGTGAAGCATCGAGTGCGACGCTATCCAGTGCCGATATGGTGCCGGCATCAGCGCTGGTGTCTGTCTATCTGCTCACGGATGTGGATTTCGCTAACCCCATTGCCACGGTGAAAACCGATGCCGAGGGGAACTACCGGGTGCGCGCTTCTCATGTACGAAATTATATTGAGACCCATGCCGCATCCGTGACCAACAAATGTACCAATAAAGCCAACGCCGTAGGCAGTACGTTTGTGTTCGACTGGACAATCGATACCAGTATTAGCGATGAAAACTTACGTAAAACCATGCAGTGCCTAGGCAAATTACAAGTGCGCGCGCTAGTGGTGAAAACGGACGAGAACGGAGCCAAAAAAGCCTTAGCCATTCAGTCCATTACCGATCCTGAAGATGTGGATGCTACCGGCGAGCCTAATCCCGTCACGGTAAACCCGATCGTTCACCGAGTAGTGAAAAGCATCATCAACCAAATTAAGGATTCCATTCAGCAGCTACGCGATTTGGGTATTGCCGAAGCGACGGTCAATACTTTGACGGAAACGGTAGTCGCGACAGTGGTTACTGAAATCGAGCGCGTGATAGAAGAAGCGCAAGATGCGGTCATTGATATACCCGAAGGGCAATCCCAAGAAGATGTTATTGCTCAGCAGGAAAACGAATTTGAACTAGATGCGAACGACACACAGATCACGCAAATTGAAACCGTGTTAGCAGACCAAAAGGAAGACACGGCGATTGAAGATACTTCTGTTTTGGCAGCAGATGAGTTGTTGACGGACGAAGACAGTGCCTTGGAATCTTCCCTCGACAGTGAATCACAGGGCTTGTTGTCAGGTCTTGAGGTGGCTTTGAGTGATGGCGTGACGGATGAAGTGAACGAAACCTTTGAGGGTGCAACCAATGCGGAATTGGCAGAAATATTAGGTGTGGATGAGGCTGAAGCGGCCGCAGCATTGGACACCACACAAGCAGAGCAAGCGCGTCAACAGCGTCGTGCCTTACAGCGTTTTTTCTTGTCTATGGGATTGTCTGTGGTGGTGCACCAAAATGCGGATAATAGTGCGGCTGTCGTTGCCGTAAACGTACCCGCACCGTTTCACATTCCAAAAGAAAGCCTGCCTGGAGGCAGAGGTTTTGGTGAGCGCAATATTCGATTGTTTAAAGTGGGAGAAGGGGCCTTGGATGCAGGCGCTGAATACACCACGAACGCGAATGCGGATCTGGGATTACCCAACGCAGAAGGTGTCCCTCAAGCGCCACTCTACTATGCAGAACCCCTCGAAGATGTCGTAACAAATTTACTGGGTGGCAGTGATTTGAGTGTGATGCAAAGCGCCGTGGATGTGGCCTTTGGTGTGGTTAGTGGCACGCTTGCCGTGGCAGATGCCTTCCCTGAAGCCGCCACACTAGAAGAGCTCGAGACCCTTGAGCGTGCGCAATTTGCCTTGGTGGACCGAGTTAAGCTCTACCAAGATTTGAACCGTCGTTTAAAAGACTCGAATGTGGTGTCACTGGCTGTTGTGAATAAGCTCATGGCTAACAGAGAGGCCACAGTACAAATTAAACGCTTGGCCTCGGTAATTGCCAATAACTTCACTTGGGTAAAACGCCCGGTGAACTTAACGCCTGAAGGCTTCCCCATTTTTACTGACCGTGAAGAGCCCTTGGTCGGTGGTGCAGACAGTGTGGATAGCTCAGAAATTATCAAAGCCTTGAGTTTAAAGTTGGGTATCACTGCATCTGAAACCGCGGAAGTTTTGACGAAAAAGTTAGGCTTTTACGCACAATTTGCACCGGATGCAGTTCAGGCCGCCATTCAGCGATCCAACTTTTTAGAGGGCGACAGTTTTGACCTGATTCAAACATTGCTGGATGTTTACCCCGCCGACAGTGCAGGTTATGCCGATTTGATTTTAGGAACGGACATTACACCGGCGACACCGGCCTATATACAGGCTCGGGATCGTGTGGCTAGGGGTTTGACCTCCACTGTTCCCGCCAGTTTATATGGCCGCACATTGACCAGTGAAAGTGAAATTAATGTCCGTTCAGCTTTGTTCTTGATGGATTTTGTTTTACAAAGCAAATACTTGGTCGATGCAGGCGCTGGCTATTTTAAAACCAAAACATTGAACGATACCGGTGGTCAAGCGGTGAGCCGCTGGGTGCCGAATTTTGAAAATTACAAATTTTTGGTGCCGGGTGATTCGGTGACGGTAGCCACCTTAGTTTCCTCGCTGCTGAATATCACAGAAGTAGACAATGGTGCTTTGTTCCGCGCTGTAAAACCGGTGCTGCTAGCAGGCGTATCCGGTTTGCCCGTGTTGCCAGAGTTTAAAGAGCAAAATGTAGATGAGTTTGCCGATGACTTTGCGACCACGCAGGCGGATACTGCGAGCATGAGTTGCACCATTCAACGTTTTGACAATGTCGATCCGGATTCGGGTACCGAGCAAGAAAGATTGAGCTTGAGCGTGTTTGCCGTGCAGTACAACAGCAACACTGGTGAGTATTATAAAGGTGATGAGTTATCCGGTTTGACGGTGACCTCAGAGCCCGTAAGCGGTGCCACTGATGGCCGTCGTACATACACCGTGGCGGGTTTACCGACTCAGGTGGATGGCACCTACGGTTTGGACTATGTGGTGCGCTTAAATATTGATGCATATCAGAATACTTTGCCCGAGCTGTTCTTTTATGTGGATGGCTTTGTGCCTGAGTTGAATTTGTGTAATGCCGACTATCCGCTCTTTATTGGGCCAGACCAGCAGTTCACACCTGTGCCTGGACTCGGGTTTAACAGCGATCAAACGCGCTACAACCCCGACGATATGCAAGGTATGCCTGAAGGTATTGACGTTTCCAATTTTGAAGTGCCGGGCGGTCTTTTGTATCTAACCGCCGAAGAGCAAGCCGCAGGGTTGGGTAGTGTCGATTTTTACTTTACCAGTACGGACGCGGGCTATGCGCTTGAGGGGGCCGCCGATTCACAAGTGGCTTTCGCTTGGCTGTACGGAGGCTACCAGTCGGGTAATTTGGTACTGAGTATTGACCCTGCCGACCAGTTAGAGCCTCTGTTCAGTTTGCCTTCCATTATGGGGTCGAAAATACGCAACTTAATTGAAAGTATCACTGCAGACGACAGCTTAATGAGCGCAGATTTACCTATAGACGCTGCTAATTTTATGCAGGACCAATTGGTGTTAATGCGCGATGCCAAAGGCAAGTTTTGGGTGTTAGAGCTGCGTTTTATTGATGTATTCTCCGAGCCCGATGGCAGTGAAGCGGCCTTTATGGATATCGGTTTTGCGAGGGTGAGTAACTTAGGTGAAGTGGTAGTACCCGAAGATGCCTTTGGTTCCGGTCCTGCACCATCGGATGGGGCGGCAGCCGGCGGTGTCATGTATCACAAGCTCTTTTATGGTGATTGGCTGGTACTGGATCGCCCCACCACCTTTAGTGATTCGACCATTACCGACTACACTGGGCCTGAATTATTACCACCAATGCAAGTGTCCTTTGGCGATGACCCAAGTTACGCACAATTGGCTGCGGCAACCAATGGTGTTTTTATCCGCTACGCGGGTGAAAACTTTGACGAAAAAATTACAGCGCCTGAGGATATCGAGGCGGTGTTTGGTACACCGGCGGATTTCACGACCATCCCCGTGCGTATTGACGCGGGTCGCGATGGTATTCGGTTACTGAAGTTAAGCTTTAACAAAGCCGATAAAAAATACGTGATGTCGACAATCCCCGAGAACGCCTCTAGTTATGTGGGTAATTTGAAACACAACAATATTCTGGCGGTGTTTGCAGACGACAGCGACTCACCGGCTTATTTAGCGCGAGTGGTAAGGGAAATACCCGCCGATGACCCGAATGCCAATTTTGAGATTAACTTGGAAGTGGTGGACTTTGCGCAGCTGCAAGCCGGCGGTTTAAGCAGTGAGGCAGAAGTGGTGTGTTTTAACGACGATAGCACTACTTGCCCCAGCGCTTGGCCAGAATTGGTGATTGGCAGTGATACCGCCACACCTGTGGGCATTGTGTATGACGGCGATTACGATGGCGTGCCTTTTTTGTTTGACCCCAACGACCAAGATCCCAATATTCCGGGTTCGGCACCCAGCGGTGGTGTGAATACCGGTTGGGTTGAAGGTTTACACATCAATATGATGGCCGAAAGCGATGGCAGTGCGGGCGTGGCCAAGTCCTTCTTGGTGGAAACCGAAAACCTGTACCCTGGGGATATTCAAGCGGTGGTACTGAAAAGCTCTATCTTTGGTGAGAGCGCTGGTGAGCAAGTGATATTCACCTGCACACCACCGAAACATGAAAATGATGAATTCACCGATTACCAATGTTCATCACTGAATGTAGATGGTGGCGTGAGTGTGGATTTGCATCGCAAATTGAGTGATCGCATTGTATTTAAATTAACGGTACCCAACGACACCTTGAGTGCTTTGGCAGTTGATGCTGCGCGCGTGGACGTAGACTTTACCATTAATTATCGCGCCCCAACCAATTTAGACGGCGAGCCTTTTATGTGTGGTAGTGAAGCGTGCCCTGCACGGCCGTCCACGATTGGTTCGCGGTCTGTTGCCTTGCTGGGTGATGTGGCGGTACTGGATGATTTGAATGTGACGTTAAGTGGTGAAGAACCCACCGGTTTGAACGGGCTAAACAGTTTGGATGTGACGTACGGTTTGAGTTTAACCGGTGCGAAAGTGCCCAGTGCAACCGACTATGAGTTAATGGTTTTTTGCTCGGGCTCAGCGCCTGGTGAAGAATTCCGACCTGAAGAAAACGTGAACTTTTGGGCACCCGGCAAAGACGATGTGGGGCGGAGTATCGCACCGCGTTTTGATTTTGATATTTCTTGGCTGGGCGGTCGCAATTGTACCTTTACGTTAACGGCACAATTACAAAATGCTGCTGGCGAATATGTAGGTACCAGTAGTTATAGTCATGAGCTGGTGTTAACCGGTGGTTTTAACCCAGACACAGGCTTTGTTGATAACGAAATCAAACTGGGCGTGCAGGGCAGCGTGTGCTTTAGCCGGGATGAAAACGACAACATCAACGGTGTGACAAGTGAAGGCTGTACCGCGGAAACTGCACTTTTCACTGTGACTGAGTTGGCGCTCAATGACGAGCCGAGGGCTACTTTAAGCCTGGGTGCCACAGTGGTAGAAGCCAACGCTGGCTCGGGCCACATGAGTTTAACCGAAGGTCAATTGATGGAAGGCTCGATTGTGGCCTTTAATACAGACCTTAGCGCCCCCACACCGGTGCCACCTTCGTGTGGACACATCACCACGGATGAATTTTCCAATTTTTGCTTTGATGGCACAGTCCCTGTGGCTGAATTCTTTGAAGTAACCAACGGCGTAGACGCTTTGCAAATGAGCTTGTCTTCCAGTTTAACCCTGGGACTGAGGATTGAAGGGCCGGTGGATGCTAATGGCAATATCGATCTCAGTCAAAGTGGGTATTACAAATTGGTCGATGATGTGAGCGGTACTGCCTGGATGGAAATCGGCATTGATGTGTTTGCAAATGCGGATGGGTCCAATGAAATTTGGGGGCGTTTTGGCCAGTCTTCCTCCGGCAATTATTACGATGGGTCGGGTGAGGCTGTACTCGATGTGACCTCTCCTGGATCTATGTTTGTGGCCACAGATATGGGTCAACCGGTGGATTTTGATCTTCGATATATTCGGGCAGACGAAATGAAAATCGCGTGGTTTATGCCACCACCCCGTAAAGGCATTGCCGGTTCACATGATGTTAACGGCGATGGCACTGTCGATGTTGAGGTGAACTATGACGCTGGCGTGTGGACATTTGTGTTTGCCAGTGGTTTAGAACGGCTGGAGCGATTTGGCATGAACGGCCCTGAGGCGCTAACGGCCGAAAGTGATGGGTCTTTCACGGTAGCCGTGAATGAATCCGACGGGTACGTGGAGTTTTCACTGAAGTTTGCCGAGGCGCAATACAACCTGTCCGTGGAAATGCACGGCAATGGTGAGGGTTACCTGGAGGGGTATGAAATTTTTGGTGGCCCAGGCGACGGTGGTGGCCCGTGCCCTGATTGCCCGCAAGCCTTGTTTGACTTTGGTTTGGCCGAAGGCGATCAGGTGACTCTTTATGCTGGTGACGCAGGCCTCAACTTAGAAGCCGGAACACCCATGGTGGACATTGGCATTGTGGGTGGCAGCATTATGGTGAGCTTGCCTATGGAAGCCAGTGACGCGAAGCTCGGACGCTTTAATGACGCTGCCGGCATGTACGAGGAGGGCACAGCCTTCGAGTTTGCGCGTGGTCAAACCTACCCCTATTTTGTGGATTACCACTCCAATGCAGGCGCGAGTTTTCACTTGGAGTTATTCGATACCGGGTTTGATGTGGTGGTCCGGATTTACCCCAACGATAATCCCTATCAAGGTCCTGACGAGGGGGAAATACGGGACTCCGATGAGGATGGTGTGATGGATCACCAGGACAACTGTATTGCGGTCCCCAATGCCGATCAGCTCGATGAGAATATGAATGGCCTGGGTGATGTTTGCGATGTCTTGGTTGCCGTGGATATGACCGGTTCATACCTTGCGAGCTTAACACCTGAAATCGGTGCTGAAGAATTCGATTACGACACCAATACGTGCGTACCTATGGAAGCGGGTACTTTCTTAATGCACGTGAAAATGCAGGGCAATCAAGTATTGTTGGATGTGCAAGGCGAGGATGCACACCTTGTGGGAGTTGTGGACGATAACGGCGGATTTACCCTTCTGGGCGACGACAACTTTATGCCGAACACCGGTCAATTTACGCCAGGTACGGGCTTTACTTTTAGCTTTAGCCAAATGGATAGCAGTGATGATGGCGCAATCAGTTGCATGGGCAACGCGTCGGTGAATGCGGTACTGCCAACCCCAGTGGTTGAAGAGCAAGTGCTCATGGGTACAGCCGTTAACTGGTTCGAAGCCGATGTCTGGTTCGATGGTATGAACACGCAAGCAGACTTCGAACACGGAGTGGTCAGCGATGTTGGGCCCGAGGTGCAATACCTGTGGGAATTCCAAAACAATACCTGGATGGATGTGACCTCCGACTCCATCGGCGACATGAGAGTGGTGACCGATACGGGTGTGGAGGTTGTAGATGATATCTACTTGGTAACGGGTTACGGCACCGATGGCGAGGGGGCTATGATCAGTCCAACCCTATCGGGCATGGCCGTCGCAGATGTGGCCTTCGAAATTCAGTTGGAAGCCTTCGATGTATCCGGCGTATCTGTGTGGAACCTGGTACAACCTGAATTTTCGGTAGGGATACCGGAGTCTCGTCTGTTCAGCCCGGGAGCGACGCTTTACCACGGGCGATTGAGCCCCGTTGCGCCAGTGTATGAGGTTGACTGTGACTATCATTGGGGCAGTTGGTTTGAGGCGAACCTAAACTGCGACAACGGCGTGATTGTGGATGAAAGCACCGATACAGCAGGCCAAAAGATGCCAATCTTGGCGGTCAATTTAAATGAGGTAGTCAATACCACTGACATGCCACCCATGGTGGGGGTACATCTTGACCGAAAAGAAGGGATGGCGCCTGTTATGTTGTATGTGATGTCGGACGACAGTACCACCTCGGGTGCGGGACTGCATGCCGTTTTTATGGAAGAGAGCATGAACGGCGATGCTCCAAAAGCGTTGGGTATGGCTGATGTGACAAGTGGCACCCTAGGTGGGACGGCGTCGCTGGAAGTAATGATCCCAACAGACTTACAGCCCATGTTGGATATGGATGGTGCTAGTTCGGTGGTGTTCTTCCTGGATGATACCTTGGACAGCACCAGCCTGGTTCGTGTGGCTTTTGCCCTGGGCGAAGAAAAAGTCATGCTCTTCAATGACATCGCTGCCGGCGATATCACCACAGACTTTATGCCTGATCTAAGTCAGTTGCCCATGGACGGTGGCCCAGGAGGTGGTGGAACGGGAGGACCGATGGACTCCGATGGCGACGGTGTACCGGATTCTGACGACCCCGCGCCTTTTGATCCCAATATTCCCAATGGTGCGCCTATGGATTCCGATGGCGACGGTGTGCCAGATTCTGACGACCCCGCGCCCTTTGACCCCAACATTCCCAATGGCGTGTCTCTTGATTCCGATAATGATGGAGTGCCCGATAGCGATGACCCGGCACCCTTTGATCCAACCATCCCGAATGGTGGTGAGCCTATGGCAGACTTGGATGGCGACCAAGTGATGGATAAGGATGACAATTGTTTATTGATCCCCAATGCTGATCAGGCCGATAGCGATAGCGATGGATTGGGTGATGCTTGTGATTTGGCTGTGCCAAATATGAGCGGGGTTTACTTGGTGGATATGACGGCTACCCCCGGTGCCATGGAGTTTGATGGTGGTTTGGGTGATTGTGTGGCCATGGAGAACCAAAGCTTTTTGATGGATGTCGAGATGCAAGGTAATCAGGTGATGATGCACATTCAAAATGACCCAGGTGAGGGCCTTTACGCCATCATGGATGCCAGTGGCGGTTTGGATGTGTTGGGAGACGATGCCTTTCAAGCGGTGAATGGCCAGTATATGACAGGTGCCTTTGCCTTTGATTTCACAGAAACAACGAGTGATGACATGGGCAATATTGTTTGTCAGGGCGGGGCCACCGTCAGTGGCGCACAACCCCTGGAGGCCAATGCGCAAACGGTCTTGTCCAGTGGCGTTGGTTGGTTTTGGGCTGAAATGTTCGATGGCAATGGCGATGGTCAGCCCGATGGCACGGAAGTGGAGTACGGGTTGATTTCCAGCGGTGCGGTTGAACAAGTCTTTACCTTAACTGACACAGGGTTTATGGATACTTCCAGTGAAGCGGTGGGTAGCAATTACTATCTTACCGACAACGGCGCTTTTGCCCTTGACGATTTAATGGCGGTTGAAAGCTTCGGTACAGATGGCGCCACGGTGATCATCGCTCCCACCTCTGCGGGTGCTGTGCAAATGATGGATCGTAAACAAGTTGCGCTAAAATCCTTTGATGTGAGCGGTATGCCTATTGCCGCAGCGGTCGACAAAGCCTTGGCGGGAGTTCTTAGCGATAATGTGGTATTTGGCGCAGGCGCTGAGCTTTACCTGGCAGAAATTACCGCACTGGATTCGTCTTATGGGTTCCACTGTGATGATGATTGGGACCCCTGGTTTGACAATAACTTGGATTGTGACAATGCCATCTTTGTGGTGGATGACCCCTCGATAGGTTTGGTTCCTGCCACTGGCTTAGATGACATTGTCAACTCTGAGGCCGATATGGCTGCAGGCAACCTTGTGGGCAAAATCCATATCGGCGAGGGCTATGACGCGCAGGGTCGCTTCTGGGTTGAAGCAGTGCTGTCGTCTACCGACGGTACCGTGACCGGAGGCAATCTGAAAGCCCACTACATGCAGCGCTACGAGAATGGTACTCAGAGTACACATCAAGGCGATGCGGTGGTGGTGAACCTGTCCAATAACACCGTGATCGAATTGGTGTTGCCCGAGCAAGTTAAGATGGGGTTGAACAAAGACTCAGACGAAGGGGCTCCCATCGTTTTTGTGGAGTCAGACCTTGAAACCGATGGCGCATCGATGGTGCGCTACGGCCATAAAACATTGGCCGGTGATGCGCCAAAACATGAGTGGTTATATAACCTTTCGGCGCTGGACAGCATTATCGGTGGGCTGAGTTCACAAGGCTTATAGTTCGCGGCCGAGTGAAGAAGCGAAAAGCGGGCGATGCCCGCTTTTTTTTACTTTTGGGCGTGACCTGTCGGTCGAGAAGGTGCCGTGCAACCGAGCGCCTAAGGAAACGTCATACATCGATGAAGTGCATTCGAGTTTACGCTCTGTTCCGCGCAAGAAATAACCAATAATGTGATCTAGGGCGACTTTACAGTGAGAGGTCACGCAGGTGGATTGTCATATAAATTAAGGGCTTATGCCAATTTACTCACGTTTCAGCAAAGCGGCTTGAAGAATCTTTTGACTAAAGCGGTTACATAACAGAATATGGGCCTATCTAGCGGTTTAACAAGTGTCCAGTTTCGGCCGTGCGCCGGCAAATGGTTAAGCCCATATCGCGATTTGAACCCTTTAAAAGGTGGAGTGCCTCCATGGGAAGATTATTACTCTTAACCCTGACTGCAGCATTGCTGGCAGCTTGCGGCGGAACAGACGTCGGCGACGGAACCTCCAGTTCTAGCAGTTCGTCCAGTACGAGCAGTTCGTCCAGCTCCTCCAGCTCTTCCAGCTCTTCGAGTGGAACGCCGCCAACCGGTGGTGGAGATGTTGCGGCGGGGCAAACCTACTTTGGTCCAAACTGCAGTGCTTGTCACACCTACAGGGGGGATGGCATTTTCGCGATCCTGGGTCAGGAGGACAAATCCATCAAGGATATGCTTGACGGCTATGGCTCCGTGGAGGCAATGGCAAGCTACATCGGTGACAACATGCCACAGGGCGCGGTGGCGTCTTGTGTCGGAGCTTGTGCGGCAAATACCGCGGCATTTATGGCTTCTAAGCTCGCGGATATTAACGATGGTCCTGTGGCCGCTGCCTGTAGCGCCGAAGAACCGGTCACTTATGGTCGCCGCACGCTACGCCCCATTACGGCTGAAGAATACCGCAACACGGTTGTGGCACTGGGCCTGGTGGATCGCGCCACAGCCAACGGCTTGGGGCTACCGGGTGATGTAGTGCGCACCAAGAGCGACTACGCCGTGCACTCGGACCTTAGGATTGAAGGCACGCGTGCTACCGCGTTTAGTAAAGCCGCGACCTCTGTGGCTGACGCTGCAGCCGCTCAGCTGGCGCAACAGTGTGGTAATGATGCCAACAACTGCGCCACGCGCTTCCTAGAAATTGCTTACACATTGCACCGCCAACCACTCGACCAAGACGAGCAAAACCTCTATCGCGAGCTGTTCACGAAATACGGTGCTGAAGGTGGCATGCATACAGCTCTGGCTGCGGCATTAACGTCTCCACAATTTATTTACCGCTCAGAAATGGGTATTTCTGTCGCTGACGCCTTAACCAACGGTTGGGATCTAGGCTCCGGTGGCTCATCAACTGGTGTCGACGGGTATGTCGCAGGCCCAGGCGGTGTGACCGTGACGGGTGAAAATTTTACTACCAAGACTACCGGGCAAGTGGCTGACGGCGGTGTTTGGAACCTCCACTCCGATGGTAGTGTTTCGCACAATTTCGACTTTCAAAACCCGTCTTTTATTGCACTGGAAGTGAAAGCCAGCGACTACGACAACAAGTGGCCTACAATGACGGTAACCGTGGGTGGCCAACAAGTGGATCAGCGCACGGTGACGGGCTACGACCTGCAAACCTTTAACTATGTCGTGGAAGTATCGGGTAACCAGACCTTACAGGTGGCTTTCTCCGGTGACGAAGGTCGCGAGCCTTTTGGCCTGGGTGACGATAAAAATCTTTACATCAGTAAGGTTACGGTGTCTCCCGCTGAGGCTTCTTCGCCTGCTGCAACTGAGAATACTCCGGTTAGTAGTAATAAGTTGGAGTTGGCTGATGCCGATGCCTACATCCTGACGCCATATGAGTTCGCCAGCCAGTTGGCCTTTATGTACACGGGAACGGGCCCCAGTAAAGCCTTATTGGATCAAGCTGCGCAAGGCGCACTGGATACAGAAGCGGGCGTTGCGCAGGCAATCGATCAATTGGTGAGCAGTGCGGCTGGTCGAGCGCATGTGGAGGACTTTGGCGGCCTGTGGTTCCGTGCGAATGATGTGGTGGACGAGTCGCGCCCCTCTTGGCCGGACTTTAATGCGGATGTCGCGCAGGATATGTCTACTGAAATGCGCAAGCTGTTTGCGGAGGTTTGGTACAACGACAGTCTCACGCTCGAAGACTTGTACGCCGGCGATTTCACTGTCGTCAACAGCCGTTTGGCTCAGTTTTACGGGGTCGATAACTTTAACGGCGGAAATAACGATTGGCGTGTAACGACCATCCCGAACCGTGGGGGCATGTTGACTACTGGTGGCTTCCATGCGGCCTACGCCAATGACTTGCACACTCGGCCGATTTTGAAGGCGGTGAAGTTGCGTGAGTTGATGCTCTGTCACCACCTGGGTGCACCTCAGAATATGTTGGCGGACGATACCTCTATCGCGGAAAACAAAGCAAGTATTGTGTCGACCTTACAAAACGCTGCTGGACAAGCCTCTGCACGCGACTACTACGAGGCTGCTACTGTAGCGGCAGGTTGTCAGGTGTGTCATGCCACTCAAATCAACCCGCTATTTGGTATTGATGACTACGACCCTGTGGGGCGTTATCGAACCACTCAAAATGGTCTGAAATTGGTGGACGATCAAGGCTTGTTTGAGAAAGGCAATTCGGGTGTCGCCGTAGATGCCAGTGGCCAATTGATAGGCTTGGAAAGCCTGGAAGACACCGCGACCATCAACTTTAATGGTGCCAAGGATTTGAGTAAGAAAATGGCCTCCCTGCCCGCTGTGGCAGAGTGTATGGTGGCTAATAGCTTCCGTTACACCACTGGACTTGCCATTGATAACGACTCTGTTGCAAAAATTGGTAACAGCACGTTGGCCGAAGATGAGCTCAATTCGGAAGAGGTTGAGGACTTTGCTTGTGCCAAAGAGGTGCTGTTAAACACCTATGACAGTTCGGGCAAAAAGCCCATGGAAGTGTATAAGCAAATCGGCACGCTCGATTTGGTTAGGTTCCGTAAGTAATTCACCCTGATAACGCACGAAGGTTAATCGCATGAACAAACAGTTTGAACGATTTGAAAAGCAGCGCAACCGTGAGCGCAGGGCGTTTCTTTCAATGTTGAGCAAAATTGGTGTATCCGCGCCATTACTGCGGACATCGCCTCTGGTTGCGGGCATTTTTGCCTCCCGTTTTGCACAGGCTCAAAACGGCAGTAAGAGATTTATTTCTATTTACCATCCTAATGGCACTTACGATGGCCAAGGCGGCGGTTTTGTCACGGGTCCGGCTGTACAGTCCTATGCGGGGTTGTCCGGCGTGTCCTTGCGCTCTGCAACCATCTCTGACCCCGGCGGTCACGGCAATATTGCCCGTGCGGCAGGGCGTTTGGAGTGGAGCGGCAACACCCCAGCAAACAGCACCATTGATGTGCAAATGGGTAAGGTTTTGCAAGGCGCGACACCTTCGCCTTATTACTCTTTTGGCGTGCGTATGGACCACTTGGGGAGTAACCTCTCGGATGTTTGCTCCATTAACCAAGGCGTTCAGTCTGACGTGGGTCGCGGGCCGTCTGGCGCTTTGAGCAAATTGTTTTCCGGTGCTCCCCCGAGCGGCGGCGGTGGCGGCGGTGGGGTAGACACCACGAAATTCGATATGCGTCAGTCGGTGCTGGATGCCAACCGCTTGCTATTGAATAAATACAAAAACAAATTTGGCCAGGATGAGAAAGAAAAGCTCGATTCTCATTTAGGTGCGATTGAAGAGCTGCAGTCGCGTTTGGATTTTGACAAGGACTTGGCAACCACGCCACCGGATACAGGCGGTGGTGACGGTGGCGGTTCTTGCGCTGCGGTCTCATACGGCGCCAATGACACCTTAACGCCACTGGAGGAATACAAGGCCGTGGCGGAAGTGGCGGTGCTTGCTTTTACCTGTGGCCTAACCAACTCTGTGTCTATTCAATTTAACGAGACGCAAGCTACTTGGTTACCGAATACCCCGGGCGATCCAGAAGCGGTGACCGGGTTAAATGGCGACCACCACGGAGCCAACCACGGCGGTGGTCAACACTTGATTCCAGAGTGTGTGGCCTATATGCACAAAGGGGTTGCGCATTTGATTCGCAAATTACAAGAAGCGGGTTTATACAACGACACCTGCGTGGTCGTATACAGTGAAATGGGTCAAGGTGTGGACCACACCCCGGCTCATGGTCCCATCGTAATTGCTTCGGGTGCGAACATGTCTGGCGGTTCGAAGGCAACCACCAGCCAGCATACCGCAGCGTATAATGATGCAGCTAAATTATTAGGTTTGCAGTCTGAAATTGGAGGGGCGCTGCACAACTACAACACGGGTTCACTGCTGTAATTGAAAGGGTTTAAGGGAGCGTCAGCATAGAGGTTAATGCTGGCGCAACCTAATGGTTGGTATTTGATTTTATCAAACCGCGTTGAGCATAAGCCTGCGCGGTTTTTTTTCGCTTGTCCGAATTAAATGGGTTCGTCCACCCATTGCTCGCAGCGGTAGCGGCCACTATTGTCTACTGACAGTGCATCTGCCAACGCTGGAAGTGCGCACTCAGCGCGACTTTTTAAGGTCCAGGGGGCATTAAAAATCAACATGCCAGAGCCGTATAGCCCCGCTGTTGGTTTGGAGACTTCCACTTCTAGGCGCAAGCCATTCCGTAGCTTGGCGCGTCTCACTTGTTTGAGTAAATGCTCCACAAACGGCCCTTGAAGTAGGGGGTACCATATTAAAATCATGGTTTGGGCCATTTTGGTGAGTGCTTTTTGCGCAGTGGTCACCACTCGGCTGTAATCGCTTTTGATTTCATAGGCTGGGTCTATAAGGGTCAAGGCCCTTTTGGTGGGGCTTGGTAACCGCGAGACTAACCCTTGAAAACCATCTTCTTCACGTACAAAAACGCGCTTATTTTTTGCTTGGGCTCTGAGCACAGCTAAAGGCTGCGGGTGGAGCTCAAACAACCAAGCACGGTCTTGTGCTCGCAATTGTGAGCAGGCCACTTCAGGGGAACCTGGATACTGCATGCGTTGATAGTAAGGGGTGAGCAGCTGGACCAATGGCGTTAAGATGGGGGCGTGCTGGGTATATGACAGTAGGCGATCCACCCCTGCCAGATATTCGCCAGTGCGCGCGGCTTCAGACGATTTTAGCGAATAAAGGCCCGCACCGGCATGGGTGTCAATGTAGTCAAAACCGGTGGGTTTTTGTTGCATATGTGCGAGGCACTCAAGTAACGTCCAATGCTTGAGAATGTCGGCGTGATTGCCCGCATGGTATACATGTTGGTAGCTCAGCATAAATACACCTGCCCTAGAGAGGCGGCGATTATAACGAACTGTGTTTACGACAACCTTAAAAATCGTACGCAAAAGTGAACTCGATAAAACCGATAAGATTGATAGGTTGTGGGGCGATTGCGGGCATTTATTCGGGCACATTCATGTGGAGTAGGTTATGAAGAGTTTACGAAAACAGTGGAAGTGGTTCATCCAATGCTGGCTTGCCACGGGGGTGTTGGCTTCCGGTCTGGTAGGCGCAGAGCCTGCCAAAATAGTGGATTTGGTGGTGGGCACCTATACCGGTGGTGGTAGCGAAGGGTTGTATCAGCTGCAGTTTGATACCAGTACTCAACGCTTTAGCACACCGCGCTTACTGGCGAAGACGCAAAACCCCTCGTTTGTTGCTATAGGAAGCCCGTATTGGTATGCGGTTGAGGAAATCGCCGAAGGGCAGTTGAGTGTTTTTGAGCCGCACGCAGATGATATAGAACCTGTCTTGAAAATGGCTACGGGTGGCGCATCTCCTTGTCACATTGCGATATCACCCAATAGCGCGTTTTTGGCGGTGGCCAATTATATGGGCGGTAATGTGTCGATTTTTCAATTGGATAAGGGCCTTGTGGCTGGGGAGCCGCGGTTGGTGCAGCATACCGGAGGCGGTCCCAATCAAGACCGCCAAGAAGCGCCACATGCGCATTGGGTGGGGTGGCGGCCGGACGGAAAACGGCTTTACACGGTGGATTTAGGAATAGATGAAGTGCGTGTAATTGACCCCAAAACCGGAAGTAGTCAAACAGCGCTAAAGTTACAGCCAGGCGACGGCCCGAGGCATTTGGTCTTTCATCCCACAAAACCCTGGGTGTACATCATCAATGAGCTATCCAATACCTTGGTGTGGGCGGAGGTGACACCTGCGGGTGTATTTAAGCTGCGTGGCCGGGTGAATACATTACCGGAAGGCTTCAACGCACACAGTCAAGCTGCGCATATCGCCATAAATCGAGCGGGGGATCGCGTCTACGTCTCCAACCGCGGGCACAACAGTATTGTGGTATTTCGGGTGGGCAAAAAAGGCGCGCCCAGTGTGCTGCAGCATCAATCCACCTTGGGGGATTGGCCCCGGCACTTTTCTTTGGTTGAAGAGGCTGGCGTATTGATTTTAGCCAATGAAAAATCCCATTCGCTTCGCGCTTTTGAGGTTGCAGCGGATGGAACACTCCTACCCACACAAGCAAAAGCGCACATACAGCAACCGACCTTTGTGGGGCCTTTTTCGGCGCCATAAGTTTGGTAAAGGGGTTGTATTTTGATGGGATCAAGGGGCTGGTCTGTGCGAAAGGTGTGAGCATGACGGCTCACACCTTTCGCAGCTCAAAAAATTAGAAAGTGAGACGCCCAGTGAGGCCGATAAAATTCAAGTCTTGCTCAAGAATCGTGTATTCCGCTTCAATAGAGAAAGACTCGCTAGCGCGATAACCACCGCCAATGCCGAGGCTTAGGCCAGAGTCACTTTCGCTCAGGTTTAATGAACCTGCTTTCAATTTTTCGCTAAGAAAGCCCAGCTTACCTAAGAAGTACCCTTGTCCGGTGGAGCGGTAAGTTCCGTAAATACCCATGGTGGAAACATCCACATCGCCCGATACGCCAAGGATGTCATAATCGAGTGATGACGACATATACTCGAATTCAATAGCAACGGACTCGGTGGCGTTGTACCCGAGCTGAAAACCAAGTCCCATACCGCTGTCTATCCCGCTTACATCGGCTTGAAAGCTACCAAACTTTAAGCCCCCGCTAAACGTTGCAGCCTCTTGCGCTTGTGTGAATGAGGCCGTTAAAGCGCAAATGAGTAATGCCGCAATCGATTGATGAACGTGCATACGATGTCCTTAATTCTTAGGTGAGTTTTTGATTGTCGATTGAATACAGTGCCGGAGAGCGGCCGAAACACTATGGGGTGTGGGCTGTTGAAAGTGCGCAATCCCTGTGGTTGTACTATTAACCCGGCAATAAAATAGATCTCCAATCTATTGAATTGTGCGCCCTGAAAATATTGGCCAAAATGTGTGAATTTTCTTGTATTTTAAGGGCTTGAATTGGCCATTCCGGCCAATGGCGGCACGCCCTTGTGCCACATTAACCCGACATAAAAGATTGCCGGGTTAATAGCTGTTCCCTAATACGGATGAGTCACCCGACATTGGCAGTATAGTTTGAATTTTGGTACGAGCAAATACCCAGCTTGTTTTTAGTTTGGGAATTTCTCGTTTGGGGATTTCATGGCTTCAAAGGCAGGGTACTGCCATTGACGTAACGCCAATACCAGCGTGTTGCCATGCTTTTGTTTCAAGGCTAAGGGGCGATCCTCTTTCGAGAGCACCACTGCTTCATTAAAAAACGTGGTCATCAATGATTGTAGCTTTTGGTTGGTGGTGGGTGAGCATAGGCCATTAAAAACCAGAAGCTTTTCGGAATCACAATTAAATTGTGAGGCGAAAAATTCACTGACGACTTTTTGCAAAAAAAACTGCTGAATGGGCCCCGCGGCTTGCCAACCGAAATTCGTTGCCACTCGTAAGCGAATGCGATTGCCCGGAAGCAGCTCAATTAGCCCTAAGCGGTCGAGTTGCGCCAGTTTTTGAATAAGGTCGGTTTCCTGTAGGGCGTAGACTTCCAGTAAATCCTTAAATTGAAACCCGCTAATGACACTGATGGCCACCATCAACAAGGGCAGGTCCTCAGCAATCACCTTTTCTTGCTCCAGGGTGAGCGCGGTAAGGGCGGTTTGCCTTTGTTTTGCCAAAGTACTGAGTTCACTTAGGCTGCAGTGGGCCATAGCGGCTATGGTTTCTAGTCGAGCCAGCGATATGTCGCGGCTGTTTAAAAGGCGCTTCACACTGGCTTCACTCAGGTTTAAGGTGTGGGCTACCTGTCGATAGGTAATGCCCTGCGCCTTAAGTTGTTGTTTGAGGGCGAGCAGCAACTGCTGGCTTTCTCGCATGGGGGGTGTGGTATTCGCTTTTGGGGGCATATCACCTCGGTGGGTTTGGGTGTAAGGTATTATTATATAAGACTTCTGGTGGATGGTGATGCGACTATTACTTAAATGGTGGCATATTTTAGGCTGTTCTGCCACGCTTTGGGCAACCTCCAATTGCCAATAAGGACGCTACCAATGACTAAGCTTCGCCACTTTGCCGGTGCCATTCCCTTTTTTGTGGCGGTTTTTTTGAATGCCTTTGTGGACCTTGGCCATAAAATTATCATTCAGAATACCGTATTCAAACTCTATGATGGACCCGTCCAGGTCATCCTCACTGCTGTGGTAAATGGTTTAATTTTACTGCCCTTTATCTTGCTGTTAAGCCCCGCCGGCTTTCTGTCAGACAAGTACCGCAAAACTCAGGTGATGCGATTTTCGGGGTGGGCCGTCGTTATTTGTACGGCGCTGATTACGGTCTTTTACTATTTGGGTTGGTTTTGGGCCGCCTTTGGCATGACCTTTTTGTTGGCCGCACAATCGGCCATCTATTCCCCTGCGAAGTTCGGTTACATCAAAGAATGTTTTGGTAAAGAACGCTTAAGTGAGGCCAACGGCGTGGTTTCTGCCATCTCCATCGTGGCCATTCTGGCGGGGATTTTTGCTTACTCCATTGCCTTTGAGTTGCTGTTTAATGCAGCCGGTGCACCCGAGACCAAATCTGAAGTGATGCGGGTGATCGCTCCGGTGGGTTTTTTGTTGATTATCAACAGTGTGGTGGAGTTGATCATGATGTATCGCTTACCCAAGCAGCCTGCCACTGGTGTGGATACTGCCTTTGCTTGGAAGCGTTTGGCTGCCGGTAAACTGTTTCGCGACGATCTCGAACCATTGGCCAGTAGTCGTGCGGTGCGTTTATCGGTGATTGGACTCGCCACTTTTTGGGCCGTGGGGCAAGTGATGCTCGCCGCCTTCCCTGCATTCTATAAGTCGGTAACCACCGGCGACAACACCATCGTGGTACAGGGTATTTTAGCCTGTACCGGCATTGGTATTGCCATTGGCTCTATGGTGGCTGGCAAAGTGTCCAAAAATTATATCGAGACGGGCTTGCTGCCCATCGGCGCCTTGGGGATTACCTTGGGGCTTTGGTGGTTGCCGCACATTCAAACCAATATGGGGTTTGCGTTGGACTTCTTGTTTGTGGGTTTTTGTGGGGGAATGTTTATTGTTCCTCTTAATGCGCTGGTGCAATTTAATGCCGGTGAACACACTTTAGGGAAAACCCTGGCGGCCAATAACTGGGTGCAAAACGTCACCATGTTGAGTTTTTTGGTATTAACGGCCGTGTTCTCTTATTTCGGCTGGCGCTCACAAACATTACTTCAGTTGATTGCCGTGGTGGCATTGGTGGGGTGTTGTTATGTGGTTTGGCAATTGCCTCAGAGCATGGTGCGCTTTGCGCTGGGTTGTGTGATTCGTCGGCGCTACCGCGTGAGCGTGCAAAACATGAAAAATATGCCCGCACAGGGAGGGGTATTACTACTTGGCAACCATGTGAGTTGGATAGACTGGGCCATATTGCAAATTGCTTCACCACGCCCCATGCGTTTTGTGATGATTCGCAACATCTATGAGCGTTGGTATTTAAAATGGTTTTTTGACCTGTTTGGTTGTATTCCCATTGAGTCAGGCCCTCGTAGTCGCAAAGCGTTGGATCAAGTGACCGATGCGCTCAATCAAGGTGACGTGGTGTGTTTGTTTCCTGAGGGTACGATTAGTCGTACTGGACACCTGGCAGAGTTTCGCAAGGGCTTTGAGCGTGCCTGTCAACATGTGAATGACAATGTGGTGATATTACCTTTTTATTTGCGCGGTTTATGGGGCAGTCAATTTTCGCGCGCGTCTACCCATTTAAAACAAACACGTGGTACGGTTTTACGTCGTGATTTAATTGTCGCTTTTGGTAAGCCGCTTGCCAAAAACACGTCAGCCGATGTGCTCAAAAGGCGTGTGCTGGATTTAAGTATTGACTCCTGGCAGGCGCATACAGAGTCCCTGCCAACGATAGCTCATGCCTGGGTAGACAGCGCCAAGTCCACGGGCAAGCATTTATGCCTCGCTGACTTTTCATTAAAACGTGAGCTTTCGGGCACCAAGGCCTTAGCCGCCAGCTGGATGTTTGCGCGTAAAATTCGAAAGCTGAGTGGTGCTCAAAACGTGGGATTACTGTTGCCTACCAGTGCCCCCGGTGTTTTGATGAACATGGCCGGGCTATTGGCAGGCAAAACACTGGTCAACCTCAATTACACGGCAAGTAATGAGGCGCTGAGCGATGCACTTGATCAGGCAGAAATCGAAACTGTATTTACCTCGGAAAAATTTCTGGCGCGCTTAAGTGCAAAAGGTATAGACCTGACCGATGTGTTGAGCTCGGTCAAGGTTGTGACTTTGGAATCCATTGCCGGCGAGCTGTCACTATTAGAAAAACTCAGTACCCTACTGTTGGTGACGTGCTTGCCCGCGCGTTTACTCAAGCGTTGGGCCTGTGTTAAAACACAGCCTACAGATGTGGCCGCCATTTTGTTTTCCAGTGGCAGTGAGGGTAGCCCTAAAGGTGTGCAGCTGACACACACAAATATACTGGCCAATGTAAAGCAGGTGGCCGATGTGTTAAATATGGAAGACGACGATGCGGTGATGGCGAACCTGCCTTTGTTTCATGCCTTTGGTTTGACCGTAACGCAATTTTTACCCTTACTGGAAGGGTGCCCCATGATTTGCCATGCAGATCCCACGGACGCCTTGGGCGGCGCAAAAGCTATCGCCCGGTACAAAGCCACCGTGTTGTGCGGCACGTCCACATTCTTACGATTGTACTGCCGAAATAATAAGGTTCACCCTCTCATGCTCGACAGCCTACGTGTGGTGGTGGCTGGTGCCGAGAAGCTTAATCCAGATGTACGCGAGGCCTTTGAGAAAAAATTCAATCGTAAGATCTACGAAGGTTATGGCGCTACAGAGACCACCCCGGTGGCCAGTGTGAACCTGCCCGACAAACTGGAAGTGGAAACCTTTAAGGTTCAGCGTGGCCAAAAAGTGGGATCGGTGGGTATGCCGTTGCCAGGCAGTAGTTGCATGATCGTGTCGCCTGAGACTTATGAAGAGCTGCCCACCGGTGAGGCCGGGATGGTGTTGATTGGTGGGGCGCAGGTGATGAAGGGTTACTTGAAAAATACCGCCAAGACCCAGTCGGTGATTCATCAACACGACGGTAAGCGTTGGTATATCACGGGCGACAAGGGTTATATCGACGAAGATGGTTATTTGTATGTTGTAGATCGTTACTCCCGTTTTGCCAAAATTGGCGGTGAGATGGTGAGCCTTGCCTCCGTGGAGCAAGCCATTATCCAGAATGCAAAGCAAGAGGGGTTGGAGGTGGTGGTGGTGAACCTGCCGGATGAAAAAAAAGGGGAGCGACTTGTGGTTTTGATGAACCAAGCCTGTGATGTCGCTGCTTTGAAGTCTCAACTCCAGGGGGCCGGCTTAACCGCGTTGGCCATTCCCGCCGATTGGCATCAGGTAGCGGTTATGCCCAAGCTCGGTAGCGGTAAAACCGATTTTGCTAAAGCCAAACAGATGGCTTTGGAACACTCTTGTAAATCTGATGCATAAACAAGAATTTGCGAAAAGCATTAAAAGCCCCAACAGCAATTTGTTGGAATGACCGGCCAATATGAATGGTCCTATTGGTTTGATTCGCCAGTGGAGGGTTTTGATTTTCGCCCGGCGCTTTAACTGTGCCCATGAACTGCCCTTGCTGGAGGGATCTTCAAAAATTAAACATTTTTAAAACTCGCGTCATTAAATTTGCGTCACGTAATTTAATGGTTCGAAAATGGGTGAGTTTATATTGGTATTGGTCCACAAAACAGTGGATGGCGGTTTCTTGGTAGTTTGACACTTTGCCCACATGAGCGACTAAGAATATTTTATACAGGCCTTTTTCAGTATCGTGGCGAGTAGAGTGTCCATCCACATAGGATAACACCAGTTGATCACCATATTTGGCCTCGGTTTGGGATTGGCAATAATGCTGGGCATCGAGCATATCAAAAGGTACCAATTGATAGTCGCGTGTGGCTGACATATAAACCGCATCATTGGGATTAAACGATTGTGGTTTTTGGGATTTTGCCAAATATATGAGTGTCGAGCCAATACCCGCTAAAATAATAAATACCATTAACAGTGTTTTTGCCGTAGGCCACCAACGGGTCACCTTTGTGGGCAATAATTTGCTCGCTTCGACCCCGTTAAAAAACAACCCAGCACCTTTAGCGTAGACCGCGAGCGCAACCATACGGGTGGCGGCGGCGACATGGTTCGATAGCCGTCCGACCCATCATCAATATGTTGGGGCGCTGGCTTTGCGTCCCCACGTTGCCGCGGGTTTTCCTTTATCGGCAATTGCCGGTGTGACGTATTTCACAGTGGTAAGTTTGGAGTCAAAGCGTCAGAGTGTCAATTGGGGGGTTAGATTGTGTACGCGCTAAAAAAACGGCGCTAAAACCAAAGGTTATATTGACTCGGCAGAAATAATTTTGGGGTTAATAGATGGAGCATGAATGCCCCATTGTAGGCTGTGAAGCCAATGAAAGCCCTTAAAGTACAAGGCTATTTACACACCAGCGACAGTATTGTTAGAGCGTGTAGTAAACAGGCGGGAGACTATTTTAGTGCAAAGTTAATAGCTGAATCGGCGCGTGTCACTGGCGAATCTGCTGGTTTAGCTTTGCACAGAAAAATTTGCTGGTTTCGTCGCGGACTTCTTTACGGACGCTGTGCAAGCAACTGCTGTAGGATTTTTCGCGGGTGATACGCAAAGTCGGATTTCGAATGTCGATTTTGTAAACGGTGTTGTAAGCATCGCGGCTGTACCAAGGGGTGGCGATTACATTGGACTGTACGCAATAGTAATCCACGCGTTGCATATAGCCTTTGGGTTTATCGAACTTGTGGTGGTGATAGCGCCATTGCCCGCGAACACCGCGTTGAATCTCGCGCTGGCAATCGGTCATGGAGGTGATGCCTTTATCGTGGAACAGCACAACCTTGGTGTGTGTGGTTTCCAGTATTTTGATTTTGCCAATCATATAAATGCGGTTTTCTTCGATGGCCCAACTGGTCACGCTAAGCCCCATGAAAACCACCAAAATCAAATACTTCATACCACCATGCTCCAAGTTATTTCTTGAGTGTAGAAGCCAAATGGGCCTTTTGCCGTCGCTATTTGAAGAATTTTGGCCCGCACGAAAACATGGAAGTATTTTTTTAATCAATGGTTCTAAAGTACGTTGAAGTGTCGATTTTTGGGTCTATTGAGTAGCGAATCAGCGGTGAATGGCCGAATCCTTATAATCAGAATCCTCGCCGCTGTAGACAACCATAAAAATTTTGTATAAGCCAATGTTGGAATGCTCAAAGTGAGTCGTCACTGACATTTGGTTATAGATCTGGAGCATTCTGTGTTTTCAAGTTCTAATAAATCATTGTCGCAACTGTTTTGTCATTTTTAGTGCATTTAAGGTCAGCCGTTTCGGAAGCTTGGTAGGGATTGTTAACCGTTCGCCGGAAATGTCTGCTCCCAATTTGGTGGTTTGGTTCGCCAACAGCTATCGTTACTGGGGGTCCAGTTTCCTGAGTATTGGGCAGTATTGACAGTAGTCCAAGGTAAACAAATGAGTACGATGGCCAAGTAGATGACGCATTCGATCCCTTTAGTGGTATCAATTTTTTATATTACTGCGGGTTACTTGTTGGTGGCGGGTGGTTGTGCTAGTGCGGTAATGGCATTGTCACGCTCTTTTAACAATCGTGTGGCCTATGGCGCGTTGGCGGCCCTGAGCTTCTCGGGCTTTGGTTATCAACTCGCGACGGCCTTGTACTATCAATCATCAGATTTAAGTTTTGCCATTCTTGCACTCAAATGGCAAATGGACTTTGCATCATTGGGTTTGGTTTGTAGCTATATTTTTATTTCTTTCGAGAGTGTGGAACGCCAGCATCCCAAGCGTGTCCTCGGTTTTGGGTTGCTATTGGTGGTCATCATGGTTTTGGTGAACCGTCTCACGTCCTATTCCTTACATTTTGACAGCGTCGAAGGTCTATTGCCTTTTGGGGCTGACTCTCGTTGGTTGGGGTTGTCTTATGTAGAGGGTGTTCCCGGGCTGGTCACACGCATCTGGTATGCCACTATCGCCGTGGTGCTGGTGTGGGGTGTCGGTGTGGTTGTACAAATTTTCCGGCAAGTGGGTCGAGCACGGGCCAGTTTTGTCGGTTTGTATATCGGGTTGTTGGCCAGTAGTATTGCAGCAAGTGCGCTGATCGATTGGTCGATTTGGTCGGGAATTTACTTGGTGGGGTTTGCCATCATGGTATTTGTGGTCGTTATGTCGACCAATCTGATCATGAGGTCGACCCGCCGAAGCCAGCAGCTTACCTTGCGCGACCGAGAAATGCAGGCCGAAATTATAGAGCGACGTTATGTTGAGTCTAAGCTACGGCGTCTATCTCAAGTTTTTACTCAAGAGCCCGTGCCCAATCACATCGTGAATCGAAATGGCGATACGCTTTTGGTGAATGAAGAGAGCGTGCGGTTCTTGCGTTGTGATGTTAGCCAAACACCTAATGTGAATTTTCTAGACGTGCTTGAATCTTTGGGTGAAAGCCGTGAGGCAGTTTTACGCCAACTGGAAACTGGGGAAGCTTGCGAGTTTGGCCCTTACTATTTCGTAGCAGGTGTTCCGGTTGACACACTATTTTTTGTTCGAGACTGTTGGATAAATTTTAAGTTGTCGCCGATTTTCGATGGTGATCGATGCCTAGAGGAGTTTGTTGTTCGTTTAGAAGATGTTACCGAACAGCAATTTGTGGATACCGCCATTAATACCATATCTAACGCTGTTTCTACAGAAACTGGGCAAGCTTTTTTTACGAGCCTAGTGGTTTACCTTGCTCGACTGCTTGAAAAAAAATACGTGCTGATCGGCTTGTTAGTCGACATAGACGGCGAGCCACACTTGCAAACCTTGGCGGCTTCGGTCGATGGTGAGTTGACGGACAATTTTACGATTAAGATACAAGGTAGCCCGATAGGTGTTATTTTGCAAAACGGCACCTATTCCGTAGCGCGTAGGGCGCAGGAAGATTTTCCTTGGCTCACTTTGCTTAAGCAGATGGGTATTCAAAGTTATGTGGGTGTGGCTATAACCGATGAGCGCAAAGTCAATATTGGGGCTTTTATGGTGATGGACGCCAAACCCATGGACCATGTGGAAAAAATTGAAGACTTGGTGAAAATATTTGTGTCACGCGCCGGCTCGGAACTCAATCGAATCGAGTCGGAAAAAACCATTCGTAAAATGGCGTTTGAAGACCAATTGACTGGTCTGCCGAATCGAGTGGATTTGAATGAATATGTGGGAAAATTGCTAGAACAACAAGAAGGGGAAAGTGCTTTCATTCAACTGGATTTGGATCACTTTAAAACCATTAATGATGCCTTGGGGCATAATGTGGGCGATCAAGTCATACAACGTTTAGGTAAGCGTTTAATAAAAGCGACACGCGGTGCGCATTATGTGGCACGTATCGGAGGGGATGAGTTTGCCATCGTCGTGAAAGACCTTGGCAAAAACCCAGAAAAAAATATTGTGCAATTGGCTCTACAGCTACTGTCGCTGTTGGAACGGCCGGTGGCGGTGGGTGATCACCTTCTTGATGTGGGCTGCACCATCGGTATCGTTTTATTTCCACAGTATGCCCATACCGTGGTGGATGTGTTTCGTAATGCGGACATTGCGCTCCACAAAGCTAAGCTCGCCGGACGGGGTGGATATCAACTGTTTACACCAGAAATGCGCAATGAAGTGAATCATCGCATTGGTATTGAAAAAGGGCTACGTCAAGCCTTGCAAAACAAAGAGTTTTCACTGGTGTATCAACCACAGCTAAACGCCAGTGGCGCGTTGATTGGAGCGGAGGCTTTACTGCGCTGGCAGCACCCTAAACGCGGATTTATCCCGCCGGATGTTTTTATTCCTGTGGCGGAAGAAACAGGGTTAATCAACCCAATCGGCGAATGGGTTTTGCAAGAGGCACTGTCCAAACGTAAGCGCTGGTTTGAAGGGCGGCTTCCGTTTTCCGGGCATTTGTCGGTGAATGTGTCGGCATGGCAATTTGGTCGGCCCGATTTCGTTGAAACTACCTTGGCTGCTATTGCCAAAGCCAAGGTGGCGCCCAGCTTTATCACCCTCGAAGTGACGGAAACGGCAGTGTTGTCGGATATCAAAGATACCATTGACAAGCTTGCAGAACTTCGGCGCTCGGGGTTTAGCATCGCATTAGATGACTTTGGTACCGGTTACTCGTCGCTGGCCTATTTACGCGATTTGCCGTTGGATTCCATTAAAATCGACAAAAGTTTTGTGGATGTATTGGAAACCCAGGCACAAGAACCGCTGGTGGAGTCGATGGTGTCTATTGGCAAGCATATGGGGCTAGAGGTAGTGGCTGAAGGGGTGGAAACCCAAGTGCAGCTGGATCGCCTCAGGGCCATAGGCTGCCACGCGTTTCAAGGTTACTTCTTTGCTCGGCCTTTGTCGGAGGAGGCCTTTATTAAATGGTTGATTCAGTATGAGGCTCGACGTACAGAATCGCCCTTTGCGCGCAATGCCAGTAACGATACGTTTCCCAAGTTTTAACTGCCACAGCACAAAATCCCATAATTCTTATTTACTCACCTGCTTAGTCGCAGGATGCCCAGCGCAGTGCTATTAACCCGGCAATCTGTCGGGCCAAGGCAAGCCCTTACAATACAAGGAAATTCACACATTTTCGCCAATATTTTAAGGGTGTGCAATGAAATAGACGGGAGATCTATTTAATTGTCGGGTTAACCATTAAGGCCCTTAGGGGTTGCTGTGTGTTTTCAGCGCGGGTTTCAAGGATCTGTTCTTGTGGGTACACGATTCTATTTGAGCTTAACCGTTAGTACCGGAGGTTTGTCACTTTCGCGCGAGAAAAAGGTCACCTGTGCCATTGTGGATTTGCGTTGTGGCGATAGCTCCAGGGTGAACTCGCGCTGCTGCGCGAGCACCAACGCGGCGATGAGATCGGTGGCATCGACCCAGTAATTTTTGTCCGGTACACCATCTGAGCCGGGTGCAGAAATAGAGGGCAGCTTGCGGATGGCCAGCGGCGTATAGTGGGTAGGCGCATAAAAAGTTTGCCAGGTTACGTCGTCTTCGCTCCAATTGTTGTGCACCGCTTTTATGTAAAATGCGTTGTCACCGCGCAGGGTGGAGTGTCCGGGACTTTGTTTGTTGGTAATGCCTTGGCCGTAAAGTTTATCTTGCGTGTTGGCGAAGAATTCGATTCTGGCCGTGTCTAGATGTTTGAGCTTGTGCATGTTGAGTGCTTTAAGAAGCTCGGTGATTTCAAAACGCACAATACTGCGGGTTTGATACTCCACCGTACGGGTTTTCCAGTAGCCAGTGGACAACATAGAGGCCTTGCCCTTGGGTTGCTCTGAGTTGCTGGTGATCAATGCGTCGGCCTGAGGTAGGAAGCGGAAGTTCACGCCATCCGTGGTGGCCTGGTTAGGCTTTTCACCACGCCGCATGGCGTCTTTTCTGGCGGCACGTTGGTCGCTAAAGTGTACACGCCCATTCTCATCGGTCCATTGGTAGATCTCTGCATAGGCTAAGCTGAGAGGAAGGAGCGCGAGTGCAATCAGTATGGCTCGAGGCTGCAAACGTTTGGGCTGTCGATGAAACATGTGTTACTCGCAGTTGTTATGTTTGTTAGTGTGCTGCCACGTGTATGAGTCAAAACAGCATTTGATTGATTAGTTTGGACTCAAATTGTACCAATTCGTTGCCGGGTAGGGAGCTATTCAGGCGAATAAAATTGCGTCGTGACTCCGATGAGCAGTGCATTGGATTTTTGAGAGGGTAATGTGAAAGTAGCAGTCATTCAGATGGTCAGTGGTGCCTCCGTAGAACTGAACCTACTACAGGCGCTGGAGCAAATGCGTGCAGCCGCGCAGGAGGGGGCCGAAGTTGTGGTGTTACCTGAGAACTTTGCGATGTTTTCGCAGGCCAAGGCCTTTGCGACTGCAGAACTAGAGTTATCGGGGCAAGGGCCCATATTCCCATTTTTGCAGGAATGGAGTGCCAAGCTTGGCATTTGGTTAGTGGCGGGAACCGTACCACTCACCAGCCCCGACATTGCGCCTGAAAAGCGCGTTTACGCGGCGTCCACCGTATGGGACCCTGCCGGCAACCTAGTGGCACGCTATGACAAGTGTCATCTGTTTGATGTGGCCGTGGAGGACGCGGTGGGAGATTACCGCGAGTCTGACACCTTTTGCCCGGGTAAAGCTGCGGTGGCGGCAACGCTGCCCTTTGGCAAGCTGGGCTTAACGGTTTGCTACGATTTACGCTTCCCTGAGTTGTACCGTAAACTTCGCAGTGAGGGTGTACTTGCCTTTGCGGTGCCGTCCGCTTTCACCTATTCCACAGGGAAGGCTCATTGGGAGGTGCTATTGCGCGCGCGCGCCATTGAAAACCAGTGCTATGTGCTCGCCGCGAATCAAGGTGGTGAACACAGCCATGGACGTGCCACGTGGGGTCATTCGTGCATCATTAATCCGTGGGGTGAGGTGGTCGCGGTTAAGCGCGGCCCCGGCGCTGGGTTTGCGGTGGCTGAGCTCGCATTGGATGAGCTTGAGGATACGCGCACGCGCATGCCCTGCGAGTCTCATCGAGTGTTCTAGCGGTGGGGGGCAGGTACTACCGGGCTTAATGTTGCCATCCAAATTGGAAGCCAAAGACGGTGTCGGTATCACTGGTGGCGAAGGCGCCATCTACGCGCATGCCCGCCCAGTTAACGCCGGCACCAAAGGTCATCTTGCCGTCGAACGTACCCTCTAGGTCGTAGCTGTATCCTGCTCGCAATTGCAGTATTGACCAGGGGCTGTATTCAACACCCACACTCAGTTCCTGTTGTTTGGCATCGTTGGCAAACAGGCGGTTGGGCGTGAGGTCTAAGTCCATTCCCACACTGAATTGCTCATAGTCCACCACCATGCCGAGGCGTGTTCTGGCTTTGAGTTTAAAGGTATAGCCGAGGGCAGATGTTTTTTCTTTTGTGAGAAAGTCTTTGCTGGTCAGGCCCACGCGAACATTTTCCTTGGGTGCCCAAAGCATGCCTAGGTCGAAGTTAAAAACCCAATAGTCTTCATCGTTGCCGTCACTGATAAATTCGCCGCCGTTAACATCCCACTCGTCGTCGAACAAATGTAAATTCATGGCCTTGGGAGAGACGCCCAGAGAAAACACCTGCCCTTTGAATTTGAACAGTTTTGCCGCAGATACGCCGATTTCTGTCATTACACCCACGCGCGCGCGCGCAGAGGACAGTATTTCATCATTGGGGTCAGCCAGTTGGCCATCGGCGAGAAACAGCTCAGGGTGTGATGAGCCGTCGCTGCCATCTGTATGAATAAAGCGCAAAGCCTCGATATAATCGTCAATCAAATCCAAGTCTTCTGGGGCAATGTCGGCAGCACCATTGACCACTACGCGCGAGCCAATAAAAAACGCGCCACCTTCTCGGTGCCCAGGCTCTGTCATGGAGTAACCTACAAATAAGTCGGCAAAGATGGGTTTGTCTTGAACCCCCTCCATGGCGTCCTTAAGCTCAATGGCGGCTTCTTCTCCGGTCAAGGCTGTTGCTGGGCCGGGTGCTAGGTTAAAAGCGTCAATGGCGTTACTCAACTGGCCTTCGAGATTGTTTTCCACGGTTTGGTAGGCAATTTCAGCGGCATCGGAATATCGGGTGGTGAGAGATGGCAAGGTGTGTTGGCCATCCTCTGTGTCATCTTCGTCCCCGATATGCAGGGCGAGGAGGGCGGGGTTGGCATAGTGCCCCGTGGTGAGGTTACTCATAGCCACAGAGGTGCCCCCGAGCGCCAGCGTACGCGCATCGAAAACACCAAAGCTTACCGCATGGGTGGTCAATGGTAGACAACTCATTGCGAACAAAAAGATCGGAATATTTGGGCGCGACCGCTTCAATGCATACCTCATTTGGCTAACTGGTCCTATAGGAGTCTACTGCACACTTCACGCGAATGAGCCGTCGTATGTAACAATTTTGATCATTTAATGATTTTATCCACTAATGAAGACTGCGTTTAGCGCAGGCTTTGCTTAGTCGGAGGCTCTCTAGTGTCTGCGAGGTGGCGAATTGGCGCCAACCTATACAGCTCATACTTGCCCCCATGGCCTGTTGTCGATTGTGGGTATCGACAAGTTTAGCGGCAAACCCGCCGATGGCCGAGCGTACAAGGTGAAATAACGCACTGTTTTGTCCATTGTCAGTTTAGTTGCTTTAGAGCCGTCGCGGGGGAGATCTGTAAAAAAACTGATGGGTCGTTGATTGGCGCGTGTTGAGCGTGCTAAGGCAAAGAAACGAAACCCAATTCAGCTTAGATGGTTGAGTTAAGTGACAAGAGACTTTTCTGACTGACAGTACAGCCTTTTAAGCGGGGCGGCTACACGAGAGCCTGACGTTTTGTGCTTTTTATCTGGCTTATACTGTAGGAAGAAATGTTGGACGTTTTAAAAGGATTGCCGTTGCCACACCTAACCCAAAAGCAGACCATACGTTTAAATAACACCTTATTAGCCGCCGCCGGGGCGCTTGTGCTGTCTGGCGTGGTGATGGTGGCGTATTCCACGGGTGAAGTGGTTGTTTCTCCGGGGGTACTGTGGGGGGCAATGGTCTTTTTTTGGGTGGTGAATGTCGGGTTTATTTTGTGTATCTACCTTGGCTGGAATGAGCGATTCAATGACCCAGCGCTCAGCCTCCCGCAAATGTATTGGGCCGCAACGGTGTCTATTCTCGCAGTGGCAGTCACCCAAGCCGGCGAGCATGCCGTCTATTCCTTGTTGTTACTGATCATGATGTTTGGCGTATTTCGCGTAAGCGTGCGCGCCATCGCGACATTCAGTGTCTATACGGGCCTCGGTATTTTATCGGCCCATGTGTTTCGTGTTTGGGGTATCCGCAGTGT
Organism: Cellvibrionaceae bacterium; assembly: GCA_050300015.1. Taxonomy (GTDB): domain Bacteria; phylum Pseudomonadota; class Gammaproteobacteria; order Pseudomonadales; family Cellvibrionaceae; genus CAYZQH01. The sequence continues at coordinate 134,659 of JBNKWZ010000028.1, read as the reverse complement.
TGAGTCAACCGCCGATTTATGGGTGGGTTGGCTAACGTTTAGCTTTTGTGCCCTAGGGCTGACGTTTTTATGCCAATCGATCGTGAAGCTGCGCAATCGGCTGCGTGCGCAAAATGAAGCCCTCAAGCATGCGTTGCAGGCGAAAAGTTATTTTCTGGCCAATATGAGCCATGAAATTCGTACGCCCATGAATGGCGTATTGGGCATGTTAGAGATTGTGTTAAACGACAAGCTTGGGCACGAGCAAAAAAACTATCTGACGATCGCCAAAAGCAGCGCACTGAGTTTATTGGGGGTGATTAACGACATATTGGATTTTTCAAAAATTGAAGCGGGGAAGCTCACGTTGGACCCTGTACCCACAGATATCCGAAATCTTGTGACGGAAGTGGCGTCGTCGTTTGGGGCTGAGGTGCAACAGAAAAGCTTGAGTCTAATTGTGGATGTGTCGCCCACCTTACCGCAAGCGCTGAATGTGGACCCCGTGCGCTTTCGGCAAGTGCTGAATAATTTGTTGGGGAATGCCATTAAATTCACCGACCAAGGAGAAGTTTACATAGGTGTTGAATTTGAACGTGGCGAACCCTCTAGGGTTATTGTGTCTGTGCGAGATACGGGTATTGGTATTGAAAAGGACAAGCTCGAAGAACTGTTTGGCGCTTTTACTCAGGCGGATGCCTCGACCACCCGCCAATACGGCGGGACAGGGCTAGGATTAGCCATTACGCAACAATTGGTGAGTTTAATGGGGGGCTCGATTAAGGTTACCAGTACACCCGGTGCCGGCAGTACGTTTTGCGTAACATTACCAGCGGAGGCTGTAGACGGCCGTCTATCTGTCGATGCCCCCGTAATGGATTTTACGGGTAGAACGCTGTTAGTGGTGGACGACAATGAAACCAATCGCTTGGTATTGCAAAAGCAGCTAGAGCACTATGGCGCCACAGTGATGGTGGCGGCGAGTGCTCAAGAAGCACTGATGACGTTAACGAAACATGGTCAGATGCTTGAGCTTGCCGTGGTGGATCTACAGATGCCCGACATGGATGGCGTCACCCTGTCGGAGACCATTCGCGCCAACCCTAAATGGGATGCGTTGGCGATCATTTGGATGTGCTCTAAGCCTGTGGATATGAGTGAAATCTCTCTAGAACAGTTGCGTGTGGCTACCATGCTCAATAAACCCACTACTGGGGAGCAGTTGGCCGAGGCGCTCTATCGAGTGTTCAACGGCGGACCTATAGCCTTGGAAAGCACCTGGTCGGTAAAAGATGTGGCAGTGACGCCTGAAGCAGTGGCGCCTGAGCCTGTGACCTTGCTGCTGGTGGAGGACAATCCCACCAACCAGCACGTGGCTTTATTGACCCTGGAGGGAATGGGGTATGCAGCGGATGTGGCGGAAAACGGTGAAGTGGCGATTGCGATGTTAGAGACCGCGGACCAACGCGGCAAGCCGTACCCATTGGTTCTCATGGACTGCCAAATGCCAGTGATGGATGGTTATGAGGCAACGCGTCATATCCGCGAGCTCAGCAGTGTTTCCCTACGCAACACCCCAGTAATTGCCATGACCGCCAACGTCATGCAGGGCGATCGAGAGAAGTGTTTAGACGCCGGCATGAACGATTATATGAGCAAGCCCATCAACGTGGAAGTTTTAGAGCACACACTGCGCTATTGGTTGGATCAGCCGGCGGAGGGTAAGAGCGATGCCAACTCTTGGGGTGAAGTGGTTGCCGCGGCTCCAGAGATCTGTTGGGACAAGAGCGCATTGTTCACGCTGGTGCGCTATAAAAAGGATCGCATGTTGCGACTCGTGGAGATTTTTTTAAACGATCTCCAGCCCAATTGGCAGTTAATTGATGAGGCCTTGGCAGCAGAGCAATGGGAAGCGTTGAGTAAGCATGCGCACGGACTAAAAGGGTCTTCCGCCAATGTGGGGGCTCATGTATTGCCCGCACTGTTGCAGACGCTAGAACAGCATTTGCGTGACAAGCACTTTGAGGCGGTCAAGCCGTTGAGAGCCGACATTCGGGCGGCGGTTGTCCAGCTGGAAAAAGAGATGCGCGAGTTTCTCGCGGACCCAAGGCTGGTTTGAGGTCATTATGGCAGCGCATGGTAAGCCGCTAGGGCCGCTTCACGAGCGCTTGTGTGGTCGACCATGGGCTTGGGATACGTCTTGCCCAGCGCAATGCCTGCCGCCTTTAAGGTGTCTGGCGGGGCCTCCCATGGTGAGTGAATGTATTTTTCGGGCAGATGCGCAAGTTCCGGCACCCATTGTTTGACGTAATCGCCTTTCGGGTCGAAGCGCTCGCCTTGTCGAGTGGGGTTAAAAACCCTGAAGTAGGGTGCGGCATCGGCACCGCATCCTGCCACCCATTGCCATCCCATGGTGTTATTAGCCAAATCAGCATCCAGTAAGGTGTCCCAAAACCATTGCGCACCTTGTCGCCAGGGAATGTTTAGGTGCTTCGTCAGAAACGAGGCGACTACCATTCGTACGCGGTTGTGCATCCAGCCGGTGTGCCAGAGTTCTCGCATGCCCGCATCGACAATGGGATAGCCTGTTTTACCCGCCTGCCATTGTTTTAATCGAGCCGCATTCTTTCGCCAAGGAAACCCAGAAAATCGAGTATTAAAAGGCCGCTCGGGCGTGTGGGGGAAGTGGTGCAGTAAATGCAATCCAAATTCACGCCAATAAAGCTGTCGAACAAAAGGCTCTGCCAAGTCTAAACGGTCGCCAAAAGTATTTTGTGTTGCCACCCATACCTGGCGAGGTGAAACCTCACCAAAATGTAAATGCGGGGCCAGGCGCGATGTGCCCGCGTGGCTCGGAAGGTCACGCGTTTGGCTGTAGGAGTCGATGACCGTTTCAAGTGCTTCGCGAAGCTGTGCTGTGGCACCATCTTCACCCGGCTGCCAAAGGGGGGCAAACCCCTTGGACCAGTTGGGACGGCTGGGCAGCAGCGCCCAATCCGTCAGCGTGTCGGTGGGGGCGCGATGGGGGGAGAAGCGAAGTTTAGGTGTGGGTTGGACGCGTAAAGAGCTGATGCGAGCAGAAGCGGTTTTGTAAAACGGGGTAAATACTTTAAACGGCAGCCCCTGGCGATTACTCAAGGTTTCGGGTTCGATCAATGCGCGGGAGCCGAACCGTCTGACGCGGACCCCAGTTTGAGTGAGCGCCTCGAAAAGCTGCTTTTGCTGCTGGCAAAGCCAAGGCTCATAGGCGCGAGTGAATACCACTTGGTCCGCCGCGACCTGTTTGGCGACACTCATGATTTCATTCAGGGTGTCACCTTGACGAAAAATCAGATGGCCTCCCATGCGGGCGAGAGATTGGTCGAGGGCCTTGAGACTGTGGTACAGCCACCAGCGACTGGCGCTACCCAAAAACCAGGGGTCTTGTTTGTCCAGTACGAATACAGGCACGATATCATCACCAGCAGCGGCCATCAGTGCTGGGTGATCATGGAGGCGAAGGTCATAGGTAAACCAGACCACTGTTGTCATTGTAAAGGTCCACTTATCAAAAAGGGTTTGTACGCATTTAATGCGCAATGGGCCTTATGGTAAAACTGATACCTCGAGGAGGGCTCAATGCGTAAAACAACAAGTGTACTGGCTTTTTGCGATGGTATTCGCACCCGTGACCACGGCGCAAATGGATAAGTGGGTGGATGAATCCGGTAAGGTGCATTACCGCGACCGTAAGCCTGCCTCAAAACCCGCCGATATTTTCACGATAACGGCTTCGCTATTTTTTACCACGACATTGAAAAGGATTACGCAGCCAAAGCTCAGTACGATAAGCTTGGCGCCACTGGTGTGCCGGGATTTTGGTGGGTAAACGTCGCATGAATGGCCTTAGCCCTGCGGGATTTGAACGGCTTATAGAAGTCTCCAACAATGAGGATTAATGATATGCGTTGGCTACTGCTCTGTATGGTTTTGTGGGCACCCATAACCTGGGCGGATTGTGTTGTATTGATGCACGGTTTGGCCCGTACAGAAGCCGCAATGGAAAAGTTGGAAATTGCGCTCAAAAAAGCGGGATTTAATGTGGTGAATCACAGTTATCCGTCGAGGGAGCACACTATTTCGAAGCTTGCCAACTATGTTGAAACCTTTGTAAAACAATGCCCGGCCAATAGCACGGTACATTTTGTGACCCATTCCATGGGGGGCATATTGGTGCGCTATTATCTCAAGGGCCACACTATGGACAATTTGGGCCGCGTTGTGATGTTGGGGCCGCCCAATAGCGGGAGTGAAGTCGTAGACAAATTGGGCGAATTCCCTGGGTTTCATTTTTTAAATGGCGATGCAGGTCTGCAATTGGGTACGGGCCCTGACAGTGTCCCCAGTCAATTAGGTCCAGTGGCATTTGAGGTGGGCATTGTCGCAGGCACGCGCACGATCAATTTGGTGTTGTCGCAACTCATTCCAGGGCCCGATGATGGCAAAGTCAGTGTGGTGAGCACTAAAGTGTCCGGTATGAAAGATCACATTACGCTACCGGTGACACACACTTTTATGATGCGTAACGATATGGTGATTGCACAAGTGTTGTATTTTTTACGCCATGGTATCTTTGAGCGTTCTGCCAAAGCCAGTGCCGAGTAGTCGGCTTTTCTTGATAGCTCATCTTGATGCTTGCTTGAAGGGTAAGTCATTGGTATTTATGCACGCTGTCGCGTGAAAATGCACCAGCCAATCATTTTTCTGGCGTGCTGCGCCAACAAACGTTGAACCAGTTTGGCTCCAAGACCTCAAGTGATTAAAAAGAGCGCCAGAAGAAGCGCCAGACTATGGAAGCCATTAGATGACAACGGAGCCAACCTGGGGCGTTATAATAGGCCGTGAATCACGTTACTCTTCGTCGTCTAGCAGTGAATTCACTTTTGGTGGGCAGTGGTAACTTTGGGTCACGCGTCCCTCACTCAAAGAGTGTAAATGCACATCAAACCCCCACAACCGGTGAATGTGTTTCAATACTTCTTGAGTGGAATCAGCATCCAGTGGTATGCGGTTAAATTGGTCATGGTGAAGCGTAATGGAGCGATCTCCGCGTACATCCACCTCTTGCACTTGTATATTAGGCTCACGATTGCCCAGGTTGTATTGCGCCGACAGAGCCTCTCGCACGGCCAAATATCCAGAGTCATCGTGAATGGCAGAGACATTGATGGTTGGATTGCGGTCGTCATCCAAAATAGAAAACAACTTCATATCGCGCATCACCTTGGGCGATAGGAACTGCAAAATAAAACTCTCGTCTTTAAAGTTTCGCATGGCAAAGTTTAAGGTTTCCACCCAGTTGGAGCCGGCAATGTCGGGGAACCAACGGTGGTCCTCCTCTGTGGGATGTTCACAGATGCGCTTAATATCGGTAAACATGCTAAACCCCAGCGCGTAGGGGTTAATGCCATTGTAGTAGGGGCTGTCATAGGGGGGTTGATACACCACGCTGGTGTGCGATTGTAAAAACTCGATGATAAATCCATCAGTGACCAAACCATTGTCGTACAGTTGGTTTAATAGAAAATGATGCCAAAAAGTGGCCCAGCCTTCGTTCATAACCTGGGTTTGGCGTTGTGGGTAAAAATACTGCGCAATTTTACGCACAATTCTCACCAATTCACGCTGCCAGGGTTCTAGTAAAGGTGCACGTTTTTCGAAAAAGTACAGTAAATTTTCCTGTGGTTCTTCCGGAAACTTTGTGGGGAGCTGTTCTTTTTTGTTGTCTTCACTCGTTGGAATGGTGCGCCACAGGTCATTAACCTGGCGTTGCAAATATTCTTCTCTTTCTTTCTGGCGTTCTTTCTCTTCGTGGGTAGACAGCGGGTAGGGGCGCTTATAGCGATCAACCCCGTAATTCATGATGGCGTGACAGGAGTCTAAGATCGACTCAACTGCCTCGATGCCATAGCGTTCTTCACATTTGGAGACGTAGTTTTTGGCAAACACAAGGTAGTCAATAATTGAGCTGGCGTCCGTCCAAGTGCGAAATAAATAATTGCCCTTAAAAAAAGAGTTGTGTCCATAACAGGCGTGTGCGATCACCAAGGCCTGCATGGTCATGGTGTTTTCTTCCATGAGGTAGGCGATACAAGGGTTTGAGTTGATGACAATCTCGTAAGCCAAACCCATTTGGCCGCGTTGGTAGGATTGTTGGACGTTCAAAAACTGTTTGCCATAGGACCAGTGGCTGTACCCCAAAGGCATGCCGACGGAGGCGTAGGCGTCCATCATTTGCTCGGAGCTGATGACTTCGATTTGATTGGGATAGGTGTCTAAGCCGTAATCACGTGCGATTTGACCTATGGCGTTGTCATAGGCCTCTATGAGTTCAAAGCTCCATTCAGACGAGGTAGAGATGGGTTTTCGCCGGGTAGCCATTATGCTGCCTTTTTCTGAAACAGTTGACGAAATACCGGGTAGATTTCTGCTTCGTCTTGAATTTGGCGCATCGCAAAAGCGTCTTTAAAATCTTCGCCGACTTTTTCGTATGACTCCCAAAGGGCCTGGTGGTCACGCGAGGTAATTTCAATATACGAAAAATACTGTACTTTTTGCATCAGCTTTTCCGTGAGTAATTTGTAACAAATAGTGGAGTCATCATTCCAATTGTCACCGTCCGAGGCTTGCGCCACATAAATGTTCCATTGTTGTGGCGAATAGCGGTCGTCTATTATCTCATCGGTGAGTTTTAACGCGCTTGAAACGATGGTTCCGCCGGTCTCACGGCTGTAAAAAAATTCCTCTTCATCGACTTCTTTGGCGCTGGTGTGGTGCCGAATAAATACCACCTCGGTTTTCTCGTAATTGCGTTGCAAAAAGAGGTACAGCAGCATGAAAAACCGCTTGGCGATATCTTTCGTCGCTTGATCCATCGAGCCCGATACATCCATCACGCAGAACATCACGGCCCTGGAGCGCGGGATTGGCTCTTTGACGTGCAAGTTGTACTTAAGGTCGTAGTCATCAATCCAAGGGACACGCTTGATGCGCTGTTTAAGCTCATCTATTTTATCTTCAATGGCTTTGAGTCTTTGTATGTCCTCGACGCTGGTGGCCTCACGCAAGGCCAGTGCTTCGGCTTCCAACTCTTTCAGTTGTCTTCTTTTTTTACCCGATAACGCAATCCGGCGAGCGTTAGCGGCGCGTAGTGAACGTACGATATTGACTCTGCCGGGTGTGCCCTCGTTGGAGATGCCTGCGCGGTGGTATTTGAATTCGTCATCGCCCAGCAATTGACGTTTCACTAAATTGGGTAACGCTAAGTCTTCAAACATAAAGTTTAAAAACTCTTCTTGGGTGATTTGAAAGACGAAGTCGTCCATGCCTTCACCGGAGTCGCTGGCGTTGCCTCCACCTCCACCGCCGCCACTGCCTTCCGGGCGTTTGATTCGATCGCCAGAAACAAACTCTTTGTTCCCGGGTAAAACGCGCTCATTTACCCCTCCCTGGCCGTGATGAAAAACGGGTTCACTGATATCTTTGGAGGGTATGCTGATTTTCTCACCGCTATCAATATCGGTGATAGAGCGCTTATTGATGGATTCCGATACCGCTTTCTTGATGTGTTGGCGATAGCGCTCCAAAAAGCGTTGGCGATTAACTGTGCTTTTGTTTTTGGCATTGAGTCTTCTATCAACAATGTAACTCACACAACGCTCCTATATTTCGGCCCTATATTATCTTCAGCCCTTTGTCTTGGCGACATAACAACGGCTTTACAGCGCCTGCTTGGGCCAAATGGCCTATGTTTGAGGCGGTGGTGGCAGGCGGGCATTTGGCGACCGCCTGCTGGCCTCTATGGGTATGATGCTCGCAGGCTTAGTTTATTGCGACTTGCGAACGCGCAAATACCACTCAGACAGCAAGCGTACTTGTTTTTCGGTGTAGCCGCGCTCAACCATTCGAGCAACAAAATCCTCGTGCTTTTTCTGGTCCTGTTTGGACGACTTAGTGTTAAAAGAAATGACAGGTAGTAGGTCTTCAGTATTGGAGAACATTTTCTTTTCAATGACCACACGCAGTTTTTCGTAACTGCTCCAAACAGGATTCTTGCCGTTATTGTTGGCGCGTGCACGCAACACAAAATTAACGATCTCATTGCGAAAATCTTTGGGGTTAGAAATGCCCGCAGGTTTTTCGATTTTCTCAAGTTCTTCACTCAGTGAAGCTCGGTCTAAAATTTCTCCTGTTTCGGGATCTCGATATTCTTGATCTTGTATCCAGAAGTCGGCATATGTGACATAGCGGTCAAAAATATTTTGGCCGTATTCCGCGTATGACTCGAGATAAGCAGTTTGCAATTCTTTACCAATAAATTCTACGTAGCGAGGTGCAAGGTACTCCTTAATAAATGCCAGGTAGCGCGTTTGAATCTCTTCTTGGAATTGCTCTTGTTCTATTTGTTGCTCTAATACATAGAGCAAATGCACGGGGTTGGCTGCCACCTCGGTCGGGTCAAAGTTAAATACCTTTGATAAAATTTTGAAGGCAAAACGTGTGGATAGTCCATTCATGCCCTCGTCAACACCTGCGGCGTCTTTGTATTCTTGTAAAGATTTGGCCTTTGGGTCGGTATCTTTCAAATTTTCGCCGTCGTACACCCGCATTTTGGAGAATAAGTTAGAATTCTCTGGCATTTTTAAGCGTGAAAGAACGGTGAACTGAGCCAACATTTTTAGCGTATCCGGTGCGCAGGGAGACTCGTAAAGAGAGCTGTGTTGAAGCAATTTTTTATAGATAGAGACCTCTTCTGATACGCGCAGACAATAGGGGACTTTGACGATATACACGCGATCAATGAAAGCTTCATTGTTTTTGTTGTTTCTAAAAGCCTGCCACTCGGATTCGTTTGAGTGAGCCAATACGATGCCCTCGAAGGGTATGGCACCCAGGCCCTCTGTGCCGTTAAAGTTGCCCTCTTGCGTGGCTGTCAGCAAAGGATGCAGCACCTTGATGGGGGCTTTAAACATTTCAACGAATTCCATCAGACCTTGGTTGGCACGACAGAGTCCTCCTGAGAAGCTGTAGGCGTCCGGGTCGTGTTGCGGGAAGTCTTCCAATTTACGAATATCGACTTTCCCGACCAAAGAAGAAATATCCTGGTTGTTTTCGTCGCCTGGTTCAGTTTTGGATACAGCGATTTGGTTCAATATTGAAGGGTGTACTTTGACGACTTTGAACTGGCTGATGTCACCACCAAATTCATGCAATCGCTTGACAGCCCAGGGGGACATGATCGTTTTAACGTAGCGGCGTGGAATGCCGTAGTCTTCTTCTAAAATTTCACCGTCTTCGTCAGGGTTGAATAACCCCAGGGGCGACTCAAACACCGGGGAGTCTTTGATGCAGTAAATGGGCTCTTTTTCCATTAAATGCTTGAGTTTCTCCGCCAGGGAAGACTTACCGCCACCAACAGGGCCCAGTAAGTACAAGATTTGTTTTTTCTCTTCCAGTCCTTGGGCTGCATGACGAAAAAACGATACGATTTGTTCAATGGCTTCTTCCATGCCATAAAAATCTTCAAACGCTTTGTAACGCTTAATAATCTTGTTGGAAAAAATTCTGCTGGTGCGTGATGATTTAGAGGTGTCCACCAGTTCGGCTTCACCAATGGCGGCTAACATGCGCTCCGACGCGGTTGCATAAACGCTTGGATCCTTTTTACATAGCTCCAAGTATTCTTGAATGGACAATTCCTCTTGCTGTGTCGCTTCAAAACGGCTTTGGTAATGGCTGAAGATCGACATAGGTGGCCCTCCTCAAGTGGTATGGGGTTGCGACCCTTGGCGGTGAAATCGCAAGTCAGTCGTTAGTCGGTGGTGTTTACAACTCCTTTGTCTTTTAGTAAGCATAGACCTAGGTGGATTTATGCGCTCTCTAACAAGGCAGGTTTTTTTCAAAGTTTCGACAAAAAATCTGTTATTTCAGTTCCATACGTTTATAAAAAACATTTGGATGCCAAAATTTCGACGTCTGTTAACGCACCAAAAAATCCTATCGTTACTGGCCAATCCTTACATTCGCGACGTGTTTTCACCCTAGCAACCGATTAAAGCGTGCGAAGGGCTGCGGGTGAAAACGGTTTCAAGGGCAAAACCGTTTTTCGTACACGACACACCTGAAAGCATACAAAAAATAAGCCAAATGGATACTTTGGCCCCCAGGATTATTGTGCGGCGAATGACCGCGTGTCTGTGGTGCTGAAGTGCGCCGTGGCTTAGGAGGTTTTGAAATTAGCGTGTGCGAGAAATGATATATTCAGACAAATCGCGTAACGGTGCTGCGAAGTCATCAAACTCTGCCAGTGCGCTTAATGCCTCTTGGTGTAGCGACTGTACCTTGTCTTTCGCGCCTTCGAGCCCCAGATGAGTGACATACGTGGGCTTATTTAAGTTTTGGTCGGCGCCCTGGCGTTTACCGAGGGTTTGGGTGTCACTGATCACATCCAAAATATCATCTTGAACCTGGAACGAGAGCCCAATGGCTTTGGCATAGCGCCGCAGGGTAGGAAGCCGCGCTGTCACATTGTTGCCACTGGCAATGGCACCCATGATCACGGCAGCCTCAATGAGTGCACCTGTTTTGTGATTGTGCATCAGTTCCAGTTGCGCCACGGTGGGTGTGGTGTTAGTGGCTTTTAGGTCAATAGCTTGCCCCACGACCATTCCCAGTGCACCACTACAGCGCGAAAGTTCCTGAATGAGACCGATGACGGTGACAGGGTCACTTTTGCTATTGGCGAGGGTTTCAAAGGCTAGGGTTTGCAAAGCGTCGCCTGCGAGTATTGCGGTGGCTTCGTCAAAGGCGATATGACAGGTGGGTACTCCGCGCCGAAGATCATCGTCATCCATTGCCGGAAGGTCATCGTGCACCAGACTATAGGCATGAATGCACTCTACAGCACAGGCGGCATCGTCCACAGTGTTGCTAGGTGGTGAGCCCGATACTGCGTGTGCCGCGGCGTAAACCAATATGGGGCGAATACGTTTACCTTCGCCCAGCAAGCTGTAAGACATGGCTTCGACCAAGCGTTCGCCACCAGGGACCCTCGCCGGCAAAACATTGGTTAAACGGTGTGCCACGCGTTTGCTGTGATCACCAATAAAGGTTTGCAGTTCCGGTGTCATGGTTTGCCGGGCTCTGCGTCAAATGCCTTTTCGCTGATCTGGTCGCTAGATTGAGTCAGTAAGGTCACTTTTTGCTCAGCCTCAGACAGTGCCTGTTGGCAGTCTCGAGTCAATTTTACGCCTTTTTCGAACGCAGCCAGTGCCTTCTCCAGCGGCAGGTCGCCTTGCTCAAGCGTTTCTACCAGGGTTTCGAGTTCCGTCATTGAAGACTCGAAGTTTGGTGATTTTTTTCGTGCAGCCATGGTTACCCCACTCAGTGTATTCGGCCAATTCGCCTATTGTAACCGACTGACGTGCGGCACTACAGGAGGTTGAGGCTAAGGTCTGGCCACCTTTATAAACAAAGCGCTTCTAAATATTCGGTCTAGACTTAAATGGACATAAGCGCTGTTGGTTTAAGAGATTCAATTGAGAGCGGTTTTGTGGATTCAGTTGAGGTCGACTCGGCTGGTTTGGCCCTGGTGGTTGGCCAGGAGTAAAAACGGCACTGGGCAACTTGGCCCAGTGGGTAAGCATTTGCGAGGTCGTGTGTGGATTTAGCAACCCTAGTAGGTGTGTTGGGTGCAATGGCGCTAATCGTCATCTCTATGCTGATGAGCGGCGAGTTGGGGATGTTTATCAATGGCCCCTCTCTGGTTATTGTATTTGGTGGCACCATTTTCGCGGTGATGGCGAAGTATGGCTTGGGACAATTCCTTGGCGCAGGCAAGGTGGCGGCGAGGAGCTTCGTTAACAAAAGCGTTGATACTATGGAGTTGATCAACGAAGTGGTGGCACTTGCCGATGAGGCTAGAAAAGGCGGATTGTTGTCGCTCGAGGGTAAGGAGGTGAGCAATGACTTTTTGCAGCGCGGTATTCAACTATTGGTGGATGGGCACGATCCTGACGTGGTGAAGTCTCTGTTGGCTCGAGATAAGTCTGCAGCCGTGGACCGTCATATGACCGGAGCCTCAATTTTTGCAGGCATGGCGGATATGGCACCGGCCATGGGTATGATCGGTACTCTGATCGGCCTGGTAGCAATGCTCGCAAATATGGACGACCCAAAGGCCATTGGACCCGCGATGGCGGTAGCATTGCTCACCACGCTCTATGGTGCTGTGATCGCCAATGCGATTTGCGGCCCGATAGCCGACAAATTAAAACTGCGTGCTGCAGAGGAAGCACTCACCAAAAGCCTGGTGATCGATGCGCTCTTGGCCATTCAAAACGGCCAAAACCCTCGGGTGATTGATTCGATGTTACGCAATTACTTGCCCGAAGGTAAACGCGCCGCTGCCGAGGATTAGTGGGCTATGAGTGACGAAGAAGAAGGTGCATGTGACTGTCCTCCCGGGTTGCCCGCTTGGATGGGTACCTTTGCGGATTTAATGTCACTGCTCATGTGTTTTTTCGTATTGTTGCTGTCGTTTTCCGAAATGGACGCTATGAAGTTTAAACGTTTGGCGGGTTCCATGGCACAGGCGTTTGGTGTACAGACCCAGCTCAATGTTACGGAGATGCCAAAGGGTACCAGTATTATTGCGCAAGAATTCAGTCCGGGTCGTCCCGAGCCCACACCCATTAACCAAATTTGGCAAAAAACTCAAGATAACACGCAATTGACTTTAGACGTGGAGTGCAGCGAGGAGTTTGACATTGAGCAAGGCGAAGAAGGTGCCGATGCGGGTGTGAAGGTGCGCGTGCGTGAACTGTTGGAAAAACTCATCGAGCAGACCGAAAAAGACGCCTATGAGCTTGCCAGCGCGTTGCATGACCAAATTATGGCCGGTGAAGTAGAGGTGGAAACGCAAGGGCGGAAAATCATCGTGCGCATCCGTGAGAAAGGGTCTTTCAAGTCGGGGTCTGCCGAGTTGAAACCCGATTATCTCGGCGTTATGGGCGAAATTCGCTCCGTGTTGGCATTAAAAGCCGGCCAGATTTTGGTGCAAGGACATACCGATAATATTCCCATCCACACCGCACGTTTTCGTTCTAACTGGGAGTTATCTGCCGCACGGGCGGTGTCGGTAGCACACGAGTTGATGCAGGGTGGGGCCATCAGTGCTAGCCGTTTTGAGGTTTCCGGTAAGGCCGATACTCAGCCGTTGGTGGACAACGCCTCGGCTGAGAATCGTGCGCGCAATCGGCGTGTCGAAATTGTGGTTAAACAGGGCCTAAGCGATGAGTTGTCGGAGGAAGACAAGGCGCTTTTGCAATCGGATCAAGGTGACGACATATTGCGGGATTTGGATATTGCGCCGGAGTATTTGTTTGAGCTCAGTCCCGAGGAAATTTTTTAGGTGAGCCTATGAACCAGGAGCGAAGACGTTATTTTAGAATCAACGATACCATGGGTTTGCGTTACGAGTTGTTAGACGTGTCCGCCGAGGATTGTGCGTTGCCCGAGTCACCTTTGGATGTATTGGATTTGATGCATGACCAAGATGAAAAAATCGAGCATTTACTCAATGAGGTAGCGGACTCATCCCCCCAGGTGGCGGCCTTAGTGCGTGCGCTCAATCAAAAGCTGGAACGCATTGTGGGGCAGTTGGTGGCGGACAGTCGGCTGGTGGGCCAGCTGGCGGATCGCGTGCGAGAGGTTAATATTAGTGCATGTGGTATGGGTTTTGTTCACGAATTGGAGACTCCAGTGGACACCCGGTTGTCGCTTGAGCTCACGTTGGAGCCCAGTCAATTTGTGGTACAAACCAAAGGTATCGTTGTCAGTGTGGAGCCTCACGAACAAGGATTTTATTGGCGCATCGACTTTTACGATATGGCCAGTGCTCATCAAGAGCGGCTTATTCAACACATCGTTCAGCGTCAGAGCTTGCAATTGAAGCGTCTGCGGGATCACTAAGCATTTTGGTTTTGTCGCACGCTCGCCTGGAAATGGCGGGTACCTTATTGTCACGTTTGGCGCTTGTAGGAAATGTCTTACAAACTTGCGCGCCAAATGCCACTGTTTCCTCCTTCTAATAACCGTACAATGGCGCTCTACCAAGGACGGCACAGTCGCTTGACCAGGGGTGGAAGTAAGGTCTCGCGAATCATGGAATGACAAGGATTCCTGTGAAAGTTTACCGCGACACCTCGGTGCTCGCGGTTTTTTCGTCGACTTCCTTCGTTGCCCTTCTGCCATTGATTCTGTCTTTAAAGCCGTTTGTCACAATACGCTGCTACCATCGTGTTTTGAATCCGCTTGCTGGAGGTTTTTGGAAACCCCCCTTAATTCTTTGGCTTGCGGCCGTGCATGGTCTTACGTGCACGCGCACGAGTGCGGTTTTCTCAGGTTGTGTCATCAAAAAAGGCTTGACTCGACTATAATTATGGTTAGCATTAGCTAAAAGTGTGTCCAAAACGAGGAGGTGCGCCTTCAACATTTTTGGTAGAACGTTGTTGCAGTTGCAGCACGCGAAGATGTCACGCTCGAGTCTGTATCCGTCGACTCAGAGGCCTCTACGTCCCAGTAAGTCGTCTTATTTACCTCACGAAAAACCCCGCTTGGTTAGCCAATGCGGGGTTTTTCGTTATTGGGGCCGAGCTGAGCCAAGCGCGTTGCGTTACAACCGCAAGTTTGCAAGCGTATAAATAACCGTATTGGGTTTTTCGTTTTGTGATCGAAATGAAAAATCTAGCGGCTGAAAGTACAAAGCTGAATGCTCTGTGCTGAGGGCCGAGTGTGCGGTGTTAAATCATCCGTTCTAAGCAGGCCTTGCTGGTGTGGCGGTAAGCGTGGCCATAGCCGGTGTTGGATTTACCCGTTTGGGTGGACCCATTTCATTTTGTTTTGAGAAACACAGAAGAAGCAACAATGGAACCTCGAATATTGCGTTTGAATATGGCTGGCCAACCCATTGAGTGGCTCACTTGGAAAGAAAGCGTGTGCATGTATGCACGGGGTTTGGTGGTTTGGTCCTTGGGTACTACCGTTCGCACGGTCAAAGGTGGCCGCTCTCGAGAGACCGATTTGCAATCCAGTATTCAGTTACCTTCAATTATTGCCTGTGATGGTGAACGGTTGGCGCGTATGCGGTTTAATCCACCATTGACCAATTTGTCGTTATTTCAACGCGATAACTTTCAATGTTTGTATTGTGGGTTTCACTTTTCTGCAGAGCAGTTGTCACGAGATCATGTACACCCCTTGAGTCGAGGCGGGAAGGATAAATGGGAGAATGTGGTGGCTTCCTGTAAGCGTTGCAACCAGCGTAAAGGTAATGCGTTGTTGAGTGAGTTGGATATGCCCCTCATGGCACTGCCTTATAGGCCCAACCCCTATGAATATTTGGCGTTGATCAACAGTCATCGCATATTGGGTGATCAAATGGAATATTTGAAACCTCAATTTAGTCGCTACGAAGTGCCCGAGCAATCCGTTAGAGAGGGGGATGCCACGCTCGCTAGCACGGCGTGAAGAGTAGCGGGCTGCCCACTTGGTTCTTCCTTTAATTTGTATCCATCGGTTTTTCTAATGACCGTCATCGTGTGCTTTGCGTTTGCACTTTTGGCTTAGTGTGACCACTTTTAATGATAGAATGCGCCCTTTCCATTGACTGGGGGCGAACATGACTGTTGACGTTGCACTAAAAGTAAAGGCCAGCCTGGGCGAGTGTCCTCGATGGGATGAAAAAGCGCAGGTCTTATATTGGTTGGATATTAACGAAGGGCAACTTCACCGCTTTAATCCTGCAACCGGCGAAGACGACTATTTACAATTTGGTGAAGAAATAGGCTGTTTTAGCTTGCGTGAGCAAGGCGGCTTTGTGATGGCGACGCGTTCGGGTTTTTACCTGTTAGAAGGGTGGAATACCGAGCGCACATTTGTGACTGACCCAGAAGAAGGGTTGGATAAAAATCGTTTTAACGATGGTCGTTGTGATGCCAAGGGCCGATTATGGGCCGGTAGCGTTTATCCCCCTAAAGACCACGGTGGTGCAAGCATTTATAGCTTGGAAAATGGCGAAGCCAAGCGCTGGGTTGATAACCTGCTGACCGCCAACGGTATTGGGTTCAGCCCCGACAATAGTGTTTTTTACTACGCCGATACGCCTTCGCACGCAATTCACCGGTGCGACTATGATCTGGAAACGGGGCGCATCAGTAACCCGCAAGTGTTTCACCAATTTCCTCATGGTAACGGCCGACCAGATGGCGCGGCTGTGGACAGCGAAGGCTACTATTGGACTGCGCTTTATGAGGGTGGGCGTGTGGTGCGTTTGGCTCCTAATGGGCAAATTGTCCAAGAAATTTCGGTGCCTGCGCGCTGCCCCACCATGGTGGCCTTTGGTGGCGCGGATTTAAAAACGTTGTACATCACCAGTGTTGGTAACCGCCCTGAAGCAGAGCTCGCGGAATTTCCACATTCCGGCGCACTGTTTAAGGCGGAGGTGTCGGTTGCGGGTTTGCCTGAATACCGGTTTGCAGGGTAGTCTGCGGGGCGTTTTGAGCGCCCCATTCCTGGTGAGTGTGGTTTTTTACCTGGCTCTGCATTAACGCAATGCGTCGAGACTAGGTAAAAGAATCATCATGTTACTCTGAAGGCTTAGATTGTTCGAAAGCCTGTGTTTGTGCCGCGGTAGCCGGTGTTTGGTAGCGCGTTTTCCACTCGTCATAGGCCATACCATAAACGTGCTTCCGAGCTTGGTCGTAATCCAGGCTCTCTCCCTTGGCCTCGGCCTCTGCTTTTACCCATTTGGCTAAACAGTTGCGACAGAAGCCGGCTAGGTTCATTAAGTCAATGTTTTGCACGTCAGTACGGGATTGCAGGTGCGATAGCAGTCGGCGAAACGCTGCGGCCTCAATTTCTGTTTGGTTTTTCATTTTTTGTCTCTGTTACAGTTTGAACAAATCTGTGTAGGGGTAATAGTCTAGCGCGTTGTCGTAGGCGACTGTGGTCTGTTCTGGAATGTGGACCAGTCCTGTTGTGTTGGATAGCGGGCTTACCATGCCGGAGCTTTGGTTGGGGTGGAGCGTCAGTTTGCCATCCAGATAACAGGCCCTTGCCAATTCTGCACGAGCGCTGGGGTGAGGCTTTTCAAAATTCGCGTGCAGTTTATAGGGTGTCAGTGGGCGAGCCTTTGCGCCCTGTAGTGCTCGTATTAGTGGGACACCAAACATCAAAAATGCGACGAAAGCCGAGGTGGGGTTGCCGGGCAGGGCAAGCACGGGTGTGGCAGTACCCTGGTGGTCCAAATACCCCAGTGCCAGGGGCTTGCCGGGTTTCAGTTTCACTTTCCACCAATCCAGCTCACCGTTACGGGAGATGGCTGCTTTAACGTGGTCTTCGTCCCCTGCGGATACGCCGCCTGTGGTGATGATTAAATCGCTACATTGGGCCGCGTCAAGCAGAGCGGTGCAGGTGGCTGTCAAAGTATCTGCTGGGCTTGCCGAGTATTGCGCGCGCAAACCGAGCGTTTGTAATAACCCGCTTAGCATCCACTGGTTAGAATTATAAATTTGGCCGGGTGCCAGTGGCTTGCCGGGTGGTACTAGCTCCTGCCCAGTCGTGACCAAGGCAATGTTCAGCGGCTTTAACACCGGTACTTGGGTGATGCCCGTGGCGGCGAAAAGCGCTTGAGTCGCCGCGGTGATCACATCGCCTTGCTCGGCAATGGTTTGGCCTTGGCAAATATCCTGCCCTCGCGGTCGAACATTGGCGCCTTTTGGGGTGTTTTGCAGGAGCGTTACGGTGCCCTCGTCGGTGGCCACTTCCTCTTGTATCACCACGGTGTTGGCGCCTTCAGGCAGCATCGCTCCAGTGAAAATTCTTGCAGCATGGCCGTCTCTAAGGCGACTCGGAGCATCTCCGGCGGCTTGAGTGTGTGCAACTGTAAACTGCGTGCCCTTGGTTACGGTGTTGCTTGCCGCTACGGCGTACCCGTCCATGGCGCTATTGTCCATTGGGGGTAGGTCGATATTGGTGCTGATATTTTGTGCCAGCGTTCGGTTGAGTGCACTGGGTACGGGTATGACCTCTGTGCCAAGCTTTGCCCGGGGGTGTGCCTCTAGTGAGGCTCTAGCTTCGGCAATATTTAACACTCTAAGGCCACCTGTCCGTAAAAATTACAGGGGCGTGTTCGGCTGTCCAGTTGTTCGCTCAGGATTTTATCCCAGGCGGTATGACAGGCATTGGTGGAGCCGGGCAAGCAAAACAACAGCGTACGATTGGCGAGGCCTGCAAAAGCGCGCGACTGAATAGTAGAAGCCCCTACATCTGACACCGATATTTGGCGAAACAGCTCACCAAAACCGACGATGGTTTTGTCGAGCAAGGGGGTTAGGGCTTCTGGAGTGCTATCGCGACCGGTAAAGCCTGTGCCTCCTGTGGTGATGATCACTTGGGCTTGGGGGTGTGCTATCCATTCCGAGATTTTGGCACGCATAAGATAAACGTCATCAATGATGATGTCACGGGCAAACAGCTTATGGCCTGCTTCTGATAACGCCGCAATCAGTGCGTCGCCAGAGGTGTCATTGGCTGTCGTGCGAGTATCGGAAATGGTTAGCACGCATATATTAAGGGGGTGGAATTCGCTGCTGGGCTTGGTCATGGGTTCATCCGCCGGTGGCATTCATAAAACGTAAAATTTGAGGTGGCTCCTCAAGATTAAAATGATGGCGCTCAGGTTTAAGATCCAGGGCTTTGACGATGGCGTTTTGCAGTGCCGGTTGCCATTGAGCTTGAGCCTGTGTGCGCAATATCGATTTTAAGTCCACGCTGTGCTCATTGCCTAAACACAATAGTAGCCTGCCTTCTGCGCTCACCCTTACACGGTTGCACTGACTGCAGAAGTTGTGTGAGTGTGGTGATACAAAGCCCACTCGGGTTTGTGTACCCTCGACCCGGAAATACCGAGAGGGCCCACCGGTAGTCTCAGTGGATGGCGATAAATGAAAGGCGTCTGCTAGTACTTGGCGAGTGCTGTCGCTAGTGACAAACTCCTCGGCACGTTCGTGAGACGTGATGCTCCCTAGAGGCATTTCTTCAATAAAGCTGATGTCTAACCCGCGGGCCACGCAAAACTGAACAAGGTCAGTGGCTTCATCAGCATTGTGGTGTTTAAGCAGTACGGTATTGATTTTAATTTTTTTGAAGCCAGCGGCGATGGCGGTATCAATGCCTTGTAATACTTGTGCCAGATCTCCGGTACGAGTCAGTGTTTTAAAGCGTTCGGGTTGTAGCGAATCCAGGCTGATGTTGACACGATCTACACCCGCTTCTACCAGTGCGGGGGCGAACTGATGTAAACGGGCGCCATTGGTGGTGAGGCTGAGGTCTTCAAAGCCCAGCTCTCCAATCGCGTGAAACAAAGTCAAAACATCTCGGCGAATCAAGGGCTCACCACCGGTAATGCGCAGTCGTGAAACCCCCAGCGCTTTGAAGGCGCGAGCAACCTGCAGTAACTCTTCCAGCGATAACACCTCACGACGCGGCAAAAACGTCATGGTTTCAGCCATACAGTAAGTACACCTGAAATCACAGCGATCAGTCACCGAAAGGCGTACGTACTCGATTTGCCTGCCAAATCGATCGACGAGTTTTGCTTGGGCGTTGCTCGACTGCACGTGTTCAGCTCCGAAGGTGTAACGGGTTTAAGGGAATTTCTGAGCACCATTTGACCACGAATTTTAATTCACATAAAGGAGGGGGTGCCATCACTGCATGCATCAATCCGGTGCCAAAAAGGGGGCGTCGGAGGGGGGGCGGGTGCTCTCGCAACTTTTGGCACTAAAGTTGTGCGATATGGGTCCGCAAGCGATCTTGTTTGGTGCGTAAATTGTGTGGCCTTCCTGGGTGTTTCTGCAATATTTACGTGCACAGGCGCACCAATATTGACCCATGTCTTGTTGTGTAGGGCGCCAGTTAGCGTAAGAGTATTGGCGCTGAACTGTGTTAATGCTCTGATATATATAGAAAAATTGAATAAAACCTCAGGCGATTGCGCTGTGGCATAGGGCTTGCAGTGATCCATTGTGTAAAAAATAGCGAACGCCTTGCTAACCCGCTAGGGCAATAAATGAGTGCAATTTGAGAATTGAGGTTTTCTAAGCCGTGTCAGGATCAACTGGGAAAGTAGTTTTAGTGGGTGCAGGCCCAGGAGACCCCGATTTGCTAACGGTTCGGGCATTGCGGTGTATTCAGACCGCGGACTTAATCTTGTTTGATCAATTAGTCAGTGACGACATTCGTGCATTGTTTCCGCAGACTGTGCCGGCGTTTTATGTGGGCAAATCAAAAGCACAACACAGTATTGCGCAAGCAGATTTAAACAACCTATTGGTGAAGAAGGCTAGGCAGGGCTATCGAGTATGTCGATTAAAAGGCGGTGATCCTTTTGTATTTGGCCGTGGTGGTGAAGAACTGTTGGCGCTTAAGAATGCGGGTATCGATGCCGAGGTAGTGCCTGGTGTAACGGCAGCCTCTGGTTGTGCAACCTATGCTGGCATACCTCTGACCCATCGGGGATTGTCACAGGGCTGTACGGTGGTAACGGCACATGCAGAAAAGCAGCTCAACCTCAATTGGCAAGCCCTTGCGAGCCTGGATCACACCTTGGTTTTTTATATGGGAGTTTCTCAGGCGGGTTACATCGAGCAAGCATTGATTCGAGGAGGGCTTTCATCGGCGACCCCCGTGGCCTTGATTGAAAATGGCTGTCGTGCCAACCAGCGTTTGATAGTGAGTGAGCTTGGCCAGTTGCAACAAAGTGTCCAATCGGAAAACGTTCAGTCTCCCGCAATCATTGTGATTGGTGAGGTGGTGACATTGGCGCGCGAGCTTGCGCCAGAGGCCTTTATGGCTCAACTGAAACTCGAACAAGAGCGGTTAACCGCATAGATAGAGGATGTGCAGAGATGAATAAACAAAAAGTGGTTGTGGTGGGCAATGGTATGGTTGGCCACAAAGCCATTGAAAATTTATTGGCCGTGCCAACCGCGGAGCAGTACGACATTGTGACCTTCTCTGAGGAGCCTCGCTTGGCCTACGACCGCGTGCAGCTAAGCGCCTATTTTTCGGGTTCTACCGCCGAAGATTTAATGTTGACTTCGGAATCTTACTACCACGAAAACGGTGTGAATTATGTGCTTAACGACAAAGTGGTGGAAATAGATCATGCCAACAATAAAGTGGTTACCGCTTCCGGTCGTAAGGAAGCCTACGACACTTTGATTATGGCGACAGGGTCGTACCCCTTTGTGCCTCCCATTCCCGGTAAGGACCAGCCTCACTGCCTGGTTTATCGAACCATTGAAGATCTAGAAGCCATCACGGCTTCGGCCAAAGCAAGTAAAGTGGGTGTCGTGGTGGGTGGTGGTCTGCTGGGTTTGGAGGCCGCCAACGCATTAAAAAACTTAGGGTTGAAAACGCACGTGGTGGAGTTTGCACCGCGTTTGATGGCCGTCCAATTAGATGAAGGCGGTGGGGCAGTGCTTCGCAAAAAAATCGAAGCGCTGGATGTAGAAGTTCACACAGAGAAAAACACGCAAGAAATTGTGGCCGGAGAAAACTGCCGTTATCGAATGAACTTTGCGGACGGTTCATTTTTGGAAACCGACATGATTTTATTTTCTGCCGGTATTCGACCTCAAGATGAGCTGGCGCGTCAGCATGGCTTAGACGTTGGTGAGCGCGGTGGTATTGTAGTCAACAACTACTGCCAAACCAGTATTCCCAATATTTACGCGGTGGGTGAATGCGCCCTGTGGAATGGCCGCATTTTTGGTTTGGTGGCACCGGGGTATCAAATGGCCAAAGTGGCCGTGTCGCACATTACTGGTGGCGACGAAGCCTTTACCGGCGCAGATATGAGTACCAAGCTGAAATTGTTGGGTGTGGATGTGGCCAGTATCGGAGATGCACAGGCTCGCACACCTGGTGCGCTTAGTTTTGTGTACCAAGACGGCATCAACGAAATTTACAAGCGACTGATTGTTTCAAAGGATGGGAAAAAGCTGTTGGGTGCGGTATTGGTGGGTGAAGTTGAGGCCTATGGCAATTTATTGCAATTGGCACTCAACGATATGGATTTACCCGAAAACCCCGAGGGTTTGATTGTGCCCGCAGGAGATGGAGGCGCAGCCCTAGGTTTGGGCGTGGACGCATTGCCCGAGACGGCCTCCATTTGCAGTTGTCATGATGTCTCTAAGGGGCAAATTTGCTGTGCCGTCCAAGAGGGGGCGACCACCATTGGTGATATTAAAGCGACCACAAAAGCAGGTACCGGTTGTGGTGGTTGTGTGGCATTGGCCACGCAGGTTATGAACAATGAATTGACCAAGTTGGGGGTGGAAGTCAATACCGACCTATGCGAACACTTTGCCCATACGCGTCAGGAGCTTTACCACATTGTACGGGTTGAAAAAATTCAATCCTTTAGTGAATTGGTTGAAAAGCACGGTAAGGGGTTGGGCTGCGATATTTGTAAACCCGCAGTGGCCTCTATTTTGGCGAGTTGCTGGAACGACTTCATCCTGAAAAAGGAGTTGGCACAGCTGCAAGATACCAATGACTATTTTATGGCGAATATGCAAAAAAATGGAACCTATTCCATTGTGCCGAGAATTGCAGGTGGAGAAATCACACCGGACAAGCTCATCGTGCTCGGTGAAGTTGCCAAAAAATATAACCTGTATACCAAAATCACCGGTGGCCAACGCATCGATTTGTTTGGCGCACAACAGCATGAGCTTCCTTTAATTTGGGAAGAGTTGGTGGCTGCAGGGTTTGAAACGGGTCACGCCTATGGTAAATCGGTACGTACCGTCAAATCCTGTGTGGGCAGTACTTGGTGTCGTTATGGTGTGCTCGACAGTTTGGGTATGGCCATCGACATTGAAAATCGCTACAAGGGTTTGCGTTCGCCTCATAAGCTCAAGTTTGCCGTGTCGGGGTGTACCCGTGAATGCGCCGAAGCGCAAAGCAAGGATGTGGGAATTATCGCCACTGAGACGGGTTGGAGTTTGTATGTTTGTGGTAATGGGGGGATGAAACCCCGTCATGCAGATTTGTTTGCGACAGGTTTGGACGATGAAACGTTGATCAAATACATCGATCGCTTTTTGATGTTCTATGTGCGCACCGCGGATCGGTTGCAGAGAACTTCCGTGTGGATGGACAACTTAGAAGGCGGTTTGGATTACCTTAAAAGTGTGGTCATTGACGACAAGTTAAACCTGGCTGAGGAACTGGAAAGCGAAATGCAGTTGGTTGTTGGGGCTTACCAGTGCGAATGGAAAACCACTGTGGAAGACTCTGATAAGCGCAAGCGTTTCCGTACCTTTGTCAATAGCGACGAGAAAGACAACACCGTTGTATTTGTAGAGGAGCGTGAACAAATTCGGCCTGCCAATGAAGAAGAATTGGTGCGTTTTATTGAAGCGGATACCTTAGAAACCGCTTGATTGATCCCATCCGTAAGCGTGTAGTGAGAAAGAACATGACAGTAGCAGAAGTGGCCACCGTAGCGTGGCAAGCAGTGTGTGACAGTGCCGATATTCTTCCTAATTTGGGTGTGCGTGCTCTGGTCAGTGGCGAGCAAGTGGCGATTTTCAGGGTACAAGATCAATTGTATGCGGTTAGCGCCATTGACCCCTTTACTCAGACAGCGGTGCTATCGCGTGGGATTGTGGGCGACCTTAAAGGCCAATTGGTGGTGGCGTCTCCCATCTACAAGCAGCACTTTAATTTGATTACGGGCGCATGCTTGGAGGATGATTCGGTAAACCTCAAAACCTATGACGTGAGAGAAATGAACGGCGTAGTGGAAGTGGCGAGCCCTTAACTGGGGCCGCATCCGTGGGCTGGGTGTGGTATCGAAATAGGCACAGTCACAGCCGCAAGAACCTATGGCTTTTTCTGTTGGCCCGATAGGGCGCCAAGGTCTTGGTGGTGCGTCCAGGCGATTTTACTCACAATGGCTTTGCGCAGCAGCCTGATGCAACGAACACCAGGCGGTGTGGACTCTGTCCCAACCCGCCACCCTTCTCCTTTGATAGCAGATGCAACTTTCTGCACTCTTGGGGCGGCATTGCCGCCCTTTTTTTGTTTCGGGCTTTCGCCACAAAGTACCCAATCCCCTCGCCAAAGTTTGACCAATTTGTGCTATAACCAGGTGTTGAAAACCGATAAAAGACCCTACTGGATGGGTTTCTACCCAACAAAGGCAAGGTATGTCCCAAAATCGCGTATTGATTGTTGACGATTCTCGCACGGCGCAAGCGCGCCTCAAAAAGATGCTCGAGCGCTATGACCTAGATGTAGACACTGTGTTGTCTGCTGAAGAGGCTTTTGGTTATCTCAGTTACCGTCATCCAGCGGTGGTGTTTTTAGATCACCATATGGAGGGCATGGATGGTTTGGATGCCCTCAAGGTGATTAAGTCGAACCCGGATACCGCTTTAATTCCCGTGATTATGTACACATCTGAACAGGGCGATGTGTACGTTGGGCAGGCGCGTGCGCTTGGGGCCATTGATATCTTAAGTAAGGAGGTGGTTAAACCCTCGAATCTAGAGAAAGTATTGGCGAGCCTGGGCATTGCCCCCAAATCGGCAACCTCTAAAACCGCGGCGTCCCCCTCTCCTTCCGCTGTTACTCAAACGCCAGATGAGGAGGACGTCGACAGCCTAAGCCCGGACAACAGTACAAGGGTCGATCCAAGTGATGCCAGGCTGGCGGAGGCGCTCAATCACGTTCAGCGACAGGTTAGCCGTTTATTTGAAATTCACATCACCAAGGTTCGACAAGAGATTGAAGACAGCAGTAAATTTGTGTTGCGGCGCTTGGCTCGGGAGCTACAAAGCCGCGATGGCCAGGGGGCTGCTCGTGCGCGCGCTGCCGAGGCCGAATCACAACCGGTTTTGGATGAGCCGATTGTGGTGGCAGAAAAAAACCCAGCGATTACTTTGATTCTCAGTTTGATTTTAATCGTGATTGCCTTTACGGGATATCACCTCTATATCAATAATCGTCACCAAAGCATTACACGCGTGCAAATGGATGAATTGGTGGAGCGTACCCGTGCGCAAGAGCAACTGATTACGCGCTTGTTTGAGCAGGTGGGCACGTCGGCCGATAGGCGGCAGTCCGCAGCAAGCTTTGCCGACAAGCAAGTGCTGCTCGATGCGCTGGGTTGGGCCGTCAATGTGAATAACCAGATAGGGTTTGGAGAAACCCCGCTCAACAATGACCGAGTGTACATTTTGGGTGAGCTGTTGGCACTGTTGAAAGCCGCAAACTTTTCGGGCACGGTGTATATGGATACCCACTTGGGGAATTACTGTGTGGTGCGCGGCAATAATGGCGAATGGGTGTTGCCGCCTCCCAAGTCAACCCTGGACAGTTGCACGCTGATGAGTAATATTTCACCCGAGGTGCCGTTGAGTGAGCAAATATCCATTACCTTTTTAAATTACCTCAATACCGCACCGATCTTACAAGAGGGTAATATTGAGGTGGAGTTGTCCACCCACAATTACAGCGCCCCCAAACACCGCTACCCTGCCAACAATGACACCTTTTCAGCCGATGTTTGGAATAACATTGCGCAGAAAAATAGCCGAGTGAGTTTGTTATTTTCGGCGGATTAGGCTGAACGCTTTCTCGGCTATCGGTTTTATTTTCTGGTTGGCGCGAAACTAAAAAATTGTTAGGGTTATGGCATCTCAGGATTATTTTACTAACAACAAGGAAATACCATGAAAGCCTCTCTAGGATTCGCAACAGTACTTTTGGCCTTTTCACATTCAGCCAGTGCTTACAATACTGAGTTAGACTTCACTTACGGGAGAATCGCGGATGTCGTTGATACGGCTGTGCTCTCCGCCCGCTATTACTTCTCGCCAGTGGAGCCTGGCAAGGGGCCTTTGGAAGAAGCCGCCTTTATGCAGCAATCGGCGAATGTATTTTTAAGCTACACCGAACTTGATTTATTTTTAGATACGAGCGAGCTTAGGTTGGGTGTAGAGGGTTATATGGGCGAGAATAAAGGATTTTTTGGTCGGGTAGGTATTCGATCTACCAAAGTGAGTGGCTTTGGTTTTGGTGCCACCGATACCGGTGCTTTTGTTGCTGTCGGAGTTGCGCCTCTGCCAGGTCTTTTGATGTTCACCGAATATGATACTGAAATAGATTATGAGCTCAATTTTGATATCCAATACGTTAAGGCGTTGGACACAAAGCGCGCGTATCGCATTGAGTTGGATTACGACGCAGGTGGCGATGGCGCGGACGATAATTATGCGGTGACCGGAACGTACTTTCCCGATCCCACCCTGGGGGTTGGTGTGATTCTTGAGCGCGTGTTTGGCGAAAGTGCCGTGGGTGTTCAAGTCGAAAAATTCTTTACCCCCACATTTGCCGCAGGTGCATTGTATCAAAGGGTGGAGAGTGAGAATATTTGGGCATTGAACGCCAAAGTCCGTTTTTAGTGGTGTTATCAGGGGGCAATGTCTGCCCCATCTCTTTGTTTACGTCGTACCATATTTCAGTGCCTTGGGATTCCGCGTCGCACCCTTACATGCGCGGCATGACTTCAATGCCTAATAGGTTCAAGCCATTTTCTATTGTTTGGGCCACATGGTTGGCCAAGGTTAAACGACTGTCACGAACGCTTGGCGCCACGCCCTCTTTTAGAATGGGGCAGGCTTCGTAAAAGCGCATAAACAGGCTGGCCAGATCGTAAAGGTAGGTGCACAGCAAATGGGGGTAGGCGTCAACGGCGGCTTGCTCAAGCACTTCTTGAAACTGCAAAAGTTTTACAGCCAAGTCTTTTTCTTCTGTCGCCGCAATCACAAGCGTGCCGGTTACCTCGGCGGAAGACACATTGGCCTTTCTTAAAATACTCTGAATACGAGTGTAGGCGTATTGCAAATAGGGGCCTGTATTGCCCTCAAAGCTGAGCATTAAATCCCAATCAAAAATGTAGTCGTGAGTGCGGGTTTTACAGAGATCTGCATATTTGACCGCACCAATGCCCACTTTGCGTGCAATGTCTTGTGCTTCGCTAAAAGGTAGGTCAGGGCTTTTTTCCGTAACGGTTTGATGTGCTCTGTCGCAAGCCTCTTGCAGAAGGTCTGCTAATTTAACCGTGCCTCCGCTGCGTGTTTTAAAGGGTTTTCCGTCGTTGCCCATCATGGTGCCAAAGGGGTGATGCTCTAGTGACACCGCCGCACCCACAAAGCCTGCCTTTTTGGCCAAGGTATACACCTGCTGCATGTGGAGCGATTGGCGTGCATCCGAAAACACCATGATTCGGTCAGCATGCAAGGTGTTGGCGCGATAACGCAGGGCCGCTAAATCTGAGGTGGCATACAAATAGCCGCCATCTTTTTTCTGCACTAACACTGGGGAGGGGTTGCCTTTTTTATCGGCCAGCTCCTGCAAAAACACCACTTGTGCGCCTTGGTCTTCCTGTGCCAGACCCTGCTGCTGAAGTTCACCAACCAGTACCGCGAGGTCGTCGTTGTAAAAACTTTCGCCGCGCACGTCTTCTTCGTTGAGTGAGACATTGAGCAAGTCGTAGATGTCTTGACTGTGTTTCAGTGACACAACGCGGAACTTATGCCACAAGGCCAATACGGTGGGGTCCCCTCCTTGGAGCTTGACTACATAGTCGCGCGCTGTATTGGCGAAGGCTTCATCGGCATCAAAGTGTTGTTTGGCCTGCTGGTAAAACACTTCCAAATCTTGTAGTGCCATTTCTGCAGCTTCACCGCTTTTGAGCTGGGATTCTAGCTCGGCGATCAACATGCCAAACTGGGTGCCCCAATCCCCCACGTGGTTTTGGCGAATAACAGTGTGGCCGAGGTAGGATAAAATCCGTACCATGGCATCACCGATGATGGAGGAACGCAGATGGCCCACGTGCATTTCTTTGGCCAGGTTGGGGCTGGAATAGTCCACTACGATGGTTTGCGGTGATGGCGTGGGAGTGACCTGCGAAGCGCCGGCTAAACGCTTTGCCAGCCAGTCTTGCCGCAGGTGAATATTGATAAACCCGGGGCCTGCCACCTCAACCTTTGCGGCCAAATCGTCTACCTTTAAAGCATCGACAATGGCTTGCGCCAGCGCCCGAGGGTTAGTCTCCATTTTTTTTGCGGCCCCCATAGCTCCGTTGGCTTGGTATTCGCCAAATTCAGGCTTCTTGCTCAGGGCAACTGCAGCAGGGCAAGATTCGGGAACGCCGCAGCTTCGCATAGCAGCGTCGACACGCTCGGTTAATAGGGCTCTCAGGGTCATATTCATTCATCAATTCAGCAAAGAGCGTGCGATTGTAGCGACGTGGTGCGCAGATGCAAGGCCAAACAGAGAATGTTCGTATGGGTTATTTTAACGATTAGAGGATGCGCGTAGTCATGACACTTCCAGAGCTGCCCTCAGGGGCAATACACGTGCGCCAAGCCGATAGCGTGCTAGAGGTCACACTTAATCGTCCAGAGGCCAAAAATGCGTTGAACACGGCCATGTACCGGGACTTGGTGGCCTTGGTGGGCTATGCGGAGCAACATTCATCAGTTCGGGTGTTGTTAATGGCGGGGGCTCAAGGTCAGTTCACCTCAGGCAACGACCTCAAGGATTTTTTGGGCCAGGAAAGTCTGAAAGGGCCGGATAACCCCATCGTCTCTTTTATTCGAGGGGTATTGCGTTTTTCCAAGCCGTTGGTGGTGGCCGTGGAAGGCGTGGCTTACGGTATTGGAACGACGCTTTTGTTGCACGCAGACTATGTGGTGGCCGCACCTGCAGCTTCATTTTGCTTGCCTTTTATCAAGCTCGGATTAGTGCCAGAGTTTGGCGCGTCGCGACTGTTGGCCGAGCGCGTTGGGGTCGCGCGCGCGCGCGAATGGTTGATGTTGGGGGAGCCGATTACCGCTGAGCTGGCTTTACAGACGGGTTTGGTGAACGCCTTAGATCCGGTGCCCTTGGTCCAGGCGCAGAGCCAGGCCCAAGTTTTGGCAAGCCTGCCACCCAAAGCCTTGGCTCAGACCAAGCGGCTGCTCTGTGAGCCTAGTCGAGATGTCATAGAGTCTGCCGTGAACGCAGAAATAGAGGCCTTTACCCGGTGTTTATCCAGCCCTGAATTTAAAGAAGCTGCCACCGCTTTTTTTGAAAAACGCGCACCCCAATTTTAACTTTGACTGCAATCAGGAGAAACGCTATGCAAACCCCGTGGGATTATGCCAACAAAACAGTGGTGGTTGTGGGCGGTACCAGTGGTATCAACCGAGGCATTGCCGAAGGCTTTGCATGCTCAGGGGCCAGAGTGGCTGTGGCAAGTCGATCGCAATCTAAGGTGGACGATACGGTGCAGGCCCTGGGTGACCAAGGATTTGGCTTTGTCGCCGATGTTCGAGATTTTGAGGCGTTGGAAAAGGGTTTCCAATTGGTGGCGGAAAAATGGGGTGAAGTGGATGTTTTGGTCTCAGGTGCTGCAGGCAACTTCCCGGCCTTGGCGAAGGATTTAACGCCCAATGGCTTTAGGTCGGTGATGGATATTGACCTGCTGGGGTCTTTCCATGTGGTACGCGCGGCGTTCCCACACCTGAAGAAACCAGGCGCGAGTATGATACAAATTTCAGCACCGCAGGCCCAGGTGGCCATGGCTGGGCAAATGCATGTTTCGGCCGCAAAGGCGGGCGTGGATATGGTCACCAAGGGGTTGGCGCTGGAATGGGGGCCACTGGGCGTGCGGGTTAACAGTATTATTCCAGGCCCTATTGATGGCACTGAAGGTATGGCCCGCTTAGCGCCTACCGAGGCGCTTCGAGAGCAGTGTCGCCAGTCGGTGCCTTTGCAGCGTATGGGTACTGTGGACGATATTGCGCATGCGTGCCTGTTTTTGGCCTCCCCGTTTGCGGGTTACATCAATGGTGCCATCTTGCCCGTAGACGGCGGCTGGCTGACCAGTGGCGTGGCAGCTGTGGGTGCGAGCATTGGCCAGATGCTGCAAAAACCGCAATAATATGCTTTTTTTGATTGAAATGACCCTTAGCAAAATGATCAGTCACTACCGAGAGAACCTATGCCGCCCGTAGCAGATCAAACACTGGCCTCACAATTGATTCTTAAATTCAGCTGCAAAGACAAGCCTGGCATCGTCGCATCGGTGGCGAGCTTATTCTCTTTGCAGGGCTTTAATATTCGGGAGTCATCACAGTTTGAAGATGTGCACACCCAACAGTTTTTTATGCGTACGGTGATGGAGTCGGTGGAAGGGCCTAAAAAATTGGCAGATGTGTCTTCGGCGTTTTCTGCCGTGGCCGAACGTTACCAAATGGCCTGGTCACTACACAATGGCGCCTATCGGCCTAAGGTCATGATTGCAGTGTCGCAGTGGGGGCACTGCTTGAATGCGCTTCTTAACAGCTGGAAGCAGGGTTCCTTGCCTGTGGATATCGTTGGTGTGGTCTCAAATCATCAGGAGATGCAGGCGCTGACCGAGTGGTACGGCGTACCCTATCACTATCTACCGATCACACCCGACACTAAGCCAGAGCAAGAGCAGCAAATTTTGTCTCTCATGGCGGCGAGTGGCAGTGACTTACTGGTGCTCGCGCGATATATGCAAATTCTTTCCAACGACCTTTGCGAGCAGCTGGCGGGGCGTGCCATTAATATTCATCACTCATTCTTACCTGGGTTTAAAGGGGCTAAACCTTATCATCAAGCCTATGAGCGCGGAGTAAAATTGATCGGTGCCACTGCACACTACGTGACGGCGGACCTGGATGAAGGCCCCATTATTGAGCAGGCGGTGGAGCGGGTCACGCATTCGCAGACGCCCGAGCAATTGGTGGAAATGGGGCGTGATACGGAAGCCCTGGTGTTGAGCCGCGCTGTGCGTTGGCACGCCGAGCACCGCATTCTGCTTAACGGACAAAAAACAGTGGTCTTTGTTCGATAACCGAGGTGTTAAGGGTGAGTGAGCGCGACCCGCATTATATTCTGGAGCGCGTGTTTGGCTATCACCAATTTCGCGGTGTTCAAGCAAGCGTGATTCAAGAGGTGATCACAGGCGGGGATGCCTTGGTCATTATGCCTACCGGTGGCGGTAAGTCTTTGTGCTATCAAATTCCCGCATTGGCGCGTGATGGCGTGGGGGTGGTCATCTCTCCGCTTATTGCACTGATGCAAAACCAAGTGGACGCCCTGAATGAGTTGGGCATTGCCGCGGGGTTTTTAAATTCTACCCAAAGTTTTGAACAAGCCGATGATATAGAAACTGCGCTGCAGCAAGGTGAGTTAGACGTGCTGTATGTGGCACCGGAACGACTGCAGCAAGAACGCACCTTACAGTTGTTGGAGCGCTGTGGTTTGGCTTTGTTTGCCATTGATGAAGCCCACTGTGTTTCCCAGTGGGGGCACGATTTTCGCGCGGATTACTTAAAACTCAATATTCTTGCCGAACGATTTCCCAATGTGCCGCGCATTGCGCTGACGGCCACCGCCGATGAGCGCACGCGCGCGGAAATTGTTGCGCGTCTGAGCCTTGAACACGCCGAGCAGTATATTACCGGTTTTGATCGGCCTAATATTCAATACCGCATTCAGACCAAAGACAAAGTTAAAAAGCAATTGCTGCATTTTCTTCAGTCCGAACAAATGGGTAACAGCGGCATTGTGTATTGCATGTCGCGTAAAAAAGTAGAGCAAACTGCCGACTGGCTTCAAGGTGAAGGGTTTAGTGCCTTGCCCTACCATGCCGGCATGCCAAATACCCATCGTGCGCAACATCAGGACCGTTTCCTCCGGGAGGACGGCGTGATTATGGTGGCCACCATCGCGTTTGGTATGGGCATAGACAAGCCCGACGTGCGATTTGTGGTGCACTTGGATATGCCCAAAAGCATCGAATCCTATTATCAGGAAACGGGGCGAGCAGGGCGTGACGGTGAGCCTGCGACCGCGCTTTTATTTTACGGGTTTGAAGACGTGGTTAAGTTGCGGCAGATGGCATCCACCTCGCAAGGCAGCGAGCAATTTTTGCAACATGAGCAGCAACGCTTAACAGCTATGTTGGCCCTATGTGAAACGGCCCAGTGCCGACGTCAAGTGGTTTTAAATTATTTTGGCGATGTCATGGCCGAACCTTGTGGAAACTGTGATACCTGCTTGGTCCCCCCGAAAACCTGGGATGCGACTGAAGCGTGTCAGATGGCGTTATCGTGTATTTATCGCACGGGGCAACGATTTGGTGCGCAACACATTACCGATGTGTTGCTGGGGCACGAGACCGAAAAAGTTTCACAGTTCGGCCACCAAAGCCTTTCGACCTTCGGCATTGGGCGCGAGTTGAACGAACGTCAATGGCGTTCGGTCTTGCGTCAACTGGCTGCGTCAGGTTTGGTGGATGTGGAGCCAACCTACGGTTCGTTGCAGCTCAGTGCGAGCTGTCGGCCCGTATTGAAAGGCGAGCAAGGCGTGCGTTTGCGCGAGGAGCCAAAACGCGCAGCATTGCCGTCATCGAAGGTGCGCAGCCAAAGCGTAGATCCTGTGGATTTGCCATTGTTTCACGCGTTAAAGAGTTGCCGAAAACGTTTGGCGCAAGAGTTGGGTGTGCCGCCCTATGTTATTTTTCACGATGCTACCTTGCGTGAATTGACGGTGGCAAAACCGACCACAAAGCATGCCATGCTGGCAGTCAGTGGCATTGGTGATGCCAAATTACAGCGTTTTGGTGATGCTTTTTTGGATGTGTTGATTGAATTTGAATATGCCTAAAGGGTGTTTCGCATTTTACTTTTAACCCGGCAATTCAATAGATAGGGGTCTGTTTGATTGCCGAGTTAATAAAAACAGCTTGCGATTAAAACAGTGTCATAATCAGGTTGTTTTGAATGAGAAACTGCAGCGCCGCCACTGCGTTGAAGTTTTTGTCTAATTGCGAGGCGCGGCTGAAGGCTGTATCCATGGCTTCGCCGGAGTCCAATCGGTCTAAGGCGTTGGTGAACCCCGTATCAATCTTGTGAACCTCTACGGTGATATGTGGGCGCACAATAATCACATCTTGCGGTACATGAAAATCGATATTTTTAGGCGGTATCGGCGAGTGATGCATGCGCCAAATATCGTGAATGGCAAAGGGAGAGGACAACCAAAAACAGGCAGGATGCAATTGTACGCGCTTTTGTGCGAGCTCCTCAGGCATCAACTCGGTAAACACGTTGGTGCGCACTGTGGCGGCATTGACAGCGTGATAGGCCTTGTGGAACCCCATGTCTATAGTGGCCACATCGGCTAAAAAAGGCAGCGCTTGGCTTTGATTTAGCCCTTCTAAAAAATAAGGAAAGTTGTCGAGAGCGTCCACAGGGTGCCAGCTTTTAAGTGGGTTTTTGTGAAAGTACTCTAATGCCAGTGCGTGCATCTCGTCTTCGCCGACCACTCGGGTGACGGTTTCATATACGTTGACCAAGCGGTCGTACAACGCGTTGGAAGTGCGCTTGCGCTGTGCCGTCATCTGCAGCTGCCCCAATGTGTTGTTGTCCACATAGGGAATTTGCGTTAACTCGGCCGGATCAAATTCTTCTTTGAGCATGGCGCGAGTAAAGGCTTCTTGAAACTCAGACAGGCTCATTCGCTATGCCCCTTTTCTTTCATTGGGTGCACTTCAAACAGAATGTCGTCTGCTTGTTCCGCCAAATCTAGCAGTTGCTCGAGGGGAGATTGCGGTGCACACCAGTCCACAACGGTGGTGACAGGGCCAGGCAGCTCGCGCAACAGTGCTTGGTACAACCGCCAAATGGGTTTATTGATATCCCCGCGCTTGGAGGGCGCCGTGATGATATGTTGCTCGCTCAGTGGCATGGGCTCTTGCCCGGTCAGTCGAATTTGACTGATGGCCGCTAGGGGATAATCCATAATGGTCTTGAACGGGTCACGCTCGTAATTGATGTTGGTAATGTAAACGTGTGAAAGATTTAGGCATATTCCACAACCTGTTGCGCGTACCAGTTCGTGAAAAAACTCGCCCTCGCTAAAATCTTGGGGGGCGAGGTGCATAAAGTGTGCAGGGTTTTCCAGAAATACACGTCGCCCCAATGTATTTTGCACGGTTTTAAGATTCAAGCTGATTTGGTCGAGCGCTTCTTCGGAATAGGGTAAGGGCATCGGCAGTGGGAAATGGGTACCTTGCCAGCGCGTCCACGCGAGAAGTTCAGTAAAGGTACTGGGCCCATAAAGCTCAATTAAGCGCTTCATGTCGTTCAGTGTGCCTTCTTCCACGCTCTCTGCGGAGCCAATAGATAATAATTGGCTGCGAATCGCTATCGGATAGATTTCAGACAACTTTTCTAAATAATAATGGGGCGCCCCCCCAAGGCCGAGGTGGTGCTCGGGCGATACCTCTAGCCAGGCGATTTTAGGTTGGGTTTCTAAAATGTCCTTAAAATGCTGCGGGTTAAGGCCTATGCCGCACCGCTTTGGTAATTTCCTCATGAGACTTCTTTAACCGAAAGCGTTAAAACTTCGATTATAGCGGTATTCTCCCTGGTCTGTCTTACTTAATGGCCAGGGAGTAATGGCTTTTATCAATCAGCGTGTGCCTGACAGTAGGCTTGAATCAACTGCTGGGTCGATGAATCCCAATCGCCTGGGATATCCGTGGTTTCGATGGCGATGTTGACGTGAGTGCCCAATAATTTACCCAGTTCAACACCCCATTGGTCAAAGGGGTTGATATTCAGGAGTGTGGCCAGGGTAAACACCTTGTGTTCATAAGCGGCGATCAGCGCGCCGAGGGTTTCGGGCGTGAGTTGTTGCATATAAAACAATGAGCTCGGCCGATTACCCGGGTGGACCTTGTGAGGTGCCAAGAATTCAATGTCGGCGTCGCTGTGACCTTGCGATTTAAGCTCCGCAGTGGCGGTGGCTAAGTTGCGACCGGTTAGCAGCGCTTGGCTCTGTGCCACGCAGTTGGCAAACAATAAGCGGTGCTGATGTTCGTAGGGGCTGTGTCCCTTAAGCGTGGCTATAAAGTCTATGGGAATTAAGGTGGTGCCTTGGTGCAACAATTGGTGAAACGAGTGTTGGCCATTGGTACCTTCTGTGCCCCAGACGATGGCGCCTGTGGCGTAATCCACGGGTTTACCGTCGCGATTCACACTCTTGCCGTTGCTCTCCATTTCCAATTGCTGCAGGTAGGAGGGTAGCAATCCTAAGTGGTTCGAGTAGGGCAGTATCGCCTGTGTGGTAGCCCCCATAAAATTGCTGTACCAGAACATGAGTAGTCCCATAATGACCGGCATGTTTTTTTCTAGAGGCGCACTTGCAAAGTGTTGGTCCATGGCATTAGCGCCGGCGCGCAGGGCGTTAAAGTTGTCCATGCCAACGGCGAAGGCAATGGGTAACCCAATGGCTGACCACAGTGAGTAACGGCCGCCCACCCAATCCCATATGGGATAGACGTTTTCTGCCGCCATACCAAAATCAACAGCCTTGTCCACTTTCGAGGAAATGGCTACAAAATGAGCCGCCAACTGATTTTTCGCGCACCCTTTATTCAGCATCCATTCGCGAGCGGATAACGCGTTCTCTAATGTTTCCTGTGTGGAAAAAGATTTAGACGCCACCAAAAACAAGGTGTTGGCGGGGTTCAGGGTTTGCAGTAGATCATTCAATTCACAGCCATCAATGTTGGCCACAAAGTGCACTTTAACGTGTCCTGTATGGAAAGGTGTTAATGCCTTGGTTACCATTCTGGGGCCTAGATCCGAGCCGCCAATGCCGATATTGACCACATCGGTAATGCGCTCGCCTGTATGGCCCTTCCAAACGCCCGTGTGCACGTCATGCACCAATTGAGTCATGCGC
Organism: Cellvibrionaceae bacterium; assembly: GCA_050300015.1. Classification (GTDB taxonomy): domain Bacteria; phylum Pseudomonadota; class Gammaproteobacteria; order Pseudomonadales; family Cellvibrionaceae; genus CAYZQH01. The sequence goes on along the minus strand of JBNKWZ010000028.1, from coordinate 98,722 downwards.
TCGAGCGTTTCGGCTACGGCCTGTTGCTCTTCGGTTTTTGGCTCCCCTTGAAAGCGCAAAGCGGTGTGCAGCGCTGGCCGGTTTTCGGTGTTATTCACTGACTCACCTTGCATTAAATTCTTGATGGCGCTCCCCAATTGGGCTTCGTTGGCCAGACTCAGCAATTTTTGCAAGGTGTCTTCTGTAATGTGGTTTTTGGAGTAGTCGAGCGTGAGTCCCGCTGCGGTAAGGCTGAAGCGTGCGGCACGGTTGTTGTCGTTGGCAAACAATTGTGCCAGGGTCATTTGAGTCCATTGCTGGCGGTGTTGTTCAAGGTCCGCCCATTGTGTGTAGACATCACTGAGTGTGCTGTATGGCATTGAATACTCCTCAAGGAGGGTTTAGTGGTTGCGTGTGATGGCGAAATCAGCCAGCTCTGCCATGGCCTGACGAAAGGGTGACTCTGGCAACACCGCGAGTTGTTGTTGTGCTTTGGCGCTATGAGATTGGGCGCATTCGGCCGTATATTCTAGGCTGCCTGTGTGACGAACAATGTTCACTATTCGTGTGAGTTCGTTGGTGCGCCCCTCGGTGAGGGCTTTTTGTATAGTGGCCACGTCATCGGCGGGCGCGTGTTGCATGGCGTGTATTAAGGGCAGTGTGGGTTTGCCTTCTGCAAGGTCGTCCCCCACATTTTTACCCAGTGCTTCGGTGTCTCCGCTGTAGTCGAGCGCGTCATCCACCAGTTGAAAAGCGATACCGAGGTGGCGCCCATAGTGTTTTAGCGCTTGGCGTTCTTTTGCCGTGGCGCAGGCCAAGACAGCTGCCGCTTCACTTGCCGTTTCAAACAGAGCGGCGGTCTTTTTATAAATCACCGTAAAGTAATTGTCCTCAGTCACCTTGGGGTTTTTGGCGTTCACCAGTTGCTGAACCTCACCTTCAGATATGAGATTGGTGGTGTCCGACAGCAGGCGCATAATTTCCATGTTGCCAAGGGATACCAGCATTTGGAAGGCCCTTGAATACAGAAAATCGCCCACCAAAACGCTGGGCGCATTGCCCCACTTGGCATTCGCAGTGGCGCGGCCGCGTCTCAGGGATGAGATATCCACCACATCATCGTGCAGCAGCGTGGCGGTGTGGATAAATTCGATAATGGCCGCCAAACCGATGTGACTCTGGCCCTGATGACCCAAGGCATTGGCGCCAAGCAATACCAGCAGCGGGCGCAGACGTTTGCCGCCAGCCTCTACGATGTAATGGCCAATGTTTTCCACCAGCCCCACCTCTGAGTGAAGTTGCTGCACGATGTGTTCGTTAACGTGGCTGAAATCTTCGGCGACAACTTCGTGAAATGGGAGCATGAGTTTATTCTTTCGGTTCAGGAACGGCGTAGGATGCTATGGGCCCACTTCAAGCCTGTCAAGGCAAGGGTGGTGGTTTTCCATGGATTAACGCCTGCGTTGTGGGTGCGGGTTAATTATCACACAAAAATAGTGCCTATTTTGCACTCTTTTGGGGAGCGGGTTGGGCCTTAGTGACGGTAATAGCGGCACGGGGAATATTTCCAGCCGTTGACTGTTCCCTGGTTAATATTGGCTACACTCAATAACAGTGATGTTGGGTGCGGCCCCCTTTGATGTGGGTGCTCGCTACAAGAGTTTGCCCGCTGTATTGGAGGGTCTATGGGGCGTTTTTTACATTCTTTACAGGGAAAGGTGCTGGCCACAGTATTGGCAGGTCTTAGCGTTTTAATGGCTGTGTCCATCTATGCCGTCGTCAGTTTGCACACGCTGGCAGATGGCTATCGTGCGCTCAACTCAGAGATTCTCACCGTAAAGGGTGAGGTCGATACCTTAAATATTGATTTTAAGCGGCAGGTACAAGAGTGGAAAAATGTGCTTTTGCGCGGGCACGACACCGCCAACCTAAGCAAATACTGGGGTCGATTTGAGGCTTTACACGAGGATATTCAAACGCGGTCTAAGGCGTTGGCCAAGCGAGCGGAAGATCGCGACATTCAATCGAAATTGAGTGACTTTCAGCGCGAGCACGCGAGCCTATTGGAGGCCTATCGGCGCGGTAAACGCGCATTTGAATCCTCGGGGTTTGACCCAAGGGTGGGTGATAAAGCGGTTCAAGGCATAGACCGCCCACCGAGCCAAGCCATGAGCACACTTTCAGAGATTATCGCGAGTAAAGAGCTTGAAAAGTCCGAAGCACTTTTACGTGCGGCCCGCTCCACTATGACAATGGCGGTTGCGGAGTTGGTTTTGGTGGCATTACTCATATGCGTGGCCTTGGTGTGGTCGCTGCGTAAACAGTTTATCGCGCCTTTGGCTGAAATGGCTCAACACATCCAGGCGATTGCAGGTGGTAACTTTTCTGGGGCGTTACCTACTTACCGCAACGATGAGTTGGGTGCGCTCAGTCGTGATCTCGACAAGATGAGAGAAGACCTGGGGAGCATGATTTTGGGCATGCGCACCACAGTAGAGGCTTTGCAAGGCGCCACCGATGAGCTCAATACCTCATCGGACCAAATTACTCAGGCCACCAATGACGTGGGCGGTTTTTCTGGACAGGTGGCGATGTCCATTGCTGAAATGGCTCATACCGTCTCTGAAGTGGCAAGCAACGCTGCGAGTGCTGCAGAAGCCACTCAATCGGCCGATGCCAGTGCGCAAGAGGGGCTCGCGGTGATGAACAGCACTTTAGCGGCCATTGCCGATGTGGCCACCGAGGTTTCCTCTATTGCCCGTGATATTCATAAGCTCGAAAGTGATACCACCAGTGTGGGTGCGGTATTGGATGTGATCAAGGGTATTGCTGAACAAACCAATTTGCTGGCGCTCAACGCGGCTATTGAAGCGGCGCGTGCCGGAGAGCAGGGCCGGGGGTTCGCGGTGGTGGCCGATGAAGTTCGTGCGCTTGCACAACGAACCCAGGAGTCCACAGAAGAGATTCAACATATTATCGAAACCGTGCAAAATGGCGCCGCTGCGGCCACTGTGGCTATCCAGTCCGGTAGTCAGAAGACCGAACAAACCGTGCGTTTGGCTGAGCAGGCGGGTGACTCTATCAAGGCCATTTCCGAGTCGGTGGGGCAAATTCGGGATATGAACAACCAAATTGCCGCAGCGAGCGAAGAGCAAAGTGTTGCCGCAGAAGAGATCAGTCGTAATGTGGTGAATATGTCGGAGCTCGCCGATAGCGCCAAAGGCAGTGCTGGAAGAGCCCGAAATGTCACCCAGTCTTTGGAGCAGACTTCGCGGGATTTGGCGCAGATTGTCGGTCGGTTCAACATTTAAGAAGCCATTCAAACCCCGCCAAAGGGGGATTCAGTGGGCTGTTTGCTCGCTTGACCAAGTTTCGGATACCCGTTGTCGGATTCTGGTGTGTAATGTGGGCTTATGCGTTGTTTCACTATTGCGAATATCGAGGCAGTGCTGTATATTTCGCGGCCCTTCGATGGGGTAGTCCGTCGAATTGATGCACGACGCAAGTTCTGAGGTGCACTCCAATGGTGGGGTGGCCTAAAATCTCAACACCCTGTGCGGTGAAGGGTACTTCGCGACGTCCACACGAGTTGGAGCAGGTCATGTACGCAGTGATTGTGTCCGGTGGCAAACAACACCGGGTAGTAGAAGGTGAAATCCTTCGTTTAGAGAAAATTGACGCCGCCACAGGCGAAACCATCGAATTCGATCAAGTGTTGATGGTCACCAATGGCGACGATGTCAAGTTAGGCGCACCGGTAGTTGAAGGTGCAGTGGTAAAAGCCGAAGTTGTGAGCCACGGCCGCGCGGATAAGGTGAAGATCATTAAATTCCGTCGTCGTAAGCACCACATGAAGCGCCAAGGTCACCGTCAATGGTATACCGAGGTTAAAATTGTCGGCATCAACGGTTAAGTTAAGGGGATAGCAGAATGGCTCATAAAAAAGCTGGTGGTAGTACCCGTAACGGACGTGACTCCGAGAGTAAACGTCTAGGTGTAAAATTGTTTGGTGGGCAAGAAGTGAACGCCGGCAATATCCTGGTTCGTCAACGAGGCACTAAGTTTCACGCAGGTGCTAATGTGGGTGTGGGTAAAGACCATACCTTGTTCGCAAAAGCGGCAGGTGAAGTGAAGTTTGAGGTAAAAGGCCCTAACAATCGTAAGGTAGTGAGTGTCGTTACGGCATAATTCGATTTAGGATCCACCCGAAAAGCCCTGCCCATAAAGCAGGGCTTTTTTTGTCCCAGCGTTTTGTGCCTGATGTATGATCAAAGACCAATGGCAATGGCCATGAGGCAACTATGAAATTTGTTGATGAAGCTTCCATTTATGTACAAGCGGGCAAAGGCGGTGATGGCTGCCTGAGCTTTCGGCGGGAAAAATTCATTCCGCGTGGTGGCCCCAATGGCGGCGATGGTGGCGATGGCGGCTCTGTGTTTTTGGTGGCAGACGACGGCTTGAATACACTGGTGGACTATCGATACACGCGCAAATATCTGGCCGAAAATGGTGAACAGGGACGCGGCTCCAACTGTACCGGTAAAAAGGGCGACGATTTATTTTTGCCGGTTCCCGTGGGTACCTCAGTCATTGATGAGGATACCGGGGAGACTTTAGGTGATTTGACCGAACCCGGAGAGCAATTGTTGGTGGCGCAAGGTGGCTGGCACGGGCTAGGCAATACGCGGTTTAAATCCAGTGTGAATCGGGCGCCACGACAAACCTCACCTGGCAGTGAAGGGCAGGCTTTCAACATTAAATTGGAGCTCAAGGTGTTGGCCGATGTGGGCACATTGGGTTTGCCCAATGCTGGCAAATCCACCTTTATTCGTGCCGTTTCTGCAGCAGAACCCAAGGTGGCCGATTACCCCTTTACTACGCTGGTGCCGTCCCTTGGTGTAGTCAAAATTAATACCCATCGCAGTTTTGTGGTGGCAGATATTCCGGGACTTATTGAGGGCGCCTCTGACGGCGCGGGGCTGGGTATTCGCTTTTTAAAGCATTTGACTCGCTGTCGTATACTGTTGCATTTGGTGGACGTCAGCCCTTTGGATGGCTCTGACCCAGCCGAGGCCGCGAAGACCATTGTGGATGAAATTGAACGCTTTAGTCCAACCTTGGCTCGCCGTCAGCGTTATTTGGTGTTAAACAAGAGTGACCTTCTGCTTGAAGACGAGCTTGAGGCGGTAAAAGCTCGGGTTGTGGCGGCGTTGGATTGGCAGGGGCCGGTGTATGTGGTCTCTGCGGCCATGCGCCAAGGTACCGAGGCGCTTTGTCAGGATTTGCAAAATGCCCTCGAAGCCATCTGGCAAGCAGAGCAAGAAAACGAAGACACGCTAGCTGCAGAATACGCAGCACAAGCGAAAATGCAGCAAGAGGCACGCGAACGCATTGAGACCTTGCGGGCGAAACACATTGCCAAGCGCCAGGCACAAAAAGACCAGAAGTCGCAAGATGATGACGATTGGGATGATGACGATTACGATGTGGAAGTGGAAACCGTTCAATAGGGTCACCAGTCAATGCAAAACAAACGCTATTTGGTGCAAAATGCTCGCCGATGGGTAATTAAAATCGGCAGTGCGCTACTGACCGACGATGGCAAAGGGTTGGATAAAAAAGCCATTGCTGCTTGGGTGGCGCAAATGGCTGATTTGGTGAAACGTGGGCACGAAGTGGTGTTGGTCTCCTCGGGTGCCGTCGCCGCTGGTATGACGCGGTTGGGGTGGAAGCAGCGTCCAGAGTCTATTCACGAGTTGCAGGCCGCTGCAGCGGTGGGGCAAATGGGTTTAATTCAGGCCTATGAAGAATCGTTTCAAGCCTATCAGTTGCACACAGCCCAAATTCTGCTCGATCACGACGACCTGTCCAACCGTAAACGCTATCTCAACGCGCGCTCCACGCTGAAAACCTTAACCGACTTAAGTGTCATTCCTATTGTGAACGAGAACGATACTGTGGTGACGGATGAGATTCGGTTTGGTGATAATGACACACTGGCGGCTCTAGTGGCCAACTTGATCGAGGCGGATGTCTTGATGATCCTCACCGATCAAGCGGGCATGTACGATGCCGACCCGCGTAAAAATGCCCTAGCCAAAATCATTCACGAGACCCCAGCAGGCGACAATGCGTTACTGGCTATGGCTGGTGGTGGTGGCGTATTGGGGCGGGGTGGAATGACGACCAAGGTCAAGGCTGCACGTTTGGCGCTGCGGTCCGGCGCACATACGGTGATTGTGGGGGGGCGTATAGAGCATGCGATTACCCGTGTGGCGGCCGGTGAGACCATCGGCACCTTGCTGTTTGCTGAAGAAGAGCCCATGGCGGCGCGCAAGCGTTGGCTGGTGGGGCAGATGCAATCTAAGGGCTCGCTGGTGTTGGATGATGGCGCTGTTTATGTGCTTACCCAAAAAGGCACTAGCCTTCTTCCGGTAGGGGTAAAGGAAGTGAGTGGCCACTTTGCGCGCGGCGATATGGTGGTATTAAAGGCCTTGGATGGCCGTGAAATAGGTCGTGGGTTGATGAATTACGGCAGTGATGAGGCGCGCATTATTGCTGGGCAATCTACTCGAAAAATGGAGCAGTTACTGGGTTACAAAGACGATGATGAACTGATTCATCGAGATAATTTGGTTATTTTATAGAGGCGTTATGTCCATATTTAAATCGCATATTGAGGCCATGGGGGCCTATAAGCCCCCTCTGGATGGGCGTGACGCCACTCGGCACTTGTTGCTGGATTTTAACGAGCGCACCTTGCCCATCACTGAAGTGATTCAACGGGCTCTGGTGGACTACATTGGCAGTGGTCGTATGCAAATGTACCCCTATTACGGGGATATTGCCGAGCGCTTGGGCGAGTATTGTGGCGTGCCCGCAGAGCAAATCATGATTACCAATGGCTCGGACCAAGGTATTGACTTGATCATTCGTGCCGCTTGCCGCGAGCAGGATGAGGCCATTATTCCTGCGCCAGGCTTTCCCATGTATACCCAATGTGCGAAGGTTGAAAACCTCAAAATACTTCAGCCGAGCTATACCCGCGATGGCGGGTTTCCCACGCAAGCCGTGCTGGATGCCATCACCGAAAAAACCAAGGTGATTTGCATTGCCAATCCCAATAACCCCAGCGGCACCGTGGTGGCACGCGAGGACATTGTTGCCATCGCCAAGCGTTCACCGCAGGCGGCCATTTTGGTGGATGAATGCTATTACGAGTATTTTGGCGAAACGGTCAGTGACTTGGTGGAGGTGTTGCCGAACTTGGTGATTACGCGAACCTTTTCCAAAACCTGGGGTATTCCCTCTTTACGGTTTGGTTATGTGATATCAAAAGCCGACAACATCGCGGCATTGCTCAATGTGCGTGGGCCCTACGATATCAATCAGCTGGCGGTGGTGGCTGCTCGCGCGGCACTCGACCACCCCGAGGACATTCAGGCCTATGTACGCGAGGTGATGGATGAGGCCAAACCGATGCTTGAGCAATTTTTAGGGCAGCGGGGTATCCAAACCTGGCCAAGCGGGGCCAATTTTGTTTGGGCTTTTCCAAAGAACGCAGAAGCCATCGCTGCGGGTCTAGAGCAAGCCGATATACTGGTGCGTCCTAAGGCGGATTTGGAGGGTGTAATGGGGCTACGAATGACCGTGGGTACGGTGCCTCAAACACAGCGATTGATTGATCAGTTGAAGTTGTTGTTATAGGGCGTTTTAAGGTTGCTCTTTAAGGGTGTGTCTATCAAGAGAGCGCTGATCAAGACAAGAGCGTGCCGAAAGATCGGGTACCAGGGTGCCACGCTTTGAGTAGAGTTTAAACAACACAAAAAGCCGGCAATTGCCGGCTTTTTGGTAAGAGCAAACGCAGAAACTAAGCGCTTAGGGCTTTGACTTGAGCGTTTAAGCGGCTCTTGTGTCGGGCAGCCTTATTCTTGTGAAAAATGCCTTTGTCTGCAATGCGGTCAATCACCGGTACCGCGGCATCGTATGCGGCTTTGGCAGCGGTAGCGTCGCCAGAATCAATGGCTTTAACCACGTTCTTGATGTATGTGCGCGCCATAGAGCGCAAGCCGGCATTGTGAGCGCGTGCCTTGTCGTTCTGACGAGCGCGTTTTTTTGCTTGAGGTGTATTGGCCACCGTGAGTGCTCCTACAAAATCAGTAAATTCGGTTTAAAACCCCACAAACTTGCGTTGGGCGGGCGTTTTAGGGACGCGGTATTATCCGTGTTTGGCGCCCTGTGTCAAGGGGCTTCCAGCTTTAGTGTCTATCTTATCTCGCGTTTATCTTGTGTGGCCTAAAAGCTGATGTTTTGAGTGTTCAATGGCTTGGGGGACGTTGGGCGCCACTTTTGAGGCTGCGTGTTGTTCGGGGCGCTTTGTCTTTGGTGCCATGACGATGCTCCGGGTTTTGGTGTGCTTGGGTTTAATGTCTCGGAGGTGGGGCGCTCAAAGTCCTCGATGACAAGGCCCGTGATTATCGAGGAGGGCGCTTGCGTGGTAGGTGTCCAAATCCAACTCACGCCCACGCCGACCCAAAGCAAGCTTAAAATGCCAAAGACGGCGGCCACTGATCGAGGCCATTGTGCGGGATCGAAAGGGTGAGGGCGTTGGTTGAGTGAATAGAGTAGTTGTTTCATTGCAAAGCCTCTGAGTGTTTTCTCAATTACAGCGAGAAAAATCGGCCAGCAAAGGTGGAATATTGGCAAAGTACTGAGCAAAAATGATCAATTGTGGGGCAGCAGTGTTTTGGGGGCCGCCGTGGTTCATGTTTATTCATGCTGACGTTAATGCGAACCCAGAGTGTCGGCAGGGTCAAACGGTTTTCAAATCAAAGTGATTTCAAGCTTAAGCCGATCGGCGGACTTAGCCTTTGGGGTTAGGCGTTTCTAATTTCGAAAATTGTTTCGGCGCTGCCAACCTTTGTCCCACGGATTACAATGATTGCGCTTTGATGGCGGGCCGTTTTGGGTGTGAGTGTGGTTTGTACGAAAGGGGGTGCGAGGTGGGCCGGATGGTGTCAAGAGGTGCCCTAGCGTATGGGTTTGGGCAAGGGGGGCAAGATCAGAGGCGTTTTATGTCTGTGCGCTTCACGGCCTTGGTTAGTCATCCTGTTCTTGTTCTTTCCGTCTTTTTAAGGCCTCTTGTTCTTCTAGCACTGCGCGAATTTCATCCATTACGGTATCCACGTCGGCGGCCGTAGTGGGCTCTGCGAAAGTGCCTGTTAGCGGGGTATCCGTGGTCAATTCGCCATCTTCGTATAGGGCCCAGATCTCCTTAGCGTATGCCGTGTTGGCAACCGCTGGCGCGTATTGCGCGTAGTAGCTTCTTACTTTGTTGATGTCTCGGGTTAGCATTTTTTGGGCGTTGTTGTTGGCTGCGGCATTCACTGCTTGAGGTAAGTCGATAATCACAGGGCCATAATCGTCCACCAAAATGTTAAATTCAGATAAGTCCCCATGGACGATACCTTCGCACAGCATACGCACCACATACTGGATCACAATGGCGTGGTCCTCAAGGGCTTGTTGCTCACTCAGTAACACGTCATTGAGTCGCGGGGCTACGTCGCCGTCGCCACTGGTGACCAGTTCCATTAACAACACACCGTCGAAGCAACCGTAGGGCTCCGGCACGCGTACCCCTGCTCGAGCCAGTTTTAAGAGCGTGTCGTATTCGGCCTGTTGCCAGGTGTCCTCCATCTGTTGGCGGCCAAAGCGAGAGCCCTTGCCCATGGCTCGTGCACGCCGGCTGTTGCGAACCTTGCGGCCTTCTTGATACTCCGCGGCTTTCTTAAAACTCCTATTGTGTACGGCTTTGTAAACTTTGGCGCAACGAATGTGCTCGCCGCAGCGCACCACAAAAATGTCTGCTTCTTTGCCGCTCATCAGCGGATGTAAGACTTCGTCGATTAAGCCGTCTTCTATTAGTGGCTGCAGGCGTTGTGGCGCTTTCATGGATTACTTGGGTTGTGAGTGAAGTCGCTATTGTAGAGTTAGAGACGGCACTTGTGGGGGTTTGCGAGAAATAAAAATGAGCTGTCCTGTTTGACACCGGTGGCCTGTTTGAGTTGGCTGACCCTTCGAGGGGTGGGGTGTCGTCATCAAAATGGGAATATCGGAGAGTTCACATTTTGCAGGCGTTGGATGCGCAGGAGGGGTAGCGATGCCAATTTTGGCGAGTTATGAGTCCCATAGCGCAGTTCAAAATCAGGATAAGGTTGACGTTATTCAGCTTGCTGCCAATTTGCACGCGCAACAGGAGGCGCGCCATCTAGAAATCTAACGAGCCTATTTGGCGGGATTGCCACCTGCATGCCGCGGCGGGTTCACCGTGCGGGGCGTTATCGATCCGAACAGTTGGTACAACACACTCCGGCAACGGTGTAACCGTGTCAGTTTTTTCACGCTAAGGTATCATTGATGTATTGCGCGCTCTGTTTGTCGCGCAAGCGTGAAGCATATCAATGGATCTCTCTAAATGAGAAATGCAGTAAAAGAGGGAGGTGGTCTTTAAAAGTTGGGGTCTAAATGCAGGTGGTACAATTGCGCCCTTTATTTTTAGACTCATACAATGCATTGTCTAAACGTTTGAAGGCTTGCTCAAAAGGTTCATCTCGTCTTGCTAGAGTGGCTCCAATGCTGACAGTTACTTTTAGTGGGCGCTGAGGTTCAAATGAGTGGCTCTCTACCATTGAGCGAAGTTTTTCTGATAAAACTTTCAGATCGGATAGTGACGACTTTGGACAGATTAAAATAAATTCTTCACCACCCCAGCGTCCAAAAAGGTCAGACGCTCTTGTTGCTGTTCGAATTATTTTTGAGAGTTCAACCAGCACTCTGTCACCAACATCGTGGCCTCGTGTATCGTTTATTCGTTTGAAGTAATCCAAATCAAATAACACTAGTCCGAGATGGCTTTTTTCATAGTCGCTATCAAATAGTTTCTGAAGAAAATCGTGAATTCCCGCGCGGTTTAGCGCGCCTGTAAGGATATCCGTTGTGCTCAGAGTTTCGTACTTTTCTTTGTCTTTCTCGAGTTGCTTATAATCTTCCACCAATTGCTCGGTATGGCGTTGTATGCGCATATAACGCTGGTACAGCTCTACGAATTTGCTGATGCTTTCCCATATGATCACAATGAGCCAAAATGCCAGTATGCTTAAGTAAAGCTGTTCACTGGTAATCCACGTTCCGACCACCTTGACGGAATTGACCTCAAGCGTGTTCACGCCGGGTGCGAGATAGTCAAGACTCAGTGATAAGACATCATTGAATTCGGGTTTGGAGAGTTCTCTCGGAATGTCAAATTCCTTCATCCACCATTCGGCGACGGTAAACTCGGATAGGTTAATTGTGATGGGCTTACTTAAATGCTCATTTTGAATCAGGACTGACATGAATTTAGATGATAAAGATCGGTCGCCTGTGTCGTATTTCGAATTGAAATTTCTCAAAGCAACTCGCATGTGTGATGCATCACCGGTATGCTTCAAATTTAGAATTAACTTGCGGTATCCTGTTAAATCTATGCCTTTTGCAAGGTTGGGAAAAAAGCTAAGGGAATACCCACAGGAATATGGGTAGTCGGGTGGGTTGTTGCAGTACCATTTTTGCGCGCCCTGGTCAATCCAATATAAGTTGCCTTGCCCCGTCTGAGTGGCTGCATCAAAGCCTGGCCCAAAAAGCCCAGCGTATGTTTGCTCGCTGGGGACTAATGTTAGGGTTTTTTCAGGGAGTTGCTTATGAAGCACGACAATCAGTACGCACGCGAAAACAGCCATCAATCGAAGAGAGATGTATCGGTTGTTCTTTATGAGCTTAAAGATGCCTACTTGCACAGATATAGACCTTAGCTATTGAACCCGTTGCTTTTTGTCATGTCTTCTGCAGCCACTCGAAGTGAGGTGCCAAGAGTCGATGATGATTTTCTAATGTTAATATTCGCCTTTATGACCTAAAGTCTAGTCGGGTTTCATGATATTTGGAATCAATAGCATGTTCTGGATTTTTTTATAAGATGTTGGTCAATCTCACATCGCCTTCATTTAATGCTAATGACCCCGCAGTTGGGTAGTAGCGAAATGCTGTTGATTAGATCGTATGGGTACTTTATTTGTAAGACTCGGATGCTTGTCCGAAGGTCACAAGCGGGTGCTAAAGTCTGCCCCAATCTGAAAATGACGTGACGTCATGATAATGATCAATTTACTTCAACACATCCATGGCCGCCGCCATATCATCGCTTAAATCAGTACCCTCAGCGCTTTCCATGTCGGGATCAATTCCGAGTCGGTCGAATGCGCTAACCGTTTGAAAATCCAGCTCCGAAAAAGCCTTGGGGGATACTTGCAGCATGGCTACGGTAACCAAATCAGCGTAGTCTGCTTTTTCAATTGAACGTGTGAAGTTCAAGTGTTCAGACGGCACGCAGCGAATTTCTTTGGGGAACTCCCAAGCTGTTAAAATTTTCATGCCGACTTCTGGGTGTATCTCATTAATAATAGCATCCAAAGTAAAACTGTCTTTTAGGAGCGTAGGGTTGTCTTCGGCATAGGATAAAATAGGCAAAACACCAATTTTATGCGTGAGCCCAGCGAGCGTGGCTTGGTCGGGGCGCAATTTGGTAAAATGCTTGCATAGTACCGAGCTCAAGCCAGCGATCTCACTTGAATCCGACCATACTCGCCGCAATCGTTTGTCCACCATATCGGTTGTGGCTTGAAACATTTGCTCCATGGCCAGGCCTATGGCCAAACTACAAGTCGTGGTCATACCTAAGCGCATTAACGCCATATTGAGATCTTCAATTTCGCTAGCGCCCCGATAAATAGCACTGTTGGCGACCTTGATAATTCTGGCCGTTAAAGCGGCATCCCCCCCAATGACGTTGGCGAGGTCTTTTACGCTGGCATTAGAGTCATCTGCAACTTCCCGAACTTTCAAGGCCATCTCCGGCAGCGTAGGTAAAACCAATTGGTCTGATTCAATGGCGTCGTGTATAGCAGTTGAAACTTTTTGAGCGAGAGCGTTCATGAGGTATCCGGCGGTGTGTGCGTCAATCATCCCGTTGTTCGCGGGCCCATATGACTTAAGGTATAGCATACGCTAACGGTTTCCACTCAATTTTCGTGGGGTTTTTACCCTCAATGTGAAGAGGGCTTTTGTGGGTGTAGTTTTCTACAGCGGTGACGATGGTAGCGAGGTTAGCACCTGCGGCAACAACCGTTCCCACTGGGGATTCAACGGTGTTGGTCCAAACGTCATCACCGACCTTGGCGCCGGAACAATAGGTGGCAAAAGCACGTTTTTTGACCTGTCCTTTGTAGTGCAATCGCGCTACGATTTCTTGACCTGTGTAACACCCCTTTTTAAAGCTGATGCCATCGATTAAGTCGTAGTTATACATTTGTGGAATAAAAACTTCTTGGGTTTTATCTTGAACTTCTGTCAAACCCAATTCGATAAAGTGGTCCTCAAGTAATTCAGGTGTGGCCCAGGAGCAGTCCTGCTTCGAAGCAAACGCTATAAGTTGCGGGCTTTGTGCCCAGTATTCATAGCCATAAGGGGTGTATAATTGGCAGCCATGTTGGGTGACCTCTGCGTAGCCCATGGCTGGGAAGCCGAGGTCGGTCTTCGAGGGTAATCTCCATAGCGAGATGCCCAGCATAGGGCTTAGCTCAATGGAAACTCTGGAAAAAGCTGCGAAGCGATCTAAGGTGATGCGGGTTGTCTCAGCATTGTTGGCACGTATGCGAAGGCCTACCGTTTGGCTGTCAATTTTAAATACTAGCATGCTACTCATCATGCGCCCCTTGGCATTGCAGTGGGCGCCCAGTAGGACCTCTCCTTGCTCCAACCTTCGGATATCGCAAGTCAATTGTCCTTGAAGAAAGTCCAGAACCTTAGCCCCCTTGGCCAGTAAAAGCCGATGGTGTTGCATGGGCGCACAGATGGGCTGGAGGGTAGTGCCCATAATTTTTTTTGCTAGCGAAATGGATTGTTGGGTGAGTATGCTTGACCAGTCAGTCATAAGTACCTCAGAAAATAGAAGGGGCAAGGTATAATGGGGGATACTAACAGCGTAACGAAGGTGTATTGTGGATTTCAACCGTTTAAAGTGGGGCAGTCGGCGCGGTATGTTGGAGTTAGACCTCATATTGTTGCCCTTTTTAGAAAACATCTACCCTTCACTGGATTCGGAGGATCAAAAGCGCTTTCAGCTACTGTTGGAAGAGCAAGACCAAGACTTGTTCGCCTGGTTAATGGCTCGCGCTGACCCTGAAGATCTGGAGCTTAAAAGAATTGTGCAGCTCATTCGTGACAACACCGGCCTTAAAGTCTGAAGCCGAGTATTCCTTGCGCCCGAGTATCACCTATTGGGCGGTGGTTTTTGGCTTGCATCTTGGGGCCGGCATTGGCTTTTGCTTACTGCCTTATTCCTTATTGAGTAAGGTCGCAGTGGTGGTGGCGCTGATGGGCAGTGGCGCTTGGTTTTATAGTGACTTTATAGCGCTTTCAAAGGTTATGGGTGTGGGGGTGCGTGAGGGCAGGTGGTGGCTTACTGTTGAAGGGCGGCAGCAAGAGGCAATATTGTATCGCCCGCCCCTGGTGATGTCGCGCTTTGTCGTGCTGTATTTGCGCGCTCCAAGCAGACGCTGGGCAATCCCCCTGTGTGCAGATGCACTGGGTTGCGGTAAGTTGGGAGAAGCCAGCTTTCGCGAAATGCGGGCTTTGCTCACATCTATCTAGCCCCAGTAAATTGACTTAAGGCTATTGGAAAAGAGGTGAAAGTGACAGATATCGAAACGATCTCCGTTGAGGTGGCGTATGCCTTGCCCGACAAACAAAAATTGATTTCATTGCTGGTTGAGCCGGGCACCACGGCATTGCAAGCGGCTAAAAAATCGGAGGTTGAACAGTTTTTTCCTGGGCTGGATGTTGAAAGTGCGCCCATGGGCTTGTTTGGCCAGGCCTTTGGTACCAAAGGCCTGGCCAGTGCACGGGAGTACCTTCTGCAGCCTGGAGATCGCGTGGAAATTTATCGCCCTTTGATCTCGGATCCAAAAGAAGCCAGACGTAAGCGTGCGGCTAAAAAAAATGAAGGAACATAGCGGATGGGGTTTTGGCAGCAGGGGCCATCTAAGGATTTGGTGCCGTACTTATTAACCTGGCAATAAAATAGATCCCCTATCAGTTTTATTGCACGCTCTAAAAAATCTGGCGCTGATGTGTGAATCATCTTGTATTTTAAGGGCCTTCATTGATGTTAAAGCCAATGATGGGGCATCCGTGCCCCAGCGATTAACCCGACATTTATTCCTGTTGGGTTAATAGGGGTTTGCTCTGTGATGCCGTGCTAAAAATACCCAAGGATTCCAGCCATAACTCTTTGCGGTGAATGGGCGTTTTTTCCGGTAACTCAGGGTTGTCGAGATATATTCTATGGCGCTTGGCCAGCTTGGCATTGGTCAATACATTTTGCAGCATGTCACTTTGTAAAAAATAGGACTGGAAGGTGCCACTGGCGACGGATTGTTCAAGGGCTTCGGTTAATGCCTCCGCCAGCTCGGGTTTGGACGGGTTTACGAAGAGATAAAACGGCATGCGGTACACCATTAGAAGGTGTTGATCCACAGTCAAATTTAAGTGCTCAAATTGTGGTAGCTCTCCCCAGGGTTCGTGCACACCGCGTGGAAAGGCGTGAAACCGACCTCCATCGGTCATGTAAAACAAGCTGGGCCATTTGGAAGCCTGCTCTACTGTGAGGCCATTTGCCATTAGTATTTTTGAATCCGTCCAACCTCGTCCTTGTCCGTATCGATAGCGCTTGGCCTGTTCGAGCGTGGTTACGTTGGCAAATAAGTCTTGATTTTGACGTTCTACAATCATCACCCGATATCCGAAGAGCCCCATGTAAAGCGGGATTCGGATGGGAATAAGCCGTTTTTCTACCTCGCGATTGGTTGCCGTCCAAATCAAGTCAATTTCGCCGGTCTCGGCACTGCTCAACAAGCGCTCAACAGAAATAAAAAAATCGCCTTTTTGGCGTTCCATTTGAATCGCTTGAGGTGTTTCGGCCAATGCCCGTTGTAGAAGGCCTTGAATGTAGTTGGCGTGAGCGTCGTCAGTGTCGGGTATTCGCAGGGTGAGCGCATGGCAAACACTGCTACTGATAGCGAGCAGAGCAATAAACATCCGTATGGTTCGCAGCGAAGCACGTCTTAACATAAGTAGTAGTACCGTTCGTTCTCAAGGGGTACTTACAAGCTTAGTCCAGTTCTCGCGGAGCATTGTTTAAGGAAGGGCGTCTTTGCGCACTCGTTGTCACCGTGCGCAAAAGCCATTGGGGACGAATCAGGGGGCCCTAAGTTTGTTGTGCGTCTTCGATGTAGGTATCGGTGTTGTCCGTTTCGTCTTCATCTTCTTTCTTGGGCTTGGGTTCAAAATCACCGTCAAAGCGAACCAACGCGTCATTTTCAAAGTATAGGGTAAAGCGTTTGTCTCGCAGGGTGTCATCGCCACGTCGCAACTGGTAGACGTAGTCCCAACGGTCCTGATGAAATACATCATTCACCAGGGGTGTGCCGAGCAAATACTGAACTTGAGTCTTGCTCATGCCCACTTCAACTTGGTCTACTTTCTTCTGGTCAATGATATTGCCTTGCATCACAGCAATGCGATAGACCCCCGGAAATTTTAGGCTAGAGCAACCCATCGTACCAAGGGCCAGGAGCGTCACAAGTGACCAGTAGACGGTAATCTTTTGAACGGGTTTTTGCATTTTGGGGTTCCGAAAGTGGTACGAGGTGGGGATAATACCCGATCTTGCCTTGAGCGAAAATGCTGGATTTTAGGCCTTGGCGCTAGATTTTGATGCGGTCGACCCTCTGGGCCTGCTGTTTGCGTCATGGTTCAGGTAAACTGGCGGCCGCATGGCCTTGGCGAGTCGGCTTTGTATACATGCGCTAAACTCCCTAGTTGTTTTGGCGTATTTCATTAAAAACATAGACATAGAGTCAGCAGAGGCGTCCAAATGTCAGAGAATCAAGAGCTGCGTAAAGCAGGCTTAAAAGTCACCCTGCCGCGCGTTAAGATTCTACAAATTCTAGAAAATTCCCAAGATCGGCATTTGAGTGCGGAGGACGTTTATAAGGCTCTGTTGGAGGCAGGTGATGACGTGGGCTTGGCCACCGTCTACCGCGTGCTAACCCAGTTTGAGCAGGCTGGATTGGTGGAGCGCCACAATTTTGATGGCGGCCACTCGGTGTTCGAATTAGATAATGGCGGGCATCATGATCACTTGGTGTGCAATGATTCTGGTCGAGTGATCGAGTTTCACAATGACCGCATAGAGCAACTTCAAGAAGAAATCGCCAGGGAGCTGGGCTTTGAGCTTACTGGACACAGCTTGGTTCTTTACGGTAAACCCTTAAAAAACTAGCCCGACCGATGGGTTTACCTACCCTCTAGCATTTCTCTAGCGTGGGCGAGGGATTGTTCTGAATCGATGGCGCCGCCCATCATCCGCGCCACCTCCATGATTTTTCCTTCCTCATCTAGCTGATGGAGGATCGTGAGGACGGATTTTTTCCGCGTTACCTTCTCCACCGTATAATGGTGATGCGCTTTACTGGCTACCTGGGCCAAGTGGGTGACACACAGTACTTGAGTGTTGTCACTTAAGGCTCGTAACAGTCGACCGACCACGTCACCTGTGGCGCCGCCGATACCCACGTCAACTTCGTCAAAGATCAAGGTGGGTGTGACAGCTGTTTTGGCGGTCACCATTTGAATGGCCAAGCTTATTCTGGAAAGCTCGCCGCCGGAGACAATTTTGTTAAGCGGCAAAGGGGGTTGCCCGGGGACGGTGCTGATTAAAAAATCTACACTTTCGCCGCCATAAGCAGTGGGTTGCTCGGACCGTTGGAGGGTTACGCTCAACTCGGCATTGGCCATAGCCAATGATTTTAAGTGTTGATTGACCTGCTTGGCCAAGCGCTTGGCGGTTTGATTACGAAGGCTGCTGAGTTGATTTGCCGCGGTCTGGTAGGCGTCGAGGGCTTTGTCACATTGCGCCTCTAGCGCTTCTAGGGTGTGATCCCCACCCATTAAACTTTGTAATTCTTCGGAGACCTGTGTATGCAAGTCCACAAGGGCCTCTGGCGCCACGCGATGCTTGCGGGCAACCTCGTAAATTGCGGACAGTCGCTCTTCGACTTCCGCGAGTGCGCTCTCGTCCAGGGCCTCTTCTGTATCGCGCTCGAGTTCACGTGCTGCTTCCTCCACTTGGATTTTGGCTTCATTTAAGAGTGAGCGCGCGACCTCTACGGCATTTGAGGGGTGCGGCAAGTTTTTTAGTTGTGTGGTTAAGCGGTGCAGTTGGGTGGCAATGGCCTCTTCTGCGGTGACACAAGTGTCTATAACTTGGAGGCAGGTGTGCTGGGTTTGTTCAAAGTGCACCAGCTGTTTTTGTTGCCCCTCAAGCTCGTCGAGTTCACCGGGTTTAAGGTTAAGCGTATCAAGCTCCTCAGCCTGATAGGTCAGTAACTGCAGGCGTGCGTTTAACTCGTCACTTTGGTTTTTGAGCGCTTCCAGCTGTTGCTGGCAGGCTTGCAATGCCTTAAATGTGTGGGTTACCTCGCGGACCGCTGGACCGTGCTGGCCAAAGGCATCCAGCAATTTGCGCTGCGCTGAACTCATCAGCAAGGCTTGATGGGCATGTTGGCTATGAATGTCTACCAGCAGTGCCGCGAGTGCACGGACTTGGGTTTGGGTCACGGGCCGGCCATTGATTTGTGCACGTGAGCGCCCGTCGCGATGCAGGATGCGGCGGATAATGCACTCTTCGCCATTGAGGTCGGCTTCCTGCAGCCAGTTGCGCGCTTTGGTCAAATGCGTGAGGTCAAAACTGGCGCACACTTCGGCCTGCTCGGCGCCCTGCCGCACTTTGTTCACGTCGGCTCTTGAGCCCAGAACAAAACTGAGTGCCTCTAGCAGTAGGGATTTACCCGCTCCGGTTTCACCGGTTAATACCGTTAGGCCTCGTTCAAAGGTGATCTCCTGGCGTTCAACCAAAGTAAAATCACATACCAGCAAGTGAGTGAGCATGGGTTGCCCTCGCAGTGAAGTCTGTGTATTTATACAGTAGTTTAAAAGAATAGAAAAGACCATCGCTCACCACTTGAATGCCTCGGTTCTGCCCCCATATTGTCGCAGTAGATAGATTTGACCAATTGAATGGAGACCCGTCGTGACACAAGATTCACATTCAACAGACGACTTACAGGATGATCGTGTGGACATCCAGAGCAGCAGTGGGGCCAGTGCGTCCGCTCAAGGGGCCAGCGCATCGGCCAGTGCCAGCAGCGCTTCGGCGTCTAGCGCTGGTGAGTCGCACCCAGATGTTGCAGCTTTGCAAGCTGAAATCGCGCAGCTCGGTGAATCCCTGTCCGAGGCCAATGATGCCGTGTTGCGTGCTCAAGCCGAGGCGCAAAACATTCGTCGTCGCGCTGAGCAAGATGTGGAAAAAGCGCACAAGTTCGCTTTGGATAAATTCGTGAGCGATATGTTGCCGGTGGCGGATAATCTAGAGCGAGCGTTGGCCGCCGCCGATGGTAAGGAAGGAGGCGTGAGCGCATTGGTGGAAGGCGTCGAGCTGACCTTAAAGTCTTTAATTGAAAGTTTGAAGCGTCATAACGTGGAGCAAGTGAACCCCGTTAATGAGCCCTTCGACCCCCAGTTGCATCAGGCGATGACTGCGGTACCCAATGCTGAGGTTGAGCCCAATACCGTGCTCGATGTGTTTCAAAAAGGGTATACGTTGAATGGCCGCCTGGTACGACCTGCCATGGTGGTAGTCTCCAAGGCACCTGAATAAGGTAAGCACAGCATGCGCAGGCCGTAAAAAAACCTACATTTTGGGTTGAAATATCTCGAGTCGCGCCAATATACAAATCAGATTCTGTTAATTGAGTAACACGCCGGGTAGCGCAATGTTCGTTGCCGGCATGAGGAGAACAATCATGGGTAAAATCATTGGTATCGATTTAGGCACCACCAACTCTTGTGTGGCTGTCTTGGAAGGCAATAAGCCGAAGGTGATTGAAAACGCCGAAGGTGATCGCACCACGCCATCGATCGTAGCCTTCACCGACGACAACGAAATTTTGGTGGGCCAGAGTGCAAAGCGTCAAGCGGTCACGAACCCCTCCAATACCCTGTATGCCGTTAAGCGTTTAATTGGCCGCAAATTTGACGACTCTGTGGTTCAAAAAGACATCTCCATGGTGCCTTACAAAATCATGAAGGCAGACAATGGCGATGCTTGGGTAGAAGTGAAGGGTGATAAGAAAGCCCCGCCACAGATTTCTGCAGAAGTATTGAAAAAAATGAAGAAAACCGCTGAGGATTACCTTGGCGAAAAAGTTACCGAAGCGGTGATTACGGTTCCGGCCTACTTCAACGATTCACAACGCCAAGCCACCAAAGACGCGGGCAAAATTGCCGGTCTTGAAGTGAAGCGTATTATCAACGAGCCCACTGCAGCTGCGTTAGCTTATGGTATGGACAAGGCCCAAGGCGATCGTACCATCGCCGTGTACGACTTGGGGGGGGGGACATTCGATATCTCCATTATCGAAATTGCCGATGTGGATGGCGAGCACCAGTTTGAGGTGTTGTCCACTAACGGTGACACCTTCTTGGGTGGTGAAGACTTCGACATGCGCTTGATCGAGTACTTGGCCGATGAGTTTAAGAAGTCCAACGGTATTGATTTACACAATGATCCACTGGCGTTACAGCGCTTAAAAGAAGCGGCCGAAAAAGCCAAAATCGAGCTGTCTTCGAGCCAACAAACTGAAGTGAACTTACCCTACATTACCGCAGACGCCACAGGGCCCAAGCACTTGGTGGTGAAGCTTACGCGTTCGAAGCTGGAATCTTTGGTAGAGGAGTTAGTGAAGCGTTCCATTGAGCCGGTGAAAACCGCCATTGAAGACGCCGGTATCAGTGTTAACGACATCTCCGATGTAATTTTGGTGGGTGGTCAAACGCGTATGCCATTGGTGCAAAAGTACGTGGCAGACTTCTTCGGCAAAGAGCCTCGCAAAGATGTGAACCCTGATGAGGCCGTTGCCGTGGGTGCAGCCATCCAAGGTGCGGTATTGTCCGGTGATGTTAAAGACGTCTTGTTGTTGGATGTTACCCCCTTAACCTTGGGGATTGAGACGATGGGTGGTGTTGCCACACCTTTAATCGAGAAGAACACTACCATTCCCACGAAGAAGTCGCAGGTGTTCTCTACCGCCGAAGACAACCAAACCGCGGTGACCATTCACGTGGTGCAAGGTGAGCGTAAGCAAGCGTCTCAGAACAAATCCTTGGGGCGTTTCGATTTGGCCGATATTCCACCCGCGCAGCGCGGTATGCCGCAAATCGAAGTCACTTTTGATATTGACGCAAACGGCATATTGAACGTGTCTGCCAAGGACAAAGCCACCGGTAAAGAGCAATCCATTGTGATTAAAGCATCCTCTGGTTTGAGTGATAGCGAAATCGATAAAATGGTGGCTGACGCCGAGGCGAATGCGGAGGCGGATCGACAGTTTGAAGAAGTGGTCACTGCGCGTAATACCTTAGAAGGCTTGATTCACGCCACTAAGAAAACGCTCGAAGAAGCGGGTGACAAGGCCTCTGCGGAGGAGAAGTCTGCCATCGAGTCAGCGCTTACTGAAGCCGAAGAAGCGGCCAAAGGCAACGATAAAGGTAAAATTGAAGAAGCCACTAAGACATTAACGGAGGCTTCTAGCAGTTTGGCTCAGAAACTCTACGCAGAGCAGCAAGCCGCAGGCACCGACGCTGGTGCACAAGGTGCCGCTGACGAAAAACCTGCGGATGATGGTGTTGTTGACGCGGAGTTCGAAGAAGTCAAAGAAGATAAGTAAAACACCTTGTGCGGCCTTTGGCTGCGCATGTGAGCAGGGCTAGAGGCTCTGGTTGCCCAACTTGATGCGAGATTGTCGAGTGCCCTGGTTAAGCAACAGGGAAGTGACCAAGGCCTTTTGCCCTGCTTTGTTGTGTCAGAGCGTTGCGTTATAAGTTGGTATTACAGGGTTGTTTGGGTAAGCGGTTTAAAGTGGTGTGTCAAACGGCCCCGCTTGTCATTATGCTGTTTGCACGCTTAGAAAGGCTCAGGTGTTGCATCTGAGTGACAGATAACAAGGTTAAACACGGGCGCACCGACGGCGGTGGGTTCTGTATTCGGCAGTTAATTGGGTTTGTGGTCACATGTCTAAACGAGATTATTACGAAGTCTTAGGGGTTGGCAAAGATGTCAGCGAACAAGAACTGAAGAAAGCTTATCGCCGTGTGGCGATGAAGTTTCACCCCGACCGTAACCCTGATAACAAAGACGCCGAGGACAAGTTTAAGGAGGCCTCCGAGGCTTATGAGGTGCTGTCGGATGCGCAAAAACGTGCAGCCTACGATCAGTATGGTCATGCCGGTGTGGAAGGTCAGGCCGGTATGGGTGGCGGCGCTGGGGGCTTTGGTAACTTCAGTGATATTTTTGGCGATGTGTTTGGGGATATTTTTGGTGGTGGTGGTCGCGGTGGCCCCAGTCGTGGCAGCGATCTGCGCTATACCCTAGAGTTGAGCCTTGAAGACGCCGTACGCGGGACCAGCGTTAAGATTAAAGTACCTACTTTGGTGGGCTGTAAAACTTGCGATGGCAGTGGCGCTAAGCCAGGCACCAAGCCCACAACCTGTACCACCTGTGGCGGCCATGGCCAAGTGCGCATGCAGCAGG
The DNA here is from genome assembly GCA_050300015.1 of Cellvibrionaceae bacterium. Taxonomy (GTDB): domain Bacteria; phylum Pseudomonadota; class Gammaproteobacteria; order Pseudomonadales; family Cellvibrionaceae; genus CAYZQH01. The sequence continues at coordinate 75,936 of JBNKWZ010000028.1, read as the reverse complement.
GTTTTTTCTCGGTTCAGCAAACTTGCCCCACTTGTCGTGGCAAGGGTAAATCCATTTCCGACCCCTGTGGTGATTGTCACGGTCAGGGCCGAGTAGAGGAAACTAAAACCTTAAATGTGAAGGTGCCCGCAGGAGTGGATACTGGAGACCGTATTCGCTTGGCCGGCGAAGGCGAAGCCGGTGCCGAAGGTGGCCCAACTGGGGACCTTTATGTGCAGGTCTCGGTAAAAGAGCATGAGTTTTTTCAGCGCGATGGTAAAAACCTATACTGCGAAGTGCCGATCAGCTTGTTTGAGGCGTGCCTCGGCGGCGAGTTAGAAGTGCCCACTTTGGATGGTCGGGTTAAACTGAAAGTCCCTGAGGGCACGCAAACGGGTAAATTATTTAGACTGCGCGGTAAGGGCGTTACCTCTGTACGCGGCGGTGCGCCAGGGGATTTATTGTGCCGTGTCATTCTCGAAACGCCGGTCAACCTTTCGGGCAAACAAAAAGAATTGCTCGAAGAGTTGCGGTCTACCATGACAGGTCAAAAGCATTCACCTAAGCAGTCCAGCTGGTTTGAGGGCATGAAAAACTTTTTTGGTGATATGAAGCTCTAGCGTTGACAGGGTTTGTTTGGATCGGGGCCCGGCGCCCCTGTCCCTTAAACTGTGACAGCTTTCTCCGTCGTTTGCCACGGGTGTCCGAATTTTACATTTTCTAACAATTTATCCTTTTTCCTTTCCCCTCAATAGTGCTACAACAGCGTAAAGCCCATAACGAGACCTTGTGATGCGGGGGATGCACTTTTTAACCGTTGCCATATTTGCGTTACTGCTCGGCGCCTGTGGTGGTGAACAACCAGCAACTGCTGTGCTCGTGATCAATGAGGTGGTGGCTCAAAACGAAGGCGTGGCCGTGGATGAAAACGGTGAGTTGGACGATTGGCTAGAGTTGGTGAATACGTCCGCGCAGCCACTGAACCTTTCGGATTACACGCTAGAAGACAGTGACAGTGGCCCTGTGCGCTTGCCTGCGCGCGTTTTGGCGCCAGGTGAGCTTCTTTTGTTGTGGGCTGATGACGGTCCCGAGCAGGGTGATCTACATTTACCTTTTAAAATCAGCAGCGGCGGTGAAACCCTCACGTTACGTGATTTAGAACAGGCCGTGGTTGCTAGGTTAGAGGTGCCGGCGCTTAAGGAAAATGAAGCCTTTGCGCGCTTTCCCTCCGGCACGGGGGATGCGAGTGTTTGTCGGTATGCGAGCCCCGGTAAAAACAACGGCAATGTTTGCCAAAGCCAATCAAAGCCTTCTGTGAGTGATGATGTGCAGTTTGCAGGTTTTGACCCTGCTCAGTGGGCGGCAAGCTCCGTACCCCAAGGGTTAGCCATCAGTGAAATGGCGCTTCGGCCTGCGCAGTTTATAGAATTCCAAAACTACAGCGCTTCGCCCATTGCACTGTCGGACTATGCGCTCGTTTTAGGTGCCTTGGGGGCCGATTCAGGCTTGCCCAGCTGGCAGGTCGAAGCGGCCATTGCGTTACCTGCAACCGTACTCGGTGCGGGCGAGCGGGTGGTGGTGCCCATTTCTGATAATCAGCTTGCAGGTATCGCGGCCACGCCAGAATTTGAAGGGGTCGCTGTGCTCTACGGTCAGGTGACGAGTGCAGAGCCGTTGGTCGTGGATGCGGTGCCTTTTATGGCGTGGCCAAGTGGTAACGCGTTAGCTCGACAAGAGGCGTTTCCCTATCCTTTCCAGTTTTGCCAAAACACCACGGAACAATTGCCGAACCTCTGTGAGGCTTTAGTCTCTCGTCCTCTTGGGTCACACAGTAGAGGCCTGTATACGCCGAGTGACTTTGCCGCCCTGGCACAAGGCAGTGGTTTGGCCGGTGTGGCCTCGGTAAAATTTGTGATGGATATTGAGCGCGATGGTCTGGTGCATTATCTCAGTGCCGAGCGATGGCCGTTACACTACACCTTTGTGCGCGAAGTGATTGAACAATTACCCGCGCTGAACCGCTGTGATGCTCTTGAAAACTTCCAGTTTGAACAAGGTTGGGGGCAGTTCTCGCAGGAGAACTATTTTAATAGCACCACGCGCCGTTATCATCTCGGAACCCTGTCCCACCACGCCAACGCGAATGTGAAGGCGGTGGAGTATACCTTTGGTGATGCCATCAGTCCGGAACAAATGCGCAGCGCCTTTTTTGCCGTCACAACGCACACCGTGAACCCCCTCGAGTGGGCTGTTCGTCCTCAGGATGCTGCACAGGTGACAAAAGCGCGGACGATTGAGGGTACCTTACCCTTGGTGAGCCCTAAAGCCCCTTTTAACAATGTTCAGCTGCAAGCGCTTGCTGAAGGTGTGGCCTATGGCACCCTGACATTCGTGCCGGTAGAGGCACTTGGTGAGGCGTTGTTAGGTCCGCGTACGGTGGTGATTACGGATGACGTCCCAAATGATATTGACTTTGTGGGTGGCTTGATCACGGAAGCGTTTCAAACACCTCTGGCGCATGTAAATATTTTAAGTCAGGGCCGCGGTACGCCCAATTTGGCTTTACCCAATGCTAGGCAAATCCCTGAGGTACAGAGTCTGTTGAATCAGTTGGTGCGTTTTGAGGTAACCGCCAGTGGCTACATTTTGCGAAGCGCCACCCTCTCTGAGGCTGAAGCGTTTTGGGCAGAAAACGGCGGCACTCAAGAGCCTCAAACCCCCCGTTTAGATGCCAGCGTTGAAAGCTTGGTGGATCTTACTGATGTGGGCATTGAGGCACTGCCCAGTATCGGCGCAAAAGCGGCACAGCTGGCAGAGCTTAACCGGGTATCTCTCTACGCTGGGCAATGTTCAGAGGGGGCGAGCTTTGAGGTTCCCGAAGGGGCGTTTGCCATTCCTGTGGCGCACTATTTAGCGCACTTTGCCGCCAGTGGTGCAAAAGCCTTACTGGAAACTGAAATGGCAAAGGCGGAATTCAATACTGATGTGCAAGTCAGAAAGTCAGCGCTTGAGGCGGTGCGCAATACGATTTTGGCACATCCCGTGGACGCGGAGCTGTTGGCAGATGTGGAGGCCAGAGTTGAAGCGCATTTTGGTGACAAGCGTGTCCGCTTTCGCAGTAGTAGCAATACGGAGGATTTGTCCACGTTTAATGGTGCGGGCCTTTATCAGTCACTGAGTGCTGCCATTGGCGATCCAAAGCGTCGAGTAGACGATGCCATACGAACGGTTTGGGCAAGCCTTTGGAATTTTCGAGCCTTTGAGGAACGCAGCTTTGCCAACGTGGATCAGGATTTTGTGGCGATGGGTGTGTTGGTGCACTTGGCCTTTCGCAACGAACGCGCGAACGGAGTTGCCATTGCGCGCAATGTGTTAAACCCTGTTCGGGCCGACCAATATTATGTGAACAGTCAGGCGGGGGAGGCCAGCGTCACCAATCCGGCACCGGGGGTATTGACCGAGGCTTTGGTGTATCAATGGCCTCCGCGTACACCCAAACTCACTTATCACAGCCAAAGCAGTTTGGTGACGGCTCCGGTACTCACCGGCTCTGAAGTGCGCACACTGGCCTGTGCTATGAGTGCCATCCAAGCGCATTTTAAACCCTTGCTGGACCCTTATGACGAGGATCGCTGGTTGACCATGGAGTCAGAGTTTAAGTTTTTAGGGCCCGAGCGCACCTTCTTAATCAAGCAAGCGCGCCCCTATCCCTTTGGAGACATATCAGTGGCCAACGACTGCCGCGAGATTGAATGATTCGTTCTATGCGAGCCAGAGTATTCGCGTTATGCTGAGCCCTGGAGGCTCCTATGAAAACCCTGGCCAATACCTTTTTAAAGGGGGTGTTATTCACACTCCCGATTGTGGTGACCTTTGGGTTGCTGTTCTGGCTTTTTGCCACTGCTGAAAATCTACTGAAAATCCCCTTGCAATGGTTGTTACCTGAAGGCTCGTATATACCTGGGTTAGGCGTAGCCTGTGCGGGGTTGTTGATATTTTGCGTAGGCCTTTTGGTTCAGGCCTACGTGGTGAAGTATCTGTTCAAAATCATTGATAACCTCCTCGAGCATATACCACTGGTGAAAACGCTTTATTCAAGCGCAAAGGACTTGATGGGGTTTTTTGCCGGTGGTGAGAACAAGCAGCTAGAGCGCGTGGTACGTTTTGAGCTTACCGAAGGCGTCAGTGTGATGGGTTTTGTCACCAATGATTCGGTGACCTTAGGGCAGGATGAAAACTTATTGGCCGTGTATTTGCCTATGAGTTATCAAGTGGGAGGCTATACCGTTTACATCCCCAAGGACCGCTGCGAACACTTGGATATTCCAGTACAAAAAGCCATGCAGCAGGTACTCACCGCTCATATCAAACGCTAAATTGTTTGTAACTTTTGGAGTGCGTTTTTTAAATTCAGTGCCTAAAGGCAACGATAGTGTTCGCTGGTAGTGTTTATTGCGGCGCTAACATTTTTTTTGGCAACCTTAAAATTCAGAACAAAATAAAGAGCACAAAAAAACCGGGCTTGTTGCCAAACCCGGTTTTTGGATGTGAAGTTTCAGGCGAGGGTTAGCCCAAAGTCACCACTACGTTAGCCTCCGTACCTTCTGCTACAGGTGGAATCACTGTGCCATCAACGCGCTCTCCATTTAGCGTGATGGAAGCAACCCCTTTACTTACATGGCTGGGGTTTTTCACTTCGATGTTATAAGTGGCCCCTCGAAATTGGCGCGAGACTTTGTAGCCGTTCCAGTCTTTAGGAATACAGGGGTTCACGCTCAAACCGCTGTAGTCGGGTTTAACGCCCAAGATGTACTGGGTAATGGTGGCAAAGTTCCAAGCGGCGGTCCCGGTCAACCAGGAGTTTTTCGCTTCTCCGGGCTTGAAGGCATCTTTACCTGCAATCATCTGTGCGTAAACGTAAGGTTCTACCTTGTGTAAATCACTGATCTCTTCCAAAAAGGCCGGGGCCATTTTTTTGTAGTAATCATAGGCGCGATCACCGTTGCCTACCAGGGTTTCGGCAATCATGATCCAGGGGTTGTTGTGACAAAAAATACCCGCGTTTTCTTTATAGCCGGCAGGGTAGGTGGAGATCTCGCCGTACTCAATGTAGTACTTGGTGAAGGCGGGTTGTTGCAGCACAATCCCATAGGGTGTATCGAGCCATTCCTTAACGGAATCCAGGGATTTTTGCACCAGGCCATCCTCTAAACCGATGCCAGCCATGCCGCAAAAGCCTTGGGATTCGATAAAGATTTTGCCCTCTTCGTTTTCCTTGGAGCCGACTTTATTGCCATAGTAGTCATAGGCGCGCAGGTACCATTCGCCATCCCAGCCGTGCTCTTTCACCGCATTGATCATGCTGTCCACGTGTGACTGTGCAGCGGCGGCTTCGTCAGGTTTACCCGTGGCTTCGCACAGCTTTATAAACTCGCGGCCGTACAAAACAAATAAGCCAGCAATCATTAAAGATTCTGCCGTGCGGCCAGTTTTGTTGCCTGTGGTTTGGAACGACTCGTTGGGGTCTTCCGAGAAACAATTGAGGTTTAAGCAGTCGTTCCAATCTGCGCGGCCAATTAATGGCAAGCCATGGGGGCCAAGGTTCTCAACGGTAAAATAAAACGAGCGCTTTAAATGCTCAAAGTGGCTAGTGGCTTTGCTCTCGTCATTGTCGTAGGGCACCATGGCATCCAAAATGGAAAAGTCACCCGTTTCTTTGATGTAGTCTGTGGTGGAAAGAATCAACCACAAGGGGTCATCGTTAAAGTCACCACCAATGGCATTGTTGCCGCGCTTGGTGAGTGGTTGATACTGGTGGTAAGCTGAGCCATCTTCGAATTGAGTGGCGGCGATATCTAAAATACGCTCGCGTGCGCGCTCGGGAATTTGATGAACACAGCCAATTAAGTCCTGGTTTGAATCCCGAAAACCCATGCCGCGGCCGATGCCAGATTCAAAATTTGAGGCGCTGCGACTCATATTGAAGGTCACCATACACTGGTACTGGTTCCAGATGTTAACCATACGGTCCAAACGCTCGTCACCACTGTCGAGTTGATAGGTGGATAGCAGCTCTGCCCAGTAGCTGACCAGACGATCGAGTTCGGCATTAACCTTCTCAACACTATCAAACCGCTCAATGACCGCTTGTGCCGGTTGCTTGTTAATAACGCCTTTGCTTTCCCATTTGTTGTCTTTATCAACTTCGATATAACCCAAGACGAATACGTGCTCTTTTTCTTCGCCGGGTGCTAATTCAATTTCGAGGCAGTGTGACCCAATGGGAGACCAGCCGTGTGCGTGAGAATTTTGCGACTCGCCGTTGAACACAACATCCGGGCGGTCAAAGTTGTTATACAGGCCCATAAAGGTTTCGCGGTCGGTATCAAAGCCTGAGATGGGTGCATTTACGGAATAAAAGGCGTAGTGATTGCGACGCTCTTTAAATTCGGTTTTGTGATAAATCACGGAATCTTGAACTTCCACTTCACCCGTGGAAAAGTTGCGCTGGAAGTTGGTCATATCGTCTTCCGCATTCCATAAGCACCATTCAACAAACGAAAACAGTTTGAATTTTTTAGGTGCGTTGGAGGTGTTTTTAACGCGAACTTTTTGAACCTCGGCCCAGGAATCCAATGGAATAAAGTACAACACCTCGGCTTCGATACCGTTGCGCTCACCTTGGATCTTGGTGTAGTTCAATCCGTGACGACAGCTGTAGTGGTCGAGGTCGGCTTTGACAGGCTTCCAACCGGGTGACCACACATCGCCGCCATCGTTGATGTAAAAGTACTTCCCGCCATTGTCGATGGGAACACTATTATAACGGTAGCGCGTCAGGCGGCGGAATTTGGCGTCCTTGTAAAAAGAGTAACCTCCACCGGTGTGGGATGTTATCGAGAAAAAATCCTTGTTACCCAAGTAGTTGATCCAAGGCCAAGGTGTTTTGGGGTTGGTAATAACATACTCACGATTGACGTCGTCAAAGTGACCAAATTTCATATTGAATACCTTATGTCAATAAAATAAGGCCTGGAAAGGTACCCTCCAGGCCTGTGTCAAAAATAAGAAGTTAAGCTTGTTTGGCAGCGTTTTCGCGCGCCATCTCTTCGCTTGGCCAATCCAGCAAGTTTTTGTACCAAGTTTTGTAAAGTATGAGTGCCGTTATGCCGGTGATGATGGCTGAGGTCACAATACCGAAGGGCGCTTTAATCACAATAAAGATGGGAAGTGCCACCAGTGCAGTTTGTAGCACGGTACCAATGGCAATGTTCATCATGTCGCGCTTGAAGTAGGGGTTGCGCGTATAAGTGGGATCATCTTCTTGAACGGCTTTCAATACTGGGCCCCAAAATCCCCATGGGCGAACATTTCTGTAGAAGGATTTTAAGCGTTCCATATCTTCGGCCTCAGTATAAATAGAGCCAAAAATACAACCTAAACCCGACAATATCAGTACGACAGGGAATAAGTACAACGGCAGAATATCGGGCGCAACGCCGGGCAGCACGACCTTAAATAAGGGTGGGAAGGCCAAGGCGCAGATAAGACCCACGACCATTCCGATAAAGTAGCCAAGCCCATTCAGGCGCCACCAGTACCACTTCAGAACATTCGCCGCCGTGTATCCGCCCCAAAGCCCAGAGACCAACCAAACCAGTAAGCTGTTAATGCTACTCACGAACAAGCCGATCACCGTGGAAAATACCACTACGCCCACAGACACTGCATAGCTTGCATAAACCAATCGTTTGGAGTTGGCGTTGGGGTTGATGTAACGCTTGTATATGTCATTCACCAAGTAGGCCGGTGCGGCATTCACGGTGGAGGCAAAGGTAGACATAAAGGCGGCCAATAGCCCGGCTAGAATCAGCCCTAAAATACCCACTGGTGCAAACTCTAAGATAGCCGCTGGTAAAATTTGCTCAAAGTCGATGACATCACCTTTACTGATGTTGAGCTCGTGATAGAACACCAGTGCCAGCACGGCGAAGCCGGCGATCATCAAGTAGCGGATGGGCATCAATACCACAGACACAAAACCGCTCATCATCGCACCCTCTTTGGGGGAGCGTGTGGCAAGGATTTTTTGCATGTCATAGTTGGGTTGAGGGCCGGCGGCGCTGATAAACAGCCCTTTGAAAATCATCATGCCCATGAGAATGGTAAATAACGAGTAGCCGTCGGATTGCACTTTGCTATTCACCTCGGCCAATACGTCTCTCCAGTTTAAACCGAGTTCCCAGCCAAAGAAGGGGTTGGTCCAACCCGCTGGCGTGGCAGCCACCAAATCGGCGTGAGAGACTTTTGACATGGCAATGGCCGCAATGACAAATGCGGAAAGCGTCATGATGCCAAATTGCAGAAGGTCGGCCCAGACGATACTCAACATACCGCCGACCATCACATAAAACGTGGCAATGGCAGTAAAAATAATACCGTAAAAATGCGGTACATACTCGGGAGAGACTTCAAACGGCACATAAGGCGCCACCACCGACCAGGGAACAAAGATTTCCACGAACTTACCGATGCCCACAAAGCCATACGCCAAAAAGCCTAATACACCCACGAGCGCGAATACCACCACGATGGCATGCGATAACATCCCTCCGGTGTCATCTCCAAAACGGGTGCGAATCCATTCGGCACCGGTCAGTACATTACTGCGGCGCAGCCAAACAGACAGGAACACCATCAGAAAGATCTGGTTGAATACAGGCCACATCCAGGGGATCCAGATGCTTTTCAGTCCATACACAAATAAAAGCGTGACCAGCCACATGGTGCCGGAAATATCAAACATGCCTGAGGCGTTGGAAAGGCTCAACATATACCAAGGCAGTGTTTTACCGCCAAGTAAATAAGAGTCGAGGTTTTTGGAGGCGCGGCGCTTTAACAGCAGGCCGATCACTACCACGGTGATGAGGTAAGCACCGATGATGCTTAGGTCGATAAAGGTCAGTTGCATGAGTCAATCCCAATGTACAGCAAATTATTGTTGTAGTTTGTTAGGCGCATAACTCCGGTTTCGGTTTCACGCGGCCGAACACAAAAAAGCGCTATGGGGTGGCATACCCTGGCCAAAAGCAGGTGATGCCCCTCAAAGATGCTAGGTGGTCCCCAATGGTAAAGCTTAAATTTCGCGCGCATCATACTACAGACCGGTCCACAATTTGAGTCCGGTGCGTCAGAAAGTCGGCTATTTTGATTTGATTTCTCTTGAAATGTAACCGGTTTCGCAAATCCCGAAAAGTTAGTGCTGGCTCACCTTGAGGTTCGCAATGCTGGCAGTGTTTGCGCCAAGATGGGGCGCGAGAGACCCCGCGCGTACCGTTGACGGCCGTGGTCTTTGAGTGGGTAGTCGGTTGCGGTTGGAGCAAAGCCGGATGTGGCGCTGGATTGGTGCGGCATTACTTGTTAAATTGTGCGTTGCAGTAATCATATAGGTTGTGACATTTTTTGAATAAGGCTATCTCGCAAGTGAACCTGGAGTCCTCGAAATTCAGCATGGTCATTGATGTTGAATTCGGCGGTCGAATCACGGCTTTTGGGTTTCACGGGAAAAATGTATTGGCAGAGTCAGGTCCACAAGTGGGCTCGACTTTTTGGCCTAGCCCTCAAAGTGCTTGGAACTGGCCACCGCCGGCCGTGCTCGACAGTGCTCCTTATACCCGTTTAAATGAAAGCCGGGGGTTGAGAATAGAGAGCAGCGTTTGTCCGCTTACGCACTTACAGCTTGAAAAATCCTTCGAGCTGACAGACGAAAAGGCCTTGGTGTCCTACGGTTTAACCCATCTCGGGGATGAGCCTGTGTACTGGGCGCCTTGGGAAATTACCCGAATAGTCGGTGGGGTTACGTTTTATCAAAGCGCCCTGCCAATTGAAGTCCAATCGAATGCGCCTGTACTGTATGCGGAAGGGGCCGTGTGGCACGATTATCAACCTCAAACCCAGCGACAACACGAGAAAATTTTCGGGAATGGCAGCTGCGGTTGGCTTGCTAATGCCTTCGAGGGGCTTTTGCTAGTGAAACGCTTTCCGGTCATAGCGGCTGGGGAGCAAGCGGCACCGGGTGAGGCTGAAGTGGAAATCTACGCTCACGGCGATGTGGACAATGCTTACATCGAAATGGAACAGCAAGGCCATTATCGTCAGTTGATGCCCGGTGAACGCTTGGATTGGCAAGTGGAATGGTGGCTGGCGGAGTTGCCACCCAGTGTTGACATTCGGGCCGGCAATCCCGCACTACTGACTGCAGTAGAACAGTTGTTGAGCGCCTAATCGCCCTGTGTTGGAAGTTTTTAGGCGGCTCATGTGGGCGGCTATGGGCAGAATACAACGCGGTCGTGAACTTCGTTGAGCGTCGCACATGGTACGGTAAGTGACGTCATTATGCTTTTGTTTCACCACAACTCGGTTTAAGCCTTCAGTGGTCCAGTGTGATGAGGTTTGCCTAAGGGCGTGCTCTATTCAAGAGGACCTATTTCGGAGAAAAAGCGCCTATGAATAATAAAGTGCCTGTGAATGACAAAGCACCAATGAACACAGTTCTGGTCACCGGCGGCGCCAGCGGCATTGGTAAAGCCCTTTGTGAGGGGTTAGCCAAGTCAGGGCACTTTGTGGTGGTGTCCGACCTAGATCTTGACGCCGCCAGCGCCTGCGCCAAAGCCATTGTGGATAGGGGAGGGCAAGCCAGGCCACAAGTTTTAGATGTCTCCAATCAGGCTCACATAGACGCCATAGCGAATGATGGGCCTGTGGATGTGTTGATCAATAACGCTGGTATTCAACATGTGGCAAAACTCGAAGAGTTTCCGCCTGAGCGGTGGCGATTGATTAACGAGATTTTATTGGTGGGGCCCGCCATGCTGTCCCGTGCAGTGTTACCCGGAATGAAGGCGCGCAATTTCGGGCGTATCGTCAATGTCGGCTCCATCCATGCATTGGTGGCGTCACCCTTTAAAAGTGCTTATGTGGCGGCTAAGCACGGTTTGGTCGGGTTGACTAAAACCATCGCGCTGGAGACGGCAGAATTCGATATCACCATTAATACCTTGTGCCCTTCTTATGTAAAAACCCCCTTGGTTGACAAGCAAATTGCTCAGCAGGCTGCTGAACATGGGATTAGCGAAGATGAAGTGATTCAAAAAATTATGTTGCAACCCATGCCCAAAAAAGCCTTTATTAGCATGGATGAATTGTTGGGCAGCGTTGAATTTTTAATGTCCCATTCCGCAAGAAATATAACAGGGCAAAATATTGTGCTCGATGGTGGTTGGACGTCGCGGTAAACAATGGACTCAAATCACCACCAGGCCGAACGACTACACCCGCTAACTGATGAGTGACGGATGGACCAAGCTGACAAACGTAAAGTTCTAGAATACTTAAACCAATCCAGTGCGGCGTTTAATGACATGGCTCAGGAAGTTATGCAGCGTGTACTCAGCAGTCAGTTACCGCCGGAATTGGACCCCTTCAAAGAGGCGCAGCCTTCCATTCAAGCATTGACTTCTGGCGTTAAATTGGATGTTAAAAAATTTCTGCGTCACCAATTCGAGTTGTTGGAGCAACAGCAAAAGCTTTGGCAAAGTACGGCACGTGAACTTATGGGGGAGACCGCTGAGCCGGTGGTCAGCGAGGCGCAGGACGACACTCGGTTTAGGGATGCTGATTGGGTCGGCAATCCAGCGCTCAATTACGTGAAGCAAGCTTACCTACTGAACGCTGAATTTATGAGCCAAATGGTGGAGGCTTTTGAGTTTGAAGACTCCAAAGTAATGGATCAAGTGCGTTTTTATACGCGCCAGTTGGTCAATTCCATGTCCCCCACCAATTATATTTTTACCAATCCTGAGGCTTGTAAAGAAATTTTAGCCAGTGAAGGTGAGTCTATCGCCCGGGGCATGGACAATTTTATTCGCGATTTGAAGTACAGCCCAACGGAGGCGTTTAAGGTAAATCAGGTGGGTATTGATGCGTTTACCATCGGTTCCGACATTGCCGCCACGCCAGGTAAGGTGATTTATAGAAACCCTTTAATGGAACTCATTCAATACGAAGCTACGACGCAGGAGCAGATTAAAACGCCTTTGCTTATCGTGCCGCCCTTTATCAATAAGTACTACATTTTAGATATTAATAATCAGAAATCATTGGTGAAGTGGCTGGTAGAGCAAGGCTATTGTGTTTTTATAATTTCTTGGGTCAACCCTGATGTAGAGCATCAAGAAGTGGATTTTGAAGACTATATCTTTGACGCAGTATTGCAAGCGTTGGATGTTGTCAAAGATATTACGGGTGAAGACCAATGTCACGCAGTGGGATACTGTGTGGGGGGGACATTGCTGGGAGTGGCCGAAGCGTATTTGCAAGCCCAGAAAATCAAGCGCTTAAAGTCTCTGACCTTGCTAACCACATTGTTTGATTTTTCTGAGCCAGGAGAGGTTGGCAATTTTTTGGGTGCTCAGATGCTGCCGTTAATAGAGCACAATGTGCAAACTAAGGGATATCTTGATGGTCGTATATTGGCTCTGGGTTTTAGCTTGCTGCGGGAAAATAATTTATTTTGGTCTTTCTTTATTGAAAATTACTTGAAAGGCAAAGACCCAATGCCGTTTGATATATTGTATTGGAACAGTGATTCTACCAATATTCCGGCAAAGGCTTACTTATATTATTTACACAATTTATATGTGCAGAATCGGTTGTCTATGGGGACGCCTTTGTCCATCAAAGGGGTGCCGATTCAGTTGCGCGCCATTACAACACCTTCGTTTGTGTTGGCGGCCATGGCCGATCATATAGTGCTTTGGCAAGCGGCTTATCGCAGCGCCAAATTATTAGGAGGTGACGTGACGTTTGCACTCACCGAATCTGGCCATGTGGCGGGTGTCGTCAACCCCCCGGACAAAAATAAGTATGGCCATTGGTTAAATGTCGATTTTGGAAAGAAGCCTGAGGCGTGGCTTGCGGGCGCAAAGATGACGAATGGGTCCTGGTGGTTGACTTGGCGAGATTGGCTTCAAACCCAAGGTGAGGCCAAACGCAAACCTTATGCTATGGGATCTAAAGCCTACCCTGCGATTGCAGATGCGCCAGGAACCTACGTGAAAAGGCGTTTGGAGTTTTCGGATCTGATGGTGGCCGAGGCGGATGCAAAGTCAGAGGTTCCAGCGGTGCCGAGCGTAACCAGTTAAGGATTTCCCCATTCAGGCTGGAAATTGCCTGTTATACTCTAGGGAACCCCTGCATAAGTCCCAATGGCTGAGCCTTTCGAGTGTTAGCCAGTGTTTTAGAGGCACAATGGGTCCAAACATGGTAGATGTGAAGGGCTCTTGCCGATACGGCTTGGACAGAATCAGAGGTGACCGAATTGTCCATAACTTGTAGGTGCTGTCGTGATTCTTATTAAGAAATATCCCAACCGTCGTTTGTACGATACCTCCAAGAGCCAATACATCAACTTGGAGAGCATCAAAGAGTTGGTGATGTTGCATAAGGAATTTCGAGTGGAGGACTCCAAATCAGAAGAAGATCTCACTAAGAGTATCTTGCTGCAAATTATTACTGAGCAAGAGTCCAATGATCACCAAGCGGTATTGACGCAAACGGTACTCAAACAGCTGATTCGGTTTTACGGCAGCGATATGCAAGGTCAAATGCGACAGTATATCGAGCAAAGCATTAGTTTGTTTCTTGATCGCCAGGATACCATGCAAACCGTGATGACGGATTTCCTGGATAAGACTTCTCCGATGAACGTGTTTAACCAGTTCGTGGAAAACAATATGGCCATGTGGCGTAATTTTGCTCAGGGCGACCCTCAAACACCTCCGCCGACCTCAAGTAAAACGAAGCCCGAAACGGGCTCTGCAAACGACCCTGAAGAGCCAAAATAAGAGCTTAGGCGCCAGCTGTCGGGCATATAGCAAAATAATCTAAAAGTGAGTTGTTGCGTCGCAACATGCGGTTGACGGCCTGCGTGCGTAGGCATACACTTGAGCTATATTGCAATGCAGCAGAGTTGGTTTGGCCCCTTTTGAGCCCGGGTTTGCCCAGCTGAATTCTCTGATATCGCGTGTACCCTCAACAGGAGAGCAGCCATGTACGATAAAATTTTCGAGCAAGCACAATCCGCCATGAAGCCTATGACAGAGCTTATGACCTTTAACGCAAAGTTAATGGAGGATGTGGCCGAGAAGCAAAAAAGCTTTGTTACTGACATTATTGAAGACGGTATGAGCTTTGCGAAAGAAATGAGTGCGCAAAAGGATTATTCGGGTGTTTACCAAACTCAGAAAGCCTATCTCGAAGGCATGCAAGCCAAATGGATAGCTGCATCCACTGAGGCCTACGAAATGATGACGTCAACGCAGGAAAAAATGAGTGACGTGATTAAGAGTTCGGTAGCCGTATAGTCCGCCGATAGATTGTTAAACGCTCCATCCCGCCAGTCGGGCGGGAAGTTGCGAGAGCCTGACAATCGTCGGGCTTTTTTATAGCCTCCGTGGTCAAGCGGGGGCTTCAGTTGACCGCCAAGATGCAGGGTATTGATATGCAAAACGCAATATTGAGTGGGCAAACAGAAATGTTTGAATCTTTTGAAAAGATTGCTCAGTTGCAGTGGGAAGCTTCAGAGCGCATTGCAAAGTCGCAAACGGCGATGTGGAGCGAGGTGTTGAATCAAAGTATGGCGCATTCAGAAACTTTATTCGGCCAAACCGACGTGGGTGGATGGATGAAGGCAAACCAGGTGTTTTGGGAGGATGTAAGCAAGCGGATGCAAAATGTCACTGAAGCCTCGGTGGGCATTTTTAGCGATACCCAAGAGAAGATTTCCGCCATTATGATGAGTAGCGTTATACCTGTGGCTGGCGTCAGTGCTGAGAGTACTACAACCGCCTCCAAAAACACCGACTCTAAAAGCAAAGCTAAAACTCAAACCAGCAAAGCTAAAACCAAAACCCCTACGGCCCGTGCTACTAAATCCAGTACGACTAAGTCGAGTGCCGCCGCCAAGTCGCGAACATCAGTGAGTAAAGCGTAGCCAAACCTTCGGCAAAACCCTCTGCTAAGCAAGAGGCAAAGCCCGGCGCCTCCAAGACCGCGTCAGCACCAGAAGTGTCTATCAGCGCAGGATGATTGGCGTTTAGTTAGGTAGATGAAAACACAAAAAAAACCGCACATAGGCGGGTTTTTTTGTGGGTCTAACACGGCGATCTATTCGGTTTTGATGACTAAATCAATACGGCGATTGCGCTTTCTGCCGTCAACCGTTTCGTTGTTACCAATCGGGCGTGTCTCACCAAAGCCATCCGCGGAAATGGACATATTGGTGCGCTCTGGCATATTGGCTAACAAGTATGCTCTCACCGCTTCTGCACGCTGGCGAGACAGTTCAAGGTTTATCTCATCACCCCCAAATGAGTCTGTATGCCCTTCGACAATAACGGGTGCTTGTGGAAACAGGTCCATGGCCTTTTGCACTTTCGCCAAAATTCCAAAATACTGGGATTCAATGGTCGATTTTCCTGGAGCGAAGTTCAATCCCACCATCCGCACCAGTATGTCATTGCCTTTGGTGAGTACCACAGCTTCTTCGTCCTCAAACAGGCTGTCAGCTTTTTCAAACAACGCACGACGCCTCTCTTGACGAGCGAGTCGCTCATTTTGCATGCCCATGCGTTCTTCCAGGTAACCAATTTCGGTGTCTAGTTGTTGTAGTCGCTGCTCGGCTTCACCGAGCTCATAGGATCGCATCTGCAATTCGGATATGCGACTCATAATGCCTTTCATGGGATCTTCGCTTTGGCCATCCAGTTCTGCTACAAGGTCTAGCGCGCTCGCTACTCGTACAATGGGCTCCTCCATTTCCAATATGACATCTTCTGGCTCGCGGTCACCGCGCATCAAGGGCATCACTTTCGAGGCAATCTGTATCGCGTGGTTGGCTTCATAATTGGCTTCGCGAGCGAGCGACCTAGGTTGGTCAATGTCGTAGCGATTTTCACTTAACGCTTGTTCTGCTTGTGTTAATAAACTTTCGGCCTTTGCGAGCGTCTTTGGAGCATATTTATAAACTTTGTCATTTTTGGCCCGGGCAATGATATTGCGGGTTTCATTTAAATAGTTCGCCTTAATGGCCGCTAACTCTGCGGCTCTTAGTGCGGATTCGGCTTTTGCAGCCAGCTTGCTGGCGGATTTAACATTGCCGCCCTCCAATTTTTTGGCTGCTGCAGCGAAGTCTTCTGCCGCTTCCTGCCACAGCTCCGGTGCGTACTGATCAGCCTTGGCTGTGAGTGCATCTTTTCTCGCACGGATCATTGTTGTAAAAGTCACTTCGGCGAGTTCAACGCCCTTGATGGCTTGTTTGTACAGCTGAGTGGCCTGGGCGAGGTCTTGTTTTATTCGATCGATGCTTTTGCCTTTTTCAAAACGTTCATCTGCCCGCCGGTAATAATCACTGGCTTTGCCATAGCTCACAGGGGTCAGCACATTGGCACTCAGCTCATTGGCCTTTCTGAGTGCGCTGTCGGCCTCACCAAACAGCGACTCACGCATTTCATCGGCTGCCGCCAGATGAGCGAGGGCTGTAAAAACTATGGTAAATAAAGAGAGTTGTATGATTCGCATTTTGCCTCCTAAAGAGCAATGCTGTTATTGGTGTTTAGGGGACCTCTGATCAAGTTCAAATGGTGTAGAAGCCGTTTGGACTTGATCAGAGGTTCTCCAGACGTTCACTTTAAGGGTTTTCGGGGTGTGGTACAAACAGCGCTGACATTTGCCCAAGCCCTTCATACTCTATTTGGATGGTCTCATGAAAACCAACGGAAAGAACCCCCGCATAAGATCCAGTGATTACCACTTGGCCGGCCTGAATGCCGCCCCCTCTTTGGTTTAGATGGTTTGCAAGCCAGACCAGCGGTGCAAAAGGGGCCAAATTAGGGTGCTGCCCCGTAATGTGTTGTGTTCCTTGCGAGGTGTGTAGAGTTAACTCGAGTTTGGCTTGTGGGGTGTTCGAAAAAGCAGGGCCCACGAATACACCTTGATTGAATAGGCCATCTGCAAGTAGTTCGGGAAACTCACAATCCTCTGGTGTGACATATCGGCTTTTGATCAGCTCAAACGCCAAATGATGGCTTTGTATGGCCGCGCGTACGTCTTGCTCGGAGTAGGGCTTTTCGCGTGGCGGTAGATCGTGGGCAAATTTAAAGGCGATCTCTGGTTCTATTGCTGCGCACTCGTTTAGGGGGGTTAGAGCACAGGGCGACTGATTATACGTTTGGCTCTGAAATAGGGGGGCGACGATCTGTTTGCCCTCTGGTGGGAGCAGACACTTCCAGCCCGCTACGGCGTCAAAATTGTCGTCTATCATTGCGCGAGTAACGGCGTCTTGAATCGCAAGGGCTTCATTCAGACTGGTAGGTCGCAGATGCGGAGGTAATCGCGGGCCATCGCTATGAGCATCACGCCTTTGCTTTAATATTTGGGCGGCAGCTTTGATCGTTTCTGTTTTCATGGGCGTGTCATTTTAGAAGAAAGGCTATTTTACCAGATGGCAGAGCGTTGCGTGGGATTGGGGGGGTAAAGATGTCAACCATGTTTTGTCGGCCTGTATGTTGTCGGCATATTCAAAACCTGGACAGACAACTTCGCTGATTAAGCCATAGTCACCACTGATAAGCTCGCTGGCTTTCCATGTATTTCCGGGCACACACAAAAAGGGGACATGATTTTGGGTGATGTCAGGCCCGAGTACGACCGTTTGATATTGGCCCTCGGCTGAGACCAAATAGTATCGAATAGGGTCTCCCGAGTGGTGAAAGTGCAAAATATCAGAAACATTTTTGTGCATATACCCGATGGGCGAGTCCTGACTGAGAAGGTAGTGGATGGCTGTAGCAGCCGGCCTCTCACCGCTTGGCGTTGGCAGGTGATGGTTGGATTCAAATATACGTTTAAAGTAGCCACCCTCTAACGGGTGTGGGGATAAGTCAAAGTGTCGACAAAGATCGTTTGTGTTCATTGTACCGTTACCTGGGTTCCACAGACATGATGGACTTTCACGTTTTCACGTGGCGTGTTGTTGAGCTTATGCGATTTGCAACGTAAAGTACGCCTCTTTATTTTGTGTGTGTTTGATTTTATGCCGTCCAAAACCATTGATTTAAATGACGCGTGGCTCGACTATTTGAAGCCGGAATTTAGCAAGCCCTATATGCGTGAGCTCAAGCGGTTTCTGTCTGAGCAAAAGGCGCAAAAAAAAGTTATCTATCCACCGGGTAAGCAAATTTTCAATGCTCTAAATACCACGCCATTCGACAAGGTTAAAGTGGTGATTTTGGGGCAAGATCCGTATCACGGTCCTGGGCAAGCCCACGGCCTCTGTTTCTCGGTCCTGCCTGGCGTCGCTTTTCCCCCTTCGCTTTTGAATATTTTCAAGGAAATCCAGCAAGATTTGGGGCACCCCATTCCTTCGCATGGATGCTTACAATCCTGGGCCGAGCAAGGTGTATTACTGTTGAATGCCACCTTAACTGTGGAGCAGGCGTGTGCGGGTGCCCATCAAAACAAAGGTTGGGAGACTTTTACAGATGCTGTTATTGAGAAGTTGAATACCCACCGCACGGGATTGGTTTTTTTACTTTGGGGCAGTTACGCGCAGAAAAAAGGCGCGCTTATTGATACCCAAAAGCATCTGGTGTTGAAGTCGCCGCACCCCTCGCCGTTGTCTGCCCATCGAGGTTTTTTTGGCAATGGTCACTTTTCTAAAAGCAACGCTTGGTTGCAACAGCAAGGGTTGACGCCCATTGATTGGGCCTTGCCCAATGTTTAAGTCGCAGCTTCTCTAGGGAACCTCTGATTAAATCCCAATGGCTTCTCGGCTTGGGCTTCCTGCGTCGCTCTACCGCCTGCATCCGTGCATCCGTGCGCAGGCCCTCAAGGCTCAATTGGCAAGGCGCTTTGTGAAGTTAATGGACGTAGTCCTTAACAAGGAAAGTAACACCTCAGATGGGCTTTGAAGTCGTGTCCTTCGGGGCTTGCAGAGCTTTCCGAACTCTTCGTTAGTGATTTTCGTCAGACCACCAGTATGAATTGACCATTATGGATGGCGGAAATGCCGTTTTTGCAGGAGCAAAAAACGGTCAAATCACGGCCTTGATCTCGAAAAGCTCTGAATGCCAGAAGCTATCGGGACTTAATCAGAGGTTCCCTAGGCCAGTGTAACCCGCAGTGACAAATCAATTGCACGTACGTGCTTGGTGAGTGCACCACTTGATACTGCCTGAACCGGTGTTTTGGCGATGGTGGCCAGTGCTTGCGCATCGACGTTGCCAGAGGTTTCCAGGGGAATAGCGGTGGGGTGGGCAAAGACTTTTTCCAAATCCGCCTCAGACAGGCTGTCGAGCATGATGCGTGTAATGGGAAATTGGATGGCCTCACAGTACTCTGTGTAATTTTCAACTTCCACGATAATCGGTAATTCCGGGTGCAGGGTTTGTGCACGCGTAATCGCCAAGCCGATGCCGCCACAGGCCGCAATATGATTTTCTTTGATTAGAAACGCATCGTACAGCGCGAGTCGATGGTTTTTACAGCCGCCCACCGCCACAGCATATTTTTGAGCCATGCGCAGCCCCGGTAAGGTTTTGCGGGTATCCAGTATGGTTAAATCGGTGCCAGCCGCACATTTCGCATAGGCGTGCGCAGTGGTCGCTGTGCCACTCAACAGCTGTAGGAAATTCAGTGCAGTGCGCTCACCGGTGAGTATCGCGCGAGCATTCCCTGATAAGGTGGCTAGACAAGTATTTTTTACCACGTGGGCACCCTCGAGCACTTTCCAATCAATGGTTACGGTATTGCCCAATTGGTTAAACACTTCGTTTACCCAAGGTTGCCCGCACACAATACAAGCCTCGCGGGTAATTAATGTTGCGGTACAGTGGGCTTCAGCCGGAATGAGCTCGGCCGTTACATCGCCGCTGCCCACGTCTTCGGCAAGGGCCGTAGCCACATTTTGAGGAATATCATTTTGCAGGTCTTTGAGAGATACATTCATGGGTGAGTTTAATAGTATTGTCGAAGCGTCAGTGTGTCATCGCGATGGGTGAATTCCACGTTTTTTAGGGCGCTCATGCCCAATAAAATTTCATCACCTTCCATGCCGGGGTTTAGACTCGCGCGCACGTTATGAAGTGTAATGCTGCCTATTTCAAGGCGATCAATCTCGGTGTCTCGTGTTTCGACTTTACCATTCGCAGTCATGGCTATGCCGGGTGCGCCCACTCGCAGCTCCAGTTCATCGGCCATATGCCGAGGTACGGATACGTGGGTGGCTCCAGTATCCACAAGAAAAGTCACGTTGTGCCCATTTATTTTACCGGACACCATATAGTGGTGTTGATAATTGCGCCTGAGTATAAGTTCATTGACGCCCTTGGCCTGAGAGGTTTCTGGCATTTGGTTGGGGTTGATTCTCTTCTCTTGCCACTTTGTAAAATACAGCGACAAAAGGATGAGAACGATGATCCAACCTACGGTTAGCATGCCCTTGCCAAGGGTCTTTTCGGGTGTGTTTTCGGTCATTGGTGCATTTGGTTCTAAATGTTTGAATATCGGTTCTAATTCGGTCTGAGACTAACGCACGGTTTTTTTAATTTCGTCACGCAAGGTATTGTACCCTGTGTTACCTTTATAAGGTAATTCATGCTTTCGTATTAGTGTGGTAATCAATTAACTGAACTTTGTTTGCTTTTGATGGAATAGACGTTTAGTGATTAAGTGCCAAAATGCGAGCAGAAGTCTTTACGTTGATGGTTTTGAAGGGGTTGTCGTCAAACCGTTGACAGTGTTTGTGTGCGCTAGAAATAGCCGCGAGGCGTGTGAATCGCTCGAATGTGCACAGCACCGTAATGTGCTTGTAACCGTGACAGATGGAAAGTATCTGGGAGGTCTTGGTGCCTAAAACCGCAAAGGTCATACGCTTGGAGCCGGAAGTGCAACGCCATGTGCGCAGCCGCTTGGTGCGTCTACCCGCTCTCGCGCATGCATTACACGAGCGTGCCAAAGCGCTGTTGGCTGCTCGCCTTGAAGCTTACTTCGACGCAGCTGATGATGCCATGTTTGATTTGGCAGATAATGCCCATTCTAACCAAGAACAAAATGCCTATTTCGATGCTATGCGCGAAGTACGCGTTCAACGCAAAAGTATCGAAAAGCGTTTTTTAGGGTGTTTCGATGAAGCCTTTGCGCGTTTGGTGGCCATTGATCAGCGCGACAGTTTGGTGCCAGACGGCGAACTCTCCGCCGATGCGCTGTCTCTCGTTCAAAACGATGACCTCGAACAATTGGTCGCGAAAGAAGACGTTGTTGCGCGGGCCACGGGAGAAGTGAATGAGCAGCTAACGCCACTCAATCGCATATTGCAACGCATGGTGCCGCTTGCGGTCAATGTGCATACCAGTCCATTGGGGCCCGAAATTTTGTGTGCTGCGTTCGTCTCACAGGTCAAACGCCTAGATGTGGATATCAAGGCGAAGCTCGTGCTGTTTAAATTGTTCGACAAAGTGGCCATTCAAGCGCTGCCTTCCTTATATGAAGACCTGACCCAATTACTTAAAAAGCATGGTGTCGGCCTTCAGCCGCAACGCCCCCCAAGACCTCAACCTAAAGAAGACGCAAGCGGTAAACCTAAAGTGGTTGAAGTCAGCCCATTGGCGTCGGTAGAGACCTCCCCCATTGAATCTCATCCGCATGCAGCGTTGCTCAAACTGTTGTCCTTTGTGCAAAAGCTTCCCCCATCGGCACTCAGTCGTTTGGATGTGAGCTTAGAGCAAATCTTAGATCGAGTGCAGAAACATCAGGGTTCCACATTTGAATTGAGTGCAGTGGAGAAAGAAACCGTTCGCCTGGTGGGCATGCTATTTGATTTTGTGATGCGTGAACCGACTTTGGCCAAGCCGATAAAAGAATTGTTGGTACGTTTACGCGTGCCAGTGCTAAGAGTGGCTTTGCTGGATGGCGATTTTTTGATGAACAAAAATCACTGTGCACGAAAACTTTTGAATGAGCTGACGTCACAGGCGGTGGGGTGGCAAAACTCAGGACGGGACGTGGTCAACGATCTCTTCGTTCGCTGTATCACACGTGTGGTTGAAAAGGTTGTGACCGGCTTTGATCGCGACTTTAATGTGTTTACCGAAGCCTTGGCAGAGTTTTCGTCCTTTGTGGAAAAAGAGCGCAGACGCTCTGCAGTATTAGAAAAACGCATGGTTGATGCCGAAGATGGTAAGGCCCGGTCTGAGCAGGCGCGTAAACGCGTGGCAATGGAAGTCCAATCTCGATTGGATGGCGTATCGTTGCCAGCCATTGTGGTGGAATTTATTAAAGGCCCCTGGAGTAACGTGTTATTTGTGACGGGGCTAAAAAATGGATATGAGTCGCCCTCGTGGAACGAGAGTCTTACCTTGCTCGAGGATTTGTTGTGGAGTATGAAGCCGAAGTCTACTTCGCAAGAGCGTCAGTCCTTGATTGTGAATGGGCCAAAAATTTTACAGCGCTTAAGGGATGGCTTAGATGCTGTCTCTTATAATCCCTTTGAGGTGTCTGATTTATTGGTTGCGATTGAAGAGTGTCATATCGAGCGCATTCGCAAACCTTCGCAAAATACACCCGATGAGGCCGACTCACAGAAGGCTCCTTTGCAAACTACGAACGTCTCGCTGGTGCAACCCCAGGTGCCCGAGGTTCCTGTTGCCGAGGCCAATGCCATACCTAAAAATGATCCTCATATGCTGATGGTGGCTTCATTTGCTCAAGGTGCTTGGTTTGATATTGTACTTGAGCAGGGGCAGGCACCTGCGCGTTGTCGTTTGGCGGCTTACATTAAACCTACGGGAAAATACATTTTCGTGAACCGTACCGGTATGAAAACCGCAGAAAAATCTCGCGAAGAGCTGGCCATGGCCTTGAAGAATGGGCTGTTGCACCCGGTGGACAATGGTATGTTGTTTGAGAAGGCGCTGGAAAATATCGTCACCGGTTTGCGCCACGCCAAGCCTGCTTCACCTCTCGACAGCACATCCAGTAAACACACCTTGGACGACATGACTCAAAAGCCTGAAAGTCGCTAATAGACCTTTATCGACTCGCCAATGCTACCTGAATTTTTGACCGTGTGACTTCCAGCTTGGCCGTCACTTTTCGCAAGATGTTTTGCGCGATTTGCGTGTCTAGGTAGGTGATGGCATCGTTGTAGGAAACAAACCGATAATCGATATTGTGGTCTCGGTCAGGTTTAAAGGTCTCATTCAAGTCTTCTCGGTCCACGGATTTGTAAACCACCACGTAAATATGGTCGTCCCCTATCATAACCGGGATTTCGGGCGCCCAAGGCATGCGTTTTTTTC
This sequence comes from Cellvibrionaceae bacterium, assembly GCA_050300015.1. Classification (GTDB taxonomy): domain Bacteria; phylum Pseudomonadota; class Gammaproteobacteria; order Pseudomonadales; family Cellvibrionaceae; genus CAYZQH01. The sequence goes on along the minus strand of JBNKWZ010000028.1, from coordinate 52,543 downwards.
CAATGATTTTGTAGGCCATGGCTTGTGGGCCGAAGTCGTCGTATTCCAATATAATAGAATGCTTTGACATATGAGAGGCGCAGGCCGTGAGTAAAACCCATAAGACCAATAGGGCCACTTTCATGGATAACCCTTGGAAAGATGTCCTGAGTGTGTTCAAAACTAATTCCCCTGTATCCTATGCACAAAAGAACATAGTGTACCAAAAAGCCAAAACGGGCCAAAAGACTTGGTGAATAATGACTTTTGGCGAGTTTATCGCGAGCGCTTGGCGTGCGCGACTCGGCCCTATAAGGCTCGGGGTGGTCAGATTGTTCGCTGCGACGCTTGCTGGTTACCGAAGGCCCACTGTATTTGTCAACACAGGCATCCAGTGGATGCGAAGGTGGACGTGGTGTTGCTTATGCACCGCGATGAAGTTTTTAAGCCAACCAATACGGGACGACTGATCGCAGACATATTGCCTGCGCAAACGCGGGTTATTGTGTGGGAGCGCCTAACCCCTGGTCAGGCGCTTGACTCTATTTTGAGAGACCCTTCGCGTGAGTGCGTATTGGTTTTTCCGCAAGCGGCACTGCCTGAAAGGCCCGCTTGGGCGCCGTGCGCGGCGAGGGCTCGTCAACACCCTTTAACGTTAATTGTGCCCGATGGTACCTGGCGTCAAGCCAGCCGGATGGTGCGGTTGAGCCCCTATTTACAAGGGTTGCCTTTGTTAGGCGTGGACTCTCGGACTACCGATTATGCCGTGCGACAAGCCCCGAGTCGGGGGCAGCTGTCCACCATTGAGGCCGTGACGCAAGTTTTGATGGGTTTGCAGGAAGTCGAGGCGGCGCGTGCTTTGGAGCGCTATTTTCAGGCATTCAATTGCAACTACCAGCGAGTCCGTGGTCGCAAAGGCTAAATCAAGGGCGCACTATCAATACACCCCTGCGCCAAAGCTTATTTTTAATATGACAGCTGAATACGCGCGTTTAAGGATTTTCCACTCAGATCATCGGTATTTCTGCGTCCGTTGCGGGTGACGTCTGCGTCTTCATACTCCAAACTCAGGCGCGCAGTCTTTTTGAAGAAGTAATTCAAAGCGATGCTGGTAACGGTGGCATCGTCTCCGGTGAATACAGGAGTGAGTTTGGTGTTGGTGTAGCGTGCGGCTACCTCCAGGGTGTGGTCTTTTTTGCCTCTCAGCTTGAGTTTGCCATGCTGATAGGTGCGGCTGTTGCCGAATAACGTATAGGCAGCTGTTACATAGGCGCCACGTAAGGTCTGGTCCGCCTGGTAAGGTTGCTTGATACGTTGCTCGTAGTATTCGGTCATCAACAACAGTGGCTTGTAGCGGGCGGCGAATTCAAGGCCGGTTAATTTAATCTCATTCGCGAAAAAATTGGGTGTGTGGATGAGATTGCCAACACCATTTGCGATAAGGGGTTCGTTGATGTCGTAGATCAGTTCCGTCCCCTGCCGAGCACTAAGATCTAAACCAAAGTGTAAAAATTGCTTCTTTTTTTGGATGGGCGCGTAAGTGATTCTGGCAATATGCGCGATCGAGTCCCTGTGTTGGTTGGCAGGGGCTTTCTGGTAAGTCATGGCCAGATCCATCGTCCAGGTATCGTGTTCGATGTCGAAGGCAATCCCGGTATTTCGGCCAAACAGAAAAATATTGGAGGTGGCCGAGCGCTCAGTGAGAGGCTGGTAGCGGAGACTCATTTGATTTTCAAGCCCAAGAGGCTCTTTGAATTTTCCGATGGTGAATTCGATATGGTCATTAACAACGTAGTTGAGGTGGAAGTCGTCAACTTGCGTTTCATTGTCGAGCTCTCGGTATTCTAAGGCCACGGCGAAGGACCACTTTTCCCTGTATTCGACTTCGGCATCGGCCTTCAATCTTCTTAGGTAGGATGTGTTTGTCTTTGTAATGTCTTCATCGACAAACAGGGTTCCATCAAAGTCATGAGAGTCATATATGGCATAGGCACCAAAGTCCCAATCCCAGGCGTTTGGGGTAACTTCTGAGGCGCTCAGCGCGATGGGTGCAAGCGTAAAGCTCAGTAAAGCCGTTGACAGTGGTCGCAAAAACTTCATACGGAGGTCACCCAAATCATTAAGACTTTCGTGAGTCAGAGCAAAACGCAATTAAGCGTGCACTGTCAGTGAGGTAGTCCACTTGGCCAACCTCTACTTTAATAATATTGAGACCTGTCCGGGTTTTAAGGTCTGCCACAAGTTTCTCGTAATTTTCGGGTTTAATATTATCAATGTTGTCGTAATTGATTTTCTTTTCGTAAATACGTGGTGCAAAAAAAGTCGTTTCGCCAATGGCAGCCAGGGCAACAACTAGCAAGTTCAACATGGCAAGTTCAATGTGGTTGAGCGGCGCAATTGAGCACATGAGCGCAAGGCCAATCACCACAAACAAGTAGGTCATGTCACGTACAGATATAGGTTCCGTGCGGTAGCGCAGCATTGCGAATACTGCAAATAACCCAAATGCAAAGCCCATGGATAGGTCTACAGAGTGCAGCAAGAAGGTAATTAAGAATACACCGTTGCTAAAAAGAAAGAAGCTAAAAAAGGCTTCGCGGTTGGGTGTAATACGAAAGTAAATGCCTCTTAATAGTGTAATAACACCGACTAATAAAATTCCGTAGCGTATACCAAACTCGCTGGAAAACATGATCATAATTTGTATTCTTTTTTACTAATGGGTTGAAAGGTTACAAGGTTGCAATGGATACTCGTCGAGTAATGGGTTTAAAACGGTTGCTTTTAATCTCTTCGTTGTCCAGCATGGTCAAAGCCATTCCTATGCAGTACTTGCTAAAGCTAGTGGGCCTCAAATTGAGTTCTCGTGCAATTTTGAAAAAGGGTGAATGTCGATTCAGGCGAGCTTGTTTTAACTCCGCAATAACCGTGCCTTCTAGTTTTACCGGTCGGGCGATGCCGCCGACTATATTATGCTTTTGCAACTCAAAATCTAAAGTTAAGCGTTCGCTTCGCGCTTCACTTGCCAAGGCGATGCGTTTGTACTGACTAACGAGGCAGGGCGTCAGTACGGTGTTTTTGGGAAGGCCTGCATTTTCCAAAAAACTCTGGTATCGGTTTATATCAAATGTGCCATGCGAGTCTACACCAATACGTGTTTTCAGCGTGCGTTTTTTGTTGTTCTTAAATTTTACCTCCAGAAAGTAGGTTTCACTGTCCACATAATGGCGCAATCTAACTTTGTGGCGGTTGAGGCGCTTATTGTGATGTAGGTGATAGAGCGAATAATCGTCAGTATCAAAATAAGTGCTTTGGTAGCGAAAAATCCGGTTGTTATTGATTTGCAGTACGCTGTATTCGTCACTCAATTTCTGAAACAAGGGTACGACACATTCTTTTGGCACCACAAACTTGGTATCCACGCGATTCATCAGTTTGGCATTGTCGAGGTCCTCGAGGCCGTGCGAAGGAAATTCGGCAATGAGATCCAATAATGTTCGTTCAAATGATGTCATTATTTACTACAAATTTGGCTTGTGGAGAACAAAAAACGGGGCGACACTGCCGCCCCTAAGATCACCAGCATGATCTCACTGATTGGCTTGGTCAAACGTTGGATTGCTCGTCCATACAAAATTACCAGAGCCATTCGGTAAGCGTGCGAAGCTTTCGTCATCAGCAGCAGCGTCGAACGTGACTTGGTCTGCGAAAGCTAATTCGGGAGTAACTAAATAAAGGTTTTCACCAGCGGCACTCAACTTAAAGTTCGTATGCAAGCCTGTTGTGAGGCCTTCCTTGTTATCGGCCCAAACAATTAGTGTTCCATTTGCGGGAATGGCCGTACCTTCTGGGAAGGCCCATCGAGTTAAGTTATCTTCTTCATCGCTGAGGTAGTATCCATTCAAATCCACGGGTTGATTTGAAGTGTTGTAAAGCTCTACCCAATCGCCGTATTCGCCTTCTTCATCCGTGGCGATGGTTTTGTTGGCGGGCATGAGTTCGTTGATGACCACGGGGTTTTGCACTTGCGTTGCCGAAATGACTTGGTAAATAAACACGTCGTGCTCTGCGCCCACGGGCTCATAGGTTGCGGTTTTGGCATTATTGTTGGCGATAGCTTCTATATAGTAACGAACGAAGGCGCCCTTATAAAACGCTGGTATGGTTGCAGTGAATTGGTCGTTGCCTGTGTTATTCATGGCGACTTTAGAAAAACTACCCACTAAACCATCACCGTAGTACAAATACACGGCATTAACGCCCATGTTGCCAGAGACATCAGCCGTGACGGTGACACTTTGTGATTCCGTCGGCCGTGTGGAAACAACGCCATTGACAGCATCTTGTACGTTACTGATGGTCAAGCCTGTTTGATTCACTTCACTGTTATTTCGAATAAAATTGTATCGTGTGGTAATGGTGCTTTTCAAACTGTCAACACCTTCACGGTATTTTTGGTACGAATAGTTTCGCACAGCCTCTACCGCTTGGTAACTATCAATTTGCTGGTGGTACTGGTCAATTTTAGCGTGCGAAATACTGGGGTTTAGAGCCTCTTCCATGACGGTGCGGTAGTGAGCCAAATAGCGTTGACGCAACTCGGGAATGTTTAACATGATATTTAATAGCGGGTAGTCAGAATTCTCAGCGCTTTTAAATGGTGAGTAATTGGTCGAATTCAGCACGGAGTTGCCATCGTATTCAATGGGTACAATACGTCCCGATGCCACGTCAAAGTATACGTAGTAATCCATGCCGCCTTTGTTGATGTAGCTATCATCGTCTTCAAAGACATTTTCTGTAGCCAAAAACCAAAGCGCTGCGTCGATATCAAAATACTGACTCACTTGCTCAATAAAATATTCGTGTGAAGTCACGCCAATGGTGTGACAGGCATTGGCTAGATCTTGCCAGGGGTTATCGACGGTTGCGCCTTTCAAGGTATAGGCATTTTCATAAGCAGAGCCATCTTCACCCAAGTCGTTGAGGCTGGAGGTGCCGGCTCCGAAGATACTGCCGAAACCGCCACCAAAGCCACCTCCACCGAAGCCGCGGGTGCCTTCAGCTCGCCAACGCGTGGCGTCCTTATCCAAGAACCACTCTTTAACATGGTCTTTGTCGAGTTTTTGGATGTTGGCAAATATGCCGTAGTTACGACCGTTCACGTATAAGTTCACGAAATTTCCCTTGGCTGCGGGAATGTTCCTTCTGGCGAGATTTGAAAACAGGACTTCTCGCATAGATGATTCGTCTTCAAACCAATTGTTGAGTTTGAGCTCGTTGTAGCCGTTAATATCCTGTCCATCGGTAACAAATTCAAGATCAATGGCGAAAGACTTTTTCTCCCCCGCTCGTGAGTAACTGGTGTTGCCACGGTAGCGCACCCCTACGTTTTCGAGCACCTTATCTTTGTATCGCAGCGTTGCAGGAATCTCTGTTTTGCTGTCGTAATTGTTGGTTAGCTGGTTGAGGTAGTTGCCTTGTGAAAACTCTAGGTACATATCTTCCACAACGGTCTCGTCAAACAATTTGGAAGAATAAAAGCCACCCTGCTCCAGGCGTTCACCGTCGTCAGAAATACGCCATTCAGGGGGGAGGTCTGTATTGGTGTTGACGCCTCCGGTGGCGCCACTTGAGCTGCTGCTAGAACTGGAAGAGCTGCTGGATGAGCTCGTACTGGAGGAACTGCTTGAGCTGCTGGAACTTGAGCTACTACTGCTACTTGAGCTACTACTGCTACTTGAGCTTGAACTGCCGTTATTATTGTCGCCGCCGCACCCAGTTACCAGTGCCGCGCACAGGCTCGCGAGTAGAATAGTCTGTTTGTACATGGTCGTGTCCTCAAATAGGTGTTTGCACGAGGTACGATTTTGATTGCTCTAATGGTTTTTTCGCGCATCGGCAGAACTGACAGGCCCTAGCATACCCAAAATATTTGGGATAAATATCCCAAAACATTCAGTTTGTGACACTCTCCCAAAACTCATATGACAAATGAGACATTGTTTCACTTTTATGACCCTTTATGGGCTTTTTTTGACCACTGGGTCGAAACAAATTGCTCATAATGGTTGATGTTTGACCAGATAAACCCCTGGAGTCTTGCTATCGAACCCGAGTAAAGTAGGGGGCCGTTTTCACTCCAGAGGAAGCTATGGATTCTCACGATCTGCACTTGTCCCTGCAAAACCTAGCGATAACAGATTACCCAGAAATTAAGGCGTTGATGGATAGGGTTTACCCTGATTTAGGCGGCGCTTGGCCAGAAAATACCATTCGCCGTTTGATCAACGAGTTTCCGGATGGCCAAATTTGTATTGTAGATGGTGAGACACTGGTGGGCGTTGCGCTCACCATACGGGTGAATTATAGCCAGTTCAGTAACCCTCACACCTATGAAGACCTTTTGAATCACCGCTTGGAAGCGTTGAACGACAGTACCGGAGATACACTGTACGGCTTGGATGTGTTTATCCATCCTGATTATCGCGGTTACCGTTTAGGGCGCCGATTGTATGACGCTCGCAAGGAGCTTTGTCGGCAAAATAACTTTAGGGCTATTTTGGCGGGCGGACGAATACCGGTGTACCACCAATATGCGGATCAATTGACGCCTACCGATTACATTGAAAAAGTGGCACGGAAGGAAATCTATGACCCTATTTTGTCCTTTCAATTGGCGAATGACTTTCAGGTCAAACGCCTTCTAAAGCACTACATGCCAGACGATGAAAAATCGGTGGGGTTTGCCACACTACTCGAGTGGGACAATATTTTATTTGACCCCGCGGATACAGTGATCAGTGCGCGAAAAAGTGTGGTGCGCGTGGGCGTTGTTCAATGGCAAATGCGAGAAGTCACGTCGGTGGAGGCGCTACTTCAGCAAGCTGAGTATTTTGTGGATGCGGTATCGGACTATGAAAGTGATTTCATCTTGTTTCCTGAGTTTTTTAATGCGCCATTGATGGGGTTGTGTGAAAACAAAAGCAGTCATGAATCTGTGCGTTTTCTTGCGGGTTACACCGAGCAATTTGTAAAGGCGCTATCGCATATGGCCGTGGCATACAATACCAATATCATTGCGGGCTCGATGCCCGTGGCGGAGGGTGATCGAATTTACAATGTGGCTTATGTGTGTCATCGAGACGGAGAAATTGATGAGCAGAAAAAAATTCACATAACCCCGCAGGAGAAGGGACACTGGATCATCGAAGGTGGTGACAACTTAAAAGTATTTGATACGGATGCGGGTCGTATTGGAGTGCTCATCTGTTATGACATAGAATTCCCAGAGCTGCCGAGGCTTTTGGCGGAGCAGGGCGTTGATATATTGTTTGTTCCTTTCTGGACGGACACCAAAAATGCTTATTTACGGGTGCGTTATTGTGCACAGGCGCGGGCGATCGAAAATGAATGCTATGTGGCCATTGCCGGATCAGTGGGCAACTTACCAAGCGTTGATAACTTGGATGTACAATATGCTCAGTCTGCGGTATTTTCACCGTCGGATTTTCCCTTTCCGCAGGATGCCATAGTGGCCGAAACCACTGCCAATACGGAAATGATTATTTTCTCTGATTTAGACCTGGATAAGTTGCGGTTACTGCGCAATGAGGGGTCTGTGACAAACCGTCAGGATAGGAGAACCGACCTATACGAGATTAAGTTGATACGACCCAAAGCGCAACCTGTTTAAAGGTTGCGAGGGGCCATCATCTTGAATTTTTTGCCTGGTGATTTACTAGGGCGTATTTAACGTAGCCGCATACAGTTTATTGGTGAGCCAAATGCACTGGTAGGGTGCCAGAGAGATACTCGCTTGTAGGTCGTTGTATTGTGTGTTGCCGAGCAAATCAAACCAGTCGTCTAGTGCCACCAGGTTTATATCAGACAATTTTATTTCTAGTGTGTCACTGCTAATGTTGTGCAAACAAAAAATACTTTGATCGCGATTGTGGCTCTGACGCCAAAAAGCAAAAATTTGTGTACCTAAGTGCAAGGTAAATTGTGTCGCATTGGGGTGAAAGGCTGGCTGATGCCGGCGAATCGCCAGTATGTGTTTCATTTCCGAAAATACACGTGAGTGATGATCGTGAATGTCTTCTAGAGCGTCGTGAAGCTCTGTGAGTACCCATTGGTGGCGGTTAATGGCACGATTGTGGCCTGAATTCTCAACCCGCATGTAGTCATTGTTGGTACCAAATAAGCTGTGAATGTAAAGTGCAGGAATGCCTTCCAGAGCCATCATGATTTTATGGGCACACATAAATCGATCAAACTGATAGTCGTCTTCTCCGCCGTGTAGGGTCCCTTTCATGGCGTCAAACAGCGCAATGTTCAACTCGTAGGGCCTTAGCACGTCTTTAGCGGCGGTACGCCACGACACCTTACCGCCGAAAGACATCATTAGGTGCGCTAAATCATCAATTTCTTGTTCACTGAGCAGGCCTTCTGCGGGTCGTAAACCAATGCCGTCATGTGAGGCAATAAAATTGAGGTAGGTGGTGCCATTTTGTGCTGGTGGCATGGCCATTAACCAGCTGCGCAGGTGAGTACAGTCTCCGTTAACCAGGGCGTGCAGCAGCAGCGGGGGTAGAGAAAAATTATAAATAACATGCGCTTCGTTGGCATTCCCAAAATAAGAAAGGTTTTCGCGGTTGGGGATATTAGTTTCTGTAATGATGACGGCTTCAGGGTCGCAATGTTCCACAATGGTCCGGATAAACCGAATGAGTTCGTGGGTTTGCGGCAAGTTGATACAGCGGGTACCCAGCTCCTTCCACAGGAATGCAACGGCATCAAGGCGAAATATTTTCGCGCCACGGTCGAGATAAAAGCGGATAATCCTAACAAACTCTAACAGCACTTTGGGGTTGGCAAAATTTAAATCCACTTGATCGTGGCTAAAGGTGCACCAGACGTGTTTGACGCCATTTGCTGTTTCTGTTTCGCGCAACAGTGGGGATGTTCGAGGTCGTACCACATCGCTTAAATCTGTATCTGGGTTTGCCTCAATAAAATAATCATGGCCCGGTTCAATGCCTTTACGGTAGTTGTCGAACCAACGACTGCGTGAGGAACAGTGATTAATCACAAGGTCCGCCATAAGGGAAAAGTCACCCGCAATTGCGCTAATGTCGTCCCAACTGCCGTGACCTTCATTGACGGCCAAGTAGTCAATCACCGAAAACCCGTCATCTGAGCTCCAAGGAAAAAACGGCAAAATGTGCACCGAGCTAATAAAGCCACTTAATTCTTGGCGCATGAAATCACGCAAGGTGCGCAAGGGTGGTTCGCCGGGTGTCTTGATGCTGTCACTGTAGGTAATTACGATGGCATCTTGTTGGGTCCACGGGTTATGGTGAGGCTCTGGGTTGGCAATATAGGTGTCGAACCGCATCATGCGGATGGTTTCTTCAACAATTGGGTCCACGTCCAGGTCTGGGTATACCACGCTTAGGTGATTTTTTAAGCGTTGAGTGATCATCTCTCGAGGCGTTAGTGGCGCATTGTTGTTCATACAGTAAATTCCTGAATATCCTCTTCAACGGCGTTAATAAATTCAGGCATTATGCCGGGGAGTGCGCTAAACACTCGGTTCCAGCTTGGAATAAAGGGTTGTTCCATGGGGTTTTCTAAAAAGTGCATACCCGCTTTTAAGATATTACCTGCAAACAGTTCTACGGCTTGCTCTTCACTGTGAATGTCCAGTGTTAAACCATTCATAACCGCGTCATTGTTGTAGGTCTCAATTAAATCCAGCGCAATTCGAAAATACGTGGCTTTGATTGAGCGAAAAGTTTCCGTACTAAAGACAACACCGTTAGTGGCCAGTTTTCTAAAGATGGCTTTGCTGATGTCGATGGACATTTTAGATAGGCCACCTTGATCATCTTCGGCGCTGAGCTTTTGGTGTTTGTGATCGTAGATGTCTGCGATATCCACCTGGCAGATGCGGTTGGTGGAATAGTTGCGCTTCATTTCTGATAGCACTCCAATCTCTAAACCCCAATCGCTGGGAATGCGGATGTCGGAGATGGAATCCGTACGCAAAGAAAACTCACCCGCTAGCGGGTAGCGAAAACTGTCTAAATATTCCAAGTATTCTTGAGGGCCAAAAATTTTGGTGAGTGCACGCAGTAGCGGTGTGACCAGTAGGCGGCTGACACGGCCATTGATTTTGCCGTTGGCAATGCGTGAATAATAACCTTTGCAGAACGTGTAGTGAAAATTGGGGTTGGCAACGGGGTAAATCAGGCGCGCCAATAATTCGCGATGGTAAGTGACGATGTCACAGTCGTGGAGTGCCACCGAACTGGTGCTACCAGAGGCCAACATATACCCCAAACAAAACCACACGTTTCGCCCCTTGCCGGGGTCTCCTACCGGTAAGCCTTCACCTTGCAGTTGTGCGTGTATGGCTTGCAGACGTGGGCCGTCGTTCCATAAGACTTTACAATTTTGTGGCAGTTGACCAAAGAACTTCAATGCATGCCGGTATTCTTTCTCAGAGGCGCGGTCCAGGCCAATCACAATTTGACTGAGGTAAGGGACTTTGGATAGCTCCTCCACGATGGGTTGCATGGCGGGGCCTTCCAGTTCCGAATAGAGGCAAGGCAGCAATAAGCCCAGCGGACGTGTACGATTAAACCGAATCAGTTCGATTTCTAGCTCTTCAAGAGGGCGTCGAGACAAATTGTGTAATGTTGTGATGACGCCATTTTGGTGAAAATCACCCATGAATAAGCTCCTTAGACAGTAGCGATAAGATGGCAGCGTTCCAGCCTTTAGGTCCAGGCTCTTGTGTACGTACTACCGTTTGTTTGGGGACATAGGGGTAGTCCATTGTGGGGCGATGGGGGTTTTTTACGATCACAGCCACCGAGGCTGCTGTTAACATGGGTATGTCGTTGGGGCTATCCCCCAGTGCAATAGTGCGCACCAGATGAGTATCAACAGGAAAATACCGTTTGGTCATCCAGGCCATGGTTTTGCCCTTGTCGCATTCCTCCAACACGTGTACAAATCGTCCTCCACGTGTCAGGCTGAGGCCAGCTTCTCGAATGTCTTTATGAAAGGCATTAAAGTTCTTGGCGGAATCCATCCACGATAGCGGTTCGGTAAATAATCGTTTTTTAGCTTGTGCTGCGCGCTCCAGAGGCAGGTCTGTTAGCCCGGCGATTTCTTTGTCAGTCATGTCGCCAAAGCCCTTAAAAACATAGCGGCCAGAGCGTTTGATTTGCATGAGCTTTTCGCGAATGGTGGCGTAGTTTGAGCAAAAACCAGACACCCAATGATGGCTGAGCTCAAGTTGCAAATTACTGGGTCGGTCAAATTGTGCTTTCGGTAAAGCGGCACCGGCACCGTTTTCGAAAACCACCGGCCCCTCAATATGCAAAGTCTTTTGCAGGTGGATACACTCCGATAGTGTCTTACTCGTACACATGATAATCGGAATATTTTGTGACTTGGCCAGCGACAAAGCTTCTTGGGCGGGAGCCCAGTCGTAGGTGTCATGGTCCAGTAAAGTCCCATCCAAATCGGTGAATATCAAAGTTTTGTTGTTGTCCTTTTCCATTGTCTAGCCCTGTTTCATAATGGGGCACCGGTATGGGCTCTTGATACTGACGCCTCTTATTGGTGCAAACTATTGGTTTCGATTGTCGCTTCAATCGTTTGGTTGACCTACCATTGCCGAATTCGCATTGCTTGGGAAGCACATTTAGTGCCGATGTGTGCTCAAATGCGAGCCTGTTGCGTAAAACAACAGTTTGCAACGCTTGCCATCGAACGAGTTTTGGCGTCCACTTGGAGCTGATAGATTACCACAAGCACTATCGGGCCTCGCGAGAAGTGAACCGAGTCATGTGGCGCCCGACAGGGTGGCGAAGCCCGAATACTGCTGGAAGATAACAACTTTTAAACCATGAGGATGATCGTATGTGCAAAGGCGGCCCCGCACGGGCAAGTAAGGATGGGTTGCGAGTTTGTCAAAGGCTGGGGTGGAGCGTTCTTTACTTAAGTGTACTTTGCTTAGTGAGCGCGTGTAGTAGCCTGAATCTATCTATGGTACCTCCAGAGGTAAAGGTCAATTCCATTGTAATGCAGGATTCACAAGGGCTGCAGCAACACTTTGAGGTGGGCTTGAGTATTGCCAACCCCAATGCGAAGGCGCTTAATATTCGAGGGATGCGCTATAGCATTGCTTTGAATGGCTACGAGTTAATTGACGGCCTGGGCAGCGATTTTCCCGAGATAGGCGCTTACCAAGAAGCCGTGGTGACAGTGACTGCCAGTGCCAACTTGTTGAATGCCTTGCGGTTTGTTAACAACCTTTTGGCTGAAACATCACCAAAGCTTGCCTACGAGCTTACAGCAGATCTCGATGTTGGCGGGTTCATGGGGCGCGTGCGGGTCACTGAGCAAGGCGATATTACAGACGCACTGGGTGGTTTTAGGCGTTAATGGTTACCTTTTCGGGCTCGATACTTGAGCGGGCTTTTGAGTTACACTTAGCGCCGACACAATAATCGAGGCGATGCCGGACACGCTTTTGGGCTCTGAGCATACGTCCCGTGCAGCCTGATTCATCTTATATGGGGTTTCGCGAATGCGTTTGATCAAAGTTTTGGCCGTCATTCTGGCGTTAGTGGCTTTTGTGCTACTGGGCGCGCCGCTGGCGGGTAAATGGGCCATCAAAAATTGGTTTGAGGCGCGGGGTTTCGAGCCCGTTATCAAGCAGGTGAGTTTCGATTATTTTCACGGCAGTGTTACGTTGGGCAGCGCCAGTATTGACCTCAATGGCCAAAATCAAGCGGGCGTTTTTGCCATGGAATTGGATTTGGATATCCCTCGGTTGTTCGGTGGTGAATGGATATTCGATAAAATTGCGATCGACAATATTCACTTTACTGCGGATCAGTCCTCTGGACAGTGGATGTTGGCAGGCTTGCCCATGAACCAATGGGTCGCCAAGGGTAAAGCCCTAAACTGGCGCGTGAAGCATTTAGAGGTGGCCAATTCAGATGTTTGTACGGCAGATCGACAGCAGTGTTTCCGCTTAGAAGAGTTGCTGGTGAGTGAGCTGAACTGGAATCTTACCGCCACCGAGTGGTCACTGGAACACGATGGACCATTAGTGCTCAATAAAGCGTTTCTTCAGGATCGCTCTAATGCCGCCTCGGTACTGTTTTTGGAATCTTTGCGCGTTCAGGGCGCACATTATACCGAATCTTCAACTGCCTTGAGAGGTGTTCAAGTTCGGAATTTTCAACTGGTTGAAAACCAATCTGATCTGGCCGGTAAAGAGTTGACACCCTATCAAGCGCAACTGGGTGAACTTAGCATGGACAGCCTGTCACTCAAGTACGGCGACGACAAAGGTATCAGTTTAAACGGCGTTAAAGTCATCAGTTTGCGCCAGTCGTTTCAGAAGCAAAAGGGCGCCTCTAATCTTTGGCTACAACGATTTAAATCTTGGTTCCCACATATTTACGGCCTGTGGGATCGTTTGGACTTTTCAAAACCCACTGGTGTGTCGCTTCAGGTACAAGACCTAACTTTACAAGGGGGTAAGCTGACGTGGCGTGATGAAACGGTGTCACCGCCTGCCATTGAACAGCTCTCGCAAGTCCGACTGAATGTTGATCATATCGACAGCAATCAAACTGAGCGTTCTCACATTACCCTTGATGCTAAAATTGGCGATATAGGCGCGTTAAAGTTGGACAGTCGCGCGCAATTTTTCGCAGGTGCCCCGCTGTTTGATGTGAGTGGCTTTGCGCATGGTGTGGATTTTGGCAACTTAAGTGGGTATTCCCACGATATTTTTCAGCAGCGCGTGAAGGCGGGGGTGGCGGATGTGTCATTTAACGTTGGCGTTACCGATGGTCGTGCGGGTGGCCAGAGTACCTGGCGCCTGACGGGGTTTGCCACAGAGGCCCAGAATGCGCCTATGGGGGTCGCCATTCGCAAATTGGCCGATCACAATAACAGTGTCGAGTTTGAGCTGCCCATCGGTTTGCTGACTGAGCCTGGTTCCAACCCAGTGGCGGCATTGGGGCGCGCGGTGAACAATACCTTGGTGCGCCAAGCCAAAACCCAAGCCAGTGAGACGCCTACGCTGGCCGAAAGGCCCGTGGCGCTAGAAACCTTGCCCCCGGTCTACTTTGCCACTAACAGTGTTGAGCCGGCAGAGCTGGACTTGGCGCGCATTCCTAATATAGTGAAAACAGTGAAAGCCTCTCCCGGAAAAGAGCTGTTGGTATGCCCTATTGCCACACGAGACGAATGGGCAAAGCTTTACCACAACGGCAACCCCGACCGAAAAAACCAAACACTGACAGAAGCCGAAAAGCAGTTTTTGTTGGGTTTAACCGCCCGTCGTGGGCAACAACTTAGCCGGCTTCTGATGAATGAAGGTTTAAGCCCGGAGCGTATCATCGTGTGCGGTCCGAGCGTTGACCTCGACAAGGCCGGCCCATCTCATGCAACCTTGGCACTATAGCCGTTACCAGGTTTGTGTTGTGATAGACCCCATTCAGACTATCGATAAAGATCCCTATTTATGAGTGATTTGTTAATGTCCCCTGCGGACGAATCCATGCCGCTGGCTGAGTTCACCGAAAAGGCGTACTTGGACTACTCCATGTACGTGATACTCGATCGCGCACTGCCCCATGTGGGAGATGGTTTAAAGCCCGTTCAGCGCCGTATTGTGTATGCCATGAGTGAACTGGGGCTCAAGGCCGGTGCGAAGTACAAAAAATCAGCACGTACCGTGGGTGATGTGATTGGTAAATTTCACCCGCACGGCGACTCCGCAGCCTATGAAGCCATGGTGTTAATGGCACAATCCTTTTCTTTTCGATACCCGCTGATCGATGGGCAGGGTAACTGGGGCTCGCAAGATGACCCCAAATCGTTTGCGGCCATGCGCTACACCGAAGCGAAGTTGACTGCCTTTTCTGACGTCTTGCTGGCAGAGTTGGGGCAGGGAACCGTGGATTGGCAACCGAACTTTGATGGCACCTTGGATGAGCCTGAAGTGCTCCCGGCCCGAGTTCCCACAGTGATGCTCAACGGTACTACCGGAATTGCCGTGGGTATGGCTACCGATATTCCGCCACATAATTTACGGGAGGTGGTAGCCGCAACCATTCACCTGCTGGAAAACCCAAAAGCCAGCAGTGCCGAACTGTGTGAGTATGTTTTGGGCCCCGATATGCCCACTGATGCAGAGATCATCACGCCTAGAGCCGATATTCAGCGCATGTATGAGACGGGCAAAGGCAGTTTAAAGATGCGGGCTACCTGGGTGAAGGAGGACGGCGACATTGTTGTAACCGCGCTTCCGCATCAGGCCAGCGGTGCGAAAATTATGGAGCAAATTGCCGCCCAAATGCAGGCCAAAAAGTTACCGATGGTGGCCGATTTACGTGACGAGTCCGACCACGAAAACCCCACCCGTTTGGTGATTGTGCCGCGCTCTAACCGCGTGGACATAGAAGCCGTTATGAACCATTTATTTGCCACCACGGAGCTTGAGCGTAACTATCGAATCAATATGAATATGATTGGTAACGATGGCCGCCCCGGAGTCAAAGGCTTGCGAGAGATTCTGGATGAATGGCTAGCCTTCCGTTTAGAAACCGTTCGCCGCCGCTTGCAGCATCGCTTGGATTGGGTGGACAGAAGGCTTCATTTATTAGATGGCCTATTGATTGCCTTTTTGAATTTGGATGAAGTGATTCACATCATTCGTACAGAAGAGCACCCCAAGGCGGAGCTGATGCGCCGCTTCGAGTTGTCTGAAGACCAAGCCAACTACATTTTAGATACGCGCTTGCGGCAATTGGCGCGGCTGGAAGAAATGAAGATCCGGGGTGAGCAAGAAACCCTCATTCAAGAGAAACAAAGCCTGGAAGGTATTTTGGGTTCGCCGCGAAAACTGAGAACCTTGGTTCGCAAAGAAATGCAGGCGGTTGCCGACGAGTACGGGGATGATCGCCGAAGCCCTTTGGTGGCGCGAGAGGTGGCTCAGGCGTTCAGTGAAGCGGAGCTCATCACTTCGGACCCGGTGACCGTGGTATTGTCGGAAAAGGGCTGGATTCGGTCGGCCAAAGGCCATGATATTGACCCGACTAGCCTTAGCTATAAAGCGGGCGATCAATTTCATTTGGCTGTGTGCGGTAAAAGTAATCAACCGGTCACCATCTTGGATTCCACTGGCCGTAGTTATGCGGTAATGGCGCACACCTTGCCCTCGGCCAGGGGGCAGGGTGAGCCCCTATCCAGCCGGCTAAACCCTCCAAGTGGGGCACAATTTTCTGGGCTTCTGATGGGGGAAGAAAAACAGCATGTATTGATTGCGTCCGATGCGGGCTATGGGTTTATTACCCAGTTAGCGGATTGTCATACCAAAAACCGTGCGGGTAAGGCGTTGCTCAGTTTGCCTAAGGGAGCGAGAGTCTTACCGCCGTGTCTGATTCAGGATATCGAGCAGAGTCAATTGGTGGCCATTGCCAACGATGGCAGAATGTTGGTGTTTCCTGTAAAAGAGTTGCCCATCTTGGCGCGGGGTAAAGGTAACAAAATCATCGGAATTAGCAGTGCTAAGCTGCAAGCTCGCGAGGAATACACCGTGGCTGTGGCTGTGCTAAACCCAAACCAAAGTATAAAAATTATCGCGGGTAAGCGACACATTCAATTCAAGCTCAAAGACGTGGAACATTACATAGGAGAGCGCGGCCGCCGCGGCCACAAGTTGCCTCGTGGGTTCCAGAAAGTGGATGCGGTTGAAGTAGAAGGTTAACCCATTCATGGTTGCCCGTGGCGCAGGATCATGGCCTGCGCCCAGTTGTCATACAGGTGTTTAACAATTGAGGGTAAAGGTGGGGCTTGTTGCTTGATGCGTTTTTCCTGCAAGAGTACAATCGTACGGTCTTTCCCACGTTGCCTGAGTGCGATATCGTAAAGTCGATTTTCGAAAAACCTTTTGTCGAAGATCACCTTTTTACCGTCGTTTCTTCGTCAGGCAAATCTTTTTGCAGTCTTTTTGTATAACGTCCTTTACGTGGGAGTGACGCTTTGTCTGTGTAGCAGCCGATGACGTACGGGTGCCACATCCATTCCATAAAAATAAAAAATATTGCCATTTTAGGCGAGAGCAATGCCTGTGTTTAGGCAACGCGCTTGCCTGTGGCATCGTTGAACAATGAGGTTTTATCACAGTTGCGACAGCGCAGTTAAGGTTGCGCTAGATATGAGGGGTTTATCAATGTTTCGTAAGCATGGTCGTACAACCATTCAGTGCCCAGTGTTGTTAAAGCATACCAAAGTCGGACACATTGAAGCACTGACGCGTGACATCAGTGCCGGTGGCATGTTCGTGGGCCCAGAGCAAGATATTCCGGATGAAAATCTGGTGGACATCCGTATAGACGACGAGGTGGAAGTGCACTTGGCCAATTCTGAGTCTGGGATAGAAAAAATGAACCTTAAGATCTCACGCCTGGCGGAAGATGGTTGGGGCTTGGCCTTTGTTGCCAAGAAGTGAAGCCCCGTAGGTTCTGTGAGTGGTAATAAGGCGCTGCCTGGAGTGGGTGGCGCGGTTTTGCCCCCGCGACTCTAAATCGGGCAGTTTGAAACCGGAACCCCTCAAATTCCGCTGCAATCTCAAGTACACTTCACACACAAGTAACAGGCCGTCCGGCCTAACAGCACAGGTTGGCCGTTCGGTGTCGTGCAAGGTCTTCCGGTCTTTTGTCACACCGTGGCACGCCGTTGGGTGGTCGATTCTTGGCAGTTGCGGGATTTGAGCTTTGGGTCACGCCGGAGGTAAGGCAACTTCTCTAAAGTAGACGGGCCGCGGATCAGCCTTTCAGCGGGTGGGGCCGCGGCCCCACGGTTTAGTGATTATGATAAGAGCCCACTATGAGAAAGTCTCTGTTTTTAGCGCCGTTGATGGCCAGCGTTTTGTTGAGCTGTGGCGGCGAAACGCCTCCGGGCGGTTCGAGTAACTCTTCGTCTTCCAGTTCAAGTACCTCTTCTTCGTCCTCCAGTTCGAGTTCATCCAGCTCTAGCGCCTCTAGTACGTCTTCTAGCTCCAGTTCCAGCTCCAGCTCATCCGGACACCACGTGACACCGGTTATTCGAGAATTAACGGGCAAGCGAATGGAAGCGCTGGATCGCGGGTTGGTGGCGGTCAAAGTGGACACCGGCGTGTTTTTAGCTTGGCGACTGTTTGGTACAGATGAAGACGGTATCGGGTTTAATCTCTATCGTAATGGCAGCCTGATCAATGGCACACCCATTACGGGTGCTACCAATTTTATGGACTCTGATGGTTTTGACGGCGCAACCTACGAGGTGCGGCCGGTCACCCAACGTGGTGAGCAAGACTCAGACACCCAAGTGCAAGTTTGGCCAAGCCAAATATTAACCGTCGACCTCAATCGCCCAAGCGGCGGTACCAGTGAGGACGGCGTGGGTTATGACTATTCTCCCGACGATGCCTCCGTGGCAGACCTGGACGGCGACGGTCAATATGAGGTGGTGGTGAAGTGGAAGCCTTCCAATGCCAAAGATAACTCACAAAGTGGTTTTACTGGGCCGACGTATCTGGATGCTTATGAGTTGAATGGCGAGCACCTTTGGCGCATCAATTTTGGGCGCAATATTCGGTCAGGACAGCATTATTTGCACTTCATGGTGTTTGATTTTGATGGTGACGGCAAAGCCGAAGTGGCCGCGCGCACCAGTGATGGCACCATTGATGGTCTTGGCAATATGATTGGCAATGGCGGCGCCGATTATCGTGATGGCAGTGGTTTTATACATTCTGGGGCTGAATTTCTCACCATGTTCAATGGTGAGACTGGCGCCAATATGCACACCATTGATTACCCTGAAACACGTGGTGCTACCGAAGATTGGGGTGATGGCTACGGCGGGCGTTCGGAGCGTTATTTGGCCGGCGTGGCCTACCTGGATGGCACCAACCCCAGCCTGATTACTGCTCGGGGCTACTACGGCCCACAAACTAGCAAGGGCTATACCCGGTCCCAAACCAAAATTACAGCCGTGGATTTTAGCGGCGGGCAAATGTCCGTGCGCTGGCAGTTCCATGCGGATTCTGCCGCCAATAAAAATACGGCCTATCTGGAGCAGGGCGCGCACAGCTTGAGTGTGGCTGATGTGGATGGTGATGGACGCGATGAGATTATTTATGGTGCCGCGACCATTGACGACAATGGTCAGGGGCTGTACTCCACCGGCCTGTGTCATGGCGACGCATTGCATGTGGCCGATATCATCCCGAATCGCCCTGGCTTGGAAGTCTTTATGGTGCACGAATCGCAAGGTTGTTATGGCAGCCACGGCGTTGAGGTGCACGATGCGCGTACCGGGCAAATACTATATAGCACTGCCCCTAGCTCTGGAGATGTGGGGCGCGGTGTGACTGGTGATATTGACCCCAATGTTCCCGGCTGGGAGATGTGGGGGTCGCGTGGTAACTTGTTGATGGCGAATGGGCAAAGCCAGGTCTCCAAACCGTCTCAAATGAACTTTATGGTTTGGTGGGATGGCGACTTATCCCGCGAGATTCTAGACAATACCACCATCGATAAATGGAATGCCGGGGCCAATAAAGCCGAGCGACTGCTCACCGCTTATGACTTTGGTGCTGCGTCCAATGACGTGAATAAAAAAACGCCTTCACTATCGGCTGATATTTTTGGGGACTGGCGTGAAGAGGTGATTTGGCGGCATAACAATAATCGTCAGCTGCTTATTTTTACTACGACGATTCCTACCACTCACCGCATTCACACGCTGATGCACGACCCTCAATACCGCGTGGCTGTGGCTTGGCAAAACACGGCGTACAATCAGCCACCGCATCCCAGTTTGTATATCGGTGCGGATGCCAGCAACTTTCCTAAGCCCAATATTCATGTTGCTGGGGATGCCGTGAGCGAACCCTCTGAACCGATTTTAGCAATACAAGAGCAAAGTGCTGGAGAGTGCTCTGGGTTGGCCTCTGAAAACAACCACGGAGGTTTTAGTGGTACCGGGTTTTTGAACAGTGATAACGCTGTGGGCGCAGCATTGAGCTGGGCTGTGAATGTGCCCACTAGTGAGACGTATACCGTCAGCTTGCGCTATGCGAGCACTTCGAATCGCCCCGGAGCGGTAACGGTCAATAATGGGCCAGCCGGAGTGGTAAACTTCAATAGTACCGGTGCTTGGAGCAATTGGCGTACAGAGGTGCTGCAATTGCCGCTAACCGCTGGCAATAATGTGGTGAGATTGGCCGCGACAACCAGTGAAGGTTTGGCTAATGTGGATGTACTCAACGTTTGGCATACGGGTGCTGAACCCGGTAATTGTCCCTAGGAAACCTCTGATTAAGTCCCGATAGCTTCTGGTTTTCAGAGCTTTTCGAGATCAAGGTAGTGATTTGACTGTTTTTTGCCTCTGCAAAAACGCCATTTATGGCGGTCAAACCATACTGGTGGTCTGACGAAAATCACTAACGAAGATGCGGGAAGCTCTGTAAGCCGCGAAGGGCGCGGCTTCAAAGCCCATCTGATAGTGTTACTTTCCTTGTTAAGGACTACGGCCATTCACTGCGAAAAATGCCTTGCCGGCTGCACTTTGACCTCTGACGTTAAGGAAAGGGCGTACGACTGCACGGATGTAGGCGGTAGAGCGACGCAGGAAGCCCAAGCCGAGAAGCCATTGGAACTTGATCATAGGTTCCCTAGCATTCCAAGAAGAACCCGCACAAAGGTTTGACTCGTCCACAGCACGTTAGGCGATTTTTTTGACAACCCCCGTGGCGGTCCGCTAGCCTGGGTTTGTCAGACTTTCTCGCAAAGACCTTCCCATGAGTTATTTCAAGAAAACCTCTTCAAAACTGGTCCTAAGCCTATTTGTGCTTGGTATGGGCGTTGTTGCCCCCAGCCAAGCACATGTGGGTTTACTGGAGGAAGTGACGGTTGTGGGCCAAAAATCAAAACCCCTTGGGTCGCGTATGCACACTGAAGAAGGCGTGATCACGCAAGACGAACTGGCGTTAATCGCAATGGAAGACAGCGGTGATCTTTTGGGGTGGGTGCCGGGCATGGTGGCTTTGGAGCACAGCGGTTCTGGGAAAGGCAGTCAGTACTTCTTACGGGGGTTTAATTTGGATCACGGCACGGATTTTTCCACGCGTGTGGATTTTGTGCCGGTCAATTTGCCCAGTCATGCGCACGGTCAAGGTTACACCGATTTAAACTTTTTGATTCCCGAGCTGATCGAGGCTCTGCACTACCGCAAGGGTCCTTACTATGGCGATGCGGGAGATTTTGCCAGTACGGGTGAAGCCCTGATTCACACCGCACGTTTTTTGCCCAGCCAAATACTCAGTGTCAGTGGTGGCAGTTGGGGGTATCAGCGACTGATGTCAGCCAACCAATGGGAGGCGGGTATGGGGCAATGGCTGCTGGGCACCGAGGTGCAAGCTTACGATGGGCCGTGGGTCAATGTGGACGAGGGTGTACGTAAAACCAACCTTTGGCTCAAGTATGCCAGTGGCGGTGTGCAAGAGGGGTTGGACATTAGCCTAATGGGGTATCGTAACCGCTGGCATGCGGCGGACCCCATTCCCGAGCGGGCAGTGCAAGAAGGCGCTCTGTCTCGATACGAAACCCTGGATTCAAGCTCCGGCGGAGAAACAGAGCGCTACAGTTTGAGTGTGCAAAAGCGCTGGCACAACCGGTATTCGGCTTGGTGGTTAAATGCCTATGCCTTGAGGTATCGCCTGGATTTATGGTCCAACTTTACTTATTTTACCCAGCCGCAAGGAGACCAATTTTGGCAACAAGAGGCGCGCACCGTTGTGGGCGGAGACCTGGTCAATACGCGAGAAATCAAAGGGATAGGAGGTAAAGCCAGCTCAACCCTGGGTTTGCAATGGCGGCTGGACGAGGTTGACCCGGTGGGCCTTTACTCGTCTGAATTAAGGCAAAAGGATGAAATCCTGCGTCAGGACCAAGTTTCATTAGGCCAGCTTGCCGCCTATTGGCAAGGGACCTATGAGTGGAAAACCGGTCTCAGCAGCGTGGCCAGTATTCGCTGGAATCATCACAGTTTTGACCTTAAACCGATAGCGGCACTCCAGCCGGATACATTAACCCAGAATGAAGGGCGCCTTTCCGATCACATTTTTACGGGCGGGGTGCGAACCCTCTGGCAGTGGACACCCAATTGGCGACTACATGGTTATGTAGGGCGGGGTTACCACAGTAATGACGCCCGGGGTGTACTGGCTACCGTGAGCCCGAGAGATGGGGCAGCGCAGACCCCGGCCACTCCGGTGGTGCCGGTGGATGGGGTAGAGGTGGGCGGATACTGGCACGCGCCATCCGAGGCATGGTCGGTTTCTCTGGCCCTTTGGCAAATGACTCTGGCCTCACAAACGGAATTTTTGGGCGATGAAGGGACAACCGAGGATACCGGGTTTGCCAGTGTTCGCTACGGTATGGAGGGCCAGCTGCATTATCAAGCCGATACCTGGTTTGCCTCGCTTGTGGGTGCTAGCACACGTGCCTATTGGGATACAGAGGGTAAAGCGACGGCCTTAACTGGCGTGCTCGAACACCAGCTACAGCTGTTGGTCTCCAAATGGTGGGGCAGCACTTGGCAAGCGACCATCAACGGGCAATTGATTGGTGCTTATCGCCTAGAGGATCAATCGCGCACGGATTCCACCCATGTTTGGGGTGTTTCTGCTCGCGCTTATTTAAAAAAAGGGGTTTCCCTTTTGTTTGACATTGATAACCTGTTCGATCATCGAGGCAATAATATGACCTATGTTTACGCTTCGCAGCAAGCGACGGAGTCGTCACCGGTTGAGGATCGACACTTCCATCCCCTTACGCCTCGATCGCTTCGTATTACTTGGCGGTATGAATATGATTAAAGGACTGAGCCGAGTGCTTTGTGGGCTCATAACGCTTATGCCGTGTTGGGTAGTCGCACACGAGGATTTGGACCTCGCCATTACTCAGGCACAAATGTTGCCGAGCTGTCATATTCAAATTCAACTTCAAAATGTTGGCCATGATTTACCCGACTCTTTTTACGCCACAGTGACGCCCGCCTACCTCATACTTGAAAAGGGAGAACAAAAGGAACGTTTAAGGTCTTTACGTGCATTAGACAAGCTGCGGGCGTTACAGCCCTTGGGTGGTGAGCTGATCGTTGTATCCAAGAAGGTATACGCCAATATTCCACCGGCACTGTCGGTATCGTTGCACTACGCAGAGGAGTTTGGTGACTATGGCGCTGGTAACAATTATTGGCAAGCCCCCATGGACTGTCAGCCGGGCAAGGGTTTTATTCCAGGGGATGCAATTGTTGATGAACAGCCGGATGTGGCTGTGGCGGATGCGGCCATTGATCGTAATCGGTGTGAGTTGGTCATTACGCTGAAAAACCTCAGCTCAATACCGCTCAGCAAAGCCTCGTGGGAGGTGGAAAGCGGCGCCTACTTGATGCGACAAAACCTAGATGATCAAACGAGAGCGCCAGATATTTCGCTGTCTGAATTGGACGTGGCCAAAACGTTTGGTACGGTAAAGGGGGCGTCCTTGGTGTGGCGAGGTCCAATTCCGTTTCCTTCGGCCAATCGTTTGCGTGTGGGGCTTTGGCGTGTGTTAGATGATCGCGACTTTAGTAATAATACCGTGTCATTGGCGGTGCCCAATGCTTGTATACAAGAAGCGCTCCAGTAGTTTGTTAGCGCACATAGCCGTAGCCGTTGGCCATCATCACCGCCAAGGCTGGTATACAACATAGAAGGAGCAGTTCAGCTCTAATACACCAGACAACATACGCTGGAACCTCCACATCGATGCGGCGCTTGCGCGCTTTGAGAATGAACAGCGTGGGCAAAAGGGACAGTACCGCTGCAATGCCAAATAAGGTGATTTTTAAGTGAAAGGCCCAGTTGCCTGAATAAAACCCGGCGGGTTTACCCACCCACCACCACAGTCCTATGCCACATAGCAGAGCGACGAGCGCACTGATACCATAAGCTGCATCAATGATGCTTAAGGACCTTATCCAACGTTGTTCTACACGATTTTTTAATAATAGATGTTCGCAGGTCAGCAAGGCGAACATGACAAAAATGGCCAAAAAGTGAAAGTAGCGTACGGTAAGGTCAAGCGTTGGCATAAACGGGGTTCGCTTCAGATGACAGATATGGCATGGTATTTCAAACTAGAATTCGGTACCACCGTTGCTTTTTAGATAGGACGTCATATGGAACTCGTAGCCAGCCAACTGTATGGCGACAAAAGCCATACGGAATTCAATGCAATGTTGTCTCCGGGGCACCAAAAACAGCTCTTGCTCAATACGCGGGAATACTTTTTGGGGTTAGGTGTGGAGGGGGCTGAATGCGAAATCGAGCGTATCTCCGGTCGGGGACTGTTTAACGTATTGCCGAACAAAGCCCTGTTTGTCTACGCAGAACTCGGCGAATCGGCCTTTCAGGCTGCGGTTACCGTCAACCGGTTTGGGCCGCACTGTGTGGTGAGCTTGTACAAGTTGTTTCTCACTGAGGCACCCTTTGCACTGAACCATTCACAAGAAGTACGCCGCCGAGCGGTGATCGACGCGCTTGCGGCGCCCTACCTTGTAGATCACTTTTTTTTGTTGGATCAGGCAGTAGAAGTGGCATGGGAATACGCCAGGCAGAGTGTCTCCCGGCAGGCAGACGCGTTGAGCCCTTCCCACTCCGAGCCCGCAGTGCCCGAACTTCTTGAATAAAGGGGTGAGCCTGCCTCCAGTCTGGGGGCTTGCATTGAAGCTTTCAGCTGCGTCAGATTAAGCGAAGCGCCCCTTGAACCCCGTTAGTTGAGGTGTATGCTTAAACGGTGAGGCTTCGAGAACGGTAGCGGGAGGACAGTGCATGTTTAAAGGCGTACTAGTAGATCTGGATGGTGTGGTCTATCAAAATGCCAGCCCCATACCGGGGGCCATCAGCACCTTGGATTGGTTGGTGAAATCAGGCATCCCCCATTTGTTTGTCACCAACACCACCTCGAGCCCAAAGTCTGCCATCGTCAATAAGCTTGGCCATATGGGATTTAAAGCCAGTACTTCACAAATTCTCACGCCCATGGGCGCTGCCGTTAGCTACCTAAAGACGCAGGGCGCTAAAACCGTTGTGCCGTTTGTGGTGACGCCTACCCTTGAAGATTTGGCGCCTCTAGCCCTTTGGGACTCCGAATCCCTTGTGGCGCCCGATGCCCTATTGGTGGGGGATATGGGCAGCGATTGGAGCTTTGCACGTATGAACGAAGCTTTTCGATTACTGATGGAGTATCCGCAATGCGAGTTGGTGGCGCTTGGCATGACGCGTTATTTTAGGGGCGCCAATGGGCTCCAGTTAGACGTGGGGCCTATTGTGCAGGCCTTGTCCTTTGCGGTCGATATTGATCCTGTGGTGATGGGAAAACCCTCAGCCATTTTCTTTCATAAGGCCTGTGAGATCATGGGCTTACCGCCGTCAGAGGTGTGTATGGTTGGGGACGATGCACGCTCGGATGTGGCTGCGGCCCAGGCCGCAGGCTTGCGAGGTATGCAGGTGAAGACCGGAAAATTCCAAGCGCGAGATCTTGTGGGCTTTTCCCCAGACTATGTGATTGACACCCTCTCTGGCTTGCCAAAATTGATGGCGGTGGATTAGGCCAGGGCGTCTAATTGAATATCCAGCGCCAAGTCGTCGGCGATGACGTCGAGTTTCTCTCGAATCGGGTCCAAATCCTGCCCGACGGGAATTTCCACTTGTCCGGAGGCTTCAAATAGAGGGTCACCACTGTAAGGCATGCTTGAGCAACAGGTGGTTAGCTCCTGGACGTTAATGTTGTGTTGTGCAAAGGCGTGAGCCAACTCCCGAACAATACCATTACGGTCTGGTCCTGCCAGTGTAAAACGGGCGTGCTGATGAGTGGACGCAGACTGCGAGCCTTGCAGCGGTTGCATACGCACTTGAATGCCCAGTGTTACTAGGTTTGAAAGTTCTGCTTCTAGTGCGGAGGCGTTTTCAGGTGCAACACTGACTCTAATAATGCCCGCGAACTGGCCATCCAGCTGCGCCAGTCGGCTTTCTTGCCAGCTGCCACCTCTGTCTGCCACGACCTGGGCAATCGATTTAATAATGCCGGGTTTGTCGTCACTGATGACGGAGAGTAAATAATATTGAGCCATATTCGACCTTTTTAAGCTGTTGGCGAGGCTCGCCATGATTCCAGCTGCACGCGCTCTTGGCAATGCTTTATGATGCCACCTGGCTCAGCATGAGAACTGCAGTATGGTCATCCCACCCGAGACCCTTACGCCGGAGACGCTTACTTGCCTAATGGAGGATTTTGTCACGCGCGATGGAACGGATTATGGTGAGCAAGAGTTGTCGGTGGAGCAAAAAGTTTCCATTTTACGTCCGCAGGTTGCGCGCGGTGATGTGCTGATCGTTTTTGATGACGCTTCACAGTCGGTCAACTTAGTACCTAAACAGGATTATGACTCGTGCAGTGGTTAGGATCGTGGCCCGTTGAAGTTTACACAAGCCCGCAAGTCAAGGCTCGTATGGTCCTAATGCATGGTGCGGGAGCGGGTATGGATAGCGTGTTTGTGAAAACGATGGCACAAGCTTTGGCGGACCATGGGTTTGAGGTGGTGTGTTTTGAATTCAGTTATATGGCCGAGCGCCGCCTCGGCGGGCGTAAGCGTCCGCCCCCTAAGGTAGAGGCTTTACTGGTCGAAACCAAGGCCTTTTTAGAGGCGCTGGCGGTGGCCAAGCCGAGCCCCGCTTTGGAGCTTTGGTTGGCGGGTAAATCTATGGGCGGGCGACTCGCAAGCCTTCTGTTGAGCCATGAGCCCCATTGGGCCTCCGGCGTTGTAGCACTGGGGTATCCCTTTCATCCCACCGGTCAACCGAAAAAGCTCCGCGTTGCGCACTTGGCAAGCCTCGCCAAGCCCATGTTAATCGTGCAAGGTACTCGGGACACCTTTGGTCGTCCAGAAGAGGTTAGCAGTTATGCCTTGGGAAAAGTGAAAGTGACGTGGTTAAACTCAGCCAATCACGATTTTGTACCCTTAGTTGCGAGTGGGCGCGCACAACATGACTGCATTCATCTGGCAGCGTCACATGTGGCGGGGTGGATCTGCGGCTAATCGTATGCAGGCGTGGACACAACGCTGGTCGTACAATGCGACACTCTGTAAGGTTTGGCTATGGAGTGGAGTGTTACCGGATGTTAATTTCGCATCACCACCACGCGTTCAGGTTCCATCAGCATGGGGGTGATTTTGCTCACCAGTTCTAACCGTTCGTTGCTATGCGCCCATTGGTGCCAATCCTGTGGTGAGCGCCATTTGCAGAGCAAAAATCGTCGGTGTGGATCGTGGGCGTCGGTAAACGATTCGCCGGCCACAAAGCCGGGCGCAACATAGGTGCGTTGCATGGCTTTGCGTGCCAATTGATCATAGGTGGACAGCATATCCTGGGCAATATAGCGTTCGATGAGTACGTGAATCATGACGTTTAATCTATGCGAAAGGTATGTTGGGTGTTTGGGATTTTAACACCTTCACTATACAATACTTTTTTCTGATAAGTGGCCCTCTCGGGTATTAAATTCAGAGTCTGCAACTTTATGCGACCATTAGACAATCAAATTGTTCAGCAGTTGGATACTCAGGGATTGCTGTGTCCGGAGCCTGTGATGTTATTGCACAAGTCGGTTCGAGAGGTGTGCCCAGGGGAAGTGATTGAAGTGACCGCGACGGACCCTTCCACAGAGCGTGACATTCCTAAATTTTGTCGATTTCTTGGCCATACACTGCTGCATTGCGAAGCGGAAGACGGTGTGTATCGTTACTGGGTGCAAAAAAAATCGGAGTGAGATCAAGCTTAGGCGGGTATCATTTCGCTGTGTTGGATGGATAACGAAGGGTTAAACCTAAACTCCCTTGAAGTCGGTTTATGTCTGCGGTGCGAGGGGTTTGAGCATGAGTTGGCCCGATGACCAGGCTTGCATAAATCAAGCGCGAACCCAATGGCCATTTAGCCGCCGTAGCGAAAGGCTATTCTACGTATAACACCAACCATTTAAGGCGCATACTATTTAAAACACGTATTCCATCGAAGCGCCTGATACTTTTAGTTCAGGCGCCTTTTTATATCATGCATGTCTGGAAGGCATATCAATATCCCAGACATCTTTGATCGCCCCCCAAGTGATCATCAACTCGAGGCGTCTTCCACCAGTAAGCTGATGGCGGCCAGCGCTTCAGGGTCTTTCGATTTGATCTTGTTGGCGATGTGATGTTGAAAAAAGTACCGGAAATTGGCGTGTGCCTGTGCTGGGTATAAACAGCTGTCTCCAGGCAGTACGGGTGTGCTTTCTATTTTTTCATCATCGACCAACATGCCAGAAATAGTGCCGTCATTATGCAGGCGCCAGCTCACCACTTCTTGCAGCAATAACGTGCTAAATTCACGGTCGCTCAATACCGCATGTGTACCAATAAGGTCGGGGATCTCTTGCACAACATCCTGTGGGTTTTCGCAGACGTAGTCGTAATACTCTGCTGCGGTTTCTAGCTCTACCACTTTGTGAATAGGGGGCTCGAAAAAGATCTCATCAATGCCTGGATCATAATAACCCTCCCATTGTCCGTTCAAAGGGTCTTTAATATCCGTGCAAGGGATGATGTCGTTAAGCCAGGGGACTAAACCAACAACTTCACCATTGGCTCGCAAGCCCCACGCCAGAATTTTTAAGCTGAACAGCTTGTCGGTGCTGGACTCATTCGAGTAAAGCATCTCTAGGCCGTCGAGCTCTGGTGAAAGGCGGATAAAGCGCAGATCCTGATCGGGAACGAAGGATTGCCCGGTGAAGAGATCGATCACATTATCGTACTTGTGACCGGAGTCTGAGGTCTTCATAATACACCTCCTATTTGAAAGGGCTTGTCTGCTCAAAGAGCGGGGTAGCCGAATGAGAAGCGCACGGCGCCTCGCAGCTATATCCCTACACAAACCACGCAAATGGCTGTATTTGGGCGGGCTGCCAAGTTTTTACGCTTGTCACATACAACATATATGCACTTGCCTAATATCTCAACCCCTTTGCGGACAATTTTTTACGGATTGTTGGCTTAGGGCCCCAGACCTGAGCGATTGCGAGAAATAGTAGAGCTGTTAATGCACCACGTTCGCGACCTGATTACACTTTTTAACCGTTGTTTCGAGCAAAAGTTCAATACTGTGTTGGAAGGCGGTGCGAATGAGCCCGTTTATCTGCCTCAATCGACCATTAATCCTAAACATCGCGTTATTTTTCGCGCGGATTACTTTGCAAGTGCCCTGCATGAAGTGGCGCACTGGTGTGTCGCTGGTGCGCAAAGGCGACTACAAGAGGACTATGGTTATTGGTATGCACCGGATGGGCGTACCATCGCACAGCAGGCCCAGTTTGAGAGCGTGGAGGTTTACCCTCAAGCCTTGGAGTGGATGTTTTCTGTTGCCGCCAAGGTGCCTTTTCGAGTCAGTGCTGACAATTTGAGTTTGGGCGTGGGTTCTAGTCCGGCATTTAAATGTGCGATCGCAGCAAAAGCGCAGTCGCTTTGTGTCGAGGGGCCGAATCCTCGCGCATTGGCCTTTATCGAGAGCCTCGCGTCATTTTATGGTGCGGTGCTGCCTTTGTCTCCGTGCCAGTTTGACGTGGTGCATTTAGATTAAAGGCAAGTCTAAAAATGCACTTATTTCGCGATAGCGGCGCAAGCTCCGTCCATGCAGTTGTCCAGGCGGTGCTTCCTGGTTTTCACAAAAAATTTCTATTTTTAGAGGTGCCCTTAAGGTTAAAGTTTAAAGTTAAGGTTAAAGAGAACAAACAATGGGTGCCGACCCTGTGGAATTGAATGCGTGCACCGAGCACCTAAAGCCTGCAAGTACTTTGTACTTATTGGATGCCTCGATCGTTTATTTTCGCTATTACTTTTCCATGCCAGATCACTGGGTGAGCGAAGATGAAATGCCTATGGGTGCGGTGTATGGGTTTGCTCACTGGTTGAAGCGCTTTTTAACACAGCGCGAACCGTTGCACATGGCTGTGTGCTTTGACGAAAGCTTGGGGACTTGTTTTCGCAACACGTTAGACTCCCAATACAAATGTTCCAGGCCGCCTGCGGATGAGATTATTCGGTATCAATTAAACGCTTGTCAAAAATTGTGCAGCGCCATGGGGTTGTCGGTGTACAAGTCCGAAAGGTATGAGGCAGATGATTTAATTGGCACCTTGGCCCATCGTTTTCGCGCACCGCAAAAGGTTTGCTGTATTATGAGTCGTGATAAGGATTTACAGCAGCTGTTAAAGCCGGGCGATATATGGTGGGATTACCCCGATGGCAAATGTTTGGATTACGCTAGCAGCACTTTGTCGTGGGGAGTCCGCCCCGAGCAGTTACCCGATTATTTGGCGCTTGTGGGAGATGCGGTGGACGACATCCCTGGGGTGCCGGGCATTGGCGCCAAAACGGCTGTGCGCTTGCTGCAAACCTTTGGCTCCATTAAAAACATTTATCAGCAATTGGATGCGGTGGCTGCAGAACCATGGCGCGGAGCAAAAGCCGTGTCGGTTAAACTTCGCGAGGCTCAATCGCGGGTAAAGTTAAATCAAAAGCTTACGAAAATACACATTGGCGCTAAACTGAATAGTAGGTACAGTGTCAAAATTAAACGCATGGACCCTCAAGTGGTCCGTGCAGCGGTAAAACCCATGGGGTTTTCGTTGAATGTTGAGTGATTGTTAAACCCATGAAAATTGTCGCGGATGAAAACATCCCTTATGTGCGTGAGTTTTTTTCTCGCTTTGGTGAAGTGCAAACGGTTTCTGGCCGACATGTCAGCTCGTCACAATTGGGTGATGCAGATGTGTTGTTGGTACGCTCTGTTACCCGAGTAAACCAAGCTCTGTTGCAGGGTAGTGCTGTTCGGTTCGTGGGAACCTGTACGATAGGCACTGACCATTTGGATATGAATTACCTGAACGCCCAAGGCATCACTACCGCCAGTGCGCCGGGGTGCAACGCCGGCGGCGTGGTGCAATACGTGTTAAGCGCTATTGCGAGTTTAGATGACAGCGCTTTTGGTAAAACGTTTGGCATCTTAGGGTGTGGCAATGTGGGTGGGCGATTACTGCGAGCATTGCAATCTTTGGGTGTGAATGCTTGTGCTTATGACCCGTTTTTAAACCAGGCATCCAACGCCGCACTGACAGATTTAGGACAAGTCTTGGCAAGCGATGTGATCTGTATGCATTTGCCTTACACTCGCTCCGGACCGCACGCCACGCACCACATCATTAATGACGATAACCTCCCTCTGATTAAACCCGGCGCCATTGTGCTTAACGCCGGTCGTGGTGGTACCCTTGATAATCAAGCCTTGTTGGAGCACTTGCGCTTGGGCGCGGATTTACGCGTGGTGCTGGATGTTTGGGAAAACGAACCCAGCATTAACCTGGCATTAATGGATTTGGTGGCTTTCGCCACACCTCATATTGCTGGGTACAGTTTTGAAGGTAGAGTCAACGGTACGGTGATGGTATTTGAAGCCTTAGCCGAGCAAGAAGGGATGGGAACTTCTGAAATCGACGCGATTAAACGCAGTGTGTTATACGATGCGTTTGGTGAGCCTAGTAGCATTCAAGCGCACGATGTATTGGGGGCCATTCTCGCGTCCTATCGTATTCGGTTTGACGATATTCAAACGCGTACTTCATTAAAGTCGGCGAGCGACCCCGCTTCAGCCTTTGACGCTCTTCGACGCGGTTACCCTCAGCGCAGAGAGTTCAGCCATTTTAAAGTCTCCACTCGTAATCACGAGCTCAAACGCAAACTCTTGAGTGTGGGTTTTACGGATTAATGCCTTTGCAGACCATGCGAATCGGGTTTGTGGTTAACCCCTATGCGGGTATGGGTGGGCCGCTGGCCAATAAAGGGTCCGATAACCTTGTGCAGCAGGCCGAGCTAAACAATCTATCTTTAGTGGCCCCGCGACGCGCACAACTGTTCTTACAAAGCTTGATCCCTCATATAGCACAGAACATTGACTGGCTGACTCTTGACGGGCCCATGGGCGCGGACTTGTTGGCGTCTTGCCAATTGCGACACCGATGTGTGGATTTTGTTGCGCAGTCCCCCTCCAGTGCCCTGGATACCCAGCAAGCGGCCGTGGCTTTGGTTAGTCAAGGTGTGGACTTACTGGTTTTTGTGGGTGGCGATGGAACCGCGCGAGATATTTGTGCTGTGCTGCCGCAATCGCAAGCGGTTTTGGGGGTGCCAGCGGGTGTTAAGATGCAATCGGCGGTGTATGCCATCACGCCACAAAGTGCTGCACAGTTAATCGAACAAATGCTTCAGGGGGCCTTGGTGGGGATTCAGCCTTCCGAGGTTAGGGATATCGATGAAGCCGCACTTTCAAGGGGGCAAGTTAAAAGCCGGTATTTCGGCCAAATGCTCACTCCACACGCCCCGCTTTTTGTCCAGCATGTGAAACAAGGTGGCTTGGAAGTCGAGGATTGGGTGATATTGGATATGGCCGAACATCTTCGCACTCACTTGCCGGAGGATGCTCTGATTGTTGCGGGCCCAGGTTCAACCACCCATGCCGTTTTTAAGGAGTGGGGCATCGACACCACTTTAATGGGTGTCGACGTCATCATCCGTGGCGCTATGACGGCGGCGGATGTCAACGCTGAACAATTAGAGCAAATGGCTTTCCGCGCCACCCGACCCGTGTATGTGGTGGTGACCATCATCGGCGGCCAGGGGCATATTTTTGGCCGTGGCAACCAGCAAATTACCGCTAAGTTATTAAAACAGTTGGGTAAAGATCGTGTACGCGTATTGGCCACCAAAACCAAGTTAAAAACATTGGCAGGGAGGCCTTTGTGGATGGATACCGGGGATGCGGAGCTCGAGCATCAATGGCAGGGGTTTATATCGGTGATTTGTGGTTTTGAAGATGAAGTATGGTATCCACTGGGGTTAAGCCGCGATGGAGTGTGATGCCTCGCCTTTGATTGCCGCAGTCAGTGACTTCTTGAGTTCTGATGACCCTACCTTGCGCCGGCTTTTCCACGGTCGCGGCGGCTGTTTTACAGGGTTGGAGAATGTCACGGTGGACGGTTTTAATCGCACCGTTTTGGTCACCCTTTATAAACCTGTAGGGTCTTTTCTTGAAGCCTCTTTTACGCAACTTGCCAAACAAGCCCAAAGTCTGAATAAGCAGTTTTGGGTTCAATACCGCTTTGACTCAGGGACACCCTTTCACAGCTTAACGGAGGCGCCCGTGCCTGCTTCTGAATGGGTTACTCATCAAGGTTTACGTTATCAGTTGCGTTTTAAAGCGCAAAATACTGGTTTATTTTTGGATATGGCGGAAGCGCGCCATTGGCTCGCCGCGCGTGCTGCGGGCAAAAAGGTTTTAAATCTGTTTGCCTATACTTGTGCTTTTTCAGTGGTGGCCATGCATCATGGTGCGCAACAGTGTACCAACGTAGATATGAGTAAAACCGCACTCAGTTGGGGGCGAGACAATCATCGAGCTAACCAGCTGGACTGTCGCAATGTGCATTTTTTGGGGCTTAATATCTTAAAGTCGTGGAGTCGAATTAAGAAAAATGGTCCCTATGACATTATCATTATTGACCCGCCCAGCTACCAAAAGGGCAGCTTTATGGCGGAGCGAGATTACCCCAAAGTGATTCGGCGCCTGCCTGAGCTTGCGGCTGCCAACGCGGATATTCTAGCGTGCTTAAATGCGCCAGAGTACGGCGCTGGGCTGTTATTAAATTTGTTTGAACAGGAGGTAAGCCAAGCGCAATACCAGGCGCGCTTGGCGCTGCCAAGTGTTTTCAAAGATTTAAATTCCGAGCGACAACTAAAGCTCTTGCATTATCAGTGGTGCGTCTAACCTCGCCATTAATCACCTATTTGCTGCGTTAAGGTTTTGACCAGAGACCGTTTTTGCACCGCATACCGCACCGCACGGCTGATCACCTCAGGCGTGATTTCCGCCTTAGAGATGAGATCCGTGATGCCGGCACTCAATAGCTTGGCATAGAGGGTGTCTTCTGGATAGTTGGTGACCACAACGAAAGGTGGCTGATTGTCTAAGATCTGGGTTTGGGTGAATAGCTCAATGGCGGTGTCATCACCCAGGCGGAAGTCCGTAATACAGATATCAAAATCTGTCTTTTGAATCATCTCGCACGCTTGTGCGGCACTATTGGCAACCGTGATAGAGTACTGGCAAAAATCGCTCGACTGTAAATTGCTCGCCAATATATAGCGGCTGTCTTCGTCGTCGTCTACCACCAAAACGTACAACTTGTGGGGCGGGGGTAAATGTTCGAAGGCGATAAGGGCGTCCGTCAATTGCTTTTTCACTTCCGTCGTTGTGGAGGAGCGTTTTCCGGTTTTAATCGCAGTGATGTCGTTAAAAGTAATGGTGACGGCATTTTGGATGTGGTCTGCGGGAGATTCATGCGGCACAATTTTAACCAAAATCACGCGCTCATTTTTTAAGGTAATTTCTTTCTCTACTGACCTTCTGTTGTTAGAGGCGTCTGATATATCTTGCACAAAATTATCATAGCCATTCGGCGCCGAGATGTGGTGGATGGGGCGGCCCACATCGGTATCCACCAAGTGAATATATTGGGCGACGGCGGGTGTAAATCGACGAATGGACAATCGCTCGTCCAAAAAAATGATGCCGATATTGGCGAGCTTCAACACATCGTCCAAATCGGCATTGGTCGAGGAGACTTCCGAGAGCTTTTCTTGGTATTCGGAGTTGACGGTGAACAACTCTTCGTTGACCGATTGCAATTCTTCGTTGGTGGTTTCCAATTCTTCAATGGTGACTTGCAAGTGTTCGCGGTTTCGCTTGAGTTCTGTTTCCAAATCCAAGATGCGTTGCCTTGCTTGTTCTTCCGTGTCAAATGCCACCGCACTGTTTTTCTTCTTGGGCTTGGGAGGGGCGTCAGTGGTCTGTAAAATTAACCAATAGTACTGAGGTAAAGTTTTGCTCTTGGCGTTTGCCACCCTTAAGACGGATAAATCCAGGGATTTGGTCTCATTGTCTTGAGTGTATTCTACGCCCGAATAAAACACGTCTTGCTCTGTTTGCCGGGCCCGATGTAAAGCTGTCGAGACCGCGATACTAATATCCTCAATCATCATATCATTGACATTCACGCTGACTTTGCCGGGCGCCAAGCGCCTTACAAAGCGGGAGATATCGCCGTAAGCATGAATGGCGTCAAAATTATTATTTAGCAAAATACAGGGAGGGACATATTCGCCAATCAGGAGGTCCACCGGCATCACAAAGCCGCCTTGTTCCTGTGCAGACTTTCGATAATTTCGCAACACACCAGACACTGGGGAGAGTGCAGATTGTGTTTGCCGGGAGGCATCACTGGGGTTGATGGGCGAGTAGGAGATGGGAATACGCTGATTGCTTACTTTCTGAAAAAGGCGATAACGGTTGTCGCCGATGGGGCTAAAGTGAGGCTCTAATTCGCCCAGGCTTTCCGAGGAGCCCATCAGCAAAAAGCCATCTTTGCGCGTGAAATATTGGCTGAGCTGTGGCCCAATTTGCTCCGGTGGCAATATCAAATCCACCAATCCTGTATTGACGGCACTGACGGGCATGCCATCAAACTTCGCACTGGTAGGTTCTTGCGCAATCACCAGCCCGCCCGCCTCCTTAAGCGCCTTAACGCCCCGACTGCCATCGGAGCCCGTTCCCGGTAGTACGACCCCAATGGCCTTGTGCTGTTGGTCTTCGGCCAGTGAACGAAAAAAAATATCAATGGGAAAGTGGTGGTCAATATCCGAAGGACGATCTGAATGTAAGAGTTTGCCCTCGGCAATGAGCATGCTTTTTTTCGGAGGAATCACATAGATGGTATTGGCTTTGACTTCGATGGCATCGGTGGCGTTGAGTACCGGCATATTTGTTTGCTGGGCTAGTCGTTCGACCAGTAGGCCTTTAAAATCGGGAGATAAATGCTGAACGATCACAAAGCTGGCGTTTGTGTCGTTGGGCAGAAATTGTAAAAACATCTGAAGCGCTTCCAGTCTGCCCGCAGAAGCGCCAATGCCAACAATGTGGCTGGGAACATCGTATTCGTCCATTTATACCGCCTTATTATGTTAGTCAGCAATTTTCACATCTTAACCTTGAGCGGGCTGAAGGCTGTATTACGTTTCACGACCATCAGCATCACGATTTCCAAATGGCATCTGAAATAGCCTGCTTGATATGCCTCAACGTTTTGGGATACGCGGCGCTGATGGCACTAAACCCCGTCCAATGTTTTATGCCTTGTATTGTCGTCTTCCATCTAGGCCCTGCAGTTTAAAAGCAATTGTTTACATATGGCTAGAGTGTTTGAGTGGTATGAAAGGTAATTTGCATGCCATAGAAAAGTGATTCGTGTCACCCTGTCGTTTTTCCGAGAAATATTAAATAGGATCACTCAGCTATCGCGTAACTGAAAAGAGAACTGACTCATGTACCAGGCAGCACAGCGTCGTGGCGTACACTATACTGGACATCAAATAACATTTAAAAGCCAAAACTATTAGGCAGTTGACGCATGGATTACGGAAATGACCATTTGGCAAGGCGTGTGGATCGCGAATTACGGCAATCCACCAACCAGCACTAGAGCTTTTTGTTTGACCCAAACGCTTTAGATCGATTTGGCGAGTTGATTCATGAAGAAATCATGCGTCTTACCGAAGCCAAACTCGGTGTGGTAGTAAAGGTCCAAAAGGGTTTTATGTGGGAGGCTAGGGGGTAAAGTTTCGTTCAAAATGCCAGCAATGGGTTGGGTTGCCTTCAGTGTTTGCCGCCACGAGATAGATCAAGTGCCCCCTTTAACCCGCCAGTTGGTGGATGAAAATTTGGCATCTAACTCGATAATCATTTTTGCTGGGTTAATAGGATAGTGCCATCGCGAGAATTGAATGGTGCGCGCTTATTAAAGATGAAGTAGCATATTAATTAAACACTTCAGCGTTGTTTGGTATTCCCCCCCCCATTTAGCTTTGTCAGTAAGGTTTTGTGGAAAACCTGATTGAGCCTGTGCTAACAGTCGGTGACGGGCGGAATGCAACATGATCATTCACTCTATAGACAGAAACGGATACTGTGACAGACACCCATCGAGAAATTCATAGAGGTTTGGGCCATCCCGTGCCTTTGCCGAAAACTTTGAGTTGGCGTCAGCAATTAAAGTCGCCCATTCCCTGGTTGGTGCTGCTCTTATCCAGTGCGCTTTGTGTTTTTATCGCCAGTGTGAACCACAACAGTGTGAAGGCCAAAAATAACGCCCAGTTTGAACGCAAAACCGAGGCGTTAGAAAGCGCCATTTATGATCACTTGGTGGCGTACCGAAATGTATTGTATGGTTTTTCCGGTTTGTTGAGCCAGCAAAAGGATGTGGACCGTGAGCAGTGGCGACACTATTACAATACCTTGAGGTTGGAGGAGTTTTACCCGGGTATTCAAGGTGTTGGGTTTGCACGGCGATTAACGCCTGAGTCCGTGGCACCTTTTGAGCAGCGCATGCACGAAGCAGGCTTTGATGACTTTGCCGTAAAACCTAAACCTTCGCTGGATGTAGCAAGCGCCATAGAAGTGCTGGAGCCCTTCGATTGGCGAAATCAACGCGCATTTGGGTACGATATGTATTCGAACGACACGCGCAGAGCCGCCATGCAAGCTTCTTGGGATAACCAAGCTGTCGCCATCAGTGGTCGGGTTACTCTATTGCAAGAGGCGGATTCAGACCCTGACCCTCAAGTGGGTTTTTTAATGTACTTGGCGTATTTTGTAACGCCATCTGAGGCCAATAAAAATGATCAAACACTAGTAGGGTGGGTGTATGCGCCTTTTCGCATGAATGACTTTATGCGTGGTGTGTTTCCGATGGCCACGCGCCAACTTCAGTATGAAATTCATGATCAGGCCCCAGGTAAAGATTCTTTGTTATTTCGTTCTACGGAGGTGCCTTCTCACTATGTTTACCAAACTCACCGTGTGATTCAATTCGGTCAGCGTGAGTGGCATATTCTTGCAAAGAGTTTACCTGCCTTTGAAAGGCAAACTCACAACGACTGGAGTTCGGCCATTTTGGTGGCGGGAGGGATTGAAAGCCTGCTCTTATTCATCATGTGTATTGGGTATTTAACCAGTCGTCATGAATCACGCGTGAGAGCGGAGTTGCTGGCTGATCGACAGGCGTCAGAAGATCGGGTATCGATCATACTAAATGCCACAACGACAGCGTTGATCACGGTAGATGTCGATGGCAGCATATTGGAGGCAAACCGTCAGGCTGCTGAATTATTTGGTTACTCACGCCAAACGTTGTTGTCTATGAAAGTTGAGGCACTACTGCCTATGGCCCATAGAGAGGCCCATGTCAGTTTGCGAAAGGCCTTTGTCCTAAATGCAGAGAAACGCGTAATGGGCCAAGGACGCGATTTGCATGCGCAAGACTTCAAGGGCGAATTGATTCCAGTGGAAGTTGGCTTAAGTCCCATCCAAACGGAATCGGGTCTCAAGACCTTAGCGACCATTGTGGATATTCGCGAACGCATTAAGGCTCAGAATGAAAGGGAGCGAATGATGTCGCAATTGGCTGAGAAAAATGTGGAGATGGAACAGTTTGTCTATACCGTATCACACGATTTGAAGTCGCCGCTGGTCACCATTAATGGTTTTGTGAAAATGTTGAGTGGGTCATTGGCAGGGCGATTAGATGACAAGCAGGCTCACTGGTTAAGCCGTATTGGTGCCAATGTGCAATCAATGGAAGGTTTGCTCAACGATTTATTGGAGCTGTCGCGCATTATCCACCGAGAGTTAGAGCTAGAAGACCTTGATGTAGAATCCACGGTCAAAGAGGCGTTAAATGCACTGGCGCTACAGATTCGAGAAAGCGCAGCGGACGTGGTGTTTGATTTTAAGGTGACAACCATAGTGGCGCACAAGCGCTTATTGGTGCAATGCATTCAAAATTTGGTCAGCAATGCCATTCAATATCGAAAGTCAGGCCAAACCTGCAAAATTGCCATACGTTCGCGATACGAGAATCATTGGATGGTCATAGAAGTTGCCGATAATGGCATAGGCATTGATTCCAAGTATCAGGCAAGAGTGTTCGAAATTTTTGAGCGCCTGTCAGCCAATTCCAGCTCAGGTAGCGGCGTGGGTTTGGCTGTGGTGAAAACGGCGGTGGAAAAGCATGGTGGATATGTCTCGCTGAAATCGGAATTAAATCAAGGTGCAACGTTCTCGTTGTATTTTCCGAGGTAGTTGTATGCAAATTATTGTGGCCGAAGACAACCCTGATCACTGTGAGTTATTGGAGTATGAACTCAGAGAATATTTTCCGCTGTGTGAAATATTAGTGGCCAGTACGGGTGAAGAATTGTTACAGTTTTTACGGGCTTCTCACGAAATGCCTGATCTAATATTAATGGATATCAAAATGCCGCGCATGAATGGTCTTGAATCCATACGTGCGGTGCGTCGAGTGGACACTTGGCGGAAAATACCCATTATTGTGAATTCCACCTCTGCCAGCGAATTGGAAATTGACGCCTGCCTCAGTTTAGGTGCCTCCTTTTATCTGACCAAACCCCTTGATGGTGCGCGCTTGCGCGAATGCCTGGCCCAGCTTAACCTTGCGCACTAACGCCACCCTTTCACACCTAAAGGCAAAAGTCCGTGGATGGCGTTGGGTGCTTGCTCAGTCAGGGTAACCCTTGTACTACCTTTGAAGCTTCGACAAGTACAGTGCAGATGAAAAAGAGGGCGTGTGCGTGACCAAAGTTTATTGGATTTTTTGGGGTGTTCTGTTGTTTGGGCGGGGCACACAGGTACTGGCTGCGGATTACTACCGTTATCAGGATGACAATGGCCGTTGGGTATTCACGGATAAACGCCCCAGTGGTGACGCTGCAAAAAATGCCCAAAAAGAAACGCTATTGGTGACGGAAAGCTCAACCAAAGCCAATGTGGTCAATCGAGGTACGCGTGAACGCCCCATGTTGGTGGCAGTCA
Organism: Cellvibrionaceae bacterium; assembly: GCA_050300015.1. Lineage (GTDB taxonomy): Bacteria > Pseudomonadota > Gammaproteobacteria > Pseudomonadales > Cellvibrionaceae > CAYZQH01. The sequence continues at coordinate 12,342 of JBNKWZ010000028.1, read as the reverse complement.
ATCCACTTGCGGGGCCGGTGCAATTTTGGCTGGAAATTAAGGCGTCCAACAATATGCGGGTGAGCGCTTCCAAACCGCACGAATGGGTTGTGCCCGGTCAGACAGAGCAAGTGCTCACCACTTTGGAGAAGCGCAACATCAATTTGGGCTGGTCCTACCAGTGGGCTGGCCAAATGGCGCTTGGTAAGCCTATAGATAGAACCCAGTATCAGCCTGCACCTCTAGCACTGCCTTTTAGGGGTGGCCCCTTCGGTGTGAGTCAGGCTTTCCATGGGGTGGCCAGTCATGACCGACATGTGCAATCGCACTATGCGGTGGATATCGTCATGCCCAAAGGCACGCCCATTGTTGCCAGTCGTGCGGGCATCGTCATGGATGTGGAGCGAGATTTTACGCGCAGTGGTTGGAGCGATAGTTACGCGGATGAAGCGAATTTTGTGCGTTTGCTTCATTCCGATGGCGCCATGACAATTTATGCCCATCTAGACCCAGATAGCATTCCTGTGGGCATTGGCCAGTCGGTGGCTCAAGGTGAGCTGATCGGGCACTCGGGTACAACCGGCTATTCAACAGGGCCGCACCTTCACTTTGCACTGCAAATTAACGCCGGGAAAGCGTTAGTGTCGGTTCCTTTCACTTTTGATCAAGTAGGTGAACCCCAGAAGGGGATGATTTTACGGGGCCCTCTTGAGCGTCGAGCCACTTCGCATCGTCACTGACGCGTGTTGTGGTTTTGGGGGGCGTGCACGGTGAGTTTTAATGATGCCCGCCGTTCCTGGTGCCGGTGCGGCTGGCGGTGAAACGCTATTCTGGGGGCACGCGTTCCAGGTCACGCTGATGATCTTGTTATTTGAGTTCACTTTTACTCAGAGGCTTGAATAATTCTTTGGCGCCTATTCGTTTTATCGGGGCGCGCTGTCAGCTGCTCGCTATAATGTCATATTGTATGATAAATTAGGTGCGCTGGATACACTCCTTGAGGTCGTGTCGTCGTTTTGGGGTTGAAACACGCTTCTCAACATCCCCTGTGGTGATGACGCGTTTTGGTTTACCATGCGTGACCTATTCGAGTTGGCGGTGGCGAGCATCCTTCGATGCATGCTGCCGTGACAATTTATACAGCAAGTAGGAACGTTGGGTGCTTTTCACTGAACGTCGGTCAAACACCTCAGTCGGAACAACATCATTATGACGCAAATCTCGACCTCTCCCTTCGGCACCTTAAGCTCTGGTGAGTGCGCAACTTTGTATACCTTGGTCAACGCCAATGGCATGAAAGTGTGCATCAGTGATTTTGGTGGTGTGATCACGCAGCTTTGGGTTCCAGATAAAAACGGCGACTTAACGGATGTGGTGTTGGGGTTTGACAACGTGTCCGCTTATGAAACGCAATCGCCATACTTCGGGGCATTGATCGGTCGATTTGGCAATCGCATTGCCGAAGGGCGCTTTGAATTGGACGGGCAAATATTCCAGTTGCCGTGCAATGACGGTCACAATCATTTGCATGGCGGGCATATGGGGTTCGACAAGGTACTGTGGCAAGCCGAAGCCGGCACCGAAGGTAGCGATGTGCTGTTAATTCTTAAGCGGTTGAGCCCTGATGGTGAACAAGGCTACCCCGGTAATTGCGAAGTGGCCGTCACGTACCGCTTAACCGACACCAACATTTTATACACGGAATTTAGTGCCTCTACGGATGCGCCTACACTGGTAAATTTAACGCAACACTCTTATTTTAATTTGGCGGGTGGTAGCGATGTGCTGGCGCATCAATTGTATCTGAATGCGTATTACTATACGCCTGTGCGTGAAGGGTTGATTCCCACTGGTGAGGTGGCATCGGTGGTGGGCACGGCGTTTGATTTTGGCCAAGTGCACGCTATTGGTGAGAGTATTGATCAAGATGACCCGCAGCTCGTGCTTGCTGGTGGGTACGACCACAATTTTGTACTCAATAAAACACGAGAGGGCGCTTTCGAATTGGCTGCCAAAGTCATAGAGCCTGAGTCTGGTCGGTGTTTGATTGTGAAAACCACCGAACCTGCCGTGCAATTTTATTCGGGCAATTTCTTAGATGGGTCTCTTTCGGGTAAGGGACAAAACTATTTGCATCGCAGTGGGTTTTGTATAGAGCCGCAACACTACCCGGACGCCCCCAATCACCCGCAGTTTCCGAGTGTGGTTTTAAGGCCTGGGGAGCAGTATCGGTCAAAAATGAGTTTTGAATTTTCCTGTATCTGAGCCCAGAGGTCTTTTTGAGATAACAATAACGCGTTAGGCGACCGTTGCGTTGACCTAGCATCATTGAAGTTAGCAATTTAAGGTGAAGATCTTATGAAGGGTTTGGTTTTATCGCTATTGGTGGCATTAACCGCCTGCGCCACGGTGCAAGACAAAGGCAAGGTGATCCCTTTGGCGAGCCCCAATGGTCAGCTGGTAGTCGAGGTGCACGCGCAAGCGGGGGTTTTGTACTACACCATTTTTAAAAATAAAAAGGAAATTCTTGAGCCTTCTAAGCTTGGCGTGGCACTGGATCATGCCAATTTTGCACAGTCTTTGAAGTTGATAACAACCTCTGACGTGCGCCCCATTTCTGACTACTACGCCATGCGGCACGGCAAAAAGGTCAATATTGCTTATCACGCCAATGAGCGTGTGCTGACGCTCGCCAACACCGCGGGGCAAAAAATGAACGTGCGCTTTCGGGCGAGTGACGATGGTGTGGCGTTTCGGTACGAGTTTCTAGGCGAGAGTGATACGTCATACACCGTGGATCAAGAAATCACCAGCTTTAATATGCCAGCCTCGGCAAAGGCCTGGTTGCAGCCAGTGGCGGTGGCTCAAACGGGATGGAACGGTACCAACCCCTCCTATGAAGAACACTACCAAATAGGTATTGCCATTGATCAAGCTTCGCCTACTGAGGCCGGCTGGGCTTTTCCGGCCCTATTTCATGCTCGCGGCCAGTGGGTGGTTATTACCGAAGCGGGCATGACGGGAGAGTATCACGCCTCGCGGTTGCAATCGCAGTCCCCAGGAGGCGACTATCGTATTGGTTTACCCATGGCAGAGGAGGTTATGACCGGTGGCGCCTTAAAAGGTCATGCAGCTTTACCGTTTCATTCCCCTTGGCGTATTGTGGCCATAGGGTCCTTAGATACCCTCGTTCAGTCCACTTTAGGAACGGATCTAGCAGACCCCGCCATTGCGCCAATGCCCTTCGCACAACCCGGCTTAGTTTCTTGGAGTTGGGCGCTGCTAAAGGACGATTCGGTCAACTTCGAAACCAGTAAAGCGTTTATTGATTACGCCGCGGAGATGGGTTGGCCCTATACCCTCATTGATGCAGACTGGGACAGGCGCATTGGTGAGGACAAAATTAAAATGCTGGCACATTACGCCGCGCAAAAAAATGTGGGCTTACTACTGTGGTACAACTCTTCGGGCGACTGGAATACAACGCCTTTAACACCCAAAAGTGTGCTGATTGATCGAACGCAGCGGCGTGCAGAGTTTGCGAAGCTGAAAAAGTGGGGTATTCGTGGGGTAAAAATTGATTTTTTTGCGGGAGATGGGCAATCCATGATGGCCTATTACAACGCACTTGCCAAAGACGCCGCAGATTTTGATTTAATGGTGAATTATCACGGCGCCTCACTGCCGCGTGGTTTGGCGCGCACCTACCCCAATGTGATGACTATGGAGGCGGTGCATGGGTTCGAGATGATCACGTTTAACCAATCTTCTGCTGATGCGGCGCCCAGCTTTATGACGGTACTGCCGTTTGCGCGAAACCTTTTTGATCCCATGGATTTCACTCCGACGACTTTTTTTGAAATTCCCGAGCGGGAGCGTAAAACCACCAACGGCGCCGAGTTGGCGCAACCTGTGTTATTTCTATCCGGTTTGCAGCACATCGCAGAAACGCCAGAGAACATGGCCAAAGTGCCGGAGTATGTCAAAAATGTGATGAAAGCCATTCCCGTGAGCTGGGACGAATCGCGCTTGGTGCAAGGGTTTCCTGGCAAGGAAGTGGTGATTGCAAGGCGCAAAGGGTCTGTTTGGTATGTGGCCGGCATCAATGGCGAGACGATAACAAAAAACTGGGAGTTGGACCTGAGCTTTATAGAGGTTAAAGGGGCTGTGATTACCGATGGGCAGGAAGCATTCAGTTTTGTGAAGCAACCGGTGTTGCCAAAAACCGCAACAAAAATTACCGTAAAGCCCAACGGTGGGTTTTTGATGGTATTTGGAAAGGCGCTATAACACTTGACGCAACGCCCGACAGAGCGTCGGGTGTTGCGGGTCAGTACGCTTAACTTCAGGAGCTTAGCGCAGCCCCAGTACGTCCTGCATGTCATATAAACCTGCAGGCTGTTGGCTGAGCCAAAGTGCGGCCCGCACGGCCCCACGAGCAAAGGACATACGGCTGGAAGCCTTATGCGTGATTTCAACGCGCTCACCGTCGGCCAAAAACATCACGGTGTGATCGCCCACCACGTCGCCACCGCGTGTGGTGGCAAAGCCTATGGTTTGCCTGTCTCTCGCACCCGTTTGGCCCTCTCGGCCGAAGACTGCCACGTCGTTTAAATTTCTTCCCAGCGTTTCTGCCACCACTTCACCCATTCGCAAGGCGGTACCCGAGGGCGCATCTACCTTATGGCGATGGTGGGCCTCCACAATCTCGACATCCACATCCTCGCCCAAAACCTTGGCAGCCTCTGCCAGTAATTTAAAACACAGGTTCACACCGGTACTAAAGTTGGCGGCGATGCAAACACCAATGCTGGACGTGGCTTGTAAGAGTTCGGCTTTCTGGTCGGGCGTAAATCCCGTGGTGCCAATCACAATTCCTTTGCCATTCTCAATACAGGCATGCAGGTTTGCGAGCGTGGCTTGCGGAGAAGTGAAATCGATCAGCACATCAAACTGGCTGATTACCTCCATTAAATTGCCCACAATTTTGACCCCCGTGGTACCAATGCCTGCCATTTCGCCAGCGTCAGTGCCGATCAAGGTGCTTTCAGGCAGTACAATCGCCGCGGCTAATTCGGTGTCGGGGTTGTTGTGTACCGCTTCGATTAGGGTTTTGCCCATACGGCCTGCGGCGCCGGTAACGGCTATTCGGGTGCTCATGATATGCCCTCGGATAATGATAGGTTTGAGTCGAGAGGGTTAACGCGCGGAGTGGCTCATAATTCGCTGTTTTTGACGGTTCCAATCCCGCTCTTTCTCGGTGTCCCGTTTGTCATGTTGCTTCTTGCCTTTGGCCAAAGCAATTTCGCACTTCACCAGGTGCTTTTTCCAGTACAGCGCGGTGGCCACGATGGTGTAACCTTTTTGGTCCATGGCCACTTGCAATCGACTGAGCTGCTTGCGCTGTAACAGCAATTTGCGCATACGGGTGGGCTCGGCTACGTAATGTGTGGAGGCCGAGAGTAGGGGGCTAATTTGCGCATTTAGCAACCAGGCCTCGCCATTTTTAATAAACACGTAGCTGTCGGTCAGTTGGCCCTTGCCTTCGCGCAACGCTTTCACTTCCCAGCCGGCGAGAACTAGCCCCGCTTCAAATTTTTCCTCAAAAAAGAAGTCAAATTTCGCGCGTTTATTTAAAGCAATGGTATTGCTCGGTTGTTTAGGTTTTTTCTTTCCAGCCATAGGGCGCGCATTATAGCCGTAAACCATTCCAAAAATGCAGTATTCGGCGCTAAGAGGCGAAAAACGACCTTTAGGGTTTGCGGTACAATGGGTGCATCAATCCTTATTGACCATTGGGGGCTTATATGGATCAGCGCGGCATACACGGCGTGTGGGGTAACCGTTGGACGTTTATTTTGGCTGCAACGGGTTCTGCTGTGGGGCTTGGTAATATTTGGAAGTTTCCCTACATCACCGGTGAAAATGGGGGTGGGGCCTTCGTATTGGTCTATTTACTCTGTATCGCGCTGATCGGTTTGCCGGTGATGATGGCTGAGGTGTTAATTGGCCGGCGCGGGCGTCAAAGCCCCATCAATGCCATGCGCTATGTGACCAAAGAGGCCGGGTTGCACGGCGCCTGGACCAGTATTGGCTGGCTGGGGGTGATCTCCGGCTTGATGATCATGGCCTTTTACAGTGTGGTGGCGGGCTGGGCCCTGAAATATGTGTTTGCGGCCGGTAGCGGCAGTTTCAGCGGGCAATCTGGCGATGCCGCCGGGGCCGCTTTTGCGGGTTTTTTGCAAAACCCAAGCGAACTGCTGATTTGGCACACGGTTTTTTCGGCAATGACCTTTGCCATTGTGGCCGCAGGTGTGACGAAGGGCTTAGGCTTGGTGGCGCGAGTGCTAATGCCCTTTTTGTTCGTGTTATTGGTGGTGCTTTTGGTGTATGGGATTGTTAAAGGGGATTTCGCTCAGGGTTTTGCCTTTCTATTTGATTTTAAGTTCGACAAACTCACCTCAGATGGTGTACTGGTGGCCATGGGGCATGCCTTTTTTACCTTGAGTTTGGGCATGGGGGCGATTATGGCTTACGGCGCTTATATGCCCAGTCATGCCTCAGTGGGTAAAACCATTATCACAGTGGGTGTGTTAGATACATTGGTGGCCTTGGTGGCGGGCCTTGCCATATTTCCCATCGTGTTTGCCAATCCGGGGCTCGAACCCGGTGCAGGTCCGGGGCTTATGTTCATTAGCTTGCCCGTTGCTTTTGGCAATATGCCGTTGGGCGATGTATTCGGGACTTTGTTTTTTTTGTTGGTAGGAATTGCGGCGTGGTCATCAGCTGTATCGTTGATTGAGCCCGGCGTGGCTTGGTTGGTAGAGACGGGCCGCTTTAACCGTATCACGGCTACCCTAAGCCTTACGGTTGTGGCTTGGCTTGGCGGCGTGGGTTGTGTGTTTTCCAATAATTGGCTGGAGGATAAGCCAGGTACCGTGTTTGTGTTTGAAACGCTGGATTTTTTAACCTCGCAATTTTTTCTGCCGCTGGGAGGGCTTTTCATCGCATTGTTTGTGGGCTGGTGTATGCATCGAGCGGTGGTGCAAAGTGAAATGGATGCCGAGGGCCATCCCTTGTTTGATATCTGGCTGGTGGTTTTGAAATTTGTATCCCCCATACTGGTGGTGGCCGTAATGGCTTATACCTTGTATCAAAAGTTGGCGTAATTAAGATGTTGGTTTTAAAAAGGGTTTGTTGTGAAAAAAATTGAACGCAAGGCTTTGTTGCCTTACAGCGCACATCAAATGTTTGGCCTGGTGAATGATATCGAAGCCTACCCGGAGTTTATGGCGGGTTGTAAGCATGCAAAGGTTTTAGAGCGCTCCGAGGGTACGGTGACTGCTCGCTTGGAGCTACATCAGTCGGGGTTCACTCAGGCATTCACCACACACAATGTGTTAATTCCCGATCGCGCGATGACCTTGCAGTTGGTGGATGGCCCTTTTAAACACTTTGAAGGCCAATGGTTATTTGAGCCCGTGGATGACAACGCTTGTGAAATGACCTTTCGTTTAAGCTTTCAATTTGCCAACCCGGTATTGGGCTTGGCAGCCAATAAGTTGATGCAATCTTTGGCGGGTGAGCAAGTGGATGCTATTTGTGCGCGCGCAAAGGCGGTGTATGGCAGCTGACATATAACCCGGCAGGAATGATTGCCGGGTTATGTCGGGTTAATAGATGGGGTACAGGTGCCCCATCATTGGCTTTGCCCTCCTGTGTCGCCCTTCTGCATCCTGCAATCGTGGGCGAGACCTCAAATCAGCTGCCTAGGTGCATTGCGAAATGAATGGCCGTAGCTCTTAATGAACAAAGTAGCACTCCCTAAATGAGTGGCGCCTCAGCCCCAGACTTTTTAGGGGGTGTAATAAAACAGATAGGAAATCTATTTTATTACGGATTCAAATCCGCGAAATTTATTAACCCGTCAATCTTTTATATCGGGTTAATAATAGACGCATTCATTCAGCTTAAAAGGGGGCTTGTCGCCCCCATGATTGTTTTAGTCGATACAATATTATTGTTCAATCGTTAATGCAAAAGTGCCAGGTTCTGTGTCGCACTCGTTGGGAATGTTGAGCGTGGTTTGCACGGGCTCGGATAGTAGTGGATGTATGATGATAAGATTGGCTTCCCCGGAAGCTTCTCCTCGATCAAGCACCGAATATTCGCAAAGGTTATCTGATAGCAATGTTTTGCGGGCGGATGGAACTGAAAACGTTTGGTCTTCCGCCTCGACTGTAATCTCGGCAGCACATGGATCACCCGCGGATCGCAATTCAATATAGGTCAATAGTGCGGGCTCCGCGTTGGATGAGCAGGCCTTACTTTTATCAACCGCTAAGGTATTACGAAGGGTTGTCGGAATAACGTGGCACAAATCTTCACGAACCACGGAATAAATGGATTGCGGCAGGTGATCTTTCAATTGAATATTGATGGTGTAATTGCCAGCGCGCTCTTCAGCGCCCACAAATAAGCATTGGGCATTTCTACTCTGCGTTGAAAGCGGGGTTAGCACTTCGGAGTAGGTGCCTTCGGTAGCGCTGACGGTAGCATCACAGGTATTAATGTCTGAATCGTCGCTTTCGCTGGCGACCCAAATATTTAAGCCGTGGCGAAGCTCTTCGGTACAGGCGAGCGGCTCAATTAAAATAGGGCCGTTGGCCGAACTGGGTTGATCCCAAAAGGCGCTCCATATTGCACTGGATTGTGTCGCGGATTCAAATCCGCGGTTGAAAGATATAAAGATTTGCAAAAGTATTTACTGTCCCGGTTTATTGGGCAAAGCGGCTTTCTAATTTCAGCAACGCTGCTTTTCGATCTATACCTGCTGCGTAGCCGGTCAGTTGTCCGTTGCTGCCAATCACGCGATGACAGGGCACAATAATACCCAACCGATTGGAGGCATTGGCGCGGGCCACGGCGCGAACAGCTTTTGGGTTTTGGAGTTGCTGTGCTTGCCAAAGGTAAGAGCGCGTTTCGCCAAAAGGAATTTGACATAAAGTGCGCCAAACCGATTGCTGGAACTCGGTGCCTATAAAGCGGATTGGCGTGGTAAACACCTGCAGTTGCCCGCCAAAATAAAGGGCCAGCTCCTGTTGGATTTGATGCAAAACGTCATTGGTGTTGGCGACTACCGGCAGGCGCTCCCGTTCTATCAGTTGCGCAATACTCTTTTGCTGTAGTTTACGACCGGAGAACTCCAGAAGCAGTAGTGCCTTGTCATCGGCAATGGCAACCATGGGCCCCAGCGGCGTGTCGAACCAATCCATATACAGGTGCGATGAGCCCGCGAGCTTTGAGGGCGCCAACGAGAAGACTTTTTTACAGGCATTGCGAAAACCACTGGCAGATTCGTAGTGTGCTTGAAGCTGACTTTCCATAAGATCACCTTGAGTCTCAAAGTTTATTGCTGCACTGACCAAGCGTTTTTGGCGAGCATATTCGATAAAACTGACCCCTAGATGGCTTTTAAACTGCCTTCGAGCTGTACTGGGGTTCATTCCAAACGCGCTTACATCGGTTTCTCGCCAGCGCCGGTTGGGGGTGCGGTCTATTGCCGCTTTTAATTTTTGAAACGCAACACTTTTGCCGTAGGTGTCTGGGTAGCAACGTTGACACGGCCGGTAGCGGTGCTTTAACGCCTCGTCTAGATCTGTAAAAAATTCACAGTTGTGAAAGGATGCTTTTTTGGCCGGGCATGTGGGTAGGCAAGCAATGCCTGTGGTGCGCACGCCAATCACAACGAGACCCAAATAATCAGCGTCGCGTTGAAGGAAAGCTTGGTAATAGCGCTGCTGTTGGTTCATGGGTGCATTCTAGCGTATGACGGATAAAAGCGGCGCCGAAAAAACGGCATCAAATGTGCTATGGACGTAATTCAACACTTTCAACGAAAACAGTGGCGGGCTGTTTTAACGCTAAGGCGTGCCAGGCAACCGATTTTACCCGTCGAGCATTGAAATTGGTTTTCCCTTCTAGCGGAATGACCATCTCGGTGAACCCCGGAGGAATGGTTACCACAGAAACATCCAATTGCACGGTTTTAAACGATGTATCCAAGTAGGAGTAAAAGTTTACGCCAAACTTTATGGGGGACGTCTGGGAGTGATATGTTTTCACCACGAGCTTGGAGTATTCAGACCAATCGGGCGGCGAGTGCTTTAAAATCCAACCGGGTAACTTATCCTCGACGGGTAAGTCAACGCGAATGACCATGTTACTCTGGAAAGTTAGATGTTCCGGTGGCGCCACAAAGCTCACTCTTGATCGATTGACGTCCGTCCAGTTTCTGTAGGTGATGGGGTGTTCGGCTACCCAAAGGGTCGGTAACGCCTGTTGTTGAACGACTTTCGCCATCCACCATGTAACCGTTGGCGCGAAGACCCAAGCTGCTATGCCTAGAATGCAAACAAGACCAGCTGCACGCCAAACCCTGGGCCGAGGTTTACTGAAGGACAGATAAATAGTGAGCGCTATGGCTACGCCTGCAAGATCCAACAGCCAATCATGCCAACTGGCCGTGCGTGCAGTGCCCCGTTGCGCAAGCTCGATAAGGCCGCCAATGGCCATAGTGGCAAAAAAGCCTATGACCACCCGTTGCAATGACCCGATTTGAGGCAATGCTGTGCCCAGTACCGAGAGTAATCCCAAGGTAATGGGGATGAACACCAGCGTGTGGCCAACATTGTGAAGCTCTGCTAGCCAAGGTTCACCCATAGGGTTGGGGACGGCTGTCCAGAAAGGGAGCGTACAAAGCGCTACTGTGGCAACCGCCATGACGACGCTCTTTGGGGTCACAGTCTGTCCTTGTCTTTCTTTGGGAGGAGGGGCTCACCGCATTCTAGCACGGCGTTGTGAACCTTTTGAGTGCTCCGGGATCCAAGCGTTAGGTGCAGTGCAGGGGTCAAGTGGCTAATTAGCAACCAAGCAACAGTAGCGATTTGACTCCCGAGCCCTTATACTGCGCCACCCACCCAATAGGTCTATGCTGTATGGGTGGTATACCCGGGGGCGTTTAGGATTCGACGTGGGTAACAAGGTCCAAGGTGCATGTGGTGATGGCAGCGAATCACCTTAATCGAAAGCTGTAAACTTATAGTTGCAAACGATGACAACTACGGTGCTCAATTAGCTGCGTAAGCAGTGAAACAAGCACCATCTAGTGGCTACGGCCGCTAGCGGTCTTTAACAAGGTGTCAGTACCGCGTTGCAGACTGTCATATCAGAACTGAATCGCCTATCCGCTCGGTTTGTGGTGTTTGGGTTAAACTTTAGCAAGCTCGCACTCATCGTCCTGCCCGTCGGGCTGATGAGTGTTAAAACAATTGACGGAATCTAAACATGTAGAGCCGCGGAGTGCGTGCTTGCGGACGCGGGTTCAAGTCCCGCCGCCTCCACCAAATAAAAAAACCCCAGGTCGAAAGGCCTGGGGTTTTTTTATTTGGCGAAGTTGGTGGGCGCAGAACCCGCGCCGGGTTCACAAAATTGCCAGGAGCAATTTTGGACGCGGTGCGTAGCGACGGCGGGGCAAAGCTCCGAGGCCCATGGATGGGCCGAGTCAACTCCCGCCGATACTCCCAGTTAGAAAGAATTTTGGTAAAGACCCAAGCATTTTTTTGTGGGGTTGGTGGAGGCGGCGGGACATTCGAATCAATAGCGAGGGTTCACAAAAATGTCGGGAACATTTTTGGTCGACCTTTAGGTCGCCGCGAAGCGGTTGAACGCCAAGGATGGTCCGAGTGAACTACCTCCGCCCCCACCAAGTTAATACCCTAACTGTTTGATATGGTTACGGTTTTTTCTTTTTGGGAATCTCTATTTTTGTGTAAAAAAGGCACTTGGTCTGTGGGTCCAATGACAAGTTTACCACTCTCGGCGAGTATCTCTTACCTACTCTCAGGCCACTTTTAAGCCATTTTGGAAGCGCTTAATTGCTATTCCACTCTTGGTTAAAGCCTACTCAGAGGGTTCCTGCACCCCTTTCGGCAGCATACCGTAAGAGCGACTGAAAAATGGTTTTATCTGAACGTGCGCCACTATTGTTAATTATCCTCTGTGCGGATCGCTACAACTCTCTTCGAAACCAATCTCTGCTTCCATTCTTGAGTAAAAGTGACCAATAGGGTGGTTTGGAATTTCGACTTAGTGATTAGGGGAGGGATTTGGGAGTGATCGAGTGCTGCCTAGTAAGGTTCGCCGTGTTTCCAAAAGATGACTCATACTAATTGGGTCACAATAATGAATACATAAGTGTTTTCATGTATCATTTATCCTATGAATTATGACGCACGATCTTTAAGCACTGAAGAGCAATACCTGCTTCGCAAAATAGCGGTTCAACGAGTGTTGGACGGCGAG
>JBNKWZ010000027.1:0-404121 GCA_050300015.1 Cellvibrionaceae bacterium | reverse complement strand
TTTTGCGCCGTTGGCCAAGGCTGCATAGCCGCCGTAGCTAGCGCCTGCAATGCACACCCGGTTTTTGTCGACGAAACCTTTGCTGATGGTGAAGTCCAGAACATCGTTGATATCGGTTAGCATTTTGCCACCCCACTCGCCGAAGCCAGCCTCAACAAATTTCCAGCCGAACCCGGAAGACCCTCGGTACTGGGGCTGAATAACCATATAACCACGACTGGCAAGCGCTTGCGCTATCCAATCGAATTCTGCCTTATCGTTGGCGAGGGGCCCCCCGTGTGGCAATACGACTGCGGGTAGGTTTTTTATTGTCGAGATTTTGTCTTTCGGGATGGTCAACAGTGTTGGGATTTTTAGCCCATCTTGAGCCGTGACGGTGACCGTTGCGATGGGGTTGACCATTTCATTTTTAATGGCGGGGCGAGAGTCACTCAGAAATTGACCTTTCAATTTCTCGTCAAACAAATAATATTCACCAGAAAAATTTGACCCCGCCACATAAATCAATAGCTTTTTCCAGTCGTCACTCCAGGATTCGATAGAAACGGCATTACCAGAAAATTTGTCTAATAACTGTTTAACGCGTTGATCCAGTTTTTTATCAAAAAATTGATAACTGGGTGTAAAGCCCTCATATCGAACGCCTTGCACCACTCGGTTAATATCGGTAATGACGTGTTCTATGTCATGATCGCTGATGTTAATGCCGGGGTCATCAAGGGAGCCATCTTTCAAAGACATGGTGTAATACTGGCGTCGATTCTTACCGCCATAGGCTAAAACCACCAAGGATTTATAGTCGGGTGTCAGGCCGACAATACTTAAAGTTCTAGGCTCCACCCTCTTTCTATAAATGGCTTCCCAATTGGAGCCGTGTTTAACGTACACCTCATGACGGTTGGAGTGCTGGCTATAGCGTTCCTCTACTAATACATTGCCTTTTTTATCCAGAAAATAGTTTATGGCGTTGTCGTGATCGTGGCTCACTTTTGAGGGATGCTTGGGTGAGGCAAGCTCTACTTTCATCACGGCATAACCCGTGTTTTCGCTCGGGCCCTGCCCTGTATCGCCACTTTGCATCCAGTCCCCTTTGGCTACGATGGCCGGCATATAAACAAACTTCTTATCTTTTGAAACACCAATGATTTGACTGACATCCAGTTGACCGATGTAGACTTTGTCGCCGTGGCGTAAGAGTTGCTCGAGCTGCCCGGTTTTGGTGTCTAGTACATAGGCCGCGCGAATGTCGTGGGACCCCAAAAACCCCGGGAGCCTTTTATGCTCAGATGCGCGAATGACCAGCTGGCTATTACTGATAAAAAACAACCCTTCGGGTGACACCAAGGAGACATCCACGGCACGAATCAGCTTCTGTTTGTCTATCGAGTAAATCATTAAGGTATCTTTGCCATCGTTAACACGGCGGAAAGCGATAGTCTTGCCATCGGGAGACAGTGTCATTTGTGAAGTATTGGGTAACTCGCCGTAGGCCTCAATTGGCGGCGTTGCCAGGCAAGTATTGGCCAGAGCTAAAAGGCAAAATACTATCCAAATTCGAGACAAATGAAACATAGACATTCCTTTGATTGTTTTGTGTACAAAAGTTGTTGGTTGCGCTTAGTAAAAAATGGTACATCAGGGGCGTTGTAAGCAGCCAAGATTGCCCGAAATTCTAGCACATTGTTTGCGTGAGAACGAAACCGTAGAGCGATGCTGAGGGTTACAGCAGGAGCTGGCAATAAGGCTGGCGTCACTGCCAGTTATTCGGGTGGCAAGTGTCAAATGGACACTGTTCGGCAAACCAAAATTTTCATCGTACTGGATGGCTAATTTTTTATTAACCGTTTTATGTTGGTTGTCTGAAATAGGTGGTTTTTAGATCAGTGGCCTTCCGTCATGTTTCATTAACCACATCGTTGTAGCAATAGATTGTTCTATTGATCGTTAATGTATTTTCTCTATTTTATATCGCGGACTTTTGGCGGATACCTTTGGGTTTGAAATGTATATGGAAAAGGTGGGGCAAAAGCTTATGCGGCACAAGGACATGCCGCCATTGGCCGAAATGGCCAGTGCAAGTCCTTACAGTAAGAGGAAATTCACATATTTTCGTCAGTATTTTAAGGGTGCACAATTAAATAGACGCGGGTCTATTTAATTACCGGGTTAATAGTTTTGACAGCAGCTAGAGTTTCGATCAAGCGCTGCACGCACTGATACAGGAATCTCGACGAGCTCAAAATCAAAGATTTATGCCTTCCAAAGTCGTGGGGTAACCCCGGTAATGCGGCAGTTAGGTGCTCCACACGCATTTAAGCCAAACGTCATTGCGTAAATTACTTCTATAAGTCCAACCTAAGCGCGGTGTATAATGGCCGTACTGCGTTCACGTTTCGCCGCCTTTTGTTTTTTTATATTGCTCACAAAGATGTCTTTTAGGGTGAGAATGGGGTGGGTGCACCATATAAGTGCTTGGCGGCCACGCCATCAGGCCGGCATCTCATGGAATATATCTTCCTACACTAAACGTCGAATACCATACTGCGATGCACAATCGCCCACAGGATACATAATGCAAAACTTAACACAGGCGGGTGACAACATTGTTGCGGACTTGTCTTATCGTTATAACCTAAGTCGTGATGCTGTTATTCACATGCTGGTTGCTGTTAATAACGGTGGCGGTACCATGGCGCAATTTAACTGCCCTGAACTTGGTGGTGGAGGCCAATGGATGCGAGGCGGTATGACCATGGTGGGCGATATGTTTAATCACGGCTTGAAAATGACCGTGGATAACCTCTGTACAGAACTTGCAAATGCCTTAGCCAACAATCAGATGTTCCCCGTGGTTCCGGTGGGCACACCTGGCAGTAATCAGTGGTGGCCAGCCGAGTGCGGTACACCGTTTAGCAGTGGCTCGCAAAATAATATTCGTTATGCCGTATTTCCTGGAAAATTGGCGGTAGAGACCAACGGCCAAGTCACGGTTTACGACACGCTCAATCACAATATTGGCGGCGTCAGCCAACAACAAGGTGGAAACGCTTCCCTTACATTCTCCAGCCAATTTGGTGTGGTTTCAGTCAACCAACTGCCAATATTGTCTGGGCCGGGCGAACAAACGTCCAATGCAAACACTAATTTCGCTGATCCTCAGCCCTTACCTACGCCCCAACAGCCCTTAGCGCCACTACCGGTAGAATTGGCTCCCGCGCAAGCGGAAGGCATGGGTAATCACGCGCAGTCGGCCGATGAGGTGATTCAATTGATTGAGAAGTTGGCAAAGCTGCGCGATGCTGGTGCATTGTCTGAAGAAGATTTCAGCGCCAAAAAAATGGAGCTGCTGAGTAGAATTTAAGGATTTCCGTTTAAGAGTAAACCCTTGTATCGCTCTTCCTGAGCCATCTTGCCTCAATGGGCCTTTATTGTCAGAGTGAATGAATAGATATCGCCATAGCGGCGTAACGCTAATGGCGATTGGCATTCACTTTTGGATCGCCTAATGTAAAAAACCGCTCGCGTGTTATTGAAAAAAATCCGAGTTTACTTCGTCCAGCCGGTTAAAATTTTTTATCCGCGACTCACCTCGACAGCTTCAGTGATCGCGCCAATTGCGAATACAATGCCCCCGACCAATACCCACGAGGAGTATTGCAAAGACTTGTATATCGCATATAGATTTGAGCGCGTTGACCTTTCGTCGTTTATTGCGCCTTATCCACATTTTATGTAAGGCATTTTAATTTCCAAAAAGTCGCGTTAAATTTCTTTCGTGCCGTCTATGGCTTCGTTGCCACAGTCGAAAGTTGTTCACATCAGTCTGCTAATACGAAATCACTATTTAAAAACTTTTCAGGCAGAATTGCGTTATACAAACGGATGACTAGTTGTCTATACTTTACTCGCCAAATACCAAAGTTTTAAATAGTCTAATAAACTTAGTGTCTGTTTGTACCTTAAATGTCTCAGGGTCAGGATTTTATCATGGCAACGGATCAAATTAATGCTCGCGAGCTATTGCAGCAATTTCAAATTACGGAAAAAGACCTACAATTAGTCAGGACATTCGGTCAAAACACGAAAGTCGATGTCAAGAACCTGATTGAAGACTTTTATACCTGGATGGAACAACAGGTTTGGTATGATCAGTTTTTCTCTGAAGGCGTACCGCCAAAGGTTCAATCGTTGCAATGCGACTACTGGAGAGGATTTCTGGAGGCAGAAGTTAACAATGCCTATGTTGCACAGCGCGTAACCGTAGGGCGTGTACACGCCACCATCAATTTGCCGGTAACGGCGTACTTAGCGGGCATGAATTTCGCCCAGAATTGGTATGCTGAACTTGCCAAACAGGTGACTAAAAACTCCCAGGATTGCATCGCACTGCTGTGTGCGTTGAATAAGTTGAATCAGCTCGATTGTAATATCGTAATGCACGTGTATTCCCTTCAAAGTATGGAAGCGGTGCGCCAACAAGGGGAAATGACCCAAAAAATCGTCAATGAGGCCACCAAAGTGGTGAGCAGTGCGGCCAGAGGGAATTTTGAAATCAGCTATCAAAGCCAGGATGAGTCGGATGCGCTAGAGCAGCCCATCAATCGCATGATCTCAAGCTTAAAAGCCTTTAGCATTGAAACAGAAAAGGAAAAATGGCTGAAGTCGGGTATTGCAGACCTTGCACTTGCCTTGCGCGGCGGGCTCACCATTGAAGAGCTGTGCGATAACGCTATTCAGTTTATTGCACAATATCTTGAAGCTCAGGTAGGTGTATTCTATGTGGTGGATGCCAATACAGAGGCGAGCCTCTGTGCCAGTTATGCTTACACTCGACGAAAAAACTTATCGGCGTCTATTAAGCCGGGGGAAGGTCTAATTGGGCAAGTTTTAAAGGAGGGCAAGACCATTGCCCTGTCGAACCTGCCAGACAATTACATGGTCGTAAGCAGTGGGCTTGGCGAGCAGTCCCCGCGTGAAATCATAGTACAACCGCTCACTTACGAACAAAAAATAAAAGGGATTATTGAGCTCGGAACATTTCAAACCTTTACCGATGATCATATGGATTTTTTGCGGCAAGTAGGCGAATCCATTGCGGTAGCCATAAAATCCGCACAGGATCAGGCTAAAATGCGCAGCTTATTGCAAGAGGCGCAACAAACTTCAGAAAAATTACAGTATCAGCAGGATGAGTTGGAAGCCGCAAACCAAACATTAGAAGAGCAGGCGCAAGCATTAAAACAGTCGGAAGAAGAACTCACGGCACAAAAAGACATGCTGGAAGAATCCAATCGAGAGCTGCAATTAAAAACCACAGACCTTGAACGCCAAAAAATGGAGATCGAAAATGCTAGGAGTGAATTGCAGAAAAAGGCGGATCAATTGGCAAGCTCCAGTAAGTACAAGTCCGAATTTCTCGCCAATATGTCGCATGAGTTAAGAACGCCTTTAAATAGCCTTCTATTGCTATCCCAGACATTAATCTCCAACCGAGAAGAAAACCTAACTGCAGACCAGATTGAAGATCTTCGCGTTATCTACAGTGGTGGTAACTCGTTGCTTAGTCTAATCAACGATATTCTAGACCTTTCAAAAGTTGAAGCCGGCAAAATGAAAGCGGTTTCAGAAAAAGTAGACTTGAATGTATTTGCAGGTAAACTCAAACAGCAATTCGAGCCGACCGCAAGAAAGGAAAATATTCAGTTTACTGTTAGCGTGGACAAAAACGTGAGCCAATCACTGAACTCTGATGGGCAACGCCTGGAGCAGATTCTTCGCAATTTATTGTCAAACGCCTTCAAGTTTACGCATGAAGGCGAGGTGCAGCTCACCATTAAAATTCCCTTAGAAGACGACTTTTTACCGGAAAATGTCGATCGCTCCCAATGGCTTGCATTTAGTGTGCGGGACACGGGCATTGGTATACCTGCCAGCTGCTTCGAAGATGTGTTTGAAGCCTTTCAGCAAGCGGATGGTTCTACCAGTCGTGCCTATGGTGGCACGGGCCTTGGGTTAACCATCAGTCGACAACTGGCGCACTTACTGGGCGCTGAAATTGGCGTGAGAAGCACGGAAGGGCAGGGCAGTATCTTTACATTGTATGTGCCTTTGAACCTCGATAGCACCAGAGATGAAACACAAGTGACGGCGCCCATTGAAATATCCGACGCTGCAGCAGTGGCGGGCGAAGTCGTCGCCAGAGCCGCGCCAGATGGTCACTATATCTTAATTGTAGAAGACGATGAACCATTCGGAAAATTACTTGCCAATATGGCGCAGTCCCATGGATTTGTGCCATTGCTGATTGATAAAGGTATGGAGGCGCTCAAATTGGTACTCACGCATTCTCCAAAGGCAGTGATTTTAGATATGGGCCTACCGGATACCGATGGGCTAACCGTTCTTGAGGCACTGAAAGCAACGCCACAAACTCGAGACATTCCTGTTCATATCATATCGGGTCGGGATTCAAGTCAAGAGCTTATGAAGAAAGGCGCGCTGGGTTTTTTAACCAAGCCCGCTTCCAAAGAGGAACTTAACAAGGTTTTCTCAAAATTCGAAACCCTTATTCAAAAAAACATCAAGCATATACTATTGATTGAAGACGATCCACAAACCAGTGATTTTGTCAGTGAGTTTCTAAAGGCCAAAAATATACAAATACATGCTACTCCCAGTGGAGAAGAAGCCTTGCATACGCTACGTCAACAACGAGTGGACTGTTGTATATTGGATCTGTCATTAGAGGATATGACGGGTTTTGAAGTGCTAGATGCCATTGAGAAAGATCCAGCGCTGACACTGCCCCCTGTGATTGTTTACACCGCTAAGGATCTTTCAGAAGAAGAATATAAAAAACTTCGGCACTACACCGATAAGGTTGTGCTCAAGGGAAGTCAATCACCCGAGCGCTTACAAGAGCAAGTGGATCTGTTTCTCTACAGTGTGGGAAAGAAGTTGCCCCCATCTCTGATTGGAGAAGAACGGTTCAATGATAGCTTAGAATCACTGTCAGGTAGAAAAGTGTTGCTGGTCGACGATGATTTTAGAAATGTTTACGCACTGAGTAAAGTGCTTAAAGAGCATGGCCTAAATGTAGCCTTGGCTGACAATGGCAAACTGGCAATTGAAAAACTACAGAGCGATGGTGAGTTTGACCTTGTGCTAATGGACATTATGATGCCGGTAATGGATGGCTATCAAGCTATGCGTGAAATTAGAAAGAGTATTTCCACCACAATTCCGATTATTGCATTAACCGCGAAAGCGATGGCAGCCGATCGTGATAAATGTATTGAGGCGGGCGCAAATGATTATATGGCGAAACCTGTGGATGTAAATAATTTGATGTCAATGCTAAAAGTTTGGTGCTACCACTAATTGAACGCCATGGATGCTTCTGCTAAAGAAATTAATATCGAAGTGGATTTGGTCTTGGAGGCAATATTTCGGTGTTGTGGCTATGACTTTAGACAGTATGCTAAAGGGTCAATAACACGCAATTTGCAACGGGAGGTGGACCATAAGGGGTTGAATCGTATTTCTGAACTGTTGCCATTGATTATTTACGATGCCGATAAACTGCACGACCTGGTCCACAATTTGTCTATTGGCGTAACAGATTTCTTTAGAGATGCACAAAGCTATCAGGTGCTTGTGGATCAAGTGTTTCCAACGCTCAGGTCATTTCCGTTTATCAAAGTTTGGCACGCAGGTTGTTCGAATGGCAAAGAAGTGTATTCCTTGGCCATGTTGTTGAATGAAGCGGGCCTGCTAGAGCGTTGTTTGATTTACGCCACGGACATCAGCCATGCGAGCCTCAAGGTGGCAAAAAAAGGCATCTACTCAAGAGAGGAGGTCGACGAGGCGCAACAACGCTATCTCGATGCGGGTGGGAACTCAAAAATTCAAGATCACTTTAATTGTCACTATGATGTGGCTCAAATAGAGTCACATATTCGAAAACGCATCACCTTTGCGCATCACAACTTGGCTGCAGATAACGTATTTGGCGAGATGCAATTAATTATCTGTAAAAATGTACTTATTTACTTTGACAAAAATCTTAAGCAGCGGGTGATACAGTTATTCCACGATAGCTTAAGTCCTTCAGGGTATGTAATGTTGGGAACTACCGAGTCGATTGATCTTAAACAGCTTAATCGTACATTTAAAACAGAATGTTTAGCGAAACGCTTATATAAAAAAATACCGTTGACTTTGGTTGAAGCTGAAGAGATGTAGAGGATACATTATGTTGGGTAGTGCTGCGCAATTAGAGCCTGTAAATGATCCCGTCCTGCCAAAGGTTTTGATCGTTGACGATACGCACGATAACCACAGAGCCTTTAACGCAATATTAAAAGAGATAGATGCTGAGATTGTTAACGTCCATTCAGGTGAGGAGGCCTTATCGCTGTTACTGCGCCAACAATTTGCCGTGATATTGCTGGATGTGATGATGCCTGGTATGGACGGCTATGAAACGGCCAATCTCATACGCATTAATGAAGATACCAAAGCCACGCCCATTATTTTTGTGACAGCAATGGAGCCAAACGACGAGAATGAACAGATGGGGTATGGTATTGGCGCGGTAGATTTCTTATTTAAGCCTATAAAGCCGCAATTGCTTATAGGAAAAGTTAAGGTATTTATTGAGCTTGAGCGTCAACGGTTTAAAATTCGGCAAGCATTAAAAGATGTGCAGCGTCTGGAGAAACGCAATGACTTGTTACTTAAATCCGTGGGTGAAGGTATTTTAGGGGTAGACCAAACCGGTACCATTACATTTTCTAACCCCGCTGCGCGCAGTATGTTGGGCTACCAAGAAGACGAAATCGATGCGATCCATTTTATGGATGTTGTCTGTAGTTCTTCGACAAATCGTTATATGCCCAAGTGGGAGGATAGTGATGTATATTTGCAATGCATTAATGGGCTAGGGCACCACGAAAGCATTGGCGTATTTCTCAAAAAAAATAAAGTTCCTTTCCCCGTTGAGTTTCTTGCCACACCTATTCGCGAATTCAGCGACGAAAGTTTTGTAGGTGTTGTGGTGGCGTTTCAAGATGTGACTGAGCGACGTAAGGCGGAAGACAAACTTGCCCGCCTAGCGCAAATTGATACGCTCACAGGGCTATATAATCGCTATGCATTTAGTAAGCAGTTACTGCAATCCATTGCGCGTAACGAACGTCAAATGAGTAGCTTAGCGCTGTTGTTTATCGATCTAGATAACTTTAAGCAAGTCAATGATAACCTAGGTCACGATATAGGTGATTTGTTGCTGCACGAAGTTGGTATTCGCTTATTAAACTGTGTTCGAGAAGGCGATGTTTTAAGTAGAATAGGCGGCGATGAATTTACCATTATTTTAGAAAGCCTAGACAATGACCGTAGTGCAGCCATTGTTGCTAAGAAGATACTGCAAGCCTTGGCCAAACCCTTTGAAGTCAGGGAAAACGAGATTCTGGTTGGCGCAAGCATCGGGATTGCAACGTACCCCGAGTCGGCCAGCAACGGGGAGTCACTTTTACGTTCCGCCGATATTGCCATGTACAAAGCCAAGCAGTCGGGCCGCAATAGATACCAGTTTTTTACTGATGCCATGCAAGAAGAAGTGTCTAAAGAGCTGGCTCTTGAAAAGTCTTTACGCAACGCTGTTATACATGAAGAATTCGCGGTCTACTTTCAGCCGAAAGTGGACCCTCATACGGGTGTCGTTATGGGGTCAGAGGCTTTGATGCGTTGGACTGATACAGAAGGAAAGTTTATATCACCTGAAGTCTTTATCCCCAAAGCGGAAGAAATGGGTATTATCAGTGACATTGGAGAATGGATACTGTCCAAAAGTTGTCAACAAATGCAGGCATGGATAGACGCGGGCACATTTACAGGGAATGAGACTATTGCGGTAAATCTTTCCATGCGCCAATTGGTCAGTCCGGATTTAACGAATGTGGTGAAAAAGTGCCTGAGTGATAGTGGGTTGCCGGCTAAACATTTAGAGTTAGAAATTACAGAAAGCATGATGATGCACAGCCCGGAATCCACCATTGAGTTAATACAAAGTCTTCATTGTTTGGGTGTGCATATCAGTTTGGACGACTTTGGCACGGGGTACTCCTCATTAAGTTACTTGAGAGCACTACCAATAGATTGCTTGAAGGTGGACAAGTCTTTTGTTCAATCTTTAGGTCAAGCCAATAGTAATGTGATTGTCAAAGCCATTGTCAATTTGGGCAAAAATTTGGAACTGAATGTGGTTGCAGAAGGTGTTGAAAACGACATGCAGCTGAATTTTTTGAAGCAACACGGTGTTGATTTGATTCAGGGCTACTATTACAGTCGCCCATTGCCGGCACATGATTTTGAGAACTATGTATTGGCCAATCGTTGAGTCAGTCTACGTGGTATTAAATGCCTTGATCTGAAGCCCTCTAGAAGAAAGACACTTTTCGGCTTTGACCCTATCCAATGCCAAGGCAACTTATGTACGCCCGTTTGCGCGCGTTTTGGAGGTGACGTATGGTTCGCCTAAAAATTTGTGTCGGCTGCGGAGGCCATCAAAACCCTGCTCCTTCTGAGTATTATACTCCGTGTTCAGTGTGTACCATGTTGCTATGGCTTTAACAATCCCGCCCTGGAGGATGCGCTGTGTGAAATTGAACTTATGTACCTCTTCATAGGTCTTGGCATAATAGGAACCGTGCTTGATTAAACCACTATTCTTAAGTTTCGCCATTGACTTGTAAAACACGATTTAGGCAGCGCCATTTGAGAAAAGTTGCAAGTACCCGGTGCGATCGGGTCTAACCCTCAAAATAGGTAGTATCGGCGATGCACGATCATTTACATCGACATGGACTTCCAATAGAGACCATAAGAGGACGTCGAGATGTACCAATCAATATGCGTAAAACCCTAACAGATGTTGAAAGACCTTGGCTATCCGCAGGTGCAGCGGGTGCAGAATATACGACTGCCAATGGTGTAATTGCAGGGGGGGTGTCACCGGTCCCGGTTTGATGCGTTATCAAAACCAACTGCTGGGCAGCGCTTTTGATTTCGCGGCGCTTTACCGTGCGCACTTTTATTACCTTATGGTTATTTTAATAATATTGTTGAGTATGGCCGCTTGATTCAATTACATTTTCACTTTGCACTAGAAGACGAGGCCACTGTCATTCCTGATTCAATTCGTAACCGAGAGACCTTTATTATGAAAAGCGTAGCGTTATTCATGTTGATTACTTTGCTATCGGCCTGCTCAAAAATGCCGTTAAAACCCCACGAAAGTGAAGTCGCTTCGGCTGCGAAGGCCTTGGGGTTGACGCAAATTAAAAGCCGCTTTTTGGATGCGGCCTATCTAAAACCGAATACTGATTTTAGTGCATTTAAGTCGATTTACATGAAGCCCTTAGATTTTTCGAATACCTTTATTCGAGAACCCAGCATGAATGATTTTGATCACAAATGGGAGCTAACGGAAGAAGACAAAGACACGATGCAAAAATTCTTTTCCGAATCCGCTACTCAAGAACTATTCGACAAAACTCGATTTATGGAGGCTCCCAATAAAACTTCGGCCGATATGGTTATTCAAACCGAGATGTTGGAAATCGCCCCCTTGGCAGAGAAAGACAAGGACCGCATAGGCATCTCTAAAACCTATTCTAAAGGGGCCGGTACGGTATTGGTCACCATGAAGTTGGTTGACGCCAAAACCGATGAGGTGTTAGGGATGATCTCGGATAAGGCCGATGTGGGTAACCAGTGGCGTGAGAACAACCGGGTTAATAACCTCCACAGTTTGGGGGTTACCTTTGACCGCTGGATGGTGGACATGGTCACCTTGCTGGGCGCAGAATAGAACTTCACATACCATCTTACTGCCTTTGCCGTGCTGGTTTAGTTGACACTGATTGCCAAGCGCGGCAAACGACAATGCTACTGACGTTCTTCTTCTACTTATGAACCCGTACCTAAAAAACATTCTTTACTACAAAAAAACTTGGATTTGGTGTTTGTTGGCCTTGCTGGTGTATGGGCTTTTCGGTTTTTTCGGTGTGCCTAGAATATTGGAGACTAACCTGCGCAAAACGCTTACTGAGCGTATGGATGTCAAAACGGATGTTCAGAAAATCGCCTTTAATCCGTTTACATTCAAGCTTACGGTAGAGGGTTTGGCGCTCACCGACGCGCAACAAAAGCCGGTGGCGGGATTTGAGCGCTTTGTTATCAACTTTCAACCTACGGGTATTTTTCGCTGGGCCTGGAGTTTTAAAGAGGTACACCTGCTAGGGGCCTATGGGCGCATCGAGCGGTTTTCCGATGAGGCTTCCAACCTCTCCGCCTTGGTTGAGCGCTGGGCTGAGACGGCGCCACCGGAGGATGCCTCGGAGCACGCAAGTGAAGTAGAGAACGATAAAGCCCCCCCTCGTGTGATTGTGAGTGATTTGCTGCTGCACTTACAGCGCGTAGACTTTATCGACCATGTGCCAATGAATACCTTTGAACAGCCATTCGGGCCATTTAATATTCATGTGAACGATCTGGCCACCCTGCCGGGGGAGGAAGGGCGTCACACCATTGATATTGTCACCAGTGAAGGCGCGAGTGTTCGTTGGGAAGGTGAGATTACGCTATTCCCGCTGGCAAGTGAGGGACGAATTGCCACGCGCGGGCCGCACCTTAGTGTGGTGTCTGATTATCTCAGTGATATTCTCAACTTTAAGGTTGACGAAGGCGATGTGAATTTTGATCTTGACTATCAGCTGGCCTATGCGGATGACGGCACTCTCACTTTTCGCGTCGATAACTTTCAAGGGGCCTTAGAGAACCTATCGCTCACGCACGCACGTAGTGGCAACCCCTTGTTCAATTTACAGCAGTTAGCCATTCAAGGGTCTTCCCTTCGCTGGCCCGAACAAACCGTGGTGCTGGGAGACATTCAATTGATTGATGCGGGTGTATGGGTCGAACGACTTGAAAATGGCGAAATTGATTTGGCAAATTTGATCAACACCTCAATGGCGTCTGAATCGGCCCAGGATACAGTAAGTCAAGCGGATTCAGGCCAGACCGAAACGGTGAGTAGTGAAGCGCACTCGCCGGAAGAATACATAACAGAACAACCTGTGTCCCAGCCTGCGAGCTCTTGGACCGTTGAAAATACCACCTTGGGTTTGAAGGGTTGGCAAATACACTTTACCGATCGAGCACTGCCCACGCCTGCGACTTTGACCGTTGAACGCATGGCCTTGCTCTTAACCAATGTGTCTAACCTTCCGGGGCAAGCCATTGAATATGACACCGAGGTAGAGGTCGCCGGTGCACAATTCAATGCTGAGGGTTCACTCGACATTTTACCGCTGGCAAATCTCCAGGGGCACTATACCTTGGCGTCACTGCCCTTAAGATTGGCGCAACCTTACATCAACCCGCTTGCCAAAGTTTTGTTGCAGCAAGGTGTACTCAATGTAGATGGGACACTTCAAGCTACCAAAATTGAGGACTTGACTCTGGCTTTCAATATGGCAGTCAACCAATTGGACATTCTTGAAAAAGAAACAGACCTTAGGCTATTGGGTTGGGAGGCATTACGGTTTCGTCAAATAGATATTTCGCCTTTTACGCTGCAAACCAAAATTGAGGCCATTGACCTAGCCAAGCCTTATGCCGATTTTGCCATCGAGGCAGATGGTTCTACCACGATTGACCGCATTTTGGTACCACCCACCACGACACTTGCAAAACCAGTGGCCGAAACACAAATTGACGAGACTGAATCCGGCATTACTGATACACACACGCAAGCCAATGGTGCAAACGATGCACAAGTCGACACGGACATCCACACGGCGCTTAGTCTTCAAATTGGGACAATTACCATTCAAGACGGCGCAGCAAACTTTGCGGATCGATCACTGCCGTTGCCATTTGACACGCAAATTCAAAAACTGAATGGGGGTATTTCGGCTTTGGTTACCGACAGCACCCAACCTGCTGAGGTGACGTTAGAAGGACAGGTGGGTGATCATGGATGGGTACAAATAAACGGCGGAATATCAGCCGTGGCACCCACAGAGGCCACCGACATTCAGATGGCATTTCGCAATGTTAGTATGCCTTACTTAACCCCTTATACAATCAAGTTTGCGGGGCGCGAAATCAAAAGCGGTAAAATGGATTTGAATTTGGACTATGCCATTCAGCGGGGTGACCTCAATGCTAAAAATAAAGTTGTGCTCTATGATCTTAACCTTGGCGATAAAGTTGAACAACCCGGCGCGGTGGATCTACCTTTGGATTTGGCGCTTGCCCTGTTAAAAGACAGCAACGGCAATATTGATGTTGAGCTACCCGTCAAGGGTAATGTTAATAGTCCAAGCTTTGGTTATGGCACGGCGGTGCACCAAGCGTTAACGCAAATGCTTACCAGTATTGTCACCTCACCCTTTCGCCTGCTTGGGCGTTTGGCAGGTGGTGAGTCGGAAGACATTGGTCATATTCGTTTCGAGCCAGGGCGTGCAGACCTCACACCCCCTGAAGTAGAAAAAATTCACAAAGTAGGCAACGCCTTGAAGCAAAGGCCTAATTTACGATTGGTACTAAAGGGCGTCTATGCCGACGATGTGGACCGGCCCGTATTGCAAAAACAACGGTTGGATGCGCAACTGAAAATGATCACCAAGAGTGATGATGGATTACCTGCAAAAACCTCCAAAGCTTATCGTAAGGCGGTTGAAAAAGCCTATGTGCAGGCAGAATTATCGCCCGAGCTTAAAATACTTGAACAAACGCATCAAACGGCAGGAGAAGGCGGCGGTTCTGAATTGGATATTTTGGCCTATGTGAATGCGGTAACTCAAACGCTAATTAATGCGCAAACAATACCCCCAGCCGCATTGCGGGCATTAGCCGATGCACGTGCGTTGGCCATTCGTGATGCAATACTGGCGCACATGCCAAGTTTAACTGACTCCGTGGTGTTGACAGAAAGTGCAGAGGTGAAAGACGCAGAGCCAGATTATGTGAATTTGCCGCTAGATCTTGGCGTCTCCGATTGAGGTCTAGTTGACTGCGATAAAGGGCGTTCAAGTAGAGGCCAAAGCCATCCACTGGGAAGTTGTATAGGCTTTTACTATAGTCATTTACTATATAGCCACTGGCATTGGTTTAAAAGGTCGCGGTTTAGTGTTCACATAGGGCATGTGCATAACCACGGATTTACCCTGAGCACCGCCTCATGTCCCAGGTCGCCCAGCCACACGCATCGTCGAATAGCGCAGAACCGCCAATTTGGGAGCCATACCGGCGTCCACTTCAACTTAAATAAACATGATGCTGAAGGCGTTTTCAAGTCGCTGGGTGTCCTACTCAAAACTCGACTCAGCTGCTGAATAGTCCGAGTAGAACGAAGAGGCAAAGCGCGGGGTCAAAGCAGTGCTTCGTTCAAATCTTCTTTTCAAACTGAGTCTTGTGTCTTCCTATGTGGCATGATTATTCCAAACATACCGCCACCTCAAAATTGGAAACGGCGCAAGTCAGGCCCATCACGGGCAACCTTTAGCCGCCTTCTATAGCGGAAATTAAAATGTCTGTTTGGTCATGTAGTGATTATTCGGAGGACAAGTCGCTCACCCGGTGCCATGGAGTAAAGGATGAAGCTTTTAGGTATTCGTTAGATAAAAGCTATTGAGTTATTAGGGTTAATAAATTAGATAAATTATCTGTCATGTTCAATACTGTGATTGTTCCGTAACCAACACCATATTTAGTCACAAGCGACGCCAACGTACTGTTAGCGCGAAGGGAGAAACACCATGTCCAATGCAAGTAAATGCCCGTTCTCGGGCGGGGCCAGTACCACACAGGCCAAAGGCACCACAAATCAAGATTGGTGGCCGAACCAATTGAATCTCAATATTTTGCGTCAGCACTCTTCGCTCTCGGACCCCATGGACGAAGCGTTTGATTATGCAAAGGCGTTTAAATCTCTCGATTTGGCTGCGCTCAAGCAGGACCTTTTCGCTTTGATGACCGATTCGCAAGACTGGTGGCCGGCAGACTATGGGCATTATGGGCCCTTCTTTATCCGTATGGCTTGGCACGGCGCCGGTACCTATCGTACGGGTGACGGTCGTGGCGGTGCCGGCTCCGGTACCCAGCGTTTTGCGCCTTTAAACAGCTGGCCCGATAACGGCAATCTGGATAAAGCACGTCGCCTGCTGTGGCCCATCAAACAGAAATATGGCAATAAAATTTCCTGGGCCGACCTTATGATACTGGCCGGTAACTGTGCGTTGGATTCCATGGGCCTCAAAACCTTTGGTTTTGGCGGTGGACGTGCTGATGTTTGGGAGCCAGAGCAAGACATTTACTGGGGGCTTGAGAAAACCTGGCTGGAAGATAAGCGCTACAGCGGTGAGCGTGATTTGGAAGACCCCTTGGCTGCGGTGCAAATGGGTTTGATTTACGTGAATCCCGAGGGGCCCAATGGCAACCCTGACCCCAAAGCTTCAGCGGTGGATATACGTGAAACCTTTGCCCGCATGGCTATGAATGATGAAGAGACCGTGGCGCTAATTGCCGGTGGACACACCTTTGGTAAAACGCACGGTGCGGGCGACCCGGTGCATGTGGGGCCAGAGCCGGAGGCGGCCGCCATTGAAGAGCAAGGCTTTGGCTGGAAAAACAGTTTAGGTTCCGGTAGAGGCGTGCACACCATCACCAGTGGACTAGAAGGCGCTTGGACGCCCACGCCCATTGAGTGGGATAACAGCTACTTTGATACCTTGTTTGGCTACGAATGGGAGTTAACCAAAAGCCCAGCCGGGGCTCAACAATGGCGCCCCAAAGATGGCGCGGCGGCACAAGCGGTACCTGATGCGCACGATGCTACTCGTCGCCACGCACCCATGATGGCCACCGCGGATTTGGCCTTAAAAGAAGATCCCGCTTACGCGAAGATTGCAAAACACTTTCATGAAAACCCTGCGGCCTTTGCGGATGCCTTTGCCCGCGCTTGGTTTAAATTAACCCATCGCGACATGGGGCCAAAAGCCCGCTACTTGGGGCCCGATGTGCCCAGTGAAGATTTGATTTGGCAAGACCCCACGCCTCCCGTCGACCATGATTTGGTTGATGCAAACGATGTGGAATTGCTCAAAGCGCAAATTATGGCGACAGAGTTGAGTGTTGCCGAACTGGTGTCCACGGCGTGGGCTTCTGCCGCCACTTACCGCGGCTCTGATAAACGCGGAGGCGCCAATGGTGCGCGAATTTGTTTGGCACCACAAAAAGATTGGGATATCAATCTTAAAAGCGGTGTTGCGAAAGTCATTGCCGTTTTAGAGGGCGTCCGCCAAGGGTTTAACACGTCAAAGGCCAACACCGGTAAGCAGGTCTCATTGGCGGATATGATTGTACTGGGTGGAAGTGCTGCGGTAGAAGCCGCCGCGAAGGCTGTGGGTATCGAGATCAGCGTACCTTTTAACCCTGGCCGCACCGATGCCACACAAGATCAAACCGATGCGGAGTCTTTTGAGGTTCTTGAGCCGATAGCCGATGGTTTTCGAAATTACCAGAAGCGCGAATTCAGTGTCTCCACAGAAGAGTTGTTGTTGGACAAAGCTCAATTGCTGACACTGACCGCACCGGAAATGACCGTATTGGTTGGGGGGATGCGTGTGCTGGGTGCGAATGTGGCGGGAGCCAAACATGGCCTTCTCACCCATTCGCCGGGGACCTTAAGCCAAGATTTCTTTGTGAATCTATTGGACATGAGTACCCAATGGCAAGCCTCGAATGAGAACGGTATTTTCGAAGGCCTAGACCGAGCAAAACGCACACTGAAGTGGACGGCAACGAGAGCGGATTTGGTGTTTGGTTCTAACTCGGAATTGCGTGCCATTGCCGAAGTGTATGCGTCTACCGATGCCAAAGAAAAATTCGTGAAGGACTTTGTCGCGGCTTGGATCAAGGTGATGAACTTGGACCGATTTGATTTGGTTTAATTTAAACTTTACCGTTGCCGCGCCAATTTAGCGTATCCTTTTCCCAAGGCATGCTACTGTTTAGATGCCTTGGGTTTTTATTGGCGGTCATAAAACACTAAAAGCCAGTGTCGGGCTGAGCCAGAAAGTCCAATTATTTTTTAGTGGATGTGCTTCCCAAAATCGCATTGCGATGTGGGTGACGCCAAAGTGGTTCAATAATCGCTTTATACTTCAGTTCAAACTTCAAGGTAGGCTCAATTTCCAGGTCGTAAATAAGCGTACGGCCTCTTCGAGAAAGGGCCGTAATTCGCTGTGCACAAATGCAGATATAAAAACGAACGCTGTGATGGGCTCAGTGCTTTATCGTACCCGTCGGCCACCGCAGTTTGAGCCAATACCAATACCTGGACCTGGACCTGGACCAGTGCATCGTCAGTGGAGGATTCTGGTAAGTTGCGAAACATATTGTAAGAAAATTGATCCAGCGCAATCACCACAGAAAGCCTGATTAGGCCAGTTTTCTTACGTGAATGATTCGACCTTTTATGATGTGAAACATTGCAAACCCTACCATTAGCAGCCCTAAGAGGGTATGGGCGATTGCAACGGCGTTGAGTGCGCCTTCATGACCCAAGTAAAAAAGCCCGCCAGCGGTAAATGCCAGCAGCAATAAGACCAGTGCTGTTGAGGCGCCACTGACTCGGTTGAGCTTTTTACGCCAACCTGAGCGCATATGGGCTTGCCAAAGTGCCCCGGTTTGCATCAGTAAAAGCCAACCAATCAGCGTATGTAACGCTGCTGCCCAAATACGTGAAGTGCCACTTAGGCGCCAAGCGACGTCCACATCCAATTTAAATTCTAATAAGGTCGGCACCATAAGTAAGCCGCTGCTGGTTACAGTTAGAAGCACTATTATTAATAAGTGATAGAACCACTTAGGGTAACCTTTTAAACGTTTTATTGTGCTGCAAGATTGACAGCTGACCATGGATTTTGGCCCCCAGCGTACACGTCGCCAAGGCTGATATAAAAATTGTTCAAGAAATTTCATGAGGATACACCTCACGCGCTTGGCATCGACGTAACCATGCAGCGCGTTCGTGCCGAGGAGTGCAAGCCGCTACCTTAGTAAGCGCGTCGGCTTTCCAGGCGCGCATTGCTCGAATGCTGATAAGGTCAGAGGTGTCGGCTATATCACCCACAATCATACCTGGAAACCGAGAGTCATCTTTTTGTCCTATTTGTGAGCTTGCCAATGCTTCATTTCTAACGGTGATGGTTTGAGTAAAATGTGTAGGCCTACGCAGAGAGACGGACAAAGAGGTATCGCCAAATACTCGAAGATCTCCACCGGCATTCACCCAGCCCCCTGGCAACTGCCATCGCATGAGCGCACGAATGGCTTGGTCTACGGCAAAACCTTTTGCAATACCATCTAGAGTGATCAATACCGGCCGGTTTAGTTTGGCTTGGTGCGCCGATAATTCGAGATCTGCTGCGGACCCTTTTAGCAAAATGGCGGCGGTGTGTCCTTGTCCGTAGGGATTGGGTAAGCGCCCATTTTTGACCAATTCGCCTGCACAAGTACAATTAAAAGTATTGTGAGTGCGTACCATTAAACCGCGTGCGAGTCGTAACACTCTTAAAGCCAACGGACGCATCGGTACCCACTCGCCCGGATGCGTATTTAGGCGCGTGAGTTCGCTGGTCTGGGAGTGAAAGCTCAAAACGTCATGAACCGTTTGAATGGATTGAAAGGCTTGATGAATGGCAGTATGAACGGTCTTCTCGTCCATTGTGTGCGCACTATTGGAAATACCGATTTCTACCACCGTGCCTAATAGGGGTTTGGCGCGTCGCATTAGTACAAGATGTTTTTCAATTTTAGATTATGCAGCACCAACAATCGTTTGACGCCGTCGGTGATGTTGCGGCTGCTGAGCGTCGCACCGCTGATATTTGGGATGTCTTGGTCTAGTTTCAGGGGGGATTCCACGGTTTTACCCACAAAGTTTGCGCGCCAAG
The DNA here is from genome assembly GCA_050300015.1 of Cellvibrionaceae bacterium. Classification (GTDB taxonomy): domain Bacteria; phylum Pseudomonadota; class Gammaproteobacteria; order Pseudomonadales; family Cellvibrionaceae; genus CAYZQH01. Next base: position 384,091 of record JBNKWZ010000027.1, on the reverse strand, counting down.
GTGCATCTCGCACTTCACCGCCGTGAGTCTCTCGATAACTCATAATGTCCACTCCCATTACCTCGCCTGCTGGACTGATGGCGACAGCGTAAGTGATGTACTCGTGCTTGCCGATCACGTCGTCTACCACAAACCATCCCTGAAGTTGATCGTTGGCAGTGACCTTCCAAATGGGTTGCAGGTCTTGACGTTGGCGTACGCCTGCGCGTTTTTTAATTTGTTTTTTGTCTTGTTTGGAAAGCTCGATCGGATATTCTGCAAATTGCGCTCCGGTGGGGAACAACGATTTTTGAGCCTGAGCGACGGAGAGATAATCTACCGCATACGCTGGCGCAATGAGCGTTGCAATAGGCAATAACCAAAGAGAGTTATTCATGTGAGGTTGCCCTGTGACCATCAGCTGTGCGAGGCGGCGTTTTTTCGCTGAAGCACAGCTTGATGGTCTGTAAATTAAAAATTAAAACCGACTTTTAAGCGATACTCTTGCTCTGTTTTTTCGATCAGGTGCAAATCTGGGTCTTGACCTTCAAATTGCTCGCCGCCGCCTTTTATTTGGGGCAACCAAGAAACGGTGGCCCACCAGAACTGGCTGCCATAATGAACAGATGGCCCCGCAAAAAACGACCAGCGTTCTTGACCGACTTCGGTTTCAAATTCGGTTTCATAGGTTGCTTCAATGCCAATAAACCAGTTGGGTAAAAAGCGATAGGTGATGCCCGTGCCGAATTTAGGTTCAATCTCCATTTCGGGGTCAGTTGGCCAGTCAAAGTCAGCAGGCAAATTGTCAATTTCAGCGCGGTCGGCGTAAGTGGTTTCTAACCCTGCATTACCCACCCAAATGAGCTGCCCTTCCCAAAAATATTTTTGTAATTGCAGGTCTAGCTCAAAGGAGTAGGTGTTTTTGTCCTGCCCAGAGTGGGGGTCCACAATGCTGTAATCCAATCCGTAAGACAGCGCCAAACCCAAGTCATTTTTAGCCGGGCTCAAGAACATGTATTTAGAGGACACTTCAAAGCCGGACAGCCTAAAATCAAACTGCTTGTTCATGGGCAGGTAGCCATCTACCACTAGGTCGCGGGTGTCAATCGACATGAGTTTCACGCCAACAGAGTAACTGAACCGGTCCGTTACGCCATATTCAAATTCGGTAATAAAATCAATGGCTTGATAATCACCTAGGTCTTTACCGTCGCGTATACGGACCTTTTGGTAGAGCTCTTTTGCGCCGCTAGGTAACGTTTCGGCTTCTTTGACCGCGCCAAAAAAATTTTCGCCGGCCGTTGCCGCGTGACAAAGAAACAGTGCGGGCAAGACGAAGGCCGCCTTGTGTCGAAAGATATGCAAAGGCACAGAGAATTCCCCTATCTCGTTAATCTCGGTACGCAGCCTATCTAAATTATAAAGCTAATGCAAATCATTATTATTAAGTATGTGTCGTACGGCGACTCTGCTGATGGCGTCTGGTATGGGTGGCATGCAAAGGCGTGCCATTCCTCGTAAGCCTGCGGCCAGCGGTACTGTCTCATCGAGCCGCCAACAGGGTGTTGCGTGCGCTGGGCTGTTGCAATAGAGAGGATGGCTTGGTGACCACAGATGACAATCGGAAACTGGCCGATGACTGGCTTTGCTCGTACAAAAGGCTTTGTCGACATTGATAGACCGCACGCAAAATAATAGGGTCATCAGCGGGTGACGCTGGTGACGCGGGTAACGTTAAATCTTATTCTTTAGCCTGGCCTTTAAGTATTCGAGGTGGTTTTTTAAATGATATAGCTCATCCGCATAGGACAGAGGCACCTCTATTTGCGCGAGCTCATTGGTAAGGTCTTCCAATTTTTGCTGTTCGGTAGGTATGTCGCTGAGTTTCCCTTGGGCAAGGTCTTTGTCCAGTGTTAATAAGTATCGATACCACCGGTATATTCTAGAGCGAATGCGCCAGCGGTAGATGGGCCCGGCCAATTTTGAAAGGGGCACTAAAATCACCAGTAGGGGGATCACAAAAATAATCAGTCGGTCTACCAGCGAGGCGGCCCAAAACGGCATAAAGCGCAACAAAAATGGCGGGCCGTATTCGTAATAATGTTCCGCTTCTTTGGATAAGGGAAAGTCGGTATTGTTAGGTGAGGGGAATTCGTTGGGAGCTTCTAATACACCGCCTTTTTTTAAGTGTTTGGATAAGGCCTCCAGCACCAGTGGTGTTACTGAGGGGTGAAAGCGGTCGTTGATCAGAAGCGTTGCAGTGGAAGCCAAGGTGGTGCGGTCAAAGGGTGGAATGTTGTGTTCCAAATCCAGCAGACCCTCATGAATGGTCACGCTGGATAAAAAACTGTAGCGTGCGGTATAGGCCTCGCTGCGCTTGATATCTAAAAAATCAATGTTGGGCGAATGAATCAACGCTTGAATGCGCTCGCTTTGCGGTGAAACGGTAAATAGGGCTGCGTCGAGTTCACCTTGGGTAAGCTTTTCCACCGTATCATCGGCGTCCAATTCATAGAACTGTACGTTGCCGTTCTCGGCGCTTAACCCATTTTCGCGGGCAATATACTTGGCCACAATTTGGGTGCCGCTGCCGGCCTCGCCGATGCCCACCTTTAAACCGGCCAAATCCGACAAGCGCTCAATAGATAAAGCCCTATTGTGGAATAACCAAATAGGCTCATAGTAAAAACTGCCCAAACTTTGCAGTTTGCCATCTTTACCCTCAAACATCTCGTGCATACCACTTTGCACAAAGGCAATGGCTACGTCGCCGTCAGCCTCGATCAGGCGTGCCATATTGTCGCCACTGCCCGCGGTGCTCACTACATTTAAAGTCACGCCTTGCTTGGCCAAATCCTTTTCCAATAGCTTACCCAATTTGTAATAACGCCCATCAGGGCTGCCAGTTGCCAACGTTAAGGTGCCCGGTGGGGCTGGGTCCACCAGTTGCCACAAGGCAATAGCGACGACAGCGATGGCGATGGGTAGCCAAAAATTCGTTTTAATAAAGGCTTTCAAATCGTCCATTAGTGGATTGGCCTAGTGTTGCGAGCGAGTCATTTTACTGGGCGCCCGGTAAAGTGGTAACGGTTCAACTCAAGTCCACGATGATCCAAGTTAACCCTTTGCGATATTGAGCTTATACTTTAAGAGTATTGTGGCAATTGTACACGTATCTTGCTGGCATCACGCCATTGAAGTAGTCATGTGCCGAGGAGGATAACGGTTGTTCATTCAGTGATCGGCAATCGGTTAGCCTTCGGCATAGCCTGTTGGCCGAAATACTATTCTGTGCAAATATTAAAACCTATGGCCAGTTTGTATTTTGGGGTGTCGTCAGGGCGGCTGAACATCAAGCGAGAACCTATCGCATTAGTGCGAAATCCACGTCAGATTCGTATCGTTGTAGCCTATAATAGCCTCGGCGCCCATTGGGCTTGAATGGTGGCCGTAGCCAGAAATACCTCGGGCAGTATTATTGCGTCATGTATCTGACAATTAAATTATTTAGCCGTGAGTGACGCGCGCTTGTAGCCACTCTAGTTGGCTTGGTGTGAGTTTGCATGCACTGGCTAATGCTAAACGTAATTGGGGGCGAGGATGTGGTGACGCTTTGAAAAACGCCTATTCCGTAAAATCCTTGGTACCTTAGCATTGTTATTCTACAATCGGTGTTTGCTGTTGAAATTGACAGTATTTGAATGCTATCAGAGCATAAAGCCGAATGATTGCATCAGTGCAACTGCCGAGTATTGGGTTCAGCTCAAGTGTTTTGTGATGATAAACAACAGCTGAAAAGGGGGCAATTCGTTAATAAATAGGCAATACCATGAACGATACACACTCAAAACTCACACCAGATGAATTGGGTACCATCGAAGCCATTTTGCAAAGCTTTGATCGTTACCAAATTCCACAAATTCTTAAAATTAAGGAAGATGTGGATCGTGGTGAAGTGCTGGGGGAGTTCGAAATGACGCTTTTACAAGAGGCAATTAAGGATGTGCAGGTTTGGGAGCATATCGCAGATCGGCATTCTGAGTACAAAAAATTGATTGCGGAGATCGCGTCCCTATATTCGTACATCACTCAAAAAGCCTTGGACAATCAAAAGCTCAATTTGGGTTAAGCCTACCTTGATGAGCTTAAGGCGTGGGCGTCACTAACCCAACCCTGTGGACTTCTGTATAAACGCCTTTGGGGATAAAACGCCCAGTGTCGTCATTGAACAAAAATTGAAGATTGCATGGGCCAACAATCTGCGTTCGTCTGCACTTTGCCGCACTAGCTCTCCATCATATATACCGTCTGCCCAGAGCGTGTTGTCGGGCCAAGTGATCGTGTGTAAAGGCGCAAACGTATTGTCATTCTCGCCCAAAGGCTCCCAGGGGCCATTAAGTGATGGGGCAAGCCAACCGACGATTTTGGCGGTTGGGTTTCGCGTGCTGGATCTAATACTGTAGGCATCTTTGATGCCAATAAAAAAACAAATGGCAGAGGCTTTCGTTGCAAATGACCCACTTTTCAAACCACACCGTAAGCCTGAGGTAAAGTGCATCCACCACCCGTAGGTAAGTCGGACAGACCGCCATTGGGTTCGCCACCAAACCCTACCAAAGAGGTTGCGGCTAAAGTGAATATTAGGCTCCGAATGTTATAACGATTTGGATGCGTACGTGCCATGTGTGTTCTTTATTGGAGCAATAATCCTATTTTTAGTGTTTTTGCAAACGGCTATTGGCGTAAACGGCGGCTTTGGCTGTACCACAGGTAAAATCCACTGCCACTTAAAAATAAGAAAAACACCGCAAAAATATCCAGTAACCAAGGGCCGGCATCACCCAAAAATCGCGCTGCGTGTATGTCTTGGATTACGCGCTCCCAGGTGAGGTCATCTCCGATAAACACCCGTTGATAGAAATTCTGTAAAGCCGGCGGTACGTTTTGTAACTGAGTTGTGGTGTAGGGTGTGTTTCGTGCAGCTTGCCATTCAAGGCTTTCAAAATCGGCGCGATACAATTTTTGATTGGCTGTATAACAAACGTGCTGTTCGCAGTGCCCCAAACTCTGAATGGGCAAGCTCATACCGTGGGCTTTTCCAATGACTTCTACCAATACGTCTTCATGGGTGAAAATAAGAAAGGACTTTTCACATGCGGCAACCCATGTAGGGGTGTTTGGTAAAGTTATGGCACCTACCAAACCACCTTCACACTCGTGTAAGTGACGGTCATTAGAATAGATTTGATCGCCGACCGCGCTTATCCATTTGTTCTGAATTTTGATGCCAGAAAACCGCGGTACTTCGATACCGTAAAGCGCTAGCAAGAGTTTGGAGTGGATGGCGCTTTTGTGTAAATTGAATAACACGCTGTGATTGAGAAAGAAGCCCGTTATGCACAGTAGCGCCAGTACCAAGGCGCTGGTCAAACCGAGCCGGCGATGCCATCGCCAAAAAAACATACGGAGCTTTATAACGGTACGCATATGAAGGCGCTAAGGTGATGGGCTTTCTGAAACATCGTGGTTTGTTGTCACTTTTTGATGGAGGAATAGCGCCACTTTGGTGACTTTTGTCATGGCGCGAACACTGAGGGTGGCCCCAGTGATGCCGTCAATATGACGGTCAAGCTTTAATTGGCCGGAATCATTGAGCAGGTGTGCATTGATAAACTGTTTGGTAAAAAAGGGGTGTTGGATCTCGCCGCCTCGACTTTCACGGTATTCAAGTACCTCTACACTTTGAAGCAAACCCCCTTTTACAATTAAGCCCATGGTAATCAACTCGTCTTTACCCAATTCTTCCAGTATCCAGGCGCTGGTTTGTTGGTGCTGCCAGTAGCGCAACCTTAAAGCATCCATTTTGTAATCGAATAAGTTGGAGATTTCAGCCTTTAGCTCTTTATTCAGCCATAGTGTTTTGGGTTTTTGAATTTCTTGCTGGCCAAAAACTTTGTGCACAAATTCTGTATAGGAGGAACCCGTCTCCGCATGAGTGAGGCTTGAGAGCAGGGCGAGTATTGTGTAAAGGGTCAAAAATCTGTACATAGTTGGGTCAAAAGGCAAAAAGGGCCAGGTTAAGCGGCCCCAGGATTATTTTATAACTCTGCCGTCTAGCGTTGGTTAAAACGACCAGCCAACACCTAGGTTTAAACTGTCATCAACATTGTCGCTTTGGCCACTTTGGTAATCGGCCTTTAATACAACACGTTCATGCGGCCAGTAGTTAAAGCCTACATCTAAAGCTTCTTTGTCTTCACTGGTCTCAAGGCCTGCTGCGGTATTGCGACTGCTGTAACGTGTAAACACACCGAAGCTCTCGGTAATTTTATAGCTGGGTTCGATATAAAAGCCGCTTTGATCATCTTTACCCACCGCCTTGTAGTCGTCGCCATCGACTGCCCATTGTGCGTAGAGTGCCCGTAAAGAAAACGGCCCCCGATTATACACTGCGTGGGCCTCAATCAGGGTTGCAGAGGCCTCATCTGGGGCGCTGTCCTGGCTGAGGTCTTGCTGCAATTGTACCGAGGTGGCAAGCTCTAGGCCTGTTATCGCCGTGTACTTGATACGTGCAGTGTAGGCAAAGCTCTCAGCCGTGGCTTCAGCGGACTTTTGGCGGCCGTTGCGAATACTGGAATCTGCAGAGGTATTCAAACCGCTGTTGAAGGCCAAATCATACGAGATGCCGGGCGCAATGGCACCACTGAACATCACGCCGGTTTCCCACCAAGTGGTTGGGATAATGTCCTTCTCCACACTGTTGCGTTCAACGCCATAGAACGTATCGGGCTCATGGGTTTCATTCAGGATGCCGACTGGCATTAAGAACAAACCAATATTAACGCTGTGATTGTCGGTATAGCGCCACTCAATGTAGGCTTGTTCAAGCTCTACTTCACCCGGTTTGCCATCGCCGGCGAAGCTGTGTTCTAGCTCCAGCTCTGAGTGCAGTTTGATGTTGTCGGTAAATTTGTGGTTAATAAAGAGCACAAAGCGATGAGCGTCAATTTGGTCATTGCCCTCATCAAAGTGGTTGTAATGGTGTTCTCCGTAGCCGCCAATAGTGGTGTTGCTAAACCAGCCGCTTTGAGTACGGCCGCTATCCACGGCGTCTGCCGTGGCTTCGATTTTCAGGTTGGCTTTTGACTGTTGCGCCTTAAGGTGCTCAATCTCGGCTTGCTGTTGTTTGATGGTTTGCCACATTTCCTCAGTGGTCGGAGTTGCGGCATGGCCAAGGCTAGAAAGGCCCATCACTGCGTAAGCCGCAGTGGCTAGGCTCGCCAACTTAACGTTCATAAATGCTCCAATTTCTTCACAGTCGATAATACAATTCCTTAATCTTATTCTAAATGAAAATTGTTATCAATTAGTTTATCTGTTTCGTTGGTTGGAGCCTATCAACGGTTGGCTGCTTAAGCGGTACGCTTGGCTAACTATTGATATAGGTGGCGCGTTCTATAGCTGCAGCTTGAAAGGGCGAGGGCCAGACGGGTGTGTCGAGTTCAGTTTTGGCTCAGGTTACCGAGAGACAAATGAAAAAGGCCCCGGACAGGGGCCTTTTCGCTTAACTTGCAGTGAGTAGGGCAGTCCCACTCGAGCTGCGCAATGCTTTTGCTATAGCGAGTTCACATGCTGGTGGATCAAATTGACCTCAGCATCTGACAACTCAGAGTTCGACCACTTGGGCATATAGCCTGTGCGGTTATCGAATTCGCCTGCATGGTGGCCGTTGCGAACGTTGGAAGTGAAACCACTCAGTGACATTCCTTTTGCGTCATGGCCAGTTGTGCCAACGCCATCGTCACCATGGCAGACACCGCAGTAATCCATATACAGGCCTTCGCCAGTGGTGGGTTTTGGTGCTGCACTTAGCCAGTCAAGAATATCTGTCAGGTCCTCATCACTCACTACCTGTTTACTAAACTCAAACATGCCGGAAGAGTAGTTAGGATGGCCTTGTCGTCCATTTCGAACGATCCAAGCGGCGTAGTCAATAGTTGGGTGCAAGATCTCGGGGCCATAGTTGTTAACACCCATGCCATCATCACCGTGACACAATTTACAGTTGCTGGTGAATGTTTGCAAAGCACTGCCCATAAGACCAGAAGAGCTACTGCTGGAGGAAGAGCTGCTACTGGAAGAGCTTGATGAGCTACTGGACGATGAAGAGCTAGAGCTGCTGCTTGAACTTGAACTGGAAGAAGAGCTACTCGAGCTTGAAGAACTGCTGCTTCCGTCATTACTGGCACCACAGGCGGTTAGGCTTAGCAGTATGGCAATGAATATAATTTTGTTTTTCATGGTCTGTGCCCCAAAGATTTAAAATGCGTGTTGTTCGAAGAATGTGCTGTGTTATTTGCTGAGGATGAGCATCTTGCCTCGTTATACGTGCGATGCGAAGGCAAATTGCATACCCAGCTTGCTCAATACAGTGTCAGGTTTATTGTTGTGGGCCATTAAATCGCCATTCGGCGGTGGCTCTCTAGCGCTCACGTAATCCTCGACGATCCTAAAGCTTTTTAAGCTGATAGCAAGGGACTACGTCATGCTCTGGAAGAATGCTGTGAGTAATTGGTACTGGTTCATAAGCCTTTTGAGAAGCCTATCTCAAAAGCTTTGGGCGTTAATCTTACTTAACCTCCTCTCTGACTTTGATGCTCAGCCCACCTAGTGAGTTGTGGGTCGTAAGCGATACTCCCTTTGTTCAAAAGTAGTGGCGCTGGCTTTCGCGATTGTTTTGGGGCGTTTTGTCCTGGTGATGGCGGTAGCCTTTATATGATTGGTCCCCGAAAGATGTCGACTCAACCCCATCTCAGCCATAAACCTTTGGGGTGGCAAGGGGCTGGGCGGAATGAATGTGGCGCCAGAACCTTTTGGATGTTTAATTTCGGCCCTACTTTGGAGGCTGTTGTGAGATACTGTGATCTGCAGAACCCGCTGGGCCGTTGTGCGCTTTTAGCGTGTGCTCAGTGTCCGGCTGCGAGCGCATTGGGTGGAAATGGGTGGCAGTGACATTGGGTGTGTTTTACATGTCATTCGAACGTTCTTTGTACATACAAATGCCAGGAACGTACATTTTACCCTGGCCTCGCTGGTTCGAACGCTGGCCAAGGCCTCTACCTAGCGTCTCAGGCTTGAGTGCCAATATTCCTAATATTCAGCTTTTTATAAAGGATTTTCCATGAAAAAACTTATTTTGGTGGCATCAATTGCCCTATTCTCGTCACATTCGCATGCGGGCATTTTTGATGTTATATCTGGCTGGTTTGGTGGTGATGAAGAAAAGATAGCCGAGCAGCCAGCCACGCCGAGTGCCGCAACGGCATCGCCCGAGAGTAGCATGGTGAGCGTGGGTCTTCAGTTGTTACCCATGTTGATGCAACAGCTTAATATTTCTGAGTCGCAAGCCAGCGGTGGTATGGGGGCACTTTTACAGGCCGCCAGTTCACTGTTGTCGGGCGATGACAGTAAAACTTTAATGTCGGCTATACCCAATGCCTCGTCGTTATTGGGGATGGCGCCCAAGGTGCCAGAGGGCAAAGCGGAAGGTGACTTGCTGTCTAGCGCGTTGAAAGCCGCAGAAGATAGCAGCAAAACGGTCAAAATGGCCAATCAACTTACATCGCAATTTAAATCGCTTGGAATGGGTGCGAATATGATTCCAGGCTTTGTGGAAACTGCGAAAAACTACTTGGCGAATTCCGGCAATGAAGAAGCCGGTACCTTATTGACTTCTGCATTGTCGTCGTTCCTATAGCGCCCCTTTAACCGTGTTGTATTTGTAGGCCTGTGCATCACCATTAAAAACCCCCGTTGGCTTTTTACCAACGAATTTTTGAAGGTGGTGCGCTTTTATTATCCCTCCCGGTTCGTTCCCTTATAAAGCTTACCTTATGGTTCATTTGGGTACGGTCAACTTCCAGTGGCTTGGCGTGCTTCAGCCGTCTATGATATTCACTGTTGTTTGGGTAACTGACGGGTAAGCGGCAGTGACTATTGTGTTGTGAGCCAATGGCTACGAGGAGCGTTGTATGAGAATTGTCATCGTTGGGGGTGGGGCCGGCGGATTAGAGCTTGCCACTCGATTAGGGCGAAAATTGGGGCGCAAGAAAAAAGCCGAGATTCTTTTAATCGACAAGAATCAAATGCACCTTTGGAAACCTTTGCTGCACGAAGTGGCCACTGGAACGCTTGACTATGAGGTCGACTCTGTTAGCTATCGCGCCCATGCCTATAACAATGGCTTTCAATTTAAAATAGGTGCGCTTATCGGTATTGATCGTGCACAAAAGCGTATTACCTTAAAACCTTTGATCGACAACGAAGGTGAAGAGGTGTTACCCCGGCGAGAAATTGACTACGATAAGTTGGTTGTTGCCATCGGCAGTGTTAGTAATGATTTTGGGACGCCAGGGATAGCAGAACACTGCAGCTATTTAGACAGCGCTGAGCAAGCGGTGAAATTCCAGCAACGCCTGATCAACCGGTTTATCCGTGTGAATCAGCGGCGCCAAACGGACGGCTCGCTTAACCTCAGTGTTGCCATTGTGGGAGGTGGTGCCACTGGAGTGGAGTTGGCTGCAGAGCTCTATAATGCCCGACATTGGTTTTATTTGTATGGCCTTAAAAATGTTACTCATGAACATTTGAGTGTGACCTTAATCGAAGCGGGGCCTCGCCTTGTGGGGGCGTTGTCTGAGCGTATCAGTCATGGGGTTTCTGGCGAGCTTGCCAAGCTCGGCGTCAATATCTTAACGAATACGCGCATTGCTCGTGCCGAAAAAGGGCAATTGGTAACCTCGGACAATGCTGTGATCAAAGCCGACCTTATGGTTTGGGCGGCAGGTGTGAAGGCGCCTGATTTTTTGAAAGACTTTGGCGGTCTGCAAACCAATCGTATGAATCAACTGCTGGTCAATGAACATTTACAAACACTGGAGGATACCAACATATATGCCTTAGGTGATTGCGCGGGGCGACAGATCGATGAAAAGACCTGGGTGCCACCCAGAGCTCAAAGCGCTCATCAAATGGCAAGCTGCCTATATACCAATTTGCTTCGAGATTTAAATAATAAGCCCCTTAAAACGTTTGTCTATCGTGATCACGGCTCATTGGTGTCGCTCAGTCGTTATTCCACCATTGGTAACTTAATGGGCAATTTTGCCAAATCCAGTTGGAACGTAGAGGGTAAGCTTGCACGTATGGCGTATTTATCACTGTATCGCTTACACCAAGCGGCTCTTCACGGTTGGATCAAAACGGTTGCTATGACGGTGGTTGAAAAAATCAACCACGTGTTAAGGCCTAGATTAAAGCTGCATTGATAGCCGTGAGCGATTCAGTTAGCCCTTATCCAAATGCATGAGTGAAGGTATTGCAGGTATTCCACTTGCCGCGTATCCGGTCGGCAGAACTGAATTATGCTGTAAATAGGCCGCGGCTTTCCTTTTGAAAGTGAACCCTTTAACCTAAGCAAGGCGTAATCACGCCTACAATTGATTGAATTTGGACAAGATCGGTTAGCCGGTTTTGGCCCAATAATATAACACTGTGTGTGGAGCCTCCATGAAGATAGGTATTCTATCTAGAAACGCCAACCTTTATTCGACCAAAAGACTCGTAGAGGCGGCCAAAGCGCGTGGGCATGAACCTAGAGTGATTGATGTTTTGCGCTGCTACATGAACATTACCTCCAGTAAGCCGGAGGTGTATTACAAGCGCAAGGGCGAAAAGGAAATTTTACAATTTGATGCCGTTATTCCCCGTATTGGCGCTTCAATCACAAATTATGGTGCTGCGGTACTTAGGCAATTTGAAGTGGGGAATATCTATTCTATTAATGAATCGGTGGCGATAACCCGTTCAAGAGACAAATTACGGGCGCATCAGTTGCTTGCGCGCAAACATGTGGGAATGCCGATTACAGGATATGCCAACCAGGCAGACGCGACAGAAGATTTGATTCAGTTTGTCGGTGGTGCGCCGCTAATTGTTAAAGTATTGAGCAGTACTCAAGGGAAAGGCGTATTGCTGGCCGAAACGGATAAGGCGGCGGAAAGTTTGATTAATGCGTTTCGCGATCTTGATACCGAATTTTTGGTGCAAGAATTTATTAAAGACGCAGGAGGCGCCGATATTCGATGTTTTGTCATCGGAGATAAAGTAATTGCGGCCATGCAGCGCGTGGCCAAGGAAGGTGAGTTTCGCTCGAATTTGCATATGGGAGGGACTGCACGGGTCATCAAGCTTATGCCAGAAGAGCGAGCGCTTGCAGTAAAAGCGGCCAAAGTCATGGGCTTGGATTTGGCGGGTGTTGATATCATTCGTTCGGGGCATGGCCCCTTGGTGTTGGAAGTGAATTCCTCTCCAGGCCTTGAAGGTATTGAAGCTGCAACGGGCAAAGATATTGCGGGTGCGATTATTCAATATATTGAAAAAGATGTACTTAAAGGCCCCAATAAGATTACTGGGAAGGGGTAAGACGGTTAATATGGAATTCGATGGGAATGTACGGAGCGCGGGTTGTGTCTTTGTTTGGTGCAAATGGAGTGTTGTGAGGCAGTGTATCCGCTGGGTTAAACGGGCGGCCTAGAAGTGAGCGTTATACTGCATAAAGAACTCGCGACCACGATTGGGTAGTCCCTGACGCAAGGTCTGCCCTTGAGTGGGTGTTAAATAGGCCTCATCGCCCATATTGGTGACACCTAAGGCCACCGAGTGTGTGGGCGAGAGGGCATACTGAAGTTTCGTGGACCACAGAGTGTAGTTCTCAAGTACTAGGGTTTCAGTGGCAACGGTCATTGAGCGCGTACCTGCGTATACACCCGAGAGGTTCCACTGCCAGTTGCCTCGATGATAATCAAATATCAGCCCTGCAAATTCACTTGCTTGCCGCATTTGGGATTCTGGAAGATCGAGTATTTTAGAATAATTGAGTCGTACATTGGCTTGCGGATGAATGGGTAGTGTGACCTCGAATTCATAACCTCCAAATTGCAAGGGACTTTGTTGGTTGATAAAGGTTCTGGTGGCCCCGTCAAACCCTTGTTCAATTGAATGATTGATGGTGTTGGAATAGACCGAGGCAATGACACTTAGATTTTTGTGGCTGTAAATCCAATTCACTTCGGTGGTTCTAATGGTTTCTGGTTTGAGGTTATTGTTCCCTTTCACCAAGGCATTGTCGGACAGCCATTTTTCATTGGTCGAGGGCGCGCGGAAGGCTTCACCGTAAATCAGTTTTAGCGTGTGTGATGCATTAATATTCCACACCAATGCGCTGTGTGGGCTGTAAGCGGGGGCTAAATGAGAATATTTGTCGTACCTGATGCCCAAGGTGAAGTTCAAACTCTCATCGAGACAGGCTTGATACTGGGCAAAGACGCCTTTTACCTGGCTGTTATCGGCAGGTGCAATTTCTTGGTAGGCGCTAGCCGGGCTGCCAACATAGGTGATTGGTACCGTATTCAAATCGTAGTTGTAATAACTTTCCAGGGCTTTTTGTTGGAGTTGGCGATACTCGATACCCAACTGAAGGCTCTGTGTGGCATTGAATGCCCAGTTACCCCAGACCCCTAAAGTGTTGGTGGCCTCCTCTTGAAAGGCATCAGCCTCCAGTGCCGCGTTACTTGCAGGTACGCTACCACCATAAGACTGAGCAAAGCCCTCGGGCGCAAGTGCGATCGCTACATTGTAGATGGCCTTGGTTAAAATAAAATTGGCATGCCAGTCCCACTGCTCGCCGATTGTAAAATGGTGCTTTAGCGCGGCGGTCGTAAAGGTATTTTCGGTTTCATTGCGTGGGTGAAGATTCTCAATCACATAATAGTGTTCGCTTTGGCGTGTACTCTTTCTCAGCTGTAACGTCGTGTTGGTATTGGCGGCGGTGATCTGGAGGTCTGCTTTGGTGTTTTCGTCATCTGCAGATATACGCTGTTGATCAAAAGGGCTTTCTAATAAGTAGCGATCACCAGGGTCATCTTCTATAGACACATTGAGCGAAAGTCGCCAGTCATTGCGCATGTGAGTTATTGCACTGGCTAGATGGGTTAAACCGAGGTTGGAATAATCCACCTGGGCGCGATTTTCATCTTGGCGTGTGGTAATGCTGATGACACCCATAAAAGCATTGGATCCATAAATTGATGAGCCGGGCCCGCGAATCAATTCTATCTTTTCGATGTGGTCTAGCAAAATGCTGGGAATGGCTTGGGCGTTATCGGCTTCTCGGTTGACCCTTACGCCGTCAATTAAAATGAGAACCTCTCGGCTAGAAGTACCCACTCGGCGACCTCGGGCGCTGTGGTAATACTCATTGCCAGCCTCAGCTTGGCGAAAGGCTTGAAATCCCGGCACATGGTTGAGAATTTCATGTAAGTAGCGGTAGGGCGACCTGTCGATTTGGATGCGAGTGATCAGTGTGATCGACGCAGGCGTGGTACGAATCGTTTGCGGAGTGAGTGTTGGGCTTGAAACGTTAACGTCTAATAGCGCCTCGAGTGGAAGCTCAAAAAGCGTTGCAGTGTCGACTCGTAGAGTCTTACTTGAGGTGTCTGCAAGGCCTATTGTCGGTATTGAGCTCACCCCCCATAGGGCGATAGCACAAATCCATTGCGTATCAGTTAACCGAGTCATAGTGACATTTAACGAGTGATTTTGTTAATCAGTATAGCCGCAATCCTTCTTCAAACGAAGTTGTCGGGTGAAAATATTGGCGCCGCGAAAGAAAATTTGAAGAGCTTTGACGCCGCAAAAAAAATGGCTATGAGCGGCAGTCGATGTTATGCAAATTAGGGCGAGTCTTTGGCGCTTAAATTCTGCATGTGGCGTAATAAGTATATTTGTCGGGCTTGGGTGGATATGTGCCGTGGTGACTGATGTTGGGACGACTGCCAATTATTTAATTGGTTTTTAGCATTCAATTGGCGCTAGCGATAATCAAGCCGCTAGCCCTTAGTTTGAATAGGAAGTGGCGTTTAGTGCCTCTAAAATGTATTCGGTACAGGGACGTACCGCCATGGGCCGGAATGGCCAATGCGGGTAATAGCAGTAAGAGCTTGGCGTTAAAATGAATGGGCGCCGAAAATGCCCCTAGGCCTTTCCACTGTATTGTTGTGAACTCATATATAATAAGCGCGCAGACCTTGCGCGCTTTGACAGAAATGAAAACCTCTAAAGTTCAAAAGTGTCAACTTCAAGTATGCACTTGATACTTTGAGTCAATTGGACGCTTACCCATTTGTTTGTCCGGCCAGGCAATTGTGCTCGAGCAGGGTTTCGCTTTGGCTGGACCCAGAGCGGAACATATAGTCTCGCATATTCACACCATTGTTCCCGCTTTCAAAGTCATCCCGATTTCCAGTGCCATTTGAAAACTCATCCCATTGGCGAGCCATCCAAGTGGTGGATTTACGTTCATCATCATCGTCGGCAATACCCGCTCTTGTACCCGCCTCATCATTCCAGTCGTCTAAGTCCCAAAACGCTTTGGCCACTTGTCTAGGTATGGTGATGTTGTTGGTACAAGTGCTTTGCGATAGCGTAGCAGTTTCTATATTGACGCCGCTAAAAATGGGCACCGTATTGACGTTGTTGGGCTCGTACCAGGCGACCGCGCCCACATAGGCTGCCCAGCCTTCGGTAGTGGCGCCGGATTCTGTTTCAAAGCTGGAGGTGCCCATATTCCAACCGCCGCCTACGATGACGTCGCGTAAAAAATCTTGATTGAACATTTGCATTTGCAGTACGTGACCCATTTCGTGGGTGGTTCGGTCGCCATCATCACCCAGTTGGTTGGGTAGGCAAAAGTCGGTTCTTGACCAGGTAAGCCCCGTCGCACAACTGGTACCATTGGGGTTATTAACCACGGGGTACCAGGCATCAATGGTACTGTTGTCCATGTCGGCGCTGTAAATCTGCAGTACGCGCTGCGCAGAATCTACCATCATAAAACTCTGTGCCATATCACTGGTGGTGCTATGGCTGGGAATATGTGTAGAGCTGATGGTACAGTTGGAGCCTGCACTGCAATTATTGGCAAGAAAGTTCGCCCCCATATTGCGCCAAGTGATTTTGGGATAAGGGTTGCCGTTCGCATCCACCGCGCGCACAATCCCCCCGCTGCCTGAGGTATGGCGTGTTTCTCTGCGCACTTTTAGGTAAACATCCGGGTTGGCTTCGCCTTTTGAGTAACTGGCATTTTCCCACTCAAATGTCGCGCAGCGTGTGCCTGTACCGCCGATGACCCACGTGCCGATTTTTTCATCGTCTGAGTTGGTGTCTTTGTCCCAGAGCTCAATTCGGCCACCGACATAATCGGAATAATTTCCAATAGGGTCACAGGCTCGCTTAACGCCTACGGTCCCTGGAGTAGGGCAGTTATTGCGTTCATCACGTATCTCAACTTTGTAGCACACGGTGCGTGTGGCAGCAAAACATTGGGTTCCCATGACGAAGCTCGATAGTAAAAAAAGCGCTGACCAAACCTGTTTTCTATTTAGCGTTAGTCTTTCATTGATGGTATTCATAATCTATTCCTTTTGAAGTGTCAAATTCCCATTTACGGTTCTTGAGTTTCAGAAAAATCTGAGTATCCGGGTTCGAATTTTTCAGGTGTTTCTTGCCGGTCGAAGACTAAGCGTTCGGGTAATTTCACGGTTTTTGTTATGGGGCTGCCGTAGTACACGGCTTCCTTGTTGCCGTTTTCATCAGTGATAGTGTGCAATGGCTCTATTACATTCGAGTAAGTGGTGGAGTCAATTTCACGCATGCCATCTTCAGTGACATGAAAAAAACGAGCGGTAGATTGAACTACGGGGACGTCAAGTTCTGCATGCCAAACCGTCACTTCAACGCGCTGTGCATAAACGCCTTTCTCCAATGGCTTCTCGTGTGGCGAGGGAAATTTAATTTGCACACCTTGCGACTTGGCGTCCAGTTTTTGGGATGTGATCTTTGCTTGCGAGAGGGATTTGGCATCCACTTCATAGCCCCGCACCACAATGGCTTCATCCAAAATTCGATCACCCTGTTCAATGATGCTTACCACACTAATTTGTTTAATGCTCGGAGTGGTAAGGTTGAGTGTGATGTCGGGGATATAGTAGCTGTTGTAAATCGCTTTGAATGGAACCAAGTCAAAGTGTGTTTCGGTGCCCATGGCCTGAGTGTCTGGTGCAAAACTTACCAAGGCAGCGCACAAAATAAGGCCTTTCAGATGGGCTGAACTCTTAAGGGGTTTTTGAATAGGTAAATGAAAATTAATAATCGATAACATGCTGTGAAACTCCTTTTCTTTAAATGGCAGAGGATAAAGCATTTTCGCGTCGATCATTCTTGCTCGAAGCGAGCAGTGATTGTAATGGGGCTAGAGTTTTCATCCTGTGAAATATTCACATAATTTTGGCGACTAAATCACTGTGTTGATGTGAATCACCAAGTTGGCCTAAAGTGCAGTGATATGCACTTGATTCAATATCCGTGCGCGCATTGTGAGCCTAACCATTGCCTAATCAACTTCGGGGAGCGATTACTGAGGTGGGTATTGGGCGCTGACTATTCACCAATTATGAAATAGCGATAATATTGTGCGGATGCTATTTATCTTTATGGCGATTAATTGGGCATCAAAATGATGTGGGTGTGGAAGTGCACTGGGGTGCGCTAGGTTTAGACCGCGTACCGATACATGGAGATTCTCCGCGCGTACGCTTTCAAATAGATTATTCTGGTTTTGGGGACGCCAAACAGGAAAGTGAGGTGAATAAACTCGACTTAGAATAACCAAAATGCGCTGATTAGAAATAAAGGGTTTGAGAAACTAACCTTAAAATCCCTCTAGCACGATTTTACCCCTTGCCGTCCCACCCTCAATGCGTTTATGCACTCGTTTGAGATTTGTGGCGTTGATGTTGCCCGCCACTTCAGTGACAGTTGAACGAATGCGTTTCGCGTCCACCAAGGCGGCTACCTGGCTTAACAATTGCCCTTGCGCCGCCATATCCGGTGTGTCGAACAGTGGGCGCGTAAACATCAACTCCCAATGCAATGATAGGGCCTTGAGTTTTAAGGGCATAATGCTGAGATCGCCTGGATCATCAATAAGCCCAAAACGCCCCTGCGGCGCGATGAGTTCAACAATGTCTTGGTAGTGTTGATTCGTTTGCGTGGTGGAGAATACAAACCCAGGAGCGCCAAGCCCAAGTGCTTGGAATTGTGGGGCCAAGGCTTGTCGGTGATCCAGCACATGGTGCGCACCACAAGTTTTGACCCAATCTTGTGTTTCAGGGCGCGATGCGGTGGCCACAACAGTTAAGTCTGTAAGTGCGCGCACTAGTTGCAGCGCAATGGAGCCAACGCCGCCTGCACCGCCAATAATCAAAATGGTTTTACCGCCTTGTGCTGTAGGATGTTTTACGTTCAACCGATCAAACAGCATTTCCCAGGCGGTGATAGCGGTTAGAGGTAAGGCGGCAGCCTCCGCATGGGTTAAGCTCGCCGGTTTGCGGCTGACAATGCGCTCATCCACCAAATGAAACTCACTGTTGGTACCCGGGCGATTGATCACACCGGCATAATAAACCGGGTCACCTGGTTTAAAGTGTTGCACCTCAGGACCTACGGCCGCCACCACGCCTGAGGCATCATATCCGAGAATGCGCGGGTTGGCGGGCTCAGGTTGTTGGTTGCGGCGCACCTTGGTATCCACGGGGTTGACCGATACGGCCGATACCTTGATGAGAAGGTCGCGACCGGTTGCCACAGGCATGGGAAGTGTAAGGTCTTGCAGGGCGTCTTCGCGATCAATGGTGCCAGCGGTTTGGTAGCCAACAGCCTTCATGGAGACCTCCTTAACGCTTTGATCCTAATTCGTTAATGTTCAGCGTAAGCCGTTGTCGTCGGTTGCAATTATGCCGACGCCCGTGAATTTTTTACGCAAAAGCCGAACCAAACTGTGAAGTTTTTCATCGGCTTCGATAAGCGTAATAACCGCCCAATGAGGTTGGTTGGGTCTATTGTGTGCAAAGCCTCTGTTTGGGGGCTTATAGTCTGGTCTTTAAAAATTTAATGTCTGTTGCTTGCCATCATAAAGTATTTGTCGGGTTGAGGCGGGTTCACCGTTGTCCGATATCACTTTGATGTTCAGCGTTCGGTTTTTCATAAGGGTTGGGTAGTCACCATGTCGCGCGCCAATGGAAAGCGTGCGGGTGGCATCTTTCCAGGTGATATCAATGGTGGCGTATTCGCCCTGTTCATAACGGTAGGTCTCATTGTCGTCTTCATAAAGCGTGAATTGCCCATCAGCACCCGGATAAACCATCACGTCATAGGGGGCTTCGGGTTTTTCGGTGGCGTATTGTTGTTTGGGCCCAAGTGGCACAATGGACCCGGCTTTCACAAATAATGGCAGGGTATCCATGGGGACTTGCTGGGTGATGGCTTGTCCACCCTTGAGGCGCTTGTTTGTGTGGAAGTTATACCAGTCGGTACCCTCGGGCAGCCAGGTGGTCATGCTCAAATCGATTTCTGGCTTGGTTGTGGCTAGGGCTGCAATATCACTGGGCGTGCGCCAAGACAGACGAAGTTTTCGGCCGCCCCCGGCCTGAAAAAATTCCACAACGATGGGCACGGACTCCCCCGCTTTTAATGACACTTTGGTGCCACGGTAACGCGGTGCAGATTGAATCCATTCGTTAATGTGGGTTTCACCATTGAGTATTAGGCGAAAGCCGTCGTCCCCTTCAAGACCAATTTCGTATTCGCCACTTTCCGGTGCAAGCAAAGTCCCTTGCCAGCGGGCGGAGAAATTGGACGTGCCGTTAAGTCCTGCTGGCATTTCTGCCAGTGGTGGGCCCGGCCAGTCGTGATCGAGTTCGAGGTCGATCACGTGCCCTTTGGGTGTGTCAAACGCAATGCCTTCAAAGTACTGCCCGGCCAAACCCGGTTGGCCCTTGGGGGTGCGCAAGTGGTGCTCATCAATGGTGGTTGGCTCGGGTTTTGGCACGCGATACATGGGGCGCGTAACTGGGTGTACCAAAATTGAAGGTCCAAACATAAACGCATCGTTAATATTGCGCGCACGAACATCTGCGGGAAAGTCCATCACGAGGGGGCGCATTAAGGTAGAACGGTTGTGAGTGACCTGCCAGCTTTGGCTGTAAATATAGGGCAGTAAACGATAACGTAAATTCACGGTGGCCAATAACGACTGGTACACCTGAGGGTCCAGTGTTTTGAATAGGTAGGGCTCGCGCTCAATACTGGTACCGTGAACGCGCATAATGGGGTTGAAAGCACCAAACTGAAACCAGCGGGCAAACAGCTCGCGGTATTCCGGGTTTTGCTCGCCACCGGGGAATTCGGTAACAAAAAAACCGCCAATGTCTTGTGTCCAATAAGGGTTGCCAGTGATGGTCACACTTAAGCCTCCACTGATTTGTTCACGGAAAGTCTCCCACGAGGCAAATATATCCCCAGACCAGGAGGCCGCGGCCGTGCGTTGCGCGCCAGCCCAGCCCGAGCGAGTCAGTGTAAATACGCGTTTATCACTGTTGGCGCGCTGACCTTCATAGGCACCCTGTGTGGTCATCAAGGAATAGGCATTGAGGTATCGTGAAAAATCACCCATAGCATTGTTGCCCAAACCTTTGATGTCGCGCGCCACCTCTAAAGGGTCCCAACAGGCGGTTCCCACTTCAACTTCGGTGCCGTCCATCCACAGAGCATCCACGCCATTGTCGAGTAACCCAGATTGAACGTGCTTGAAATAGATTTCGCGGCCTTGCTCACTAAAAGCATCGTAAATGCGGGCCTTTTTAGAAATCCAGTGCAGCGGCTCGAATCGCAGCCCGTGCGCGTCTAGCTCATGGGCCAAAGCCGTATCATTGCCTACCGAGGGCCAAATAGACACCATCAGCTTTAAGTTCATGTCATGTAAAGCATCTGTCATTGCTTTAGGCTCAGGGAAGCGTGTCTCATCCCAAATCATTCCACTCCATGTCCCATCCGTATCGCTGCCCCAGTACTGCCAATCTTGCACAATGTAATCGAGCGGGAAGCGCTCTTGGCGAAACGTTTTGGCTACTTCTAACAAGCGCGCCTGTGTTGGGTAGCGCTCCTTACTCATAAATAGACCAAAAGCCTTTTTGGGGTACATGGGCGCATCCCCGGTGAGGCCGCGATAGGCACTAATTACGTCGTCTGCCGACGAGCCGCCCATAAAGTAATAGTCCACCCCACCAGGGGCGCTCTCCGCCCAAAGGCTGGCGCCTGCTTCGGTATCGCTAAAGCGCATCATGGCGTGGGTGTCCCACAATATGCCGTAGCGCTCACTGGAAACCATCACGGGTATAACGATGCCCACGTTGGTTTGTACCAATAAAATATTCTGCCCACGGCGGTTAAGTTCACCCTCATTAATAAACCCAAAACCATAAATGGCCTCGTCTGGTTTAAGACGAAATGTGTTTTGTACTTCATAGGTGGGTGCACCGGCAATGTTCACAGGTTTCAGGGTTTGTGGCTGGTTACGAGTTTCTTCCACAATGGTGCGATCGTTGGGGTCTTTAAACGTTACCGCGCCACTCGTTGTATTCACTTGAATGTGCAATTGCGCGGCTTTGAGTGTGAGTGTTTCGGGCGACGACTCAATTTGAAAGGGTACCACCTGAGGTTTGGCTGTTACGACAATGCTAGGGTTTTGCCAGTAGTTACGACCAAGATGCGTATTCACCCGAACGGTTTGAGGGCCGTAAAAAATCAAGGTTTTAGTGGTGTTGCCTAATTGAAATTGCAAACCGTTCGTCAGGCGTTGATATGCAAACGCTTCGGTTTTATTGTCCACAACGCCTATGATGTGGCCATTGGCATCCAATGCTGTAGGATGCGATGACAGCTGTTGACTCACATGGCAACCGCAGCACAGCACCACGAGTAATATCCCGATAAACCTCATCATGTTTTCCAATCCTCTCCAAAAAGATAGGTATGCTCGGTAATCGAGCTTATTTTTATCATACAAATTTGCATATTAACGTAAGATCACAAATGTGCAAGCGGGCGATTATGCTTTGGAGAATTAGAGCCATGACGTGGCCGAGTAACGGTTGTGTGTATATGGTTTTATTGCAAACTAAAAATTTGTCTTGTTGGTCAGATTTGGGGGTGGCGGTTGAGGAAGATACCTAACATTTCATTGACGATAGATAAAATGAGGTAGGGAGGGCGTATGAAAAACGTACTAATTGCTGGAGTGGTGAATGCCGCTAACCATCCCAGCGCCTTCTTGTTCAGGTGCCGACGGCAACGACCACGATTAACCCGGCAATAAAATAGATCTCCTATCGGTTTTACTGCACGTGTAAAAAATATTGGCACTGATGCGTGAACCACCTTGTGTTTTAAGGGCTTCCATTGATGTTCAGCCAATAAGGTAGCAACGCCCTAAACCCGTAAAAAGTAACGCCAATGAGTTAATGTGAAATTAGTGCCAATCAAAAAAGTTGCTGAAAAAAACTGGTCGGTTTCATTAAGCGAAGCGCCGCCGCGATACAGTAAGCACGTAGAAGCGGCGGCTTGCTAAATTTGGAATTCGTGTCAACCGATGTCGAGTACAATACAGAAGGAATGAGTATGTTTGAAAAATGGTTTCTATGTGGCATTCTTTTCGCGAGTGCGGTGTAAGCTTCATTCTCGAATCCTCATTTACTCCGTGTAAACTGCGGTTCTCGGCGACTGCTCCACGCGGTGCTTCCTGACTCTCACGGAAAAATTTCTATTTTTAGAGGTGCCCTTACGTAATATAATCAGCGGTTAATGCAAAAATATTCGAATAATAAGCGAGGCACTGGTTTTGAAAACATCCACAATCACCAATCCAATATTACCGGGCTTTAACCCAGACCCCAGCATTTGTAGGGTGGGCGATGATTATTACATCGCCACATCAACCTTTGAGTGGTTTCCGGGGGTGCAAATCCACCACAGTCGTGACCTTGTGAATTGGACTTTGGTGGCGCGCCCGTTGAATCGCCGCAGTCAGCTGGATATGCTGGGCTGCCCGGATTCCTGCGGCATTTGGGCGCCCTGCCTAACCTACTGTGATGGCCTTTTTTATTTGATTTACACCAATGTGCGTCGTTTTGATGGCAACTTTAAAGACGCCCCAAATTATTTGGTAACCTGCGACAGAGTAGATGGCAACTGGTCTGAACCGGTTTATTTAAACAGCAGTGGGTTCGATCCCTCACTGTTTCATGACGATGATGGACGCAAATATTTGATCAATATGGTTTGGGATCATCGGGATTCTCGCAATCGCTTCGGCGGTATTTTATTGCAAGAATATTCGGTGCGTGAGCAAAAACTCATCGGACCTGTTCATAATATTTTCAAAGGTACTGCTCGCGGCCTCACCGAAGGGCCGCACCTGTATCGAATTGACGGCGACTATTATTTGCTGACCGCGGAAGGCGGAACGGGGTACGAACACGCCATGACTTTTGCCCGCGCTAAGCAGTTACTCGGCCCATACGAGGTGGACCCTGCTCCACACTTTGTGACCGCGAAAGATGCGCCCGATAATCTACTGCAGCGCACCGGTCATGGTGATATTGTGCAAACGCCTGAGGGGGATTGGTACGCGGTGCACTTGTGCGGTCGACCGATGTCCTTACACGGTGGTCGTAAAAAATGCTGCCCAATGGGACGAGAGACTGCCATTCAAAAACTGGTGAGGACCGAAGAGGGTTGGTTTGCCCTAGCGCAAGGCGGCACCCTTAGCCAGTTAGCAGTGCCGGCACCTATGGCGGTTGAAGTGTCCGATACCCATGGCTTGCGTCACTGTACTTTTGATTCACCACAATTGCCGATTGAGTTTCAATGGCTGCGTGTTGCTGACCCCTCTGAGTTCATGAGCCTGACGGATAACCCAGGGAAGTTGCGCTTATACGGCCGGGAATCTTTAGGTAGCTTGTACCTTTCTGCGCTTATCGCACGACGCCAACAGCACTTCAGCTTTACCGCAACCACTCAAGTGACATTCGCGCCCAATAATTTTCAGCAGATGGCGGGCCTGGTATGTTATTACAACGCCCATAAATTTCACTATTTGTATCTTTCCACTGACGATGATCTTGGGTGCCATTTGGGTATCATGAGCTGTACCGGTGATCCAACTTTGGCGGTACAGTTTCCCATTGAGCCGCGGCGAGTGGCACTTGGCACAACTAGCGTCCACCTTCGGGCCGATGTCGCGTACGAAAAGCTTCAATTTTTTTGGTCAGAGGACGGCGAGGCATGGCATCCAATTGACTGTGAACTGGATTATAGCTTTATCAGCGACGAAGCTGGGAAAGGCGAGGGTGCTAATTTCACAGGTGCCTTTGTGGGAATGTGTTGTCAGGATATGAGCGGTCAGGGTCTCCCTGCAGATTTTGACTATTTCACTTACAGGCCCAACAGTTAGGCTTTGCCCTTGTTCAATGGGCGTGCCTTTAGCCTTTGGTGTGTGGCATGTCGTTTTTCCGTGCTCGCCGCTATTTATTGAATTGCGTGCCCATAAAATGCTGGCGGAAATGTGTGAATTTCCTTGTATTTTAAGGGCTTGCATTGGCCTTTCCGGTCAATGGCGGCACGTCCTGTACCGCATTAACCCGACATAATAGATCGCCGGGTTAATAGGTGGGTGCTATCGTTTAAGCCGCGAATGGTTACTGGAAATTCAAGCCGCTCTATACGTTAGAAATCGTGATGCAGTTTAGGTTGAATGTAACGCATTGCGGTAGACGCTCTCATCATCTGAAGATCTTACTCATAAAAAGCACGTCGCAATTAAAGTTGGCGTGTGAAACAGTGCTCGCTGGTGCGTTTTTATGCCAGCCTCCGACGGGTTGTGAATGACTCAATTCCTTAGCCTCGCAAGTGGAGGTGAGTGGCTGAGGAGGTTGCGTTGCACGCGTGACGAATGGTTAGACTGCTCAGCCAAGCCCCATCGGGCCAATTTGCCAACACTATCACCTAAAAGACCGATTGTTTGGATTAGTATCGTACAAACTGCGCCCCAGATGAGCCAAATTTGCCACTCATCTCACGCTTTAACATAGGTAAAGGTGTGCAACATCAGTGCGGCAGATCTTGGTGCTTGGCACGCACAATCCCTGTCTTGCGGGACGTATTACCGCCGCTTTTCGAGCGTTTTCCATAACAATAACTTTGTACCAAATCGGGTGTTATATGCTGACTTTATTGCGAGCCACAAAATGGACAATTTCTGCCTTCTGGGTATTTTTGGCCCTGCTTCTTTGTAATTGTGGCGGGGGCGGTGAGCCATCGTCCAGCAGTTCTTCCTCGACAAGTAGCTCCAGCAGTTCATCCAGCAGTTCTACCTCCTCGTCGTCATCCAGCAGCTCATCTTCCAGCTCCAGCTCTGGGGTTATTCCCAGTAACGCCACGTTGGTGTATGCGCTCAACGCCGGTGGACAGGCAGTGACCATGGCAGGTGTTGAATACAATACCGACCGGTTTGTGTCAGGGGGGACCACCAATTCCACAACAGATCCGATTTCAGGTACCCCGGATGCCGCGCTTTACCAAAGTGAACGATATGGCACTAGTACTTATAACGTACCGGTGACCAATGCGAGTTATAGCGTAAAACTTCATTTTGTGGAGATGTATCAAACCATGTCAGGGGCACGCCAGTTCAGTGTGACCGTTGAGGGGCAGCCGGTGCTCGAGAATGTGGACTTGTATGCGCAAGTGGGGCATGACGTGGCTTTTGATGTGGTTGTGCCTGAAGTTTTAGTGGCGGATGAAACCTTAACCATTGAGGTGGTTTCTCAAATTGAGAATGCCACCATCTCCGGTTTTGCAATCTATAGCAATGATGGTGGAGAATTTATTGTACCGGAGGTGCCAGACTCTCCACTGCCACCGGTGAGCGATTATTCCGCAATGGGGCCCTTTCAGACGGTGACCGAGACCAATACCGGGCCGGAAGGCGCTTACACCGTTACTCGCCCCGCGACGCTGGGTGAAAATGGCTTTTTACACGCGCCCATTACCTTTGGGCCAGGCATCAACATGCAGGTCTCCCAATTGAGTAATCTCATCGAGCGCATCGCTTCCCACGGCTTTGTGGTGATTGGCCGCCAGATTACTGGTGGTCCTGGCAATGCGGAGAATCGTCAGCGCATGATAAGCGGACTGGATTGGATCATTGCCCAGAACTCCGTTGCCGGCAGCCCTTATCAGGGCAATATCGCAGTGGATAAAGGTATTGCGATGGGCTATTCCGTGGGTGCCACAGCCTCTATTGAGATTGGTGGCCACGAGGCCATCGCCACCGTGGTGGCCATTCATGGCCACAGCGCCCAGGGTGACCTTCATTCGCCAGTACTCATGCTGGGCGGAACAGGTGATGTGATGGGAGATGGCCGTTCTTGGTTGGCGCCAAGCTACGATGCTTCACAAGTGCAAACCTTTTTCGGTACGGTGCAAGGCGCTAGGCATGATTACATTCAGGGTTCAATTAACGGTGTGCAAGGTGGCGTGGAAACACCGGCCCTCATCGCTTGGATTCGCTATTGGATATACAACGACCAGGGTGCAAAACATTACTTCTACGGGGATGATTGCGTGATGTGCTCTTCTCCCTGGACCAACCCGCAGCGTAAGTTCTGGGAGTAAGAGCGGGTTACGCACCGCTGTTGTCTGAGGGCACCCTTCGTGGTTTGATCGGGTGCCCTTTTTGCGGAAGCAAGAAACGGCCAAAGCGCTGTCTTGAACTTGAAAGCTCAGAAGGCCAGAAGCTATTGAGGCTTAATGAGGTTCCCTGAAGCAAGGGTGTGGCGTCAGTATCAAATATTATTGATCAGAATTACCCCGGGCATTTGTAGCGCTTACGCTTTTTTAAATGATCACCATGGCAATGATCATTGCGGCAGGGCAAAAAATCCCATAAAAAAGCTAACGCCGTAGTGCTTTTAGCGGGTTTCGTTATCGCCAGCTGTAAGGGTTATTAAGCGGGGTGAGTTTGTGAGATGGCTATCACTGAAGTGTGGATATTCCGCGCTAACCTGAAGGTAGTCATTATTCAGGTTTGAAACCAATGAAATTAACCTTATCCAATGCGGCTTTGCTAATCACTGTGTGCTGTCTCGCTGCGTGTGGCAGTGACGATGTCGGTAATGCGAGCGCCTCTTCTAGTAGTTCTAGTGCCAGTTCCATATCGAGTTCAACTTCATCGTCAACCTCTTCTGGTCAGACTTCGAGTTCAGGCAGCTTGGGCCAATGGCAACTTTGCGCGACAGAAGGCGAGCTGTGTAGGTTGCCTGGCCTTAGCGCCGTACGTTTCGGTAAAGACGGTGACTGGAGCGAAGCGTTGTATGAAGGCGATGTTCAGTGTTTAGCGTCAGCGTTTCACGCACCATCAACAGGGCGCACGCGGGCTTGCCAATACAATACCATACCCATCACGGAGGCAATGCCCGTTGACAGCGGGGTGCCATCCTCTACATCTTCTTCCGGCTCAGTGGGGACCCCGCCCCACCATGGCACAGTGTTTTTAGATCCTGATGTCATTCGCCCGGGGGACCCCGGCCTATACCAATCCATGGTCTTTGTGGGCGAGGCACAACGCAGTGCCTGGCACAGTGAAGATGGCGCCGTCAGAACTTTCAATGCCTATATTTTCGATTTGAACTTTACAGGCGGTGGCAGTGTTGAGGTTGCAGTCGAAACCACCATTGGCAGTCAAGCTCAGGGTCAATCAGAAGCCGAAAAAATTGCTATTCCACTCGGGCAGATACCCGTGATATTGCGTAAGAATGTGCATGTCTTAACCGTATTTGAAGGCACCGGTCGCGGGACAACAACCCTCTTTGAGGGCTTGATCAGTACTTACGCGGATGACAATAACATTAAAATTCGCGATGGATTTCTCGAAGAGTTTCTGGTTCACGAAGCCACGCACGCCTCGCTTGATTCCATTTATTATCCCAACGCAGCGTATCAGAGTGCGGTTCTAGCAGATAATAATTATGTTTCTACCTACGCTCGAGATAACCCCACATCTGAAGACATTTCGGAAACTGTTTTGTCTTACCTGGCGGTGAAGCTTAGGGCCGATAGAATTTCAGCCGATTTGGAAGCGCGCGTGCGCGGCGCAATTGGCAACCGCATTGCGTTTTTTGATGACCAGGGATTGGATTGGTTGCCAGTGCAAGATACGTCTGACCAAGTGCGCAGCGAAATGCAGGCGCCGATACCGGGCGACACCTTGCAAGGTACCACCGTCACCTTCACTTGGTCTGCTCCGAACAATGCCACTTTGTTTGATATCACCATCGGCACTCATGGGTTTGGCTCGACCAACATTCGCTCTTCGAGCCCTATTGCAGATTCTTATTTGACACTCGACACATTGCCGGATGATGGTACACCAGTCTATGTCCGCCTGCGCACGCAAATTAATGGTGATTGGCGTTACGAAGACTATCGATATCAAAGTTTTAATCGCGACAAATTTGCAGCCGAAATGCTCTCGCCAGAGATGGGCACTTTTTTAAACTCAGCTGAACTCCAATTGAAGTGGGATCGCCCTGCAGGGGCCAGCGTGTTTGATTTGCACATTGGGGATCAAGGGCCGGGTTCCGATAATGTACGCAGCAGCGAATTGATCACAGGCACAACGCTCAACTTAACCCAGTTACCGTTGCATGGGCAAAACTTATATTTGCGTCTGTTCACAAAAAATGTCGATTGGGAATATCGAGATTACAAGGTTGTGGCGGCCAGTGATTCGGACCGAGCACGATTGTTTTTTCCAGAGCTCGGTAAAGCCATTACGGAGTCGACAGTCACTTTTACATGGAATATACCCATTGGCGTTAGCTCATACGACTTGGTGATAGGCACCACAAGGCCAGGTTCCGACGATATTCGCAGCAGCGACGTGGTTACCACCAATAGTGTCACGGTGAATAATATTCCTACGGATGGGCGCCCCATTTATGTTCGTCTATGGGCCTTTAAAGACTCTTGGAATTACACCGATTACGAATTTTGAAGCCACTCACCCAGTAGCGCTTCTCGACAGGCCTCCAATGTGCCTTGACCGCCATGGATGGCGAAAGTGTGTTTTGGCAGAAGTAAAAAACGAGCAGAGCACTGCCTTGAACTCGAAAAGCTTTGACAGCCAGAAGCTGTTGGACCTCAATGAAAGGTTTCTCGCCAACATAGTGCTCGATTTCATCATTGAACATTTCGACTGTGTAGCAGCTACTGATAAAAACTGCTTATGCGTACAAGGTGAGTGAGCACGCCCCGTTCCGCTAGGGAGGGCTCATCAAGACCTTAGGGGTTGCGACCGGTTTTTCGCCCTTAAAAAACGGTGATGGAGTCTGCCGCCTACCTAACAGGCCTTTAAGCATAAAGCCAATAATCTTGGGTATAAAAGAAACTGGGAATTTGGTGTGCGCATCCTTAGGCATTTCGCCTTTGGCATATTTACCGAAGGCCTTTAGTGTGATTGGGCCTAGTATTTTCAGTTTTTCCTGTTCGCTCTCGAACTGCATGAGTTTTGCGGATATGCCAACAAATGGAATTTTGGGCGATGTCATGGTGTTAGCCAGCGGCATGCTGCAGCACGTGGTATGCCACCGATACAAACCTTTTTCGTGCAACTGAACGCAGTCGATGTGCTCTTGGCCTTCAGTAATTTTCATATGTATGGGGTAGGTTTGAAACAGCTCAGTACCACCATGCTCATCGAGTATGCCGCCTTCATTTTTTAGATATGCAGCAAATTTTTGGCAATCGCAGCATAGACAATGTACATGAAAATATTCGCCACTCACGACCACAAGTGTTCCTTGAACGGCGCCACATTTACAACTTAAATGAACAGTGTTCGACATTGGACCTCCAAATTATTACTTGGCTCACGCCGAGGGTAATGGGTTAAGTGGCGCGTTAAAGGTTAATTTTTTGGCTGAGCACATTAGAGGTGCCTTGTATTGTCTGGCCCGGCTGCCCTCCGCCAATTGAAACTTCAAAGGTTCCAGCTTTTAGTTGCTTGCGACCTTGGCTGTCTATCATCGTAAATGCTTTGGCTGGCAACCTAAAGTTGAGTGTTTTTGTCTGGCCCGCTTTTAAATGCAAGCGTTGAAACAACTTTAACTCGCGCACAGGTAGCTTGATGCCAGTGTGTTTGTTGCTGACATAGACCTGCACCACTTCGTCCCCATCACGCTTGCTGGTATTGGTGAGTGTTGCGGTGATCTTAACGCCTTCGCGTAGGCCACTGCTGGCGTTCACTTTCATGTTGCTGTACAGAAAGCGACTGTAACTCAGACCATAGCCAAATGGGTAGAGT
Organism: Cellvibrionaceae bacterium; assembly: GCA_050300015.1. Lineage (GTDB taxonomy): Bacteria > Pseudomonadota > Gammaproteobacteria > Pseudomonadales > Cellvibrionaceae > CAYZQH01. The sequence continues at coordinate 353,736 of JBNKWZ010000027.1, read as the reverse complement.
GGCTCTCCTTTAAAAAAGCGATAGGTTTGAGTGGTCATGTTGTAATCTTCAAAGGGTGGTAGGTCATTCACTGAGCGGTAATAGGTTACAGGCAGCCTACCTGCTGGGTTGTAGTCGCCAAACAAAGCACTGGCAATGGCTGTGCCTGCGGCTTGGCCTGGGTACCAGGCTTCGAGTATTGCAGGTAGGTGTTCGTGCTCCCAATTCAAAGCCAGTGCGCTGCCATTGAGTGCCACGAGTACTACGGGTTTGCCCAGTGCGTGAACCTCTTGAATTAACTGCAATTGGTTCACGGGTAAGCCGAGTTTGGTTCTATCACCACCACGAAAGCCGTCCACGTTAATATCCATTTCTTCGCCCTCTATCCGCGCGGTGAGGCCCATAAACATGACAACGGCATCGGATTCGCGAGCAATGTTTAGTGCATCTTGTTTGAGATTGGGTTTCGGTACCGCCCACACCAGCTGCACTTGCGCATCGGCGTAGGTCTCCTGTGCGGTCACCTCTAAGGCGTAAGCTTTACCGGCTTCCAATTCAAGCCAAGCGGATTTTTGAATTCTGGGGTCACCGTACTCATCTCTAAAGTGATAGGGCGTGCTCGCGACCAATTCGCCGTTTAAGTACACTTTAGTGTTACAGGTGCTGATGGTGCCAAGCTGGTAGCGACCGGTTTTTTCCGGTGTCAGAGCGCCGCGCCATCGCACTGAAAAATCATCATCATCCATGTGCTCATTCGGTGCTCTGTCGTTCCAGTTACTGTCTATTTGGCTGTGTCGCTCGGTGAAAAGAATATCGCCCTCTAAACGACTGTTGTTAAAATATTCCACCTGTAAGCCGGGTGATTGGTTGTGCGTTAAAAATTTGCTTGGCACGACTTCAAACAAAGGAATGCCCGGTGCGAGCTCGGCGCCTTGCGCGTACTGAACTTTAACGCTTGGCCCGAGCAAGTCTTTGATGCCTTGCAGTGGGGTGACGGGATTGGAAGGCACACCATTGTAATTGCCCAACAGCATCAACCATTGGTCGGCATTAGGCCCAATTACAGCGAGTGACCCTAAAGATTTGGGTAGCGGCAGGGTGTTGTTGTCGTTTTTTAACAACACCAAAGATTTTTGAGCCGCGGTTAATGCAAGCTCCTTGTGTTTCGGGCTATCCACAATGTCATAGGGAATTTGCGCATACGGTACTGTCTCCGGTGGGTCGAACATGCCCAGTTTAAAACGGGCCTTAAACAACCGCTTAACGCTTATGTCAATTTCTGCTTCGGTAATTAAACCGTCTTTAACGGCTTGTACAAGTGATGAGTATACCTTGCCACAATTTAAGTCGGTGCCTGCAATGACTGCCCGTGCAGCGCTTGCTTGTGATGTTGATGTCAACTTATGAAACTCGTGAATATCTTTAATCGCACCGCAGTCCGACACCACAAAGCCATTAAAGCCCCATCCATCCCGCAGTATCTCTTGCATGAGCTTTTTATGGCTGCATGCAGCCTCGCCATTATAACGGTTGTACGCGCACATTAAGGAGTAGGCACCCCCTTCTTTAATGCCCATTTCAAACTGAGGCAGGTAGGTTTCCCAAAGATCTTTGGCATTGGCTACGGCATTAAATTCATGGCGTTCGGGTTCTGGGCCGTTGTGTACCGCAAAGTGCTTAACGGTCGCTACCGTTTTTAGGTAGCGGGGGTCGTCGCCTTGTAAACCCTTAATAAACTGCACAGCCATCCGTCCGCTTAGGTAGGGGTCTTCTCCGTAGGTTTCTTGTCCTCGCCCCCATCGTGGGTCGCGAAAAATGTTGATATTCGGTGACCATAAGGTGAGGCCTTGGTATAAAAAGCGTTTGTTCTTGCCCACAAAGTTGTGATGTTTGGCTCTGGCCTCATCCGAAATGGCGGTCGCGACTTCAAACATTTGTGGCTCGTCCCAGGTGGCAGCCAAACCGATCGCTTGTGGAAATACCGTCGCCAAACCCGCGCGCGCCACCCCGTGTAGTGCCTCTGACCACCAGTTGTAAGCGGGTACCCCCAGGCGCTCGATGGCGGGGGCCTCGTTCAACATCTGTGAGACTTTTTCTTCGAGCGTCATGCGTGACACCAAGTCGTCAACACGTTGGTTAATATCTAAAGTGGTGTCCCAATAGCGTGACTGTTCAGTTGGCGCTGTTTTGGGGTTCTCTTGTTCCATTTCATGCGTTGGGTAAATGCATGAGGTAAGGAACAAAAAGCCAGTAAGCGTCAGTGCGATCCTGCATGATTGTGGTTTCATAATAATGGTCTCCGGATCGAATATTATTGATTTTATGATTCGTACTGGCAGAGTGGTGTTGTTGCCGAGTACCGGTTAGTGACCTCGGTGCGATGCGTGGGTACTGAGTGAAAACATGAATAGAATACGTGCGTTTAACGGTTGCGGTCAATAAATGGGCGTTGCGCACAATAGCGCGTTGTACACGCATAACGCCTTTTGCTCGGAAGTTTTTCTACATCTTATGCAGAAGTTGTTGGCGCGGAACGTTGAACCCGTGAATGAGTGATGGGGCATTCCGGTGGGCCGTCATGTCACTTTTCGTAGAATTCCTGTAGAGTTTGGTTCGGCCCAGGCTTCAAAAAAATAAAAAACGATATGGAGAAATAAATGATGATTGGTCAAATAACTCGCACGATAGGGATAGGTATTTTGGCATTTTGTTTGAGCTGTACGGATGCTTTAGCGCAAGACGGCACGATGTATCCTATAGATGCACCCAACGAGCCAAATGCCATACCTTTAAACACCGGTGGCGTGGAGGGGCAAAGTGCAGAAGAATCCTGGTTTCGTCAGTGGGGCGATCCAATGGCGCGGAATATCTCCAAGGCCACACTCACGCCATTTCTGGCAGACCCAGCTAAGGCCAACGGCCTTAGTGTTATTGTGGCGCCAGGGGGTGGTTTTATGTGGTTATCCATGGGTAACGAAGGTTGGGAAGTTGCCGAGGCATTGGCTGATCAAGGCATCAATGCCTTTGTTCTTAAATATCGTCTGCAGCCGACCGCCTCAACTCTGGAAGAATTTAAAAAACAAATGGAGCAGCGTTTTGCCGAGGCTGCCAAAATGTCTGAAAAAGATGAAAAAAAACGGTCTCCACTTGGCGATCTTTCCAATCAGCTGGAAGATGCAGAAGCCGCCTATGCCATGATTGTTGAGCGCGCAAAAGAGTGGCACGTGGACCCTGCTCGTATCGGTATGATGGGCTTTTCAGCTGGCGCGGGATTAACTATGGAAACAACACTAAAGTCTAAAAAAGCTAAGCTTGCATTTATCGCGCCTATCTATGGCTCAATGCGAGCGGTAAAACCACCCAAAAATGCGCCGCCCATGTTTTTTGCCATCGCTACAGACGATTTTTTATTTGGTGGAGAGTTTGGTGTTGTCCAATCTTGGTATGACGCAGGTATCCCTGTGGAGCTGCACCTGTACCAAAATGGTGGACACGGTTTTGGCTTAGGTAACCCAGACCGAACCAGCAATAAGTGGTTTTCGTCATTTATGTACTGGTTGAACGTGAACGGGTTACTCGATGGGTCTGTCCAAACACGCTAAAAAACCAAATTTAAAAGCGGGCCTTTCGTTGCTGTTTTTCGACATCAAGGCAGAGTCGACACTCTGCTACAGGCTTTTAACGACACCTGGGGCGTCTGGTTGCCAGAGTCAGATCAAGCAATGAATGGCATCGATTTTAAGTATTACCCACCAGGTTATGCCCTCGAAAATTTCGAGTCGTGGGTGGATATCCATATTCCTGCTAAAGTATTGAACCTTGGTTTTAGTACATCGGACTTGTAAGTGAACCTGTGGGTGTTGCCCCAAATGAACGTGCTCGACTTTTCCCTTGTTTACCGTTCCTGGCTCTGGCGCATAGTGCTGTTTGATCTTAAAGCGCATTACACAATCGCTGTCAGTGCTGACTGGCAACTGACATTTTGTAAAAGATTGTAAAAAAACAAACCAGCATACGGACAGCGCTGTCGTGTAAGCGTAGGCTCGACCTGGAGCGTGACGGGCTTCCACTTTTACACTTTGTAACAGTTCTCAAGTGGCCGGGCGCATAAAATGCTTGGTGTGTGCATGGCATTGCGCATCTGTGAAGCAACCTCAAAAACGCCTGATGGCACTAAAGTTGGCAAAAAGCGCGCAGCGTTCAGAAACTGCCGTTACACCGTCTACTGGCCGGGTTGCGCCGTCTTCACCGTATACGCCGTTCCGTCAACAAATCACTTTAATGACAAAAAGAGGAGGTATTTACTATGCGTGCAGCACTCAGCCTATTCGTTACCGCCACCCTGCTTGCGGCCTGTGGTGGCACACAGCCTTCCACCACAGAAACCGTCAAATACGACCGCCTGCAGGCCACTCCACAGAGCACTTCACCGTTAGTGTTGGTGGATGAGAATAAACTCGGTCAACACTTGAAGAACGGCATGCGCTTACAGTTGAATGGCGACGGTCGAGCCATCCCGGCGGGTAGCAGCAGCTCCGGAGGCTCGGCGGGCCAGCCCGAAGCCGATGTAACTTTTGATGCCAGTGCCAAAAGCGGCTTTTCCGAGACCAATGTCCATGTTAAGGGGGTTGACGAAGGTGACTACGCCAAGTACGACGGCCGTCACTGGTTTATCGCCACGTATCCCCAGTATGACTTTTACGAAACGCAACAGCAGCCTGGCTTTCAGATTGTCGCCACCGATCCAGCAACGCCCGACGCTGACATAGTGGGTAGTTTTGATTTCGATAATGATTGGGGCGATGTGGGCACCATGTATTTGGTGCAGGAAGATGATGTTACAACTCATGTCGCATCTGTGCGGAATCAGTGGGGTAATGTGGTCCCCTTTCTACCCGGCTTCCCCATGGCGCTCGCAGAGGATGCAATTGATATAGCCCGTCCCGCTGTGGCGGCGGATGTATTCTTTTGGCCTGGCCCCCAAAATAGCAAAGTGCGCGTGCAATTAGTGAATGTCAGCACTCCTAGCACGCCTGTGCAAGACTGGGACATAGAGCTGGACGGCAGTCTGATAGACAGCCGCAAAATTGGTAATACCCTCTACCTGATCACGCGTTACGACCCATGGTTGGCCGAACTGCAATACGAATACGGTGACCTCAGCGTCCGCTCCAGCAACGAAACGGTGTTGGAGGGTACCGACACTGAAGACCTGTTGCCCCGCTACCGCATCGGCGAGACGGAAGCCCCTTTGAGTGTCAACTGTTTGGTTCAAGAGGGCTTAAAAAACACTTATGGCTTTGCCTCTTTGGTACACATCACCGCTATCGATTTAGCGGGTCAAAAAGTGCTGGGCAGTACCTGCCTAAACAGCAATGTGGAAGTTATGAGTATGTCTGTGAATGCGCTGTATCTCACCGGCACGGTCTACGATGAAGCCTCTCAAAATCACAATACCGTTGTCCACAAGTTCTCTCTGGCTGAAACAGGCCCTACCTATGAAGCCACGGGCAGTGTTGTCGGTAGTCTGGGCTGGGTCAGTGACCCTGTGTTTCGCATGCATGAGCAGGGTGGTGACTTTCGCATCGTTACCAGCATCTGGGGAAGTGATGGCCCACAGCATAAGCTCACCATCTTGAAGCAGAATAATACATCCCTGCAAACTGTCAGCGAATTACCCAACGCGTCTCACCCGCAAGCCATAGGCAAACCTGGGGAGGAGATCTATGCGGTGCGCTTTACGGCCGACCGTGGTTATATCGTCACTTTCGAGCGCACGGACCCACTTTATGCGCTTGATCTAAGTGATTCGGAAGACCCCAAGGTTGCTGGCGAGCTGGAGATTCCTGGGTTTGCCACCTATATGCACCCTGTGGGAGACGACTTGCTGTTTACTTTGGGGCACAGTGCTGATGAGAATGGCCGTGTCACCGGTATCAAAGCGGACTTGTTCAACGTCAGCACCGGCACACCGGTGGTGGTTAACTCGATCAATCTGGGTGACAGCAATAGCTATAGCGAAGCCCTCTCAAACTTACGAGCCCTGAGCCTGCTTGCCAACGGCGACGATCAGTTGCGCATCGCTCTGCCATTGACCCGATATAACGATTACGTTTGGCAGTTGAGTGGTTTGCAACTATTGGAAATCAACGGTATCAGCTCCGACGCACCACAGTTGATCGATGCGGGAGTGGTGGTCGCCGCAGAATCCAGTGGCGGCAATGAGTTCTACGGTGGGGGTATAGACAGAGGCATATTGCATGACAACGCCGTGTTCTACACGCACAATAATGCTGTTTGGGTCGCGAGCTGGGACGCGCCGGAACAAGCCAAAGGGCCCATTACCAAGGACCCCATTAGTTGCACTACTGAAGCGAGAGCGTCCTTACAAGTCACACTGTACCCCGACGATGGAGTGAGCGACGCCGATTTTTGTAGTGCAACGGTCACCGCTGTACGGGGGAAGGAGCATTATCAGCTCGACTCAATACCCGCACCCGCTAACGGGGTCTGCCTCTTCGTTGGTCCATACGAAGTCGGTGGCACTTTGGACGTTCATGTTGCTATGCCGGGATATTTGCCTCAGAGTCAGGAGGGCATTTATGTGCCCAATGGCGTTTGCCACGTTCAAACGCAACAACTGGATATTCACTTAAAACCCGAGTAAATGCGCCAGGCCCAATGATCATGATGGCATGCGCTGGTATCTGGCTTTGCTACCTGCAGGGCTTCAATTGCCAGAGAAAGGCGAAATTGTTTTGGTTGAAAGTACAATAGGATCGGCAACGAATTCTATTCAATGAAATGCCGAGGAGATAAAACGGGTCTGATGTTTAACGTTGTTTATTGACAGTCGGCATTTTGTAAAAGATTGTAAAAAAACAACCCATAGTGCGGGCAGGGCAGTCGTGCTGGCTTAGGCGTATTCTGAAGCCACACACTGCCTTCACTGAGGATATACGGATGAGAACACTGATACCCACTGTTGCCCTTTGTGGTCTGCTGGCCGCCTGCGGGGCGGGCGATGATCAATTTAATCCTGAACTGAATTATACCTTCTATCAGTCGACGCTCGAGCGCGAAAGTTCACCAAATGTGGTTGACGAGCAGTTTAATCAACTGGTGCAGGACAATAATCAGTTTGCGTTGGAGCTGTTCCGTCAGCTGCGCAGTACCAGTGAGGACGATGTGGTGGTGTCTCCATTAAGCATCAGTACTGCACTTGCCATGACCTACGCTGGCGCCAACGGTGCAACCAAACAGCAAATGGCGCAAGCGCTTCATTTTAACCTGGACGATGCGTTTCTACATGCAGGGTTTAATCGTCTGACTTCGGCGATGCGTGATCGCAAGCTCGTTGCAACCGATTTGTCGCCTGCGCTCGATCTTCAAATCGTCAATGCCATCTGGCCCGCATTGGGCGCAATGCCCGCACAGGGGTTTTTAGATACGTTAGCGGTTAATTATGGAGAGGGGGTCTATGCGCTGGATTATGGCAATGCTGCGGAGATTTCGCGTCGTACCATTAACGCAACGGTGGAAGATTGGACCGAAGGGCTGATTACCGATTTGCTGCCCGAGGGCACCATAAACAGTCTCACGGAATTGGTGTTAACCAACACAATCTACCTGAAGGCACCTTGGAATACGCCATTTCCGGAGCTGGCGACCCAGCCTGCCAATTTTATGAATCTTGATGGCAGTACCAGCTCGGTGCCCACAATGTCGGGGCAGGCAAGTGTTTATCATGACACGTTTGACGCGGGTGAAGTCCTCATACTGCCTTTTCGTGACAGGGCGTTGGAAATGGCGTTTATTATTCCAGACGTGGGGACCTTTAATGATTACCTTAGTCAGATCAACACCATGGCGGATGTTACAGCGCAATTGGACGTCGCACCGGAAATCAGAGCTTTCGTCAAACTGCCTAAGTTTACCCAGGCGTTCGGCGCTTCGCTGGTTGGGACCATGCACCACCTTGGTATGCAGGATGCGTTCACTGGCGCAGCCGACTTCACCGCCATGGGCTTGAGTGATGATTTTCAGATTACTGATATTCAGCACAAAGCGATGATTGAGGTCAATGAAAGTGGGGTGACGGCCGCTGCGGCAACGGCCGTGGTGGGTGGCCCCACCTCGGTGCCGCCCCCAGTGGCAGTCAACCGGCCTTTTTTGTATGTGCTTCGAGACAGAGTTACGGGCGCGGTTTTATTTATAGGGGCTGTGACGCATCTTGAGTAAGCCAAAGGTCAATAAGGTGTGGCGCTAATGTTTTCTCAAGGGTGGCGGTCTAGCTTTGGGCCGCTAATTGAACACGGCGAGGCTGTTGTGTTTTATCAAATTCATAACCTTGATAAAACTGTTTGGCTGATCGCAAATGCACGCCATTGCGCACCTCATGATGACCACCCCATCAATGGCATGCTCAATCACTTCGAGCTGGGAAGTGGGCTGTAATCCATTTCTCGATTCCCAAAACCTGCCGCCCTTCCTTGGCCCTTTAAACTACCGGATGTGCAAATCGGCTTTAACCGAAACGTTGACGGTGTGCCTCAAGAGTATTGATGGGAAGTTACAATTCAGTAGAATACTAGCGTCAATATTGGGCAACTGCAGCCAGTGGGTTGAGTGTAGCGGCGAAGGCTGCGATCGCTCACTAGAATAGAAACACAAGTGCTGCGCGCGCAACCTACGGAGTTTACAATGACGTTAATTCGAGGCGCTTCAGCCCTCCTGGCAATCCTGGCGATCAGCGCCTGCAATCGAGGCTCAGCGCCGTTCCAAATGACAGTTGATAATGTGCAATCGTTTCGAGGTTTTGTGCTAAAAGGCCTCGGCGCAAGTGGCACGGTCGAGCAGGGTTGCATTGCCGCTCATGATGTTTTTGTGGTTAAACGAAACGGGAAAGTTGTTTACGAAGACTATGCCAGCATGATTTCGGTGGATCAAGCGGAGGGCTATGAGGCGGGCGCCGGCCAAAAAGTGGAGTTTTATTTGAGAGATGCGCCTGACGGCGCCGTGCAAGCTGGCGATATACTTGAAGCCAAGGAAACAACCTGCAAAAAAGACAAAGTAAAGTAGTAAGGCGAATACAATCGCAGTCTGTTTCAGTAAAGACTGTTTGCATTGCAGTAGGGTTGAAACTGCGCAAACCAAGAGAAAACAGCCCCTGTTAAACATCCGTCGTAGGGCGCTTGGCTTTCCACCACAATTCAATTCTTTCGAACTGACGCCAGTGGGTTATTGGGCGGTAGGTGACAGCAAGTGGTCACCCACAGGGAGCATCACCATAGGGTCTGCCACCTTTGAGTCCACCACCTCAGGGCCAACTACCAAAAGTCACCGCCGTTCATCACTGGGATCAAACAGCTGTTTTCATTAAAGCCGGCACAAAAAAACGGCCCTGTTTGGGGCCGTTTTGGGTTCTATCACTTACAGCGCTTCAGGCACGCCGTCGACGTAGTGCAAAACCACCTGCAAGCATGAGCATTAACCATCCATGCCCCACACCACCAGCATTGGTTGAAGGCTCTCCACCACCGGAAGAGGTGCTGCTCGAGCTTGAAGATGAGCTACTAGATGAGCTTGAAGAACTGCTAGAAGCGCTAGAGCTACTAGACGAACTGGATGAGCTGCTTGAAGAAGAGCTAGAGCTTGGCAGGCCGCCTTCAGTTACCAAAATTGAGCTCAAGGTAGGGTTCTCGACAATGGCTTCCAGTTCGATGGTCAGGCTGCCATCATTAACCGTCGCTTCGAACGGGCCTGGTTCAACCAGGGCGTACTGCCCCACTTCTGAGAAGATGTCGAAGTTTGTGAGAACGGATTGACCTTCGATCACAACGTTGAACACTCGGGAGCCTGCACTGTTGTTCGCGCTGTACATTTCCACAAAGCCAAGGTCGACCGTTACCGTTTGGTTGCTCATCGGAATGTCGATGGTGAGGTTGCCGTACATTTCAGACTGGTGAATGGCGCTGTTAGAACCCTGAATGGATTGCGTGGATGAATTTGCAGTGCCGCCTTCGACAAAGCTGCTGGGTTCATACCAGGTATCACCGACTTGGATGGCATCACCAGTGCCGCCAACGTTAATGGCAGCCACCACACCGCTCGGGTTAGCTGGGTGCCAGCCCTGGGTATCCTGGGTGACCACACACATTTCGCCGTTCTCTTCACCCATGCCGTCACGATTTGGGTCAGCGTTGATGGAACAGCACACTGGAACACCACCTTGCTCACCACACTGTGGTCCTGCAGGGCCCTCAGTTATCCAAAGCTCGGAGTCACCAGATGAATTTCGACCATTTCCACCGTAACCTTCTGTGGCGAGCACCATGTAGGCATGATCACTGCCGAGCTGCATGCCGGCATTGGCCCAGGCCTGAAAGTGCGCACCCACGTCGACGGAGCCTTGGACTTCACCCCAGGGCAGGGGTGTATCGCGTACACTGAAGAACTGCTTGAATGTGGAGTTTCCAGAAATAGAAGGTTGATTCGTTCGTGTGCACTGCGTCAAGTTGTAGAGCACTCCGCCGATCGTGACCTGTCCTTTGAAACCATCCCCAGCACCGGCAACGACAGGAACACCGCCGCCAGAAGCACCGCCGCAGTTTGCGGGGTTGTAGCTACCGTAACTCTCGACTACGTAATACTCTACTTCTGTTGGCGGTCGAGTCCACCCGTAAAGTGCCAGGTAAGAATTAGTGTTACGGTTGCCGCTTCTGTGGAATGTGCCGCGGTAATTCACGATTCGCGCCCCACCTGGGTTCCAGCCCATTCCGCCAACCCAGTTAAATACGCGGCTCCAGTTTGTACTGTAATACCCAGGCTCATCACTGCAGCCAATTTGTACGCTGCTGTCGCTGGTTTGCCTCCAGAAGGAGTAATAAAAACCGTTGTGCGTACCGACATAGTTGGTACGATTGTTAAGCGCGCCGTTACAATCCTGAGCGTTCGCAGAGGAAAAGCTCATCGCAGCCATGCACGCGGCAGCTGCAAGCGTGCTTTTAACCGTTAGTTTATTGATTAGATTCACTGTATGGTCTCCGATGTTTATGTTTTAACCTAATGGACCGATACACTTTCGGTCGAGTCGTTTCCTGCCGGCCCAAGGGCTAGCTGGAAATGACGATTGTTGTACTGCCATTAGAGCGCGCACTAAACGCCATGGTGTGTTGGCGTTGTTCTACGTACGAGCCTAAGGTCCGGCCTTCGATACCACCCTTGTGCAATCGGTATAGGCTAAAACGAGAGACAAGCGTCGCTTATTTCTGTCTGCTGTTGCAATGGGTTTGTCTCTCGTAATGAAACCTTTTGGTAGGTTGACATTAAACCGCTTGGTGGTCGCCATGATAGCGGTATCATTATGCTGAGTTGAGTCTATCTCAGCTAGGTCTGGATTGGTGTGACTTAAGTCGCGGATCATCTGCTAAAGCGAGGATTTGTTCGCAAATTAGACACAAACCCGTGGGGCGGGCCTGAGTGGCACCGAAACACACAGAATAGTATCTCAGTGGCTGTGCTAAATCCGTGTTGAAAGACACGCTCAAGCCAATCAATATCGGTTGGCGTCCCATTGCTTCCAGTTGGGTCATAGGGTCGGTGGGATGGAAAAGTCCAAAGGTGCGTTGAGGCAAGTTTGCCTCCTCCGGTCATTGAAAGTACAAAATACCATCCTGCATTTCGTCCTTCGAGGCATCAAAGATACTCAAAATTTACCTCAAAACGTTGGCGCCTAAAGGCCAAGCAGTATTTAACTTACTGCTTTTTGTTCGTTGTGCCACAGGTCAATTTTATGCCTGCTACTGAGCCGGTGCTCCAGGGACGATGATCAAAAAGGTAAGGGCGACCTACGTGGTCGCCGGGTTAATAGTTGGGTGTATCTATGCTTTGTGTTTGAGCATTCCGTGCATAGTGAGCCAGTCAATAAAGGTGTTAAACCACCCTGTACTGGTTGTTTCTTTTGGGTACATCCCGAACCCATGACCACCTTGTTCATAGTAGTGAAACTCGACAGGTTTATTGGCCGTACGCCAACTCTTGATCAATCCAAAATCGGTCTCTGGGAACAAAGGGTCATCGGCGGCGAGTGCGACGAATAAAGGCGGGGCGTTCGCCGGGACGGTAACAGAATGCAATGGGCCGTAGATGTCTCCGATAAAGGCTGGGTTGGCGGTTTCACCGACGACTGCGGTTGCGAGCGTCAGCATTCCACCAGCAGAGAAACCTATCATGCCAATGCGGTCTGGATCGATTTTCCATTCGGCGGCATGGCTTCGAATCAGGTCGAAAGCGGCTTGGGAGTCCTCAAGTTGCACAGCCAATTGCGATTTCATTTTTTTAGGTTGTAGACCTGGGGGGCGGCGGCTCGTGTCTGAAAACATCTTTTCCATTGAGCGTTTGAACTCGGCCATATCCTCCGGTGTTTGGTTAAGGCGATACTTGAGTACGAATGCTGCGATGCCCTGTTCGGCTAGAGCGTGGGCAACGTTCCAGCCTTCGTTCTCCATGGAGAGCGTACGAAACCCTCCGCCTGGCGCAACGATAATCGCGGTGCCACTGGCTTTGGCAGGGTCGGGGAAAAATGGCGTGAGTGTAGCGACAGTAACGTTACGGGCAAACCGGCTGCCATATTGAGTATGCCAAACCTCCTCTGCTGTTGCGCCAGGCAGTTCCGGAGTGCCGAGTTTTATTGCTGTCGGTTGGTTGGGGGTGGCGATTGGCGTCATTAAATGGTCAGGCTGCGAATGTGCTGGGGGCATCAATACACATATCACAGCGAAAACGATTACTTGAAAGGTGCTCAGCTGTTTGGGCTGGAGGCTCGAATCCCGCTGAGCACCCATTTGTTTTGCAAGAAAGGTCAATGTATTCAGCGGTGATTCGCAAACACTGGAAGGAAGTTTGAGTCGCGGACATATAGGGTTTGTCATTTTTCTATTGCCTCTATTATTTATTGCAGATGCGCTAACATTGCCTGCTGTTGAAGGGTTTTTTAAATGAGCTGGGGCCTGCCCAACTTTGCGTATCACTGCGTATCACTGCGTATCACTGCGTATAGTAGCCTCAAGAGCACAAGCTTTTAGAGCGGGGTATTGGTACGACTACTTTGATGTTCTAATCATCGGTTTAATAGTGCCATCTTCGTTAAAATAGACTCGATCAATTGCAACGGATCTTCTATAGCTCCCCCCACCGGGGAGATCGGCATTGTGGTAGGTAAGGAAGGTCCCGTCTTTAAAATCAAACATTGCCGGGTGAATGGTGGTTGTACCTGGTAAGGGCTCCATAATCACGCCTTGATATTCCCAAGGTCCGGTAGCGGAATCGCTGGTCGCGTAGGCTATGCTCTCTGGAAACCCTGCTGCATACACTAAATAATAAATTCCGTTGTGTTTAGAAATATAAGGTGCTTCCTCAAAATTTGGCAGAGTATTAACGGGGTTTATCTGCACATGGCTGATATCGCGATTTTGCATTTTGCCGTTCGCGTCCACGCTGTATTTTTCATTTTTTAGATGTATCAAATCACTTTCCAGTTCAACCCACCATAATTGTTTGTTCCCCCAGTAAAGGTAAGCGCGACGGTCGTCGTCGATAAATACAGCCGGGTCAATGTTTCGCCAGCTGTGATCTTTATAGGGTGCTGTTTCTTCTAATTTGATCATTGGCATACCGCGCGGGTCCTTGAATGGCCCTTCAGGACTGTTTGATACCGCTACGCCAATGGCAAAACCGAACATATTATTGGTCTGACCACCTTCAACCGTCGCGTAAAAATAGAATTTTGATTTTCCCGATTCATTCTTTCGGTGGATGACGTGATGCGCATAGGCATTACCGGTTTTCTCGTCGCCTCGTGCCCAGGGGAAATCCGAATAGCGAAGAACGGCGCCCTTGTTTTGCCAATGCATTAGGTCGGTACTTGTCCACAACCGATAATCGTACATGCGGTAATCATTGGCACCCAAAATTTGTTCGTCGTGGGTTGAATAAATGTAGACCGTGTCATCCATAACCATCACTGCAGGGTCCGCAGTATAAATAATCTTACCGACTTTATGGGTTGGGTCTTCTGAGTCGTATTTGATGATGGGGTTATCAAATTCCGTGGGAAGGCGCTGTGAATTTACCGTTGCAGTTTCGGTAGCGTCACTTTTTACATTGCTGCAAGCGAATAGCGACGGCAGTGATGCGCAGACAAATATGATGAGAATGGTTCTTTTTAAAATAAACATTCAGTCCCCTTTTAATGTATGGCGTTATAAACGCTGCCTTCCTCAAGCGGCGGTCGCTGAAGCCGGTGTGAGCAAGACGTGGAAAGCTCCTCGCTGATCGAGTTTTATGCAGGCCTGCACTGACGCGACACAGCATTTTTGAAGAAAGACACCTCTATTGGTTTCATTGGTTTGAACGTTGGACGGCTCTGCTCTTGCGTGAATTGTCTTGCTCAAGTGCCATGAGAGCGACGATGGTGCTGCAACGAATGTTAACGGTTATTGTTGTGAAATTGGGCACTGCATCCAACTTTTTTGAGCGGTTTTGATTATCATTGGCTTATTACACCTTGTAAAAGTCTACGGTTTAGGCTGGACGCCTGCTGGCTAGAACGTCAGCTGATCAAAAATAACAGGCTTAAGCGATTGGGGTGTGTCGTAATTTTCGGTGCGCATTGCTATATCGCTGGGCTTAGAAGAAGCGAATTCTATGAAGACTAATAATTTAATGATAAAGACAATCATCGCAATATCTTTTGCCTGTGGAGCACTGGTTGGATGCGGTGGCGAGAATCCTGGAGGCTCTTCGAGCTCGTCCTCTAGCAGCAGCTCGTCATCCAGCACTACGTCGTCTTCAAGCAGCAGCTCTTCCAGCGGTAATAGCCAGCCCCTTTGTGCGAGCCCGGCCAGCAGTGCCTATCTTCAATCTCCCGCGATGGTGCCCGGTAGAATAGAGGCCGAAAACTTCGACCCGCTAGGCGTCTTTGACTCAACGGATCAGAACGAGGGCGGTGAGTATCGGCTCGACACTGCAGTGGATATTAAAGCGACTGCTGACGGATATGCCGTAGGTTGGATGACCTCCGGCGAGTATTTGGAATTTACCATTGATGTGCGGAGCGAGGCCGATTACCCCGTCTATGTTCGTGCAGGTGCCGCGGGCGCCGGTCGGACTCTGACGATTGAGCAGTGTGACAAAACTTTAATCAATGAACTGGCCATCCCCAATGTTCCTAATTGGGGGCAGTATAAAACGGTTCTTGTTGGCGACGTCCATTTGACTCCGGGCCTGCAAAAAATTCGTATCAGTGTTGGGGCGACTGACTATATGGATCTAGACTGGGTCCAAATTGGCGGGGAAGTCGACTTGACCTCGAATAATATCCCCGATGCGGTGGCCTGCGAAGTCAGTGCGGGTGGCTCACCAACCATGATCACCGTTGACGGCAACAGTATTGCCACGAACAATAGAAATGGACTGACCTTTAAGGGCTTTGGTGTCCTCAGCGCCAATAGTACCAGTACATTGTTAATGGATTATAAGGCGCAGTATCCTGAGCAATACGTTGAGCTTCTCAAGATTTTGTTTGGCGGCAGCCGACCCATTATGAATCATGTCAAAATTGAGATGGGGAATGATCGGAACAACTCCACTGGTCCTGATCCGGCGACTATGCGCTGGCAAGATGAGCCCGCTAATGTGCGCCGTGCACCGGGGTTTCAATTGGCTGCCGATGCCAAGGCCATTAACCCCAGTGTCAAAGTCAGTATTTTACGGTGGCACGCGCCGGGATGGGTGAAGAACAACGACCAGCTCTACATCTGGCACAAAAACACCATACTCGCGGCCTATCGTGAATACGGCTATATGGTTGATTATGTGAACCCTGGCGAGAACGAGCGAACCCCTGATCTTAACTGGAGTAAAAGTTTTGCCGCGCGTATAAAGTCGGATACCAATGGCTTTCGAGATAATACGGAACGTGCTCTATTTAACCAGATCAAAACCGTGATTTCCGATGAGTCGCACGCGCCATCGTTTGGCGATGCTATGGTCAGTGATGCATCACTGCGTGACGCCGTGTCCGTTGCAGCCTATCACTACTACACAGACGATGATGCCGGGGGTAATTTTAAACGCCTTGCCGAACAATTCGACATGGAAGTTTGGAACAGTGAAGCGCAGGCGACTTTTAGCAATACGTCGTTCCGCCCCAACAACAATGTTCGTGATCCAAGTGTTTCGGGTACGGGAATCGGCGGTGCAAATGGTCCACTGGAGATGGGTAACACGATAATTAAAGGTTTCGTAAAATCTCGTCGCAGCCATTTTATCTACCAACCGGCCATCGGATCGTTTTACGAAGGCGCCTTGTATTCATTCAAAGAGTTGGTCAGCGCCAGGGACCCCTGGTCGGGCTGGATTCACTACGACGGCGGCCTGCAGGTTCTTCGGCACTTCAGCTGGTTTTCGACCACAGGCTGGGAGAATTCTGACAATTCCGCAGGCATTTGGCGCATGCTCGCCAGCGCCAGTGATAGTACGGCCTCAGGGACTAACCCGGTTAATGGCCGCAACGGCCGGCCGAATTATGTCACCTTGGCGTCACCTGATAAGCGACACTTCTCCACGGTGATTATTAACGACAGCGAACAAACCCAAACCTATGCGTTGTCAGCTCGCAATATGGCTTACGCGGCCGCGCCAGCCCTTGAGGTCTGGGAGACGCGCGCAAGGGATGCCGGTGAGGCCTATAATGCCAACTACATGCAATATCAGTGTGACCTAGCCGCTGATGGTGGTGGCCAATACCGTTTTGCTGTTAAACCCTATTCTGTGGTCACCGTCACCACACTCCCCAATCGCACCGAAGCCGAATTCCACGAGCCTCTGCCTGTTGAGGGCGAGCGCACGGTATTGGATACCGATATTACCGGTAACGAGCAAAACACTGCGGACAACATACTCTACGCAGATGATTTTGATTATGTTTCTCAGACGGTTCCGCGGCTTGGCGCGGGTGGAGAGATCATTGGCTCACAAGATTACGTCGAGTCCCGCGGCGGTTCGCAATCGGCGATGCCGCGTTATTTCAGTGAGCGCAACGGTGTTTTCGAAGTGTTTCTACCCTCTGGTACCAGTAATTACGTGCTGCGTCAGCCTATAGATCAGGACACCATGGAGCTTGGCGCCACTTGGCACAGTGGTAGTCCCATTGCGGCGGTGGGCGATTTCCGCTGGCTGAATTACCGGGCCAGTGTTGACGTCTCCTTTGAAACCAACAATAGCCAGTTGTCTGCTAATTACGCGGGCATAGGCGCCCGGCAGCAGGGCGGCAGTAATTCGCACTTCTCCCAGGGGACGCCCTATATTCTTAAGCTCAATCACAGCGGAGCCTGGGAGTTTCAAGTCGACGCCAACGCGGTGGCGAGCGGCAACGCTGCCAGCAGCGTTAACGGCTTTGCCACGGGTTTGGGGGCTTGGCACAACCTGGCGTTAGAGGTGGTGGACAACAAGGTGACGGCTTACATCGACGATGTGAAAGTTGCAGAGTACACCGATACCAACCCCCGACTGTCTGGGCGAGTGGATATCTTAAGTGGCTATTACCCGACACGCTTTGATAACCTGCTTGTTGAAAAAGTGCCGGGTAAAGTCAGCTATTACAGCGAGTTTCTCGACAACCTCGAAATGCATGACCTGCAACCAATACCTGAGCCCAAATTGGTTTACAGCGGTAATTGGGCGCATGCCAACGGTAAGAGCATGTACAACTATCATCGCTCGCTCTCCACCGGCCAGGCCGGGGCGACATTGGCGTACAGCTTTGAGGGCACAGGTATGGACATTCTAGGGCCGAACAATGGTTCGGCAAACATAGAAGTCACTGTGGATGGCTCAATCGTCAATGCTTCTATAGGTACAATGGCGGCCAATGAACTTTACCAAACCTATACGCTGCGTAATCTAACGCCCGGCGCTCATACTGTTTCTATCCGGGTGCTCAGTGGCACCCTAGTGGTGGATGCGGTTGGTGTGGTGCCGTAGTGAATTCAGTGTTTGGGCTTACGTTTTTGCTACAAAGAGGAGGCGTGGGTAGGCTCGAACGAACAGGCTGGTAAATTCACTGTATAAACCATTGGCACGGTATAGCAAAGCACAAGGATGGACTTTGCTATACCGTGCCGGTCAGCCGTTGTTCGTCTCCATTCACCAAAAAAATTCCAATCTCATCGACCTATGCCGAAACGGATAAAGACTAGCGTCTTGATATCGCGAAGAGGGTGAGTTTGAATGTGGTGTGCTAGCTGCGCGTGTCTTTTCGTGCCAGTTGCCAGATATAGACATTAAAATAAGATCTCGGGAAGTTCTGTGAAAGTCATCGATAGCAATCAACGGCACAATCTATGAGCCGCGACCATCTCCACAAATCCCATCGCAGCAATTGGTTGCGCGCAGCCGTATTAGGCGCAAACGATGGCATTGTATCCACTGCCAGCTTAATTATTGGGGTGGCTTCTGCCGGCAGTTCCAGTATGGCGATTGTGGTTGCCGGTTGTGCGGGCTTGGTAGCCGGCGCCTGTTCTATGGCTGCTGGGGAGTATGTCTCTGTGAGTTCTCAAGCGGATGCAGAACGCGCGGATTTAGCTATGGAAGAAAAATCTCTGGCCCAAGATTATGATTATGAATTGCATGAACTGAGTGCCATATACCAACGGCGGGGTTTAACCACAGAGCTTGCGAAAGAAGTGGCAAACCAATTGATGTTACACGATGCACTAGGGGCGCATGCTCGTGATGAAATAGGCATTATGGACACCCGTGCCGCACAGCCCATTCAGGCGGCTTTGGTGTCTGCGGCAGCCTTTACTGCCGGGGCTGGCGCTCCAGTATTATTGTCGGTTTTTGTCCCGCAGCAGCAGTTAGTTGGGGCTGTGAGTATCTTTTGTTTGATTTTACTGGCCACATTAGGTGCATTGGCAGCCAAAATTGGCGGTGCGCCGGTGTTCCGTGGTGGATTGCGAGTAGTGCTTTGGGGTGCCATCGCCATGGTGACGACCGCCATCATCGGCAACCTCTTTGATGTAACCGTATAGGTGCGGATATGTCTATTTTACTGTCGGGACCGCGCGAGTCTCCCTTGAGGCTTCCTAACTTCAAAAGCAGTTAGAAAAATCAACCGGCCTGAAGTATTTTTTTAAACGTCGACTCACCAAACCAGAGATAAAAATCCTTGGTAAGATGCTTGGGGCCGATGGCTTTTAGCGTTTTTTCTTTGAGTGCCTTTTGCCAAGACTGTTGGCTCATCCAAATCTCTGTCAAAGTTCGTACGTCCGTGGTGACGTAAACTTGCGGTTCCAATCCCGGATCTGTGGTGCATAAATCGCAATTATCAGGCTTAAGTAAAAACCACCAATTGGGATAGTTTTGGGCGTCTTTGAAGTAAAACTTCACCACTGTCTGGCCGGGCGGTAAAAGGTCTTTGCGAATGTTTCGTTCCATTTCTAGCATCAGTAATTCGATATCGAGCTCATCTTCATCAATGGTGTTTTTAACCCAATTGAGTCCCCATCGGCCAAGCTCCGTTAGCGTCGGACCGAGCTGTTTGCCCATTCTAGTGAGGTGATACTCGAACCCCCGCTGTCCGGGAATTTGGCTTCGCACTACTAGTCCAACCTCTTCTAATTCTTTCAAGCGTTTGGTCAGCAACGATGGGGAAAGGCGGGCTAGGCCTCGCTGCAATTCATTAAAGCGGGTGCTGCCCACCAATAACTCGCGAATGATCAACAAAGTCCAGCGCTCTCCAATGACTTCCACAGCCTTGGAGATAGGGCAAAACTGGCCGTAAATTGACATGGTTTAACTCCACAGGTTCGGCACATGTTGCTGCTTCGCGCCAGGACTACGAGATGGATTCAGAGGCCTTTACTACAAAATCTGTAGCTAAATACTACAGGATCAGAAGTAGATTGTAGAGAGGGCTGTTCACATAATGCATGCCGACTCAACATGGAGGATTCACTAAATGAACAATACACTATTACTGGTCGATACAACTCGGCCCTCGGAATTCATCAAGCCGATTGCCTTATTGGGGTACGGTCTACTTTCTTACCTCGTGGGTGTGGCGGGATTAAGCGCTATTATTGTCGCCTACGCAGGTTTTATTCCCCTTGGCTTTGTGTCGTTTACCAATACCACCAGCATCGCAGTGTCGATAAACATCGCACTGCTGTTTATGTTCGGCTTACAGCACTCCATTATGGCCAGGCCAAAGTTCAAGAACTGGATCAATCAGTATTTGCCAGAGTCCACGCAACGTAGCCACTTTGTCTGGACGAGTGGTGTGGTATCGGTCCTTTTAGTGATATTTTGGCAACCCATTGAGGGCCAAGTTTGGCAGGTTGAAGAGGACTTGGCTTGGTTACTTTGGGCGGCATTTGGCTTCGGCTGGGCTTACCTATTGGCGGCCACATTTGCCATCAACCATTTTGACCTGTTCGGTCTAAGGCAAGTTTGGTTTGCGGCACAAAATAAGCCCTACGAGCAGGTGCCCTTTAAAGAGCACTGGATGTATCGCTACAGCCGCCATCCGATTATGTTAGGGGTATTGATTGGCATTTGGGCCATACCGAGCATGAGTACGAGCCTTTTTATGATGAGTATCGGCCTCACCCTCTATATTGTCATTGGTTTGTATTTTGAAGAGCGCGATTTGGTTCGTATCTGGGGGGACCGTTATCGAGATTATAAAAACCGCGTAGGTTTGCTATTCACTTTTTCAATGGATGTGGATTAGTGAGCTATTCACAAAGGCATTTAATTTCGCCTAAACGAAGTTAAATGCCTTTCTATTTTTGTGCAAAGGGCTTCTGTTATTAATCCGGAAATTTTTTATGTCGGGTTAATAGCAACTTAAAGACGCTTCTAAAAGCAGTGTTCCGTTATATTAAAAAATATCCTTTTTTAGAGGTGCTCATTGTATTTCTGACACTATGATGACGCGTCTTATTTCGTTGCCAATTTTTTGACGGCCAATTTTCGTTACTGTTATTTTTCGCGGCACGCTTTAAATTTGGTGATGCATTTTTCTTGGCCACGGCGGTAACCCCTATTGCAAGGTGGCGGCAGGAATGTTGAAAGTTCAAAATCAAATTTTGAGGGTTAAATGATTTAAGTTGTATTGCAAATTGTGTACGCTTTAGGGGCGGGTCACGCTTTGCCGGCGCGTATGTTGTTAGATTGGCGCTTCAGGTGGGTTGGAGGCAAGGTATGAAATCGATTTGGTGCTTTAAATTATTCAACACCAGTGACCAGGTATTGACCTGGGTGGGGAAACGCTTTTTGCGCGCCAGTTCTATCGTAGGTGCCGTGTGTGTGATTGCCGCGTGTGGTGGCGAGTCGGTACCCACGACAAGTAGCAGCGGGTCTTCCTCAAGTTCCAGTAGTTCAACATCGAGTTCATCCACTACTTCTTCATCCAGTTCTACAAGTAGTAGTTCATCCAGCAGCAGCTCTTCAAGTTCTGGCGCTCTTACTGCAGCGGAGATATTGCAGGCGTCAAATATCTTTCGGTTTGACAGCAACACCGAGATATTCACCCATCAGGGGCCGCCAGACGTGCGCTCGGCTGCAAATGGCAATAACGGAGCCACTTTAGGGGAGCAGCGCTTGCTGGCCTTTAAGTATGCTCTTGGTGTTATTGCATCCGAACTGCGTATCAGTTGGCCGATAGACATCACCTTTCGTAATTTACAGCAAAACAACTGCTCTTTCTATGCGGTAGCCTCTTACCAAGACTCCTGGCGGGATGGCCAGAATCAGATACCTGATTTTCTATACCCTGCGCCGCTGGCAAATCAATTAAATAATCGCGATACGTCTTTGCAATCGGCTGATATTTGGGTATCCATTAACCCGTTACACTTAAAGGGTGAATGCGCTGGTGATTTCTATTATGGGTTTACCCCGGCCTACGATAAAGCGGACAGCATTGATTTTATACAGTTGATTATGCACGAAATGATGCACGGTCTCGGTTTTGAACGTCGCCCCGGACCCGTTTCTTTGCCGTTGGTGTTTGAGCGGTTTCTCTGGGTTAAAAGTACTCAGTCTGGTTATGCCCAATTAGACGCTGATCAGCGAATACAAGCTGCAGCGGTGGTTGGTAATATTGTGTTTAATGGGCGCCTCACGCGAAAAATGGCGCCGTCACTTTTGGATTTTTCGGTGGAGTTTATCGCATTGGATACACCCTTATCCGAAGGTGTGCCACTGCTTCGCAGTGATGCAGTGGGGACTTTATCTGTAGCAGAGCAATTACCTGTTGGGCCGTTAATGGTCGTCTCCGAATTGGATTGTCAAATCAATACCGAAGCAGCCGATAAAATTATTTTATTGCCACTGCGCTGCGCCAACGGAGATCTAGGTTTGTTTGGGCAATCTATTCGCGCGGTGCAACAGGCGCAGGACTACCATGCATCGGCAGTGGTGGTACCCTTTGATGCGCAAGCACGGCTATCTGGCTTTCATAAGTTAGATATTCCCCTATTGGTTGCGAGCGAAAACGCATACCAGCAAATGGTGGAATTGGCCAATCAATATCCTAGCAACAGCTTTGTGTTGCAGCATGCATCGGATGACCTGGCCGGAACGGATGAATACGGTCGCCCGCTTGTTTTCACTGGTCCAAACCTTGATACCAAATCTGCGCTAGTGCACTGGAGTCCCTGGGTATCCCCCAAACCGATCAATGGTAAAACCACGCGCAATTTTATGGAGCCAATCGGCCCGGTCAATGGCTATGAGCCCCTGCGTCGCACCATCGAGAGCGCTTTGCCTACATTAATTGATTTGGGCTGGGCGGCTAAAACCTGCGGTAACGGGCGTTTGGATAGGTTTGAAGAGTGTGACCAGGGTAATGCCAATGGGGGTGCAAACTGTACTCAAAACTGTTTATTGCCTGGGCTCTGTGGGGATGGTGTGCTCGACCCACTGACAGAAGAGTGTGACGCAGGTGCCAACAACAATGACGCTATCATCGGTGGCTGTTCCTCTATGTGTACCACTGTGATGTTTTAAGCCAGAGGTCGGTGAGTTGCCTGAAGAAGACGTTGACAACTGTCGGATTAACAAGAAATCAGAAATGCGTTCAGCTGCAATAGCGTATGCCTGCCACTAGTCTGCATTAAATCTGTATCCAACATCTCGCACCATCTGAATAAACTCTGGGCGCTTGGGGTTGGCTTCGATTTTTTTACGTAGGGTCGTCACGCAACGGTCGACGCTGCGCAGGGTGGTTAAAAAGCTGTCGCCCCAAACAGCGGTCAGTATGGTTTCACGGGTTAAGGCATGGCCTTGGCGGCGCAAAAACAGGTGTAGTAAAGCGTATTCCTTCGGTGTTAGGGCAATGGCTTGGGTGGATCGAGTATCCATAAGTGTTCGGCTTTCGGTGTTAAAGGTAAAGTGACCAAAATTGTATTCCCCAGATTGGTCGACCTTATAACGCCGCAAAAACGCCTGGCATTTAGCGTGTAGTTGTTTGATGCTAAAAGGCTTGGTGATGTAGTCATCAGCCCCTAAATTGAGCCCGCGCACCACATCCTCATCTTCGCCTTTGGCCGTTAACATGATAATGGGGGTATCCAGCTCTGCTTCGCGTACCGCTTGGCAAACTTCAAAACCGTTGAGTTTGGGCAACATAACATCCAACAAAATCAAATCGAAGCGCTCGGTTTTTGCGGCCTGAATGGCGGATTCGCCATCCATCGCTGTGCTCACCTCATATCCATGCCCGACAAAGCTGTCTTTTAAACCACGAATGATGGCGTAATCATCCTCAACCAGAAGAATTCTAGCGTTCATTGACTTCCTTCTTTACGATGGGCAATTGAATGGTGAACACGCTGCCTTGGCTCAGGGTCGATTGCACACTGATCTCACCACCGTGAGCCAAGATGATTTTACGTGCAATGTGCAGCCCCAGGCCACACCCTTCGGTGGTGCGATTTAAATGGGGATCGACGCGGTAATACTGTTCGAAAATTCGAGAAAGGTGTTTTTTACTTAAACCTATGCCTTTATCGGAAACGCTAATCTCTGCGTACTGTCCTTGGCCGTTGACGGCCACGCCAACAAACCTATTGGTATCCGAATATTTACAGGCATTGTCCAAAAGGTTCATCAATACGGTAAGCAATAGGCTTCTATCGGCATCTACATGAATGTTCCCCTCATTCATAGTAACTTCCACTTGCATCTCATATTGCTGAAACTTCGTATCCACCAATTGCAATGCTTCTTGCACGAGTAACTTTAAATCTAAAACTTCACGATAAGAGGCAAAACGACCACGCTCTAAACGCGAAAACGTTAAAAAGTTGTCCACCAAACGGGTCAGGCGATCATGCTCTTGACTGATGATCTCAATATATTCGCGCGTTTGTTGGTCGGCGGAGGCACGTTTATCAATCAAGTTATCCAGCAATATTCGAACGGAGGTTAGAGGCGTTTTTAGCTCGTGAGCGATTGTGGAGATGGCGTCATTCTTTAATTGCCCCAAACGATGTTGCTTTTGGAAATGGCGATAAATGAAAATGGCAGATAGACACAAAAAGCCGATCACGGTCCAACCAGTAATCATGTAAGCCATCGCCCGATCGCTAACGGAGCGATTTAGTAGTTGGCCATCAAGCCAAGACACTGTCATAAAGACATCTTGCAGTGGCGCCGATAAACGTAGATGCAGCAAGTGATCGGGATGTGTTGGTTGTGGCGTATGGGTCAACTCGACATGGGCGGATTTTATACCGAATAAAACATCAAGCCTTTCTTGCAAATTAAACGCAAGGAATTGTGCGTCCACAAAATATCGCAATCGGGAACGCGTTACGTCGCTTTGCAACTGCACCAGTGTAATTGTTTTGGCGCCTTCCTCTAAGGTCTGCCATTTTTTGTCAAGATTATTACCATCTATTAGATGGTTGGCTCGGGATTCAAACGGGTAATAAGGCCAACTAACAGTCCTAGAGGTTTTAGCTGCTAATTCCAAAACTTTACGCTGCATAAAAAGGCGTTTTCTTGATCCAATAGACACGGTTTGATAGTCACTCAGATACGCTTCAACTTGATCAAACAAACGATTTAACTTTGTACTGACAATTGTCAGGTCGGAGTGTGCCGTTATCAGCTCCAAAGCGCGTACCAGAGCGGTGATAAGCTCCGTATCAAATTGTGCGTTGTGCTCAGTTCGATCAACCTCCGCTATCGCTAAATAGCCTTCAATGGCCTCTTGTAAATGACCTGCACGCCAGTTGCAGCGCGCCGCTGCGGCCAATAAATGAATTTTGAGAGCGTTGTTCGGCAATAGGTTGGCAAATTCTAGGTAGGCATCGCGCGCGGCGATATAGTTTTTGTCGCCAAATTCAAACTGTTCTGCGCGAATCACTTGTGCCGGGCGAGAGAGATACTCAAGCTCAGACTCCACCGAAATGGGATAAATGGGTATTTGGTTATCATCCATGATCACCACCGTACTGAAACGCTCCTCTTGTGCAAGCTGCTGAAATACAAACCACGGTGCCTCCGAAACCGCGAGCATTTCCGCTTTCTCAATGGCGTTTGACCACTCCTCCAGCCAAAAGCTAACCTGGCTCTGGATATCGGCTCGGTAGAGCTCCACCAGTTTGGAGTGGACCACCTCCCTTTCATTGTCTACCGAGCGCAACATAAACCAGAGTAAAGCGATAATGGGCACCAACAAACCCAACACCAAGACCATGGAAAAAGGGGATATCAAGGTCTGTAGGTGTCGAGTCGATACGCGCATTAGTACTGGATACTTCTGACGATCTGATCAAATACAGGCTTCATGGTTTCGAAATCTTCGGTTCGAGTCCGAAATATAAAAATTACCATTTTGGGCTTACGAGCCAGCAAGATTTTGTAATCGACCATGGGTTGTTCATAAAAGACGATATCCGCCGTAAAACTCAGTGCGGAAATGCCGTTAAATTCAAATTGAGAAACGCTATCGGGCAGAAATTCATAGGACGTTAACCAAGAATGATCCCAATCATTGATGAGCTTCACTTCCGCCTCTAAGTCAAACGTGTCCCAGTCAAAGTCGGGTCGATCGTACATAGAATATTCGGCGGTGGCCTTATAGGCATCAAAAGGAACCAATTGCGTCCATTTGTTTTCAGGTTTTTTCGGGTCGCCGTGAAAATACGACCAATTCGGCGGCAAGGTCACGCGAAAGCCTTTGGGGTCGTCTATGACCTGACCGTTCAGGCCTAGCTGCGCATGGGTGCTTGCAAGTTTTTGAGTGACATCACCTTGGGTATATTGCACTAAATAGCGGTTGGCATCGTTGCTTACCCAGGCCTCGGCGAACAGTGCAGGGGCGCCATTGGCTAAAAAATCGACTTTAAGATGCACGGTATCATACTCACCGGCCGGCACCGTTATCGACTCACTCATAGACACCACTTTTAAGCGTGCTTCAATGCCCTGAAGTAAGCTCACGGTTGTTTGAAAATTGTGGGTGTAAGGAAGTCGACGCAGCAGGTCTGGGACCATTCCCTGATCATATTGGTTCTCACTTTTAGGAAAACTGTATTCGGTGCCTTGATCCAAGTCCTTAATTTGAATCTTGTTACTGTCCCCGTAAAATCGGCGGCCTTTATGATGAACCACGCGCTGACCGCCTTCGATGAGATGGTTAGTCGCCTCATCACTCACAACCTGCCAGTATTCCTGGTGTCGAATCAAGGGTGTGAACATCGACACCTCTGTTTTCCAGGCCGCGACCTGATTATTGTTGGCCGGAATCCGTGTCTTCTTCTGGGTGAGGTATTTGCTAATGGATTCACCATTGCCGTATTCAAGGTAACTTAACGTCTCGTCTACTTGCCACGGGACGTCTTGGAGCAGATCAGCCGAGAAACTCGAGATGCCAAACGCCAGCTGCACAGAGGGGTTGTTCGTCACATAATCGGGGTACTGGTTGCGCAACCGTTGCAGATGTTCTTCCGCGGCAGCCTGGTTGCCCAGCTTTTGCTCGCACTGAGCCAAGCGCATCAGTGCTTGTGCGGCAATGGTTGAATTGTCGTCATCTTGTTCAATAATGCGACTGTAAAGCGCTTTGGCCTTGGTCAATTCACCGAGGGTTTGTTCGGTGTAGATCGCCTCTTCGAGCTGTTGGCCCAGGGTGTTACTTGTTTCCGCAAGCACGGCCTGCCCGCCAAACAACAATACTGCGGCTAGTAAGGTTTCAGATAACTTCATTTTGAGTGATTCCTAGTCAATGAGTAGTAGTATCAATCTAACCGACTCATATCCTGTTTAAGTTACCATTTCGGGTTTTTACCAAAGTGTATAGATAACTGAGCCCACTGCAAATCCGCAACTGAACCTCACTGGGCTCTTACACGGGTGGTTGGCAAGGCGTTGGCTTGAAAGGTTTTATGGCGGTTGACCTTATGAGTTGGCGAGTGCTAGGCCTAGCAGTTCGTTCATTTGATTCGAGCGCCTGTGACAATAGGGAGCCGCTCACCACACTGGGTAGGCGGGATTCCTTAAAAGAGGAATAGTCGGGCGGTACTAAAATAGACGTGTCCCCCTTGCTCGAAGACTTTTAGCTGTGCCTAACGCTCCTTGTGATACATTCGAAGTGCAATTGGAGCAAAAACGGCAGTGATAATTGCGGTGGCGATCAACACGCAGAGCCAGCTGGCCATATCGGGTTCGCCATGCATCAAGCCACGCAATGCGTTTGCCAGGTGCTTGACGGGGTTGACGGACACAAACGCCTGCATAACCCCGGCATGGTGACAGGGTCAACAAACATGTTGCTGGCGAACGTGAGCGGAAATAAAAATAAAAACCTGGTGGTCATCACGGATTCTGGTGACTTCACCTTCATGCCCACAATAATCCAGATCCACGCCAGGCTGGTGGCAAATACTTGCACTAGAATGATGGCAAGTAATACGCCCACCAGGCCGTCCTACGAACGAAAGCCTAAAATGAGCCCCAGCACGATTACCATCACGGTGGCGATGGTATAGCGCAGCACGTCGCCCAACAGCGCGACAAAAACGGGTGCGGGCGGCCAGGTGGGCTTGGAGCGAAAATGGTCGTAAATGCCCTTGCCGATATCGGTATTGAGCCCAATGCCGGTATAGACGGCAATAAACAAAATCGTTCCATGGTCAATTACCGCCAGTCGGTCGGCAAGCTGGTTGGCCTCCTCCAGGTAATGGGTAGTCAACAGCAGCGTGGCCAAAAGTCGCGTGTTATATTTTAAAACTTTATCGCAGGTTAAACGTTAAGACTCTGGCGGCATGGCTCGTGCGGCTGGGATAAATAAGACGCGCTCTGTCGAGCTGGGTATCTAGAGGAGACGATAAATAAGACCTGGTCACAGATTATTGGTCTACGCAAGTGCTTTCTACCCTGTTTTCGCTTATCCAATTGGACATTTGTGCTTCCGTCGAGTCGGTCATTTTGATGAATTCTGGATTAACAATAAAGTTTGAAGATGTTGGATAACTGCTAATTTGAACCGTTCCTCCAGCTAACACATTCAATGGGCCTTGTGCCAATCCACCTAAATTATTTTGGGGAACCCAGTTTGATATCAAAAGGTCGTCTGTGTAGGTTCTGTTTACCTCTCCAAATTCATCAAAATAGATGTTATAAATCAGCTTTGTGGGCGCGTCATTCAGCGGTGGCGCTAAACTGTTGTTTGGGTCACCAACTTCAATGTCATCTACCTTGATGGTGAAAAACCAATGTTCGTAGCCAAGGTTTTCATCGAATGCATTGTAAGTTAACTCAATAACGGTCTCATGTTGTTCTCCTAAACTGTCAAATATTTCACCTGAAAATGAAAAGCTGCTGCCGACTTCTGGTGTTGGCAATGCAATGAATGGAATGATAGCGGTAGTGGAAAATAACTCGTATCTCTTTTCACAACTGTTTGAGTTTGCATCGGATTTGTTGCAAGCGGCTAAAGCGACCACAACAAGTATTAATATTATTCTCATTATCAAACCTCCATTGGGCTTAAGGTTGGTAACGCTTGGCCATTTTCTGTGTAAACGAAGCTGGGGCGAAAATAGATTGAGCACTTAATTTTTTTGAGGCCTGAACTGGTAGTGGAAAACATCTCTATATTCACCGTTCAGTTGTGGAGCCGGATAAAATTTATTGGTTTTACCGGTGAGCACAAACCTGGCTCTAATCAAGGCCGCCTGGGCAGCGGTATTCTCCACGTCTGTGAATGAGCAGACACACTTCGACTGGCCTACCGTGACCAAGTACTTTGCGGCAAGTGCTAATGCTTCTACAGCATAGCCTCGCCCCCGGTATGGGGCTCCAATACCAAAGTGGACAGTCGTTGACTCGTACTCCCTGACGACAGTGATCATTCCTACAGCATTACCCTCAGTAGTTGCTTCTACGATCCAAACACATCGGCCAGTTTGCTCAAGGCTCTCTAGTGTAGAAAGCGTCTGAAGCATTCGCTTGGTTTGTTCAACATCGGTGTGGGGTAACCGCGCAAGATACTTTGCGGATTCGAGATCGCCCGTATAGCTTTCGTAGATTGGGGTCGCGTCCTCTAGCCTATGGTGCCGTAATATCAGTCTTTCTGACGTGGTAATCATAATTTAAGGCTGCAGCGCTTTATAATTTGATTTAGGGTGCTCCACACCGAGGCATCCCTTTTCCTATTATAACCCCCTTTAACCGTTAAGGTTTGGCCCTCTGCGATGCGCTAAAGGCTTTACCCACGCAATGGGTATGCAGTAAGTCGTTGAATCATTGAGGTGTTTGGGCGTGACCTTCCATTAGCGGTGCGTAGCATGTTGATTCATAAGAGCTTTTAGGATTTTCCTCAGACCTCACAGCGAGGGGGAGCAAAACAACATTGCCACCGGGATCTATATAGGAGTAGGTGTTTTACTTGTCTTGACAACGCAACTGGACATCAGTAGTTTTTTTCAATCAAACTGTTATGCTTTGGTCGCCCTTTGCTTAATCGATCATCGCAATAGGGTGTCCATCACGATCGACTTTAGAGGGATCTTTGAATGAGTAAGTACACTTATTGGCTAGTGCTTGTGGTGTTTTTGTCCGGGTGTGAAAGCGGACACAACGATGTCACGCTTAGCGGAGACATTATTAATTTACAGTCACCTATCGAACTTGAAATAGCCGGCTCAACCCATACAATCGGTCCAGAAGGCTTGGTGGACTACAGCCGCTTCAGCGTAAAGGCTCGACGCAATCTGGAGGACGTTTCGGAGGTCAGCATACTGTCCCACCCCGATGGTCAGGCGTGCTACGTGATTGGGCTGCGTGAGCCTGACGCCGATTCAGCACGTGAGCCGATAATTCGCTGTGAAGACGTGCGAAGACTTTTTACGGACGTCACCGATTTTACCTTGAACAACGATGGCGTTTGTGCCGCGGATGGGCCAAGGGTGCGATGTTGGGGTCGGTTGGTGGTGCCTACTTTCGATGAACGCGGGTACATTGGAAGCCCTTCGGGCGGAGACTTTGAAAATCCCAGGCTTTTGACAAGTATGTCAATGTATAAGGTGTGCTTTATGGACGGCGATCAACTGATTTGCAGTCGATTTTCCGGTATCGATGTCGATGTCCTGAACGCACAGATGCAAAATGTAACGGAAATGATAATGCCCTATTATGACGTGCTCTGTTATATCGATGATAACGGCGTTACATGCGTTAGTGAAGATCTCAATAAATCATTGGTTGAGATGGCTCCACAAAACTTGTCTGATCCTCATGGGCTTGCTGGGGATCGATATCATGCTTGCGTTATTTCTGAAGGTCGCCCACATTGCTGGGGATCTGATTCCAGTGAAGTGCCGGCGGATATCACCGACGCACAAACCCTGGTGGTCAAAGGGGTTGTGGCCTGTGCGATTACCACAACCGACGTTCGATGTTGGCAGCCACCGGGGGAGAGTGGGTCTTTAGCCAGTTTGCCCGAGGCCACCTCTGCCCCCACGAGTATGGCGTTTAATGATTTTTATTATGCGTGTGTGGCCGATATCGATGGAGTCAATTGCGGGGGGGCACGTGCTGACGGATTTGCCAGCGCTGAGTTGTACTTAACGCAGCCCTCGAAAATGATGTTCAATGATTATGGCGGCTGTGCGATTGAAAATAGGGCGCTGGTGTGTTTTGGCGACCACTTTGCTCCGCAATTGGATGTGCCGGGTGCCTGGGATACTTCAGATTAGTCTTTGCGTGGCCAGTACGCAAAAGGCAATTGTTGTGATCGTCTCGGCGAACATCTGACGGTGTGGGGCAACCTTTTAAATCTCAATCGGGCGGGCCAGCCAGCACCCAGCAGCAGTATTCGGAGAACTTCTAGTCTATTGATCATTTCATTATTCTAAGCAAGCTGTCGCGTATAACCGATCACACCGTGAGTGTGGCATAACGCACGTAGGTAAATTTCCGCCTGAGCGTCGCACTGGGCTAGCGCCAAAAACCTAGAGCATAAGCTTCGATTGAAATTGGATTAATGTCAACCCGAGTGAAACCCTCTGCTAGAGCAGCGAACGTTAGTTTACAAATCTCAGAATCGTTGCATTCAGTAGAGACTTCTACAGCAATCGCAGTTTTAGGTGGCATAGAATCCTGAAGTTGCACATTGATTTCGTCTATGACGATTTCTAAGTCCGCCATTGAACAGATGCAGTCTGTTCCAATCAATTGGTCGGGTAATAAAACACTAACGGTACCAGCGCCGTTATCTCTATCCAAAAAGAAGACATCGAAAAACAAAATTGATTCACTTAAATCAATTTCTAGAGGCACGGAAAAAGGTTGTCCTTCATAGGCGCTATACCATGGTTCACCACGCTCACTGATAATAGAATTGACCGTGCGAATGCCTGAACTGTCGCACGACGATATTAGGCATAGACAAACTCCATAGAAATCACCTTTTTCACGACTAATCTCCTTTAAGATTAAATGTCGGATTCACCAGCGTGCCAAGTACTGATAGATCTACATCCGCTAGCTTATTGATCTATAGGCAGGATTTGCCCACGTTGTGCTTGCCGAGGCTGTCTAGGGAAAACTCTGATTAAGTCTTTAAAAATGGCGGAATACCACAAGCGACAATTTTGGGGGTTTGAAAATGGATCAGATGAGTTTTTTAGAATCTGAATACAGTACCAAAAAGAAAATGACGCGACGAGAAGTATTTCTTGAGCGGATGGAAAAGCTAATTCCTTGGAAGAATATCGAAAGTAAGATCAAAAAGTACTACCCCAAATCAGGCAGTGGCCGTCTTCCTTACGCATTGAATACGATGTTGCGTATCCATTGTATGCAGCTCCTCTATAATTTAAGTGACTTGGCAATGGAAGACGCGCTTTACGAGATCGAATCCATGTTCCGATTTGCAGGCCTAAGCCTTACAGGATCGTTGCCAGATGAAACTACTTCTCTTAAATTTCGCCATCTACACTGAAAGAAGGCATCATAATAGATGCGACGATTATTTCAGCGCCCACCTCGACTAAGAATAAAGAAGGTCAACGTGATCCTGAGGTGCACCAGACCAAGAAGGGCAATGAATGGTATTTTGAAATGAAAATGCGCATAGGTGTCGATGATGAGTTAGGGGTTATACACAGTAACGAAACAACTTGCACAAACGAGCACGGCATTACTCAGCTCGATAAGCTGTTAGACGGAAAGGAAGAGTTTGTATGGGGTGATGCGGGCTACTTGGGTGTAGAGAAGCGAGAAGAATTCAAAGACCGTGATATCAATTGGTGTATTGCAGCTCGCCCAGGAGCGCGTAAAGAGATGTCAGGGGTAGCCGAAAAAGCAAAGAAAATTAAAGCTCAAGTGCGAGCGAAAGTGGAGCATCCATTTCGTAGAATTAAGGAGCAGTTTGGATATGCGAAAGTTCGCTACAAAGATTTGTCGAAAAACATCAACAGACTTTATGTGTTAGCGGCATTTTCTAACCTACTGATATGTCGAAATTACATGCTCACCTAGGGAAAGTGCGTCTGAATCATGGCAATTGGCCACAATTCAGATAAAGAAATAATTCAAAAGGCGATTAAATTGCTTCAATTTCGGTTTTTTATTGATAACGAAAATCATTCAGAAAAATAAGTGGATTATTTTTGACTTAATCAGAGTTTCCCTGGGCCGTAGGGCAGGGCGCTTTCAAAAGTGGTTTTCTAAAGGGGGATGTCCGGCTGGTTTTTATTGCCTAAGTTCAAGTCCACTACTATTCTGCCACGAATTTTTCCGTCCAGTAACTTCTGGGACACCTCGGGAACAGCATCAAGAGAAATGACTTGAACAAGCTTTTCTAATTGCTCCAAACTCATTTCTTCTGAAATTTTACTCCAAGCTCTTTTCCTTAATGAAGGCGGACACATCACTGAATCAATCCCTAATAAATTAACGCCACGCAAAATGAACGGGAGCACTGTGCTGGGAAGGTTTGCGCCACCAGCCAATCCGCAAGCTGCAACGCTCCCCCGGTATTTGACTTGACGAAGAACACTGGCGAGCGTCTCTCCTCCAACGGAATCAATCGCACCAGCCCACCGTTCAGAATCTAAAGGTCTACCGCTTGGTGAGGAAAATTCTTCTCGGTTGATAATCTCGGATGCGCCAAGACTTTTGAGATATTCACCTTGTTCGTTGACTCTTCCAGTCGAAGCAACGACTTCATACTGGCGCTTTGCTAGCATCGATATGGCTAAGGAGCCAACGCCTCCAGAAGCACCCGTAACCAAAACTGGCCCGGAGTCAGGGAAGACTTCATGATCTTCAAGAGACTGCGTGGCGAGCATTGCCGTTAAGCCAGCAGTCCCTATAGCCATACAATGTAAAGCGGTAAGGCCACTGGGTATCAACTCCACCCACTCTGCTTTGACTTTGGCAAATCCGGCGTAGCCTCCTGAAACCTGCTCACCAAGCCCCCATCCTGTTACAAAGACCTTGTCCCCAACGTTATACCGCTTATTCTCCCCAACCTCTTCAACGACACCCGCCAGATCGATTCCTGGAACGATAGGAAACTGCCTGAGAACCTTGCCCTTTCCCGTAACCGCAAGTGCATCCTTATAATTCAAACTAGAGTGGGTTACGCGAATCAATAACTCGCCACTTTGGTTCGGCAAAGAATCTATGCTTTCTAGTTCGGTAATGGTTGCTTGAGACTGACCACCATTGCTTTGCCTATCGACTACCAGTGCTGAAAATGCGTTTTTTAACATAACGTTCTAATCTCTGTGTTACTTCTCTTAGCTAACGCTTTACTCACCGGGAAAAGCAGAGCGACGCGGCGCTTGTGATTCCGGTGGCGTGATTTATTAGGAAGCGGCTCTACCTTTCCGTTTAGTGCTGTACGGTAGCATAAACAGATATAGGCCGGTTACCAGCATTAAAAAGAGTGGGGGTAATAGCGAGTAAGTTATCCGCGACGAAGGCTCGGCAGAATCTACAGCTCTGACCGTGAAATTAGTCACCACAGTCATCGTCAAAACAATCGATAACCAACGATGGCTCTGTTGGCCCCATGGACTCCTGTTAATTTGGCTCCCATTGCTTTTGGGCCCGCTGCAGCTTCGGTCATTTTCCATCCAGCGCCTCTCTCGCTTGGTGGGTTCGGTCAGGGTACTCAAATACTTTTGGTCAGCAATTTCTGTCAAACCGTCGTACTTCGTCGCCCATACCGTCTTCTGCTAACGCAATTTCAGTGGTTGCTTTGTGAACACCCATTCCTGAGAGATTATGTTAGCTTGTGTCTCGCCGAGGCCCGACCCCGTTTTTGAATGGTTTGTAGAACCTTTAAGTTTTTAGCCTTGGCGTTTGTCGCGCTAATCTACGTGTAGCGATGGGGGCTGCTCTTCGAACGGAAACCATAATGTTTAGCATTCGCGAGTTCGTTCACGTTGACGGCGTCTGCTAGCTCAAGAAGCTAAGCGTGGCATGCTATCAATCGATTGCGTCACCTGGCTCTTACTGCAAGAGTGGGTGTTTTGTTTGTGTTTTTGCGAAATAGAAAATGCCTACGAAAATGGCGGCTCAATGCGCTGTATCCTGGGGATGGTTGCGCTATCAACGCGTTGGCCGTTATACGCGTTTGGGCATCGTCACAACCATCGTCTTGAGGGCCCCTCAAATGGTTTTGAAAGTTGTCGATATTTTGACGTATTAGTCCCATAAGCTTGGCGTTTGAATGGATTTTCTAACAATACATTGAAACGGTTAGCGCTTTTGTCGAATTTAAGGTCAAAACATGAAGCACGTCAGATTTATAAGACGAGCTTCACGCTAGCATTGCAAGAGTTGTGGCTTTGTGTGCGTATATTTGAAGTCAGTGACATGGGCAGACGGAAAGACGGGCCATCGCGGGTTGCTATATGAGGCCAGTGGTTTGGATGCTTGCTATATCAGCACGGTGTGAGCTCCCCGAGGGTGGTCGAACGGGTTCCATTTTTTTGATGTTGGTGTGTGAGCCTATAGATGCAGTTGCTGTAGTCCTCCCGTCAGAAACTCACATGCACACCGAGCAGAAAACTAAAACTATAATCGAATTCGGTAAAACTCTATGTATACACGAATACTTGCGTCGCTTTTAGTATTGGCATTGGCCGGGTGCGGCGGTGTCGGAGATGATCAATCCAGCAGCAGTAGCTCTTCCAGTGGCTCCGCTGGCTCCTCTTCCTCTAGTTCGTCTTCAGGCGGTTCGGCGGGCCCTAGTTTTCGTTGGGAAAGGGCTTTTGGTATTAATGTGGGTGGTGACGAGTTTGTATCGGAATTGGGTTACATGTACCAAAAAGATAGGGACTTTGTCGGTGGAACCCTGAGTAGTACCGTTGACGAAATTGCTAACACCAGCGATGACACGCTCTATCAGACTGAGCGATATGGTAATTATACCTATCAGTTACCAGTTGAGGCTGGCCGGTATCGCGTGACTTTAAAGATGGCGGAAATTTATGCCACGACAGATGCCGCTAGAATATTTAGTGTCTCCGTAGAGGGGCAGCAAATCGTCAGTAATATGGATTTGCATGCTTCTTTTGGTCACGACGTGGCCCACGATGTTGAGTCACCAATCCTCCAGGTGAGTGACGGCAATATAACCATTGATGTATCTGCAACGGTAGATAACGGAACACTTTCGGCCATCGAGGTTTATCGTGAGGAAGAGGTTGGCGAAGGGGAAAATCCTGGTTCAGTTTCTATCGGTAAAGGCCTTTACAATGCGCAATGTGAAACATGTCATGGCGCTAATGGCGAAGGTACTGTTGTTTTCCCTGCGCTAACACTACCGGCATGTACATCATGTGCATCCTATACAGAGCTTGTTGATAAAATCGAAACCACAATGCCGTTGGGCGGCACGTTGTGTACGGGTTCGTGTGCCGCTGACACCGCGGCTTACATACTGGCGACGTTTGTGGACCCGAAACCCATCGTGCCTCGCATTGCGCGACTGACACATTTTCAGTGGAGGAACGCGGCCCAAGATCTCCTGTACTTAGACTCACCTCCCGATGAGCAGGTTGAGAACTTTTCCCCAGACGCCATCGTTGGCTATGACACCAATACCGCGCAGCTGCGCGTGACGAGCACACTGCGAGGGGACTACCGCAACGCTGCAGAAGCGCTGGCGGAGCAGGTGGCTTCCAACCCTCAGGCGATCAACAAGCTTGTGCCCCAAGGTGCGCCTGTGGAGGCATCCGCCAGAGCTCGGGCGTTTATCGAAGACATTGGACTGAGAGCGCATCGTCGCCCGTTGACGACGGCTGAGTCTGACCAGTACTTCGCACTGTTCCAGAAGGGTCCCGATCTGTTCCCAGAGCTCAGCGCGTTCGCTGGCGGCGTCAGACTGGTTGTTGAATCAGTCCTGCAGTCCCCTTTCTTCCTTTACCGAACGGAGCTAGGACAAGAGACCACCGGTGACCGCATTCCTCTAAC
This sequence comes from Cellvibrionaceae bacterium, assembly GCA_050300015.1. Taxonomy (GTDB): domain Bacteria; phylum Pseudomonadota; class Gammaproteobacteria; order Pseudomonadales; family Cellvibrionaceae; genus CAYZQH01. The sequence continues at coordinate 316,743 of JBNKWZ010000027.1, read as the reverse complement.
GGGGTACGAAGTGGCAGCGAAACTCGCTCTTGCCATTACCGGCAGCGGCCCCGATGAGCTTCTGCTCGAAGCGGCTGCCTCGGGTGCGCTCGACGGTGCCAATGCTCGAGCTGTCGTTGCGAGCCATACCGAACGGTTACTCGAGACGCCTCGCGCTCAAGAGACGGCCCTTCATCTTCACACTCAGACCTACGCACTCTCTCGATACAGTATCGTTCAGCGGGATAGCAACAACTACCCGCAGTTCAGGGAAGGGACGGGCGCTTCATTGCAGAAGTCGGCCGAGCTGTTCTTCCAGTCTATCTATGACGAAGGCCTGGGTGTGAGGGACATTCTTACATCGCCGAGCGCCTATGTGGACGAAAACTTAGCCCCCTTCTACGGCGTGCCTGGCAACTTCGGCAGTGAGTTCTCAAAAGTGGACATTTCGGGGCAGGGGCGCTATGGGTTCCTGATGCAGTTGGGCTTTCTCACCCTCTTCTCTGGAGAATATCAACCCGATCCAATCCATCGCGGCGTGTTCATTAATGAACACGTTCTGTGCGTGGACGTGGGCAGGCCTGCTGCGAACATTCCCCCCCTTCCCGCCGTGGAGCCCGGCCAAACGAATCGGGAGCGCATTAACTCGGTCACGGGGCCCGGAACGTGTGGCCAAGCCTGCCATGCAACCGTGATCAATCCGTTGGGCTTTGCTTTCGAAAACTACGACCCAGTCGGTCGGTATCGGTCGACCGACAACGGCCAACCGGTCAATCCCGCAGGCGTCTACACCATCAATGAGTATGAGACGGAGTTTTCGAGCGCAAATGAATTGACACAGCAGTTGGGGGAGAGCGACTTGGCGCATCACTGTTACGCCGAACATTGGCTTTCCTACCTATACGGCCGCCTAGCAGTGCCCCGCGACGACTTGCTTCTCGACGATCTGGCAGCTAAGTCGAAGTCCGAGAATCTGTCGGCGAAGGAGATTATCCGTGCCTTGGTCCAAAGTGAATATTTTCTTACGCGCGAACCCTTGGAGTAAGTATGAAGAATAATAATTCGACAATATCGCGCCGCCTTTTCCTTCGTGGGGCTGGCGGAGTCACGCTTGGCCTCCCGCTACTCGATGCTTTTAGTGCTAACACAGCGGCGGCCGCAACGTCACCTGATCGATTTGCGTTGTTCGTGGTCGGCGCAAATGGCGTGGCCATGGCCGACCCGAGCCGGGGCGAACCCGAGAAGTTCTGGCCAACCCAGACCGGGCCGATTACTTCTGAGTCGCTTAGGGCGGATGACCTCCAAAATCAGCGTACGGTAGGAATGTTAGCGGACTATGCTTCGCGCCTTCTGGTGGTTCGCGGAGTGAATCAACCTTATGGCAGCGCCGGCTGTGATCACCAATCAGGTGACAACATGTGCCTGACTTCCGCCAAGATCATTGGCGGCGGTAACTCGTCGCTAGCGGGCGGTGAGTCGATAGACAATCGGATCGCCCGAGAGCGTAACCCGGCTGGGCGTGAGCCTATCACCCTGCGCGCAGGATGGCGCCCGGACGACGGAACGGGCTTCGACAATGCTGGGTTTCTGTCATTTCGCGGTCGCAGCAACCCTCGTGCGGCAGAAAAGAGCCCCCTTAAGGCTTATCAGCGCATAGTGGGTGTTATTGGTTCGGGCGATCAAGCGGCGCAAGACGCACTTGCACTGCGACGCAATAGTGTTAACGATGTGCTCCGAGATCAGATTAAGTCGTTGATGGCGAGCCCGGCCCTTAGCGCTGCCGATCGTCAGCGTCTTGAGCAGCACCTGGATGCTGTACGTGACCTCGAGACCACAGTCACCCAAATTGCACTGGATGAGGCACTTATTGCGGACATGAACGAAGTGGAGCGGAACGTGCTGGGCATGGAGAACCATCCCAAAGTGATACGGTCTCACCTCGCGCTCTTGGCGTTCGCTGTTTCATCAGGATACAGCGTGACAGGAACGCTCAAGATCGGTGACCGAATTGACTCACATCAATATACCATCAACGGTAATCAGCTGCCGCAGTTCCACATGATCTCTCACCGCAATCTAAGCGACGCCGCATTTGGTGCCGCAATTCCCAACGCGACCGAGCTGCACCGGCAAGTCGATCGCATACATGCGGCCGATTTTCTCTACCTCTGTGACCTGCTTCGAGATGTGGATACGCCCTCGGGGCCCCTCATCGATCAGGGCTATGCTGTCTGGACGAATCAAATTGCCACTGGGTGGCACAGTCACGACAACCAGCCTTTCGTCATTGCTGGTAATGCAGGCGGATACCTTAAGTCCGGGTACTATGTCGATGCTGGTGGCGTCACGCTTAACAAGATGCTCAATACACTTCTGACGGCCGCAGGGGTAACTGGGTCGGGGGGAGGGCCCGTGACGGACTTCGGTGAACCTTCGCTTCCCGGTGGCCTAATTCCGTCGATTATCGCGTAACGTACAATAGCGGGGGCAGCTTATGGTATTGCCTCCGTCACGCCAAACCTCATGGGATGCTAGCGCTTTATCACGCTAGCGTGCTCTAGACGCCTTCTGGCAGGCGAGTTTGCTTGCTCAGAGGGTGTGTCATAGCGTTTTGCCGTTCTATGTTTTCAGCAAATATAGCGATTACTGTGAGTGAAACTTCCTAAGAGCCGGCTCTAACGGCTTTCGCATATCAGCATAACAACCGTCATTTTTGCTGACAGTCCTCTCACTCTCAATACCTTTGTTGGGGGCAGGAAAAGCTAATTGATTTCAACCAGATGCGTCACGCACGACTGACTGCAGAGGTAATATCAAGACCTTAATTTTTGGCGAGTGTCGCCGATTCGGATAATAGTGGCTTGTTGGCCTTGATTGGCTCTATGTCTGGCAGATTGTTAGCGACTTGTTGCACGGTTTGGCAGTGTTTAAGGGTTTGAATCACCACGGGAAGTGGTTCCATCCATATTTCGGGTAAATCTGCCTCGCCTTGCGTAGCGATGGGAAACGCCAATTTCTCAATAGGAGGGCAGAATTCGGCGAACACGCCATGCTTGTTTCCCCTTGCATCGATGCGATACCAGCCAAAAGGTTTTAGATAAACAGCGTTTAGGCCATGCAAACAAAATGGGGGAGCATCGGAGATAGTTAAGCGCTGATAGCATAGGCCTGCGGGAATATTATTGGCGCGAAGAAGTGCAGCAAGTAAATGACTTTTTGCATAGCAGTAGCCAGTGCCATGCTTAAGCACGTCCGATGCTTTACAGGTTACAGGGTTTAGTTTGTGGTCCCAGCTATGTTTAATGTTATCTCTAACAAATTCAAAGCATCTGCGGGCTATTTCTTCTTGGTCAAAAGCCCCACTCGCAAGATTTTTTGCCTGCGTGAAAACTTCTGAAGATGTCCAATCTATATACTCTGAAGGAGCTAAATATTTATCCATTTTCTTGAGCGCTTAAGATGGCTGGCGAGGGCTTCGAAAAATTAGCTGGAAATACGTGAAAACACCCTGGGTGTGTTTTTTGTTGGCTGGCCATTATATGATCATGGTTTCAAGGAGTTCAATTATAATCGAATCCGGTCAAAATTTGGTCGTCTCAGAAATGGCCCTTGGCCCTGAGAGCCCTCAATGTGCCTAATAAGGTTGGCATGTGACCCTTTACCGGCGTTGCGCGTGGCGCATTTATTTAGCAATATACCCACTATAAATTTAAAAGAGACATGCTATGAAATTAGAATCTATTGCTCTGCACGAAGGCTATAAGTCCGAAGCTACCACTAAAGCCGCAGCGGTACCCATTTATCAAACCACGTCATATACCTTTGATGATACTCAGCATGGCGCAGATCTGTTTAACTTGGCCGTGCCGGGTAATATTTATACCCGTATTATGAACCCCACCACCGATGTGTTGGAAAAGCGTGTTGCTGCGATGGAAGGCGGTATTGCCGCTCTGGCGGTGTCGTCTGGCATGGCAGCCATTACCTATGCGATTCAGTGTATTACGCAAGTGGGTGACAATATTGTAAGTACCAGCCAGTTGTATGGCGGTACGTATAATTTGTTTGCACACTCACTGCCACGCCAAGGTGTGGATGTACGCATGAGATCACATGATGATTTTGAGGGTTTTGAAAGCGCGATCGACGAAAATACAAAGGCAGTGTTTTGCGAATCTATTGGTAATCCAGCCGGTAACATCGTAGACATTGCGCGTTTGGCGGAGATTGCACACAAACACGGCGTCCCTTTGATTGTGGATAATACGGTAGCCACGCCATATTTGTGTCGTCCGTTTGAGCTGGGTGCCGATATCGTAGTGCATTCACTGACTAAGTATATTGGTGGCCACGGTACAACAATTGGGGGTATTATTGTTGATTCTGGCAAGTTTGATTGGGTCGCCAACAAAAAGCGTTTTCCGATTCTTAACGAGCCGGATCCCTCCTACCATGGTGTGGTTTACACCGAAGCCTTAGGTGCTGCTGCGTATATAGGCCGTTGCCGAGTGGTACCACTGCGTAATACCGGCTCTGCTATTTCTCCGATGAATGCGTTTCAAATTTTACAGGGTTTGGAAACTCTGGGTTTGCGAATGGACCGCCATTGTGAAAACGCCCAGCGCCTTGCGGAATATTTACAGCAACACTCAAAAGTAAAGTGGGTAAACTACGCCGCTTTGCCTGATAGCCCTTATTATGAAAACTGCCAAAAAGTTACTAACGGAAGAGCTTCGGGTATTTTGAGCTTTGGTATCATCGGAGGTATTGATGCCTGTGCTAAATTTATTGATTCGCTCGATATGATTTTGCGCCTGGTCAATATTGGTGATGCGAAATCACTGGCATGTCATCCGGCGTCTACTACTCACCGGCAGTTGAATGAGGAAGAGCTTAAAAAAGCCGGAGTGAGTGCCGACTTGGTGCGTATCTCGGTGGGTATTGAGCATATCGACGATATTATTGCTGATGTATCGCAGGCTTTGGATAAAGCGTAAAAACTGTTTCGAGGGCCTGAGTCGAAATGCCAGGCCTTCCATCGCTAAGCTGAGCCTTTGTTCGCGAAGAGTTAGATTTTAAAAGGGCCGTTGAAATATCAGATCAACTAAGCGTTTTTTGCCTTAATGAAAATGGCTCTTCGAGAGCGAGCGCGAAAAAAATATGACGTCTAATATTTTAGAAGCGATTTCAAAAATAGAGATTTTTTGTACAGGCAAGGCCAGAGCGTCTCAAAAAGCGCAGTTTACGGGGGTAAATGAACATTTGAGAGGCGCGAGAACGCAGCTGGTGCGAAAACGGTCATTTTGGAGGCGGCTTCTATTAACCGGGCAATAAAATAGACCCCCTTTCTGTTTTATTGTACGCCCTATTAACGCTAGCGCTAATGTGCCCTAACCTTATATTTTAAAAGCGTTCATTGGCTCTCCAGAGTATGGTGGGGTATCCGTATCTCGTGCATTACCCCGACATCATTCCTGCTGTGTTAATGGCAATTAGCTTAGACATCAAGTTTGTTTTGATGTTCTCAAACAAAATCTTATCGTTATATTCTACGCAAAGTGAAGCATATTATATTTTTGCAAAAGACCTATTTGTTTCATTGCTCTCTCAAGGGAATGGCGTTGAGTCTGTCCTATTGAAATAGTCGAACGATGCCGGTATTGCAAGGCGAAATAAAGCTACGGTGATATGTCTGTCGATGGAAGAGGAATGCACTTTCCTTGGATGGGTGATTTTCGAGGCTTTGTTGTCCCCTGGCAAAGGCGGGTAATCGAGTGTAGGGTATTCTTTCATTTGGTTCGCATGCTGATTTAACTGAAGAAGTTATTGGGCGGCCGCTGTTGCTGCTATGCAAGCCAAAATACTGCCTCAATCTCGAAATACTCTGTGAGCCAAAAATCGTTTGGATTGAGTAAAAGATTCCTCGGGTTTATCCGGGTGTGTGGTTGATCGACAGGAGTGGAATTACTGCGTCTGTACTGCTTCTATAATAAATGCTTTTTCACACAAAGCTGTCTTTAAAAGCCGTCAATTTAAAACGAAAGTGATACGGTAGTGTTACAGTGCGATGTATGTCTTGTATCATTAAGAATAAGCTAACCTAAAAAATTTAAAGTATGCCCCTAAATATCTTGTATGCCTATTTTTGATGCAGCTATTGTCTGGGTGTGGATTATTCAGAACATTTGTAGCCTCTAATGAAAGTGTCGGGAATATTTAAAGCGAAACAAAACATATTGTTCAGTGTCCACTCGAGTTTATCGTGGGGTTACCTATGGCTTCTGCAGATTTCATGCAAAACCCAAATATGGGACTGTAAATGGCATTAAAGCATCTGCTTTTATTGTTGATATGGTATTGCTCCCCCTATTGTTGATGCCGTGTTGTTACCAATTACGATTCTCAGCAGATATTTTATGGAAACCCAGAAGTTGATTGACTGCTGAAGGGGCTTAGTTGTTATTCGGCTACTGACGGTATAAGGATGTTATCAAGTTGATCTGTTGCTTCTGAGTGTGTGGTGTCGGTTTTCATTCGCGCCTGGGGCTTGCCTTCTATATTTCTGGGATGGTGCGGGTGTTGAGATGATCGTCTCATAGACAATACTGCCAGCTTCGAGGACCAATCTGATCACCTCGGTGCTGGTTAATCACTCTCAAGATAGCGCTACCCCGGCCGTGTTTTCCTATAAACAAACGATGGAGCTTATTGTCGTCGCTAAAATGGATTCCAGTCGCCACTGATGGGTGTGGTCAGATGTTCAAGATCTTTAATGTTACACCCGATTAGGTGCACCCAGAAAATCACAAAATATAGGGTGAATAGCGATGATGGATTGGCATGCATATTACTTTTGCTTCTTAATGCTGCGTACGACTAAGCATTTTTTGCGTCAATTACGGTAACAACCAGCACTTTTTGGTTTAGAATTGCTTTTGGGCGGTGTTTTTTTGATCATGGTCACTGTACCGTCTTGAGTTTTGCTTCAGTATTGGCGTAACTGATGGAAGCCCCACTCATTCATGATGACACAGACGGCAACAGGCTTAGGTAGAGTATCAAGCCATGCAATGGATGTTGTTAAGCTCTGCAAATTGAACATAGAGGAATTGTACGACGATGTATCCAAAACGGTATATGAAACATATCTCCGCCGACCTTGGTCGAGCCCTTAAAGTAGGGTGCGTCCTGCTAGGGTTTACAGCGCTTGTTGCCTGCGGTGGCACAGACCTAGAGGGCGGCTCGTCTAGTTCAAGTAGCTCAAGTAGCTCAAGTAGCTCGACCAGTTCATCAAGCTCGGGTTCATCTACGAATAACCCTACGGCCAATAGTATGCTATCCGATGGGACTTTTACCCAAGGCTTGGCCCAGTTTAAAACGCCCACTGTCATGGGGGCTTCTCTGGATACGGGCGCAGGGCATTTGGATTTCAACATCACTTCAGTGTCCAGCGAGACCTGGCATGTGGAGTTGGTTCATGCTGTCAACGTGCAAGCCAACACCAGTTACACGCTGTGTTTTGATGCTAAAGCCGATGCCAGTCGCAATATCGCATTCCATATTGATGGCGGGGAAGATTCCGGCTGGAATGTTATCAGCGATGGCGGAACTATTTCGCAGCAACTTACTACCAGTTGGGTGAGCTACAAACATGCCATGAGAGTATCCACTAGCGATGCCACTGCCCGATTGCAGTTCATGTTGGGCGGCAGCGATGTGGATGTTCAACTGGATAATATTGGTTTGTATCAAGGCACCGAATGTGGTGGGTCTACCACAACGCCACCTAATGGCGGTGATGCTGCGCTTGGCAAAACGCTGTTTGAAGATACTTCAAGCTTAGGCTGCAACGTTTGCCACAACGTGGATGACTTCGTTGTCGATGCCGGTAACCGCGAACAGTTTATTCAGAAAATCTTCGAAGATATGCCGCCTAGCAATGACCCGCAGGCAGATTGTGATCTACAGTGTTCCACGGATATTGTGGCTTACATCGAAGGCTATGATGGTGGAGGCCAACCTAATACTGGGGGGGGGGATGGTTTAGCGCATATTGAAGGCAAGGCCATTTTCGAAGCTCAATGTGAAAGCTGCCATGACGGCGCCAAAACCACCGGGATATTCCAAGGCGGTCTGTACGACAAGGCCATGGAAAGTTTGGCCGATAAGGGTATCTACAGTGCGGCGGCCCTGAGTGCCTACATCGCCGAGAGCATGCCGCTTGGCGGTGCCGCGGCCTGCGACCAAGATTGTGCTGATAAGGTCACGGCATACATCATCGGCTGGCACGTGCTGCCCATTGATCCGCAATTTGCCGATGATACTTTGCCGCGCAATCAGTCAGAGCGCAAAACCTTAAGTTGCTCGCAACCAGATAGCTATGGTGAGCGGGTGGTGCGCATTTTAACGCGCGAAGAGTACTCCAACACTGTGCGTGACCTTTTTGGCTACACCGACGATAGCCTAGTGAGCTACTTGCCTCAAGATGACGTTAAGGGCAAATTTGTTAACAACAAAGACATTACGTTACGGACAGATATTGACTACGACGGTGTCTTGCAATTGGCTGAAAAAATTGCCCAGTGGTCGAAAGACGCCAACTTCAATTGGCTTAATTGCGGCAGCATTGATACCAATTGTGCCCAGCGTTTGGTGGATGAATACGGCTCGTACATTTTCCGTCGCCCATTGACCGATGCTGAGAAAAACGGCATCAATGATGTGCCTGGCTACCTCGACATTGCCCGCGGCGATTACACCGATGGTGATGTGGGTGAGGGTATGAAGGTGGCTCTGGCGGCCATGCTGTCTTCTCCACAGTTCTTGTATCGTCATGAGCTTGGTCAAGAGATCAATGGCGCCTTTGAGCTAACGTCATACGAAATCGCCACCTTCTTGAGCTACACGTTTACTCGCTCAACCCCTAAGCCGGGCAGCAGCTTATGGCAGGCGGCCGCAAACGGTCAGTTGAATTCAGTTAACAGCATTCGAACGGAAACCAGCAAATTGCTGAATACAGATGCCGCACGCGACATACTCGGCGAGTTTGTGCACGATTGGCTGAGCACCCGTGACGTGCTTCTTGTCAGCAAGGATGAGTCGCAATTCGGCGACTTTAATCAAGTGGCAGAGGACATGGTCACCGAGCTCAGCTTGCTGTTCCAAAACGTTATGCTGGATGATAATGCGAGCTTTGCCGACTTGTACGCACCTGGCTTAACCTACCTGAACGGTCGTTTAGCCCAGCATTACGGGGTTAGTGGCCCGGGTGGAAACGACTTCCAGGCGGCACACCCCAGTAACCGTGGTGGTTTGTTGTTAAGTGGGGCCTTTCTTGCAAACCGTGGCGACTCCGCAGAGGCCTCGCCCATCCGCCGTGGAACTTATATCCGTCGCGACATGCTGTGTCAGTATATGCCGCCACCGCCGTCTGACGTGAGTATCAGCCGCGAAGAAAAACGCGGCAACTTACAGGAGTTCCTTGGCGATTCCCGAACCACTAACCGCCAGACTTTCCATCGTATTACGGAGGGCGCGCCTTGTGTGGAGTGTCACGCCGAGATCATCAACCCGCTGGGCTTTGGTTTGGAGGATTACGACACCGTGGGGCGTTACCGAACTATGGATAATGCCGGCAACCCGATTGATGCTTCGGGCATGTTCTTCTCACCCTTTATGGAGCTGCACTTCTTTGGTGATACCAATAGAAGCACCGAACACTATGATTTTAATGGCGGACAGGAGTTGGCCAACATGATTGCAACAGGTGAGGCCTCAGGCTTGGCTAAATCATGCCTAGCCCTGCAGGTTTACAACTACGCAACTGGCATCATTGTAGACTCTATCACCGAAGCCGATGGCCCATTGACGGAAAACCTAGACCCGCAAGAGCGTGATGGTTACGGTTGCGACGTAAATGACATGGTAGGCACCATGGATCAGGGCAGCCCCAGAGCCATGCTTGAGACCTTGGGTACTTTAGACTCTGTACGTTTCCGTAAGGCTTGGAGCCGGTAACGGCACCCACAGAATTGAAGGTAAAATTATGAAAATTCGATACAAAAATCAGTTCGACAAACAGCGACGGGACTTAATTAAAACGATTACCGGTGCCGGCATTAGCAAGGGGTTGCTCAATTCTTTTGGGATGGCCGGTGCCATGATGATCGGCCGCATGGCTGAGGCACAAACGGGCCCCGCTAAGTCTTTTGCGCTCTATGTGGCAGGCGGTGTAATTCCTGACCTGTACACCCCGAGCAGCAACACCTCATTTAAGCCCATGTCTCAGGGCTATGCTACTGAAGGTGTAGGTGGCGATATCAACTTTCTTGTTGGGGCGGCCACCACCAACCCCGGCCACGGCGGCATGACTCACCGCTTTGGTGGGACTTACTACGGTCGCGGCAGTTTTGATTTGATGATGGCGAAAACCATTGGCGCCAATTACCCGTTGGATGTATTAAATCTGGGTGTCTACATGATGGATGTTCAGGCCTCTCCTACGATCGGTGACGTGGGTGATAAAATTAACACCATTAACGACCCCCAATCAGCCATGCGCCGTATTACCAGTAGCTTAGGTAATGGCGGCGGCGGTGGCGGCGGAACCAATTCGCGTCAGCTGTTTGTGGATTTGCATCGAGAAGCCATTCGGGAGCTCAACAACAAAGTTCTGGCTCAGCACGAGAAAGAAAAGCTCGATCAACACCTGACCTCCATTGAAGAGCTGGAGAAAAAATTGGCCCCCTCCTCTGGAGGCGGAGCGTCGGCCCCCACTTCTGTGCAAAGTTGTAGCAGTGCCACCATGCCAGCAGGCAACATGGACAACTTCACTTCGTACACTGAGCTTCAAGTGGCTATTGGCGCCTTGGCGTTGTCTTGTAATGTCACGGCGTCTGTATCTCTGTGCCTAGGGGACGACGGCAGCGGCTTTAACATTCCCGGGTATCCGGATAAGGTGCACACCTCTCACCACAACGATACCCAAACTTGGGGCCAATACATTACCACCGCAGGCTATATGTTTGGGTTGGCCGCCAAAACTGTCAGGCAATTAAAGGATGCAGGTGTGTTGAATGACACGCTTGTAACTCAGAACTCTGACATGGGAGACGGTAATGCCCACAGTGCACCGGGTACGCCCATGTTTATGGCAGGCGCCGGGATTCGCAAAAACCAAGTGACTCAAGTTAATGGCGCGTCGCAAATGGATATGTACGAAACGGCCGCTCACATTTTAGGTGCCGATGCTCACCCCGTGTACAAAGGCTGGGAAGGAAATATATTGTCTGGTGTTGCCAGTTAATGCTCGATTCAGCGCGCAGTGCTTCCGCACTGCGCGTTTCTTGTTCCACCTCATTAATGCCACTATTCGCCCAACCTCATTCCTCAAATGTCAGCCGTAAAACGCTGCGGTGCCCAAGATGCTCGAGCTGGGTGGCGTGGGGTGAGAAAGATGGCGTTGCGGTGTTGTGAATATTTCCGCGGTGACAGGGTTTGAGTGCCGGATGTGGCCGCGGGCAGTCCAATAACCCCAAAGTTCACCCCTTAAGCCCAAGTTCATCCCTTACGAAGAGTGGTGCGGGGCTGTTTGGTTGGCTTTAATTTGGGCGCACGAGGACTTGAGTGATTTGATTGGCGCCGTCTTTGGATCGATGGCGTGCGCCTTAGCCAAAAAAAGGGCGACCCCGCTAGGGTTCGCCCTTGTTTCCCATTGCAGCGCCGATTAAAGGGCTACAATATTCTCAGCTTGAGGTCCTTTTTGACCTTGAGTGATGGTGAATTCTACCGCTTGACCTTCGGCCAAAGTTTTGAAGCCAGAGCTGACGATTGCGCTGAAGTGGGCGAAAACGTCTGGACCCGATTGTTGCTCGATAAAACCAAAGCCTTTTGATTCATTGAACCACTTAACGGTTCCTTTAACTGTGTTAGACATACAAATTTCCTGAAATTTAAATAGTAATGCGCCCCAAAGGGCCTTTGTGCTTGAAATTGAGACTGGAACTTAAAAACTGCAGACCGAAGTACTACGAATGCGACAGCGAAATGTAGAATGTAAATAATAGACTTGCTTTCTAGCGAGGAAACACTCTATAGAGGTCCGTGTCAAATGTCCAGCAAAAGTTCCAATTTTTTTGCCGGATGGCAGGCCTCAGTGATTTGTCTTGACCTTTGGCGCAAAAAGCCTATTCTGGCCTCAACTCTCCCGTTTTGTCATTTACCTAGCTGGTTTTTAACCTAGATAGTTGGCCAAGCGCCATACTGATGTAGGCCTTAAAATGACAGCGATTCGACTGCGGTATCAAACCCTTGAGTTTGGTGCTACCGACATTCATGTGTGCACTCTTCGCGACCGGCAACAGTTTTCAGACCCTTTAGGCAAGGCCGAAGCCCTAGGGATTTGCGATGCCTCCTGGCCGCTTTTTGGCGTTGTCTGGCCCTCAGGCCTAGCCTTGGCTCACTATATCGACGGCTATAATACAGCGGCGAAGCGCATTCTGGAGGTGGGCTGCGGGATCGCACTGCCCAGCCTGCTCCTTCATGCCAAGCAGGCCGACATAACGGCTACCGATTACCACCCCGAAGTCCAAACGTTTTTGCAGCGCAACGCCTTGCTCAACCAATGTGGCCAAGTTGCTTTTGAGAGGACAAACTGGGAGGATCAGAGTGACTCGCTGGGCTATTTTGACCTGATCATCGGCAGCGACCTACTGTACGAGGACCAGCATACGGAGCTATTGGCCCACTTTATCCACGCACACGCCAAACCACTATGCGAAATTATACTGATAGACCCAGGGAGGGGCCGTAAGAATAAACTCTGCAAGGTCATGACAGCATTGGGATACCGCTGTGAGGAATCGCGTTTGGCCGGGGACAGTCAATCCAACCGTGATTACAGCGGGCATATTTTAAAATTTTTCCGTGATACCGATTCGCAGAACTAACACGATACAGGCAAGCGGGTCATGGTAACGGGCGCGTGCGAACATGGGCGCCCTCATCACCTCAACAACCCCAGTGATTTTATTCGCGTGGCTGCGATAAAGAGCCAATGCGAAATGAATCCGCTATGCCCAACACCCAGCAAATAAAAAGCACGGTGGTGGCGGTGCTCAATTTGCGCCCCCCCACTGCCTCTATATGCTGTTGTAGCATTTGACTTGTCTCGTCTACACTAATCGAGGTGGTTTGTAGTTGTGCACTCAATGTTCTAGCTGCCTCAAGCGCCACAGAAAACATGACCAGTATGCAAATCGCCGCTATCGCCATCAAGACAACCCCTCTAGCGGGGCGCTTCACTAAAAAATGCCCTGTGCCGGGAAATATGAACGCGGATAAAAGTGACGCTTTGATTGACCTTTTCACTTCAGTGTCCTTCTAGTCTTAATGATCTTAATGGCTTTCGCAATACGGTGCCCTAAGAATGAATGTCTTTCTGCGCCCTGCTCGCCAGTGGAGAACTCGATACCGCGTTGTTCAGCATTGTGACTCTTAAGGTTCAGCATTGCCATACTCCTGTCCACCCGAAAAGAAAATACCTGACGGTCGATTGACTGCGTTTAGTTTGATCTACAGTCGCTGATAACATTAAAGCAATGTAACATTATATTTTGAGGTTGACTCGACCATGCAAATTGTCATTCACCGGGTCTCTATTAACCCGGCAATTCAATAGATCTCCTATCTATTGAATTACGCACCCACAAAATACTGGCGAAAATATGTGAATTTCTTTGTGTTTTAAGGGCGTGCTGCATTAACCAGACATAAATCATTGCCGGGTTAATAGCATTGTTGCGCTCGAGTGACGTGGTGTTTGCCCAGTACCACTGTCATTACTCCACCCAAAACCAGCAATGATGAGATGAGCAAGTGTTGTGAAAATTGCTCGTAATTGAATAATATACCACCAGCACCAGCCAATACGGGGACGCACAGCTGAACAACTGCGGCCTGAACCGCAGACAAGTTTTTTAGTGCTAAATACCAAATTGTGTAACCCAGCGCAGATGCCACTGCACCCGAGAGTACTGCAAGGATTACTCCAGTGCGCGTTATTTCAGAATATTGAACGGTTGCTGCCCACAAAGCCAAAGTCATCGGTAAGGTTCGTGTAAAGTTCGAAGCCGTCTCTTGCAGAGGGTGGACAGAGTGCCTTCCCATTAGGGTGTAAATTCCCCAAGCAAGGCCTGAAAAAGCCATTAGCACAAATCCTATTAGCGAAGGCTGGGTTAGCTCTGGTAAAACCAAATAAACCAAACCCAGAAACGCTATTAGAGCACCCGAGTACTCAAAAAAATGAAGCCGATTACCGCGGATAAAGCTGATGGAAATTATTGTCAATTGCACTGCGCCAAATAAGACTAAGGCGCCGGTTGCGGTGTCTAAGGTTAAGTATGCGTAAGAAAAAGTCACCGCATATATAAATAGCATTCCTGCAGCCCACCAACTGCTTGTCGGGGGCGAGGCTTTTCTTGGTGCGGACAACTTAACCAGCAATAACAGCATGATAATACCCGACAGCAAGCGTATAACGGTAAAGCTCGCACCGTCGATGCCATCATTCCCTAGCGCCAGTCGGCACAAAACCGAATTGCCCGCAAAGGCTATTAGGGCTGCAAGTGTGTATATTATGGTTTTCACGGTCTGGTTAAATGAATAATGCATTTTATTGATTAGTATCTCAACTGAGTGAGCCGAACTCATCCGCCCCCAGACATGTGAGCCACCACAAGGCAATTGGTCAATACAAAACCTTAGAAACCTTACTTGTTGAGTGGTGGCGTATCTTTTTTCTGCTTGTGGAGCACTTCTATTTCATAGTCCGGTATTTCAGTAGTAGACTAATAATTTCATGGTCGCTTATAGTGGAAGATAGGGATTCATTCATGGATCGTCGTTGAGGCAGTCGAATATTGAATCGGGTTCGAAGCATCGATTCCACTTGCACATCCGAGTCGGGATCGATGGTTTGACCTGCGAAAATACAAATGCGTTTCTGTAAAAATTGTTTTTGGCTGCTAATCATCGTATAAGTCCTTGCGACCTAATAATTCACTTAAAAATACAAAGAACGTTTCAATAATCCTTAAAAAGTGCGTTATCCTTTGCGAAATGTATTGTCATTCTCAATCCGTACTGCGTCAGTATTGCGGGTCTTCAGGCGCTCACTGAATTGATAAGCTTGTACGCACTATGCCAGAGAGGGGGTTTATCTTCATTCCTTCCTGGCGCCGTTTGCTTCTATGGCATGCAAAGCACATGGTCATCTAATAGAGGCATGCTGAATGGGGCGCGGGCGAAGTTTACTAAATGCATCTAAAGCCCATGAATAGAGCCGATTGGATGTATTTCAACTTTAGCACGGTTAACCCATGCGAGCCACAAAAAGTACGACCTCAGGAGCTTGGGGTGGGCTGTTGGATGGGGGCCTTTTGCTCTCGCCGCATGTCGTCGCGACTTTTGCTTAAGAGGACGGGGTCTAAGCTATCGCCTTGAAAAGGTCGAAGCGCGCACGCAGTTAGTTGTAAGCTCTCTAGCTGCATTCGAAGCTTCAAGTGGGCGCAATGCCAAGCTGACGTGACCAATGGGGCCTAAAGGTAATGCGAGAAACTAGCCTTGCCTGTACGTGCGTTCTGGGTTGGTAAAGCAATCAAATAACCTTGGGCTCGAGCTTGAATATTTTTCGGCGATTTCCGGGTCATTGTCGTGCGGCTCTGGCGCCACGCTTGCGAACCGTTTGGGCACTTTTGGACGTCTGTGATGTCTTTTGGGGGGGCTGAGGGGTTGCCTAAGTTGGCGGGTGCCTGAGGGAATTCTCTATCGTTCGAGCGGTTCCTATAAATTAAAGGGTGCTCAGTATTGAGGGCCCAAGTGGGCCATATTAGTGAAAATTCAATAACCTTTGCATCTTTATGTCTTCTCTGTAGGTGATAGAATCGCTGGGTAAAAGCGCAAGTGTCGTACCAGGTTTAACAGACTCAACTCAACGAAAATAAGACGGATTATGAATCAAAGAAAACATGGGATTTTGGCCGAATACTTGAAACGGTTATTAGACGTTAGTCTGTCGATCATTGTGATTGTTGCAAGCTTTTTAGCTAACCAGGCAGCGGCCGAAACCTCAGTCGACGGTATCGCGAGTGCGGCGTCCAAACCGAAAGGCGGTTTTGAGCGGGAAGTGTTTAAGGTTCACCGTTTGGATACCTCACCGTTTAACGTCATCACTTATCGTCCCAAATCGGACAAGCCGTTGCCTTTGCTGGTGCTGGTTGACGGTGGTGATTGCGTTAGTGTGACTTCAGCGCGCAAGCTTCCTATGTTTTCACCACCCACAGGTGTGGAAACCCCTGTGGCATTGTTAATGGTAGAAAAGTCTGGCGTTGGCATCGGGCGGGATGATAAGGGCAATTGTTCGGAGACTTTTTATAAATACAATACCATTGATCAGCGCGTCGAGGATCACCAGCGCACCTTTCAATACTTACGGCATAATGTGAAGTGGTGGAATGGTGATATTTACATCAACGGTCACTCCGATGGCGGTGCGGTAGCTATACAGCTGGCAGCATACAATACCAACGTTAAGCGTGCTGCGTTTGGCAGTGTGGGAGGGGGCTACAGCCTGGCAGAATCCATTGGTCAATTTACGCTTTGTGACGCAGACAAAGTAGCCGATGCACCGAAATGTGAGAAGCAGTTGGAAAAAACCTTTGATGCCATGCGTGAGAACCCTTCTCCAAATAAGCAGTGGGATTGGGACACCAGTGATGGTAGCTATAAAAGTTGGGCTGGCAGGCTTGATGATACTCAGGCGGTATTGTTACGCGAAATGCAAATTCCTATTTTGCTCTATCAAGGGTATGACGATGAGCGCATCATGCGTGAGTCTGCACGCAAAGCCAAAGAATATTTGATCCACTCCAAGGTAAATTTTTCCTATTGGGAAATTCCGGAAATGGGGCACGAATTTGAAAGCATGGAAGAAGCTCGACGGATGGTGGTTTGGCAAAGTATTAATCGATGGGTGATGGGTGAAAAACCAGGTGCCGGCGGCCCGAAAAATTGGTACATGTGGGATAAAGCGAACAAAAAGTGATGCTTGGTAATGCGAGGCCTGAAGCAGAGTGTCCTCGGCGGGCTAAGTGAAAGTAGTATGGCGCCAATGTAGCCTCGTTATTCAATTCTCATTGGTCTTCTGGTCAGGTGTCATGACGGCTTGTGACAATGAGCCGCGGTGTGTCATTAATCTTTTAAAGATTTTAGATAGTGATGACTAATTTTGTATATCACAACAAAAATAACGCTCGTGATAATCCAAAAAAAAACGACTGACGAGATGTGGTCTTTTAAGCTGTCGCCAATGGCAAAAGTCAGTGCTGCCGCCAAGGCGCCAGCGGGTAGGGCGGTCATGATCTCTCCTATTTTCGTGTCAATGAGCTTCGTGTCAATGAGCTTCGTGTGAACTGGGAGCGAGCGGTCATTTATACGGCGAGCCAACGTAAGGATTTCGGCGCCCTTTGTTGACGCCTGGAATTTAAAGTCTAGAGGGTTTTGGTGGTTTTGCGAAGAGTGGCGTAAGGAAAAGACGCTAAATAAGAGGGCACCGAGTCAGTACCCTGAAGAGGCGAAGTCCACGTTGTAGAGGCTTTGCTCTACACGTGTGGTTTCGGTGCTGTATTGGCCGTTAGGCTCTAGCGCGTAGACGCGATACCCCGGCATGGCCGTATCCACCATAAAGTCGTCGCTATTGGGCCTAAACTGCACACAAGTGGAGGGTGTGGCAATTAAGTCCACGCCGTTTCGCATTGTGTGAAAATCCTGATGCACGTGGCCCCAAGACATGGCTTTAATGTTTTTAAAGCGGTCGGTGATGGCGAAAAGCTCATGGGCGTTGCTTACCACATACTGGTCGATCCAGGCGCTGCCCACCGGGACTAACTGATGGTGTAAAAAAATCATGGTGGGTGACTTGGGGTCGGCCTCCAGCAGGGTTTCGAGGCGTGCTAACTCAGCGTCGGGCAGTTCTCCGCGTTCTTCAAAGGGTACACGCGAATTCAGCAGAATCAAACGCCATGCACCTATGGTAACCATGTCAGAAAGCGGTGGCGTTTGTTGGATCTCGCGCATGGCACTGGGGCAGTCGTGGTTGCCTTCGAGCCATGCAATCGGTGTGTGTGGCAAGTGTTTGCGAACGGCCTTTAAAAAGCGGTCGTAGGATTCTGGCGTGCCATCATTGGAGATGTCGCCAGTGGCCAGTACCAGGTCAAAACGGCTTCCCTCGTTGCGGGCTTTTTGCAGCACATCGACTAAAGTTTCGAATGTCCGCATTCCCAGTAGGGTTTCATCACTGTTTCGGCCTAGGTGGCAATCTGTGATTTGCAAAATCCGCAAGGGCTTGCCGTTAATTCGCGTCATTTTGAACTGCTCTCTCAATCCTGTATTTTTAAATGTTGTCGCAGTTTTTGGCTGCCCCTGACAACAATGCTTCTGCAAGGGTGTTAGCTCTGTTGTGTTAGTCTAATTGTTGACGTCTAAATTCGTTATTGCTACTGGTCAATTCTTGTTAATGCGAATGGACTCACAAACCCCACTGCATGCAATTCCCAATTTTAGGCAATGGCTCAGCCACTCTCCCAAAAAACGATTGATGGCCAGCTTTTCGTCCGGTAAATACATACGTCGATTGGGGTAGGTGTAGATGGGCAACCAATGACGGTGGTTGTCCCAGGCTATCACCTCTGCCATAGCGACATCGTGGTATAGGCGCACCCTAATGCGGGGTGTATCCAGACCGGGGGCTGACTCTTGAACCACCTGCACGACGTCTACCGTGGTGGTATAAGGGGCTGTCTCTTGCAGTGCGATATGCACCTGAATGGCCGGCTGACCTATGTCAAAGTGCCACTCAGTTTGGCCCTCGCGTAACCCCGGCATCAAACTGACGCCAAGGTGGTAATTCAGCTCACATTGGGCATGGTGGCTACACAGGTTTATGCTTGCCCCTTTGGTGGGTGCCTGGTTCGGTGCTTGCGTGGGACACAAAACTGCTGTGTTACCGGTTTTCATTCACCACTGGTTCCCGTGTGCTGTAAGTTTGCTGGAGGCGAGGCCTATTGAGCTGTAACCATAACAGTCCAACAAGGGTAGCCGCGTTGTTTGCTCTACTTTGAAGCATAGCATCGAACACTTCTTGTGCGGGATACACACTAAAGAGAATATCTTCTCCCTCTTCTGCAAGTCCAAATAGCCCCCCGGCATCGGACAGGTCGCAAATGGCGCAGAATAAGTGTGTGTACTCGTCACAGCTGCCCGGAGTAGGGTAAAACTGTGTAATAGGAAGCAAAGCTCGAGTGGTTAAGCCCGCCTCCTCTACCAGCTCGCGGTGGATGACGGCTTCCGGTGTTTCTCCTGCCTCCATCATGCCCGCGACGCCTTCCAGTGTCCACGGGCCGTAGCTTGAGGCCATTGTGCCCACACGAAATTGCTCTACTAAGCCAATGGTGTCGGCCACCGGGTCGTAGACCATGGTGGCGGTGGCTTCTGCCTTGGCGAACAATTCTCGTTCCAGCAGAGGGCTCCAGTTGCCGTCAAAACGCTTGTGCCGAAGTGACAAGGTTTTGAGGCTAAAAAATCCCTCGTACAGGGTGTTTTCGCGTTCTATTGTTACATCGTTTTTCTGATAGCGAGAGGTTTTAAGTGACATAAGTTAAATCTGCGCCCCGGTCTACACTTTCTGGTAGATTTCGCTGCCAGATTCGCGAAATTCTCGTGCTTTAGCTTCCATTTCGGCTTTTACGTCCACCATTTTCACCACTTCTTCCTTGGGACTGATTTTGGTTCCATGGATGGCCGCGTAGTCGCGCACTTCCTGAGTGATTTTCATAGAGCAAAATTTAGGGCCGCACATGGAGCAAAAGTGAGCAACTTTGGCGGAGTCCTTGGGCAGCGTCTCGTCGTGATATTCGCGCGCAGTATCAGGGTCTAGCCCTAAGTTGAATTGGTCTTCCCAGCGGAACTCAAAGCGCGCCTTGGATAGGGCATTATCACGCGTTTGCGCGCCGGGGTGCCCTTTGGCCAAATCGGCGGCATGGGCGGCAATTTTATAGGTAATGATGCCTTCTTTGACATCGGCCTTATTGGGTAGGCCTAAGTGCTCCTTTGGCGTGACGTAGCACAGCATCGCGCAGCCGTACCAACCAATCATGGCCGCACCAATTCCCGAGGTGATGTGGTCATAGCCTGGGGCGATATCGGTGGTTAAGGGGCCAAGGGTATAGAAGGGGGCTTCGTCGCAGACTTCCAGCTGTTTTTCCATGTTTTCTTTGATCATGTGCATAGGCACGTGGCCGGGGCCTTCAATCATGGTTTGCACATCATGCGCCCAGGCGATTTTAGTGAGCTCCCCAAGGGTTTCCAGCTCTCCAAATTGGGCTTCGTCATTGGCGTCGGCGATGGAGCCTGGGCGCAGGCCGTCACCCAAGGAAAAGCTCACATCGTAGGCCTTCATGATCTCGCAAATGTCTTCAAAGTGGGTGTAGAGGAAATTTTCCTGGTGGTGCGCCAAACACCATTTGGCCATAATGGAGCCCCCGCGCGAGACAATACCCGTGACCCGTTTGGCGGTCAGTGGGACATAGCGCAATAGTACGCCTGCGTGAATGGTGAAGTAATCCACGCCTTGTTCAGCTTGCTCGATCAATGTATCGCGGAAGATCTCCCAGGTGAGATCCTCGGCCACTCCGTCGACTTTTTCTAGGGCTTGGTAGATGGGAACGGTGCCAATGGGCACATGGGAGTTGCGAATGATCCATTCGCGGGTTTCATGGATGTTTTTGCCGGTAGACAAATCCATGATGGTGTCGGCACCCCAGCGCGTGCCCCAGGTTAACTTGGCCACCTCTTCTTCGATGGAAGAGGACAGTGCGCTGTTACCGATGTTGCCGTTAATTTTCACCAAAAAATTACGCCCAATGATCATGGGCTCCAATTCCGTATGGTTGATGTTTGCAGGAATGATCGCGCGTCCGCGCGCTACTTCAGAGCGCACAAATTCAGGGGTGATCTCTTCAGGAATATTAGCGCCAAAGCTCATGCCTGGATGCTGAGAAGTCAACAGGCCTTGTGCCTTTGCGTGCTGCAAGCTCATGTTTTCGCGGATGGCGATATATTCCATTTCCGGGGTGATAATGCCTTTTTTGGCGTAATGCATTTGGCTGACATTGCCGCCAGTTTTGGCGCGCCTGGGTGTGCGCAAATGTTCGAACCGCAGTTGCGCAAGTTTTGGGTCATTTAGGCGTGACTGGGTGAATTCGGAGCTGCTTTGTGCCAAGGGTTCGGTATCGTCGCGCGCCTCGATCCAGGGTGTGCGGATATCGGGTAACCCTTGGCGAACATCAATGCAAGCGGTCGGGTCGCTATAGGGGCCAGAAGTATCGTAAACCCGCACGGCTGGGTTGGGTTCACCGCCAAAGTCTGTTGGGGTATCCGATAATTGGATTTCTCGCATGGGCACGCGAATGTCCGTGCGCGAGCCCTGCACATAGATTTTTTCCGAGCGAGGGAACGGCTGAACGGAAGATTCATCCACCTTTGCCGTGTGATTCAAAAATTGACTGTCGGCTGATTGGGTCATGGGCTTTCCTTTGGCTGGTTACCAGTAGGTATAAAATTGATGAAGGGGGCCGTTGGTGGCGGTAAGGTTTAATCGGTCACTGTTGGCGAAGGCCCCGTTAATAAAACTTTTGGCGGCGGCTACGGCCTGGGCCACGCTAAGGCCCTGTGCTATGCCCGCGGCGATGGCGGTGGCAAGGCTGCAACCACCGCCATGTCCGGTGGTTGTATTAACTCTTGGTGCGCTAAAGGGTGTGAGGCCCTCTGCGGTGGCCAAACAATCGGCGGCGTGGCCGTGATTGGAGTGTGCGCCCACTAAGTGTCCGCCTTTTAAAAGTACTGCGTGGGGTCCGAGCTCAAGTAGCGCGCGGGCCTGTTGTTCCATGTCTTCATAGGTTTTCGCGGGTTTTGACTTCAGAAGATCCGCAGCCTCATGCACATTGGGGGTGAGCACAGTGGCGAGCGGCAATACCTGCTCTCGGTAAAGGGTCACCAGGTTGTCATTCATCAGTGTGCGCCCAGAGCTTGCCACCATCACGGGGTCCACCACTATGGGGCAGTCGATGCCGCGAATGTGCTCGCAAACAGCCTCTAATATGGCCGAATTACCCAGTAACCCGAGTTTAATGGCTTTAACGGGAAAAGCCTCTGTCACGGCCGAGACCTGGTCAATCACCAAGCTGGCGGGCAAAGGGTATAAGCCGCAAACGGCTTGCGGGCTTTGAGCGGTCACGGTGGTGATGGCCGTGCACACATACACACCAAATACACCACCGGTTTTAATGTCTGCTGCTATACCTGCGCCAGCACTGCTGTCACTGCCAGCAATGCTGAGGATAACCGGTGTACTGTGTGGTGTGTTCAAACCGTTGCGCTCAATTGTGGTTGTCTTTTGTGTTTAATGCTGAATACAAGGAAACGACAAGGGGAAGGAAAGCAGCGTTCAAACGGTGTGGAATTGAAGGGTGCTCTCGTTCCCTACGCCGGTACTAACCGGATCAGGTCAGCGGGTTTTTCTCAGCGCTTAGGCGCACCCCGACAAGAAGCCCACAGTCTACCGAGAGTGGGTGAATAAATAAACCGGGGCCCGGTGAATGGGATTTTTGTGCGAACTATTGAAACACCAGCCAAATTACACCTTGGTGCTGGTGTTTCAAGGGCGATGATTAAAAAGGTAAAGGCGACCTATTTGATCACCGGGTAAATAGACGGGTGGCTAAAGGTCGATATACCACCTCGAGCCGGGGTATACTGTGACGGTCCGAACGATGCGCTTCCGTATTACCGGTGCCGAAGGGGTTCGAATGGCAGGGTTTGAATGAAAGCCCTACGGTATTTTACAAGCGTTTTGGCTGTCGCCCCGTCTTTGTCTAAACTTTAGTCAAGCCTCCTTGGTCTTCGTTTATGAATGTGCCCAACACCATTGATGTGACAGCGTATACTCGCGTGGCGTCTGCATACCCAAGCGCCACGTTGCGCTCGCAGGGCGTTGAGCACGCGGCTGCAAGCTCGGCCAAACAAAGGGGCCTGGGTGCTGAAGTCGAAGGGGTGAATGACACTTCTGATAGTAAAAAGGCACCCACGACGGCCCGAGTGGATTACAATCTGTCCGTAGCGCAAGCGCGGGAACTAAAACCTGTGAACGTGTATCCTAAAAACGCGACTGCCATCGATACGTTTCTCAATATCAAACACTACTCCGGTGGCGAACACATCGTTAACACCTATGCCTAACCCGCCATTGAAAGGGGAATCAATGAACACGCCCAAGCGATTCAAATTTTTGAGTGTACTCTGCGCAACTGTTTTCGGTATGAGCACCGCAAGCGCCGAGACTTTGCAAGAGATTTACCTGCAGGCTCAGCAAAATGACCATCAATTGCGTGCCGCTGCCGCGACGCGCGATGCCGGCCAAGAGGATGCCAACCTCGCGCGAGCAAGATTGTTACCGCAAGTGAATGCGCAGGCGTCTTGGAGGCAAGAAGACCCAACACTCTACGGAGGCAGCAAAACCGATGGCGAGATAGAGACCGTGTCGTCAGGCATCTCATTGACGCAGTCGCTGATTAATGTGAGCAATTGGCGGACCTACAGCGCGGGTAAAGCCAGTGCCTTGGGCGCTGATGCCACCTATGCGCAAGCCGAACAAGAATTGATCGTACGTACGGCGCAAGCTTACTTTGATGCCTTAAATGCGGTGGACAACCTCACCACCGCCAAAGCCGAAGAAGATGCGCTCAGCCACCAATTGGAGCAAACCAAACAGCGTTTTGAAGTGGGCTTGACGGCTATCACTGAGGTGCATGAAGCACAGGCTGCTTATGACTCCGCTACTGCCAATCGCCTGGTGGCGGCAGGTCGTTTAGGTATTGCCTTTGAGGCTTTGGAAGTCATTACGGGGCAGCCTTATGAATCGCTTTCACCCCTGCGAGAAAAGTTCCCGGTGGCGTCGCCCGAGCCGCTAGAGCGCAAAGCGTGGGAGTCCATGGCACTAGAAAATAACGCCGCACTAAAAACCGCGCGGCAAAACATGTTGGCGGCGGAAGCGACGGCCAAAGCCAGCCGTGCGGCGCACTTGCCAACGGTAAGCGCCAGCCTGGGCTACAGTGATGTGGAAGTGGAACAGGCGTTGGCGCCGGAGAAGGTGGAACTGGGTTTGACGGGTAATAACCGAGAGTCCGACGGCATGTCCGTGCAAGTACAATTAAGC
The DNA here is from genome assembly GCA_050300015.1 of Cellvibrionaceae bacterium. Taxonomy (GTDB): domain Bacteria; phylum Pseudomonadota; class Gammaproteobacteria; order Pseudomonadales; family Cellvibrionaceae; genus CAYZQH01. Next base: position 292,439 of record JBNKWZ010000027.1, on the reverse strand, counting down.
TTACCCATCTTTACCGGCGGCGCCACATCGGCCTCTCGTCGGCAAGCCTATAGCCGATTTTTAGCGGCAAAAGAACTGTATTTAAAAGCCAAGCGCGACACGGTGCAGGCCACGCGCTCCAATCACCTGGCCGTACTCACCTCTGTCGCTACGGTCAAAGCCCGCAAGCAGGCCATTACTTCCAGTACCAGTGCCTTGGAGGCCACCCAAGCCGGCTACGATGTGGGTACGCGAGACTTGGTGGATGTGTTAAATGCCCAGCGCAATTTGTACACCGCGCAACGGGATTACTATAGTGCTTTGTATACTTATGTGCTGTCCACATTGCAGTTGCGTCAAGCCGCGGGCGTTTTGACCTCGGACCAAGTGGCGGAGCTCGACGGTTGGTTGGATAAAACCAATGTAGTGACGTATCAACGCTAGTTGCCGTGGCGCCTTTCGGGGCGCCCATTCACAGCTCGTCAGTTCGTTTGTTGTCAATTCGCTTTTCAGTTGTACCTCAGTCGTGAGCTCTTCACGAACAACGCTTAATCAATAGTGCCTCAACGCCGTGTTACAACAACCTTTTATTCCACATATTGCACATCTTCCAGAAGCGGAAAGGGCGCGTCTAAACGAAGCGCTGGAGCAGGCACCACCTGACGTTCTGCAGCAGCTTTGCGAGTTGATGAACGAGCAGAACCATGACCAGTGGGCGCGTGTGTTGGTGGGCAGCCCGTTTGCCAGCGAGTGGTTGGCGCGTCACCCTGAAGCTTTTGTCACCCTCTTAATCCGCCTAAAAACTAACGAACCTTTGGCGTTACCCACGCTGGACGGACTCGCTGAGGTCGAGTTCGATCAGAGGTTACGCCAAGTGCGCAACCAAACTCAGGTGGAAATTATCTGGCGTGACCTCAACCGGCTGCACACTTTAGAGCAAACCACCGCGTGGCTTACAGAACTTGCCGAATGGGCTTTACAAAAAGCCCTGCACCATCATTACCAAGCTTTGTGTGAGACGCATGGCACACCCACTGATGCACACGGCCAGGCTCAGCCATTAATGATTTTGGGGCTTGGCAAGCTCGGGGCTTGGGAGCTGAACCTTTCCTCCGATGTGGATTTAATATTTGCCTACCCGAGCGGTGGCCAAACGGTGGGCGGGCGTAAGGGGCTTTCCAATCAGGAATTTTTTACTCGCCTGGGGCAGCGCATTATTAAAAGTTTGGATGCCACCACCCAGGATGGCTTTGTATTCCGAGTGGATATGCGCCTGCGGCCCTATGGCTCAGCGGGGGCCTTGGCCAGCAGTTTTGATGCACTCGAAGACTATTACCAAACCCAAGGCCGTGAGTGGGAGCGGTTTGCCATGATTAAGGCGCGTATTGTGGCGACCAATGGCAGCCATAAAGCGTGTGCCCAACTGTCTGATTTATTGCGCAGTTTCACCTATCGCAAATATGTGGATTACTCAGCCATTGATGCGCTTCGTAACCTCAAACAGATGATCAACCGCGAAGTGGCGCGCCGGCGTTTGAATCACAATATCAAGATTGGTCGGGGCGGCATTCGCGAGGTGGAATTTATTGCCCAGGCGTTTCAAATCATCCGCGGGGGGCGCGACTCGGAGCTACAGGAGCGGCGGGTGTTGAAAGTGCTACCTCTGCTAGAGGCCATGCACTGTTTGCCCGATGGCACGGTAGAGCCCTTGATGGACGCTTACCGTTTTTTGCGGAATTTAGAGCATGCCATTCAGGCCTATGGTGATGAGCAAACCCAAAATCTCCCCAGTGATGAAGGTGTTTGCAAGCGTTTGGCCAGTGCCCTGGGGTTTGATGATTTCGAGGCATTAAGCAAGACGTTGGATGATCACCGAAAGGTGGTCAGTGAGCAATTTCAGGCCGTGATAGCAGAGCCGGAAAACCCCACAAGCTCGGCGGATGACATGGAGTTAAAATCTTGGAATAGCCTTTGGCATGACGTGCAAGCCCCGTCATCAGAGGCAGAGGGAATACTCTCCATGGCGGGCTTTGCCGAAGCGGACAAGATCGCCGAGGTAATAACCTGCTTTATCCAGGGCCCGCGCGTGATGGCCATGGACGCGCCCAGCCGTGAGCGATTAAATGCCTTTATGCCGCGGTTGTTACGCGCGCTGAGTCACCAGGGCGAAGCCCTGCAAACCTTACAGCGCTTGATTGGGCTGCTGAACGCCGTGGTGCGGCGCAGCGCCTACCTGTTATTGCTCACCGAAAACCCAGGTGCGTTGAATCAATTGCTGGTGTTAGTGGCCGGAAGCCCCTGGATTGCAAAAGAACTAGAAGCTCACCCAGCCCTGCTGGACGAACTGCTCGACCCTGCTACCTTGTACCATGTGCCCAGCAAAGCGGACCTTGAACATGAGCTTCGGCAGTACCTGCTGCGTATTCCCGCTGACGACTTAGAGCAGCAAATGGAGGGGTTGCGGTATTTTCGCTCCGCCCATGCCCTGCGCGTGGCCGCTTGTGAAATTACCGATCGTCTGCCTTTAATGCGTGTTAGTGATTATCTAACCGAGCTGGCAGAGGTGATTTTAGGGTACGTATTACAGTTGGCCTGGGCTGAAATGGTGGCGCGCTATGGGTACCCTGATGGCGAGGTCACCCAGACGCCACCATTTATCATTGTGGGCTACGGTAAGTTGGGTGGTATTGAGCTGGGGCACGGCTCCGACTTGGATTTGGTGTTTATCCACCGCGGCGATGCAAATGGACAGACCGGTGGTGATGCCGAGGGAAATCGGGTGATTGATAACCCCACCTTTTTTATGCGCCTGGGCCAGAAAATCATTCATATTTTGAACGCGCAAACCTTAGGGGGGCAATTGTATGAAGTGGACATGCGGTTGCGCCCGTCGGGCAACTCTGGGCTATTGGTAGCAAGCTTTACCGCGTTTGAAAAATACCAGTTTAACGACGCCTGGACCTGGGAGCACCAAGCCCTGGTGCGGGCACGGCCCATCGCAGGTGATGCCGAACTGGCTGCGCAGTTTGAAGGCCTGAGAACCCGTGTGTTGAACCAAAGCCGAGACACCCACACCCTGTTACAGGATGTGGTGGAGATGCGCAAAAAAATGCGGTCGCAGTTGGGGTCGTCCAAGAGTGAGTCCTCTCAAGGTAAATTCGCGTTGAAGCAGGACGCTGGCGGTATCGTCGATATTGAATTTATGGTTCAATATGCGGTTCTGGCTTGGTCTCACGCTCACCCATCGCTCGCTCGCTACACGGATAATGTCCGCATACTAGAAGGCTTGGCGGCACTGGGGACATTGCCCACCCACGAGGTTCATCAGCTTATTGAAGCCTATAAGGTTTTTCGCGCAATGGGCCACCGTTTGGCGTTGCAACGTGTACCCGCCGTTGTGGAGGCCACTTCGGTGAAGACAGAGCGCCAAGCGGTGCAAGCCATTTGGGCGAGGGTGATGGCTGCGGACTAGGTCGAGTCAAAAAAGGCTTCCTTATTAAAGAGGAATGAGCATTCACAGTAAGTCCAGGGTGTCCTGGCCAGTTTGGTGGTTTGAGGAGCGAATATGTCGTTTGCCGATCGTGATGGCGTAATATGGTTCGACGGTGAGATGGTTCAGTGGCGCGACGCTAAAGTACATGTCTTGACCCATACTTTGCATTATGGAATGGGGGTGTTTGAAGGGGTGCGTGCTTATCATGCTGGCGACCGCGGCAGCTGCATTTTTAAATTACAGGCGCACACCGACCGTTTGTTTCGCTCGGCGCATATTATGAATATGCCCATGCCGTATACCAAGGACGAAATTAACGATGCACACAAACGTGTTGTGCGTGAGAACAACCTTGATGAAGCCTATTTGCGCCCTATGGCCTTTTATGGGTCAGAGGGTATGGGCCTGCGTGCGGACTCCCTCAAAACGCATGTGATTGTGGCAGCGTGGAATTGGCCCTCGTATATGTCACCTGAAGCGAAAGAGCGTGGCATTAAAGTGCGTACGTCAAGTTACACCCGCCATCATGTGAATATTTCCATGTGTAAGGCTAAGGCCAATGGCCACTATATCAACTCCATGTTGGCCCTGCGTGAAGCCCTGGATTGTGGCTGTGACGAAGCATTGCTGCTCGATACCGAAGGCTATGTGGCAGAAGGCAGTGGCGAGAATATTTTCATTGCGCGTGAAGGCCTGTTATTCACCCCTGAACTGACCTCCTGCTTGGATGGTATTACGCGTAAAACGCTATTTGATCTGGCCGCCGACTGTGGCTACAAAATTGTTGAAAAACGCATTACCCGTGATGAAGTCTATGTGGCGGATGAGGCGTTTTTTACGGGTACCGCGGCAGAGGTATTGCCCATTCGCGAATTGGATGGCCGTAAAATTGGCGAAGGCAAGCGCGGGCCTATGACGGAGAAATTACAAAGCCTGTATTTTGATGCAGTCAAAGGCAAGCTCAACCAACATCAAGATTGGCTCACACCAATTCAATAACCATTCTAATGAAGGGGCGGCGTGCCGTCCCCGTTCTAAATTTCATGACTGAACCAACCACCAGTGCTGCGTTGTACCGACGACTGTTGCGTTATACGGCGTCTTACAAGACGTATTTGGCGCTGAGTATTCTCGGGTTTGTGATTTATTCCTGTATGGAAGCTGCCGTGGCGCAGCTTATGAAGTATTTTGTGGATGGCATTGAAAGCCGCAATACAGAATATTTGATTTACGTCCCCCTTGCTGTGGTGGCCATTCGTTTGTTGCATGGCGTCGGCGCGTTTTTGGGTAACTTTTTTATGGGGCGCTTGGGCGTGAGCGTGGTGGCTGATTTACGCAAGCAATTGTTTGCCAGTTATATCTACTTGCCCACGCGCTATTACGACGCCACCAACAGTGGTGAGATGGTATCAGTACTGGTGTACAACATTCAGCAGGTGACCGGCTCGGTGACCAATGCCTTAAAAATTGTATTGCGCGATGGCCTTTCGGTGATCGCGTTATTGGCATTTATGCTGTATCACAATTGGCAACTCACTTTAATTTACATGATGATTGTGCCAATTTTGGCTTGGCTGGTGAGCATTGCCAGCCGTTATTTTCGACGCCTTAGCCATCGTATGCAAAATACCATGGGCGGCATTACCCATATTGCTAATGAGGCCCTGCAAGGGTTTCGATTGGTACGCAGTTTTATGGGGCAAAAATATGAAATTGACCGATTTAATGCCACCACCGATCAAAACACAAAATTTGCCACCAAATACGAGCGTGTGGCCGCATTGCAAGCGCCGGTGTTCCACCTGGTGGCGGCCGTCGCCATGGCCATCATTTTATTTTTAATTTTATATTTTTGGAATGATGATACTGGCACCGCATTCGCCTACTTAACGGCTGCAGGGATGATCACCAAACCTTTGCGCCAATTAAGCTCGGTGAATGAGGTGATTCAAAAAGGCTTGGCTGCAGCAGAAACCATTTTTGAAGTGGTGGACCTACCCCCTGAGCCGGACATGGGCAAAAAAGTGTTAGATGTTTCGCGGGGTGAAATCGAGTTTCGTAATGTGTGTTTTCAGTACGACAAGGACGCCACTGCTTTAAATGATATTTGTTTGACTTTGTCATCAGGGGAAACGATTGCCTTGGTGGGCCGCTCTGGCAGTGGTAAAACCACTATCACCAATTTGTTGTTACGTTTGTACGAGCCCTTGTCGGGCGAGATATTGATCGATGGGCACGCCATTCAAGAGGTCACGCTGCAAAGCTTGCGAGCACAAATTGGCCTGGTGAACCAGCAAACCATTTTGTTTAACGATACCGTGGCCAGAAATATTGCTTACGGCTGTCAGGATGAAGCCTTGGATATGGTCCGCATTCGCCAAGCGGCGGAGCATGCCAATATATTGGCATTCATCGAAGCCTTGCCTCAAGGGTTTGATACTTTAGTGGGGGAGGATGGCACCCGCCTTTCTGGTGGACAACGCCAGCGGATCGCGGTGGCCCGTGCACTTTATAAAAATGCCCCGATACTAGTATTGGATGAGGCCACCTCTGCGTTAGATAACGAATCCGAAAAAGCCATTCAACAGGCTCTCGAACAGTTGCAAGAAGGCCGCACCACCATTGTGATTGCACATCGCCTTTCCACCATCGAAAACGCTGATAAAATTGTGGTGATGGACGAAGGCCGTATTGTAGAGGTGGGTCGCCATGCTGAATTGCTTGAGCAAAACGGTCACTACGCGAACCTTTACTCTGCACAATTCTCTGAAAGCTAATGTTGTTGCGCGTACTCTACACGGGCCTATTCCTGATTTTACTGCCGTTGATTTTTGCGCGGTTGTGGTGGAAGGAGAAGCAAGTTCCAGGGTATCGGGTGCGTTGGCTACAACGTCTAGGAATATTTAGGCCCATCCGCGCACCCAAACCCGTCATATGGATACATGCCGTATCTGTGGGCGAAGTGATTGCCGCGGGCCCTTTGATTCGACGGTTGTTAAGTGAAGGCCGCTATACACTCATGGTTACCACCATGACGCCTACAGGTTCCGCCCGGGTGACGGCATCCTTCGCGGGTGAGGTGGCTCATGTGTATGCACCTTTTGATCTTCCCTGGACGGTGGCGGCGTTTATTCGCCGGGTGAAGCCTGTGGTCACCGTGATTATGGAAACCGAACTTTGGCCCAATATGTTAGTGGAATGCGCGCACCATCACATCCCAATGGTATTGGCCAATGCACGAATGTCCGGCCGCTCGGCCGCGCGTTACGCACGCTTTCCCAAAACCACCAAGGGTATCTTAAGCTTACTCGATTGTGTGGCCGTGCAAAACGCTGTGGACGGTGAGCGTTTTTTACAACTGGGCGTGGCACCGGATAAGTTGGCGGTGATTGGTAGTGTGAAGTTTGATGTGGTCATCAGTCAGAACATAAAGGCCCAAGCGCAGAGCCTAAAGGAGGCCTACAGTTTAAAGGGTGCGCGCCCTATTTGGATTGCGGCCAGTACCCACGAAGGCGAGGAGCGCCTGCTTCTCAAGGCTTTTACACAATTACTGGAAGACGCTCCTAACCTGTTGTTGATCATAGTGCCTCGTCACCCAGAGCGGTTTGATGACATCTACAGCCTTTGCAGCCAGTCATTCACAACGCTTCGCAGAAGTACTGGCGAGGTTCCTAATATCGACACACAAATTGTGTTGGGCGACACCATGGGTGAACTCATGGTGTTGTACGGAGTTTCCGATATGGCCTTTGTCGGTGGCAGTTTGATCGAGCGTGGCGGCCACAATATGATAGAGCCAGCGGCTTGGGGGCTACCCGTGCTTTCGGGGCCGCACACCTTTAACTTTGCGCAAATTAGCCAGGATTTGGTGGCCGATGATGCCATGGCCGTGGTTCATGACGTACCAGGCCTGGTGGACACCATTCGCACATGGTTAGCCGGTGAGGATCAACGCTGTGAGGTGGGTCAAAAAGCCAAAGCCTTTGTAGACCAAAACCGAGGTGCAGTTGGGCGACTTATGTCGGAAATTCAAAAGCTGACGCCTTAGGGGGCGAGGCGCCTTAATAATTCACCCAGCTGCTCTGCGCTGCGAGTTTGAAGCGCCGATCTTTAAACGACAGAATGGCACCGTCTTCTAAAATCGCTTCCACCGTGACACCGTCGGCGGCTGCTTCACCTACTTGCACCGTTTTTTTGTTCATCACTATGAAACCTTGGTCAAAGTGATGCTCGGCATACATCAACGACGGAATCGCGTTTTGAAAGGCCTCAGGTAAGCGGTGTAAAAACGGAACATCTTGATGGTGGTGAATAGAGTGGGTTACTGCGGTGGCAGGTTCTGGCGCCACTTTTAACTCGGTTTCTTCTGGTGGCAGGGGTGCGCGTTCTTTCACTTTCGGCGGCGCTTTGGGTGCCGATTGTTCCCACAATAACTGCGCGAGGGCTTCGTCTTCGGGTGATACACTCGAGGGGGTTGAGGGGTTTTGGCGGCGCGAGTGGCGCGATGCAGTTTCAGCCGTATTGTCGAGGGTGCTTTGGGAATACAGCTGCCGAATGGCCGGGTCTGGGTTTGATATCTTGTCGGGTGCCACGGGTACAAGTGTTTGACCCCCACCCGATTCGCGCGCACTCAGCTCTGGTGATGAAGTCTGTATTGAGGGGGCCGGCTCGGTAAGCGCGGATTGGGTCGTCGGTTTACTGTTTTTGTCATCGCTAAGGTTTGGCGTGCTCCTGGTGCTCTCATTGGGCTCAGTTAATAGAGTGTTTGCGGTTTGAGCTGGCGTAACAGAGCCTTCGTCGAGTGGTACTGCTGGGCGTTGGAAGCGTTGCCCTAGCAGCACTAGCACCAGTAACGTGAAGGCAAATATTAACCCCCCACCTAACCACAGCGTAATGGGCTGCAGGCCCTTATTGTCGTTTTCTGGGGGCGTAACGTGGTGATGGATGGTGGGTGCGGTGCCGGTTTGTTTGGCGTCACGGTCGGATTTGTTGAGTGCGTCTAATATTAATGACATATCTACTCCTGCGCACTGTTGGCGATTTTAGCAGGGGTATATTCAGATAGTTTGGCATCTAAGCCCAGCACTTCGTTCAGTTTTAATAGGGTGTTTTGCCCAACAAATCCATCGTCTTCAAGGCCGTGGGTTTGTTGAAATAATTTTACCCGAGTTTGCAGTGCGCGATTAAATACAGTGGTGGCGAGCGGGGTTGGTTGTTGGTCCAAGATTGCAAACTGTTTGGCGAGCCACTGCACCAATGGGCCGCGACTCCCCCGTCCAATAGGTTCTGAAAACCCCACGGGTTTTCGCCAATAATAGGTAAACTCGCCATCCCACAGCTTGCCCAAAGTTTTAATGGGCACAGGTTGAACCTCTGTATTGTGAAGCACCCAAGCGGTGTCGCTTGATAACCCCATCAAAGAGACAAAGGCGCGTTCTCGACTGGGCGTTACGATGCTCATCACACCCACGCGGTTGAGTGCACTTAAGTGCCCCCAGGTGTCAACCTGCTCGGTGACGCAATCCCAGTTCATGGCTTCCAGTTGTTCGCACAAAGCCTTATGGCCAATGGTTAAAATGCCCAGGGCGTCGGTAATGGCTCGAAGTGCAGCCTCAGAACTGTAAACCCAATATTGAGCTGACTCGGATTTTTCGAGGTTGGCGGGTTCGGGCGTTTTGGTCGAAATGACGGTTTCTGAGGGGCTTTGAAGGGGCGCTGACACGGGGGTGGCGGTGTGCGGAGGGGTGACGGTGGGGTGTTGGCCCCACCAAAGCCATGCCACTACTGCCACCAACAGCGCCGCTGCGATTGACGAGCCCGCAACCATTGTCCACGCTGTATTCGACTGAGGTTTGATGTGGGGAATATCGCCTAATACTTCTAAAGCGGCTTGTTTGCAAATATTCGCATCAATTTGAGTGGTGTCACGACTGTAGGCCCCAAGCAACATCCGGTCGCAAAGCACATTGATCAAACGTGGAATTCCGTAAGTGATTTGGTAAATGCGCCGAAAAATTTTGGCTGAAAAAGGTTGGCGACCCGGTGGCAGCCCCGCCACGTTCAGGCGGTGTTTGATATAGGCTTCTGTTTCTTTCTCGCTTAGCGGGCGTAAATGATAGCGCGCGGTAATGCGTTGCGAGAGCTGTCGGAGGTCTGGCTTGGCCAATAGGTCGTTTAATTCAGGCTGACCCACCAATATGATTTGCAATAGCTTTTGGGTGTTGGTTTCTAAATTGGTGAGCAACCGTACCTGCTCTAAAGTGGAGACGCGCAGTAGCTGTGCCTCGTCGATGAGTACAATGCTTTTGTGGCCTTGCTGGTGATTGGCGATTAAAAACTGGGTGAGGGTATCGGTTAAGACTTTAATGCTTTTTTCCGCGCGGTCGTAATCGATTTTAAATTCGTCGCAGATACTGCAAATGAGATCGCGTGCGTTGGCCGAAGGATTTAGTACGATGGCAAGGTCGGCTGTGTCGGGGAGTTGTTCGAGTAAGCAGCGAATAATCGTGGTTTTGCCGGTGCCCACTTCCCCTGTCAGCATCACAAAGCCACCGCTGTTTACACCATACAGCAAGTGCGCAAGGGCTTCTTTGTGCTGTGTACTCATGTACATATATCGCGGATTTACAGCGATAGAGAAGGCTTGGTCGTCAATTCCAAAATAGGCGTGATACATAATCAATAGAGGCTTGGCCAGCGATGTCCCAGATAATACCGGTATGACACCGCTTAGGCGAGTTGTGTTTGGCGCGATTTGGTGAGTACTATTCTGTCCAAGGAAGGTTTTCGAGCATTTTATAGCGGTCGTTGATCATCTCTTCATAGGTTTGAATGGTGGTGTACTCCGCAAACTCCTCGCGCGAGCGCACGCGCTCCAACTGTCGTTCTAAGCAAGCGATTTCGCGCATGAGCTGTTGCTTCAAAATCGAAGCTTCACCCGCAGCCCTTGAGCGGGGTGGCTTGTCGTCGCTGGATTGTGCGGAGGCTTTTGTCATGTTCTGTCTTCTTATTGCTTTTATGGGGTAAACGTTGCTCAAAGCCCTGTCACGATAAAGGTAAACCAATGAAGGTTTGAGCGACAAGTAGGCATTATTCACGTAGCCCATAAGTGAGAGGCATCGAATTTATGCTTAAAAACCAAGCGGCAATCTTGAGGCTAGCTAAATTTGCCACAAGTTGCAGGGCTAATATGTGCGTTAGACGTCGTTTTCACTCAAGTGTGCGCCAAAATTTTCAATCGGGCGTTTCTTTTCTTTAATTCGTGCGAGGCCGCACAGTAGGGCCGTACGTCCGTACCGGCGACAGTTATGGTGCGATCAAAAAACAACCTGTTGGCTTTTCTCTCGGTCTAATTGCAGGCATACTCCCCTTAATTCCACCAAAGCTCCTCGCGCTGAAGGCACAATGATCAATTGGCAGACCATCGATACCGTTTTACTGGATATGGATGGCACTTTACTGGATTTACATTTCGACAACTATTTTTGGTTAACTCATTTACCCAAGCGTTACGCAGAGCACCACGGGTTGGACGCTGAACAAGCCAAGTTGAGCCTCACCGCGCGAATAGAGGCCCACAAGGGCACCTTGCGGTGGTACTGTTTGGACCATTGGTCTGAGATTGTGCAGATGGATATCCCCACCTTAAAGCGCGAAGTCCAGCATAAAATTCGCCCGCGCCCCCACGCGGAGACCTTCTTACAATTTTTAAAGTCCCAGCGCAAAAAAGTGATCCTCGCCACCAATGCCCATCGCAAAGGCCTAGAGCTGAAGCTCAGCGTCACTCGCATTGACCAATGGTTGGATTTAGTAGTCTCCTCTCATGATTATCAGCAACCCAAGGAAACCCAAGCGTTTTGGCAAAAGCTCCATCAGAAAGAGCCCTTTAACCCAGAGACCACGGTGTTTATTGATGACAATGTGGGGGTATTAAAAGCCGCGCAAACCTTCGGTATTCATCACTTGGTGTGCATCACTCAACCGGATTCACAAATGGATGCGCAAGCCTCCGGTGAGTTCATCGATATTGTAGACTTCGATGAAATAATGCCAATTGGACGCGGTTAGATGGAAAAAGTTCGGATCGATAAATGGCTTTGGGCTGCGCGTTTTTTTAAAACCCGTAATTTGGCAAAGGCGGCCATCGATGGCGGTAAAGTGCATGTGGATGGTCAACGCGTCAAGGCCAGTAAAGATGTCTCGCTGGGGATGATGTTGCGCATTCGTCAAGGCTGGGACGAAAAAGAGGTCAAAGTGTTGGCACTTTCCGAGCAACGCTGCAACGCCTCTATTGCTCAAACCCTTTACGAGGAGACAGCTGATAGTATTGCCAAACGTGAACATGTGGCCCAGCAACGAAAGTTGGCCGGTGCCATGCACTTAGCACCCGAACAGCGGCCTAATAAAAAGCAGCGCCGTCAGATTCACCGCTTTAAACAACAGTCAGGACATTTAGACTCTTATGATTGAAACGGAACACCCACACGATGTGATTCATCGTTTTACCTTGGCCAGTGATCAATTACGAGGCGAAATCGTCACTCTGGAAACCGCTTTTTTGGAGGCCACTGCGCATCAAAGATTACCCCCGCCCGTGAAAGCCCTATTGGGTGAATTCTTGGCGGCCGCAGCGTTATTGGGTGAAGTGCTCAAATTCGACGGGACTTTGACCTTACAAGTGCGCGGGGACGGCGCCATTCCTTTAATGATGGCCGAAGTCACCAGCCAGCGAACTTTGCGAGGCGTGGCCAAAGTCCGTGAGGGGTACTCGCCCGAGGGGTCCATTCAATCTCAACTGCAAACCGTCTTTGGCAATGCGGTGCTGACCCTCACCATTGATCCCACCAAAGGCAAGCGTTACCAAGGCATCGTGCCATTGGAAGGCGATACTTTAGCCGCCTGTCTCAACCATTACTTTAACCAATCTGAGCAATTGCCAACGCGATTGTGGTTGTTCAGTGATGGCGCCATTCCCGCAGGGATACTACTGCAGCAGTTGCCAGAGGCGGCCAATGTGAATAATACCCCAGAGTTGTTTGCCACAGCCGAGCATTTGGCGGATACGGTAAAAACGGAAGAATTAGCGCAGTTGTCACATGCTACGGTATTATTTCGTTTGTTTCACGAGTTAGAAGTCACACTGTTTTCAGCGCAGCCGGTGGTATTTAGATGCAGTTGCAGTGAGCAGCGTAGTGCCACTGCGTTGAAGTCTCTGGGCGAGGCAGACGCTATGGCGCTGGCGCATGAGCGGGGTAGTATTGAAATGGACTGTGAATTTTGCGGCGCGCATTATCAGTTTACGCCAGAGGTTGTTGCAAACCTGTTTAACCCCAAGCCCACACACCATTAGGTGCGTTTTATGCCGTTGAAGCATCAAGGTTTATTCGTGGTGTGTTGTGTGCTTCAGACGCTCTTTGCAAGTCACGCACTCGCCACAGAATTTGAACAAGCTTTTACCGCTGCCGCCATCGAACGCACAAAGCAAAGCGTACGCTATGATGGTGCCTATTTGGCAATACCCTATCCCGGTGGAGATGTGCCCGCCGACCAAGGGGTGTGTACCGATGTGGTGATCCGCTTATACCGAACTCTGGGCGTGGATTTACAAAAGCGGGTTCACGAGGATATGGCCCAACATTTTGACCATTACCCGTCTAAAGCGCTTTGGGGGTTAAAACGGCCTGATACCAATATTGACCACCGGCGAGTGCCTAACTTGCAAACTTTTTTTAGTCGCCACGGACGGACACTCCCGGTGTCGACTCAACTTAAGGATTACCGTGCGGGTGATATCGTCACTTGGATGTTGCCCGGGAATTTACCTCATATTGGGGTGCTGGTAAGCAGGCGCTCATCTTTATCTGGTGCGCCCCTGGTGGTGCACAACATTGGGCGTGGCCCGCAATTGGAAGATGTGTTGTTTGCTTATCCCATTACAGGCCATTACCGGTATGAACCTGACATGTATCAAATACCTGAAGTGCAATAAACTTTAGTATGTGGGCGCGATTCCATTGCCTAAGGATGACACCTAAGGAGTAATAATGCCTGAAGATCACGAGCCATCTGTTTTCACCGACCTTTCCCCGGCCGAATTGGTCGAACATGCCATTCGCAATGGCGAGGGCTATCTTGCGGATAATGGCGCTTTTTGTACCGCCACAGGGCAACGCACTGGTCGTTCGCCCAAAGATCGGTTTATTGTCGAGGAGGGGTCAACACGGGATCATATCGATTGGGGCGAGGTGAATCGCCCCTTCGACGAAGGCGCGTTCTTCAAGCTTTGGGACCGCGTGACAGATGAGGTGGCAAGTGACGCCCACTATGTCTCTTACTTCGAAGTGGGGGACCATCCGGATCATGCCATACCTGTGGCACTTAAAACCAAAACCGCTTGGCACAGTTTGTTTGCGCACAATATGTTGGTGCGCCCCGAGCAGTTTAATGTGAAAGGCAAAGCCGTTTGGGACGTTTTACACGCTGCGGAATTTGTGTGCGACCCAGTCCGCGACGGAACTGCATCCGATGCTGCGGTGATCATCCATTTTGCCGCGCGTAAAATACTGGTGGCAGGTATGCGCTATGCGGGCGAGCTCAAAAAAGCCCTATTCAGCGTACAAAATTTTTTATTGCTGGATAAAGATGTACTGCCCATGCACTGTGCTGCCAATGTGGGCAAACAAGGTGATGTGTCGCTGTTTTTTGGGCTGTCCGGCACGGGCAAAACCACACTCTCTGCGGACCCTGAACGGTTTTTAATGGGCGACGATGAGCATGGCTGGGGCAAGGACACGGTGTTTAATTTTGAAGGCGGTTGCTACGCCAAAACCATCGATTTAAACCCCGAGCACGAGCCCATTATCCATCAGGCCATACGCTTTGGCGCCACCGTGGAAAACGTGGTGCACGATTCGCGCTCGCGGGTGGCCGACTATTTTGATGCAACGCTCAGCGAAAATGGCCGGGTCAGCTATCCGCTGGAGCATGTGGCCAAACGGGTGACCCCTTCGCGGGGGGGCGAACCCAATACAGTGATCCTCCTAACCTGTGATGTGTTAGGCGTGCTGCCGCCTGTGGCGAAGTTGTCGCCCGAGGCGGCAGCCTACCATTTTATTTCCGGTTATACCGCCAAAGTGGGCTCCACTGAGGTGGGTGGGGATACGGCCATCACACCTGTTTTTTCGGCCTGCTTTGGCTCACCTTTTATGCCGCGCCCGGCAAAGGATTACGCGCGTCTTCTGATGAAGCGCATGCAAGAGTTCGGCAGCCAAGTGTATTTAATTAACACAGGCTGGACTGGAGGCGCCGGTGGGCCAGAAGGCGCAGGCAAGCGCTTTCCCATTGCAGTGACCCGCGCCATTATATCCGCAGTTCAAGCTGGAGCTTTGTCCGATGCCGAATTGGAAACGCTCGCGCCTTTGAATTTGCGCATTCCTAAGGCCATTCCCGGGGTGGATCCACACTGGTTAAACCCTGCTAGCACTTGGTCAGATGCCAATGCCTATCAACGCCAAGCGGCCTACCTGGCGCAAGCATTTACAGATAATATGCGTCACTTTGACGTGGACAAGGCCATACTGGCGGCGGGACCTAACGTTTAGCTTTTGGGGTGCCAAGAGAGGCTTTTTGGGGGGTAGAGGCTTGCACTGTGCATGGTTAATATCCTACAAGTCCTGGCGATCATGACCATAGGCAATCACGAGGCGATTGAGTGATACTGTTAACTCAAGGACGGAGTAAGGAACACACTTGTTGGCGAGGACCGCCAAAGGAAGCGCCCCCTCAGAACGGAAACTGAGCGCAAGACCAAGCATCGAGCCCCGAAAGGGGCTTTTTGCGTTTTAGATCGTTTAAAACCGTTGTGCAAGGCGCTTCAAGTTATTAACCCGGCAACCTTTTTATCGGGTTAATGTGGCACAAAGACGTGCTGCCCAAATTGGCCACATCGGTGGCCAATTTTTGAGAGAAATAAAAAACGACGCTTTTTTATTTCGACGTCTTGTTCGCCATGGGTGGCGTTTCAGGACGTGTAACTAAGGCGGGCACGCGTGACCTGCGTTGCCGTTGTTTGCCGGTATGTCACCATTCAACTGACGTAAGACATTGTCATTGCGCTGCTCAATAAAGGGAATCAGAGCAGGGGCAGGGCCAAAGATGCCACCGCCGCCAGGGGGGTTGCCATTATCAAACAGGTCGTCAGTTAAGGATTTCTTCCATTCGTTGTAAGTAAAAAAGAAGGTGGGATCGTTTTGCATATAGGGGTCCAGCAAATCCGCCATTCTTAAGATTTCTGTCTTGACCTTCTCGGCTTTATAAGGGCCGGTGATAAGGTCGCGCAGGTGCTGTTTGTAGTTGGCCATTAAGGTGGGGTCATTTAAAACGGCATCGACTAAGGGGCGCGGTTTGTCATCGGCCACCGGGTTTTCAATCACATGTTCGGTCGCATCGCAGCTTGTGCCATCGCCCCATGGTCCGCCAAAGTCAAAATTCCCGAAAGTGCCAAATCCTAAATTGAAATCCCAGGGCAGCATGGTGAACGCATCTTGGGTGACATGATGGTAAAGATAATAGTTGTTGGCGGTGGAGCCGATGTAGCTGTCCATATTGCCGGTTAGCACTAAGGCTGCCAGGTAGCGGGTCATCAGTTCAGTATCTACGTGCTCGAGCGGGTTGCTGCCATTATTGAGAGTGTCTAAAAAGGTAATCAAAGCAACGCCTTCTTCAGGTGTCCCTAAGGTTTCCTTGTTGGTTTTTAAGCGGATGCCTTTGTAAGCGCTCGGGTTGGCACCTTGCCAGCCCAAATGATTGAATAGCTCCACTTTGTACAAATCGCCTTTGACGTCTGCGGCCTTATCGTCGGGGAAGTATTTTTCAACAAATTCACCATCAATGGGTTCCACCATTTGATAAATGCCCAAATGCTCGCCACCGATCCAAAGGTCCACAAAGCTGGCTTCTGGACTTGGCATGCCTGCATCTTTGAAAAGCTGATAGGCCACCATATCGCGCATTAAGCTCGGGTCTGCAAAGCTATTATTGAAAACCAGCTTTTTCATGCCCATAAATTTCTGATCTTTGTAGTAGTTAAAGTCCACCTTAAGCCCATAACGGTGCGCAGAGCGGTCATTGTCCGGTAGTTGATCGACCCCGCTCAAAGAGGATTGGCCCTTAGCGCGCACCGCGACTTCAGCAAGTTTGGCGCCATTGAGGTTGAAGTCTGCAGGGAAGTATTTTTCGTCCTCGGCCGTGGCGAGTAAATTGTTCCAATCTGAAGGTTCTAGGGTGATGTCGACTCTGAACACCTGAGATTTATCAAACAATACATAGGGCACGTTGGCTTCTAAGGGGCTGGGGTAGAGCGTCTGTTCTGCCCCATTTAATCGACCGAAGCTGCGGCCTTGCTTGGCCTCGCCATCGAGCCAAACCAATGTATCCACGTCTTGTTGGTTGTACATCAGCGTGAGCGAATCTTCCGAGCCCAATTTAAAGGGTACAAAAGGGGTGCCGTCTGTGGGGGGTACGTCAGTCGCAGCAATAATGATGTAGCCGCCGGGCTGCAACTCGGTGTTGGGCAGTGCAGCAGGCTCATCGCCACCGTCTTTGAGTTGATAGGCGCTTAAGTTCACGGGCGCATTCCCGCTGTTGTATAACTCAATCCAGTCGGCGCCACCAATATAGTCTGGGATTTCGGATTTGGTCACCACTTCACTGATGACTAAACCAGCGCTTGCTTGGCCACCAGAGCTGGTGCTTGATGATGAACTGCTAGTACTGCTAGTACTGCTTGAACTAGAGCTGGAACTGGAACTAGAGCTAGAGCTGGAGCTGGAACTAGAGCTGGAACTAGAGCTGGAACTAGAGCTGGAGCTGGAACTAGAGCTAGAGCTAGAGCTAGAGCTGGAACTGGAACTAGAACTAGAACTAGAACTAGAACTAGAACTAGAACTAGAACTAGAACTAGAACTAGAACTAGAACTAGAACTAGAACTGGAGCTGGAGCTGGAGCTGGAAGAAGAGCTGCTACTGGAGGTATCAGAGGCGCCACAGCCGCTCAATACCAAAACCCATAGCGCTATCCATAATACGTGTGGTCTATACATGTTGCCCCCTAAGGCCTGAGTGGAACGCTAGCTGACCGTTAGGCGCCACTATCTTCATTCATTAGAGTTCGATATTAACCGCCAAGGGGTGAAAGGACTGTGAACTGTCTCAGTGTTTGGAGAAAATTTGACGCAAATGTCCCAAAAATAAAATCATGTCATGTTTTTGTGCGATTGAGTGTTAGCGAGTCGGGTTTGGGAGTGAGCAGAGTGGGCAGAAAGGTCCAACATGGCCCCATGAGCCACCCAATAAAGAACCCCCGCTCCAACATAAATAAGTGTTCTTTTGAGAATGGTTGTGTGGATCGGAGAGATTCATCAGCGCACGTCCATGTGCGCTGCCCTTCGGGCGCCTTCGGCGGTTCAAAACGCTCCTGACGTTTTGTCGCATCATCCTTGATGCTCAGGGCTTCGCTCCGCCAGAAAGTCCCTCAAGTTAAAGAGCTTCATGAGCAAAATCCTCCTCTGGTTTTTTGATTTTACAGTTGCCCGATGCTCGTATGGTAAGGGGCAAGGTCTGGATGCTAATGGAATGGGGCAAGATCACTTGCTGAGAGTTGTTTGAGGTTGGTAGGTATGGTAAGCCCGATCCACTGACAAACCTTTCTTTGGCTCGTTCAAACAAGGCATTAGCGGAGGCCGCTGGTGAAGGTGAAAACGCCTAAAAAGCCCCGCGCGGGTATCAACGTCCGCTTTCTTCGTGACGATGATCCCCGGGTGAAGGTCCTCCCCTGTATTACTGTCGGACCGAGTCTTGGAGTGCCCACGCCGGGTATCGCATTTGTGCAAGGTGCAAAGAAAAGGCGGAGCAACAGTAAGTTAATTGCTCATTGAGGAGAATCGAAAATGGCAGTGTATTTGTTATACCGGAATCGCCCCGAGGACAGGAACCCGAGCGGAATACAAGCCGCCATCGTCACGGCGGCGGACGAAGCCACAGCCCGTTCACTCGCCACAGCGGTGGCTCCGAACGGCTCAACCAAGGTTCCGTCTACATGGACGGCCCGAGACGTCACCACCCTGCCGGAAGTAGTCTGGCTTGAGGGTGATGCAATTACGCTTTTAGGTCTAACCCGGGGAGGTGATCCGGTCTGACCGTACCGAATGAAGTCACCCCGGCGCTGTTCCTCCTGGGCATCACGCAGCGTCAAGTTGGTTGTCGGGGTGACCTCTCCATATGCTGAATGGCAGTCAATTATGATCCCGGCTATGCTTTACAAGCATAACTCCATAAAAAACCCGAGGGATTGATAAATGGCTCAACAACAGGCTCGTAAGACGGCGTATTATATGCGTGCTTTGAATCAACAACGCGGAGTAGATCTGGAAGCCCTAATCAAAAAGGCCCGGAGGAAGTTTCCCAATGTGGGCGATTCTGAGATTGAATTAGGTGAAAATGAGTTTCTGCGCCTTCAGCACTATAAATCCGACAACAGTGGCACTCTAGTTCATATTGCTCGTTATGTTCGAGGAGAGAAGGCAGCCACTTTAAAACCTCGCGCTAAAGCTGCCGAGGATAATGGCGGTGTTCAGGCGGCTCCCGATGGCCAAGAATTTCATGACGGTAGCAGCTACCTTCTGGTC
Organism: Cellvibrionaceae bacterium; assembly: GCA_050300015.1. GTDB lineage: Bacteria > Pseudomonadota > Gammaproteobacteria > Pseudomonadales > Cellvibrionaceae > CAYZQH01. Next base: position 273,284 of record JBNKWZ010000027.1, on the reverse strand, counting down.
CGCAAACACAACGTAATATTCTGCCAGCACGGGATCACTGCTTCAAAATGCGAGCGGTATCTAACAGCCTTGTTCGATAAGGCAGGCGTCAAGAAGGAAGACCGAAATTTTGATTTTATGCCAGCGAGCAATGTGAACAAGCTGAAATTGATACAGCAGCATGGAGTGCGTTCTTTGGATTTGTCTGTTTGTGCCTTCGGTGCCTCTATCCCTAAAAATCAGAGGGCTGACTGGTGGTCGAAGGTGTTTGGGGAAGCAGTAGATGAATTTAGGGCTCTTATGGAAAAGGATGATGATGCAGCCCAGCAAAAAGCGCTTGAAGATATTATCGTGAACCTTTCTGTAAAGTTAGACGGGAATTCAAGAGCAGCGATTCAATCTCAAAAGTTTATCGAAAAAGTTGCGGAATCAGTGGTGGAAGATAAGGATGCAGATCTACCGGAATTTTCAATTATCACGAAGGACGGTGAGCGAATAACTTCAGATGCTATTCGCATGCAGCATTCATTCAACGTTCCCAAATTAAATGGCTCAATTTCATGTCAGAACGTTTGGGAAGGGCTGGGTGACTACATGCAAGAGCTTGTAGCCGCTAATTTATTGGAGCAGTAAATTTGAGTATCGACTGGAAAAGAAATGGATATTTTGCCGGCTCTCTAGCGATCGGAGCGTTGGCGGGATGGTTTGGTCAACCGTTAATTCATGATAATAATGATGCTTCCAGTGTAATAGTTAACGTATTCTCTATACTTGCCGGCTTTCTGATTACGATAATGACTCTATTGGGAGAGCCAAGTCTATTCAGGGGCAGAACTTGGCGAGCTGATGCTGTTAGGAAAAGCAATGTTTACCGTCGGCTAGTTCGTCACAAATACTTGTTCATCACTTATTTGGTAATATTAGGTTTGGTGTTTGTTTCTACCCTAATCTTCAAGAAGTATCCTCAAAGCAACGTAGTGCTTTGGCTTGAGCGGGTGTACCTCGCGCTGGCCACTATCGCTTTCCTCATGTCTCTAGCCTTACCTCACCGGCTAATGACTCTACAGCTATCTAGATATGACGAAATGGTTGAGAGTCGTAGAAAAGGAAGTCAAGCGGAGCCCGAATCCCAGGATTAATATTTAGGAGGAATTTTAGGCGGGTTTATATAAAACCCGCCTCGGAGGTCCAGTAAATACTGGGAATATGGCGCACCCGGAGAGATTCGAACTCCCGACCAAGTGGTTCGAAGCCACCTACTCTATCCAGCTGAGCTACGGGTGCAAAACTTTTATTACTGTGAATCTCTCTGAGGTGCCATTCGCTGAGCGAATGGGCTAATACCTACCCGGAGAGATGTACTCGGCCCGTCCATGGGCCTCGGGTCTACGACCCAGTCTTTTCGGCTGTTCCAAAAGGCGATCCTGCCTTTTGGTCGAACTCCCGACCACTCATTTGCCTGGAGTAAATGAGCTGCGCAAGCCGCTTCGCGGGCCGGCTCAGGGAAGAGCCGGACTCACTGGTTCGAAGCCACCTACTCTATCCAGCTGAGCTACGGGTGCATAATTGGTACACGTTGCTTCCTGAGTTTACTACCGGTGGAAGCGGCGCACATGATAAGCATGCGCGGGGAATTAGGCAAGGTTTGTTGGGGGGTGGGCTCAGCTGACGCTGACAGAGTAGCTGTCGCGGCCGTGTTGTTTGACCTCGTAGAGGGCTTCGTCGGCACGTTGAATAAGATCTTCTGCGGAGTTCGAGCCGTCCGATATGGCCGCACCCATACTGGATGAAGGGGACCATGTAGTGCCATCGGGCAACGAAACCTCTGCTTTGAGTGTGCTGTGCAGCCGCAGGAGTTGATTGTCGAGTGCGGCTTCGGATTGGATGTCCACCAATATGACGGTGAATTCATCGCCGCCCAGGCGGGCGACTGTGTCCACCTCGCGCACGGAGTTTAGGAGTCGCTCGGCTGTGGCTTTTAATAGCACGTCCCCTGCGGCGTGGCCCAGGGAGTCGTTCACCTGCTTGAAATAGTCCAAATCCAGGTAGATCAGTGCCATCTTGGTGTGGTTGCGGCGACAGGCCTTTAACGCCTGTTCAAGCCGCTCGAGAAACAAGCGGCGGTTGGCAACACCGGTTAGGTCATCTTGGAAGGCCATGAGTTCCAGGCGGGTGCGATCTTGACGCAGTTCGCCCAGCAAGTTATTTAACGCAGAGGTCATTTCGTTTTCGACCTCTTGCTGCTCTTTTACGTCTAGCTTTTTTTCACGAATAACACGACGAGCGATTTCCGCTAAGTGATGCAGTTGCTTTTGGCGGGTTTCAAGGTCCTCAAGGTTGGCAAGTTTGGGGTGAGTATCGATGACCGTGGCGGGAACATACATGCCGCCGTTTAGCACTACTTGTATGGCGGCCACGATGTCACTCGGTTCTAAGTTTTTTTGAATAAAACCACTGGCGCCACTGCCGAGAGAGCTCAAAATGGCTTGTGGGTCATCGCGGCCAGAGATCATCGCCACGGGTAGGCTTGGGTCTCGGACCTTTAATTGTTTTAAAATGTCTAGACCGTGGTCGGCTCCCAGGTTGTAGTCCAGCAGTACCAAGTCGAGATCGGGGTTATCCAACTGGGCATCCAGTGCAAGTTGACCTGTAGCGGCGTGTAAAATGGGGTCGAAATGAAGCTCGGCCTTGAGCAATATTTCTAGGCCGTGACGAAATAAACCATGATCATCCACAATCAACACTTTCATAGTTATCAGTACACTCTACAGATAAAGCATGGCGTATCTCTCTGATGATCGCAAGACGATATCATGCGATGTCAGTATTCATTAAATGGCATTGAATGCCAAGTGGTGAGAGAAGTGGTCCATTTACAGTGTGAATCAAAACGCAAATTGTCGCCGCCGTTTGACTTACGACAATCGTGAATGGCCTTTGAGTTTTAATAATAAATATTGGCTGTGATGCCAAGCATAGCCTAAGTTTATTGCTATACGGGTGGCTTTCACAACCGACGAAAAAGCGCCCGAAACGATAAGTCGGCCCCAAGCCCCATGGCGCAAAGAACCTTTTCGTTAGAGCCTTTAGCCGCCATAAGAAGAGGATAGATGTCTTTACTACGAATTCACCTGCTAGGGTATTTGTTCGTTGGTGCCGTTAGCCTGTGCATCGCAAACAGCTTTGCCAGCGATATCAATCCGAATGCCGCAGATGTACTGATAGAGGTCAAAAGCCTCAGTCTTGAGGGGTTTTCTTCTATTGAAGATTACCCGCTCAATATTTTGACGGTTCGTAGTCAGCTTGATCAAGAACGCGCTAAGTTTGGCTCATTATTGACGGTCGACGAGTTACATCAAATAGCAGATGCAATGACCGTGTACGTGCGTCGCCAGGGGTTTGTTTTTCACACTGTGTATTTGCCTCCTCAGGAGGTTGTGGATGGTGATGTGCGCATGACGTTGCAAGAAGGTGTTTTATCAGACGTTCATGTAATCAATAACAGTCAAACGCCCAGTCATCGCCTGGAGCGTGTCTTTGCGCCACTGGTTGGTAAGCTGTTATATGCGCCAGATGTTGAAAGAAAAGTGGCGGCGATTAAAGCACAATCGGGAATACAGTTGTTTGCGTTTTATTCGCGCGGATCAAAACCCGGTCAGGCACGACTGAATTTACGGGTGGAACCTACCAAGCGCCATTTTACGTCTTTGAAACTGGATAACTTTGGTGCAGTCGCCAGCGGCGAGTTTCGCGCTATTGCCCAATGGCGAGCTGTAAACCTCACGCACCGCTTTGACACGCTATCACTGGCCGTACTGGGGGCGGTGGATGGCACATCGAATGTTTACGGCAGTTTGTACTATTCCTTGCCCACTGCCGGCCTGAATTGGATCTGGGATATCAGTGCAAGCAACAATCAGTTTGAATTAGGTGATCGGTTTGAAAATCTGGGTTTAGAAGGCGACGTGTCTGTCGTCAAGCTGGGTCTGCGTTATCAGCGGCGGCATGATTCCCTGCGACGTGAATCGTGGCGTTTGGGTTTTCACAACAAGAGCAACAGGCTAGACAATGAAGTTGAGCGAATAGAGCAAGAAAAAAGCGAGTCTTTTACTTTGGAATGGGCAAAGGCCGCGCAATGGCCTAAGCAAGGTGTGGCTTCACAGTCTTCTGTAGTGGTGACCAGCGGCAATATGGCTGTCAGTAGCAGTGGGGCCGAGCATTTGACCAAGTTTGAGTTTAATACACAGTGGTTAAAAGGCTTTGGTGAGGGGCGCGGTCGCAGCGTATTGAGTGGACTGTTTAGCTTCCAAGAGGCGGGCGATTCATTGCCCTCTGTGGAGGCGTTTTCGCTCACAGGCCCTTACGGTGTGCGAGGGTTTGTACCAGGGTTGTTTTCTGCAGATAAGGCGACTTTGGTTGGGCTGGAGTGGAGTTTTCCGGGGCTAGTTCGGTCCAAGGTTGATCGCTGGCACATCGAGCCTTATGTGTTTTGGGATACAGCCTCGGGTGAGAAGGTGGCCTTTGGCAACAACCCTGCCAGCAAAGGTGAGTTTTCTGGAATGGGTGGTGGCTTTCGATTTCGAGTGGGTAACCACATGAGCGGCCAGTTGTATGGGGCTCACGCGATTAATGGTGACATTGACGGAAAAGAGGTTTATGGCGAGCAAATATGGCGATTTGAATTGCGACTGCAATAGATTTCGCCGCAAGTTACTGATGACCGCAATGACCGTGAGCATGGCTCAGGGGGCCTTGGCGCTACCCCAAAATGGTGAAGTGGTGGCCGGTAACGCCGTTTTGTCTGTTGAAGGCAAAAATCTCACCGTACATCAATCCTCTGATCGCGCGGTTATCGACTACCAAAGTTTTAATGTTGCAGCCGATGAGCGTGTGCAATTTATTCAGCCAGACGCCAATTCCGCCACGCTTAACCGCGTGATCGGCAATGACCTTTCAGATATCGCCGGGCGAATTGATGCTAACGGTCAAGTCTTTTTGATTAACCCCAACGGGGTGTTGTTTGGTGAAGGGGCTCAAGTGGATGTGGGAGGGCTTGTGGTCTCCACGCTCGATGCGACCAATGACGCTTTTATGTCGGGTGAGTCCATGTTGCAAGGCGATGGCGGAGTTATCGAAAATCGCGGCACCATAGATGCCGAAGGTAATGTGGTGTTTATTGGCGCAGAGCTACAAAATTCGGGCACGATTACTGCAGACGGTCAAATTGCCTTGCATTCTGGACACGGAGTGTTGATGACGGTTGAGGGCAGTTCGATTCCTGTGTTGTTGGAGGAAGGTGGTTTTGGTGGGCGGGTGGTCAATTCAGGCCACCTTCAAGCGCCATCGGTGAGCCTGTCTGCCAGTGGGCAGGGTATGGTAGGTGGCTTGGATGTGACCCTTCAAAACACCGGTGTGGTGCGTGCAGTGACTGCCACTGGTGAGGGTGGTGTGGTGACCTTGGCCGCCGATGCCGATGTGGGTAATAGCGGTATGATTGATGTGAGCGCAGATTCGGCATTGACGGATGGCGCTGGCGGTAGTTTTGAGGTTCGATCTCGCAACGTCAACCAGACCGGTGTGATCTTAGCCGAAGGCGCTGGGAGCGGTCACGGGGGGGCGGTGGATGTTACTGCTGCGCAGAATATCGCTCTGCATTCGGGCAGTAATATCCGCGCCGACGGTGGCATTGGTGGTGATGGCGGCGAGGTCAACATTATTGCCAAGAATGCCACAAGGTTTACAGGCGACGCGATGATTTCTGCTCGCGGCGGGCAGTTGGCCGGCGATGGTGGCTTTGTTGAGGTATCAGGCTTCAACTACGTGGATGTGAACGGAACCGTAGATGTAAGTGCTGCGGCAGGCAGTGCGGGGCTTTGGTTTATTGACCCAACCGATATTGTGATCAGTAACAGTGCCGATACTAATGGCAGTTTCATTGGGGGTGACCCGCGTGTGTGGACCCTGTCGGGAACGCCTGCGAGTTCGAATATTAGTGCGACTGCTCTGTGGAGTGCCCTGGGGGGCGGTGATGTGGTGATCGACACTGCATCGGGTGCTGCCAGCCCAGGCAATATCAATATTTCTGCGTTGCTGGACTACAACGGCATTGGCTCCCTACGTACTTTAACGCTCAACGCCGACAATGAAGTGCAATTTCAAGCGGGCAGCGGCTTTTGGGATAGCGATACGGGTACGGCTGCAGACGGCCTAAACCTTGTTATTAATTCCGGTGGCGGGATCACCATGGCAGACACCAGCCAGGTGGATGCGCGCGGTGGAAAAATCAATTTTACTGCCGCAACCGGAAACATTGTATTGAGCAATGCGTTTTCGATTGCGTCAGGTTTTGATGCCGTTCAGATCACAGCGACAACGGGTAGCATTCTTGATGCTGGGGACACCTTTTATGATATTGCGACCCCCACTGTAGGGGCGGGCGCGATTCTGCGTGCAGCAGGCGAGATTGGCGGGCTTGACACGTTGGGTCGAAATCTTGATGCGGAAAGTACCGGCGCCAGCATTGTACTCGGTAGTACTTCAGATCTGTTTATCTTGCGTTTAGTGGCCGCGGATACCATTAACGTCAGTTCCACCGCGCAGCTTAATTTGGGCGGCGCATCAGAGATTACCGCTGATAATATCTATTTGGCGGCAACCGGTACTATGACGTTGCCTTTAGCGGGCGTGAGCGCGGCCAACTACCTTGCGTTGCAAGGGTCGGATGTGGTCGATGCCAATGGCAATCGTACGCTCAATTTGAGCGCGGGTGGTGCATTAGCGTTTAGTTTCTCGGGTCTTGTTGGCGATTTACAGCTCAATTCGTCTGTCGCTCAATTGAATCTCACTGGAGATCCAACGAATGCCATTACGGTGATTGATGCCGATGCCATTGCGGTGGGTGGGCTCACAATGACCGGTGGTGGTGTGGAGATTATATCCGGTGACGGGTCAGATTTAACGGTTTCCGGTGCGGTAGAGCTAGACAATGCTACAGGTAACCTCACCCTGACTGCGGGTCGTGACCTCTTAATTAATGCGGATATTGTCGACAGCGTGGGCGGTGTGAGCAACAGCGGCGACGTGAACTTACGCGCAAACAGTGCCGTCACGTTTGCCTCGAATAGCGATGTGAATAGCGGTTCCGGCAATGTGTTTGTAACGGCTCTGGGTGGCGATATTGCCTTGGGCCACATTCAGGGCGGCAGCCTTAATTTGGCCGCGATCGGAGATATAAGTGATGCCAATGGTGCTCTAGCCAATCTTACCAGCAACCTAGCGAACTTCGCGCCGGTGATGGGGAGTATCGGTTCGGCCGCCGATCCGATTGAAGGCGTACTCAGTCAAGTGGCGTTTGACTCCATCTCTGGTGCTGTCTATCTGAACAATAGCCAAGGACTTCAATTGGCGGGTATTGACGTAGGCGGTGATATTCAGCTGAACATTACCAGTGCCGGCAATATGATCATGCAGCAGATCAATCCCGTCATTGGTGGGAATGCGCGTTTTAATCTTGCCGCAGGTAACTGGATTTTGCTGGATGGCGGTTGGAACACGAGCGGCGACTTAACCGTTACAGCACAAGGTATTAATGATGCAGATAGTACGGTGTATTTAAGCGCAGCCAATGCTGATTTAACATTTGGCGGTGCCAATACCACTTTGAATGTGGATTTTGACACGCTGAGTTTGGATGCCACCAGTGGCCAATGGGTGCAAGTTTTTGACAGCGATGCACTCAGTGTCGCGGCGCTCAACAACACCACGGGCGATATTAATATTACAACGGCTGCGGGGTTTGATCTGACTTTTACCGATACGGCTCCGAATATTGGCGGAACGCTGACTTTGGATGTGGGTGGCGATTGGCTGCTGCCGGAAGCGGGCGTAACCGTTACCAGCAATCTTTCGGTGGTGGCAGACAATATCTTGGATTCAGACACCGGCATTACCCTCGGCGCAAATGCTGCCGACCTCACTTGGCGCGATGGCACTGCAGGCTTTTCGATATCCTCCAGTTTCAATACGTTGGATATATCGGCGCCAATTGCAGGTGACATTAGTATTGTGGATGCCGATGGCTTACAGGTGAATAGTTTGACCTCTGCCGGCAGCTTGAGCTTAAGCGCCACGAACGCAGATCTTCAATTGGCTGTGCTGCCGGTGTTTGCCGGCGATTTGACGTTGAGTACAGTGGGCAGTGGTGACGTGGTGGTACCCGCGGGTCAAATAACGGTTGCAGGTGACCTCACCATCATTGCAGACAATTTAGACGACGGCGACACCAGCTATGATTTGGTTGCCGATAACGCCGCCATAACCTTGCGCGACGGCAGCGGGGGAACCGCGTGGAGTACACAATTTAATAGTTTGGTGATGGGTATTGCGGGTGTGGGCGCGCACACCGTAAATAACAGTCAAGACCTTACCGTAGGGGGGTTGCAATCTGGTGGCGACCTTACGCTAATCAACATTGGAATAACCGACATGACCGGAGCTGCAGTCGCGGTCAGTGGCGGGCTCTCAGTGACCAGCAGCGGCCCGCTCAGTGTCAATGGCGGCACCGTTAACGTGGGGGGGGGGACCAGTTTTGATGCTGGTGGAGATGTGGATTTGCAAAATGCCAATCTGAATCTCACAGGTAATGTAGACATTACCGCAACCGGCAGTGACATTGCCTTGCAAAATACCGTGCTTTCGACGAACGGAACTTTAGCGTTTGATGCAGATAACGTGATAGAAACCGGCGGCGCCTCTACCTTAGCCGCCGATACGTTGGGCCTTCAACTTCAAGATGGCAGCCTGGCCACAACACTCAATACCGCCATTAATCGCTTAGATTTTGATACTGCAGGAAACGGTTCAATTACGCTGAACAATAGCCAAGCTTTAACCGTTGATACGTTAAACACCAATGGTGATGTGACCTTGATCAGTTTGGGCGATTTAGGTTTTGGCGGTGTGGGTGGCAGTATTTTAGGGGATGTTGTGCTCACCGCTAACGGTGGCGATGTGATTGTTCCTGATGCTGGTGCCATTTTGGTGAATAACTTGACGATTACTGCGGACGATATTCGTGACAGCGATACCGATATATCGGTTAGCGCGGACAATGTGGTGTTGAACTTATCGGCGGCCAATAGCGATGCCGTGTGGACCACCAGTTTTAATACGTTGATTCTCGACCGGCAAGGTACTGGCAATGTAACGCTCAATAACGACAAAACGTTACAGGCGCTCGGCGTGCAAAATGGCGGAGACCTGGCCTTTAATGTTGCAGGCAACCTAGACCTTCAAAATATTACGGTTGCGAGCAATGGCGATTTTAGTATTACCACCACTGGGGTGGGAGACTTGTTGCTGCAAAATTCTGCGGTGTCGGCCTTGGGGGATTTAACTCTCAATGTGAACAATATTGTGGATGCGGGTGGCAGCTCTACCTATGCTGCGGACAATGCTATTTTTCAAGTGCGTGATGGCGCCGCCGCCACCTTGGATACTGCGTTTAACACCTTGTCGCTCACCAATGCCGGTTCGGTCACTGTTAACAACGCACAAGCCTTGGCCGTCAACGCACTAAACACCGGGGGTGATGTGACGATCACTAGCCTGGGGGATTTGGATTTTTCTGCGATTGTGGGCGCGTTCGCAGGCGATGTCACACTCGTGGCCACCGGAGGGGATGCGATTTTGTCCGATGCGGGTTTGATCGCAACCAACGATCTTACCTTAACGGCGAACGGTATTCGCGACAGTGATCAAGCGGTAACACTTACGGCGGATCAAGCGGTTTTGTCCCTGCAGCCTGGGGGCGCGGATGTCATTTTGAATACTGCGGTCAATCAATTGGGCTTAACGCATTTGGGTTCAGGTGTGGTGACGGTGAGTAACACGCAGGCCCTGTTGTTAAATGATTTACAAGCAGGAGGCGATGCCTCTCTGACGGTTGCGGGCGACTTGACCTCAGCGGGCCCTGTCAATGTGGCGGGAGATTTACGCATCAATACCGCTGGGGACTGGTTTATTCCCGCTACAGGCTTTAGCACTACTAATGGTTTAACGGTAAATGCGCAAACCATACAAGACGGCGATTTTGATGTGGTCTTGGCGGCCAGTGATGCTGAGTTTCAGTTAAGCAGTCATACGAACTCTGCCGTGTGGAATACGGCCTTTGACAGACTTTCGCTTACCGCCATCGGTGCAGCTGCCATCACGGTTAACAATTCACAAGACCTTACCGTTGAAGCGCTGCAAGGGGGAGGCGATGTTGACGTAAGTGCTTTGGGTGACCTGACATTGGTTGAGGCAGTCCCCACCATTGCGGGAAATTTAAGCTTAACCTCTACGGCAACCCTGTGGGTCGACCCGACAGGGCTTAGCGTGGCGAATGGTTTGGTAATAAATGCTACAACGCTTTCCGATGGTGATGTGAATTTAGTATTGAGTGCGGACCACGCTGATATCACGATGCAAAACTTGGCTGCTGATGCGCTTTGGCGTACGAACTTCAACAGCCTTGCCTTGGGCGTGGCGGGTGTTGGCAATCTCACTATTGATAATGGCGGCGCCTTGGTGGGCGCGAGCCTGCAAACACCTGCAGATTTGACCATCAATACGGTCGGAGACCTTACCTTGTTGGAGACCGCCCCCAGTGTTGGGGGTGACTTAACGCTCAATACCTCTGCCGGCGGCAATGTTGTGGTCAATGATAGCGGTTTGCAGTTGACCAATGCCATGGTGATCAATGCCAATGACCTTATCGACAGCGATGGTACGGTCAGTTTACAAGCTGCCGATGCCGATTTAACGTTAACCGGCCTAGGTGCGAGTCGAACCTACAATACTCAATTGGCGTCCGCCACTTGGGATCTCACCGGGGCCGCCGTGAATGTGGTGCAAACTGGGGCGCAAACGTTACTTGGGTTAACGGCCAGTCATGATTTCAGTCTGGAGACCGATGCCATCCTCACGGTGATGCCCACCGATTTGACCACCACCGCACAGGTGAGTTTAAGCAGTGGTGCCGCCGCCATTGAACTCATGAACAGTGGGTTGAGTACAGGTGGTGCCTTGTCGCTGAGTGGATTGAATGTGACCGATACAAATGGGAACCCGGTAGGTCTTACCGCCACCGATTTAAACCTCAACCTCAGTGGTACGGCGCTTGATTTTAATGCCGATGTGGATCAGCTTGCGCTCACTGCAAATAACGCCACACAAATAGCGCTTAGCAATGTGGGCGACTTGTTCATCACTAACTGGAGTGCGCCCAATGTACAAACGCTGGGTCTTTCGGTGATGGGCGATTTAATGGTGCCCGATGTTGGTTTAAGTGCTGCCAACCGTATTAGCCTTGAGGCTTCCGATTTGTACGATACTGATCGAAATGTGACGTTAACGGGCGGAGCGCTATGGGTGAGTTTGTCTGCGCCAGCTTCAGACCTAGTGCTGTCGACGGACATTCAAAGTGTGGACATTTCCATGGGCGCTTCGGCGAGCGTAACTTTAGAGCAGGCTGGTGGTCTTACCCTAGAGGACCTTAACAGCGATGGTTTTGCCGCGCGTGTGGCTGATGGCAATTTGTCTGTTTCGGTCACCGATGGCGACCTGGTTGTTGAAAACAATGTGTTAGTAGCCGATGCCAGTGGCAATGGCACGCGTACCGGACGAGTGGATTTGTTGGTTGATAATGGCAACCTCACCATTGGGGCAAACAATGATGTGACCATCGCCTCGCGCAATACTGTGGACGTGGCACCCGCAGGCAATTTGGCCCCAGGAGTGAGTTTGCAATTGGTCGGAACCGAAAGCGATGACCGAACCATTACCCTGGGGAATGGTTCAAATACTGTCAGTATATCGGCCGAAGGTGCTGACATCTTTATCAGCGCGCGCGCAAACGGCGTGCCCAGTGGTAGTGCGCGCGAAGTGGTGCAAAATGCTGGCAGTGTACTGGAAACCTACAATCAACCCAATGATAGACAAACGGGTACTGTGACCATTAATGACTTTGAGGTTGAAGCGGCAGGTAATCAGCAGGCCTATGAGGGGCGTCAAATTGCATTGGTGATGGATTACGACTTTACCAATAATGATTCGGGCATTTTAGATGAAATTGACAACCCAGAAAAAGTAGAAGACCCCGTTGTGCCCGAACAGGAAGCGAATGCGCATGCGTATGTTGGTGCACAATTTGTGGAAGTGTTTGGTCAGTGCAATGAAAACGATGAGCAACAAAAGAAGCGTTGTCGTATTGAGTCGGCATTGAAGGCGTTTTTATCGCACTGGCTAGTGGGGGGCGAGTTACCCCCTAAAGTAGAGATCTAATCGATGTCAATTTTCCGCTTGAATTTGGTGTTTCTGCTCTTGGTGATTTCTGTGGGGACGGAGGCTGTCCCTAGTGATGCCGAAAACCAAGTGCGTGCACAATTTGTGTATAACTTTGCCAATTTTGTGGAATGGCCAGAGGACGCGTTTTCTGAAAGTGACACCAGTATTAAAATTTGCCTGTTTGGCGATGTGGTGTTTGCGCCGTATTTGTATGCATTCTCAGGAACTTTAATTGGTGATCGTCCGCTGGAAGTTAAAAAGGCCAATAGTTTCGACCAAATACGATCAGGGTGCCATATTTTATATGTGGGTGAGGACGAGCGTGTTCGGCTCCCTACATTTTGGGGGCAAATTAAATACATCTACGTATTAAGTATAGGGGAGCGCAATGGATTTGCTGATAAAGGCGGCATTATTAATATTCTGCGTACACGTGATCGAGTGCAGTTTGATGTGAATATTGAAAACGCCATTAACAATGGCCTTTTCTTGGATTCCGATCTTCTCGCGTTGGCTAGGGTTATCAAGCGCAATTCCGAAAAAACGGTACTGCAGCCGCAAGATGAGCAGCAGTAAAGACAGTCAAAAGGGTGCGTGGATGTCGCGTAAGCCCTCAATGCAAGCGCGGTCAGGCAAGGTCCGTTGGCGTTTTCAAGATTTGCCCATTCAGCGAAAAATTACGTTTATCATTATTGTGGGCATGGCCAGCGCCATGCTGGTTACCGTGGTTAATTTCATTATCTTTGATCGCGAAAACGTCACTCGAGATTTAACCGAAGAAATGCGCGTGTTGGCGCGAATTACGGCTGTGCGCAGTGCTGTTGCTGTAGCTTTTGATGACAAGGCCAACGCACTTGAAAACCTGGCAGCGCTGTCAATTCGTTCTTCCGTACAGCATGCCTGTATCTATGATCAATCTCAGCAATTGTTCGCCAACTTCCATCGTCAACTCAGCCCTTTTAACAGTTGCCCTGCCAGTTTGAGTGAGAGCGCCAGAAACTCTGCTCAGGTTATGGATCAATTGTTGGTGGTGGTTGAGCCCATTTACCGAAAAGGAACGCTGCTGGGCTCTGTGCTGGTGGCGTCTGATTTATCACCCGTTGACGTCAGGACGCGCAAGTGGATTTTGACCAGTATTCTAGTGACAGTCGGTGCGTTGTTGGTGGCGTTTTTGATGACGCGTAGAATGCAAAATGCCGTCGTCAACCCCATTGTGAACTTATCCGTATTGATGGATCAGGTTAAACGCAGTAATGATTTGAGCCTGCGTGCGCAAGTGCAAAACGAAGATGAAGTAGGACACTTGGTGGGGTCTTTCAACAATATGTTGCACATTCTTCAAATGCGCAACCGCGACCTTGAAATCCTGTATCAAGAGCTGGTAGAAAAAAGTACTGAGGCGGAGTCCACTGCGGCATCTTTGGAATTGAACAACCAAATGATTAAAGATATGTTCAGTTCGGCTGCGCATGATTTACGCCAACCCTTGCAAGCCATGTCGATTTTTGCGGATACCCTCGCGCGCAAAATTGATGCGCCGGACCAACAAGAGGTGTTGCAGAAGTTAAAGCAAGCCATGCGCAATCTCAGTGACCTGTTTACCGAAGTTTTAGATGTCAGCCGTTACGATTTTGACATGAGCATGGTGGGGACCCACCCCATAGATATTCAGCAATTGGTGTCTCGCTTATCGTTGGAGTTTGAAGCGATGGCAGAGGCCAAACACTTAAAGCTGCGAGTTCATACACGTCCTTATAAAGTGTTGGCAAATGGCGCATTACTAGAGCGAATATTACGCAATTTATTAAGCAATGCGATTCGCTACACCGACTCGGGTGGCGTGTTGTTGGGGTGCCGAAAACGCGATACACACTTGATCGTTGAAGTGTGGGATACCGGGCGAGGTATTCCCAAAGAAAGACAAAAAGATGTCTTTACCAAATTTGTACAAGTGGATGATGAAGATCGCAGTGAGCGCGGTGGGTTTGGTTTGGGTCTCGCCATCGTTAAACAATTTTCTGACTCTTTGGGTTATAAGCTGAGCCTCACCTCGATCCCTGGTTCGGGGACGGTATTTCGGTTAAAAGTACCTTTGGATATGTCGGAACGAACCAATGCTGCCAACACCTCCCGGCGCGGGGCGAAGCCGCTAGCCAAGCCCTCAGGGCCCTTACGAGTCAAAGAGTTGGAAAGCCTCACTAGCGAAGAGGCTAAAGTTGAAACCCGTATTTTGTTGATTGACGACAGTGACCTGGTGAGACACTCTTTGCGCCAAGCACTAGAGTCCTGGGGGTTTTTGGTGGATGATTTTCCGGATATTGGCTCCATGGAGGACTTTTATCGCAATGGTGGGCCGCTGCCTCGGTTGATCATTTCAGATTTTCAACTTGGTGGCGATGTCACGGGAGAGCAAGCCATACTTGCGGCCAGGGCCGTCATCAGTACGGGCACTCCCGCTTTTATTGTCACTGGAGCAACGGCACCCGAAGTGCTCGCTGAGATTCAGCGCTCTGGATTCAACTATTTACCTAAACCGGTCAAGCCTGCGCGATTGCGTGCCTTGGTGAACCACTACCTTTCATAATTTGCCGAAGGCTGCGCATTGGTCATCCAGTTGTCGCTGTATCGCCAAACATCACCTGCTAGGTCGAGAAAATATGCGTATAATATACGGGGTTTTTAGGGGTTTTAACTGATCTGACTCAGCGTTGACTGCGAAAGCGCTATAACAAACGGCGTGGCGCAACGGCCTGTATATTCAAGGCCCGCTCATTGAAAGGCCCATACATTGAAAGATTATTGGAATAGGAGTGCACGAGTGAAATTTGTACAAAAGTTAGTTGGTATCTTAGGTGTATCCATCTGTGCCTTAGGGGTTTTAGGCGCGAATGCAGAAGAGAGTATGGAGGATCGCATCAAGCCCGTGGGTGAGGTTTGCATGGCCGGTGACCCCTGTGCCGCCGCTGTCGTGGTGGCCAGTGCCGAACCGCGAAGCGGGGAAGCGGTGTATTCCAGCAAATGTTTTACTTGCCATGCCACAGGCGCTGCTGGCGCGCCAAAATTTGGTGATGCAGCGAACTGGGGCGCGCGAGTCAGTGCGCGGGGCAAAGACGGCCTTTATGCGAGCGCCATCAACGGATACAACGCCATGCCGGCCAAAGGTTTGTGTATGGATTGTAGCGAGGATGAAATCAAAGCCGCCGTGAATTATATGCTCGAGAACTACTAAGCTTGGGGGCAGTGCCAGCAGGCCGCCGTTAGGTACCTGCTGGTCACTTTTGTTTTCGAACAACACTCCTTCAAAAAGGTCGATTTTCCCCTCAATTCATCTGTGCAATCATCGGTTGTGCGGAAACGTTCGTACCTTACCCGTCAAATTGACCAAAAGCCCGTACCATCGAAGCGGCCTTTGGCGTGTTTTTAACAATCATAACGTCCAGTTGGAGCCGTTGGAGGTCAAGTGCACTATTACGGTCAAACCGAAATTTCGGGGCACAAGGCAAAAAGCCCTAAAGTAGGCGTCATTTTGATGAACTTGGGGACGCCAGAGGCACCCACGGCCCAGGCTTTACGTACTTACTTACGTGAGTTTTTGTCGGACCCGCGCGTGATCGAGGTGCCGAAACTCCTGTGGTGGTGCATCTTACATGGCATCATTTTACGGGTGCGCCCCAAAAAATCAGCAGCCTTGTACAAGAGTATTTGGACCGAGGACGGCTCACCGTTAATGGCTATTAGCCAAGCGCAAACCCAACAACTGCAGCAGCAATTAAAGGACAATGGCTTTGATGCCGAGGTGACGCTGGCCATGCGTTACGGACAGCCTTCGGTGGAGACGGGTCTCAAAACACTGCAAAGTGCTGGAGTGAACAAGGTCGTGGTTTTGCCGCTGTATCCGCAATATGCGGGCGCTACCACGGGCTCCACATTTGATGCGCTCGGCAAAGCGCTGTCATATTTTCGTTGGGTGCCACAGCTGCACTTTATTAACACCTATCACGACCACCCTCTGTACATTGCGGCACTGGCCTCGAGCATGCGCGAGCATGTGGCGCGTCATGGTGAGCCAGATCAGTGGGTACTGTCCTATCACGGCATGCCACAACGGTATTTCGATCAGGGCGACCCCTACTATTGTTTTTGCCAGAAAACCACACGCTTGGTAAAAGAAGCGCTTGCTTTGAAAGAGGGGCAGGTAGTGACCACCTTCCAATCGCGCTTTGGTCGTGAGCCTTGGCTGCGGCCTTATACCGATGAAACGCTAAAACGTTTACCCACGCAGGGCGTGAAGCATGTGGCGGTGGTGTGCCCGGGGTTCAGTGCTGATTGTTTGGAAACGCTCGAAGAAATTGCGGTGGAAAATCAGCACACCTTTATGCAAGCTGGCGGTGAAACCTATCACTACGTGCCAGCGCTCAATGACCGAGCTGATCATATTCAACTGCTGATGGCATTGGTTCGACCTTACTTGGCGCAACGTTAAGGGGGCGAGTTTATATCCTGCAAGAGGCGCAGCCCTTATGCTAGCGATTGACTGCGCGGGTGCGACCACTGTTGTCGATGGCCACATAGACAAATTCACCTTCGGTCACTTTTTGTTGAAGCGTGCGGTCGTAGTGTTTGACCCAAACTTCTACTAAGGTTTTGATGGACGAGCGTCCAATCTCTAGAATTTCACAATAACAGCTCACAGTAGAGCCTACGGGAACCGGCCGTAGAAACGCCATGCTGCCCACAGCCACGGTGGTCACGCGACCTTTGGCCACTTCGCGCGCAACAATCGCGCCGGCGAGATCCATCTGCGACATGAGCCAACCACCAAAGACATCGCCATTGGAGTTGGTGTCCTTGGGCATGGCCAGGGTCTGCAACGACAACTCGCCTGAGGGTTTGGGGTCTTCATCTATCTTGGCCATATTGAAATCCTTAATACTGTTGAACCTGTTATTAAACGGGCGCCATCTTACCTCAGTTGAGGGGGCGCCTCATGAACAATTTGTAGTGTTGCAGAATTGCTGGAAATTACCACAGAAACCGAGTGAATATTTTACTGCCGGTTGGTTTTATCAGTCCTAAATGGCTGTGAATTATGCGCTTTCCTTTACAGGCCGGCGTGCCACGCGGCAAGCCCGGTGACCAGCGGTGGGTACGCCGCAATGGCCCCGAGCACCATGAGCTGCAACACAATAAAGGGAATTACACCTTTATAGATGGCTTGGGTGGGGACTGACTCTGGTGCAACCCCGCGCAAGTAAAATAATGCAAAGCCGAACGGCGGCGTTAGGAAAGACGTTTGTAAATTTATAGCAATCATAATGCCTAACCAAACAGGGTCGACACCCATGGTCAGTAATACCGGTCCTACAATGGGGACCACCACAAAAGTGATTTCAATAAAATCCAAAATAAAACCCAATACAAAGATAATGGCCATCACCACCAGCAGTGCCAGTGCTGTGCCGCCAGGTAAGTGGGCAAAAAAATGATGGATGAGCGTCTCACCCCCGAGGCCTCGAAACACCAATGAAAAAACGGAAGCGCCGACCAGTATGGTAAACACCATGGCCGTAATTTTGGTGGTATCTTGCACAATGCTGGTGAGTTTTTTCAGGCAGAGTTGTTTTTTGCTCAAGGCCAGTGCGGTGGCGGCAATGGCGCCAATCCCGGCGGCCTCAGTGGGGGTGGCAGCGCCACTGATTATCGAGCCTAGTACCAGCAATATCAGCACAATCGGCGGGGCAACGCTCAATACCAGTTGTTTCAGCTGTACGGGGGCCGCCTCTTCCACCTTGGCGTCGTGGTCTATCTTTAAGAACCCCACCGCCAGCAGGTAAGCTAAATACAGTGCTACCAGCAAAACCCCAGGCACGATGGCGCCGACAAATAAGTCTCCTACTGAGAGTGGAGCAGCGTTGAAAATCCCTTGAGCCAATTGAGACTGTTGATAGGCACTCGACAAAACATCACCTAGTAACACCAGTGCGATTGACGGTGGAATGATCTGACCGAGTGTTCCAGTCGCACAGATCACTCCGGTGGCAAGTTCGGGGGAGTATTGTCTTTTAAGCATGGTGGGCAAGCTCATTAGCCCCATGGTCACTACGGTGGCCCCTACAATACCGGTGCTGGCCGCGAGTAGGGCGCCCACCAGTACCACCGACAAGCCCAGCCCAGAAGGCAAGCGTCCGCACGCCTTTGCCATGTTGTCTAATAGCTCTTCTGCCAATTTTGAGCGTTCGAGCATCACCCCCATAAACACAAACAGTGGCACGGCGATTAAAGTGGTATTGGTCAATATGCCAAACAAGCGGTCTGGAAAAGCCAACAATAACGGCGCATCAAAAGCATCCAGAAGTATTCCGATGCCTGCAAACCAAAGTGCTACGCCACCCAGTGTGAAAGCCACGGGAAAGCCGAGCATCAGCACCAAGCATACGGTGAGAAACATCCAAATGGGCAGTAGTTCAATCATGGGCATGGTAGGTGATGCGATTGAGGTTTAGGGCCAGTTCCGCTAAGCCCTGCAAAAACAACAGGCCGCCGTTGGCAATGATTAAGGATTTCAAAAGGTACACTGCCGGTATGCCACCAGCATCCGCGGAGGTTTCTTTGATGGCCCAGCTGGCCGCTACGTACTCCCAACTGATTAGCACCATAAAGCCTGAAAGGGGTAACAGTAAAAGGGCTGAGCCTAGGGCGTCCACCCAGGCTTTGGTGACGGGACGAAAGCGGTGGTAGAAAATATCCACTCGAACGTGACCGCCCGTACTCAATGTGTATCCCGCAGCGAGCATAATCACCATGGCATGACAGTATGTGACCAGCTCCTGTGCGGCAATGGCGCCCATGCCGAGCGCGCGTGCGCCCACAATCAGTGCCACGATTAGGGCCATAACACCAGTGAGGAAGGCTACCGCACGGCCACACAGATGGTTAACCCGGGTTAAACCTGCGGCAAGGGTACGGTTGAATCGATAGAAGCGCGGTGCTGTCATGTTGTTATTGTGCTTTTCGCTTACAGTTGGCCGTGGCCCAGCCCGATGGTGTGAGTTAGCCTGCATTATAAGCCCTAATGCACGCTAAGGGGGGTATCTCAGCGTTCGCAAAGTTAGGCACTGGGCGTGTGGCTGAGGTTTAAGGCTTGTGCGCTTTGTGGCACACAGCCCATTATTTCTGCGGAATGTAACAAATCTGTAATATATCGCCCATAGCATGTGAGCCAGTAGCGAGTAGATCTCGCAGTGATTTTTGACCCTACTTGGAGGCTCATGTGAAAAATTTTGTAATGGCTTTGACCTTGGCTGTTGGTACTGCTGTGGCATCTAGCAGCGCACTGGCTAACCGCGATCATATTATGGTGGTCGGTTCTTCGACAGTGTTTCCTTTCTCAAAAGTCGTATCTGAGCGGTTCGCCATGAAAACCGGTAGTAAAGCCCCCAAGATTGAACCTACGGGCACCGGTGGTGGCTTCAAAGAATTTTGTAAAGGCTTGGGGGTGAGCTACCCAGACATCTCAAATGCTTCTCGCCGAATAAAAGCGTCTGAATTTGAAAACTGCCAGGCCAACGGGGTGAAAGACATTGTTGAGGTATTGATTGGCTACGACGGTATTGTGATTGCCAACAGCGTTAAGGTTCCTCAAATGGAGTTGTCATTAAAAGACTTATTTTTGGCGCTCGCCAAAAAAGTACCAGACCCTAAGGGTACGGAGACCTTGATCGACAACCCCTACAAAACCTGGAAAGATGTGAACTCCGCTTTGCCGGCTACGCCCATCTCCGTCATGGGGCCCCCCCCCACTTCAGGCACCCGCGATGCTTTTGCCGAGCTAGCTATGGAGGGGGGCTGTAAGACGTTCCCATGGATTGCTGCGCTGAAAAGTTCAAACAAAAACCGCTACAAAGCCATTTGCCATGGCATTCGGGAAGACGGCGCTTACATTGAAGCGGGTGAAAATGACAACCTGATTGTGCGCAAACTGGAAGAAAATATGACGGCCTTGGGTATTTTCGGTTTCAGCTACTTGGATCAAAACGCTGACAAAGTGCATGCCGCCAAGGTAGAAGGGCAAGCGCCCACCTTCGACAGCATTTCAGATGGCTCTTATGTGGTCTCTCGCCCTTTGTTCTTTTATGTGAAGAAGGCCCACGTGGGTGTGATCCCAGGTATTAAAGAGTTTTTAGATGAATTTACCAGTGAAAAGGCTTGGGGTGATGAGGGCTATTTGTCGGAGAAAGGCATGATTCCCTTATCTCGCAACAAACGTAAAAGCATTGCAGCAGACGTAAAAGCCTTAAAGGCCATGACTTTTTAAGTGGTTGTCCAAGATTAAACATGCGTCATATCACTGTCCCATAAGCGTGGGATGATGGCCCGGCCTTGCGGTTCGGGCCTTTGTGTTTTTGGTTAAAATTGATTCGAGTAGTCCCTATGACATCCTCTGTGTTACTTGTGGCCATCTTAGTCATCGGTTTATTGGCGTTTATAGCAGGCCGGTCGCGTTCCTTGCAGGTGGCAGGGGTGGGTGGCATGCAAGCCTTGAACTCGCTTCCCTTTTACTATGGCTCCCTGACCGCTTTTTGGTGCGCGATACCGAGTTTAATTGTGGTTGTCGTGTGGTCCGTATTTGATGGCACCATCATCGAGGGCTCGATTATGGGCATGTTACCGCAAGAGGCCATTGAGGCCGCTGGCGGTAATGTCAGTTTGGTGTTGAACCAAGTGCACAATATTGCACTAAGCAATGTGAGCTCAGAAGGGCAACCCGAAGCCCTGGTGGCTGCCGCCGCGCGCTTGCATCAACTTCAGGCCACTAACCGTTGGGCGATGACCTGCTTGGTACTGTGTGTGGCCATGGCGGGCGCCATTGTCGTTTGGCTGAAAATTCACCCTCAAATGAAGGCCCGCAATAGCGTAGAGGATCTATTTCGACTCGCCTTGATGGGGTGCGCTTCCATCGCCATTCTAACTACGATTGGCATTGTGGTTTCGGTGTTATTCGAGTCCATTATGTTCTTTAAGCTTGTGTCTCCGGTGGAATTTTTGTTTGGGCTGGAGTGGAGCCCCCAAATGGCGATTCGGGAGGATCAACAAGGCAGCTCCGGCAGCTTTGGTGCAGTACCTTTGTTCGCGGGTACGCTGTTAATTGCCGGTATCGCCCTATTGGTGGCCGTGCCGACAGGTCTTATGGTGGCCATTTATCTTTCTGAGTATGCGAGTAATACGGTTCGAGATATCGTTAAACCGATGTTGGAAGTGCTAGCGGGCATCCCGACGGTGGTATACGGATTTTTTGCGGCGCTGACTGTGGCACCACTGATTCGTGATATGGGCCTTGGCCTTGGCCTTGACCAATGGTTGACCATCAGTTCTGAGAGCGCCTTGGCGGCAGGGTTGGTCATGGGAGTGATGATCATTCCGTTTGTGTCGTCCTTATCCGACGATGTGATCAGTGCTGTACCGCAAAGTTTGCGAGATGGCGCTCTGGGGCTTGGCTCTACCCGATCTGAGGTGGTGAAACTGGTGGTGTTCCCCGCCGCTTTGCCCGGTATTGTGGGGAGTGTGTTGTTGGCCGCATCGCGCGCCATTGGCGAGACCATGATTGTGGTGATGGCTGCAGGTCTTGCGGCCAACCTCACTGCCAATCCTTTTGACTCTGTCACCACCGTGACCGTGCAAATTGTCACCCTGCTGGTGGGTGACCAAGAGTTCGATAGCCCTAAAACCCTGGCTGCTTTTGCGCTGGGTTTGGTGCTGTTTATCGTAACCCTCGCGCTAAATTACTACGCGCTCCACATTGTTCGTAAGTATCGAGAGCAGTATGACTAAACCTTTATCTCCCCAAGCGGAGCTTGTCACCAAAAGTTTGAAGAAACGCTACCGCGCCGAGAAACGATTTCGGTTTTTTGGTGTACTGTCAATTGTGATTGGGCTTGTGGCCTTGACCGTTTTATTTGTAGAAATATTCGGCAATGGCGTGGGCGGTTTTCGACAAACCTACATCGCATTAGACATAACGTATGACTCGGAGGTTATCGAGGTTGCGGATGCTCGCGATGATGACCAACTGCGGGCAGGTTATTTTGAGGGCGCCATTCGCGAATCTCTGCGTGAACTTTTTCCTGAAATCACCAGCCGCTCTGAAAAGCGCGAGCTCTACAGCTTGATCAGTATCGGTGCGGCGTTTGACCTTCGTGATCGACTGCAGGACAACCCGGATTTGCTGAACCAAACTGAACGGATTTGGTTGTTGGCCGATGACGATGTGGATACTTACTATAAGTCTTATAGAAAAGGTGATGCTTATACCACCCGCACCTCGGAGGGCCGTGTGGCACGCATCAGCCAGCTCATGGAAAATGATGCCATCAAGCTGCAGTTTAATACTCGCCTGTTTACGTCGGGAGACTCGAGCGAGCCAGAAATGGCGGGTATTCTGGGTGCGGTTATGGGCAGTATTTTTACCCTGCTGGTCACATTGGCGCTGTCTTTCCCTATTGGTGTCGCTGCGGCGGTGTATCTCGAAGAGTATGCCCAACGAAACCGATTTACCGACTTTATCGAGGTCAATATTAGCAACTTGGCGGCGGTGCCCTCGATTATATTCGGTTTGTTAGGTCTTGCGATTTTCATCAATATGTTTGATATGCCGCGCTCCATTCCATTGGTGGGTGGTTTGGTGCTGACGTTGATGACTTTGCCCACCATTATTATTTCCAGTCGTAATGCCATTAAGGCGGTGCCCCCCAGTATTCGCGAAGCAGCTCTGGGTATTGGGGCTTCCAAAATGCAAATGATTCTTCATCACGTGTTGCCATTGGCCATGCCTGGCATGTTAACGGGTGCGATTCTTGGAATGGCGCAGGCGCTGGGTGAGACGGCACCGCTTTTGATGATTGGTATGGTGGCTTTTATCATGGATGTGCCTGGTGGCATTGCCGACCCCGCCACCGTATTGCCGGTGCAAATTTTTCTTTGGTCTGATAGCCCTGAGCGCGCGTTTGTAGAGCGTACTTCGGCTGCTATCATGGTGCTGTTGGTATTTTTAATTTGCATGAACGCACTGGCAGTCTTGTTACGCAAGAAATTAGAGCGACGCTGGTAAGTACTGCAAAGAGGTGGATATGCAACAAATGATTGAAAAAAACGAGATGAATAAAGCCGTGGACGAATCCGTAAAGCGAAACAATGGCGTCGCTGCCAGCGAGCACACTGTAGAAGATACACCCTCAGAGTATGAAACTGTCGGCATCCCTCTGTTGAAGGAGGCCAAATTTGGCATGCGCAATGTTGCTGTTTTTTATGGTGACAAACAAGCCGTATTCGACGTTAACTTAGATATCGCTGAGAACGAAGTCATCTCGATGATCGGTCCTTCTGGTTGCGGTAAATCCACCTTTTTACGTTGTTTAAACCGAATGAATGACACCATTGATATTTGCCGCGTGACAGGCAGTATCAAATTGGACGGGGAAAATATATACGATTCAAAAATGGATGTGGTACCGTTGAGGGCGCGAGTGGGAATGGTGTTTCAAAAGCCCAACCCCTTTCCAAAGTCCATTTACGAAAACGTGGCCTATGGGCCTAAAATTCACGGTTTGGTGAATCGTCGCGTGGACCTTGACGAAATAGTGGAGACCAGCCTGCGTCGTGCAGGGCTTTGGGATGAGGTGAAGGACCGCCTGGATTCGCCCGGCACGGGGCTGTCGGGTGGTCAACAGCAGCGCTTGTGTATCGCCAGAACCATTGCGGTGAGCCCGGAAGTGATTTTAATGGATGAGCCTTGTTCAGCCCTGGACCCGATTGCCACGGCTAAGATTGAAGAGCTGATCGCTGAGCTCAGCCAAAATTACACCATCGCGATCGTGACGCACTCGATGCAGCAAGCAGCGCGTGTTTCTCACCGTACCGCGTATTTTCATATGGGTAAACTGATTGAAGTGAACGATACTAAACAAGTCTTTACGGCGCCTGATCATGAGTTAACAGAAGCCTATATTACGGGCCGATTTGGCTAGCGTATGGATGGTTCCTTGTGGGCGCTATATTTACCCTTCAAAACAGCTGCTTCGACGGAATGTCTAGGCATAGCCAGTGGAGTCAATCATGGATAACTTGCACTTAGACCAACATATTTCTCAACAATTTAATACAGATTTAGAAAAACTGCGCGCCCAATTTTTGGAGTTGGGTGGGCTGGTTGAAGAGCAGGTGGCAGATGCCGTAGAAGCCATTGAATCCGCAAATGGTGAGCTCGCTGAGAAAGTATTAAGCACCGAAAATGAGGTGGACCAGCGCGAGATAGATTTGGATAATGAATGCACCTTGATCCTGGCTCGTCGGCAACCAGCCGCTTCGGATTTACGACTGGTGATGATGGTGTCTAAGGCCACGCGAGATTTAGAACGTATTGGTGACGAGGCGGATAAAATTGCCAAAATGGCCATTGCATTGAATGATGATGGCGCCTCTCCTAGAGGCTATGTGGAACTGCGTCATATTGCCAGTGGTGTCTTAAAGTTGGTCAATACGTCGTTGGACTCGTTTGCGCGTTTTGATGTTTACTCGGCTATGAAGGTGGTGCGCGACGATAAAAAGGTGGATCAGGATTATAAGTCAGCCATGCGCGAATTGGTTACCTACATGATGGAAGACCCTCGGTCCATTTCGCGGGTGATGAATATTATGTGGGCGCTGCGAGCGCTAGAGCGCATTGGCGACCATGCGCGCAACATTGCTGAACATGTGATTTACTTGGTGCACGGTATGGATGTGCGCCACATTTCGATAAAAGAAATGGAAGAAAAGCTGGAGAACAAAGCTGGCTGGACGCCTCCGGTGAAAGAAGACGATACCAATGCCTAACTAAGGCATCGTTGAGCAGTTCCGAGACAGAAGCCGGGCGGGAAAAGCGGCTTTGACACCGGTTTTTTAGCCGCGCGAATCCGATCTTATTGTCGCGCGGCTCCATGCCTCTTGTTTTAACGCCCTTAATCGGCCTGGTTTCAAGGTCAATATTCAGTACACCAAATTTGTTTTTATTCAAAATAGCGAGCGAATTTTGGCAAAGCCAAGCGTTTCGGTCTAACCTTAATGGGCAAGATACTTCTTTCTACCCCATTGGATGTTAGTGAACGCTCATGAAAACAGTGGTTGTATTAATGCTTGTAGCGCTATTTGCCTTCGGCTGTGGAAATTCCAAAATGGCCAAAATGAGCAATGCCGAATTGGTTGCCAAGCGCGATGAATGTTTGCGAAACAATCCTACGGCACCGGGTAAGGTGACCGCCTGTGAAAATATTCGAAAAGAATGTGAGCGTCGACGCGAAGAAGGCAATTTCGCCTGCTAACAACATCTCGCCTCAACCTGGCGTATAAACATTCATCACCGCCCCTGCCCGTCACCATGACGGAACGATGAATCCCCTTGGCGTTTACTGGTAAATCCTAGGCGGTGTTTGTTCCGTACTTCGGTGCGCGACTGAATGGTTTACGGTGTGAATAAAGAAATGTTTGATTTTATTGTAAAACATGGGCAACGCATCAATCGTCGGTCAGCCTTATTCGTGGAGGCACGGTTACTGTAAGGCCAAGGAGAGCGCATCAAGGGTATACTGTCTGCGTTGATTCTAAAGCGACTATGCGGAGTTGTTCAAACTTCTATGCCCACAATGGTTTACCTCCATGGTTTTCGCAGTGCGCCGAGCTCATTAAAGGCACAGCTTACTGGCGCGTGGTTGGCCAAACACCACCCCGACTGGACGTTTTACTGCCCAGCGCTTCCTGCAAGCCCCATACCCACCATAGCCCTTTTGGATGACCTCATGGCACGCCAGGTGGAGCCTTTGTCGGTCATTGGCAGTTCACTCGGTGGGTTTTGGGCCGCCTACCTAGCCGAGCGGTGCGAGGCGCGTGCTGTGCTGGTAAACCCCGCGATTCGGCCGGCGCGCTTTGCCGCAAAGCTTGTTGGCCAGCCATTAAAAAATTACTATACCGACGAAATTTATCAGCTGACCGATGAGTGTGTGGCCTGCTTTCGAGCTTTAAGTGATACTCGCCCTGTCAAGTTGGACTGTTACTGGTTGCTCACGCAAACTGGAGATGAGACCCTCGACTACCGCGAGGCCGTTGATTTTTTTCAAGGGGCTCGTCAAACCGTGATCAAAGGCGGCAACCACAGTTTTGAGCATTTTGAACGGCATTTGCCCGATATTTTCCAATTTTTAACCCACAGATAAAGCCTATAAAGAGTTAAAAGCCCCTATGGCGAATTACAGCGCAGAAGACATTGAAGTATTAACCGGGTTAGACCCGGTTAAAAAAAGACCAGGAATGTACACGGACACCACGCGTCCGAACCACCTGGCGCAAGAAATTATCGACAACAGTGTGGATGAGGCCTTGGCAGGGCACGCCAAGACCATTGCCGTCACCCTACATAAAGATCAGTCAGTCACAGTGGAAGATGACGGTCGTGGTATGCCGGTGGACATACACCCAGAGCAGGGTAAACCCGGCGTGGAGGTAATTTTGTCTACCCTTCACGCTGGGGGTAAGTTTTCCAACAAAAACTATCAATTTTCGGGCGGTCTTCATGGCGTGGGTGTCTCGGTGGTCAATGCCCTTTCTATGATGCTGGAGGTCACGATTAAGCGTGATGGTCAAATTTATCGTATGGGGTTCAAAGACGGAGATAAAGCCGTAGACCTTCATGTAGTGGATACCTGTGGCAAGCGCAACACCGGCACTGCCGTGCGCTTTATGCCAGACCCTAAGTACTTTGACTCTGCAAAGTTTTCAGTGTCGCGTCTGCGCCATGTGTTGCGCGCCAAAGCGGTTCTTTGCCCTGGCCTTACCGTTCGGTTCCTGGATGAGCAATCGGGAGACAAGGATGAATGGTTTTATGAGGATGGGCTGAAAGACTACTTAATAGCGTCCACCCAGGGTTGGGAGCAACTGCCTGAAGCCCCCTTTGTGGGAGCCTTTAGCGGCAAACGTGAAGCGGTGGATTGGGCCGTGCAGTGGTTGCCCGAAGGGGGGGAGGCCATTCAAGAAAGTTACGTAAACCTCATCCCCACGGCGCAAGGCGGTACCCATGTGAATGGATTGCGCACGGGGCTGATGGATGCCATGCGCGAATATTGCGAAATGCGTAATTTACTTCCCAGGGGCGTCAAACTGGCACCAGACGACATTTGGTTGAACTGTGTGTATGTGCTTTCTTTTAAGTTGGATGACCCTCAATTCTCTGGTCAAACCAAAGAACGGCTGTCTTCGCGCGAGGCTGCGGCTTTTGTTTCAGGTGTCACCAAGGATGCCTTTAGTCTTTGGTTAAATCAGCACACCGAGGAGGGCGACAAGCTTGCCGACTATTGCATCAGTAACGCGCACAAACGCGTGCGTTCCAGTAAAAAAGTGGCGCGCAAAAAAATCACCCAAGGCCCGGCGTTGCCGGGCAAGCTTGCGGACTGTTCAGGTGGGGACCCGGCCAGAAGCGAGCTGTTTTTGGTGGAAGGGGATTCCGCCGGGGGCTCAGCCAAGCAGGCCCGCGACCGCGAAACACAAGCCATCATGCCCTTAAGAGGTAAAATTTTGAATACCTGGGAGGTCGACAGTGCTGAGGTCTTAGCCTCTCAAGAGGTACATGATATCTCGGTGGCGCTGGGGATAGACCCAGGCTCAGAGGACTTAAGCCAGTTGCGTTACCACAAAGTGTGTATTTTGGCGGATGCGGATTCCGACGGGCTTCATATTGCAACATTACTGTGCGCACTTTTTGTGCGGCACTTTCCGGCCTTGGTGAAGTCTGGGCACGTGTTTGTGGCCATGCCGCCCTTATACCGTGTGGATGTGGGCCAGGATGTGTATTACGCCTTAGATGAGAGCGAAAAGCAGGGCATTCTGGACCGAATTGTGGCAGAAAAAAAGAAGGGCAAAGTGAATGTCCAGCGCTTTAAAGGCTTGGGTGAAATGAACCCCCTGCAGTTACGTGAGACTACAATGGCTGCCGATACCCGGCGTTTGGTGCAATTGGTGATTGACGCGGGCGATAACACCCATCAAATGATGGACATGCTGTTGGCCAAGAAACGTGCAGGCGATCGAAAAGCTTGGTTAGAGCAAAAAGGCGATCTCGCCGAGACTGCCTAGCAGCGGATTACACCTAAACCAACCTTGGTTTTACCCCTCATAAAGGGCGGCTGATAAAGCCGCCCTTTTTTTGTGGTCGATATTGGTGCCGACGGTTTATTTTGGTGCGAACAAAGGCACCCGTGTTGTGCGAAAAGTCGCTCGTCAAATGCCCTGCGGCCTGCGGTAAAAAACTAACCCTTTGAATTAAAAGCAAATTTTAAAGTTGGCGTGTTTTCTGCTATTTCGGGATCAAGCTTGGTATTCACAAACGTAAAAATCCTTGCTTTGTTGTTTTATTTAAAAAGCAATTTGCTATCACTTTTGGAGGAAACTTTAATGAACTTTGCGAAAAAACTTTTAGCCAGTTCTGTCGCCGCTTCTGTCTTGGCCGTTAGTGCTATCCCAGCTGCGAATGCTGAGGTATCTGGCTCAGTGGGTATCGCCAGTACTTATTTATGGCGTGGTAACGATCTGGGGTCAGGGACACCTGCAATTTCCGGCGATTTAAGTTATAGCATGAGCGGCGCTTACGCAGGGATTTGGGGGTCTTCTGGTGATACCGCAGCGGGTACAGAATATGATTTGTACCTTGGCTATGGTGGCGAAATCAGCAGCTTCTCTTACGACATTAGCCTGTGGAACTATAACTACCCCACAGGTGGCGATGAGGTTGATTTTGGAGATCTGAGTGAGTTGGTAATCTCCTTGGGATACGGACCTGTTGCCTTTACATACTATGACAACGTTGCTGGTGGTACAGGGTATGAGTACTACACGCTAGCGGGTTCATTCAGTGACTTTACCCTGTTGGTTGGTATGCACGACAACGAAGCTGACGATGCGGATGACCCTGTGCACGTTGATTTGAGCTATGCCTACAACGACAACCTGACTTTTACTTTCAGTCAAATGGTTGCAGACGAGCCAGAAACTGACGACTTGAAATTTGTTGTATCTTATTCAATTCCACTCGGCGAATAAGTCTATAAACCTTTAACGCTGCCCCTTTGGGGCAGTGTTTCCTTCTAACTAAATAAGGAGTAGTCCAATGAAATTGATTACTGCCGTGATAAAGCCTTTTAAATTGGACGCTGTGCGCGAAGCACTATCCGACATTGGTGTTCAAGGTATCACTGTTACAGAAGTCAAAGGGTTTGGTCGCCAAAAAGGCCATACCGAATTGTACCGCGGGGCTGAATACGTCGTGGATTTTTTGCCAAAGACCAAATTAGAAGTGGCTGTGGCAGACAACCAAGTGGACTCAGTTGTTGAGGCCATTAGCAAAGCAGCACACAGCGGCAAAATTGGGGACGGCAAAATTTTTGTCTCTGGGCTTGAGCAAGTCATTCGTATTCGAACCGGCGAAGCCGGCGAAGACGCGCTCTAAGTTCATTCAATAACAATATCAGTCCAAAAACCGGAGTACGGCTATGGAAAATCAAATTTTTGAATTGCAATACGCCATAGACACATTTTACTTTTTGATATGTGGCGCATTGGTTATGTGGATGGCTGCGGGGTTTGCCATGCTCGAATCAGGTTTGGTTCGTGCGAAAAATACCACTGAAATTTTAACTAAGAACATCTCTTTGTTTGCCATTGCATGCACCATGTACATGATTTGTGGTTATGATTTTATGTACGGTGGCGGTTGGTTCCTGTCTGGTGTTGAAACCACCGGTGGTATCGACGTGGCAGCAGCTTTGGCGGCCTCTGCAGAGAACGGCTTCGACGGGGACTCTGTGTACTCCGGTGCGTCCGATTTCTTCTTCCAGGTGGTGTTCGTGGCAACGGCCATGTCCATTGTCTCGGGTGCGGTGGCTGAGCGCATGAAGTTGTGGGCCTTTTTGGCTTTCGCGGTAGTCATGACTGGTGTTATCTACCCTATTGAGGGGGGATGGACCTGGGGTGGCAACTCTGTGTTCGGCATGTTCTCGTTGGATTACTCCGACTATGCCGGTTCCGGTATCGTGCATATGGCCGGTGCAGCAGCAGCCTTGGCGGGTGTGATCATCCTTGGCCCACGTAAAGGCAAATATGGCCCTAACGGACAAGCTAATGCCATTCCTGGCGCTAACTTGCCGCTCGCCACATTGGGTACCTTCATCCTGTGGATGGGTTGGTTCGGCTTTAACGGTGGTTCTACTTTGAAGTTGGGCGGTATTTCTGTTGCCAACGAAGTGGCCAACGTCTTTATGAATACCAACGCAGCGGCTTCTGGCGGTTTGATCGGCGCTTTGATCATCGCACGCATCATGTTCGGTAAAGCCGATTTGACCATGGCCTTAAACGGTGCTCTGGCGGGTCTTGTGGCCATCACAGCGGATCCGGCTTCACCAAGTGCATTGGGTGCCACTATTGTGGGCTTAATTGGTGGTGTGATTGTAGTGTTCTCAATTGTCACTTTGGACAAGCTGAAAATTGACGATCCCGTCGGCGCCATCTCGGTTCACGGCGTGGTAGGCATCTTCGGCGTGTTGGCAGTCTGCGTCACTGGTGGTGCCAGTATCGCTGGACAGCTTGTTGGCCTACTGACCATTTTTGTTTGGGTGTTTGTCACTAGCCTTGTGGTGTGGCTCATCATCAAAGCGGTTATTGGTATCCGTGTCACTGAAGAAGAAGAGTTCGAAGGTGTGGATATCTCTGAATGTGGGATGGAAGCCTATCCTGAGTTTGTTTCCGCAAAATAGGGCCAGCACCCCTATTGGGCTTTCCTAGCTTGCCCCGGCGGTTGCCGGGGCTTTTTTTTGCCTGGTGTTTTTGTTCTGGCGGTATGCCACGTGCTCTCTAGGAATTCTCGGCGCTTTGCGTTACATTGCCCATTCAGACCCCTACAGGGGGCTCATTTGTTGAGCATAAATTTCAGGTCTGAAAGACAACCCACTCGGCAGTACTGGCGCACTTGTCGGTGCACAATGTCGCGACAATAATTGAAAATGGCCATTCGATTGGCTTTGAATGACGGGAAACACGATGAAACTAATTACAGCGGTGATAAAACCTTTTCGTTTAGACGATGTTCGCAATGCCCTTTCCGAAGTGGGTGTGCAGGGTATGACCGTAACTGAGGTGAAAGGCTTTGGAAGACAAAAGGGCCATACCGAGTTATACCGCGGTGCTGAATACGTGGTGGACTTTCTCCCCAAGGTTAAATTGGAGATGGCTTTACCGGACGAGTTGGTGGATACCGCCGTTGAGGCGATCTCAAAAGCAGCGCAAACCGGTAAGATTGGCGACGGCAAAATATTCATTCAAAGTTTGGATGATGTGGTTAGAATTCGTACAGGTGAAACCGGTCCTGATGCTGTTTAAACACCACTTTTGAGACGGGGCGGGTGTTTTCGTTTTTACCCGCCCTGCAATACCAAACTATCCCTTCCTTAAGTTTTTCGCTCTCGGGTGCTATTCATGCCCCGCCAAAGCCCGTTAATCGGTTCAAATCTTTAACACGTCTTTTTTTTAACTAATTGATATTAATTCGGAAATTTCTAGAGCGAAAAATACTAAAAAAAGGCTTTTTATTATGATGACGTTCCTTTTTTTTAAGACTATAAATATCCTCACCGTACCGATTAACGTGTTGTAAAGAGGTCCCACGACGCAGTCCTTTAAACACCTTGGTAGACGAAATTTGTTTGGGCTTTGCCTGTTCAACCTAATGAGAGTAAATACCATGAGTGATGATGAGAGCGAAATCATAGAGGGCGATGATGTCGACATGGATGAGCGTGAGGTGTCCTCATCCGCTGAAGATGCCAGCGATGATGACTTTGATTCCAGCGGGCGCGAGCATTTGCGTCAGCAATTGCAAAGCGATGTGGAGGCCTTTTTAGCCTCGGGTGGTCGAATCAATGAAATTCCACCCAATGTGGTGGCGGACCCGCCACGCAAGCCACAGAGTAACTACGGCGGCCAACCTATTTAACGGAGGGTTTTGGCCCGGCTGTGAGTCAGTATCGAGTATTAAAAAGCCCCTCAATGGGGCTTTTTTTATGGCGGAGTGACAGAAATTTGGGTTTGTTTGGCAGTTTCCACAAAGGCAGTGAGGTATTGGTTTGGCGTTTCTTTGGTGCGTGTGCCCAGGTAAATATGTTTGTGAATGCCTTTGGGGTTGAGGCGCACGCCAGCCAGGGGAAGGGATTTTGACTGTTCGATGATAAGCCAATCCGGCAGTGCGGCCACCCCACGGCCCGAAGCCACCATTTGCAGCAGCAGCTCCGTGGTTTCTATGGTTTTGTGGTGCTTAGGGCGACACTTGGCGGGGAGAAACACCTGACTAAAAATGTCCAAGCGCTCGGGTTCGACCGGGTAGGTCAATAGCGTTTCCTGTTGAAGCGCGCGCGCATCTACCCAAGGCCTTTTGGCCAACGGGTGATTGGCTGCCACCACCAGTTGGTGTTCGTAAGCGAACACCGGAGTGTAGGCGATGCCAACATTGTGTAAAGGGTCCGGTGTGATTAGCAAGTCAATGTCGTAGGCCAGTAGTGCACCAATGCCACCAAACTTAAAAGCTTGTTTTACGTCCACATCCACATCAGGCCATTGTTTCAGGTAGGGCGCTACGGTTCGCAATAACCATTGATAACAGGGATGGCACTCCATCCCAATACGCAAAATCCCCCGCTTGCCTTGTGCCATTTGCAGAAGTTGCGCTTCGGCATATTCAAATTGCGGCAGCAGACGTTCTGCCAAAGCTGCCAGCCATTCGCCGGCTTCGGTTAGGCGGATGCGACGGCCTTGTTTTTCCCATAACTTTATACCAAGCCTCGCTTCCAACTTCTTAATGGTGTGGGTGAGCGCCGGTTGCGTCAAGTGAAGCCTCGTGGCGGTTTGCGTTAAAGAGCCACAATTGGCCAGGGTTCGCAAAAGGGTTAAGTGTTGGCGATCGAGCATATTGATAAAATAAATTTATAAATTAATGAAAATATAACATTATTTTTCATGAAATGTTTGCCATAGGCTGGGCGCTTTTGACAGGAGCGACCGATGCTAACCACACACAATTTAGGCTTCCCCAGAATAGGAGAGCAACGAACCTTAAAATTTGCCTTAGAGCGCTATTGGCGCGAAGACATTGATACGCAATCACTATTGGATTGTGCAAAAAGCTTACGCCAACAACATTGGTCCAATCAGTCGGCGTTATCTTGGGTGCCAGTGGGGGACTTTTCACTCTACGACCACGTATTGGACATGAGCTTTTTGTTAGGCAATATCCCCGAGCGTTATCAGGGGCTAGGGGGCTTGGATCAATACTTTGCCTGTGCTCGAGGGCGCCCTAAAACGGCGGCCAGCCCCGGCATTGCCGCATTGCCCATGACCAAATGGTTCAATACTAATTACCACTATATAGTGCCGGAGTTGAACCGAAGCAATACTTGGCAAGTGAATACTGCCCCGCTTTTAAGTCAGATTAAAGAGGCGCAAGCGGCAGGTCATAAAGCCAAGCCCATTTTGGTGGGGCCTTTGACCTATTTATGGTTGGCCAACTCCGAAGAAGGGCTTGACCCGTTAACCCTTTTACCCTCCATCACCGAGGCCTATCTCGAAGTATTCCGTGCGTTAGAAGTTGCCGGTGTTGAATGGTTGCAACTAGATGAGCCTATTTTGGGGTTGGCGTTGCCCGCTGTGTGGCAGCAGGCATTTCCCCAAGTTTACCAAGTACTACAAAAACGCGCACTTAATGTGTTGGTGGCCACCTACTTTAGCCCGCTGCTCGAAAATTGTCGGTTACTCTGTCAGTTGCCAGTGGCGGGTATTCACGCGGATGCAGTCACCGGCAGACAAGACATAAAATCCCTGTTGGACTGGCTACCCGCACATAAGGTGCTTTCCCTGGGGGTGATTGATGGGCGTAATGTTTGGCGAACGGACTTGAAAGCAGCTTACGAATGGTTAAAACCGATTTATGATCATTTGGGCGATCGTCTTTGGTTGGCGCCTTCGTGCTCACTGTTGCACGTGCCGGTGAGCGTAAAAAATGAAACCACATTGGACCGAGAGGTGGCGCCATGGTTAGCCTTCGCTCAGGAAAAATTGGAAGAGCTAACGACCTTGGCAACTGCCCTGTCTGAGGGCCCCGATTCTGTAGCGCAGGCCTTAAGCCAAAACATGGAGTACTTATTCGCTCGTCGAACCTCAAACCGAGTGATCAATCCAGGGGTGAGAAAGGCTGTTGCCAGCGTTACTGCAAAACCCAGCAACCGACAGTCGCCATTTGAGACGCGTAAGCGCTTGCAATCAAAAGCGTTACCGTTACCAATAATGCCGACCACCACCATTGGCTCTTTCCCGCAAACGGCGCACATTCGTTCGTTGCGTGCGCGCTTCAAAAAAGGCGAACTGCCTGAGGGCCAATACCACCAAAATTTAAAGGCAGAGATTCGTCAAGTTATTACCCGGCAGGAAGCATTGGGTTTAGATGTGTTGGTGCACGGCGAGCCAGAGCGCAATGACATGGTGGAATACTTTGGCGAACAATTAGAGGGTTTTGCGTTGACCCAAAATGCATGGGTGCAGTCCTATGGGTCGCGTTGCGTCAAACCGCCCATTTTGTATGGCGATGTGCGGCGGCCTAAGCCTATGACGGTGGGCTGGGCAAAGTATGCCCAAAGTCTTTCGGCGCGGCCCGTTAAAGGTATGCTAACGGGTCCTGTGACGATACTTAATTGGTCTTTTGTGCGTGATGATGAGACACGCGAGGCTGTATGTCAGCAGCTGGCTGTTGCGATTCGGGATGAGGTCAAAGACCTTGAATCGGCGGGCATTCAAATCATTCAGATAGATGAGGCGGCACTTCGTGAAGGCTTACCGCTTCGCAAAAGCGAGCAGGCGCACTATAAGGCTTGGGCCATTGAAGCCTTTCGTATAGCTGCAAGCGTGGTGGCCGATCAAACTCAGATACACACGCACATGTGCTACTCGCATTTTAACGATATGATTCAAGACTTAATCAATATGGATGCGGATGTGATTACCATCGAATCTTCACGTGCGGATGGCAAGCTCTTAAAAGTGTTTGAGTACATGCAATACCCTAACGATATTGGCCCCGGTGTCTATGATATTCATTCTCCGAATATTCCCAGCCCATTGGATATCAAGACTCAGTTACAAAAAATGTTAGAAGTACTTGATCCAGACAGCCTTTGGGTTAATCCCGATTGTGGTTTAAAAACGCGCACCTGGGATGAAGTATTACCCGCACTTGAGGCCATGGTGGCTGCAGCCAAACAGGTACGAGAAGCTTTAACAACTAATGCTGCGAGTTCGCTGTTATCTGGCCGCACAAGTGCTGGAATAGATGCGTATTAGTATTGGGTGTGAGCCATAAAAAACGCGGGGCTTTTGGTTGCGTATTGAAAGGTGTAAATTGAAACTTGACGAGAGTGGTTTGCAATCTTTGCGCGGTACTTTTTTCGAACCTAATGATATTGCCGAGAGTATTGCTGACTTTTTAACTTGCTGTTCGCTCAGGTATCGGGAGCGCGTGTCAATGTACAGTCACCCGGAGAATAAAAATCAAAGCTTTTTCCTGCGGGCTGCCCGTTATAGTGCGCTTAATAATTCTCGCACGGCGGCCACGTGGCGCCGGCTAACGGTGGGTCGGTAGTCGGTGTGCTTGAGCTGCAGCTCGTATTGGCCCGAAGGCATGCGCTCTAGCTTCTCAATGTTGTTGACGGCCACTAATGCGTTGCGGTGCACGCGAACAAAGGCGTTTTCAAACTCTTGTTCTAAATCTTTAAGCGTGTCATCAATTAAGGTTTCGCCACCTTTGTGAATAATAGTCACATACTTTTGGTCAGCGACAAAACAAAATACATCATCAATTGGGACAAGCTCTACACCACGGCGTGTTTTGGCGGCAATATTACGGCGAATTTGGGTGTCGCCCTGCTGATCGGTTTCAAATACCGCTTTTTGTAATTTGTTCACTTTTTTGGCTTTTTCTAAGGTGGATTCGAGTTGCTCTTTTTGAATGGGCTTTAACAAGTAACCCACTGCTAGAGTTTCGAAGGCTTCCAGCGCATACTCGTGAAAGGCTGTACAAAAGATGACAGCAGGGGCGTGATCCAATTTGGCGATGTGTTTGGCGGTGCTTAAGCCGTCTTCGCCAGGCATGCGAATGTCCAGCATGACGATGTCTGGGTCCAACTCGCGAATGGCGGCAAGCGCGCCTTCTCCGTTCACCGCTTCACCGGCAACATCGTAGCCTTCAATAGACTCAACCAGCCGCCGAGCGCGTTGGCGCGCTAAGAGTTCATCATCGACGATCAAAACCCGCATCTTATTTGAATTCCGTAACCTGTTTGCCTTTGTACTAGTGTAGACACCTTTTAAGTGTAGACCGAATCTGACACATGCCAATGAGGCTTTTTAACGTACTTCTGGTGTTACGCATGGGCATTCAGTTCGCTCTTGGGACTGTGAGGAAAGCTTAAACTTACCTTGTAGCTTTTATCGTTGGTGCGTGCCGAAAGCTGCGCGTGGCCATCGTAATAGGCCTCGAGTCGGTGACGAATATTGTCCAGCGCAATGCCGTTGCCTTCACTGTGGGCTTGTTGTGCATTGGCGATGGGGTTAATTACCCAAATGTGGCAATTTTTGGCGTCACAATCAACATGTATGGTTACCGTGCCGCCCTCGGGCAGGGGTTGAATACCGTGATAGATGGCGTTTTCCACCAGAGGCTGTAGCAGTAGGCTGGGTATTTGAGCGTCCTCGGGGTAATCAAGTTCCCATTCTACATTTAATCGATCGCCGATACGGGTTTGCTCGATATACACAAAGCGCTCGCAGAGCTCCAACTCGCGCTTCAGAGAAATAAGACCAGGCTCACTTAGGCTCGCGCGAAACAGGTCGGCCAGGTCCACCACCATGCGCTCGGCGGTGACGGGGTCAAAATCAATGAGGCTCGCGATGCTGTTCATACTGTTGAACAAAAAGTGTGGTCGAATGCGGGATTGTAGGGCTTGGATGCGTGCGCGCAATTCGGCCTGCTGTTGATTGCGCAATTGCTGTTGTAAGTAGAAATAGCGCAGCACAATACCGCTGAATAAGGCTGCCAGTACAATATTATCGAGCATCATTTCCCACTGCATATAGGGAGAATCCGTGCTGATATAAGTCCCAATCATGGTGTAGACCACGGTCACCAGCATCACCATGCCATAGGCAACAGAGCCTGCCAACAAGGGCGGTTGGCGTTTAAACCAATGTCGCATGGGGCACAAACAGGCGGCACTGGTGAGCACGATCCATTGAATTAGCATAGAAAGCACCCCGAGGGTGTACCAGCTAAGTCGCGAAACGCCGGAGTCTGCAATGGTCAGGGCGAAGGCCAGTAACTCGCCCACTAAAACCAAGTGAAAGACTGCTTGAACAGAGCAAAGATTGGGCAGGAAGTCATCCTGGTTGGCGTGCGGCTTTGGCATAGGGTTACAAAGGGCTTAGGGTTTGAGGCCAGCCGGAAGATCAACCGAGGCTGGGGTTTGTTATAATCGCGCGCTTTATGCTAGCCAGTGTAGCAAATGGTTAAACCCGCACGGCACTTTTCAGCTTGGAGTTTTTATGAGTGAACAAAAAACCAGCACACTTTGGGGTGGGCGTTTCAGTGAAGCCACCGACGAATTTGTGCAGCAATTCACAGCTTCGGTCAATTTTGACCAACGCTTTGCCAAGCAAGACATTGAAGGCTCCATCGCTCACGCCACCATGCTGCAAAAGGCAGGCATTTTAAGCGGTGAGGAGCAAGCGGCCATTGTCAAAGGGCTCACCGCCATTGGCGAAGCGATTGAAGCCGGCGAATTTGAATGGTCGGTGGCACTGGAAGACGTGCACATGAATATCGAAGCCGCTTTAACCGAGCGCATTGGCGTGACTGGCAAAAAATTGCACACTGGCCGTTCGCGCAATGATCAGGTCGCCACCGATGTGCGTTTGTATCTGCGGGATCAAATTGACCTAATCGCAGGCCTGTTAACCAAATTGCAAAGTGGTACCGTGGGCCTGGCTGAGCGCGAAGCCGGCACCATTATGCCCGGCTTTACTCACCTACAAACGGCCCAGCCCGTGACTTTTGGCCACCATTTACTGGCCTGGAACGAGATGCTTAATCGCGATTACAGCCGTTTAATGGGAGTGCGAGAACGTTTGAATCAATGCCCGCTGGGGGCTGCGGCGCTGGCGGGTACCACCTACCCCATTGATCGCGAATTAACGGCCAATTTACTGGGGTTCGCACAGCCCACGCAAAACTCACTGGATTCGGTGAGCGATCGTGATTTTGCCATCGAGTTTTGCAGTTTTGCGTCAATACTCTTGATGCACCTTTCGCGTATGAGCGAAGAACTTGTGCTGTGGACCTCGGCACAGTTTCAGTTTGTGCACTTGCCTGATCGCTTTTGTACGGGCAGCTCCATAATGCCGCAAAAGAAAAACCCCGATGTGCCTGAATTGGTGCGTGGTAAGACCGGGCGCGTTTACGGTCACTTAATGAGTTTGCTCACATTGATGAAATCGCAACCGCTGGCTTACAACAAAGATAACCAAGAGGACAAAGAGCCACTGTTTGACACCATTGATACCGTCACTGGGTGTTTGTTGGCTTTTGCTGACATGGTACCTGCGATTGAAGCCAATAAGCCTGCCATGTACGAGGCCGCCCGCCGTGGGTTTGCCACGGCCACGGATCTTGCGGATTACCTTGTGCGCAAAGGGGTAGCCTTTAGGGATGCTCATGAAATTGTGGGGAAAGCCGTGGCTTACGGGGTGGCGCAAAATAAAGACCTCTCTGAAATGACCCTGGATGAACTGCAAGGCTTTGGCGACGTGATCGAGGCTGACGTATTTGACGTATTAACCTTGGAAGGCTCTGTGGCTGCGCGCGATCATTTGGGTGGCACGGCTCCCAATCAAGTGATCCAGGCAGTGCAACAAGCCCAGGCGGCACTGGCGGCACGCTAGGGCCTTGCTTTGTTGCCAAAAGGGCAATAATGGCGCGCTTAAAGGTTTTCTGGGGCAATTCAGCTGTGGGGTTTTACGCATGCGTGAGCAAATAGCTTGTTCGTAAATGCGGGTAAAACGGCTCCTGAATGGCCCAAGTCCCCAGAGAGTGGCGTGCAACCGCTAAGCCGTTCTAAATTCCGCAGCGCTTGCCATAGGCAGCCGGCCAAAATTTTTGCATAATCCCGCGTCCCTATTTTCCTTTAAAAGGCCGGTTAGATTATGAGCAAACTTCATCAACGTATCGCCACTGAACTCGGCGTTCAGTTACATCAAGTAAACGCTGCAGTGGGGTTGTTGGATGAAGGTGCTACGGTACCTTTTATCTCGCGTTATCGAAAGGAAGTGACGGGGGGGTTGGATGACACCCAGTTGCGTAACCTTGAGGACCGCTTAGGCTATTTGCGTGAGCTTGAGGACCGACGCACCAGTATTATCAAGTCGGTTGAGGAGCAAGGCAAGCTCACGCCTGAACTCGAGCAAGCCTTTTTAACCGCCGAAACCAAAACCCTGTTGGAAGACTTGTATCTGCCTTACAAGCCCAAGCGTCGCACCAAAGCGCAAATTGCACGTGAAGCGGGGTTAGAGCCCTTGGCGGATGCGCTCTTTCAAGATCCGAGCTTATCGCCGGAGGTCGAAGCGGCGGCCTTTCTTAATTCAGAGCATAAAATTGAAACCGCTAAAGACGCACTGGATGGCGCCAAACACATATTGATGGAGCGTTTCAGTGAAGACGCTACTTTGCTGGATAAGCTCAGAAGCTTTCTCAAAAGTGAGGCTTATTTGGTCTCTAGAGTACTGGATGGCAAAGATAAAGAAGGCGAAAAATTTAGAGATTATTTTGAGCACCGCGAGCTTTGGCACAAAACCCCTTCCCACCGTGCATTGGCCATGTTCCGCGGTCGTAATGAAGGGTTTTTAACCATCAGCTTAGGTCTGGCCGAAGACCTTGAACCCGGCCAGGCGCACCCCTGTGAGGCCATGGTGGGTGAACACTGGCAAATCGCCAACAAGGGCCGAGCGGCCGACACCTGGTTGGCAGAAGTGGTGCGCTGGACGTGGCGGATCAAGCTCCTGACCCATTTGGAAACTGATTTGTTGGGCGAGTTGCGCGAGCAGGCGGAAATGGAAGCCATTAATGTCTTTGCCCGCAACCTCAAGGATTTGTTGCTGGCTGCACCCGCAGGGCAAGTGGTGACCATTGGCTTGGACCCGGGTTTACGCACCGGAGTAAAAGTGGCGGTGGTTAGCGCCACAGGCCAAGTATTGGATCACGGCGCGATTTTCCCAACACCACCACAAAACCGCGTGCAAGAGGCCGAAGCCGTCTTATTGCATTTGTGCCAAAAACATCAGGTGGGCTTAATTGCCATTGGTAATGGCACCGCGAGTCGTGAAACCGACAAATTTGTGGGCGATTTCTTGAAGCAACATAAGGCGCTTAAAATTCAAAAGGTCATGGTGAACGAATCAGGGGCCTCCATCTATTCTGCTAGTGAATTTGCAGCCAAGGAATTTCCGGATTTGGATGTGACCATTCGCGGGGCGATATCGATTGCCCGGCGTCTGCAAGACCCCTTGGCGGAATTGGTTAAAATCGAACCCAAGTCCATTGGCGTGGGGCAGTACCAACACGATGTGTCCCAAACTCGCTTAAGTAAGTCATTGGATGCCGTGGTGGAAGACTGTGTGAATGCCGTGGGTGTGGAGGTCAATACCGCCTCGGCACCACTACTTGCCCGGGTGGCCGGTTTGAATCAAACCATCGCCAACAACATAGTGGCACTGCGCGATGAAAAAGGTGCGCTTAGAAGTCGCAAGCAATTATTGGAAGTGTCGCGCCTAGGTGCCAAAGCCTTTGAACAAGCAGCGGGATTTTTACGCATTGCCAATGGCGAAAGCCCGCTGGACGCCTCGGGCGTGCATCCAGAGGCCTACCAAGTGGTAGAGCGCATTGCCACAAAACACGATCGTACTGTGCCCTCGTTAATTGGCGACAGTGGCTTTTTAAGGCAGCTCAAACCCGAGGACTACACCAGCGACGCCTTTGGTGTACCTACCGTGACAGATATTATTCGCGAGTTGGATAAACCCGGCCGCGACCCTCGGCCCGAATTTAAAACCGCCCAGTTTAAAGACGGCGTCGAAACCCTAAAAGATTTGCAGCCGAGCATGGTGTTGGAAGGTACTGTCACCAACGTTACAAACTTTGGCGCCTTTGTGGACGTGGGAGTGCATCAAGATGGTTTGGTTCATATCTCGGCCCTTGCTGACAATTTTGTTAAAGACCCCCATACGGTGGTTAAAGCCGGTGATATTGTCAAAGTAAAAGTGATGGAAGTGGATGTGGCGCGCAAGCGTATTGCGCTGTCCATGCGTTTGAGCGATGAACCGGGGGAAGAGCGCGCGGGTAATCGCCCATCGGGCCCTCGCCCAGGCCGGGGAGAAGCAAAACCCGCACGTCAAAAAAACCAGGAGTTTAAACAGGCCTCAGCCGAGGGCACCATGGCCGCATTATTTCAGCAGGCCTTAAACAAAAAGAAGTAGCGTTTTGAACGGTATTTTCGCAATAAAAAAGCCCCGGTTGGGGCTTTTTCGTTCAAGGGCGTTCAGCGCTATGGCTTTCTAAACAATAATGTCATGCGGTTGGATTCGCCAATTTTGGCGTATTCAGCCTTGAGCGTGGGGTTGTCTTGGCTGGTATAAAAGCTTGGTGCCAAACGCCACACAATCTCATCCATAGTGGGGGTGTCTTTGGGGTTTTGGTTAATGGGGCTTGCGGCCACAAATTCAAAACCGGCATCCGCCATCCAGGCGATTACGTCAGATTTTTTCAAATAGCCTTTTGATCCATCCGCCCAGTCGGAGTTGCGTGATTCATCCACTTGATGCTGCACAATACCCACGGTGCCGCCCGGTTTTAACAGGTCAAACGTGCGTGCTAGGGCTTTGGTGCGATAGCCGCCCTTTGATTCAAAGCGCGAAAGGTTGTGTAGGGCGCGAAAAAATAATACCGAATCCACCTTGCCATTCAATGATGCAGGAACGTCCGCCAGTGTATAAGCTTCCAATTTGGCAACGGGTGCCCCCGGCCAATCACGGCCTTTGGCTTTCCACTCATTGCCCCAGTTTTTGCGGTTTTCAATAAAGCTATCGGTAACCCAATCAAAGTGACGCATCATGGCCAGTGAATAGTCCACCCCAATCAAAGCCCCCTCTGGCCCAATGTAGGGCCCTAAAATACTACTGTACCAACCGCCGCCGGGCATGATTTCAACCACTGTGTCACCCGGCGCTATACCCATAAACGTTAAAGTTTCTTTGGGGTGACGCGCCGCGTAGCGTGATTGATGGTCGTCGCTTTGTGCCTCGAGTACGGCATTCAGCTTGGCGTCGTCCACGATTTTTTTGTTTGAGGTTTGGCAGGCTGATAGGGCCGTAAGCGCCAAGCCGATGAATAAAATATGGCATCGTTTCATTTTGTCTCCTTTTGACACATCAATTTGAGCCAAGTATACGCTTTTAAGGCGACTGTTGGTGTGTGGTTGATGCGTCAAGACAAGTCGGTGTGTTCCAGTTGATAGAGCCTACCTGTGAGCATAGTGACTTATTGGGATAAAGAACGAACTTCTTGGCGTGCCAAGGTGACAGTATGGAAGTGTTAAGCGACAAAAGCATCTATGAGGTGCTGGGCGCGTGCGATTAAAATAGGCGTGTTTGACATCAAAAACTGCTGTTCTTGAAGGCTATTACCCTGGCAATAAAATAGATTGCCTTTTTGTAATATTACGGCCTTAAAAATGCGGCTGCCAATGTATGAATCATATCGGTTTTTAAGGGCTTTTATTGGTTTCTCAGTCGATAAGTATTCAGGGCGGTTCATCTGAAAACAACCGCTCCTCCACATTAGAATAATGCCACCCAAAACCTACAGAACGAAGCGGTATCTATTTTATTTGGATTCTATTCCGATCGTGTGGCGCTACTAGGTTTTCAGTCGAATTAAAAATCGACAAAATTGTTGCTTTGATGACTGATGTGCAAAAGCCGATAATCGCGTAGAATGCTGGAACGTGCCGGACAACAAAAAACGCGGGGGTGCACCATGTTTGAAAAAACCATGATGGCGGGTTGGAGCGATATGGATTACAACGCCCATATGCGCAATACTGCTTTTTTAGACCGCTCTGCGGATGTGCGAATGCTATTTTTCGCTGAAAATGGGTATACCGCGAAAGAATTTATGCAATTCAATATCGGCCCGGTGGTGCAAAAAGACCAAATAGAATACTACCGGGAAATACATCTACTCAAAACCTTTCGTGTTACGTTGATGTTAGATGGTAGCGCCGAAGACGGCAGTCGTTTTCGGTTTCAAAACGCATTCTATTTAGAGGATGGTACGCCAGCGGCAATTGTGACCAGTAGCGGCGGGTGGTTAGATCTTAAAATTCGAAAATTGGTGGCACCTCCGATTGGGCTGCGGCGCGTCATCGACACCCTTACACACACACCAAAATTTGAAGTTCTGTCCTCCAGTTTAAAAACCTCTGCTACGGAAGCCCTCTAGCACGTTAGTTTGCGCGAATAACACCGTTACTTTGTCCGTGGCAACTGTTGCACGCGCCGTTGGTCACAAGCCCAGGCATGGTGGAAATACCGTTGTTGCCGTGTACTTCCACATCCACGCCTGTCACCAATTGCCCACTGCTATCAC
Organism: Cellvibrionaceae bacterium; assembly: GCA_050300015.1. Taxonomy (GTDB): domain Bacteria; phylum Pseudomonadota; class Gammaproteobacteria; order Pseudomonadales; family Cellvibrionaceae; genus CAYZQH01. The sequence continues at coordinate 229,123 of JBNKWZ010000027.1, read as the reverse complement.
TTAGGCCGTCAACCGCATCAGTTGTATAAAAATTACCACTGGCATCGGTCATTAAACTGATAGAAAGCGTGTTGGTGTTGTGAATATACAAGCGGATTTCCGCGTTGGTGTTGGCACCACCACCCGAGCGATAAACAGTACCTCCCACAGTAAAAGCCTCAGCGGTTGACGTGCCATCATGGCAGCCGCCCGACATGCAGTTTTCGCCAGCATAGTGGCTGCCAGATGCACTGCCTGAGCCGCCACTAGAGCTGCTGCTACTTGAAAGGCCTGCGCCACTACTGGAGCTGCTGCTTGAAGATGATGAGGATTGTGGCGTTACGCTGTCGTTCGACGAGCCACCACTGTCACAACCGGCAACGACACACGCCAGGACTAGCCAAATAGGGGTGCTGAAGAAACGCATCTATTACTGCTCTTTAAGACGGTATTTCTTTAGCGTAGGCGTTCACTCAATCTTTGCTTAATCATTTGCCTATTCAACCGCAAAACTGAGAACGGTGGCACAAGGTTAAAAGCGCGTTAAGGTGTTTCTGCCTAAGCTCACTGATGGCTTCGTGAGCATAAGGTGGGTTTCATGTTTTGTACCGCTTTGCCGGCGCAAAGCAAGGTTGACCGTTTGAGAAGGTGATTGCAGCGGTTGTGGTGCTTAAAGCCTGTCCATCCTCGAGGATGAGGTGTACGGCAAAGCTATGTTGTACAGCGGAAATGGCCTCTGGCCCTCTCAAGGTGAGTAACAATAGTGCGTCTATGATGGGTAAACCGTTAGCCAAATTGGCCTGACAAATCTAGGCCTCTGCGACAGCGGCTGTTTTACTGGCGCGGTGGGCGCGTTCAAACAGCCCTTGCACGTAGATATTACGCACCGCTGTCACCGGAAACCCACGGGCAGAATCCAGCGCGGCCTTTTGCCAATTTTGCGCACGTACACATTCGTTAAAGGTAATCCAATCACTGAGGTCAGCAGCCCCCATGCTGAATATCATGTCGCACAAAGCCAACTTCGCATCGGAAGGGAAGGCATCAAACCCTGGGTACATGGCTCCAAGGTCACAGTAGTACTGCGCCAGCGACTCATTGGTTAAGCGGTCGATTTCGCTGGGTGGCAGCGTCAACTCCACGTGGCGCTTGTAAAAAGAGGGAATCCGACCGGGGGTCAGCGGTTTTATCGCTTCAAAATCCGCTGTAATTTCTGCGGCGCCGGCTTTAAGGCCTTGGCGATTAACAAACGAGATGGTTAGCGCCTCTTCAAGACTGGTCAGCACGTGTGACACGCCCACGCATACCCGGCCATTAGCATCCAAGTACAGATGCTCCACCCGCCCGTTATACTCCTGTAGCTTTTTTCTTAATATGCGTTGTTCGGATTGCGTTAGCATGACGTTTGATCACTTCCCCAGATGCGACGCGCGAAAGCCTATCAAAAGCCGCATACAAATAATGCGACACCCTGCATGAAACAGCCATGGACAAAGGTCCTACGTGCGTTGTAGGCGAGCGGCTGGGGTAGGTGGAGTGCAAAATTTGTACAAGCTGTTTGATTTGCTCTTATTGGTTAAGGGGTTGCGAAGCGGTTTAGTGAATGGCGCACGCTTCAATTTCAGCACCCTAAGCGTGGCTAATTCAATTTTCATATGAGTAGTATTCAAGTTAGGGTGAGGCAAGCGTTCATGAGGCACTGCTTCATACGCAGTCGACCGAAAGTCCCGACTGTTGTTAAGGCTCCGCACATAAAAAAGCCGACCCTGTCGTGTCGGGTAACCCATAAATTGTCAACCTATATTACCCACAAGATGACACCGAAGGATGATTTGCATGCCATAACTATTGGTCATTTAACTCCGTGATCCTCGGTTGGACCTATAAGTTGACAGTGATGCCGACCGTTATCCCCATAATTTGTCATTCCTAATATCCTGGATTACATAATATTTTTAAAGAATAGGTCCATTGATGGATATTACTAATCGTGGGTCGGAAAATCTCTAGCGATGTCCACCCGTATACTGCAACGGCGGTTGGATCAGGAAAATAAAAATTTGGGGTTTTGTGGATGAAGTCCCTCGTAGACATGCTGAATATTTGCTCAAGAGTACCAGCGTTGTCTTGCTGAAGTTGCCTACACTCTTGGCTTTCGGAACCCCGCATTTTTTATCGTGCATTCATGCGCTGGGCAGGACCAACCCCTGCCAATTTCAGACCTCTTCGGCAGACGCCCCTTTTCGGCTAGGCTTTTGCCTATTGCATTGGTATTTGTCTTTCTGAACTTATCCATTCGTTCACCCATCCTATATCCATTCCTCAAGCTCCACATCCATGTCGTGAAAAGCAATAACTTTGGCGCTCGCTGCCAATTTCCTTGAGCCGTTCAAAACCTACTATGACGCTCCAAGAAAACTGTTTCTTTAAACGAATGTTTTGGCCAGCCCACCAAGGAGATGAATCATGAAACCCGACAAACCCTTATCAACATCAGTATCACGTTCCACCTTAACGTCGCTGTTGTGCGCGTGCTTGTTGCTCGCAGTTAATGTGGTAGCGAGCGCGCAGCCAGCTCAGTCGAAAGAACCGAATATTATTGTCATCGTTGCCGACGATCTGGGCTTTTCTGATGTGGGTAGCTTTGGCGGTGAGATCGAAACGCCCAATATCGACAAGCTCGCTTTTGAAGGGATGCGATACACCAATTTTTATGTGGCGGCCAGTTGTTCACCCACCCGCAGCATGCTGCTTACTGGCAGGGATAACCACGTTGTTGGGCTTGGCAATATGCATGAGAAAACCGCACCCAACCAGCTGGGTGTAAAAGGTTATGAAGGTGTACTTAGCACCGAATACCCCACCATAGCCGAAGTGTTTCAAAAAAACGGCTACAACACCTATATGGCGGGCAAATGGCATCTGGGCCATTCACCGAAAACCATTCCTCATGGCCGTGGATTCGATAAATCATTTTCAATTCTCAACGGCGCTGGCAGCCACTTCAAGATGACCGGTGCCAATACCGATAATGAAGAGTCTGAATACACGTTAAATGACCAGTACCTAAAAAAATTACCGCGCGATCATTACTCGTCTAAATCGTTTACCGATCACCTGATTGAATTTATCGACCAAGATCTTAAAGAAGGCAAACCCTTCTTTGGTCACCTCGCTTTTCAAGCCCCGCACGACCCTTTGCAAGTGCCCGATGATTGGTTGAGAAAATACAAAGCCAAATACGACAAAGGCTGGGATGTTATTCGTGAAGAGCGTTTGGCTCGAATGAAAGAATTGGGTATTGTACCGGCGCACACTCAAAACGCGCCGCGCTTATGGTACGTGCCAGAGTTCGACAGCTTAACCGGCGTGGCGCAAGTCACTCAGGCGCGCCGCATGGAAATTTACGCCGCCATGGTGGAATACATGGATAAGGAAATTGGCCGCCTCGTTTCTTATCTCGATGACAAAGGCATTTTGGACAACACCTACATTATTTTCTTTTCGGATAACGGCCCAAACCCTAACGACCCGATCCAACAAGCCAAACGCGGTGCCGGTGTCATTATGGCCTCTAATTTCTACGCCACAGATTACGAAACCAATTTTGAATCCTGGGGCAGAAAAACCGGATTTGTTGCGCAAGCGGCGCCTTGGGCACAAGTCTCTGCCACGCCATTTTCCGGCTATAAACTCACGGCCTTTGAAGGCGGGCTGCGTTCACCGCTTGTTGTGTGGCACAAAGCCTCCAAACATGCCGGTGAAATCAATCACCAATCCATTATTCATGTCAGCGATCTTGCACCTACGGTGTTGGACCTCGCAGGCATCGCGCCAACATCGCTACTGACTGACAGCCAAGACGACACCTTACTTGGACGATCGCGCGCCGCCTTATTTACTGGCGACAACAGCAAAGAACAAGGTTTAGAGCAATTTTACGCAACAGAAATGTTTGGTGGCCGCGCCTATCGTCAAGGCGATTGGAAAGTTACTTGGATGCATGCCCCCTTTGGTACGGATGAATGGCAACTATTTAACCTGAAAAAAGACCCCGCCGAATTGCATGATCTTTCGGCCCAACATCCAAAAATTCGCGCTCGGCTGATTAAAGCGTTCGATGATTATGCCCAAGCCAATAACGTCATTATTCCAGACAGAACTATTTACGACGGCTTAGAAGAAAATCTGCCACCACGCCCACCCGTTGATTCGCCCGAATGGCCCCGAGGCCAGGAAGTTAACTGGTCGAACCCCAATGCCGCGAGTGATAAGGAGTAAAAAATGAAACGTACAACATTAATTTTATTAGGATTGTTATCTGCAACTTTTTCAACGTTTTCGTATGCACAATTTGATGGTGCGCGCGTGTATTGGTCACTCCCCAAAAATACCAATATTATTGGCGTGCACCACATTGAGGGCACAGCGAATGCCAGCTGGTCGAATTGGAGTGCAATACAACCGGATATTGATATCGAAAGCGAATTGTTTTTGATGACCTACACCCGCATTCAACCCATTCTCGGGCGGCAGGTAAATTGGCAACTATCGGTACCTATGGCTACCACCAAAACCTCATCGCTATTACCCGTAAGTACGCAGGATACCTACACCAATGGCTTTGGCGACCCAACCCTGGGCGCAACCATCAATATTTTTGGATCGCCGGGTATGAAAGCCAAAGAGTTTTTACGCCATGACACAGGCCTTTCCGTCTTTCTCGGCGTTAACGTCACCGCCCCTATTGGCCAATACGACAGCGACGAGACCTTAAATATAGGTTCCAATCAATGGAAAACGCGCTTGTCCCTGCCCATCGTAAAATCACTTACGGCTTGGGTGCCAGGTAATAGAACCACATTGGAAGTCATGCCGAGCTTAATCGTATTTGGCGATAATGACGACGCTCAAGGCGGCTCGATCGAACAAGATTCTATGTTCGGGCTGGAAGTGCATTTAACCCGAGACGTTACAGAAAGTGCATTTATATCGCTGGACTACACCTTGCTAAAAGGCGGTGAAGAAACCTTGCTGGATGCCACAGGCAATTCAACGATTCGAGAAACCGAAGGCATTGATACCGATATGCTGGGTTTCACCTTTGGCTTTGAAATAAACCCCAATTTGCGTTTAAACCTAACCCATATGCAAACCTTATCGGAACAGGAAAACGCCTTTGAACTGGAAGGCTCAATAACTAAATTAACCTTACTTTGGTCGTGGCATGATGTGTTGGAGAAAGTTCGCCGCTTTAAAGACTAATCGACATTCATAGTTCTAGTTGAATGAACCCGATAATGATTCTTCGCAGAAAGGACAAATAAAATTAGGGATAAAGATATGTATAGGTTAACTTTCGCCTTAATTTTTTCTGTTTTTTCTTTTGCGAGCCAGGCAGAGCAATGGCGGTCGATGACTTTGGACAACGATGTCTTCATTGGTCAGGATGACGGTTACACCAACGGCCTTTATATCGCGCAACATGAGGTAGGCGCAGGAAAAAATTCGCCTTCTCATGGATTTTTAATGCGACATTTTTCAAAATTCATTGCAAGTGACGCCGATTTTTCGATTAACAGCTATACCCTCGGTCAAACAATGATGACGCCAGAAGATATTACCGTAGAACAACCCGATCCTAACGACATCCCTTATTCCGGTATGTTGTTTCTCAGTAATACGCACATAAGTGGGCATGAAAATGTAGCCGACAAATTTGGTTTTACTATTGGCATCGTCGGCCCCGCCTCAATGGCCGAACAATCGCAAAAAATTGTACACGAAATCATAGATGGCCAAGAACCCATGGGCTGGGTTTATCAATTGAAAAATGAATTAGTTTTTCAGTTTGATCGAGGACGAATTTGGAGAAAATGGTTGGGGGAAACAGCGCAAAACGCTGACTTTGTCTTTTTGACGGACCTCAGTATAGGCACTATAGAAACCTCAGTTTCTTCTAGTGTGTTTTTGCGCTTCGGCCAGAACCTTCGATATACCTATGTTACTCCAAGCTTGCACAGCAACCGAACAAGCAATCCTATTGCCGTTGGCGGCGGCTGGTTTGCTTACGTTGGTCTACGCGCAAAATATTTGGCAAGGCAAATATTTATCGACGGCAATACTTTTAGGGATGATAGCCCTTCAGCTGACCTGGATCATTCACAGTTTTCGCTATCACTGGGTGCAACCTATTCCTGGAAAGATTACTCAGTATCATTTGCGCTGGAGAATTCACATGTATTTGAAGAAGCACCAGAAGCGGTATCGAGGTATGGGAGTTTAACCTTCGCATGGCGTCGTTAAGGATATGGCTGCTTTCGGCCATACGCGGACGTTTAGCATCTTTCTAGTCTTCGGCTTGATCAGATCTGTTTTTTCTTAAGTCTGGCTCGAATTGCTTCGCGGCATAAAAAAAGGTTCCTATGCCGTGAGCTGGGTATGTTATTTCGTCAAAGTTATTTTCAAACAATTGCTTTAAACTATCTGCCTTGGAGTAGTTTTTTGCTTTCTCGTTGATCAGTATATCCTTGGTTTCCCTTTTAACTCTTCCTCCACAAGCATCGACAAATCTCGTTCCAACCACTATTGCGCTTATAAGTTCAGGCATTTCTGTTCTTATTGATTGCACATCACGAAGAAATGCTTGTTCCTTAGCTACATCTCTGTCGCCTTCTTCCCTTAAAACGATATGAAATACAATCGATTCAATTGTATTCTTTGGTAGCTTTCGGTTTTTATCCGCAAGCTCCTTCCGGAGTTTCTTAACTGAGTTATTTGACGTAAATTCTTTTACTTCAATTGAAAACTGATCATCATTAACTTTCGCTAAAAGATCATTGCTGGCATTACCCGACCCAGTTGAAGGCTCAAGACCTATCAAATATCCTTTTCTATATAACTCAGCGGCAAAACATAAATGATGTTGTGTGCCCGGACTGTTTGTTAGCTTGTCCGTAAGCACATTAATCTTTTCAAAATTACTTAATTCCTGAATGGACAGTCCAATTTCAAGTAAGTAATTCCATCCAGGATCAACACAAATCGAACCAAGAGCAGTTCTAGCTAAATGGTAGGCTGGAAACCAAGCTTTATGACCTTCAGGGGGGAATCCATCACTCATAAGAGGGGGGGTGCTTGCAAACGGACCTTCACGATATCTTGCCTTAACCCATTCCCACGGAAATACGCGTTTAAGTTCTTTGATTCCCTCTAGGACTTGATGCTTGCTAAAACCATGCACTCGAAAATATACATCATTTTGCACCCTGTTTTCGATACGCATCCATAGCTCTTCCCAAGGAGGGTACTTTGCTTCTAGCATATTAAATCGGTTGGATATTGAATTTGTTCCAATATTTTCATCAGGGACTCGTTCTTGATTTAAAAACATTTTTGCACCTGATTGTGTTTGCGCCCCAGACCATAGATTTGTAGTCGTTAATATTTTTGCTGAAGTGTTAACTATGAACTGAGCGAATTTCATTTCGTCAACAGGTTGCACTCCATCAACCCAATGCATCTTTCTAAGCACCCATTGCCCGTCGTTCCCTGGGATAACGAATGCAAACAATAATTTGCTATCAATGTCATTTGAAATATCAAAACTTAATAAAGCACCATCTTCATTCAATTCAGGAGAATGAACAAAGTTTACATCTACGATTTCATATTTAAGTTGATTTTTACCCATTTCTTATTATATCTGTCATATTAATCTCCTATTGAACGGGCCAAATGATGAATTTTTCAGGATCAAATTACTCGGAAGGAATGTCCGCTTTGGGTCGTTACCAGACTAATTAACTGAGTTCCCGGAACCCAAAAGATGCAAGCCCACCAGCCTGGCGATCAATATCGCCAAATACAACTGCCCCACAAAGGCCTCAAATGACGGAAACAAGCGGGCTGCCTGGCTTACTGGGCTAATATCGCCATAGCCCAGAGTGGTGATGGTCACTACGCTAAAATACAGTGCGTTAGACGATTCGGCAATGCTGATGTGGTCATTGGCGGCTTGCAAGCCTTGTGCAATGTGAAATGAACCCGGATGGACGGAATCTAGCAGGACGTAGATGGCGGCAAATACCATGATGATAATGGCGTAGCCACAGAGTGCGCCAAACAAGGTGTCGCTCGATACCTGGCTTTGCCCGGCGAGAAATCGCAAAACAATCCAGCAGCACATGGAGAGAAACATGAGGGTCAAGGCATTGGGGACGTAGTGAGGAATATCAATAGAAGTCGCATGAAGCAAAGCAATTAAGATGAGCAAGCCAGCAAAGGCGAATCCCAATAGGCCTTTTTCGATGCGGCTTTTCGCGACACCGAACATCACTCCGAACAAAAGCACGTTCACAATGGTGATACTCGCAGGCTCCATCCAATTTCCCGAGTACCAGCGATTGCCGGAGGAACCGAGAAAAAAGACCAGAATGATGACGAAGAATACCAAGGCGAAGCGATGTTCTTTAATGGCGTTCATATTCATACTCTGGCTCCGTTTTACTTGGGAATCCTTTTGGCTAATGGGTAGTCGGGCTACCCATTTTAGACAAGGCTTTATCGAATAAGATGGATAACAACACAATAATGTAAAAAACGATATGGCCAATAATTAGGAAAGCTTCTTTGAGGGTATGAAAGCCAGAATGAATCTGGCCAGAAAAATATTTCACCGTGCCATTGTTAAGGCAGCATGGATCATCCGCCAACTTAGCAATTTCATTCACCAAACTGACGGAGAGCACCAGTTGATTTTGCAGAATGCGATAATTCAAAAACGCAAAAATAGTGTAAATAATTAAGCTGGCAATTTTTTCATTGTGGCGCAGGGGGCGATCGACGTAAATAATTCCACCGAAGATCGCCAGATGCACGGTGATAAAAATGCTGAGCTGCACATCAATACGCGTCCCTGCGCTGATGTTGAGATCGAGTAATTCATAAAGAGTCATCGTAAAATCCTATTTCTGCCGTGAAATTCACCGGGCGTTTTTTGCTATGGAACCTCTTAAAAATGAGTATATTTTTTCTGTGGGCAGGCAGCACCGCACGGAAAGCCGCAGTTTACATGGAGTAAATGAGGACTTGAGTGCGGAGCTAACGCCGCCACAGGGAAAATCGGCCATTTCTCAGAGGTTCCCTAGTTAAGCTTTACTCTGAACAGTATGGAGTACAATACGGGCACGACGAGCAATGTCAGCAAGGTTGCGAACAATAAACCGCACATAATGGACACGGCCATCGGTTCCCACATTTCGCCGCCGCCCAAATACAGGGGAATTAAGCCCAGTACGGTGGTGGCGGTGGTGAGTAGGATCGGGCGAGCGCGACGTTGTGCGGCTTCGAGCACTGCTTCAAAGGGTGTGCGTTTGAACTCATCGATTTCCAGTTGAATTCTTTCCAGCAAGACTATGGCATTGTTAATCACGATGCCAGCCAGGGAAATAATCCCGAGCAGGGTCATAAAACCCATAAAGGAACGCAGCACCAATAAGCCGACAATGACGCCAATCATGCCCAGGGGTATGGTGAGTAACACGATGCTGGCTTTGCGTACAGAGTTAAATTGGCCCACCAACAAGATCACGATAATCAGTGCGGCGATGGGTAATTTATCCATAATGGATTGGTTGGCTTTGGCGGAGGATTCCGCTTCACCCCCTAAGTCATAGCGATAGCCCAAATCCCAATTTTTGGACTCGGCCTCTAACCAGGCTTGTAGTTGCGTAAAGCCTTCGGCGGCGGTGTAATCGCCCACCAATTGCGCGCCTACGGTCACGGTTTTGACGCGATCACGGCGCAGGATTTTTCCCGGTTCCCAGACGACATCAATATGGGCCACTTGCTCCAAAGGAACGCTGATTCCGGAAGATTGCGCGTAGACCGACAGGCCTTCCAATTTGGTAATGTCACTTGCCAATGCTGCTTCAGACCGCAAAGTAACAGGAATAATGTCGGAACCTTCGCGATATTGCGTGAGCTGCACGCCCGCCATTCCCGTTTGCAGTGACATCGCAATGTCTTCACTGCTCACTCCGGCGCGCAAGGCACGGGCTTGATCGATGTTCACCAATAACTTTTTAGAGCGAATGCCCCAATTGTCCGTGACATTTTTTAAATTTGGATTGCGATTCATTTCCTGTTTTAAATCACGCACGATGGCAAATAAGCGATCCGAATCTTTCCCGGAAATGCGAAACTCCACGGGGTTATCAATAGGCGCACCGGTTTCGATTTTTTTCAATTTGGCAACAGCATCCGGGTAGTTGTCTCTGACAAAATCTTCGATTTTTTCCATGGCGCCATCAATCACTTCGGCAGAAGTGGTATTAATTACCATGAGCGCGTAACTGGGGGAATTGGGTTTAGGTGTGTGGGTTAATACAAAACGCGCTCCGCCATTGCCAATGTAGGATATCCAATCGGTGACGGCCGGAGTGTCATTCACCTGCTGTGCTAACTCTTCCGTCACAAAGGTTTCCACTCCTGCCACCACCTGCTCCATGTTTTGCAGAGAGCGGCCTTGCGGTAATTCCAGCTCCACTTTGAAGTAGGTACGATCCGAAGGAGGAAAGAAAATATTGGGCACGTATCTCAGGCCTTGAAGTGATAGCACAAAGAGCGCGACGACCACGATCAGTGATAGGTAACGAAATTTAATTAACAGTGCTAACACACTGCGATAGGAATTATAAAATGTGCTGTTGAATTCCTGCTTCGATTCTTTGACCTTTAAAAACAACACACACAATAACGGAATAATGGTCATGGACAGAACCCAGGAAACCAATAGCGTGATCGTGACAACTTTAAACAATGAAGCAGTAAATTCACCGGTACTGGACTCCGCCAAATAAATTGGCAAAAAAGCGGCGGCAGTGGTTAAAGAGGACGTTAATAGGGGAATTTTTAGTTCATTGGCCGAGGTGATGGCCGCTTCCGGTTTATTTTTGCCTTCTGACATTTGCACCATGATGCTTTCTGACATGACGATGCCGTTATCCACCAACATGCCCAACGCAATAATTAATGCCGCCAGGGAAATCTGATCGAGCCCAATGGAAAACACATCCATCACTAATAAGGCAATGAGCATGCTAAACGGAATCAGCGCAGCGACAATTAAACCGGTTCGCATGCCTAAGCTGAATAGCATCACCAAGGTGACGACGGCGATGGCCTGCAACAAATTAGAAACAAAGCTTTTCACTTTGATGTCGACTTCTTCGGGGGAAAAATTGATCACGTTAAAATCAACGCCAATGGGGTAGGCGTTTTGTAAACGCTGGGTGATTTTTAGGACTTCATCGCCCAAGGTAATGTTGTTTCCACCCTCTCGCATAGAAATCGCTAATGCCAAAGCGGGTTGACCACTGGAATTTACTTTGTACTGGGCTGGATCGATGTAAGCACGATAGACATTCGCAATGTCTTTTAGCAGTACCAAGGTTTGGGAGTTGGGAATGCGAATTACCGTATTACGTATATCCTCCACCGATTCAAAATTACCGGTCGCTTCCAGCATGATGCGCTCTGGCCCCAGGGTGATGGCGCCACCGGGTGACACGATGTTTCTGGAATCGAGCATTTGAGAGAGTTGATAGGGTGAAATGTTAAGTTCTGAAAGGCGCGCGTTGTCGTAATCAATAAATACGCGCTCTTCCTGTGCGCCGAAAATATCAACTTTGGCGGCATCGCCAATGCGCAAGTATTCACGGCGCGAATCCTCGGCGATTTGTTCCAGCTCGGCATAGCTAAAGCCTTCACCGGTAATGGTGAGAACAATACCGAAGACATCACCAAATTCGTCGTTCACAAAGGGGCCGACAATGCCTTCGGGCAAGTCTGGTGTTACGCCATCGACTTTGCGCCGCAGAGAATCCCAAATGGGGCGCATGTTTTTGTAGCTTTCTTTGATGTTGACCACAACGATGGACACACCCGCGCGCGATTCACTGGTCACAAAATCCAGCTCGGGCATTTCCTGAATGGCTTCTTCTATTTTGTCGGTCACCAATTGTTCAACTCGCTCTGAGCTTGCACCAGGAAATTGGGTGACGACCTGTGCTGCACGAATGGTAAAGCCGGGGTCGTAAGCTCTGGGCATGGATTGAAATGCCATAAAGCCCGCAAACAACAACACGCCTAACAATACAAAGGCCGTGCGATTATTTTCTAAAGAGAACTTAGTCAGGTTCATGATGCAGTCCTTAATTTTTTGCCATGAGTGCGACATGCATGTCGGGGGTGATTTGGCTCATGCCTGCGGTGACGACTTCATCGCCTTCGGCCAAGCCGTGCGTGATTTCAATGCCATACGGTGAGATATCGCCAACCTCGACATTTTTTCTTGCGATGGTTGCGCGGCCTTCGACCTGCGTCTCATCTTGCGGGACGGCAACATATACATAGCGGCCATCACTGTCCTCCAGAACGGATTGAGGGGGCAAATACGCCACGTGCAGAGCGCCAGACTCTTTTTCAAAAGGGCGCACCCCCACCACCGCAGACATGCCCGGTAAAATATTGAGTGTTGTGATGGGCGGCAAACTCAAGATCACCGGGTAGGTTTGGGTACCCGCATTGGGCTGGGCTGCAATTTCTTTAATACTAAGCGGAAACTGGCTCGCTTCGTGGCCTTCGAATGTGGCGTAAAGATCCGGGCGTATATTTTCACGCTGAGCTTTGATCATGACGCTTTCGGGGACTTCAATGGTGATAACGAGAGAACTTAAATCCATTAAGGTGACGATAGGTGTACGCGCCGAGACTTCAGAGAAGTTGTCGACATAGCGGCTGGCAATGTAACCCTCAAACGGAGCCCTGATGGTGGTATAGGCGAGATCTTGTTTGGATTTTTCCAGTTGCGCTTCAGACACGAAGTACTGAGCTTCAATTTTTTCGAAATCAGCCTGGGCAATCAATTGGCGCTCGACCAAAGTCTTCGCACGCTCATATTCGGCTTTGGCTCGATCGTATTCCGCCTGCTGTGCTTTAACCTGAATCTCGAAATCGGTTTGGTCGAGTTGTGCCAATATTTGGTCTTGCTTAACCCTGTCCCCTTGAAGAACGGGTATCTCCTTCAATGACCCACCCACACGGAAGGCCAGATCCACTTTGCGATCTGCATCCACTACGCCGGAAAATTCGCGGCCACCGATTTCATTTTGTAATGTCACTGTCACAGTGCGGACCGGGCGTACAACTTTTTCGATTGCAGCTTGATCTTTGTCCGAACAAGCGTTTAGACTCAATACGAAAATCACTATACTCGTGCTCAATAGTTTCCTGCTCATCTGTTTTGCTCCTAAATTGTTTGCAAAATAAAATGGTAAAACGTTGAATTAATGAAATTAATAAATACGACTACCTTAATCTTTATGTGCTGGGGCATGGGCAGTGCCGGCATGGCCACCATGAATTTGTCGAGAACCTTAATCTTGAGGTTCATGACCGATTACCTGGATATTGCCGCCACTGCAGCGGGCTTAATTTTTGCTGTTTCCAAAATCTATGACGCAATTACAGACCCCTTAATGGGGCGTATTGCGGATCACCGTTCCTTGCACTCCAACAATTTCAGTCTGTTTATCCTACTCGGTGCGATAACCTGCCCAGTAGCATACCTGTTGGTTTTCAACGTGCCGGATTTTTCAAACAACCTACTGACGCTTTGTTACATGACGTTCACGCTGTTGTTTTTTGCCACGGCTTACACGATATTCAGCGTGCCGTACTTATCCATGTCCGTCGATCTAGCTGAGCATTACCACCAGCGTAATTTCTTGCTGTCGTTTCGCGCCATCGGCATTGCTGTTGGCGGTCTTATTGGTGGCTTGCTCGCACCTTTGTTGCTATTTAAATTTGGCCGCACTCAAGTTGGTCATGAATCCATGTCTTTGGTGATTGCACCGTTCATTTTGATCTTTCTACTGTTTGCTTATCTTGCTAGCCGACAGAGGGTATCCAAGATTTCCTCAGCTCCCGATCAAACATCCTTTACATTCAAACTCAGTTTGGTGAAGAACAATCAGCATTTTTGTGTCTTGGTCTGTTCCAAATTTGTCTTTTTTACGGGTGTTGCTGTATTGAGTGCTTCGGGAGCCTACTTCACTCAATATGTATTGGGCAGGTCAGACCGCTTCATCGCCCTGTTTTATCTGTGCTTTTTTGTCTGCGTGATTTTGTTTCAACCTGTCTGGCTTAAACTAGGCAAAACCTTTGCCAAGCACACGCTCTTTGTTTACATTTGCCTTGCGCTAGCCTGTATCAACTTAACCTGGTTACTCAGCTCATCAGAAGAAAGTATTGCTTTGTTTATCTTCAGAGCGTCTCTTATTGGTGCATGTTTTGGCGGCATTATTGTGATGGGCCAATCCATGCTGCCAGATACCATTGACTACGACATGAAGATGTCGGGCACCAATCGAAAATGCTTGCTGGCTGGAATATTTTCTTTCGCTGAGAAAAGCTCGACCGCTTTGGGTATTGCTTTGGTCGGCCTGGTTCTCGGCCTTAGTGGATATATGGAATCTTCTGATTCCGAAAATATATACCAACCGACAAGCGCAATCCGAGCTATCTACGTCTGTTTTAGCGTGCTTCCCGCTGTATTTATGCTGGCGAGCGCGCTGCTAATGAAACGCTACTCTTTATCTGAAAATCACCTAGCTGAGATTCAGGCAGGAGTTTCGAATCAAGCTGGGTAGAATAATTTGCAGGTTACCCACTTCCTCAATCTTATGCTCAATCCAGGCTTGAATTTCAAGGCTTATTTCAGAATCAGCGCAGCAATCCGCTTCATGTTGAAATCTACCCTCTACTTTCACCAAGTTAGAGATCATTTGCAATCCGTTATCAGTGTCGAAAAATTCGTCGTAAACAAAACTGTTTTGATACAGCAAACCATGATGTTTTACGGAAAACCGTTTTTTGCTTAAATCAATAATTTTTACTTTGCCATTGCACAATATATTGTCACCGTGCTTCTCGACGACCAAAGCGCTGGCACCTCTTGCGAGTCCAATCTCACCCGACAAAGAGTGATTCAGAATTTCGAAACTGATGTGGTCTTTCGGGTGCCACAGACTAAATGCTGATATTCTTTCACCATTCGCCAAACGCAAATGTTGGTAGCAAAAGTATTTGAACCATTGATAAGCCATTTCGCTGTTTACGCCGTCTAACTCCTGATGACGGATTGAGGTGGAAATTACACCTCGTGCCACCCTGTTTTGGCGAACCGACGCTGTATCTAACGCGCGCATCACTGGGTGTTTGAGCCAGCCTTCGAGTTCAGCAGGTAGTTTATCGTGAGAAAAAGTAAGCATCGCTTTGCCATTCCAATCTATTGATGCATAAGATACGCTAACGTCTCTAAACACCCATTGGCTATGAACGACACATTATTGGCAAATAACGACAATGCTTTGGCAAACCACGGTTGACTATTTATGCGAATACTGGGCAAATTAGAGCCGACTGTGTCTTCTGCTGTCTTCTCATCTTATGTGGAGGCGGCCGTAAAGATGGGGGTGGACAAAGGAGAACTCATTCAGGCGTCCGGGATGGCAGTGGAAAGTTTGACTGACCCCGACGGCAGGCTGCCCTTTTCCGCCTTCACCTCGATTCGTCGAGTCCTGGAAGACTCTCTTGGTCCCGCTTACGGGCTGAAAGTTGTGGAGACCATGACGGAAGTTAAAGCGACGGTCATCGCTTATCTGCTGGCGAACAGTAAAAACCTGGGCGATGCATTCAAAATTTTTTCGCGTTACCGCAGCATTGCAGCGGAATTTGAGGCCCCTGTACTCACAATTGAAGGCGATAAGGCAACTTTTGGATGTCGTTATGGAAAAATCAATGTGATGATGAGCGCTTCACTTATTGAAGCAGCGCTCGGTTTTTGGCTGATTCGTGGCAGGCACTTTACCGGTGTGGACTGGAACCCAATCGAAGTTCACCTTCAAGGCAAAGCCACGGATACTGAGGTATATGAGCGCATTTTCCGCTGTAAGGTGATTAATGGTGCTAAGGAATCCAAGCTGGTGTTTGATCGGGATTTACTGGATTTACCCATCAAGAACTCGGATAACAACTTGCTCAATTACCTAACCCCGATTGCCGAAGAGGTGGTTAAAAACCTGCCGGGCAATCAGAATGTGAAACACCTTATACAGGATAAGATTTTCGCCTCGTTGGAAAGTGGTACCATTTCGATCGACAGCGTTGCCGACCAGCTTCATGTATCGGCTCGCACCCTGCAACGACGGTTGGAAGAAGAAGGCACATCCTTTGCCAGTCTACTCGATGAAACTCGGCATTTAGCCGCGCTGGAGTATCTTAAGGATCAGCGTATTTCCATCACGGAAACCGCGTTCTTGCTCGGCTTCTCTGATTCCAGTACTTTCTACCGCGCTTTTAAGCGTTGGGCTAACCAAACCCCAGCCCAATTTCGCAAATCCCTTTAGGATTGTCGCCCATATCCTCCTATAACACTATCCTTCCGGCTTGTCGTCATCTGCCAATGAGTTGTCACGTTCTGCAAATGTGGTCTCACTGCTAGAAGCATAAAGTACCTCTACCAACATTAAGGAGGTTGCCAACATGCTTACACCTAAATCCAAAATATTAATCGCTATTTTATTATTGCTGTTTTTCCCCTCTCTGACTGGCTGTGTGGCTGTTGCAACCAATGGCGGAACACTCGCGGTCAAAGGCCTTCCCCGTGCAAAATTAGAAGAGAAAGCCGAAGCAGGAGAGGTTCAAGCGCAATACGAGTTAGGGCTTGCCAACTGCTGCATGGGGCTTGGCTTCGACACGCAAGTGGCAACCGAATGGCTGTGCAAGGCAGCACACGCAAACCATGCTGATGCCATGTATGAACTTGGCCGAATTTATTTGGGCGAAGTTTCGAGAACCCCAGCACCCGGACAAAAACTTGTGAGGCTGGCAACCGCAAAAGTCAGCCATCCACATGCGCATATGTGGTTATCGCTGGCAATGCAAAATGGACAGGAGAAGGCTGGGAAGAAGCTGGCCAAACTTGAGGAGGGTATTAGTGAACAGAATAGACTCGCATCTGCTTCACTTTTAAGCACTTGGGAAGCAACTGCGTGTGAATACGATGACGTATTTTCTGAACAAGCTGAAGACTAAGGTAAACCTTTGCTACTTGACGACGGTTTGGATGGGTTTTGCAGATTTAGACTTCCAAGGGCGAAGTTTGCCTAAAAATTTCATTATAGAAAGCGAATGCTCAATAATTTCTCTACGAAAACAATGGGTTATGTTATTGGCCAAACTTCTTACCAGCGCGAAGTGTCCCAAGCTTAACGTTGTCGGTGCTGATGAAGTGCTCTCGATTACGGAGTTCAGCCGAATGAATCTCGCATAATTTGGTGCCCAGGAGCGGGTGAATCAAAACAGCTGATGGCTGTTTTGCCCCCTTTGGGGCTTCGCAGCTATGCCGCTCGTTGCAACGCAATTGCGTTCGTGAACCTGCTTCAAGTCCCGGTTCCAGTAAAGTGCTTTCGATTAGGGGGATTCTGCCGAATGAATCTCGCAGAATTTGGTGCCCAGGAGAGGACTTGAACCTCCACGGCCGTGAGGCCACCAGCACCTGAAGCTGGCGTGTCTACCAATTTCACCACCTGGGCATATCTTGTAACGTCTGACAGTTGTGCGTTCTGCAATTAAACCGCAGTAACTTCGTCAAGATGGCGCGCACTATAAGTGACCCAAAGGGGCTTGTCAAAGGCTTCGCAATCCGGGTTGATCTTGGCCCCAAAGCGGCGTGCGCTGGGGCCTTGAGAGTGCTGAGGGGATCAAGTGGGGTCGATTAAGCCGTTGGCGATCATGCGTATGGCGGTAAGGCTTGGGATAAAAAAGTATTCTCCGCCGCGCGTTTCGACAAACCGGGGCAATTTAGCGCAGAAAAACGGGGGGTTGTCTGGGCCAGTGCCTGGGATGGTCATGGCACCGGTACCGTCTTGGTTGCCAATCAGTGGGTCTTTTTCGTTGGACAGCTTAAAGTCGTTGCCGTAATTCATCCACTGTTGCTGCACAAATTCAAATTGACGATTGATGTTGGCATTGAGTGCCATAAAAACAATGCCATGCTCGCCTTTGTTGTCGGCAGGGTCTGTCACTTTGCCGTAGGGTAATCCGCGGCGCAGAATACGACGCCGGTCCACCAGTGCGCCGGGGGTGTCGTAGGCGTCTTTTACGCCGTATTCCAAAGCCCCTCGGGGGTTGGCACGGCGCATATGGGCGCTCACGGGGCATTTTTTGCCGTCGATGTCCTCGTTGTAGTTAAATGCGGTGAGTTGCTTGCGCAATGAGGCAAAGTATTCGGTGGCCTTTTGTTTTTCGGCGTCGGTTTTGGCCGCATACATGGCCGCGCGTGCACTCGCTAGCTTGTCGCCAAAAGCTTTGGCTTCAGCCTCGTCGGGAAAGGTGGTTAGAGGTACGCCGTTTTTCCAGCGCCCAACCATTTTGGCGGAGAGAACACTCTTTCCACCCGGGTAGTCCTTGCCCATCTCGCTGATGTAGTCGTTAAAAGCCCCCACGTTTTGGTGTAATTTCCGATACACCATAAAAGTCCCGTTCATAGATAACATTCGGGGAGCAGGAGCCTCGGGCAGCTCGTGGGTTTCATCGCGATAGCCGAGTAAAAACTCGCCTGTTTGCAAGGGTGTCCAACCCTCTTCGGTGGCGGGGTTGCCACGGGTGGGCTTGCCGCCACCGACCACATTGGCTGGGTGTAGGCCGCAGCCTTTAAAGTAGGGGTCCGAGATACCGTCTGTGTAACCGAAATGTTCCTTGGGCGTTGGTGTGTTGCCGTCAAACACTGCAGAGGCATCCTGGTACCCTAGATTGTCTCCGGCCTCACCTCGGTGGCCAAAACATTGCTTCACCCCGGAAGCATAATCCGCTAGGCGCTTTTGGATTTCGTTATAGCGTTCCTCCAACGCGGCTTTATTTTTGGCGTTAATAGATAAGAACATATGAATGGCTTTGTCGTTGTGCCAAATGGGGTCCCAGTGTTTAGGTGCACTTTGTTGGTCGTCGCCCAATATGGTGGCGCGGGCTTTCATTCCCATTGAAAATTCATTGGGAAAACTGTGAAGGGATTCCACCGGTAGCCCTAGATGTTTTAAGCCTTCATAACTAAAGGCAATATTGGTGGTCGCCAGCGGCAAATCTTGGCGGTCTTCCCAGGGGGCGGCATTGGTGATTAATGGGAGCAAGGTTTTTAAAAAGTTACGGCCGGTTTGCGGCTTGGTAAATTCAAAAAAAACATAGCGTGCAAACGGGTAACCGTAGCGGCCATACCCTTTAACAATGTTGCCCTGCACATCATCTAGATCAATATAGTTCGTATCCATGTCGGCTCCTACAAGGTCGATTTGCCAGGTGCCCAAGTGGGGGCGGCCAGAGTATCGGGTTGAGTGGTTTCGACAAACTGCTTAAAAGCCTTGTGTAGTGCTTCTGCGCTTGCCCCTTGTTGTTTAATGACAAACTCGCTAAAGCATTGGCGTAAATACAAAGCTTTAAGTTGCTCTGCCAACGGTTCGCCGCTTGAGCCATTAAAAAAGTAAGTGGTATCCACTTGGCAGCGTTCTATATAGTGGACAAATTGCTCTGCGTTTTGAACTTGATCAAAACCCACGCAGTGTTGCCAGATGTTTCTGGCTGCCGCTTCTGCATGCGTCCAAAAGCCTTTTAGGTAAGTATCCAGGCCGCCATGAAAATTAGATGAAAAAACCAAGTATTTGGATTTTAAGTGGTCTTCTTTTGCGGGGCTGCCTTCATAAAAAACATCATTCAAGATATAAAGCCGCGCTAAGTAGGTGTTGGGAACTTTTGCTAAAGGGCTAAGCTCGTTTTCTTGAAGGTCTTGTACGGCTTGGCGTGTGAGTGAGGCAAAACTTTGCTGATTGAGAATCCCATTTTTAATAGGGCAAACCAAAGTTAATGCGTATGCGCCATTGTTTTTATTCATGTTGCCCCTCCTTTAACATCAACCGTTGGCTTTCTTGCATGGCTTCATTGGCAATGCTCACCACCGGTGAGGGTGCCATCACACCTAAGTACGCTTGGTTGTCGTAAATGAAAGCCTTGAACTGCTTTTGAAAAGTGTCGGCATCGCTGTTTTGTGTGGTTTCAATAAAAGCTTGTAGATTGGGCTTTAATGCCACTGCGGATTTAACATCATTGGAGGAGGCCAGTGGGTAGGCATTGTAATAATGCTCCGTCCAAATTTGGTTGTGCAAAATATACTTGTGGAACGGCTGTAAGGGAACAGATTTTGGGTATTTGACGTTTTTTTGCCAGAGTAGGTTGAGGCCGCTGGGAATGGCCATGTGGAAGCTGTCTACATATTGCTTCCAGCTGCCGTTAAAGTTACTAAAAAACAGCATGTACGCATATTTTAAAGATTCCTTAGGCTGGTCCTTACTCAAGCGTGGAAATTGATTGGGCATAATAATGACCCACCGCGCAAAATGGATTAACGATAATGTAAGCAGGCCATTAAACTTGCCTGACATGACAGGTGTTTGCGCCAGCTTAAAAATGGCTTTGTTGATATACACACGCCATCGACCTATCGGTGTGATGACATTCATAGCATAAGACTTACCGGCGATATTAGACATGAGTTTCTCCGGGGGTTGTTTGTGTGAAGGTGTCTGGAATGTTGTAATCCACAGGTTCTGTAACAGGCATTGCATTTTTGTCATGCCGAAATTTTGACAGTGCAACATAGATTGCATGGCGCGCGCGATTAATTCCGCCCAATGGACGGTGAGCTTCTAGTGAATGCCATGGATTAAAGGAAAGGCTTCTGCCATAGCTTTGTTTTATATCCGTATTGAAATTTTGTTGCGGAATGGTAATGGTGGCTACTTTAACAAACGGAGAGTCGGATTCTTTCCACAACTTGCTTGGATTCTCAACGGGCATTTTTTTGGGGTTGGTTTGTAACTGCACGCAAAAGTCAAACTGAGCACTTTTGTCGGCAAGCTGCTTGGCCATATTGTGCTTTAAGTAATCTGCGCCTAGGTCTTCGGTGATGGGAGTGCTTGGCCTGTGCGGAATAATAGAATATTTAACCACTTGGTTTGGGCCAAGGCGGTAGGGTGTGGTGCTCCAATAGCGGGCTTCCAGCGGGCTAAAAAAGCGTTTATTGGCCTTAAAAATATTAATGGCTACGTGAGGGTGAAACAGGAAAAAAAAGATTAAACAAAATTTGTTGGTTAGTAGGTAGCGTATAAGGAGTGCGAATTCTTTGACAGAGCGGGCAACAAACACTGGTGTGGATACCAGTACAAAATCTTGAGAGGTACTGTTGCCGTCTGGCATTTTGATTTTTGCACCCGGTACATTCATCAGCTTGATGGCCGCGCCTCGAATGTCTTTTTTGTAGTCATCCAGTGGTGGTGCATTTTGATTGGAGAACCGCATCCAGGCCTTGTAGGTGGTACCAGGTTTGAAAGCTCCGTGGCATAGGTTTTTAGGAAGGCTCTGCTCAACCGAGAAAGTGGCTTGCACAACACCGTGTTGCTTCGGGTGGGCGTCACGGTGCATAAATGTTGGGTTTTCCGCGGTCATTTTGGCTTTGAGCCGGTCGTGCAGCTCCTGGGTGAATTCACTTTCGTCGTTGGGTACGTTCTCTGTAGACACAAGGCCCCCCTTTTGGAGTCGTACTGATGTTGATAACGCGGTGTGAGAGATCCGACTTGATATGCGCGCATGGCATGTTATGTAGTTGTGAGCCAGTGCTGCGCTGAATGCTTCTGAGTCGTTGCACCTATAAGCTTAGAAGGTTTTGCGTGAGATGCAGAACTATTTCCAAATGAGCGTTTGATGAATTTTCAGCGGTGACTAGATGATAAACATCTGCGTCATAAGGTGCCGAAGTATAAGAGGGGCATCATAGTTCTGTGACCGACGTGGCCCATAGATGTGGCAGGTATGGTAAAGCTGGGTAGGCAAAGCCCTTAAAATACGAGATGAATTACACATCGGCGCCGTATTTTTAGGGTGTGCTATACGGTAGATAGGAGATCTACCTTATTGCAAGTTAATCGGGTGGGTACCAAAGCTGAAATGGTGGCGATGCGAGCAGCGAGAGAGGCCCCCCGCTGCGGGCAAATGTTAAAGTAAAGCGAAAATGATGGCGGCCCAGCCAATGCCGGCGGTCGCCAAGGCGCCTTGTGTTTTTTTCCAGTCAAAGAAGGCGTAAATATAAGCCAGTACCGGTACAAAAACAGCGCAAAGCCCCCAACTGAAATCCGCTTTAAAGGAGATGATCATCAGGTAGATCCAGCTGGTAAGCAGTAAAATAACACCAAAGGTTACCAGTACTGCGGAAATGGGTTCCATATTAACCTCGTATCGTTGTTTGTGGAAGGCACCCCAGGGGTCAGGTAAGTCCCGGCCCGAAAATGTCAGCACAGTTGTACTGCCAGCTCTTGGGGTTAGCTACGAAGCAAGGTTAAGAATTGACTCAACTCTGTACTAGAGCCTCTCCGCTGCTGGCTTTATTTAGCCTTCCAGCATAAAGGTCACCGGGCCATCGTTAACCAATGCTACTTTCATATCGGCACCAAAGATACCCTTAGCAATAGGGGAATGTAAAGCCTCTAGCGCTTCAATAAATTGGTCGAACATCACGGTGGCTTGCTCTGGCGGGGCCGCTACACTGAAGCCGGGCCTTAGCCCCTTTTGAGTATCGGCGGCTAAAGTGAATTGCGATACTGCAAGGATGCCACCTTGAATATCACGAACGCTCAGATTCATCTTTCCCTGGTCATCACTAAAAACGCGGTAGCCCAGCACACGTTCAGCCATGCGCTTAAGGGTTTGGGGGGTATCCTGCTTTTGCAGGCCTACCAATAGCAATAGGCCCTGTTCGATGGCGCCAACTGTGCGCTGGTCGACCTCCACATGGGCCTCGGTAACGCGTTGCAGCAATATTTTCATGGTGAATCCAGGCCTTTGTAGTATGGAGATTGTAAAGAATTGTAAAACCTATGGCTAAGCGGTGGCGGCGGAGGTCAGCCGACCTATACAATTTGTCATCGGTGTCAGGGTGGCGCTAATGTGTCCAGATATTGAGAACTCAGCGCTTCCAGGCGTTGGCGGTCATTTAGAGGTACCATGGGCGGCGCTCCAGATTATACAGTCGGCATATAGATCAAAGGCAATATTTGTGTTGCGAGTAGGGTTAGTTCAATTCAGTGCATGGGTACTGATATTCTTAAGTATTAACAGTTACTCGGCGGCTCCGCTTGAGGAGTGTGGGCCAGATTGCGTGCCTGTGGGCGAATGGCAGTTTGCCGTTGGTCTGGGTTTAGGGTTGCGTACCAACCCATTGTTAGGTGAAAAAGAAACGCCGTTGGTGGTGTTGCCGGAGGTGGTTTACTACGGTGAGCGTTTTTTTATCAATAATATGGAGCTGGGGTTTACCTTAACCGATACTCGTAAGCATCAGCTTAACCTCTTGGCCATGCCCAGCTACGATCAAATGTATTTTAACCGTTGGGACCCTCTGAACTTTTTCTCTGACCCTGGCAATGTTTCTAGCGTGCCGTCGAGTTCCGCACCACGTGTGAACGTGGAAATCAACTACCCGTCAAGTTCAGAGGCAGTATCAACAAGCGGCTTCCCTGGTGCTCCCAGCTCTTCAAGTTCCTCAAGTTCATCCGGTGCTGTGCCTTCCGGCCGAGAGCGTATAACCTTCGACGATGTGTCCAGCGTTTCGGTCAACGGTGATTTGGTCTTTGATGGGGGGGCATTAACAGAGGCGGCCGGTGATTGGGGGGTTACCTATGATGGTACCGTGGTGATTTCCAACGCAGGTGCAGACGATACAATAGAAGTGACCACACATTCGAGCGGCGTCAAACAAACCACGGAAGTGCAGGTGCAAAATGAGGGCTTAGTCGCCCAACCTGTGGTGAATACTCAGTCACAAGCATTAGGGCCCAATTGGCGAGCGTCGTTAAGTAAAAGGCGGGTAGCTGCGCTGGCGGGCCTTGAGTATAGTTACGGACTTGGTCGTATGTCTTTTATTGTTCATGCGTTAAGTGATGTGTCCGGTGTACACCATGGGCAAGAAGTCCGGCTGTTGGCAGCGGTCCCTTGGCGCATGGGTAACAACCAATTGACGTTAAGCCTCGGTGGCAATTGGCAAAGCGAAGAAATTTTAGACTATTACTATGGCCTGACAGAAGCCGAAACAGGTGTGTCGGGGTTTTCTTACGGTGTTAATACGGGTGCCGTTACTTCTATCTTCCGTTTGGATTGGGAGCGCCCCATTAACGATAAGTGGTCCTTGAGGGGATTCTGGCAGACCTTTGGTTTGCCGGCGGAAATTCGTAAAAGCCCAATGATAGAAGATGATACTGTGCATTCCGTGTTTTTTGGAGGGGTGTATTATTTCTAAGGAAGGCAGTTGGCCTGGGGGTGGCTTGCGCTGGGTCGGGATAGCACTGCTCTGCTTTTGGGCGGTATATCATCGGGTGTTGGATCTCTGCCGAAAGCAGCTCGGTTTTTTTCGTGGGTATTGCCGCGCACTGTGCGTCTTGGGTACGGTGAGTACGGCTGCGCAGGCCAGTGAATTACCCATGATTGAATTTTCTCTTAAACCCCGGCTTTGCGTGTTGTCTAGCGATGAAGAAACCTGTTTTGACGAACTGGAAATCCGCTGGCGCGCCAAACAAAACTTGAGCCTGTGTTTGTATCAGAGCGAATTTGAAAAGCCTTTGGCCTGTTGGACAGATGCGGATCATGGCGAGCATCGTTTTTTATTGTCCACCTCTGACGACGTCAACTTTTTTTTGCGCGAGCAATCGTTGGGGTTGGAAGTGAGTGAAGCTTTTGAGGTGATTCATGACAATAAACGCTATCGTCGCCCTCGCCGCAATCCCTGGAGCTTTTTTTAATGCATCGCATTTTGCTGGCTGAAGACGATGAACGCTTGGCGCAACTGGTAAAGGATTTTTTGGAATCCTCGGGCGACTGTATTGTTGTGATCGAAAGTAATGGCAACAAGGTGGGCCGTCAGATTCAAAACCAATGCCCGGATTTATTGATTTTGGATGTGATGCTGCCGAATAAAGATGGCCTGACGATTTGTAAAGAGGTGCGAGCAGACTTTAAGGGGCCAATATTGATGCTCACAGCCCGCAATGATGATGCCGATCAAATTTTAGGCTTAGAAAACGGTGCGGATGATTACGTAATCAAACCTGTGGAACCCCCCGTCTTATTGGCAAGAATCAAAGCCTTGCTGCGCCGCTTTCATCAAGATGAAAAATCAGAAACCGAAGAGTGGACGTTTGGCTGTTTGCATATTTCTTTGGCATCCCGCTCGGTAACCTTGGCTGCAGAGGCCATATCATTATCTAGCCACGAGTTTGAATTGTTGGTGGCGCTTGCACGTCAAGCGGGGCAAGTGTTAAGCCGAGAGTTTCTATTCAGTGCCATTTACGCACGGCCCTATGATGGTTTGGATAGAACCATCGATGTGCGTGTGTCTCAGTTGCGCAAAAAACTTGGAGACAGCAGTGAATCCCCCTTTCGCATAAAGACCGTGTGGGGCCGGGGCTACCTGCTCGTGCCAGACGCCTGGTAAACCTGTGCATCGCGCCTTTGTTTCTCTCTACATATTAATTGTGGCCTCAGTGATTTTAGTGGGGTTAGGATTTGACGCTCTGCTGCAAATTTACGAACCTGAAAAATCCGTTACCGCCACCGACAAAGACCTTATGGCGTTGTTGGATAGGAGCGGTGCTCGCCCCTCTACGCTGGTTTCTGGTGCCAAAGTATCTGTTTACAGTGTGAATGATTTTGCCAATACGCAGATGTCAGAGTTGCTCAGAAAGGGTGATATTTTGGTGGTGCACGATGAGCACGCCCGCCAATTGATTAAGCTGTCTACCAATCAGCGCGATGTGATTATGGTGTCGCAGGCGGTTGAGCACGCGACAAGATCAAGCTTATACAATGTATTGGTTGTGGGGTTTTATCTACTCATTGCAGCCGTGGTGTTTTTATGGGTTTGGCCGTTGTCCAGAGATTTGCGTAAATTGGAGTTGCAAACGCGCTTGGTTGGACAAGACCACTTAGATAAACCGCTGAGTTTGCGTCAGACCTCTCCAGTTTATGATGTGGCATCATCTTTTAACCGAATGTCTGAGCGTGTTAAAGCCCTGCTGGCCTCACATAAAGAAATGACCTATGCGGTCTCCCATGAGCTCAGAACACCACTGGCTCGTATGAAGTTTGCGCTGGCCATGGCTGATAACGCAAAGGGGGTGGAGCCATTGAAAAGGCAGCTGGCCAGTATTAAAGAAGATGTGGCCGAAATGGACACACTGGTTAATCAGCTGTTGGCCTACGCGGGCTTTGAAAGCAGTGCCCACTCTCTGGATCAGCAGCCTGGCGATATGGCGTATTTGCTGCATCACCTGGTGAGCCGAATAGCGTCAGCGGAGCCACAATTTAACGTTGAGTGCGAGGTAAATAACGAGCTTGCTGATAATCAGCCCGTGACTTGTGAATGGCATTTAATGGAGCGCGCTATTGCCAACCTCCTACAGAACGCGCGCCGGTTTGCTAAGAGCAAAGTCTTGATCAGTCTGTTTGACGATGATGATTGCTTTTATGTGACGGTGGAAGACGATGGTGCCGGTGTACAAATGGCCGAGCGCGAGCGCATTTTTCAGTCGTTTGTGCGCTTATCCAACCACCCGAATACCAAAGTACGCGGGTTTGGTTTGGGGCTTGCCATCGTCATGCGTGTGGCGCTTTGGCATACGGGTGGGGTAGAAGTGGTCGATGGTGAGCGACTAGGCGGGGCAAAATTTTGCCTGTGGTGGCGAAAAGTGGATGCACGCCTGGTTCATTAAGCCTTCCATTTATAGTCGTTCGCCTATTTGCTGCCACCCATGAGTGGCAAACCCATCTGCGTCAAGAGTGAAATTGGTTACAAAAACACGTTAAACGCTTGGTGTTCGATCCCCACTCAATTGGCGTGCCAGTGCATCAGTTGCTTTAATCAGTGCATCAGCAATACTTGGCTCGTGAGAGGAATGCCCTGCATCGCGAATAATTTGCAGTGTAGAGTCTGGCCAAGCTGCGTGTAATGCGGTGGCATTATCCAGTGGGCAAACCACATCATAGCGCCCATGAATAATCGTGCCAGGTATATCTTGTAGCCGATTGGCATTCGCCAGTATTGGGCTATCTGCCAAAAAGGCTTTGTTCATAAAATAGTGCGCTTCAATTCTAGCCAATGATAGGGCCATATGTGGGTCGCCAAACAGATTCACAATATCTGGGTTCGGGCGTAGTGTGGCGCAGCGACCCTCCCAAATGGACCAAGCTTTGGCTGCAGCCATTTTGGCGAGCTCATTCTCACCGGTTAAGCGACTATGATAGGCCTTTAACAGGTTATTTCTTTCGTTCTCTGGGATGGGGTGCAAAAATTCCTGCCAATAGTCAGGAAATATTCTGTCGGCCCCCGCTTGGTAAAACCAATGCAGGTCTTCATCGCGGCACAGGAATATCCCTCTAAGTACCATACCCAATACCCGCTCGGGGAAGGTTTGTGCATATGCCAAAGATAATGTGGACCCCCACGAGCCACCAAATAACGCCCACCGCTCAATGTTCAGAAATTCGCGAATGGCTTCCATGTCTTTTACCAAATGTGCAGTGGTGTTTTGCTCTAGCTCCGCGTGTGGGGTGGAGCGCCCAGCCCCTCTTTGATCAAATAAGATAATGCGGTACTGGTCGGGGTCAAAAAATCTCCGGTCAAATTTACTACAGCCAGCTCCCGGCCCCCCGTGTACAAAAAGGATGGGAATGCCATCTCGTGAGCCACACTCTTCAATGTGTAGCGTGTGAACGTCATCAACCTTTAAAGCATGTTCGGTATAACAACGGATATCAGGGTAGACCGTTTGCATTTATTAAGTCCTGCTAAAAGCTTAAAAATATTTGGATGAGTCATTGGCGCGAAAAATCTTGTTTATTTTGATGCCAGCTTAAGGTGTGCACGGGTTAAATTATCGCTCGAACGGTTAAATAGTAAACTTTTTCGGCGATGGGTCGACTGCAATATACTAGTTCTGTCTTGAGATTAGGGTATGGAGGAGTCTTCATCAAGTGGTGCCGAAGATTAAAATGTGGTCAAGAGTTACCGTGATTTGCAGTTTTTGGTTGTTTTTTGATCTCATTCAATGTGGTTGAGGATTTGTTGGTGAGATTGAGGATTCTGGAGTGCCAAAAATGGTGTTTTTGAATGCTGAAACGGTTGTACTTTTTGTGACATTGTAATAGTGTGCTTACCAGCTAAGGTGTGACCAGCTGTATGTGTGTCTTACCGGTGCTAATTCGTTTGTTTTGCGGGTTTTCTTGTCTTTTTTGTATTACAAAAAAGAGGCAGGGCAACATGAACGTCTTGGCAATACGTTAAGGGATGCTAGGCCACTTTTTCAAAAAAGTGAGCCGACAAGTAGTGGGGCGTGGGAAACTTTCACTGCTAATGGCGGACGGCTTTTGGGGGCTTTAGAGTCTTTTTTAGTAAGCGCGTCATTAAAACCAAAATAAGTAAAGTCCCATTGAGTAGTACCACTTACAACCTTAAAACAGTTTCCGTTACAAGCATGCTCAAAATAAATACAAGTAGGCTTGATACGGTTTTGTTGATAATAAAACTCATATCTTTAAAGTGCTGAGGAAATGACCTATGGGTGTTGAAACCAAAACCTTTCGAAACAAAATGCTGAGAAAAAACAGGCTGTCGGCCGCCATTATGACGGCGATCGCTTCTGCTACTGTGTCTAATCTGGCCTTTGCTCAAGATGACACTCCTGTAGTTGAGGAAGTGCTTGTCACCGGTATTCGTGCGTCGGTTCAAGCCGCGATGGATATCAAACGAGATTCAGCGGGTGTTGTTGACGCCATTAGCGCGGAAGACATCGGTAAATTCCCTGATACCAACCTTGCCGAGTCGCTGCAACGTATTACCGGTGTATCCATTGACCGTGTAAACGGCGAAGGTTCACAAATCACGGTTCGGGGTTTTGGGCCAGACTTTAACATGGTGACCTTGAACGGCCGTACGTTACCTGGTGGTAGCACCTACGGTGGTAGCTCAGGCGCTGACGCATCGACTCGTGGTGGTAACAGCCGAGCATTCGATTTTGCAAACCTGGCATCAGAAGCCGTCGCTGGCGTTCAAGTGTACAAAACCGGTAAAGCCAATATCACTACCGGTGGTATCGGTGCCACTGTAAATATCACCACTACTCGCCCATTGGATAACCCAGGCTTAAGCTTTACGGTTGCCGGTAAAGGTGTTACTGACACCACTAACCGCACTGGCTCAGACGTCACACCAGAACTTTCTGGTCTTGTTAGCTGGAGCGACGACGAAGGCAAATTTGGTGCGTCTTTGAGCGCAAGTTATCAAGAGCGTGATTCTGGCTACACCGGTGCGACGGTTAACGAATGGAACACTGCTGTTTGGGGCCCAGGTGGCGCTGACTTGTACAGTGTTGGCATCGCGCCTACTGCAGATAACCCAGATACTCCAGCAGATGAGACAGATCCTGGTCAGAATTACTGGGACGATCCAGTGTTTGTAAACACGCCAGCCGTTGGGCAGCTGTACACTCGACCAAATGATATTCGCTATGCATTCTCCGACAGGCATCGTGAGCGCACTAACGCGCAATTAACATTGCAATTTGCTCCGATGGAGTCCTTTACTGCGACTATGGATTATGTCTTTGCCGAAAACGCACTTGAAGAGCAGCGCGGCGAGATCACAAACTGGGTGCAAAACGCGGGAAACTTGAGTGCAGTAATGTTTGATGCAACCGGCGATATCGCGGTTCCATCGTTAATTTCAGAGAACTACATCGGCGACGGTAACGGCACACGCGACATCGGTTTTGCTCAGCAATACCGTTCTCAAGAAAATACTTTGCAGTCTATCGGCTTGAATTTAGCTTGGGATGTGAACGAACAATTGTCGTTGACCTTCGATGCGCACAACTCCGAAATGGAAAGCTTACCCACCGGCCCAGGCTACGCGGGGGAGTTGGACGTGGCATTAGGTGCCCAAGTTAAACAGGGTAAGTCTTTATACTTTGGTGCTGAACTGCCTTCTTGGTCATATGACATTTATGAGCCTGCCGGCAGCGGCGTGAGCATACTGGAAACCGATACCATCGATGACTGTGCTTTTGCCAATGCCAACCCAGGTAAAGAGTTTGTAACCGATTGTGATGGCCCTGGCCTCGCTGGTTTGGATTATGCCGATATCAGCTCCACGGTAATGCGCGTATTCTCTGCTGAGCAGGTATCTAAAGTCACTCAAATCCAGTTGGGCGGTACCTTTGAGTTTGACAATGGTCGTTTCGACTTCGGTTTCGATCAATCCACACTTGAAACCACTACAACGTCTTACAACGGCAACAACGCTCAGGTTCTTGGCGGTTGGGGTGCAAGTAACCCTGGCGAATTCCCAGAAGGCTATATTGAGCCATTCAACATTACTGGCGAATTTGAAGACTTCAGCACTGGCATAACGCCTGCTATGGGCTTCCGTGCGGATGCTCGAGAGCTGGGCGCTTACCTGTTGACTGCGGATCAGTACGCAGCTCAGGACCCATATATCGGTGTTGAGAATAACGGTCGCAACACTCAAAGTAACAGCACTATTGAGGAAGAAGCCACAGCGTTGTTCGGGCAGGTCGCTTTAGAAGGCGATTTGGGTGGTATGGAATTTAACATCTTGGCGGGCTTGCGTTTTGAGATGACGGATATGACATCCGAATCATCAACGCCCCCTGTTGAGTTGGTTGAATGGCAGTCTGATAACGACTTCCAGTGGATTCAATCGTCTAACGCGAGTGCCACCATCGTCGAAAACGATTACGATCATTTGTTACCGAGCTTAGATTTAAGCCTTAACGTGACTGATGACATCGTGGCTCGCTTCTCTACCAGTGAAACCATTGCGCGTCCTGGTTTGGGTAACTTGAATGCCTCTGTGACCGGTCACGGTTTGGGTGGTTCAACGCTGAACACCTTTATCCCAACGGCGAATGGCTCAAACCCTTACTTGGTGCCATTACAATCCACCAACAATGATATTTCGGTGGAATGGTACTTTGACGACACGAGCTATGCGTCGATTGGCCTCTGGGAAAAACGCGTTCGCAACTTTATCGGTACTGCGCAGGTTGATCGTACCTTCGGTATTCTTGACCCAACAGGCGGTCCTCGCGCACAAGCGGCACTTCAAGCTCTAGCAGCCAATGGTATGGATCGTGGCGATGCTTGGATTTTTGCGGCCATGTCGGTTCTTGAGCCAGGCACAGTGGCTAACGCGGAATTCGGCGGCGATGTAGGTGCATTGACTGAAGCAGACGTGATTCGGGTTAACGAAGATCCGGCTTATGAGGACATCCGCGCTGTTGCAGGTGACCCAGAGTTGGAGTTCCAGATGAGCTTGCCGGTTAACAACGAAGCGGCCAAGATCTATGGTCTTGAGTTGGCAGTTCAACACTTCTTCGGTGATACCGGATTTGGTGTGATGGCGAACTACACCTTGGTTCGAGGTGATGTGAAGTTTGACGACACTGCGCCACCATCCGAAGATCAGTTTGCGCTGTTGGGCTTGAGCGACACCGCTAACTTGGTGTTGATGTACGATAATCACGGCATTGAAGCGCGATTGGCTTACAACTGGCGTGACGAGTTCCTCAACAGAACCAACGTTGGTGGTTACCGCAACCCAGGTTATGTTGAAGCGCATTCGCAAATCGACTTGAACGTTTCTTATGACGTGACTGACGATATCTCTGTATTCTTTGAAGGTATTAACCTGACTGGAGAAGACCGTCGTGAGCACGCTCGTAACAAAGCCATGTTGTGGGGCTTAGAAGATCTGGGTGCACGTTACCAAATTGGTGCGCGCTACTCCTTCTAAATCCTAGAAGTACAGGCATTATCGAAAGGGCCACTTTTAAGTGGCTCTTTTTGTTTGCATCCTGGCATAATTTAACCGTTCCACTATTTCAATATTCACGGCAAACCACGTTAGTCGGTTTGCCCCTTTTTAGACTGGAGTAGCGCATGTCGCGCATAGAATTACTGGACAACGTGTCCCACAAAGACCTTCAAGTAAATCCGGCTTTTGGTGCGGACGTCGGTGACAATATCACCAGTACCCTTACGTTTATTACGGAATTCGCAGAGGTTCAAAAAGAATACCCTATACTGTTTCGCAAAGACCCAGAAAACGACGCCTACCAGGCAGTTGTTTTGTTCGGCATTCAAAAAGACGAAAACCTTTTTCTTGGCGATGGTGTGAACGGTTACCAAAGGTTTGAAGGCTGGAATGGATCTTATGTTCCGGCGGTGGTAATGCGTGGTCCTTTTTCCATTGGCCTGCGTAAAAAAACGACACAGGGTAAGGAGGAAGTTGAGCCGTTGGTGCATGTGGATATGGAGCACCCCAAAATTGGTGCAGAAAACGGCGTTAAAGTATTTCTTGATCAAGGGGGTACATCACCTTACCTCCAGCACATTATGAATACGCTGAATTTGATACGTGACGGCATGAATCTGAATAACGCCATGTTTCAAGCTTTTTTACGTCATGAGCTAATGGAAGATGTGGATATTAATATTGATCTTGCCAATGACGAAAAGCTTAAAATTAGCGGGTTTCAGACCATTAATGCAGACAAGCTGAACCAATTGTCGGGCGATGCCTTGGCAGAATTGAGTCGCAGTGGATTTTTGCAGGCGGCCTATTTTGTGGTGGCATCACTGTCCAACATTCAGAAGTTGATCGATATCAAAAACCGTCGGCTGCAATCCAATTAGAGTGCGAGATCCATGTAGGAGAAATCACGAATAGGTACTTGCTTGCTTGAAATAAACCGCCACGTGCCAAAGATTGAAGGCGTCGACAAATTCAACATACCGTCAGAGCTGATTAAAGCAAGAGAGCCTGTTGTTCTCAAGCAATTGGTGGCGGATTGGCCCTTGGTGCAGGCCGGGCGCCAGTCTGCGCACAGTGCGGTTGAGTATCTAAAGCCGTTCTATAATGGGCGGCCAACCATTGTTTGCAAGACTGCACCCGAGCACAAGGGGCGTTTGTTTTACGACGATAGTCTTGAGCATTTGGACTACCAAAGTTACAAGGGTCGCATTGACGACACGCTCGATGCAATTTTGGAAACGCTAGAGCAGGATGCGCCACCTGGCTATTACATTGCATCCAATCACATTAATACGCACTTGCCGGGGTTGGAAAAGACCAATACCATCAAATTGCCTCAAACCAGTGATCCTGAGTCTGCCAAGGAAACGGTGAGCATCTGGATTGGTAGTGCCACCACGGCCAGCTGTCATTTTGATGCTTTGGATAATATTGCTTGCTGTGTCTCAGGTAAGCGCAGATTTACCCTGTTTCCACCAAACCAGGTTGCGAACCTGTATCCCGGCCCCTTGGATCCTACGCCTGGCGGCCAGGTGATTAGCCTTGTGGATTTTTGTGACCCGGATTACGAGCAATTTCCTAGATTTTCAGAAGCGTTAAAGCACGCTACGGTTGCCGAGCTTGAACCTGGAGACGCGTTATATCTCCCTAGTATGTGGTGGCACCATGTGGAAGCGTTGGGCGGTTTGAACTTACTCATTAATTATTGGTGGAATGAAGCTCCTGCCTATTTAAGCTCTGGTATGAACGCGCTGTATGCTGCCATGTTGGGTGTTCGAGATAAGCCCGTGCACGAGCGCGAAGCCTGGAAGGCGCTTTTCGATTACTACATTTTTGCAGGCGCAAGCCCCGCCCAAGAGCATATTCCCAGTAAGGCGCAAGGTTTTCTCGAAAGAATCAATGGTGACACAGCCAGAAAACTGCGCGCTTTGCTTATGAACAAACTTAATCGATAGTAATGCTTTATGAATACATCTGAGCAAAAACTGAAAGTCGTGATAGCGGGCGGGGGCACAGCTGGATGGTTAAGTGCCGCCGCATTGTCGCAACAAATGGGCAGTGCCGTTGATGTGACTCTAGTGGAATCTGAAGAGATTGGTACGGTGGGAGTGGGGGAGGCCACGATACCTCCCATGAAAACGTTTCACCGTTTACTGCGCATTAATGAACAAGAGTTTATGCGTAAAACCCATGCCACCTTTAAATTGGGTATTCAATTTGAAAACTGGAAGACATTAAACCATAAATACTTTCATTCTTTTGGGGTAACCGGCAAAGATACCCTGATCACGGAGTTTATTCATTTTTGGTTACGTGGTCGTGAGCTCGGCATTGCCGAAGACTTTGGCGATTACTGTGTTGAATTTAAAGCAGCATTGCTAAGTCGATGTGGCATCTTAAGGGACACCCAGGTGAATTACGCATTCCATTTGGATGCGAGCTTGTACGCAAAATTTTTGCGTGAATTGTCAGAGGCTAGGGGCGCAAGGCGGGTTGAAGGTAAAATTGCCTCGGTTCAGCAGGATTCTACCAGTGGGTTTATTACCAGCCTCACGTTAGAGTCTGGTCAAAAAGTAGAAGGTGATCTTTTCATCGATTGCACTGGATTCAGGGGGGTGCTTATTGAGCAAACCCTGCATACCGGTTATGAAGATTGGAGTCACTGGCTTCCCTGTGATACGGCCGTTGCTGTGCAGACACGTTCCGTTGATGAAGCGGTGCCCTACACGCGCTCCATTGCGCACCAAGCTGGCTGGCGTTGGCGAATCCCTTTGCAGCATCGTGTGGGCAATGGCACCGTGTTTTGTAGTCAATACCTCTCTCCAGAGGACGCCCAGGCACAATTGCTTAAAGATGTGGAAGGCGAAACGCTTGTTTCACCTAGGGTGATTCGTTTTAGAACAGGGCGCCGACGTAAAAATTGGAATAAAAACTGCCTCGCCATAGGTCTGAGTTCCGGGTTTCTAGAGCCGTTAGAATCCACAAGCATCCATTTGATTATGTCGAGCATTACCCGTTTGTTGCAATTGTTTCCACATCATGGCATTCAGCCCGCCATTGTGGATGAATACAACCAGCAAGCTGCTAGCGAAATTGAACGCATTCGCGATTTTATTATCCTGCACTACAAAGTCACCGATCGTAACGATAGCCCTTTTTGGCGCTATTGCCAGGGTATGGAAATACCAGATTCGTTGGCCCATCGCATCGAGCTATTTAAAGAGTCCGGCAAATCTTATCAAGTGGAGGGTGAGCTATTTCGGTTGGACTCCTGGACGCAAGTGATGCTTGGTCAGGGCCTCTACCCGTCCTGCCATCACCCCATCGTTAATACCATGAAGCCCCAAGAGCTTGAACAGTTCTTGAAGGTGGTGTACCAGGATGTGGCAAAAAAAGTCGATGCCTTACCCAAGCATGAAGATTTCGTGCGCCAATATTGTCAGGTGAGCCCTCAGTAAAGTATTTCGGTCCAGTCCTCAAGTGCTTATTTCCTGAGCCCTGTTATTTTTGTTGAAGCGCATACGGGGCTGGGGTTCTATTCCTTCTTCTTGCTGCGCTTTATTGGTGTATGACGGATAAACAGTATCTCGTTTTATTCAAGTTTAGATTGCATCCTGTATCCACCTTGCATACCCTATATAGTATATAGCGCGTTATATATGTCGCATCGGGGATGTTAGGCCATTGACAAGTAGTCAGTGAATGCGTCTTCTATCCCTTCAAGTCCTAAGTTCTTTTGTAGCTTTTTTGTTTTCAGCGTCAACGATGGCAGTAGCGTTCAATGTAAGCATGGTCAGTGTCGAAATAGTAATTTCGATTTGCACTACTAAACTGCTCCTTTGTGGTTGAGCGGTGGTTTTTGGATCGATTCGGTCAATACCTGGTAAGGGCCAACGCGCAATGTTTTGCCTGGGCGCAATGTCGAACCATTATCACTTCCTTATTCGAGTTAAAACACAACCGCTTTTCAAAATCATGAGCGGTCTTTTGGGTGGCTACGCCAGTTACTACGATCGCCGCCATCGCAGAGTCGGTTACGTCTTCCAAAATCGCTTTAAGTCCATTTTGTGCGATGAAGACGAATA
This sequence comes from Cellvibrionaceae bacterium, assembly GCA_050300015.1. GTDB lineage: Bacteria > Pseudomonadota > Gammaproteobacteria > Pseudomonadales > Cellvibrionaceae > CAYZQH01. The sequence goes on along the minus strand of JBNKWZ010000027.1, from coordinate 193,015 downwards.
CATGCTGCAATTGGTACGTTACATCCATCTAAATCCAATCGAAGCCGGATTGGTGGCGGGGATGGACGCTTTGCCGAGTTATCCCTGGGCGGGCCATGCCGGTTTAATGGGATGTAACCACGAAGTTTGGCGCTCTATAGAACAGGTTTCCCTCCAGTTTTCCAATAAGCCAGAAGTTGCGAGAATACGTTATTTGGCGTTTATGCAGAACTCAAACACGGGCATTCCGGCTGTCGGTCTTGATGGCGGTGGGCTTGCGAGAAGTCATGGCGGTTGATAGGAGCTTAAGTGCCATAGAAGCCCGCAGGAGTAGTGTGTAGCTGACGAGCGAATCCTGGGGGGAGTGGCTTCGTGCTATCCGCGTTGGAACATGAACGATTAAAATTGACAAGGTAAGTGTAAAAGCGCAAAAAGGTTGGGCCCTGGATACATTGAGCGCGAGCATTTGCCGGGGTCTGGGCGTTGATTTTAGTGCGCTACCCCGCGAAGCACGAGGGGGTAAATTGAACACGGCTAAAACTTTGCTTTGTTATTTCGCTTACCACGAGCTGAATGATTCGCTAGTTGCAATCGCGGAACACCTAAAGATTAGCCAGCCGTCTGTTAGTCAATGGATCACAAAATACAGCTTAATGAGTGACCTTGAGGGGCTGAGCTGGAAGTTGGATGCATCATTAAACTATTAAACTTTCAGTGTCCCCTCGCTTCTCTCGCTCCCAGCCCACTAACCCAGCCCCGAGAGTGTGCCGCTATATTGGGGTGCGCCAAAGCTATTTGTGGGCAAGCCATACATGGTTTGCAGCGAAGCAAACAGCTGGTTAGTGGTGGTGTTGTTGGGTACACGCAGGTTTCGCCCGGTATTGAGCGCGCCGTTGCCTTTGCCAGCCAGAAGCCAACCGAGGTCTCGCCGATTGTGGATCTCACCATTGGACAGCTCATTCGCCCAAAGTACTATGGAGCTATCGAGTAGCGGCCCATCTGCATCCTCTTGGCCCTTAAGTGCGTCCAGTAGGTAGGCGAATTGTTGGGCGTACCAAGTGTTGATTTTGATTAAGTCGTCGCGGTAGCCGTTCGGGTTATGGGACATCAAATGATGCTCGGTGGCGACGTTTAACCACCTGAAGAAGACGGTACTTTCTGCAGTGGACCACTGTAGCGAAACGACGCGGGTGAGGTCGCAGGCGAGTGCCAATACCAACATGTCCATTTGCGCCTTACCCAGCTCCTGGAAGTCGCCAAAACAACGGGCTGGGCGTTCATCCTGTACGCAGTCGTAGGCGTTCAAATTAACGTCTGGTGGCGAGTCTGGAATAGAGCAGCTCAGGCCGTCGCCACCGAGTTTATCTAGCGAAAGTTCTAGTTCACGTACTGTGGTGAAGTGGCGGTCGAGCTTTTTGCGGTCGTCGGAGCTAACTTTGCTTTGCAAGCGCTGAAAGTCGTTCTTAACAAAGTCGAGAATGCTTTTGCGCTGTATTTTAAGGTTCTCGAGGGACGTGGCAGAGGCACCTGCATCCATAAATAATCGCTCGAACACCTTCCTCGGGTCATCTTCGGGAGGTAGCGATCGCGTATTTCCTGGTGCGCCGCGAAAACACATGCGCAATACCATGGGGTCCAGAATTGTGGTGGTGGACTGCACTCCTAGTTCCAATGACGGTAACTTGGTTTCACTGCCAATAGCACGGGCAATCTCTTGATCAATAGACGGTCCATCAACGGTACCGTCGAGAATGTGGCCAAAGTTGCCCAAGCCGCTGGGGCCGCCCCGCAAGAAGTTACCCGTTAACATGGTGCTCATTGAGAAGTCGTGGGCATTCATCTCTCTTACATAGGAGGCCTCATTGTTAAGGCCTCGCAAAATCAGAAGATCTTCTTTATGAGCTTGCAGCGGCGAAAGAATGGGGGACAGAGTAAAATTGGTTTCGCTCCCCGAGGGTTGCCACTGGTCCATAATTGAGCCGTTGGCGCTGAATACAGTTACAAAGCGCTTGGGTATGCCTGTTTGTGCATGGGCGAGTCGTGGGCGCATGACGTCCAAAAAGGGTAACCCTAAGGCTACGCCACCGGCGCCGCGCAGCAGCGCTCGCCGGGACATCGGTTTAGACGGGATGGAGAATACCGGCTTACGTGTCATTGTGCCTCCAGGGCCAAAAAGCGGAAATCAGGTGTGGTGGTGAGCGTCACCAACAACTCTAAAACTCGGTTGTCTTCGGCTTTGAAAGACTCGGTTAGTGCATCGATAATGGGGTTATCCTCATTGCCTTCGGAGCGGCCAAAGGTGAAGCGGAACCAATTGCGAACAAAGCATTCTGCAACCAGCTCGCTCGCCGCCAGTTTTTCCGACATTTCTACCACGCCATTGATGGCGCCAGTGACATCGGTAAAGGTGAGCTCACCAGAGGCGTCGATGGCTGCGCCGTGCTCGGCATCACGCCATTGGCCAATAGAATCGTAGTTTTCGAATGCGAGTCCTATTGGATCAATAAAGACATGGCAACCTGCGCAACCTGGTTCTGCTTCGTGTTGCGCAAAACGCTCCCGAGTGGTTGAGCCCGGGGTAATGACTGGGGCGGTGATCACTAGGTCGGTGGGTGGTGAGGGGATACCTTGGCACAGCAGCCGTTCGCGCACAAATTTGCCGCGTGCGACTGGGTCGGTCTCAATTTCCTTGCTGTGGCTCGCCAGAAAGGATGCTTGCGTCAGCAGTCCGGCTCGCTCATCGGCTGGCAGGTCGATGCGGGTAATACCGTTATAGACCACCAAGCCGGAGAGTTTTGGGTTGTCCACGCTTGAGGTTAGGGCAATACTGAGTGCGCCGTCGTTTACGGTAACATTTGGATACTCAAGGTCGTGAGCGGTAAGTGCGCCTGCAGCTGATACAACGTCTAAATTCTGAGTAACTGTGGTACCTTCAATCGCGATATTCAGCACCCGTGCACCGACGGTGGTTTGAAAAATCTCGGCGAATTTTAAAGTGACGTTGTAGACCCCATCTGGCAGGGGAATGTTGTAATCCAACTGGCCACTATTATAGCGCTCGGTCTGATAGAGCTGGTCGTCGTCGGTGCCACTGATGGCGCTGGTTGTGGAGTAAGTATCGCCAGCGGCATAGTTTTCATCTGCGGTATAAGTGATACCGTCATTGCCGGTGTACTCGCCACCGCCGGCATTTAAGGCATAGACAACCGTGGATTCAGTGCCCACACCCTCGGTTGCAGTGCCACTGGCAGTGCCACCATAGTACGCGGCCAACGATGGGTCGCCATAAGTGTAGGGTGCCGTCAGTAAAGTTGTCAGGTTGCCCTGTTCGTTAAAGATCACATTCGTGGCAAATGCGCGCGTCTCGTTGGCAAACAGCGGCGGTAGGTTGCTGTTCCAACCAGGGTATTCATCGGTATTTCGCTGCAAGTGATCCAGAGCGCGCAGGTTGAGCCAGCCGCTGAAGAAGTCCGCCACTTGGGCGCGTGCAGCGGGGGTTTGTAGCAAGCGACGGGCTTGGGTAGCAATACCCTCGGGTGTGCTTAGGGCATCGGCTTCAGCTGCGGCAAAAAGCTCGTCATCCGGCATGGTGCCGGTGAGAAAGTAAGACAGTCGAGACGCGATTTCCCAAGAGTTGAGTGCCGCATAAGGTTGACCGTCAACAGGGGTGCCTACCTCTACGCGATACAAAAAATTAGGAGAGACCAGCATGGCCTGTAAAAGCAATCGCACGCCTGTAGCGTCATTGAAATTGGCGCGACCCTCACGGTACACCGTAAGCAATTCGCTTTTTTCGAGGTTGCTCAGTGGGCGGCGCCAGGCTCGCTTGCCAAAATTATCTATGAATGAAGATACGCAGCTTTCACCAGTGCTCAGTGGGCACCCAAGTAGGGTGTCGACATTACGCACGGCTTTGGTAGAGATTTCCTCGGCTACCAGGAGCAACTGTTCGGCGTGACCCGGACCGACGTCCTGGACGTCGGTGTTATTGGTAAAACCGTTGACCACCGCATCCGCCGGAAACTTGGCCGCGTATTGGCCTTCGTCGCCCAGTAATGACTTTATGGTTGCTTGGTATTCTATGTTTGAGAGCCGTCGCACTAGCGCCCGGCCGGGCACAGCGTTTGCGTTAACGCTGCCACTACTGGAAGACGTGCTGCTGGATGAAGAACTGCTGCTGGATGACGAGCTGCTACTGGTGCCGCCCTCAACGCCGTCCCCACCGCATGCCGATAGAGCTGCAATTACAGGAGCTAATGCCAGCCAGTAAAATAAGCTGGAGCGTACCCCAAATACCGACGAAATCATTAAACTCTCCTTAATCTATTATTATCGTTTCGCCACACGCCAATACGGTTTTTAGGGTGAAGTCATGGCATTCAAAAATATAGACCACTTATGCATTCCGTATACCGATCGATCTCTCACTCTTAAAGTGACGGACCACTCAAATATCGCACTTAGTTTCAAGTAATAACCGGAAAGCGAGGGGGCACTAATCCGTTAATAACTTAACGACATTAAGGTTGAAGGCAAAAGGGGGCAAGGGTGCCAAAAGTTGGAGTACTACATTCTTGGCGAGCTTTATCATATTTTGGGGCGTGGGTTGGAGAGGCGGTGAGTTTTTAGAATCGATGACGATAAAGCCTGGTTTTTGATGAGAATGTTCAAGGTAAGGCTATTAACTCGGCAATCTTTTATGTCGGGTTAATGCGGTACAAGGGCGTGCCGGGTTAACAGTTTGCCTGCCAGAGATACACATCGTAGTTGCTTGTTTACCTGGAGCAAAATTCAAAGGGTAATCAAAGGCACAGGGCAGCGCGCTATGTTAGGCCGATTGATAATTGGGCCCCAGTGCGAGGAGTCTTGATCCCAGGCATCGCCTCATTCTGAAAATCGAATATGCCGGAGGTATGGTTTAACAGCATGCGTAGGGTGATTTGATCGCTCGATGGGTTGTGGTTGGCACCACCACGCTGAGAGGTCAGTTCTAGGCAAAAATGGCCTGGGGTTTGTCTACCTCCACACCGGTTTCGCGCACAAAAACAGTGGTGACAATCAAAAAATTAACAAAATAAACACCACATCGAGCAATGATGATAAATCGATGCTGTGATGTGTTCGGACGCCAGTACTTGCCTAAAATGCGCCTGCATCGTTGAATGTTACTCGAAGGCGCATTGTCGCTCCGCCAAGCCCTCTCAAGCGCATATAGCACCCACGTAGGGATGGCGCACACTAAGCCAATTGAGAGCCAATAATGCGCGCTCTGCTGTTGGATAGGGGTATGGCCATTCAAAGCCTGCGTGCACGTGAGCATGACAGCCCTGAAGCCAATTAAAATGCCCCATGCATTTTTTCTCATGTGAGTAGGGCAAAGATGCCCCGAAGGGCAGAGTGCGGATGCACTTTGGCAAAAGTACCCAAAAGAGTCACACCCTGCACCCAGGCCTTCGGCAGCCAGCCTTTCCGAGTCCAATTTAATGGTCGGGGTGATGGTCAATCACTCGGCACATCCATGTGTCTCACCAAAGGCGACTGCGCCGAGCAAAAATTGCTTTCCTGCAATTTTGTCCGGGGCGGCTACCCCTCAGCAATGTACCCCAGCAAGGCCGACCCCTGAATTTGATTCTTCAGTTGGCTGAGTGACGGAATTTTCATCCCCAAACCCTAACAGAGGCTGGAGTTTGGTTGCCAAGGCCCTTATAATGCGCGGCCTTGGCGTGATGGCTGGTAGAGTGACGCGGGTAGAATACTAAGCTCCGAGAGCACCGAATTGGCTCCCGGTAAATGCCGGCAGCCACATCGTCCGTGGGATAGCGCCGGGTTTTACTTCCTGGGTAGGAGGTTTGGAGGCGAAGTAAGGGAGCATACATAAAGTATCTGACCGAGGACCACGAGCACCCGGCGTGGCCTCAGGCGAAAAAATCAAGTTCAGGGCCTTTAGCTCAGTTGGTTAGAGCATCCGACTCATAATCGGCAGGTCCCCAGTTCAAGTCTGGGAAGGCCCACCATTTTCTTAAGGTTTAAAGGCAGTGTTTGTTCGGGGCGGCATAATTTGTCCGAAGTGGCCACACTATGCTGAAGTAGTTAAGCATTTGTGGCCGCGGGGCATATTTGACACTACGCCTGACGTGTGCAAATCTTGATCAAAAGATTTCATGGGTTTTGCCAATCAATATGCGTACAGACTTAAGCATTCACAGTAAGGACCTCTTCGCTCTTAGGCTTCGTGAGAAGGAAGCTCAGAGTGAGGCTCTATTCGCACATCAAAACGTAAACTCTGAAGAGTTCCAAGCCTACATCACAGAGCAGGTGTTAGAAAAGCCGAAGCGAATTTCTGTTGAGAAGCCAGCATTCGCCCCCAAGTTTTAATTCAATCCTCTGGAATACGGAAAGTTCAAGGCTCCTTTGGCGTTGCGAGTGAAGAGATACATTTTGGGAAGGAGTGCTTACGCTTCATTTGTACTAGCTACGGCCTTCATAGGGTGTTCTGTCTATATCACCCTATGAAGGCAAGTGCTGTTAAATAGTAGTGACTTTCATGGTCAACGGAATCTGCCTATCTGCACCAAATGAGCGGCGATTGATTCTAATGACCGGCGCAGCTTGGCGGCGCTTATATTCGTTCCGATCCAACAATTTGCGAACCTTCACTTTATCCGCCTCAGCCATCTTAGTAACGGCGGTCTCATGTTGGGCCAGCTCGTCCTCGGTTAATAAATCATGCTCTAATAGCAGCTGAAGATAAGCATCTAGCTGATCGTAAGGTGGCAGGGCATCACTATCTTTTTGATCCGGCGCGAGTTCTGCCGACGGCTCTTTATCGATAATAATTTGAGGAATCGCCTCCTTCTGAAAGACCACTCTATTCAGAAAGCGAGCGAGCTCATACACCTGTAGCTTATAGAGATCCGCCAACAACGAGACGCCACCAGCCATATCACCGTAGAGCGTGCAATAACCAACAGACATTTCAGTTTTGTTGCCCGTGGACACCACCATTGCGCCAGTACTATTTGAATAGGTCATAAGACGCTGACCACGGATTCGCGCTTGCAAATTTTCTTGAGCTAATCCACTTGGCGCTTGGCCAAAAGCATCTGCATAAGCCGCCACTTCAGCATCAAAGGTCGCCTTAATTGGAGCGTTAATTAATTCAACTCCCAATGCCTGACAAAGTGCTTCAGAGTCATCAACACTCCCTGCAGAGCTGAATTTTGATGGCATGGTTACCGCGATGACATTTTCAGGCCCCATTGCCAACGCAGAAAGGGCAATGGTTACAGCACTATCAATACCGCCACTTGAACCAATGACGACTTTTTGAAAGCCCGTCTTTTGACAATAATCTTTTAACCCAGTGACCAGCTGATCACAAATGAGCTGATAATCATCAACAGTATCAAAAGCCAACGGCATAGCATTATCTAAGTCGGTAACATCGATACACTCTTTGAACCTACCCGCGCTGAGCAAACAATTTTTTTGCGGGTCAAATATCAGTGAATTACCATCAAAAACCAGTTCATCGACACCTCCGACTTGATTCACATATATCACTGAAGCTTGGCAGCGCTCGGCGATACCTGCCACGAGTTCGCGACGGGTATGATGCTTGAAGATGTTATAAGGAGACGCATTTACGCTGATCACTATATCCAATTTACTCGTAGCCAATAAAGCAATCGGATCGCGCTTATAGAGCGGCATTTTTACATTCTCCCAAGCGTCTTCACACACCAAGAAGCCTAAGCGCTGACCTCGCCACACAAAGGTGCCAGGCAAATTGCCCGGCTCAAAGTGGCGAGCCTCATCAAAGACACCATAGGTAGGTAACAACTGCTTGTCGTAACTAAACAGTTGCTGGCCATTTTCGATTAAGGACACGCTATTTAAGAAAGACTTTCCGCCAAACGGATTTTTTCTTACATGCCCCAGGACAACCCCTGCCGCTTTGCCTTTTGTGCTCGCTATGATTGCTTGAATTGCGTCTTCTTGAGCGTCTAAAAAACCCTTCCTATGCAGCAAATCTTTTGGGTAATACCCGGTAATGCATAACTCAGAAAATACAATGAGATCAGCATCGTTTGCATGCGCATTTATGACATCAATAATTTTCTGTGAGTTACCTTTGAAATCACCAACGGTGTAATTAAGCTGGGCTGTAACAACCTTCATTATACAAACTCCTCTTTACGCCCGTATTCCCCGGCCAACCATGCAACATAATCTCGGTTTTCACACATTGTTTTTCCCGCACTATCGGAAAGTTTTGCAACGGGTCGCCCGTTTACCTCCACAACCTTCATAACTATATTGAGTGGTTTATAACCCAAGTCGTTGGTTAGATTGGTGCCTATCCCAAAGGCTGTGTGAATCCTGCCATTAAATGTTTTGTAAAGGTCGATCATTTTCTCTACATTAAGCCCATCACTCCAGATGGCCCTCTTGGTTTTAGGGTCAATACCTAACTCTTGAAGTCGGGTAATCAACTTTTCACACCAAATTTTCGGGTCACCAGAATCATGGCGAAAGCCATCGAACTGCTTCGCAAAATAAAGATCGAGAATTTCGCAAAAGCTATCCATGCCTATAACGTCGGTTAATGCATCACCCAGGCACCCACGAAACTCTTGAGCCCATGCATTAAACGCGTTGCGCTGCGCATCAAGCGGGTGACCTAGCGCCTGCCAAGTTTGGAGGTACTCATGGGCCATCGTGCCAATCGGCTTGATATCGTATTCTCGGGCAAGGTGGTAATTTGATGTACCGACTAAATACTGGGGTAGCTCAAGAGAAAGGGTACGCAATACATCGGCATGCCATTCTTTGCTAAAGCGCCGGCGTGTGCCGAAATCCGTAAAATTAAAGCCTACAAGCTCCGGCTCACTCTCAATCCGTCTAATCTTATCCGCTAGGCGACGCCTACCCTCACCAAAGTTCGGCTCTTGTACTGTGTGCCGATACCAAAGCTCATTGACAATCGATAAAACATATATTTCCCAAAGGGTTGTTTTTAGCATCGGGCCTTCAGCATAAATATCGATGCCGCCATCAACCTCGCGTACAAAAACTTGACGGTGGTCTAACGTGAAATCACTCAGGAAGTCTAAATAGTCCTTACTTAAGTGGGGCTCCTTAGCTAAGTAACGCAGTTCACTCTCGGTAAATTTAAGCTCAGAAACGAGAGCCAACTGTTCACGAATGGCTCCTATCAGTGGTGTTAAATCAATATCCTTATTTCTGCATTTGAACCGGTATTTCGCCATAGCGCCGGGGTATTGGTGCAAATTGACCTGCTGCATGCTGAACTTGTATTTATCCGTGTCCAGCAGACTGGTAATAATGGGTTTTCCTTGATCTCTCATGATGATGTCCTTTTAAATATTTTTGAATTAGATAGCTTCCAACTCGTCGGTGCGAGTCACGAACTTTGCACCAGCCTTTTTCATCTCCTCGAGCGCTGCAGCAATAGTATCCTCTGCGATGCCTCGGCATGCCTCGAGATTAACGATCACATCAAAACCTGCACGCAACAGCTGAAGAACGGTCAGTTTCACACAGTAATCCGTTGCCAAACCACCACAGACGACTGTCGTTATATTTTTGCATTTCAAAAACTCAATCACTCCGGTAGGCATCTTGTCATGCAAGTCGTGATAACAGGCGCCGTAGGGATGCATATTAGGCTCAACACCCTTAAACACAGCGAAGTCATAGCCGGCAGTATCTGGCAGCCCCTCGATAAGCTCGAATCCCTTTGTGCCCGGCACGCAGTGCATTTGCCAGCGGATGTCGACATTGTCACCCTCAACTTCGGTGAACTGTGCTCCTTTATCACCAGCCGCCCACACCGCAGTAACCGGATGCGCGTCTTTTGATACCACACGTAGAGCCGCGAATTCAGCCTGCTTATTGAGCGGCCCAACGATATCTGTACCGCCGGGTACTGGTAACTCATCAGGACAAACGGGAGTAAATCCGTTCTGGGGATCTATATCAAAACTTGCAGTAAGCGCCTTATTCACCATCATGTATGCCTCCTTTACTTGGCAACCAAAAGTTGCTAATATGTTAGCAACCATATGTTGCGTTGTAAAGCGCCGAGTGAAACAATATGACCAACCGAAGAACGGCAGTCTTTGGCTCTGCCTTTAACCCTCCTCACATGGGCCACGCCGACGTTATCAACCAAGCGCTTGGGCATTTCAGTGGGGTGATTCTGGTACCGAGCTTTGCACATGCGTTTGGCAAAGCAATGGCACCTTTTCAGCTGAGGCTAGATATGGCTGCTGCGCTAGCGAAACATTGCGACTGGGGTACAAATGTCAGAGTAAGCGATATCGAAAAGTCAATCGAGGCACATAAGCCTCGCAGCGAACCGGTGTACACCTTTGATGTGTTAGAGGCCATGGAAAAGCTATGGCCTGATACGCAATTCGTATTTATCGTTGGGCCAGATAACGCGAAAAATGAAACATGGCAAAAATTTTATAAAGCTAGCGAGATTGATCAACGCTGGGGGCGCTGGGCTGCCGAAGAAAGAGAACAAATCCGCAGCACATTCATTAGGGATGCTCTTAGCAAAGGAGCTGATATCCCTTCAACAATGTGTCCAGCTACCGTACTCGATCACTATACAAACTACTTACTAGACAATAAAAGCGTATGACGATCAAGAAAATAGATTGGGTACTATTTAGTGTTGACCCAGTTATCTTCACCTACCGCAAAGAACAGCTATCGGTACTGCTTATTCGTAGAACCATCGAGCCATTCAAAGGCAGCTGGGGTTTACCAGGAGGGCGTGTAGACCAAGACAAAGCGAAAGACCTTGAAGAGGCCCTAGCTTTAAAGCTCGCGAATAAGACGGGCCTAAAAGAGATTTTCTTTGAACAGCTCGGTACCTATGGCTCAGACGAGATGGATCCTCGCGGATGGTCGGTAACAACCGCTTACCTCGCCCTAGTCAATCAAAGCGAGGTGGCAGTAAACGGAGAAGAAGGTAACGACTACCTTTGGGCGCCGGTCAAAAAAATTGACGACTTTGAGTTAGCTTTTTGGCACTCAAAAATTATCAAAGATGCATTTACTCGTCTTCGAGATAAGTCTTTATATACCGATCTTCCTGTCAATCTGATGCCAGAGCTATTTACTTATCCAATGCTAAAAGACGTATATGAGCAAATTTTAGATATAAAAATTAGCCGCCAGCGCTTTGCAAAGCGCATGGATTCCGCTGAAATCTTCGAGGATTCCGGCTTAAAAGAGATTGGCCGAAACAGACCATCACCGCTCTACCGAAAAAAAGATAGAGGCGGCGCACATATTTTTCCAGGAGTCATTAAGGGAGCCTGATATGAATACCAAGAAACTCAACATCATTGACCAACAAAGCCTATACAAAGGCTTTTTGAGCATTAATAAATATACTCTTCAGCACAGCCTACATGAAGGGGGTATGAGTGCTCCTTTTGTTCGTGAAGTCATGGAGCGGGGCCATGCTGTGGCGGTGTTGCTGCACGACCCTAAGCGCGATGAAATCGTTCTCGTCGAGGAATTTCGCATTGGCGCCATTGGTGGCGAAAGCCCATGGCTTTGCGCGCCTGTAGCAGGAATGATTGAGGTCGGAGAAGATGCGCAGGACGTCGCACGCAGAGAGGCCATGGAGGAAAGCGGGGCAACAGTCAATGAGCTTCAATACATCGGTAAATACTACAACTCGCCGGGCGGCAGCACAGAGACCACTGCAGTCTTTTACGCACAGATTGATGCTTCGACAGTAGAGGGCGTGCATGGGGTGGAGGGAGAAAACGAAGATATTCGCGTTGTTAAGCTCTCTAATAAAGAGTTCAGAGAGCTTATCACCAGCGATACCATACATACCGCAAGCACCATGATTGCAGGACTTTGGTTTATCAATAATTATCCAGAAAACTAGAGCCCACATAAGACGCCAATAAGAGAAGCAAAGCTTAGCGGCCATTCAGTCGAGCCCCAAGGCTTCCATATCGAAGGGCTTTACTAGGTTTTGATAGCTTTTTGGCCAAGCTGTGGTGTCAATACATGGCCAGTCTATTTGGGTGGTTGGCTTGATATTATCACTGGTCGCGGGAAGCTATTGTGGTTCGTTACAACTTAAAGCTCTATCGGAGACCTTTAAGAATCCTGATACTCAAACCGCAGTATTGATACTTAACTTAGCACTGTCACTTCTTTCTGTTGGCGCGCCCGTGTGGTTCGCATGGCTGTCAACAAAACAAATTGGACAGCGGTTTAGGCTCTCTGAAGATTATGCGTTTAAAGCATCCGTATCCAGAGCTTTGAGGGCTTTCGCCGAGAGGCGGCGCGATTTGATAAAGAAATAGAGGGTAAGCTTCTTTCATCAGCTCTTACAAGGTTGGATGAGCTCCCCCTTAGATTGGTCGAAACTGAAAGCCATGGCTCACCTTGGCATGAAATAGCCTCTTCCGATACAGTGAAGCAAGCAGTGAGAGCCGTATCTAACGTCGCGGAACAGGTGAAAGGGTTGGCAGCTAAAGCATTTGTGGCCTCACCGCGCGGTAAAACACAGCCCAAGCCTAAATCAGAAGAAGACGAGACCGAATGAAGTTGTCATCGCATATTGATCGCAATTGGTGCCTCTTGCTCCTGAAATGCGTCAACGCTACCTACGTTGGTATTCGGTAGCCGTTGTTGCACTTCGAACACCCTTCATCATGTATTTTGCGAGGGTATTAACGAGTTTCAGTATGGTATTAGCGCAAAAAAACATGGGTGCTACTGGGTGCACAAAGGCAGCTGCAACCAGAGGCCTGTCCGAATTTTTCAACTTTGTCTTGGGTGATCTTGTCTACGCAGCTGTGATTATTGGTGAACCAATCTCATTGAAGTTAATGAAGGGCGGATGCCGCTTTTGTGAACTGTCGAGGTATTTGAGCAGAAATTTATGGTTTCGTTCTGGTGGTCACCTTGAGTCGCAATGCTTGCGTGAAATCATTCGGGTCGTTTTGTTTCAGAATAACCCCTTCAAATATGCATTGGAAAATCGAAGGGGCTTTGAGTTTGATACTTTCAAAGTAATTACCGGATCTGGACGCAACAATATACTGCTCTAGCGTTAACCCTGAGCGCTATTCACTGTGCGTAAGTTTGCTAATAATCAGCGCGGCATTTACGCCACTAAAACCAAACGCGTTGCAAAGGCCATGGAGAGCCATATGGTTACGAGCTTTGTGAGGAACGAAGTCCAAGTCTCGCATGGATTCATCTGAATTATCCATGTTCAGTGTTGGTGGCAACATATCGTGGATCATCGCCATAGCCGTAAATATTGCTCCTGTCACACCAGCGGCACCCAGCATGTGGCCTGTTGCTGATTTGGTTGAAGAGATAGGAATGTTGCTCAGGCCGTCACCGAAAACACTACGTAAAGACGCTATTTCAGCAAGGTCCCCAACCGGCGTGGAAGTCGCATGGGCATTTACGTAGCCAATATCGCTGCCGTCAAGCTGCCCCATTTTCAACGCGTTTCTTATGGCAGTGGCGGCACCCGCACCATCTTCCCGGCCAGCAGTAATATGATAGGCATCGGAACTGGTGCCATAGCCACTCAGCACCGCCAGTGGCTGTGCGCCGCGCTCTTGTGCATGAGCAAGGGTTTCGATGACCAGTAGCCCTGCGCCTTCTCCCATCACAAAACCCTCTCGCGTTTGATCGAAAGGCCGAGAGGCTCGTTCGGGTTGAGCGCTTTCTGTTGAAAGCGCTTTCATGGCATGAAAGCTCGCCAATGCCAGAGGGGTAATGCAAGCTTCGGTGCCGCCGACCAGCGCGACATCGGCCTCTCCGCTGCGTATTAATCGCATGCCGTCGCCTATGGCTTGTAAGCTCGCTGCACAGGCGGTTACCGGGCAGCCAAGGGGCCCGCGAAAACCGTATTTAATGGAAATGTTGCCGGCGGCCATATTTGCCAAAAAGGCAGGTGCAGTAAAAGGGGAAACCCGACGGTGCCCGCGACTCGCCAGAGTGTTTTGAGCCTCGGTGATGGTTTGAAGGCCACCAATTCCTGTCGCAACGATAGTCGCCGTGGCCTGTTTTTCCGTTTCCGATTCTGGAAACCAGTTGGCCTGTTGCAAGGCTTCCTGAGCCGCGGCAAGTGCGTAAAGCGTAAACCGGTCCAGCTTTTTCAGCTCTTTGGTATTTGCAATTTTAGCAGGATGGAATCCAGTTGATGCGTTGCTCTCTTTGCTGGGGAGTTGGCCGGCGATTTTGATGGGAAAATTCTCAGTTTCAAACCGGTCTATCAGGCGAATCCCAGAATGGCCCGCCGTAAGGCGCTCCCACACAGGCTTGACGCCACACCCCAAAGGGCTGATGATTCCCATTCCAGTAATGACAATGGGTGAGTTCATAAAGGGTCTCCACACAGGTGATTTCTGGTGAGAACTCTAACAACCCATACCATATGATCAAGATAATATTTTGTGAGTAACAGCGAGATACAAAATCATGCCCTACGCAAAAGGCCACAAAACTAAGTCTAAAAATCGCATTATTACTTCCGCGATTGAATTGTTTTCCCGTTATGGTTTCGATGGCGTTTCCATTTCTCAAATCATGCGCGCGGCAAAAATGACCCACGGTGCCTTTTACGCCCACTTTGAATCAAAGGAGGCATTGTTCAAGGCATCGTTTTTTGAAACGCTTAATCGCAGTCGAGCCGCGCGGCTAGTTAAGGGCCCGCTGTCTATTGAGCATCTGACTGCGTTGGTGACACATTATTGGAATTTGCGCGAGATGGGTGAACGCAGCAAACCCGGTCCAGAAACCGTGCTCTTTCAGGAGGTTGGAAATCAGAACATCAATATCAAAAGTTTGTTTGAGGAATCCTACAATAATTTGAAAAAAATGGTCGAAACCCGACTTCTTGCGTTAAGCAAACTGAAGAAATTACCCATCGATACGAGTCGCGAATCTGCTGCGGAAAAAGCCCGGGCAATTTTATCGCAATTGATAGGAGCGGTAGTGATCGCAAAATCCATTTCTAATGAACAAGAGCGACGCTGTATATTAGAAGCCGCACAGCATCAGATTTTGCAATTGCTTGAGGTGAGGTAGAAAAACCTACTGGCCATCGGTGTTCGCTCAAGCCTGGACGTAAGAGGGAGGCTATATCTTGCAGCAATAGGTGTTGCGACGCTCTGTCCTTTAAAGTTTCATTTTCAGCCATCCAAATAAAAGACGATCGCTCAATCATTCGCGCCGAAAGAACCCGTAATGGCTTTATTGGCGAATGAGCTTTTTATGCGATTGGCACATAGATCCTCATTATCGAATTAACACAGTTTGGACTCAGTGTTTTATAGGCTCTGCATCCGCTGACAGATATTTTGATGCCGAAACCCTCATTCGCTGGCGTCTAAGAGTGCTCTTGGCTAAGCTTTCAATGTAAAAGAGCTTTCTGCGGATGGTTGCAAATGAGTTGGTATCCCACCGCGCAATAGCTGGAAGCTATTCATCCGGCAATGTTATTTTTCGTGTGTAACACTGAAATGAAAGTCGATGCCTCAACATCGCCAGCCGGTACGCAAGGAGAAAAGCGCTATGCGGTTATACAATTATGGAATAAGTCCATGCCAAATTCAGGAATTGCTGAATTACTTGACGTGTGGGTGTTGATGGCGTTCTTGAAAAGGTTAATAAAGGCCTCCTGCAAGCAAGCTTATTTGATGTTGGATAACCTCTGAGTTCATCATGCTTGTGTGGTCAAGGCTTGGCTGGATGATCGCGAGTATGAAATAGGATTTTCCTGTTTGCCATCATGTTCTACAGGGGGTAACCCAGGCGAATATTTGAGTTGTGATTTAAAGGTTGTAATGAATAGCAGGAAGTCTGTCAGGCCGATAGATAAGCTCAGATCAAAAATTATGTTTCATATTCGAGCGTTCAAAAAGCTTCATGCAGCGTGTCTTCGTACTTTAAAAATATGAATATTGAATAGGGTGCTTAGGCGAAATATTTGATTGCTAGATTAACAATAGCTTCCCTTAAGGTGAGGGAACTCAATTGCAATAAAGGAACAAGAGTAACTCGCAATGTCAACAACACATAAAAGTCAAAATTTATTTTTTCGGATTGCCGTAGGGTGCTCACTGTTTGTGTTTGCCACTATGGCGGCCATTTTATACTTCGCCATCGATAAGTCGTCTTCTGTGCTTGAGCAGGAGGTGGCCGATAGCCTGATCGTTCTGAATGAAGAAAAACGATCAAGAATTGACTTGGCTTTTGAAAACTTAAAGATCTTTAATGATGCATTGTCGTTTAACCCAACTGTTGTGGATGACGCACTAAATCAAGATAGTAAGAAAGAACGCTCCACTCGATTTTTTAGCCAAGTTGTTGAAAATACGGGACATCTCTATGAGAATATGTTTCTAGATGTAGGAGGGTTTGTTGTTGCCGATGGTTTGAATGGTCAGTCAGTGGGGTTTGAGTTGCTGGGAAAAGGTCGATATTCTGGTGTGGACGTCAAGCGAGAGAATCGGACCATTGTTGATAACCCTCAGTTTTCTCCCATCACTAATCGACAGGTCATTCTTATTTCAAGTCCTGTTAGGCGCTCTCAAACTGATTCAAACCCCATCGCTGTAGTGACCAGTGCAATTGACTTAAGGGCGGTTTCTGACTCTATATTGGCCATTAACCAAAATTCGCTTAACGGGCAAACAAAAGTATACCTGGTTGATAAAAATGGATTGGTACTTTCATCAAACGATAAGGAGGCTATTCTTAAACTTGATTTTAGTAAAAATGAGGGGTCAAAGCCATTTTTCGCCAAAATGCAATCAGATGATTCAGTACTGGCTAATGTGTCTATTGACGATAAAAAATACAAAGCCACCGTCACAAAAACGCACTTTGGTGATTTTTGGGTGGTATCTGCGGCACCTGTTGAGGTTTACCAGCAAAAAATATCTAGCTTACAAAGTGGTCTGCTTATCATTTTGTTAATCGGGTCACTCATTTGTATCTTCGCAATTACGATGGTTGTTTATAAAGTCACAGGTCCTTTGCTTAAACGCTTGTCTCATGCAATGAATGTGGCCGAGAGTATTGCAGACAACAACTTACATACAGAAATCAAGATCGACGGAAACGACGAGGGAACCCGTTTACTTTCCGCATTAAAAGTTATGCGTGATGATTTACATAATACTATTTCGTCGGTTGCTGTCACTTCAAGGTCCCTAAATGAAATGGCCATTCGCTTAAATAACCATTCCTCGGAATCCATGGTCGGATTACAATCTCAAACAATGAATATTGACAGTATTGCCAAGGCCGTGAATGAATTAGCCTCCGCATTCGATGAGGTTCAAGGGAACACAGCCTCAGCTGTGGATGTTTGTAATGAAGGGGCCGATCACACAAACATGGGGCGGGACAGTGTAGAAAAAACACTTGCTTCCATTGAATTTCTCGCAACAGAGCTCAATGAAAGTTCTATTTCTGTTTCCTCTTTGGTTGAGCTGCTAAATCAAATTGGAACGGTTGTTAGTGTTATTAGAGCGATTGCGGAACAAACTAACTTGCTTGCACTCAATGCCGCGATAGAGTCTGCCCGAGCAGGAGAAAGCGGGCGAGGTTTTGCAGTTGTTGCTGATGAAGTAAGACAGTTAGCCCATAGAACAGCAGACTCAACGGTCGAAATTGAAACCCTTATCACTAAAGTACAAGACCAGAGCAAAGTGGTATCTGAAACAATGGCGCGATGCAACACGAATGCAACCGAGACCGTAGCAATCGCAAGAATTGCAGGCAATGCATTGCATGAAATACAAGCTGCAATGGCCCGCATCAATAACGAAAACGTCATGATTGCTTCTGCCACCAAACAGCAAGCCACTGTTGTTCGTGAAATTGATCAGAACCTAACCGGTGTAAAAGAAGTTTCTGACGAAACCTTGAAGAGCAATATAGAGACCAATCACTCCAGTGAAGAGCTAAAAGAGTTGGCAAATAGTATTGCATCTGACATAAGTCGCTTCCAGTTTTAAGTAAATTCATTGAGGCACCCACTCCTATAAACGATCCAGGGGGCAGTCAGCCTCCATGATAGTTGATCGACCATTCGGTCGATTGCCAGTGTTAAATTGGTTTTAGTGTACGGTTTGCTTGGAATATGGCGGGGTTTTCGTGATCTGCCCGTTATTTTTACATGGGCTAGCTTGCACATGGCTCGTCAAACCCATATAACCTCATCAATCGTTCTATGGGCGCGACTGGAGTCGATAATAAAGCCGCTACGCGCATGACGCCTAGGGACGATGCTCAATCGAATGCGCGTACAGATGCCAGGGAGACTTTCACTTGAAACTAAAACCGTTGACACGACGCAAGTTTCTTTATGGTTTGGGGGGAGCGGTAGGCCTGGCGAGTTGGCTGAGCCGAGCGATCGCCCTAGAGCAAGGGCTATTAACCCCCCGCCGGTTCATCGTCTACCATCGCCCTGTGGGTACGGTGCAAGCGCATTGGTGGCCAGATGGTGCGGGTACTGATCTGTCCTCTTATCAAATGTCGCGCATTCTTACGCCTTTTATGCCTCACTTGAGCGACATGGTGGTGCTGCGTGGTTTGGGGCTGCCTTATGACGGTTCGAGTGGTGGTGGTGGTGAGTGTGGTCTAGTGTTGTCGATGACCGGCCGCCGTTGTCCCAATCTGTATGAGGGCAACGGCGGCGATGACCCCATGGCCGAAGGTCCGAGTGTCGAGCAACTGCTGGTTCGCAGCTCCCCCGTACTGCAGGATGCTCCAGTGCAGTCGGTGGCGGTGTCTTGCGATGAGCGTGCAGACACGCCGGGAGAAGTTTCCACCCGCCACTTGTCGTACAGTGGCCCGCATATGCCCATCCGGCCATACTACCAGCCTTTGGAAACCTATCAGCGCATCTTCGGAACCTTGTTACCGGATGGGGAGAAGAGTGGCTTGCAGCAGGCGCTTGCCGCCCGCCGCAGTGTGCTGGATTTTGCCCTGCGGGACTTGCAACGTATGCGCGGCGTGGCGCCTGCGGCGCAGTGGGACAAACTGGACGCCTACGAAGATGCGGTGCGACAGGTGGAAAGTGAACTCGTCGAGACGCTTGCCCCGGCTTCCTGTGGCATTGCGGAGCCACCCTCACTCATTCCTGTCAACACACGGTTGACATCCTATTCGTCTGACATGGCCTCTCCGGAACGGGACGATCTGGTATTAAGCCAGATCGGCGAGTTGCATACGGCTGTGATCCGTGCTGCGTTCAAGTGCGATTTAAACCGTGTGGCTACGTTCCAGTGGGCCCCAGCCACAAACCATGTCAGCTTTGGTGGCCTATGGCCACCCAACCCCACCCTCAATATGGTGCATCATCCTATCAGTCATCGGCCTGGTACGGAGGATGTACGCGAATTTCTGACGCGCGTGGAGGAGTGGTTTGCACAACGTCTGGCGATGTTCATCCAATCGTTGAAAGACACTACCGACATCACCGGTAAGCCATTGTTTGCAACCACGGTTCTGGCCTACATCACCGAGGTCGGGCAAGCGAACAGCGCTTGGGACAATATGCCCTGGCTGCTGTTGGGTGGAGGTGATACGGGGATTCGAGGTGGCCAGGTATGGACGCACGATGGCTCACGCCCTTCGTCTGCGACGAGCCGCAACATGCGCTCCACCAACGACTTCTGGATGAGTCTCGGGCGGCCTTTCGGGGTCGACGACTTTGTTTTGGGTGATGACCGCACCATGTATTCCGGCCCTATCGAGGGCCTGTTCTCTCCTTGAGCGCTGTCTGCCACCCTCCGTCGGAAAACCCGAGCTAAACGCAGGGTAGGTACTTTTGAATACGTTCTTCTAGCGGTGCGTGTCCTGCTTGTTCGTATGCCAGAAACGCTAATGATTAAGGTTTTTGCCAGTGTCCCGTAATCGTAATCATAGACAGCAACTTTAAAGTATTACCATAATAGTCTTCGTTTTGAAGGGGCTTTTGATTGATATGCTGCCACAGATCATCAAGCCACTGCTGGTTAGATTCATCTATCGTAGCAGCTACGGCAAACATTGATACCGACGCTATTGAGCCAAAGCCACTTCCCTCTAAATACTTGCCACCCAAGGTATAAGTTTCGGCGATATTGTTGGGGTCACCACCACTGGCTTTTTTAATCCAGCTATTAATTGGTGCTAAAGCATCATATGCTCTTTGCTCTTCGTAGAGTATGTAGTCAAGAGCGATACGCCAGGGGTAGCGAATCGCATTCCAGGAATACTCTCCATCACCTGCACCTTCGATAAACATTGGTTCCGCTGGCCGAGGATTGTCGGGAACATCAACAATAAAGTCAGGAATCAGTGACGTATCCTGACTGAATGAATCGCGAACCGTATTAATGATTAAATAGGTTTGATCCCTCACTGAGTACCAAGTGTTGTCTTCGCTGATGTCGGCAATTGCCTTGAAATGCGAAACCATAAAATCGGAAGAGCGAGTTGTGCGTGCATATTGGCCGTCGCCAACACGATCAACCCAATCACCTATGCGCACAAACTGACTTGCAGGATCAATTTCCAGCAGTTTAATTGCTGAAATAACCTTGTTTGCCTCAGCTTTATAATTTATTTCGCCGCTACTTCCCCATTTACTATCAGCTAATAATAGTGCGTACGCGATGTCGAGATCGCCGTCAGTAGCGCTATTGTTGCCACCAACATCATCACCTGCATTTTGGCAGTTTCTTAATTGATTCCAGGCCATTAATCCTGGGTTTGAATTTGCCGGATGGTCATGAAAGAAACGCACCATACCGTTAAATGTTTTTTGTGCATTGGGGTCAAAATCCGCCATCATTACCGTAATTAACATACCGTAACCATGTCCTTCAGAAATGCTCAGCGTTGAGTCCGCTGTTCCACCCTCTATATTTTTACCATCTCCAGCAGCATCAACAAAGTAACGCCCATCACCACACCCTTGACGTAAATAGACGGCTTTCCATTGCTCGTAAAAGTCAGTGAGTTGAATGTCAAGTTCTGCCTGTTCATAAGAGGGCTTAATAACTGAAGTTTGTTCGGTAGGTTCGGAAATAACTTGCGGTTGGTTAACGTTAACTTGATTGTTATTATCACCGCATGCCATCAGTCCACAGCAATATAAGCTAACTATAAATATTTCAAACAATATCTTCATTTTGCTTACTCATTATCTGTTCTGTAAAAATTATCATTAACGCACTGGTGGAAATGATCGACTGGAAATCAGTGCAAATGCATTAAGGCATACGATTAAGTCGCCCTCACTTAATATTGCTGGCTCCATATGGACTGTGTATGAGTAGTCATGTGGCGCGTTGTTTCCCCATCTAGACATTATGGTTTCTAGCTAAGAGGCGACCTTCGTCGCTACAGGTGTTTTGGCGCGATAAACGCCAGAATTATAAGCTTAACGATACTGCCAACCATTTAATAACGGGATTGGAAATCGGTATGCCACAATCTAACATAATTCTCTTGGTAATAGATGTTCGCAAAGTAAACATTGGAATCGTGTTAGCAGAAGACGGTATGGGTGGCGAAGCACGACGATTTGACAGAATCGATGGCAAATGCAGCTTACCGACATCAACTGGTTTGTGAGACTCATTAATGAGCCGTTGGCGCGATATGCCAACCTGCGGGCTCTGTACAGGTAAGTACTATAAAACACGCCCAGGTTGTTAACCTTTCGGATCACCTATTAACCCGGCAATCTTTTATGTCGGGTTAATGTGGTACAAGGGGGTGCCGCCATTGGCTGGAATGGCCGGGTTAATAGTCAGGCGGCTAAAAGTGTTCCAAAAACTTTTGTGGGATAGGTTTTTGCTCCTGCAAGGCCTGCATACATGGCATCGATGTAAATAAATCCAAATTCAAAAGCTTGATAGGCGCTGCCTATGAACTCAGGTGGGCAGCGAATGCGCTGGGCTATAACAGAACCCGTGGTCTCTTAAACTGCGCCGCCGCGTTTGGTCCCAGACAATCAGTTTTTATCGAACAATGCCAAAGGGCATATAGTTTAGCGCCTTCAATTCGTAAAAAGAACCAATGCGCCAAGTGGTCCTGCCGCTCAGAATATTTCCATTTTTCTCCATTGAAGAATCTGAACTGAACGCGGGAGCGACGCATTTGAATGTGACTTTCTAAGGGGACGTATCCTGTTAACCCTTGATTCTGGACAATTGCACCAAGGTGATACGGTCACCGGTTACACCAGTGGGTAGTGATAAATCGCCACACTGGTGGGGCCAATCACGAGGTGTGCGTCACTGGTTTCAAAGGCGGCCTCTTTGACTACCACCGCTGGCGGTTGCCCCACCTGATTGCGTGCATCTAAACTGCCTGCGGTGAACAACCAGCTGCGCCCGAGCGCCGCGCTTTTGCGGGCGTTGATATCAAGCTTAAGGTTATGTGAAGACTCCGTGGCATTGACCACCGCCAGAGTCAAAGTTTTACGGTCTGCGGATAAAGCGGCAGACACATCCAGCGGATAAGTCTCACTGCCAGAATTCACCCGCGGTTGGTCGCCGCCCACTGGGTGCTGGGGCGCCGGTTGCGACGCATCGCCGGTGACGGCCACCGGAATGGAGCCAAAGTGCTGCTGATAAAACTGAAACAGGCGCCCGCGGGTACTGATGGTGGCATCGGTGCGATTAAAATCGAGCCAGCCTGTGGCCATGGTGTAACCGGCCATGTCGATGAAATCCGTATGTCTAAAAAACTCGTGAAAGGCGAGGGCAATGGCCAGGGTGCCCTTAAAATCGTCCTGAAAGTGATAGGCCCATTCATCAAAAAATACTTTGACCGATCCCTCTTCTAATTTAGGGAACTGCTTTTTGTACTCCTCCCAGGCGTCAACCATGGTGCGAATGCGGTTGGCGGGTTGTCGTGCCCACTCGAGCAGGGTCTGCTCAACATCAAACAGCTTGCCGGTTTTAAGATTAAACCGTTTGTTTTCCGGCGGGTAGGCGTGTGTGCCCAAAGCGTCAAACTTACCCCAGCTGTCCTTAAACATGCCGTAGGCCCAATCGCGTTCGGAGCCTACCTTCACCTGTGGCTGACCTTCGATAAAAATGCCTTGGCCGGTAGTCATTTCATCTACAAACCCGCCAGGCGCAACAATATAAATAGACGGGTCTACTTTGCGCATGGCATCCACAAATAGATTGTGTTTTTGCGTGTAGTGGTCCCGTGACATGTGGCCTGCCTGCCAGTGGCCGTACATTTCGTTGCCTATCGCCCAATATTTAACCTGGTAAGGTTTTGCCCGGCCATTTGCCGCGCGCTTGGCACCCCACTCGGTGCTGACTGCACCGTTAACATATTCCAAACATTCCGCCCCGGAGCGCGGCTCGCCATAGCCGGTGTTTACACACCAGTAGGGTTCGCACTCAATTAATTCACACATACGCAGCAGTTCATCCACCCCCACGTCGTTGGGTTGTACTGCGCTCCAAACAGGGTCCATGATTGGCGGGCGTTTGTCGGGGTCTCCGATGGTGTCCTTCCAATCGTAAGCAGACACAAAATTACCGCCGGGCATACGCATGATATGGCAGTTCATGTCGCGCATTAGGGCGATGGTATCGGCGCGGAAACCTTCGACGTTGTCGGCGGGCATCAAGGATAGGGCACCCACATGAAATGTGCCTTTGCCTTGGCCGGTGATTTCCAGGCGCCCACTGGTGGTGTCGGCACCGACATTGAATGCTAACGGTAACGTCTGCCAGGCTTGCGAAGAATCCAGTTGCACACTCTGGCGAGCGTTTTTACCCGTACCCCAGATCAGTGTGGCAGTGACTTTTACGCTGGCATCGGCTGCCAGTACAATGCGCCCGTTATAAGCTTTACCCCCTGCCAGGGCGAGTTCATGCTGCGCAAAGCCGCGCGGCTTCGACCGTGCTACAGTTACCTGCGGACTGTGTCCACCGACATAGGCATTTTTTTTATCCATCTTGATGGCATCGAAGGGGCCCACTGCAACCCATTTATGTATGTATCTCATGGCCGAACGAGGGTCAGTGGGTTTGGGTTCGGGCTTTTCCAGCACACCGTAAAAAAATTTGCGATCATCCAGCACCTCACTCCAAAGGCTATGGTTGATCAGGTTGCCAATATGTTCGAGAAAGCCGCCATATATTCGCGGTGAGATGGCTTTACTTTCACGGCCGATATTCACTGCGGCCTGAATTGATGGTTCGGTTGCGGAAAATGTAGGCAACACGGCGCTGCCAGTGAGTACGCCGGTGCCAATTAAAAGGTCTCTGCGACGGATCGAAGGGAATGTGTGTGCCACTAGGAAGGCTCCTGCTTTTTTATTATTTGGTGTCGGATTATGAATTGGTGAGCGGTGCGTTGCGTGTCGGACAACATCGAAGTGTATCATCGAGCCCCACGAAAATCATTCACTACGGCGTATAAGAGTTGGTGTCTCGGCTATTTATCTTTTTAGTTCGTCCACGCTCACACGAAAAAGCCTCGTTAAAAACGAGGCTTTGCATTTTAAATAAATTCAGCAAATAAATTCTAATTTACTATTAACCCGGCAATCTTTTATGTCGGGTTGATGCGGTACAAGGACGTGCCGCCATTGGCCGGAATGTCCGGGTTAATAGACCTGACGATAATTAAAATGTGTTGATTGGCATTTTGAGGTAGCTGATACCGTTTCTCTCGGCTTTTGGAAATTGCCCTGCGCGAATATTGACTTGAATGGCAGGAATCATCAAATCCGGTAACGCGAGCGTGGCATCACGTGCGCGGCGCATGGCAACAAATGAGGTGCTGTCAGTGCCGGCCTTAACATGAATGTTGTTATTCCGTTGCTCGGCAACGGAGAATATATTTTGCAACTCGCGACGCCCCTCAGGGTAATCATGACACAGGTACAGACACGCCTCCGGTGGCAACGCAAGAATTCGCTGAATAGAATGAAATAAACGCTCGGCACTACCACCAGGAAAATCGCAACGCGCAGTTCCAACGTCTGGAGCAAATATGGTGTCGCCAACAAAAACGTGATGATTCTCAATTTGGTAGACCACATCAGCTGGTGTATGGCCGGGTGCCCATAGCGCTTTAGCCTTTAGCGAACCAATGTTGAATGTCTCTTCGTCTTCAAACAGATGGTCGAAGTACGAGAGTAGGTTCTCTTGACTGTCAAAGTTGAATAATTTTCTGAAAGTTGCGCAGGGGAAGGTAATCGCTTTACTGGCGGCAATCTTGGCGGTATTGCTAAGTTTTTGCTTCAGATATTGCGCAGCCGACAGGTGATCAGCGTGAATATGCGTCTCCAAAAGCCACTCGCATTTCAAATGACATTGCTCAACAAACGCTGCGATTTCATCGGCAGAATCCGTACCTGAGTGAAAATTGTTTGGGTTGAAGTCCAACACTGGGTCGATGATGGCACATGCCGTGCCTTCGCCTGCATAAACAACATAACTGAAGGTAGCACTTTCAGCATGGACAAATGTTTTTACTTTGAAAGCCATGGTTTAAAAGCCTTAGTCAAGAAGCAATAGTTTCAGCAGCAGTGCACCAGCTGCCAGAAATGTCAGCAGCGCAAACCCTGTTTGTAAAACGCGCCCTGGTATAACGGGCGCAAATAGCCTACCCGTGAACATGCCAAGGCAACTCGCGCTGATAAAATACCACCCGTCTTCGCCAATGCGCGCGCCTTGCACCAAACTTTGTATTACCGTCATGCAAGCCACCAGTGCCACCACCATTAACGAGGTGGCCACAGCCCCTTGTATAGCAAGGTTACTGTAGCGACGCACACCAGGGACAATGATAAAGCCACCCCCGACACCGAACATGCCACTGCAAAAACCAGACATTCCTCCAATGCCACACAGGGTGGAGAAACAGCGACGGTTCCAGCTGAAACGGCCGGACGAGTCAGAAATCAGGCAATTGTTATGGTCTGTTTTTACGGTTTGGGTGACCGGCTGCCAAGCCTGGCGGAGCATCCGAATGGCAATAAAACTCAAAAGCAGAGTAAAAACTATGGTCAGCCACAGCACGGGTAGCCTGTGACCAACAGCGATACCCACAGGCGCCAAAGCTGCGCCCGCAAGCGCCATCAATGCCGCGGCACGGTAGCGCACCAGGCCACGGTATAACCCCTCCACTGTACCCAGTGTTGCAGCAATGCCGACGGCCGTAAGTGAAATGGGTACGGCCTCGGGTAAGGACATCCCCATTCCCACCACCAACGCAGGTACTGCCAGTACTCCTCCACTGCCGGTTAGCGCCAATGCCAGTCCTATCGCGGTACCATATGTCAAAGCTTCGTACATGTGTTGGCCCTTAAACAGACGTTCTATTGCCAGATGGGTACACCCATGAAGTTTGCCCTTGGATATTTAGCTGTACTCAGTAGCTCTTATACGGTAGAAACTTGCCCGAGAACACCACGTTCACCCGGTCGCCTTTGGGGTCCGTCTCGCGCTTGATATCCATTGAAAAATCGATGGCGCTCATGATGCCATCGCCGAATTCTTCATGGATGAGTTCTTTGATGGTGCTGCCGTAAACGTTTACCACTTCGTACCAACGATAAATCAACGGATCGGTTGGCACTGCCGTGGGAAGCGATCCTTTATCGGGCGCAACTTGCAGCCAAGCCATGGCCTCCTCAGAAAGTCCGAAAATATCGCCAACGGTTTCGGCTTGCTGTTGGGTCATCGCCATTTGGCCAAGACAAGCAGAGGTGGTCCACTCTTTAGAAAGCCCCACTTTTGCCGCTACGTCTTTCCACAATAGACCCTTGTTCACTTTGGCTGCAAGAATCATCTGGGTGACTTGTTGTCGGTCGCTGATCATAAAAAGTCTCTCTTATGCAGGATTAAAAATAATGTTGGTTAAATCGTCGAATTGTTTCGATGAATGCGTTTTGTGAATGAACAACGCTACGCCGCCTGATTTTTACTTGGGCGTTGTAGGCGCAGCTGTGCTTTTACCTGACCATCTACACACTGCTGCATCACCAGTTCGTGGGGTGTTTCTAACGTCGTCTCCCAGCTAAGATCGGGGCTCGGCAATCCATGTAGTACCACAGGTAGAGAAGGGGTTTTCAAGCGCACCACGGGTGCCTGATGCTGATACTGCTCAGCGGGGAGGTCGAGTACGCCCTGGGCAATCACTCGTGCTTGATGCACAATCGGCTCAATAAATCGGCAGGGCCTGCCGTCAATGCTAATGCAGTCGCCCAAGGCATATATATGTTCCGAGCTGGTACGCAGTGTTTGTGGGTTAACCACAACACCACCGTCAAATGCTAGGCCAGCCTGCTCCGCTAGGCGGTTTTCGGTTAGTAAGCCGGTGGCTGCGATTACCTGGTCGAAAGCTTCCCTTTGTCCGTCAGAAAAATGCACCAACGGTTTGCCCGCGCTATCACGTGTTACGGTTGTGATTTCACTGCAGGCTCTGTGAATGATGCCCTGCCCAATCAAACTGGACAGCAGACGCTCGCCGGCTTTTTTCGGCAGCATTTCCATAAGTGGGTAGGCATTGCGATTACTCAGGGTGACCGAGTGCCCGGCACCGGCGATATCCTCCGCCAACTCACAACCGATCATGCCCGCACCGATAATCAGTACTTTTTGTTTACCCGTTTGTAATTGTTGGGCTAGAGCACTCCAGCACCGCAGATCGTTAATCCGCCAACAGTGGTCTGCGTTGAGCCCTTCTGGCAATCGTGCACGTGCGCCTTGAGCGATCACCAGACGGGTGTATTGCAAGGTACCCCGGGTGGTGCGCAATTGGCGTGAAACAGGGCTAAGACCAGATGCAAAGGTGTGGTTCAGTAAGTGCACATTTAACCGGGCGGCCGCTTCAAGCGCGGTTTCCCGCACCAGTTTTTTGACACTCAGTCCGCGACTTAATGCCACCGACAGTTCTGGTTTGTGGTACCGATCACCGCTACAAGCGCTTACCAGCGTAATAGGAACGTTGGCATCCCGCTCACGTATGGCTTCTACCGCGGCCCAACCCGCAAGACCTGCACCCAGCACTACAACACCCGTCTCCTGCATACAGGTTTGGGCAGGCGATGCAGCAATGGGTTGGCGTTTTTCGAACAATTCAAAATCGGTTTTGGTGACACCGCACAAAGGGCACTCCCAATCGTCGGGAATATCCTCAAAGCGCGTGCCGGGGGCCAAACCGCTATCCGGGTCACCCTCGGCCTCGTCATAAATTAAACCGCAGGCACGACAAATGTACTGTTTGTATTCTGGAATCGAGTCGTTCATGGTTGGCTCCTGCTATTACTAAGCTTGCTTGGGTAAGGGGTCTTGCATCAGCTTTGCCATTTCCCAGCGCAAGTGTTTGATGGCTGGGGTAACAATGGCAACAAAGTGCGCTTCGCGGATGAGCCGTTGCGGTTTACTTTTCATTAAGTAACCCCTCGCGCCTTGATGCAGAAGTGCGGATTGCGACGCCTTGAGCGCGAGCTCTGCACCGTGAGTGCGTGCATCCAGAACATTTAAGAAGAAGTCCTTATCGGACTCGTAGGGCGTTTGTGCCAAGTGCTTAACCCGACCACTGAGCTCGTCAAACTCGGCTTGCAATTCATCCGGGCGGTGATGCAGGTACTGGTTTACATGGCCCAGAGAGGTTTCCACTTCGCGACAGGCATCGATGGATGCTTGAATAACGCCGCTCCCCATCCCCATCTGCAATAGAATGAAAGCACCGCGTATTTTTTGAATGAAGGGTTGGGCTGGGTCGGCAATGATTTGGTCTTGACTGACAAAGTAGTCTTTCAAAAACAGCGACCAGGTGCTAGTGCCCTCCATACCCGAAAACTCAGGGCATTTGCGCAATTCCACCCGTTCGTCAATATCCAGCAGGAACATCATTTCGCGAGGTGTACTACCCTTATTACGCTTGATGGAGGCGATAGCCCCGCAATATTGTCCAGGGCGGATGTGACTCACCCATGGCAGCACTCCGCGCACGCGGTAACCACCTGGACATGGTGTAGCCTCAAGTGCCATGGCTTCGATATCCGTCAACGCTTTCATTGGGTTGGAAAGCGCTGTACCGCCAAAGCTCTGGCCTGCGGAATGCTCGGACAGTCTTGCTAGCAGTGCCGGGTTTTCGGAGCGCTCCATATACAAACCACAGACATCGTGACACCACGTGATAAAGCCGGTGGCGCCACAGTGACGGGTAATTTCATGCATATTGGCGAGCGCTGCGTCGAAGCGTTGGCCATAGCGGTCCAGGTGCAGGGCAAACGCGCCTGCCTGGCCCAACTCCGCTAAAATATCCAGCGGGTAGTAACCCTCCTGATCGATACGGTTCGCGTTTGGCGCCAGGCGAGCTTGTGAAATGCTGGCCACCTCTTGCCTTACGCGGCTCACGTCATTCCAGGTGTTGTCTACTGGGTATGTCATGGTGCGTTCTCCGATTGGTGGTTAGTGATTAATCCATCAAGCTGATGCTGAATGGGATTGGGTTGCGCAACGTGTTGGCCACTGGCGAAAAGTAGTTGGCGCGCTGAACGATTTCATCCAACTCTTCCCGACTGGCATCGCCTTCCACCAATACTTTCACTCGGATCTCTTGGAACCCCATGTCTTCAGGGGTACGGTCGGCACCACCTGCGCCCCAGGCCGCAGTGTTGCCAATGTCTGCCTCCAGAAAGATTTCCAGTCTGGAAAGCTTTACCTGTTTCCAGGTCGCTACTGCAGTAATTCCAACCGCCAGACAGCCACCAAGGCCAGATAGCACAATTTCTCCGGGTGCTGGTGCCGTGTCTTCGCCAAACAAATGCAGCGGCTCGTCCACGACAACTTCATGCTGATTCACATGGCTAACGGTGCGGTATTGACCATCGGTAACGGTGTGAACTTTGTTGGTACCGCGGTTATTTGGGTTGTTACGGCCCTTGTCGGCAAAAGCCAGTAAGCCATCACGGTCGATTGGGCGCAGATAAGTGGAAACGGTATTGGTTGCGGTTGCTGAGTTGGTCATTGTGTCCTCCAGGTGGTTGATGATTGAGTTCGACATTGTCGAAACTGAATCTGGTTTGCCTGGTACTAGAGCACGGCGGATGCCAACTACAGAAATAATTTATTAAAAGTAATAAATACAATAACTTAAGCGTTAAACGTTATTTTATTTATACGTTTTTAGCCGGCGCTAAACATGCCAATGTTTGACAATGTCAGGTGCCTTTTTAGATTGTCATCTTGCAAGTGTCAGGCGCATTGGACAAATGAATGTTGGCTGGATTAAGGATGACCAAACGAGGCACACTGCCAGTCTCAGGCTTGATCTCGAACAGTACTGAATGCCAGAAGCTATCGGGGCTTAATTAGAGGTTCCCTAACGGTTAAGAAATAGGGTGCGCTTGCCTGCTGGTGAGGAATATTGGCGTTGGCTAATTCTAACCAGCGCTAACTTGGGTTGGGAAGAGCAAGGCCTCAGGATTGAATGCCGAGTTTGGTCAAGCGATATCGGAACTGGCGTGCAGTCAAACCGAGCGATGCAGCAGCCTGGGTTTTGTTGCCTCGGGCGCGTCGTAAGGCATCCGTCAGAGCGTCATGCTCGTCTTCACGTACCCAGTTGTATGACCTGCCTTGAGCGAAATGATCGGAGGCATGCGAGGGGGAGACGGGGGACTGCACTGCTCTGGCATGGCCGGTGTGCTCTGTACTGGTCTCGGCAGGATCATGGATGACCGATTCCTGCCTGAGAATGGCCTCAATAATTTCTATCGTGATGGTGCCGCCCTTAGCGGTCAGAACCGCTCGTTTAATCACGTTTTCCAGCTGGCGGATATTGCCGGGCCAGCGAAAGCTCTCCAGCCTACCCAATATTCCTACGCCAAAAACCACATGTCGCTGATAGTCCTGATTGGCCTTAATCAAAAAATGCCGAGCCAAAGTACGTACATCGCCATCGCGCTCACGCAGTGCTGGCAGATGAATGGGGAACACGTTCAAGCGATAAAACAGATCCAGACGAAAATCACCGCGATTAACGGCTTCCTGCAGGTTTTTGTGGGTCGCTGCAATAATACGTACGTCAACGGGTATGTTTTTTACGCCGCCCACCCGCTGCACGACCTGGTTTTCCAATACTCTCAAGAGCTTGGATTGCAGCTCAAGATTAAGATCGCCTATCTCATCTAAAAACAAGGTGCCACCGTCAGCCAGCTCGACTTTGCCCTGCTTGCTAGAAGTTGCGCCAGTGAACGCCCCTCGCTCATGCCCAAACAGTTCCGATTCCAGCAATTGTTCTGGAATGGCAGCACAATTAATGGCCACAAAAGTCTTGTCTTTTCGGGAGCTATTGAGGTGTATTACCTGAGAAAACCGTTCCTTGCCCGTACCAGACTCGCCGGATAAGAGCACCGTCACCGGCGTGTCGGCCACCTGCATCACTTGGGCCAGCGCGGCCTGCACCGAAGGGCTCTCCCCCAGAATGCCGTGGTCGGTACGACGGTTTTCGAGCGCGCCTTTAAGCTCGGCGTTTTCCCGCTGCAAGCGCTCGGTGCGTTCGTCAAATAACTGGTTTATCCGCAGAATTTGAGCCACGAAAGTGGCGATAATGCGCATAACGGTAAGATCCGCGTCGAATGAACGAGGCCGCATGCGTAAGCGGTGAAAGCCGAGTACGCCGATCGGAATGTTGTCGTCTAGAATGGGCACAGCCAGAAAAGACACCACCTCCTTCGGAAGTGTGGTTCGATCCACGGCGCGGAAAAGAAAGTCCGAGTCTTCGTCCACATTCTGCACCACCACTTCTCTGCGGGTGGTCATGACTTTACCGGAGATACCTTCGCCAATGCTGTAAATGCCTTTTGCCCTCTCCGCTGCGGTCAGGCCGTAGCTGTAGCGGATGCACATCTTCTCTTGAGAGGGCAAGGGTTGTAGCACGCGGCCCCGGTTGAGCCCGAGCATTTGTGACATTAAACGCAAAATCCCACCGATGGCGATTTCCGGTGTCGCCGATTGGCCAATAAGCTTGGCTGCCTCGTTGATGACTGTTAGGTCAGATTCGTCGTTAACGTCATTGAGCATCGTTTCGTCAAATGTCCTCTGCGTGAAAGCTATGGTTACTGGTTTATCTCTGGTCACGATCGATCACCGTAGCGCTTTTATTCTGCAGGGGGCGAAAACTGTAAGCAAGCTTTATGATTGGCGGCTCGCAGTTGACGATTGTTGTGGCCCAACATTCGAAGGTTATTCAACATGCCAATTCAGTTTTTTGACCAACAATCCGCAAACGGAGTCCAGGCAGTAACCGATCATCCCTATTACAAGCACGATGGCAGCCAGAGAGTCGTAGGCGAGCGTGTCACGCGCATCATTGATGGCATATCCCAGACCGCTGGTGACCCCAAGATATTCTGCGGGTACCAACACGACCCAGGCGACGCCTACAGCCAGGCGGATGCCCGCCATGACGTCACTCATCACCGCTGGCAGAATAATCCGACGCAGCATTTGCTGGCCGTCGGCACCCAGATTGCGCGCCACTTTGAACCAGTTGGGGTCAATCCTGCGCACGCCGTGTGCGGTGGAAAACATGATGGGCCATACGGTGGCCATTACGATCAGAAAGATAATGGCCGAATTCCAGCTTTCAAATGCCAGCACGGCGATGGGCATCCACGCAAGTGGGCTGATCATGCGCAAAAACTGAAACGGAACATTCGTGACTTTTAAGGCGGTATCGATGTAGCCAATTAAAATTCCAAACGGCACACCTATCACTATCCCCCAAAACAGGCCCGCAAGTATGCGCTGCAAGCTGGCAAAAATGGTGGGCCAGATTTCACCGCTGCTGATCAGGTAGCCCAAGGCGTCAAAGGTTGGCGCTGGCGCAAAACTGGCGAAAGCTATTAAATCAGGGTTGTTCTCGAGGGATTTCCCGGCGAGCCACCACAAAAGGAGCAGGCCGGCGACACCCATTGCCGGGAATCTCAGATTGGATATAAAAGACAGTAAAGCATTTAACAGTGGAGACTGGGTTTGCGCGCTGACTAACGCAGGGTTTGCCGTGTTCATAAGCTCACCACCTCTTCGCGCTCAAAGGGGCTTTCAGCATTAAATCCCGGTGCCAGCTTCCAGCCTTGGTGTTTCTCCATCGCTACGCGCACGAAGTCGTAGTCCACGAGGTCCTTGGCGACAAATTCGGCGTCCAGCCCCTGAATAAATTTGTCATCACCTCCCACCAATGTATTTTTCAGTTCATTGACAATTAACTTAGTGGCCGATGGAAAAGGCCAGGGTTGAAAATCAATGCGGCCGCTGCCCCACTGAGGGTTTTGGATAGCATCGGGTTTGGCGTAGGTTTGCTCGTCGTAACGGGTCATGGCCCGCTCCACCACGTCGGCCTTCATCGGCAAGTAACGTTCACCATTGCGCGAGAGCAAGTGGGCCACTTCTTTTTTGTTTTGCTGCGCGTAGTCTTGCGCTTTGACGATGGCGTTCATCACTTTCTGAGTCCAGGTCGGGTTGCCTTTGACGGTGTTCTCATTCATGCAAACCACACAACAAGGGTGATTGCGCCACATGTCGCCGGTAAAGCGCAACATGGTCCCGCCCGCCAACATCTCGCCAGCGGCATTGAAGGGCTCGGCAACGATAAATGCATCTATCTTGCGGGCGGCTAACGCCGGAGGCATGTCTGGTGGCGGCATGATCTGCAAATTCACTTCATCGGCCGCTAAAGGCTCGCTTTGATCTTTGATAACAGGCTTCAAACCCGCGTGGCGTAGCCCCATTTGCAGTACGATATTGTGCATGGAATACCAGTAAGGCACTGCGACTTGTTTACCGCCAAGCTCCTGAAAGCGGGTTATGTTTGTGTGCCGCCCCACCACCAGGCCCGAGCCGTTGAGGTGTGCCCAGGACATAATTTTTACAGGGAACCCGTTGTTGTAACGCATCCAAATGGGGATAGGTTTTAACAAATGAACGAGATTAAATTTGCCTGCAGCAAAACCTTCCACCAAGGGTGACCAGCCGCGAATCAATGTGGGCTTTTCACTTTTTAGGCCTTCCTCGGCAAAGAACCCCTTTGCGTGTGCTACAAGCAGAACCGTTGCATCGGTAATGGGCAGGTAGCCAATACGTACTACTTCATCTTCGGGGGGCTGAATGTCTGCCCAAGAGGCCGAACTGGCCATACCTAAGGCCGTCGCCAAACCGCCTTTGGCCAGCACATCCAGAAGAAAGTCGCGGCGCCCCATTTCATATTTTTCCAGATAGTCGAGATCGCTCGATTGAGCCGTCGACACATCTTGACGGATAGAATGGTTCGTCAATTCACGGTTTTTATTTGGATGGAACTTCATGACGGGTACCTCTTTAACGGTTGGCACGCGCGATGGTCTGAAGCGACTTGGGTGGTGGCCGGTTCAGCTTTTTGCGCATCGGTTAGGGTTGGGGTATTTGGGGGGGGAGATTCTGAGCTCTCAAACTGGCGCATGAGTTTGGCGCGCAGGGATTGAAACCCATTGTCCATGTGACGACGTGGATAAGGTAAATCCACGTTCATTTCACTGATAATTCTACCCGGCTTTTGCGACATAATTAGAACTCGGTCGGCCATCGCTACCGCCTCGTCTATATCGTGAGTCACGATCACCAGCGTGATGCCGCGGGCACGGCAGATGGCTGGCACCTCTTCTTGCAAGGCCGTACGGGTAAATGCATCCAGCGCGGAGAAAGGCTCGTCGAGTAACAGGACCTCTGGTTTAGTGGCCAGTGATCGGGCCAGTGCAACACGCTGTTGTTGTCCGCCGGATAAACTCTGAACGTTGGCCTTCTTTTTATCGTGCAAACCGACCATGGCCAACAGTTCACTCACCTCTGCAACAGCCTTAAGTTTCGACGTGCCGGCAAACATCAGTCCTAGGGCCGCGTTTTCTTCAACGCTCATCCATGGGTAGAGCGAGGCCTTCTGAAACATCATATTCCAGCGGGCGCACGGCTTGGTTACTTGATGTCCATCAATTCGCACGCAGCCGTCAGTGGGCAAAAGCAACCCAGCAAGCATGTGTAACAAAGTGGATTTGCCGCACCCGCTGCGCCCAATTAACGCAACCTGCTCTCCTGGTTCGATTCTATTGTTGATCTCGAGCAGCGTTGGGGCCGCAGAGCGATGAAAACGATGACTGATGTAGTCCAGTGAAATGCGGGCGCCCATAGTGCTCTACTCCAATATTTGCAACATTGCTTGGTGTAGAGCACATAGTTTGCCAATAGTTAAAACCCTATTGTTTTCAAAAGGTTAAGGATTTTTATGATCTGTTGATAAGCGTTGTATTGTGACATTGTCCGACAATGTTGAGTCGAGGTGACAATTGAACCGACTGATTTGGGTTCTCAAAAATAGGATTTCGCTGGATACGATTTAAACGCCGAATGGTGGGCTGCGTGAAAGCACCCTCATCATCTGTGTTGTTGATTCTTGCCAAAAGCGTTGGGCCAGTGCCGTGACCGCACATGGTGTGTTGCCACCAATAGTTTGGTGATAACCCAACCTTTTTCAAGCACATAGGATCTTTTCAATACTATAAATAGAAGCTCGCAATTACCCTTTCAAATTTCGCCGCGTTTCGAAATGGACGCTGAACTATACGACCTTTCTATTACTGAACTGTTAGGTCCAGGCATGCCTCAGCTATAAAAGTAAAGTGGATGTCCTGTTTGTCTCGCTGATTAGAGTGAATAGCATGTTAAATAGATCGGTCAATAGCGTCACCAACTGCTCGATGACAACACCCTCCAGTTCAGATTTATTATTTTTTGAGCTGGAAGGGTGGTGTGAAAACAGCCCTTAAAATTGGTTAGCCGTTTTTTAAGGTTTGTAAGGCCTGCATAATGGCTTCTACCGGTTGTGCCCCCTGCAGTAATTGGCGTTGGTTAATAACCATACTCGGCACAGCTTGAATGCCCGCTTGTTGCCATTGGGCTTCTGCCGCACGGACCTCCTCGGTGTAGGTGCCTTTCGTCAAAAGGTCACGCGCGTGTTCAGGGTCTAGCCCAGCACTTGCCGCCACTTCAACCAACACGGCAGTGTCACTGATATCGCGGCCTTCGCCTTGATAGGCGTGCATAAGTGCGAGTTTCAGCTGCCGTTGAAGCTCTAGTGAACCTTCGGCCTCCGCCCAGTAGAGCAGTCGGTGGGCATCAAAGCTGTTCCATATCATCTCGCGTTGGCCAAAGCGAAAACCCGCCTCGGCCCCCATGCTTTCCAAGCGCTGATGCGTGGCATCTATTTGTGCCTGTTCCATACCGTATTTATCGCGAAGGTACTGCACTAGGCTCATACCTTCACTGGGAAGTTGCGGGTTTAACTCGAAGGGCTGAAAGTGCAGTTCTACCTTAAGGCTATCGTCCAACTGCGCTAATGCCGCCTCCAGATTAGCTAAGCCCAGGGCACACCAGGGGCAATTAATATCAGAAATAAAATCAATGCGCAGCATTGGTGGCTCCTAGGCGAGTGCAGCTTTAACTGAAGCGGACAGCGACGTAGTCGGACGACCGATCAGTTGGCTTAACGTCTGGCTGTCATCGAATAGCCCGCCTTTGGCTGCACCAACATCTGAATCTGCTAATAATTTGGCAATGGGTTCAGGCAGGCCGGCATTGGTTAGCAGTGCCTGATATTCGGCCTCAGGTAGATTGATGTAGGGAATTTGCTGGCCGCTTTGCAGAGAAATTTCAGCCGCCAGTTCACTTAGCGTATAAGCATTGTCACCGGCCAATTCATAGACTTTGCCCGCTGGATTTGGATGGTTGAGTACCGTCGCTGCCGCATCTGCATAATCCGCACGGCTGGCTGAGGCAATAAGACCGTCTCCCGCGCTGCCGGCCAAGGCCTTATTGGCGACAGCACTTGCCACACCCGCGGTGTAATTTTCGGTATACCAACCATTGCGCAATAGTACATAGGCGAGCCCGGATGCTTTTATCAGTTGCTCGGTCGCTAGGTGCTCTGCGGCTAAACCCAGAGGAGAGGTGTCGGCGTGCAATAGACTGGTATAGGCCAGAAGCTTTATGCCAGCTTCCTGTGCTGCCTGAATAACATTACGGTGCTGATCAACTCGCTGCCCCACCTCGCTACTGCTGATTAATAACAGTTTATCGACGCCTTTCAGTGCCGCCGTCAGAGCATTGCGATCTGAGTAATTTGCAGTGCGTACAACAACGCCTTTTGCGCTGAAATCTTCCACTTTTTTGGGGTTACGCACTATTGCGACCAGCTCTTGAGCAGGCACTTTGGTGAGTAAGGCTTGAATAACAAGGCGGCCGAGTTGGCCGGATGCACCGGTAATTGCAATCATAGGGCTATTTCCTCCGTTGGGGTACAAGTTGCTAAATGAGCAATACCCGGGCAGAATACCATCCTTGCTTACTATTAGTAAGTACGCACAAAAATGTAAGTGTCAAATGGCGGAAACGCAGATTGGCTCTGGTTAGCCGTGAGAATTCCAGAGGCTTGGTCACTTAAAAGAATAGTTTGAGAGCATAAGCATGTCAGAGAAAAAAGTATCGGCCTCGATTTCTGAGGCACTTGAACGCGGCGATGTGTTTGCAAGTCAGTGCCCATCACGCGAGATACTGAATCATGTCACCAGTCGCTGGGGCGTGTTGGTGTTGGTGGCGCTATTATCCGGCACGCATCGCTTTAGTCAGTTGCACCGCAAAATTAACGGCGTTAGTGAGCGAATGCTGGCGCAGACGCTACAGCTTTTGGAGACGGATGGTTTTGTCGTGCGCAAGGCTTTACCGGTAGTACCGCCTCATGTTGAGTACCGTCTTTCACCAATGGGAGAAGAAATTGCCGAGCAGGTGCGGTTGATGGTGGACTGGATTCAAAATAATCTGGATCGTATCCAGGCCAGCGATACCTATTTTTAGCGCCAGCGACAAAAAAGCCCCAATTGTAGAAACATTATTAACGCGTTCGGACTTAAAGGGACCGTCGGTTCGACTTTTTAGGTGGCCTGTTTTACATTTATATGGCTGTTGCATCACCCTGTTGGGTTATCGGAATACTTGCCGGATGATTACATGCATGTATGCATGTAATCATCAATGTTGGCCTTGTTAAGCCGGCAATAACATGCCACGTAACACATAGAACATGGCTGCACCCAGTAGGGCAGATGCTGGTACGGTAATAACCCAGGCGGCGGCGATTCGATAGAGGTGCCGTCGTTTGACCAATTCTTGTCGGTAGGCTTTTTTCAGTTTTTTACGCTCTTTTTGGGTGATGGGTAAAGAGCTTGCGCGCAACGTGGATTTTTTTAACATGAGGCGCATTTCTTCTACGGATTCTGACTGAAAGCGCTCTAAGAATTCTTCGATTTGGCGGCGGGCTTCACCTTTGTGATTGCCTATCGCGCCGTGTAGTAAGCGTGCATAGCGTGATTTTAAGTGTTCTCGTAAAAAACCAACGCCAAAAATACCGCCCAAAGCAATGTGCGTGGAGCTGACCGGGAGGCCCAATTGAGAGGCAATAATCACGGTAATGGCCGCAGCCATGGCAATGCAGTAGGCGCGAGATTTATCCAACTCGGTAATTTCTCCACCTACGGTGCGAATGAGTTTGGGGCCAAAGAGGGCAAGCCCAACCACCAGTCCCAGAGCACCGATCATCATGACCCAAAGCGGAATGGGGGCTTTGCCAGCAACCGTGCCTGAAGATAACGCCTCAGAGATGGCAGCCAAAGGCCCAATCGCATTGGCCACGTCATTGGCGCCGTGCGCAAAGCTGAGCAGGCCTGCCGCAAACACCATGGGAATCGTAAACAGCTTATTAACGCCCTCTGTTGTGGGCTCGATACGGTCACCGGTTTTTTGCAGGCGCTTGTAGGTAATAAAGTACGCGACAATGGCTGCGACCAAGCCCCAGCCAAAGGCTTCAATGGCGCTGGGGTGCCAGACCTTTTTAACGCCTTTGATCAATAAATAACTGGTAAAGGCCCAGGCCATAAAACCCACTAACCAGGGCACGAACCGCTGGGCAGATCGCTTGATATCGTCTTGATAAAGAATGGCGCGTTTAATAAACATTAAAAGCGCTGCGGCAATAACGCCGCCCATCACTGGTGAAATCACCCAACTGGCCACAATAGCGCCCATTTTGCTCCAGTTGGCAATGTCGAGGCCTCCCGCGGCGATTCCGGCGCCGAGGATACCGCCCACAATCGAGTGTGTGGTTGAAACCGGTGCGCCCATCCATGTGGCAAAATTTAACCAGATGGCGCCCGCCGCCAGCGCTCCGGCCATCAACCAGACAAATGTTTGAGCGTCTTTTACCAATTCTGGGTTAATGATGCCGGATTTGATTGTGCCCACAACATTGCCGCCGGCAATGAGGGCGCCCGCGGCCTCGCCAATCCCAGCCAGTAGAATCGCGGCACCCAGTGTCATGGCGCCAGAACCCACGGCAGGACCAACGTTATTGGCCACATCGTTGGCGCCAATGTTCAAGGCCATATAGGCCCCCACTAAAGAGGCAAACATCAGCAGTGTGGGATGTGCAGTGTCGGGTATGACGAGATAAGTAAAGCCCAGAACAAGCAACAGAAACGCGATGGATGCCGTCAAACGGGCAGTTTGTCCTAGTTCAAAATTCAGGCGGTTACTGTCGATGGTGGTAGGGGCCTCGGGGGGCAGGGCTTCAGACGACACAATATTCAACCTATATGGCTATTCAATGTAGGGGGCGAATCTTAAGTACGCTTAGGGTTTAGCGCCACCCCAAACTGCGAATTTTGCCACAAACACCCCAATATTTGCCCATAATCCGCAGTGCCAATAGGCGTCTGGCTTGAGGCTGAATAAAAACCGACCAGCCTGGGAGGTTTACCTCAGTTCAGTGAAGTGAGGCGCTTCTGTGTCAGCGTTGGTTGGGGTAGGGTGTTGGGTTTGGATCAAAGCCATCTTTTCCAGCCTATTCAGATGTGGCGCCGTAGCGTTGCTTTCGGCGCACCCGTTTGCCGTTACTCTCGAAAATGATAGACTTCCCCACCGGCAGGCTGGCTCTATTAATGGGCCTGCCAGAGTCAGTAGCCAATGGTGGCGCTGTGTGTATAAAGCGGCCTCTTATATTGTTACGTCGGCTCGACCACGAAATAAGTGCGACTTCCGCGCACGCAACTAACATGCAATTAAAAAGGACGAAAGGATTCCGCCCATGATTCCCCCCACCGATAAAGAACTCTTAATCTCCACGCCCAAACTCGGCAAAGAGGTGAGCTTTGCCCCCACTTTGAAAGAAAAAGGCCTGCAATTAAAGCGCGCCGCGCGCCAGGGTTATTACTACCCCATGTTGGCTATGAAGCACCTAAATGCGCTGTCTACGGGCTTAAGCGGCAGGCGCAATGTTTTTATCCCCAATATTAATGACTTTAAAGCCAACACCTTTCAAAAGGTAGTGGTCTATGTGCCGGGGATTATGGCCACAGTAGAGCGCCGCGCTAACGACACCCTGGTGGTGACCGACCTGCAGTTAAGCGATGGGTACGACAGTATTGAGCGGGGGAGTCGAGAGAAGCCTGGTGTGTATCAGGTTAGCACGCAGGATAGTAGTATAAAGTTTGAATATAAATCTAACGGAAGAATTACCCCTAAAGACGACAGAAATGTAGTGGTAGCGGATACGGGGTACCCGTCGCCTCGAAAGGCTGCAGAAAACACTTTAAAAAGGTTAGAAACATTATTCAATAGTGACGCCGCTTTGAAGAGTGATTTTGACATGTTCTACTCGCCAGCGGGCAGTAGGCTAGGGGGTATGTGGAATTACAATCCGTTAGTCCTCAAAGAGGGTTATGGTTTTGCGGGGCTTTTGGCTGACGCCATGGAGCAAGCCAAAAACCACAAAGGAGTAGTTTGGGCCTCAGATCGGAGTGGTTCCGTGGTGTTGACTCAAGCCCTACAAATCTTGGCGAATAAGAATGTTTCGTTCGGTGAACAAAAACACATCGTGAAGATGCGGCAACCCACCACCAGCCCCACACCCACTTTGGCGGCAGCCAATAAGCTTGGAATGCTAGCGGATAAAAATATGGCCAAAGCCGATGGGCATGTGCGTGCCGCCATTCCCAGTTTAATAACCAATGCCAGACGTGTGCGCGATAAAAAAGACCCCTACAGTTTAAGCGATTATGGCAAGGATTTGTCCAATGGCACTATGGGGCTGGTGGGCGCAACAGGCGCGCTTGCAACGGTTTCCGCACTAATTGTTGGGTCCCCCACAGTGGTTGCTGTTGGCTCTGCCGCGGGTCTCATCGGCGCTAGTCATTTTCTCCTTAAAGCTGCAGTGAATCGCATTGGAGGCCGATAAATGATGATACTAGATTGGCTTAAATATTTCCCTTTTGCTTGGCGGTATGATCAAAAGCCTGCGGAAGTACGCGGACCCTATTTCCCTAAATTGCGGCAGAATAAATGGTTTTTAAAGGATAGCCTTATAAGATTTTCGGCGCCCATATCCAATCCGATTCTCGGCTTTTCCGGTCGAGGTGATTCAGTCGGCGAACGTACACCTGGAACAGCCAATTTATTAGAAACAGAGTGGGAGCGCGTTTATGGTCGAACGGATGGCGCACCAGTCAATCCTTGGGGTCGCGAAATTTTTTATTCTAATACCTGGTATTTTGTCGGACCGTGGTTCACTGGTTTTCAAGCAGCATTGAGTGCCAACGCCTTATTGATTACGGCGAATGAACAGGAAATGTTTTCTGGCAAAAACCT
The DNA here is from genome assembly GCA_050300015.1 of Cellvibrionaceae bacterium. Classification (GTDB taxonomy): domain Bacteria; phylum Pseudomonadota; class Gammaproteobacteria; order Pseudomonadales; family Cellvibrionaceae; genus CAYZQH01. Next base: position 151,226 of record JBNKWZ010000027.1, on the reverse strand, counting down.
TTTTCACCCCCGAGTATTTGAATTCGCCATCACCAATTATTTAGATATGAGCTACGGTTACGATAAGACAGGCAGCAAACCAAAGTATCGTGGCCCCTTGAACTGGCGCGTGTTGCCTATCTCACCTAGCATTCAAGCCGTGGTTTGTGATGTGCATGAAATAGGCGAAGGCTCTAAAGATAATCCATTGTTGCATCGACTACTTTTTTTTCCTGTCACACCACAAAAAATGATCCGAATCAACTTTGATTTTGGTGGTACACAAATTTATCGCGATGAGGTGTGCGCAAAACCGCTCTTTAAGCTGTGCGACTCGATTATCGAGACCTTTCGCCTAGAAGTGGGTGAAGATACACAAGCGGAATGGGATAAAGTTAAAGCTACTTGCCCGGATATGTCGGTTACCGACACCTTTGGTGAGTTGCCCTGGCCGCTTACACTTGAAAAGCCCTCAAAAGGACCGAGGGAAAAAGACATTACCCCATCTCAAGCCGCATTAATAGACCAAGATAGTACAAAAGATTTCGATTGAGGTGGTGAGGAATCCGCCCTTGCTTATCTGTGCGTGCGGGCTGGTTTAGACAGCGGTACTTCGAGTTTTGCAAAAACCTCCCGGTTCGGAAACCCATCCGCCACCAAGTTGTTTTGCAGTTGGTATTGTTGCAATGCTTGGCGCGTAACAGGCCCCCAGATGCCGTCGGGCGTACCAACTTCAAAGCCTTTGTCCGACAATTTTTGTTGCAATACTTTTAGGTGCTCGTTGGTGAAGAAATGGCGATCCTCATTGAAGCGTTCGAGCTCGTGCGTAATATTGACCAATCGGTCAGCGAGTAGACCTACTGCTAAGGCGTAATTTTGCGACAGATTCCATCGCATAATGACGGAAAAATTATCGTAAACCAAAAAAGCCGGCCCTAAGTGGCCAGAAGGTAACACCAGTTGTGCTTTGGTGTCGTAGTTGGGTAGCGGTCGCTTGTAGGTTTTGGTGACGCCCAGTGTTTTAAAATGACTGAGCGGGTAGGCGGTATCGAATTGCACCTTTGCAAAGGCAAAGTTTTTGGGTAGCTCGACTCGACGGCCCCACATCTCTTCTTTATTCCAACCCAATTGATTTAAATAATTAGCTGCGGAGGTGAATGCGTCTGGCAGGCTTTGCCACACGTTGAGCTTGCCATCGCCATCGCCATCGACACCGTATTGCTTTAATGCCGTGGGCATAAATTGCATATGTCCCATCGCACCCGCCCAAGAACCCAGCAATTGATCACGCGTGACGCTTTTATCCTCCAACAATGAGAAAGTATTGAAAAGTTCTTGGGTAAAATACGCACTGCGGCGTGGGTCACAAGCCAGTGTGGCGAGGGCATTTAATATGTCAATGTTACCTTTGTAGCTGCCAAAGTTGGTTTCCAACCCCCAGAAGGCCACGATATAGCGTGCGGGAATGCCATACTCGCGCGTGAGTTGGCTCAGCAGGGCCGCGTGCTCGGTCAACATGCGTTTGCCGGTTTCGATGCGGTAAGGGCTAACACGTTTGCGAATATAGCCTGTAAAGCTTTCGGTAAATTCCGGTTGGCTACGGTCTAGCGCGATGACCCGTTCAAGGGGTGCCAGCGAGTTAATAACGTCGTTCAGAATATAATCTGAAAACCCTTCCCTAGCGGCATTTTGACGAAGGTCGGAGCGGCATTGTTCGAATGACACGTCGATACTCGGCGCCTCATCTGCCCACAGTGACACGCATGAGAGGAGCGCGATGGCGCCCAACATTCCGATTAAAAGGGTTCGGGGTGTGAATAAAAAGGCCATTGCCAGCTACGTAGATCAAGTTCGAAAAGCGATAGTAACGTAAACGCTATGTGGTTAGAAGGTTTGTTGGCGGGTTTCATCTGCTGCCCGGTTCGTTACGCAGTCACAGAGGTCCGTCTCTGGTTGCCGTCGTATTGATTTCACCTCAAAGGTGTAATTTTATGCGCTGTTATACGTCCTATTGACTCGGCAGTTCAATAGATCTCCTTTCTGTCGAATTACCCGCCCTTTAACTCAGATATTGTACCAGCTGGTAGGATTGTCACGGAAAGGATTGTGCTTTTGAGCGTGCTCGAGACTGGAGACACTGTGGTTCAGCGGCGGAAGGAACATCTGCGCTCATAAAGTGCAATGATCCTGTGAAAAGCTGTCAAACCGTTTGCGGTAACGTTTTGTAACCCTCTCACAATTGCGATTGACGCTTCAATACAAGCATTAACCCGACATAAAAGATTGCCGGGTTAATAACACAACCTCAAACCTTTAGGATAACGACTATGAGACTTCCATTTCGCTTTCACCTCCGTCATCTGTTCTTGTTGACATTTTTCTGTACGCTGCTCCCTAGTGTTTATGCCAGTGATGTTCCGCTGTCGGCAAAAGATGTTCAGCCAATTTTGGTGGGCGAAACGGTACCTGAAATGGCGCTGAAGAATATCGCTGGCGACAAAGTGATGCTGCGCGCGCTAATTCAAGAGAAACCCACGGTGCTGATTTTTTACCGTGGCAGTTGGTGCCCTTACTGTAATACCCATTTAGCCAATTTGAGAAAGATTGAGGATGACCTTAAACAATTGGGCTTTCAGATTGTGGCGGTGAGCCCTGATCAACCCGCTTTTTTGAAAGAAACCGTTCAAAAAAACCAACTCGGTTACACCCTTTTAAGCGACAGCGATATGGCCTTGGCAAAGGCCTTGGGGCTGGCCTATAAAGTGGATGATGACACGATTCAAAAGTATGACGAGTACGGCATTGACTTGGAAAAAAACGCTGGCAGGGGCCACCACTTATTACCCGTCCCAGCGGCCATTTTGGTGAATACCGAAGGACAAGTCACGTTCACCTTTGTCGCGCCAGATTACAAAGTGCGTGTGGATAACACTGTATTGTTGGCCGCGGCCAAGGCACAGGTTGCCCGTCAACAATAATGGCGATAATAAAGCGACGCAGTCACAGTTGATGTGGTGTGCAGCGTACTGCGTAAGTGGCTGATAAGCGAACTCACGGGTTTGATGAATATTCGAGTGAAAGGCGTTTTTCACCTTACGCTAGGTTTCTTCTGAGTTTTCGAATACGCTTTTGGGGAACTTCCATTTGAGCCTGAAGCTCTAATATCAAACACATCACTGGCCGTTTTGATGACTGCACACCCCGATGTCTTATTCGTCTCTCACGGCGGCGGGCCCATGCCGCTGCTGGGGGACTCTGCTCACACCGAAATGATCAACACCTTACAAACCTTGGCTCACGCTTTGCCGCGCCCTAGGGCGATATTAGTGGTAAGCGCGCATTGGGAGGCAAAGGTGCCTACGCTGACGGCATCCAGTCAACCGCCATTGATTTACGACTATCATGGGTTTCCACCTGAGGCTTACACCATTGAATACGCCTGCGAAGGGTTACCTGATTTGGCCGCGGCGGTTAAACAAGCCATGGCAACGGAAGGTATTGATGCCCATTTAGACCGGCAACGCGGTTTGGATCACGGCGTGTTTGTGCCTTTAAAAATTTTATACCCGCAAGCGGACATTCCCTGTGTGCAATTGTCCTTAACCCAATATTTAAACCCCGAAGAGCATTTGGCCATGGGGCGCGCGCTTCGTGCGTTAAATTGGGATGGTTTATTGGTGGTAGGTTCCGGTTTCACCTTTCACAATATGCGCGCTTTTTTTGAGCCCGACAATGAAGACGCCGATTATAAAAATGATGCATTTGACGCGTGGCTCAGGGAGACGCTAATGGCCCCCTCACTTGGCGATGAGGCTCGCCTTGCGCGTCTTATTCATTGGATGGATGCGCCTTTTGCAAGGTTTTGTCATCCGAGGGAAGAGCACCTTATGCCGTTACATGTTTGTTATGGGTTAACCCAAAGGCCTTGCGACGAGTGGATTACGGCCAATGTTTTACATAAAGCCTCGGGGTTTGCCTTGTGGCGTGCTCAGGTTTAGTTTGCGGTAGAGGCGAGTGGGCAGCTACCGTAAGCTTGCAATAAAAGCCTCTATCTTTTTACGCAGGGCTGAATCACTGCCAGTGAAGGACAGAGCGCGTTGGCTGAGCTCCAGCGCTTTATCCAATTGATATTGTGCCTTGGCCACTTGCGCCAAGCCCAACCACAAATGGGCATTGGCAGGTTCAATGCGCAAGGCTCGCTCCAAAGCGGCTTCCGCTTTTGTCCACAGGCCGTCACTGTTGGCCGTCACGGCCTCTTGATACAAATGTTGCACAGCATTTTTTTGCGATACGCGTTGCACGCTTAAACCCGTGGGGTCTCCCCCTATTGGCGCGGGCATCTGGGCGCAACTGATGAACTGGCTGAGGATCAGCGTGAGCACTGCAGTCTTGATGAAATGTGTCATGGAGGCCTTTTTAAGTGATGGCTTCATTTGTCTGGCTTATTATTCTACCTGATACGTTTGCTGAATAAGGGTGTTAGTCTAGCAGTCGCCTCCACCAGCTTCTGACGCGGTCTTTTATGGGGGCACTAGTGTTGCCGCAAAGGATGGCATCTTGGGGTTCCGCCTCCGCCACAAAAGGCAGTTGAATAACCTCGTGGCAGGGGCGGGCATCTTCAGAGCCAGCGTTGGCATCAATAGAGCGTTCGGTCACTTCGGTGGGAAGGGTGAGCGCCAGCGGTCCTGTTTGGGTGTCTTGCATAATGGTCCCCCAAATGGACATGGCGCCACTGGCGCCGGTCATACGGATGGACAGGTTGTCGTCATTGCCTACCCACACGACTGCCACATGGTCGTGACCAAAACCGGCAAACCAGCTGTCGCGAGTGTCGTCGGTGGTGCCCGTTTTACCCGCAACCGTGGTGCTGTCGGGTAGGTATCGGCGAAGGCCCGCTCCAGTGCCATGACTGATGGCTACTTCTAACGCGCGGTTGACGAGATAAGTGGCTTGCTCATTGACCATTAGTTTGACGTCGATGCCATAGCGTTTTAAGGGTACGCCATCACGTGTGGTGACCTCGCGAATGGTGCGCAGGGGCAACCGGAACCCGCCGGCGGCCAGTGTTTGGTACATTTGCGCCACCTCAACCAGCGGTAGCTCACTGGCGCCCAGAGTGGTGGAGGCGTAAGGGGTTAATGTTTGGCGTACACCGAGTTTGTGTGCCACTTCAATAATATTATTGATCCCCACTTCCAGGCCCAGGCGCGCGGTGGCCACGTTGTACGATTTTGCTAAGGCCTGCCAGGCAGGCACCTGGCCATGAAACGCCTTGTCGTAATTTTGCGGCTCCCAGAGGGGCGCGCCGGGCTCTTGCCAGCTTAAGGGGCTATCGTCCAGTAAAGTGGCTAAATTAAAGCCGTCTTTTAACAGGAGTGCGGTTAAATACACCACGGGTTTAAAGACTGACCCCACCGGGCGTTTGGCATCCAGCGCCCGGTTAAAGCCTTGAAAGCGTGGGTTGCGTCCGCCCACCACTGCCTCCACTTCGCCTGTGTGACGAGAGCTGACCACGGCGGCCGCCTCTAAAAAGTCTTTAGGTAATTTGTAGGTTTGCTCGAGATTGGGCAGGCGGGTGTGGACGCTCGCTTCCACGCGGCGCTGCACCACGGGGTCCAAGGTCGAAAATATGCGTAAACCCTCCGTGCGAAGATCGGATTCTTTGTAGTCACGCCGCAGCTGACGAACCACCCAGTCGATAAATGCCGGGTATTGGGTCAAGCTGAAGTCGGCCTGGGCGACAACGCTTAAGGGGGATTGGATGGCGGCTTTGTATTCCCACTCGGGTAAGAACCCTTGGTCGTAGGTTTGTTGCAACACCAAGTTGCGTCGCGCCAATGCGCGTTTGGGGTGTTTGCGGGGGTTGTAATACACCGGGCCTTTCAGCAGTGCCACCAGCATGGCAGATTGGTGAGGTTGAAGTTGCGTCACCGATACCCCGTAATAATACTGTGCCGCTAGACCCACACCGTGTACTGCGCGGGTGCCGTCTTGGCCAAAGTACACTTCGTTCATGTAGGTTTCGATGATGTCATTTTTGGTGTAGTGCCACTCAAGCAATAACGCCATGATCATTTCGTTAAGCTTGCGTTTGATGGTGCGCTCGGGCGTTAAATAAAAATTTTTCACCAACTGCTGGGTAATGGTGCTGCCCCCTTGGATGGCTTTGCCGCTCACCGTGGCCACAAAGGCACGGGCGATGGCGCGGGGGTCTACACCGTGGTGGAGATAAAAACGTTGGTCTTCAACGGACACGAGTGCATCCACAAAATGACGAGGCACATCATTGAACCGCACCAGGCGTCGATCTTCATTTTTTTGCGGGTAGATACCACCTATTTCGAGAGGGTCGAAGCGCAAAAGGTCAATGGTGGTTTGTGTTTGAGTAGAAAGTAGGGTTGCCACTTCATTTTGTTTAAATGTGATGTGAACCAGCTGCGCAGGTTGCGTACCGTCCCAGAAGTCGAATGCTCGCACGTACACCAAGACCGTGGCGCCGGATACTTGATATTGGCCTGGTTGCAATTCGCCGGCGTTTACTTTGTAACCCAGTAAATCAAGCTCGGTGCGGAGTTGACTTTGTAGCAGAGCTTTACCTGGGTACAGCTCTAAGGGGCGTGCAAAAACGCGTGCCGGCAGCTCAAAACGTTTGCCTTCAAATTTCGCTCGTACCTCGCGATCCAAATAGGCCACGTAGCCCACAAAAAACACCAAGCCCACCAATACGGTGAGGCTGGCGTACACCAGGAGTCGTCGCCAAACGGGTTTATTGGAGGACTTTTTTTTCACACCCTTACGGCGGGGCTTGCGCGGTTTCTGTTTGCTAGTGGTCAAAATGTGAGCGGCTTTTAGTGGGGTTAGAATAGGGCACGGGGACCGAGTTCAAGCAATGAGCGGGGCGTTGAAGCATAGGTCTTCTAGTGGGGTATCACGTGTAAGCGGTTAGCTTTCGGGCCGTCAAGGTTAGCAGTGCAAACCTGTAAATACCACAGCGAAGCGATAAGTTGCGCGCCCATCTAAACCCCTTGGTGAGGACGGGCAGCGCTATTTGGCACTCGCTTATTCCCTATGACATTCCCTTCCAGTAGAACGCCTCGTCTTGTGGATGGAAGCTAGGTCGTGCTGACGCAAAATGTGCTGGTGATCCAATAGCGGCTAGTTGGCCTTTAACTTTTCGACGGTTTTATCCACAGCCTCTCTTGTCGCGTCGGCGGCGTCTTTCGCTGTTTCCTTGCTTTTCTTCCAGGCTTCGCCGCTTTTTTCTTTCACCGTGTCTAATGCTTCTTCAGTGGCGTCGATGGCGTCTTCAGTCAAGTCTACCGCGGAGTCTTTCGCTGTGTTTAATGTTTCTGCAGTTTGTTCTTTCATTCGTTCAAGCTTTTCTTCTGCGCTGGGTTTTTTGTCTTGGCAGGCGGTCAGCCCAAAAACCAGTATTGTTGCACCGATCAGGGATAAGGTATTTTTCATGGTGAATTCCTCAGTTGGCTAAATCGTTATTGTATGGAATCAATGTGACCCTTGGATAGCACTGAAAATACGTATTTTTGCGTATGGCGTTGGCGCCGCGCGCACTCCAAACTGTACTCACGTTCAGGACAACGTGGACAGGTAATCTCCTCCTCCCTCTTGCAGGATGCAAGGTAAAAGGAATTGCCCAGAGGGCTTGTGCTACAAGGTTATTGAATCACGGATTTGATTTATTGCGGCAAGGATGCTGCCTCTTTGTTCGCGAGGGACCATTCGGCCGATACCTGCGCACCGTCTATATCCACAATAAAACACGTACCTTTCTCGAGTTTTGAGCGGATACTAAAACGGTAGTCAAACTCTTCACACAAAAAACGCACAATGTGCAGCCCAAGGCCGTGCCCCATTACTTTGATGTTGCTCCCCTCTTGGGTGATGCGATTAAAGGGCTCAAAAATTCGCTCTAGCTGATTGGCGTCGATGCCTTTGCCCATATCCCAAATTTGTATGCGGTACGCCTTGTGCCGTTTTCTGCCCGTGACCAATACTTTATCGGTATTGGCATGTGCAAAGGCATTGTTTAGTAAATTCTCTATAATACGTTGCACCGCTAGCGTGGAGCACTCTACCAAAGCTGGGTGAGCTTTCACACGCAGCTTTGGGTGTGTAGGTTGGTGGGCAGACACAATGCTGTTGAGTAGAGTATGGATGGGGGTGGCTTTGCGAGACCCTAAAAAATGGGATTTACCCTGGCCAATTTTTTGTGACAATAAGGCACAAGCATATTCGAGTGATTGCTCCAGTCTCTTAGAGGCTTCAGATGGCGTGTTTTGTGCTGCCAGCTGCAAGCGGATAGAGCTGATGACCTGTTGCAAGTCGTGCGCGGTGCTGGTGGCATCCAATAGCGATTCACGATGTATTTTGGTGAGGGTGGCCGCGGTTTGCTCGCTTTCGTTTAAACTCTTTAAATCTTTTATCCGCTCGGCCACTTGTGTGTTCAGTAGTAATTCGGTTTTTTGACTTTGAACCAAAATGGCGATGGAGAAACACAGAATGTCCACCAATTGCCCAAAGGTGGATAGGCCAAACACCCAAGTACCCAAGGAGACGCCCAAAAGCATGAGTAAGAGCAAGCAGGTAAAGGTGTAATGCACCAGCGAGCCAGCGAGGAAATAATACGCCGTTAGGGGGGTATGCTTACGCGCGGCAATTCCTGCAAATATGGCAATGGGCATGCCAGCGGCGACGATGATGGTCAGCGCAAAATCCAAATCCACAAACAGCCCCAGGATACTGGCCAAACCCGTCGTCCAAGATAGCGCCAGTAAACCTTTTCTCACATAATGTTTGTGCTCAAATAAGTAAGCGGTAAAAAGAAAGTAAAAACAATAAATAAACCCCGCAGCCAAATGTGTTAAATGACTGTCGAGGCGCAGTTGGTCTGGCCAGTAAAAACGCACACCATAGCCGAAAACCTGTATGGCAAAGACAAAAATGCACAGGATGTATAGGCAATAAAACCCCAATACTTTTTTGCGGCTAAAGGCAAACTGCACACAAAATAACAGGGCAAATATGGAAATGACGCCCAGTGCCATGCCGTTGAATAGGGTGAACTTGAAGGTTCTGTCTAGGTATTGTTGAGGCGAAAGAATTTGTAAGTCCAGTGGAAATTGCGCAATGCCTTCGTATTGAATATACAAATGCCCCTGGTCGAAGGCGGACATTTCCAATTCCACGCGTTTGTTGGTCTGGTTGGCAAAGTGGCTGATGGCCTGTTTTGGCGGAATGAGGCTTACGCCTTCCGCGTTGACCCAATAGGCGTTTAACGTGAAAACACTGGCCACCCCAGTGGAGATTAACCAGCGGGTTTGTTGGGCGCTGGGGTTTGCCAGCGCCAGTCGGTACCAGTGGGTTTTGGCGTTATTTAAAACAGGTTTTTGGTCTAGCGGCTGAAAGTTCGGTGCATTTTTGAGCAGCGTGTGGATAGTATGTTGGCCTTGCTTGTCGCCAAAATATGTCAGGTGAGGTTTCAGTTTCTGGTCGGGTTTGAATTCATAGTAGTCGCCCGCTTGTGCAAAAACGAGTGGAGCGAGTAGCAAGCTAAACCCTAAACACCACTGTGCCAAGCGGGCGACGAACTGGTTGTCTGGGTTTGCCGTGCGCATTTGGGTAAACTGACCGCTCTTATTGAATGAGTGGAGCTTACCATTGTGAAGCTGATGATTGTGGATGACCATGACATCTTTCGTCAATCTTTGGCCATGTTGTTGGGGCAGCAGCCTGCTTTCAGCATCGAGGCTCACTTTTCATCTGTAGCCGCTTTGCTTGCATCTGACGCTGGGGCTGCCGTGGATGTGGTGCTTCTGGATTATCATCTTCCGGGTGAAGACCCGTTAGGCACGCTGGGTGCGATACAAAAGCGTTGGCCCACCGCTAAAATCGTGTTTTTAACGGGAGCGCGAGCGCCAGCCGTGTTGCAGCGTATCGCTCAATCTGGCGTGGCCGGGGTTCTGCATAAGAGTGACAGCGCAGACAGTATGGTTTCGCTGCTGTCTGGTCTCAAGGGCGAGGGTTGCAATCTGTCACCGTCGGTGGAGGCGGAATTGGTGAGCATCGATTTTGACTTAACCACCAAAGAGTTTGATGTTTTAGCAATGATTACACGGGGCTTTACGCCCACTCAAGTCGCCGACAGCCTTCATATCTCAAAGCGTACCGTTGAAAAGCACAAGGAAAACATTATGCGCAAGCTTAACGTACACAACTTGGCTCAGTTGATCGAACTGGGTAATCGTTTGATCTTGCCTGAATAGCGCTCTCTAAACGTTTACCTTTTACAAAAAAAATAGGCAAAAAAAAGCCCCAGATAACCGGGGCTTTTGCATTGCTTTATTGCTATTACTGGTTGGTTGAGCCACTCCAGTACTTTTGCAGCATGCTGGTTTTGGTGGTGTCTAACCCCTGCCATTCGCCCCAGCCGGATTTGTTATTCACCGGATGATAAGCGTGCTTGTATAGGCCGCCGGTATCTCCAGATTCTGGGTTGATGGACCAGTAACAAGACTGAATGTCTTTCTTAGCCATATAGTTGGCCAAGGCTTTTTGCCATTTTAGGTCGATTTCTGGATCAACATGTGCCCAACCAGAGCGGTCTACCGCAAGGTCAGCGGTGGCAGGCCAGGTAATGTTGCCGCCCCATTCACCTACAACCACCATGTAATCCTTGTCACGAAGGTAGCCAAAGTGCTCTTCCCACCCGGCTTCAAGCCGTGTTGCATTGATCTCCAGGTCACAGCTTGCACTGCGCGCGTCGTCACCGTCTAACTCATAGCATGGTGACGATGGGTCGTCTGCACCGACTACAATTTGTGGTTGAACGTGTACAGAAGGCCCATAGGTGTGTGGAGAGATGACCACGCGGTTTTTAGGGATTTTGATGAAGTCGGTATCTAGGATGCCCGCAAAGTTCTCACCCCAGTTCGGGTTGGAGGTTGGGTTGCCGTGAGGTACCTCAACGCCTGCTGAGGTTTTGCCTGCAACACCTTCGACGAACACCAACATGTCGTCGTTCTCTGCTGCGATGGCTTCATAGGCTTTGTATGCCAATGTGCCCCACGCTTCAATGGTGTAATCCCAGGGCTCGTTGAAAATATCGATACCGATGACGTTGTCAATGCCCAATGTCTCAGGGAAGTTGGCCAGCTCGCGAAGGTCTTCGAGCCAAAGGGTCTCGTTATAGGATTGGTCGTTTACGGCGCCACCACCACAGGAGTAGGTTTCACGCTTGTAGTTGTAGCCAATGCGGTTCGCGTCTGCGTAGGGAGGGTTGGCATCTAAGCGACCCGCACGCCAGCCCAAGTAGTTCGAGCAAGAGTGAATGTCCAGTAACACCTTCATTTCGCCGTTAGATTCTTTGTCGATCAAACGGAGAAAGGCTTCCATGTACTCGCGTGCATTGGATACTTTTTTACCGCCGTTGTACTGAGTCAGCTCATTTAGAGAGTTGGGGTCATTCTTCCAAAGGCCGGGTTGACCCATTGGGTCATTGGGGTCCAATGTTTGAGGCGTAACGGGAAAGCGAATGAGGTTAATGCCAAGCGCTTGGATTTCTTGAAGGGTTTTCTTGATGGTGCGAGAGTGGTCTGTCGCCCAAGAAGTATTACCCATGTAAAGCTCCATGGGAGCGTCGCCGTTTTCTTCGTGGCGGCCTTCCAGGCCAAACCAGTTGCCACACTGTGGTCTAAATGGTTTGCCGGTGATTTCGATGTCGCCTTGCTCATTCACGCGGTGATCACCAGGGGTGTCGTCGATCACAATGCCGCTGGAAGAAGAGCTGCTTGAGGAACCAGAACTGCCTGAAGAGGAAGACGTGGAGCTGCTTGAAGTAGACGAACTGCTGGTGCTTGAGCTGCTACTAGAAGTGGTGCCACTACTACTAGACGTGGTGCCGCTACTGCTGGAGGTGCTACCACTGCTTGAGCTGGTGGTATCCTTGGTACCGCCGCAGGCGGCAAGCATTACGGCGGCGCTGCTGATCAAGACAGAGCCAATCATTCGGTGGCCTAGTCGCCACGCATTTTTACTAAGCATAAGATTCTCCAATCATTTTTATAGTCGCCGAGTGTTTTAAAAGCCATCGCTTACACGTTTTGTGGTTGTTATTTGGCTTGCCAATCATACTCGATCAAGGCCCTAGCGGTATTCTGATTTGCGCCTTTTAGGGACGGTAAGTCTAAGAAATAGCCAGGGAATTATAATGTGAAACCGGTAACATTTTACCCACTTTAGTTTAAAGGTGTGACACAGTGCTTATGAACGCCGTGCATATTATTGGGCTGTTTGTGATGGTAGCGTTATAACCTAATGCCTTTGTGCCCGTAGGCACTCGAAATTTTGTATCCCCAAGGATTTGAAACCTCTTGGCGTCTAAGGGGTACCATACTCTCGCATCGGAAAGACGGGGTCTAGGGGCCTCTGGTTAAACGGTGTTCAAAGGCGTTGGCTTGACCGGTATCACTATCGTCATTGTCATTCCAACGCTCTGGCGCTCAATAGGAGCTTAAATGGACGAAACAGGTCTAATTCGACGTGCACAAAGCGGTGAGCGCGAGGCCTTTGAGGCCTTAATCGAAACCCATTACGATGCCATGTATCGTTTCGCGTATCAGTGGTGCGGGAATGTTTCAGACGCGCAAGATGTGGTCCAACTCGCTTGCATTAAAGTGGCGCGCAGCCTTTCTCAGTTTCGATTTGAATCTAGTTTTAAAACTTGGCTGTATCGCTTAGTGGTGAATTGCGCTAAAGACTGGTATCGCAGTGAATCCCGCCATGAGGGTGGCGCAGCACCTACCCATGACGCTGTGCCTGAACTTGTGTCCACCACAACGGATGCCGAAGGCGGTGTTTTTTTAACTCAGGTGCTTAAACAGCTTGAGACCATGGCAGAGGGCTACAAAGAAACAGCGCTATTGGTTCATGGCCAGGGTTTCAGTCATGCGGAGGCCGCCAGCCTGTTGGGGGTCAAAGAAAGTACCGTGTCTTGGCGCTTACATGAAATTAAAAAACAGCTTAAACACCTATCCTTAGGAGGTGCAGTGTGAACGACGATGCCCTCGAAAAAACCCTAAAGCAAACGCCGCCGCCCGATGCGAACGCCAAAAAGCGTGCGATTAATCTGGCTATGGCAGAGTTTGATGCGGTGCATCAAGCCTCAGCGAAACAAAATCTCGAAACTCGCCAAGGATTTTGGTCACGCCTTCGTCTTATCGGAAAGTCCAAACCCGATGAGGCAACCGCAATGAAAACATTCGATTTTAAAACCCTGATATTAGGCACATCCGCCATTTGCGTATTCGTGACCAGTGCAGTGATCTTAAGAAGTCCAGAGACCCCAACCATTGTGCAAATGCCTGACCCTGAAGTTTTTGTGGGTGCTGAACTGAGCGAGGCAGATGCAGCACCAAAACAAAAGCCCGATGATCAGGCGCTTACCCAAGCACTGGTGTCAAAAGAAGTGAAGAACGCGTTGCGCGACGACGATGGTAATACCACCGACAGGGTATCCCCTACGGTGGCTGAGGCCGAGCAAGCATTGGTGCGGTCTAGTATTACTGACTCCAAAAGGCAGGGCATGAGTGAAGAGACGATGGCAGCCGCGTCAATGCCTACTGCACGCATGAAAGTGAGCCCGCAAGTGGCGGGTATCAACGCGGGCCGAATAGCGCCGGTGCCGGTACCAGAAAGTCGCGACCGGTTTACGCACGTAACACAAAATGCGGTTAAAAGCGTGAGCGATGAACCCGTGTCTACTTTTTCGGTGGATGTGGATACCGCCTCCTACAGCTATGTACGCAGGCAGCTCAATCATGGCGTGATGCCAGTGCAGGATGCGGTACGAGTGGAAGAGTTTATTAATTACTTCGATTACGACTATCCGCTGCCGGAGTCACAATCCGAGCCCTTTAAGCCTACGGTCGTAGTGACGACATCTCCCTGGAAGCCGGGCAATCGCTTGGTGCAAATTGGCATTAAAGGTTATGACGTCGCGCCGTCCAAGCAACCTGACAGCCACCTGGTATTTTTATTGGATGTTTCTGGCTCCATGGGCTCGAAAGACAAATTGCCCTTGGTGAAACAGTCCATGGGTCTATTACTGGAAACACTCAAGCCCACCGATACGGTGGCCATTGTGGTTTACGCCGGTGCCGCTGGTGTGGTGCTGGAACCCACTGAGGTTAAAGAAAAGGCTCAAATTATGGGGGCTTTAGAGCGTTTAAATGCTGGAGGCTCCACGGCCGGTGGCGCAGGTATTGAACTCGCCTACAGTATGGCTAAAGCGCATTTTGATCCGAAGGCGGTGAATCGTATTATTTTGGCCACCGATGGGGATTTTAATGTGGGTGTGAGCAGTGATCAAGCGCTCAAAGAGCTGGTTGAGCGCAAGCGCCAAGAGGGGATTTACCTTTCGATTTTGGGGTTCGGGCAAGGCAATTATCAAGATGCGCTCATGCAAACCTTGGCGCAAAATGGCAACGGTATTGCGGCTTATATCGATACCTTAAGTGAGGCACAAAAAGTCTTGGTGAATGAGGCAACTTCAAGTTTGTTCCCAATTGCCAACGATGTGAAAATTCAGGTGGAATTTAATCCTGCCACCGTGTCTGAATACCGGCTCATTGGTTATGAAACTCGTGCGTTGGCCAAAGAAGATTTTAATAATGACAAAGTGGATGCCGGTGATATTGGCGCCGGGCACACGGTGACAGCGTTATATGAAATCACCCCCGTTGGCGCTGATAGTGGGCTCGTAGATGAGAGTCGTTACCAGCCTAAAAAAGTGTTGGATACCAAAGCGAACGAGTACGGTTTTTTAAAGCTGCGCTATAAGCTACCTGGGCAAGCTCAGTCCAAGTTGGTGACCCAGCCTATTCAAATGGGTGTGCGCCAACTCCCCAAGCAAAAATTACTAGAGGGTCTGGATGCGGATATCGCTTTCGCGACCGCAGTGGCCGGGTTCGGTCAGTTGTTGAAAGGTGGGCAGTATATGGAGACCTGGACGTATGATGACGTGATTGCACTTGCCAACCGCGCCAAGGGGTTTGATGACTATGGCTACCGTACGGAGTTTGTACAGTTGGTTCGCAAAGCCAAGCTTTCGAATGCGCAGTAGTGGAGTGCAGTTGTTGCTCGGCAGTCATTCGGCTGCCGTTTTTCGCAAATTAAGGAGTGACAATGTTTAAGGCGGTCGACAGCCCCTATTTGGTGCCTTTTGATGGCAGTTTTAAAATCCAGCAAGCGCTTACCCAGGCGCCCAACATGCCCAGCGAAAAAACCTGTAAAAAACGTTTGAAGGCGGCGGCAAAACAATTGGCCGAATTACAGCGTACCCTGTACGCCAATGACAATCACGCGGTGCTATTGGTTTTTCAAGCCATGGATGCTGCGGGCAAAGACAGTACCATTCGCAATGTATTAAGTGGCGTGAACCCGGCCGGGTGTCATGTGGTGTCTTTTAAGCAGCCAAGTAAGGAAGAGCTGGAGCACGACTTTTTGTGGCGCACTGCAAAGCAGCTACCTGAGCGAGGCACCATTGGGGTATTTAATCGCAGCCATTATGAGGAGGTGCTGGTGGTGCGTGTGCACCCTAATTATTTAAGGGCGCAAACGTTGGCACGGTGCAAAAATTTAAAAACCCTGTGGCGGGAGCGATACGAGTCCATTGTGGCCCACGAGCAGCATTTGGCGCGCACTGGAACGGTGATTTTAAAGTTTTGGCTGAATGTTTCAAAAGATGAACAAAAAAATCGATTTTTGTCGCGCCTACAAGAGCCCGAAAAACATTGGAAGTTTTCAGAGGGTGATTTAAAAGAGCGCGCGCTTTGGCCGAAATATATGGCCGCCTATGAAGATGCATTAACGGCCACAAGCAAACCTTGGGCGCCCTGGTACGCCATTCCCGCAGACAACAAACCTTATATGAGGATGTGCGTGGCAGAACGGATAGTCGAGGCGCTGGAAAGTTTAAATTTGCACTACCCCACTGTAACCGACCAAGACAAAGCTAAATTCGAGGGTTACATTCGCACCCTTGAACAAACAAACTCTTAGTGGCTTAACACCCAAACGCTTTTGATCAGTTTAGTGTGATCTTTCCGCTCAGGTAAATGGCTTCACTGCTCGCGCCGACCAGAATACCGTATTGCCCGGGAGGGGTGACCCAATCCGATTGCACGTCGGACCAGTAGGCAAAATCTTCTGCCTTAAGTGTGAGCGTCACCGTTTGGCTTTCTCCCGGTTCAAGCGCCACTTTCTTAAAGCCTTTTAGCTCTTTGATTGGGCGGGGCTCTGGGGCATTTGCATTTTGAATGTACAATTGCACCACCTCACGGCCCGCTCGCGCGCCAGTATTGGTGACCGTCACGGTAACGTTTACCGATTCGCCCGCGAATGTGCTGGGGCAGTTCAATTCACTGTAAGAAAAGGTGGTGTAGGACAATCCAAACCCAAAGGGAAATAGGGGGGCGATGTTTTTGTGCTCGTACCAGCGATAGCCTACAAATACTCCTTCGTCGTAATGCACGTCGTAGACTTCACGCGCGGCTTCCCAGGCCTCGTTGTCACCCACATAAAGGGCTTCTCCTTCGGGGATGTAGTTGGCGCCGCAGCTGTCTGAAAATTCGCGTTCGATGGTCATGGGCAACTTACCCGATGGGTTAGTGGTGCCGTTTAATATTTCGGCCAGAGCCACATTGCCGTTTTGGCCGTTGTAGAAACAATACACCACAGCCGCGACATCGTCGATCCAATCGGTCATTCGTACTCCGCCACCGGCATTCATGAGTACAATCACATTTTTATTCAGGGCCACAATGCGTCGAAGATAGCGCTCTTCTCCCCGATCCAGGGCAAACGGATGGTCGTAACTCTCGCGATCGGGAGTGTTAATGCTCAATAAAATACACGGCGCATTTTGAATATCTTGGTCGCTGGGGTGGGCGTTGTATTCGATGTTTGGAAATACGGCTTGTAACGCGTCAAACTGTAATACGGTGTCGTAGCCTTTGACGTAAGCGGAGCCGCCACCGCAGGCTTTTTGCCGCATGCCATCGCCCAGGGCCAGTAGGGGCACCTCCGCGGATAGGGGTAAAATGTTGTCCCGATTTTTTAGTAAAACCATGCCTTCACGCGCGGTTTGTAACGCCACGGACTCATGCCGTTGAAAATCTTGAGTACTGATGGGGGATGGACTTTGCTCGAAAGTTCCCATGGCCTTAAACGTGGTTAAGATGCTGGTGACCATGCGGTCTACATGCGCTTGTGCTATTTCACCCGCTTGAATTTTTGCAGCTAAAGGCGCCGTAACGTCGGTAGCGGGCATTTCCAAATCTTGTCCCGAGGTGGCCAATTTTTCACAATCATAAACGGCCCACCAATCGGTCATGACCAGCCATTTAAACTTTAAAATGGTTCGCAACCAATGTTGAATCACGTTTTGACTTTGGCTTGCCCATTCGCCATTGACTAAATTGTAGGCCGTCATCACGGCCAAAGCGCCGGCATCAATGCCCGCTTTAAAACCTCGAGTGTAGATCTCGTGCATGGCACGATCACTGACAATAGAATTGCTTTTTCTACGGAAGTAATCCGTATTGTTCGCGACAAAGTGTTTTAGCGTGGCGATGGTGCCCGTACTTTGTACACCTTTCACGTAGTGCTTGACCAAGTGTGAGATTAAATAGGGATCTTCACCAAAGTACTCAAAGTTGCGGCCACATTGCGATACCCGATAAAGATTAAAGCCAGGGCCAAGCAACACGCCAATACCGTTGGCGCGGCACTGTTCGCCGATGGCGGTGGCAAAGGCTTCGACAAGGTCGGTATTCCACGTGGCGGCCAGTAAAATGGGAGCTGGGAATGCGGTGGATCTTTCAAGCGGATTTTGAAACGTGGTTTCTAAAAAGCGATCCCGCAATACCACACCTGCCGTGGCGTCTGAAAACAGCACAGAGGGTATGCCCAAACGTTCGATGGCTTTGGTAAAAAACGCATCGGTGCCACCCACGTACTGGCACTTTTCTTCTAGTGTCATTTGCGAAACGATGGTTTGTGCCCAAGCACGAGCGTCTTCATAGGAATGTTTTAACATGACAACCTCTTATCCATTTTGTGCTGAATCGATCAGGCGCACAGTGTACCCAAAGCGAACGGGCTTGTGTGGCGCAGGGGCTGAAATGATGAAGCAAAAAAATGGCCCCAAATGGGGCCAAACTGGTCAGGAGACTAACTGAGGAGAATCTCGCGGGAGAATTCGTAGGCGTTTTAGACCTGCCCAGGGTCAAGGAGCCTAACGTCTACTGCATACCAAGTACTGCTTACTACGCTTGGTCGTCTGACGTTAACCTCACCTCGTCCTCTTTGTACTGCTGGCTCAAAGAGGGGGCAGTGCGGCTTACAATAATGCGACAACTTAGGAAGACAGCTCAACCTCCACACCGTTATTGCTCGCCGCTGCTGCTATTAATTATTGTAGATGGCCTTTCAGATTTTTTTAGTCTGCGAGCTAAACATTAAATGCTAGTTTTTGGTCAAAGCTAAACGCTTTGGAATATGCAAAGGGATATGGGCCATTCACCTACCAAAAAGCCCATTTTGTCGGCACTTCCATAATTGCATTGGTGGGTATTGGTATTTGTTATGTCAAAAATTTCTACTTTACCTGGCCATAACGCTAGAGAACCGGGTCCGAGTAAAAACCGTTTATGGGTTTCGATGGCCTATGGCGCCGGGGTGGGCGCCATAGGGAAAGCCTAGTGGCAGCTCACACCGGCCTTGTCTGCCATGTTGGGCTCAATGCGAACGTTGGTAATGTCCAGCTCAAGCACCCCATGGGTCTTGATGCCAAACCCTTTGCGCACAGTGTCGAAGTCGAATGCGTCTGTGTCAAAACAGGATAGGGCCACTGACAAGCTGTTCCAGTCGTTGAGTGGTGAGGTATTCACCAGTGTGGTCAGGTCCACTTCGGCTTGACAGGCATCACCCAGGCAGCCCAGCGAAAAGGCCACGGGTTTGTCTGAGGCTTTGAGCAGGCGAGCATCAAACACGATGGCACTGCTCTCACTTAACCAGGCTTTAAAAGACCGGTAAGCACCAGGGTTATAGAGTGCGAGGGTCGCTTCTGCAGAGCCATCCCAACGACCGCCGAGGGCGTCGCCTTGAGTGGCCTTATCGGCCTCGATCACTGTGAGGGCACCATTTTGGGCAAGCCCCGACAAATAGCGCACGGTTTGCGTTGCTGGCGTTTGTAAGTGAACTTCCCAAGGGGCAACGGCCTTGCCGTCGAACATCCACTCGGCGTTGGCTGAGGTCAGCTCAGTTGCTGAGAACGCTGCTGGCAAAAGTGCCAGCTCCACGGAAGTTTGGTAATCGAGGCCAAAACCTGCTTTAAATAAGGGGGCATACCCTTCAGTGTCGGGGTTTAGTGGCGTTTGGTCTGCGGTTGCAGGCCAAGAAAAGCTGAGCCTACCGGTAAAGTCATAACGCGGTTTACCTTCCTTATCGGCCAAAAGTAATTCAGCTAAGCCGTCGCCTTCTGTACCGGGTAACCAGGCCGCAACGAATGCATCAGAAGCATTGAGTTCACGGTTAACCCACAGGGGGCGTCCGCTCATAAACACACTGACGGTAGGGATGCCTTGAGCTTTGAGTGCCTCAAGCAGTTTGGCGTTTTCTGGTTGACTGGCCTGGTAGGCCAAGTGGGAGAGGTCGCCTTGCCATTCGGCGTAGGGCGGCTCACCGTACACCACGATGGCCACGTCAGGCTTTTGAGTAAACTCGCCATTTTTTGAGAGTGTGACCTTGCCTCCGGCTTTTTCCACTATTGTCTTCACCCCTTGGTAGATGGATGTACCGTTTGGAAAATCACTGTTTGAGGTGTCTGTGGATTGCCAGGATAGAGTCCAGCCACCGGTTTGCATGGGGATATTGTGCGCGCCGTTCCCCGCCATCAAAATGTTTGCGGTGGGTGCCAGTGGCAGCAGGTCACCATTGTTTTTGAGCAGCACTGCTGATTCGCGCACCGCTTGGCGCGCTACGGTGCGAATGGCGGGTTGATCCAGTAGCTCGGTTTTGCCGCTTAAGGGGCGTGCTGAAGGTTTGGGGGCATCCAGTAGGCCCGAATGAATCTTCACCGACAAAATACGTGTCACTGCATCGTTTATGCGTGATTCGGGTATGCGCCCCGCGTTGACATCGGCTACGGTATTTTGAATGAAGGCTTGCCAGTCGTTGGGTACCATAAACATATCCACACCCGCGTTCACCGCTTGTGGGCAGTGGTCATTGCTGCAGCCGTCCACCAGTGCGTGGGAGTTCCAATCACCGATCACAAAGCCTTCAAAGCCCATTTGCTGTTTCAGAATGTCGGTGAGTAAGTACCGATGACCGTGCAGACGCTCACCTTGCCAGCTGTTGTGTGACGCCATGATGGTTAAAACGCCGCTCTCAATAGCGGCTTTGTAGGCGGGGGCGTGGATAGAGGCCAGTTCGGCTTCACTGGCCAGGGTATTCCCTCGGTCGACGCCGCCTTCGGTGGCGCCGTCACCGATGAAGTGTTTGGCCGTGGCAACAATACGGTTTTGCGACAGGACGGTTTTGGTGGAGGGTTCACCTTGGTAGCCCTCCACGCTGGCGGCCCCTAACTGGCTCACCCACTCGGGTGATTCGCTGTAGCTTTCGTAGGTGCGGCCCCAACGGTCATCTCTAACCACCGAGACACAGGGTGAGAATGTCCAGTCCATGCCGGTGGCCAGTACTTGTTCAGCCGTGATTTTGCTGACGGTTTTGACAAGCGTAGGATTGTATGTGGCGCCCAAACCGATGTTGTGCGGAAATACCGTGGCGCCAAAAATCTTATTGTGACCATGTACCGCATCCACACCCCACATCAAGGGGATGCCGGGTTGACCAGTGGATGTGTCGGTGATGGCTGCGTGATAGTCATCCAAAGCGGCAAGCCACTGTTCCGTACTGGCGTACTTGTTGCCATTTAAAAAGGCGCCGCCGCCAATCAATATGGATCCCAAGGGCGTTTGCTTTAGCGCCTCGGGGGTAATGCTGTCAATGTTGGCTTGTGTCATTTGCGCCACTTTTTGTTCCAATGTCATGGTGGCAACAATCCCTTTCGCGCGCGCACGCACGCCGTCCCAGTAAGTTTTGGGGAAAGGCGAGTTCGCCTTGGGCCAGGTGACTTTGGTGACTTTGTCTTGGCCCACGGGCGCATCCTTAGGTGCACTTACCTCTGGGGATTTTGTGCAAGCGCCCAAGGTGAGCGCTACTAGAAGTACGAGGGAGGGGTGTCGAATGTTCAAGCCGAGTCTCCAATTGTTATTGTTTGTATCAGGTGTAATACCTGAAGGGCCGTTGGCGGCTCACAGTGTTGAGCATTGTAGCGAATACAGGGCAAATTACATCAGCGGGTTGAGGGTTTGTGCAGGGGCACCACTTGAGCAAATCGTCAATATGCATTGCAGGGGTGGATTTTGCATGCCTTATGACCGATTGGTCTATTTTGTGAGCGCTTGGCGGTGGAGCAACTGCTAATCTGACAGTATGACGATAGAAACTGGGTTCGACGCGATGGTCGCGAGTACGAGAGAGAATAATCCCCCCTGGCCTCTAGGTGACGAGGCCTGCGTCGCTCGGCGGTCGTGGGTTGTTCAGGGCGATTGGCTTCATCCCTGTGAGGTGGGCGGGAAACGCACTTGGGTACACAGTGCCGACCTTCATCACCGTCACCCGGGGGTATTTCGGTTGCTTTGCCTGCGCGCCCAAAAGCTTGGGGTGCAGTTGTTGGCGGAACGACGTAAATCCCTAAAGCCCGCCCGTGATTGTCGCCGAGCGGTGTGGTTGCCAATGATTGCGCTCAACGTGGCGTTAGCATTGCCCGTCAGTGCTGAGCCCGTCAACGCAAAGTCCAGCGAGCTTGGGCAAAGTACTGCGACGGTTGGCGATGATCAACATGGTCATGTGACACTGATGGCCATGCCGTCTTCACCCGAGCGATCTCACCCATTGGCAGCTTTGTCTTCGGTGCCATCGATAAAGGGTACGGGGCATCGTACGTCGCAGGAAATTGCATCGCTGCTCCAAGCGCGATTATTGGCTGCAAATGAGGCACCATTTGATGTTCAACGCGTTACCCAAGCGCTTGGGGGCTATTACAGTCGTTTTCCTGAGGTACGTGAATTGTTTGCGTACTTGAAGCGCCACGAGTGGTCTTTGATGTACCAACCCAATGCCTACCAAACCTCTGTTAAGGGCACCCAATTTAAAGTGGACAGTATTGTGGTGGCCTTCGATCCAGCCATTGGCGCACAGTTTAAATTCAATCGGGGCTGTGTGGATAAGCCTGCGTTTTGCTATGCATCACCTGCTGACGTACTGCTGCACGAATTACTGCATGTGAAAACGGTATTGGAAGAGGCCAAAGTTGGGCGTGTTGAAGCTCTTGCTGCCATGGGCAGTGGGGTGTACCCCTATCGACACGAGTACCGTACCATCGAGCAAGAAAAACAGCTTTACCTTACGATGCGGCGTGTGGATCAAAAACCTCGTCCGTTGCGCTCCGAGCATAGGGGCCAGGCTGTGGCTGTGGCTTGTGTGACCTGCTTACAATAACCACCCTATCACGATGTTGATGGTGGCTTAGACCTTAAGTGGGTGGTCTGCAGATAGCACCAGAAGCTATTTCGAAAATAGAGTTTTTTGTACGAGCAAGGCCCGCCGGGTGAAACCTCAACGCCCACCTGTTGTTATGCGTTGCTCATTCAGAACCTGTGGTTGTCAATTGTGCAAAGCGTCCAGGCGGCCGATCTTTCAGGGTTGTGCAGAAACCATTTGGTGTTGGTCATAGGCTTCCTAGAGTGGGTGTCAGCTGTCTGATTCCTCGGCCGCTTGTTTGGCCCTTTGGGTGGTTAGCATGCGGCCAAAAAATACGCCCATTTCGAATAAAACCCACATGGGCACGGCGAGCATGGCTTGCGAGAATATGTCCGGCGGTGTGAGTAACATACCAGCCACAAAGCAGCCCACCACCACGTAGGGGCGCTTTTGCGCGAGGCTTTCGTGTGATATCACACCGGCTACCATTAGGATCACTGTGGCCACAGGAATTTCGAAGGCAAAACCAAAGGCAAAAAACAGTTTGATGACCAAGCTCAAATGCGAGGTAATATCGGGCATCACTGTGACCGACTTCGGCGCTACGCTGGTGAAAAACTCGAAAATGAGCGGAAATACCACAAAGTAGGCGAACGCCACACCCAGATAAAACAACACGATACTGGAAAACAAAATGGGCAGTGCCAGTGACTTCTCGTTTTGGTACAAAGCCGGCGCGACAAATGCCCACACCTGGTAGAACAGGAATGGCATAGACAAAAAGACGGCCACAAAAAACGTCAGTTTAAACGGGGTTAAAAAAGCCGCAGGGACGTCGGTGACGATCAGGCTGCTGTTGGTGCCTGCGGGTAAGTGCTTGAGTAGGGGTTGCGCCACGAACTCGTAAATTTCGTTCGAGAAATACACCATACTTAACAGTAAAATGACAATCAAAGCAAAGGCTTTTAGCAGGCGCGAACGCAGCTCAATTAAGTGCGAAACCAGTGGTTGCCCCTGGTCGATGTCGTTTGGGTCTGTCATGGTTTATTGGGCGTCTCGGAGGTTGGCCGGTTGCCATCGTCGTGTTCGGTTGGCGCGTTTGAATCACCTTGATCGGAGCTTTGCGTGTGGTGCTCACCCTCATCGTGTGAGCTATGCTCTATCACGTTGGATGCGGGCTCCTCAAAGGCTTCAATTTTAGCTTTGAGGTCTTGATGCACGTCGCGCATTTTTTCGAGGTTGTGCATGATTTTCTCATTGTGCAATTGCCGCCGAATGTCATCGGCGCCCAATTGTCTTTCCACTTCCTGGCGGGCGTCGGTTAAGCTGCGCTTAAGGCGCCCGACCCAAAGCGCGACGGTGCGGATAGTGGTAGGGAGTTTTTCGGGTCCAATGACCAAAAGTCCCACCACCGCAATTAACATCAATTCGAAAAAGCCAATATCAAACACGGCAGCTTATTCTTTTTCCGGTTTTGAGGTTTCTTTGGTTTCAGCCTCGACGGTTTCGCCATCTTCCTGCCCGACCTTTTTAGCTTCTTCAGCTTGCTGAATCTCCTCGTCGGTCATGGCTTTTTTAAAACCTTTGATCGCACTACCCAGGTCTCCGCCTAAACCTTTAAGTCGCTTGGTGCCAAACAGCAACAAGACGATCACCAAGATGATTAGGAGTTGCCAAATGCCAATTCCACCAATACCCATAGTTCTACCTTACTGTTAAGTGATTTATTCTGAAACGGCTTGTGAGCCACTTCTTACTTGCAATACCGGGTTACGGTTTGCGGTTTGCTTTTTCATCCAGCCCCGAAAGGTTAAAGCGGCGTTCCAGCTCTTGCGTGACAGCGCTGCTATCGGCACCCAATTGGGACAGCATAACCATTGTGTGAAACCAAAGGTCAGCGGTTTCGTAGATCACATCCTTTAAATCGCCTGATTGCTCGGCATCCTTCGCCGCCAGCAGGGTTTCCGTGCACTCTTCACCTACTTTTTCAAGAATCTTATTCAGCCCTTTCTGGTAGAGACTGGCCACGTAAGAGCTGTCTGCGGACGCCCCTTTTCTAGAGTGTAGTACGGCATCCAACTGGCATAGTACAGGATCGCTCATGAATATATCTCGTTTGGGTCTTTAATCACAGGGTCGACCGTGTGCCACTGGCCGTCTTTAAACACTCGATAAAAGCACGAGGCTCTTCCTGTGTGACAGGCAATACCACCGGCTTGTTCCACGCTCAGTACTAAGACATCGGCATCGCAATCTAAGCGTATTTCCTTTATCTGTTGAGTATGGCCGGAGCTTTCGCCCTTGTGCCACAGCTGTTGGCGAGACCGCGACCAATAGACGGCTTGGTTACAGCCAATGGTTTGTGCGAGTGCCTCGCGGTTCATCCACGCCATCATCAATATCTGGCCGGATTTAGCATCTTGGGCGATGGCGGGCACCAGCCCATCGGCATTCCAGCGAACTTCTTCTAAAAAGGCGTGTGTCATTCTCGGCTCTCGTCTAGCGGGGAGCTAAGTCTAACCGATTGCTGGGTGCTAGCACAGGGTAAGCCAAATGTGGGCGAAGAGATTGAGACATCCGTGTCTCGAGCAAGGTGCTACAGAATGTTAAAGTTGGACATTTCCGACTTCAACTCGGCAGATTCGGACTCCAGTTGAGCACTGCTGCTGGAGACCACCGCAGCGTTTTCGGAGACTTGCTCTGAAAGGCTGTGAATCGCCGTGATGTTTTTACTGACCTCATTGGCCACCGAGCTTTGTTCGTTCGACGCATTGGCGATTTGGTGATTCATATCGTTGATGGTGTCGATATTGGTGCGGATACGGTCCAGCGATTCGCTGACTTTGTTCGCCGTTTCGATGGTTTCTTCAACAGAGCTCATACTGGTGCTCATAGATTGATGGGCTTCATCTGCGGCACGCTGTAATTGGATGATAATGGACTCGATCTCTTCTGTGGAGGTTTGTGTTTTTTGTGCCAACGACCGCACTTCATCGGCCACTACGGCAAAGCCGCGCCCTTGCTCGCCTGCTCGTGCGGCCTCAATTGCGGCATTTAGCGCCAATAAGTTGGTTTGTTCGGCGATAGAACGAATCACCTCCATTACCGAGCCGATGTTTTCGCTACTGGTTTTTAAAGTGTTGATTTTCTCTGCCGTAGCTTGAATCTGGTCGGTTAAGCGGCTCACGGTTTCGTGAGAAGAGGACACCACTTTAGCGCCATCTTCCGCAAATTTGGCGGTTTCTTTGGTGTGGTCTGCTGTAGCACCCGCATGGCGGGCGACTTCATCAGCAGAGTGCGACAATTGTTGGAGTGCCGCCGCCACTTGTTCAATTTCTTTTAGCTGTTGGCCGGTACTGACAACCGTGGATTCTGTGGCGCCAGACATGATGCCCACGTTGTTGCTGACCTTATCGGTCACCACAATCACGTTCTTAATGATGGAGGCGATTTGCTCCATCACTCGGTTGAAGTTATGCGCGAGCTCAGACACTTCATCACCGCCTTCGGTGGATAAGCGACGGGTGAGGTCGCCGCCGCCATCGGCAATGGCTTTCAGCGACTGAGAGATTTCCTCCAATGGGTGAATCACCAGGCGTCGCGATAGCACCCAAACGGTGGTTAAACTGGCAATGAGCAACATAATGACGACGATGGCGCTGGTAATCATCTGGTGGGCCAATATGGCTTGCATACTGGCAGTGGAGAAAACAATGTTGTATCGGCCAATGACCTCATCGTTGCGGACAATTTCTACGCCTTCGCGGTGCACTTTGGAGGCCTGATCATCTGTATTGGTTGTTGTGGCAGAGGCTAAATCTTTACCGCGATGGTCGTATACCTTAATGTCCGTCACAAAATCCGTATTCACAAAAGACTTGGCAATGGCTTCAATTTGGCCAAAATCGTAGGCAAAAACCGCGTCCAAAAAAGCGGAGTTGGCCAGTTCAATGTTCGCCTGCATGTCATGCTCAAATTTTACTTGCTGTCGGGCCTGCAAAACTTTGTAATTCACACCCAGTACCAACCCTGCCACCATTATCATAATGATGGATAGCGCGAACATGAGTTTGATTGAAAGTGAACGTCTTATCATTGTTGAAAGTTCCTGCGGCGGTTATGAGTTCCAGGGCTACAAGCTCTGCCCTGGAGTGCGCCCACCTAGACTTCAATTCGACGCTAGGCGATGGCTATCAGTTTGTTAACTCCATGAAACAAGTAGTCGTTAATCCTTAGGTATCGGCTGGTGAACACGATCTCTTCGGAGTGCTCTACTGCAGCTTGTGATAACGCAAGGGGAATCAAAGGCGGTGTGCCGTGGCGCTTTAGCGTACCTAATGTTTGTCCTGGCGTAGTTAAAGCTAAGCACAAAATGAGTAAGCCTGCAGAAATTATGAGGGTGTTGTGAGTGCGCTTGAATAATGAAATCATACCTACCTACCCCCGCTGTAGCCCGTGTGCGCCAGTACAAGTGAGCGCTTAGGGTCTCGCGGATCGAAACCAGATAGTGCTAATCGAGGGTATGGTGCAGTGAGGGGAGCGCGGGTTAAAGACTGCAACTACGCCCCATGCGGCTCATACGGCCTACGACGAACCTTTTTCTGTTTAAAAATGTGTCAATGAGAGTGCTTTTTAAGCGGTGCTAGCCTTTAAACTTAGCACAGCTCTTAGGGATCACCACGGCATTGGCCGGCCAATAGGCAACGACTGTCGGTTAGTGAGCCCTGCATGTAAACGTGGTACGAAAACTGAATGCATTATGTCGGCATGATGGGTTGTTAAAGATAGTTGATACAGGAGGTTGAACCCAATCCTCGCTTGGCGCACCATTAGGCGCTCAGGAGAAGGTTGTGTCACGCTCGAAAAAGTCTCCCATAAAAACCTACCGGACAAGAACAGCGCCGCAGATAAAGCGCTGCATGGAACCTAATATTATGACGATCGATTGGAGTGAGTATTCATCAGAGGGTTTTTTTGATGAACTGATTAGTAGCCCTGGGCGGGCACGTAAGCCCTCTCAACGATTGGTAAGTTATCTAAAATCGCTCAGCGATGAAGAGGTGGAAGCTAGACGGCAAGCGGCAGAAGCCACCGTTAAAGAAATGGGTGTAACCTTCACGGTATACACTGAAGAAGGTAATATCGATAGGGCGTGGCCCTTCGATATCATCCCACGCACCATATCTAAAAAGCAGTGGGACAAAACCGCGGCTGGCTTGAAGCAGCGTTTAAAGGCATTGAACATGTTTATCGATGACCTGTACCACGACCAAAATGTGGTAAAAGATGGTGTCCTGCCTGCGTATATTCTGGAGCAATCAAAAAATTTTCGTAAAGAGTGCATTGGTATTTCGCCTCCTTTTGGTGTGTGGGCCCACATCTGCGGCACCGATTTGGTGCGCGATAAGGACGGTGAGTTTTATGTTTTGGAGGACAACCTTAGAGTTCCCTCGGGCGTGGCTTACATGCTGGAGAACCGTGCCATTACCAAGCGCGTGCTGCCAGATCTTTTTGAAAAGATTCATATTGAGCCGGTCAGTGAGTACCCTGCGCGCTTATTCGATATGCTCGCGTCCTTGTCGCCCAGAAAGGTCAAACACCCAGTGGTGGTGGTGTTAACCCCCGGTATCTTCAACTCTGCTTATTTTGAGCATGCCTTTCTGGCTCAGCAAATGGGTGCAGAATTGGTGGAGGGCTCTGATCTAGTGGTGCAAGACGATAGCGTGTTTATGAAAACCGTAGCGGGGCTGGAGCGAGTGGATGTGATCTATCGGCGCATTGACGACCTCTTTTTAGATCCAGAGGCTTTTATTCCCGACTCAGTGCTCGGCGTTCCCGGTCTCATGCGGGCGTGGCGCAAAGGCAATGTGGCTCTGGCCAACGCACCTGGGGCCGGCGTGGCTGATGACAAAGTGGTATACGCCTACGTGCCGGCCATTATTCAGTACTACCTCAATGAGACTCCCATTATTAAAAATGTGGAAACGTTTTTGTGCTTCGATGACGAGCAGCGTGCGTATGTACAGGCCAATCTCGACAAACTGGTGGTCAAGCCTGCAAACGAATCTGGTGGCTATGGCATGTTGGTGGGGCCGCATTCCACCAAAAAGGACCGTGCCACATTCGCCAAATTGATAGAAGAGAATCCGCGCAACTACATCGCTCAACCGACGTTGGCGCTTTCTACCGCGCCAACTTTGGTGGGCAACAACAGCTTGGAGCCTAGACACTTGGATTTAAGACCGTTTGTTTTGCAAGGGCAAGATCATTACGTTACCACCGGTGGGCTCACACGTGTGGCCATGCGCAAAGGCTCGCTGGTGGTGAATTCGTCGCAAGGTGGTGGCAGTAAAGATACGTGGGTTGTGGATACGGAGGTGAAAGACTGATGTTATCCAAAGTGGCGGAACGTGTTTACTGGACGGCGCGTTACATCGAGCGCGTTGAAAATACCGCGCGCTTGTTGGCGGTCTATGCGAATTTACTGTTGGATATGCCCAAAGGCGTCAATTTAAGTTGGTATAACTTAATTTCCTTAAGCAGTCTCGATGAGCCCTTTGCTGAGCGCTATAAAGTGCAAGACGAGCGCAATGTGGTGAAATTTTTATTAGGGGATACCAGTAACCCCGGTTCTGCCATCAGCGCTTTGCGCATGCTGCGCGAAAATGTGCGCACCACCCGCGATGTAGTGCCGGGCGAAACCTGGGAGCTGGTGAACGAGTTGTATATATTCGTCAGTGATAATATTTCCAATGCGGTGAATCGTGGGCAGCGTCATCAAGTATTGGAAGGTGTGGTGCGTGGGTGTCAGCAGTTGAACGGCTTGTTGTACGGCACCATGACACACGATGAGGCGTGGGACTTTCTGCGCTTGGGTCGCAACCTCGAGCGCGCCGACATGACAACGCGCCTATTGGATGCGGGCCTCGCCACCACCATCCAATTAGAATCTGGAGAAGAGGCGCTCAACGCACAGCAAATTATTTGGGGGAATGTGTTGCGCTCGGTGGGGGCGGATCAATCTTATCGCAGAAAGCTGCGCACCTCGGTTCAGGGTATGGATGTTGTGGCCTTTTTGTTGGAGGACCCACAATACCCGCGCACCATAGAGCATTGCTTGAGCGCCATTGCCGATTCCGCCGCGAAATTGCCACGCAGCAAGCCTATGGTGAAGTGGTTGGGGCAATTTCGGGCCAACATTTTTGACCATGTGCCCTATCCCGCTATGGGCGAACCCATGCGTGATTATATCAATTCCTTACAAATGGAGTTGGCGACGTTGCACACTCAAATTGCACAAAATTGGTTTAACCACTAAAGCCAACTCTAAATGGGCCCAGTGCTCACAAATCCATTGATTGCATGACGGCAACCGTAAGGTTGCCGACTATCGCGTGCGTAAAGCACTGCTTAGGGGAACGTTATGACCATACGTGTGGCCATTCGGCACAACACTTATTACGACTTTGATCGGCTAACTCAATTGCACCCACATACGGTGCGGCTGCGTCCCGCGCCACACAGCCGGACCAAAATTCATGCTTATAGTTTAAAGGTGCAACCCGAGGCGCATTTCTTAAACTGGCAACAGGATGCTTTTGGTAATTATTTGGCGCGCTTAGTGTTCCCAGAGCGCACCAAACGCCTGGCGGTGGAAGTGGAAGTCATTGCCGATATGACGGTGATTAACCCCTTTGACTTCTTTCTGGAAGAGTATGCCGAAGAGTTTCCTTTTGTTTATACCAAGCAACTCAAAAAAGAATTGGCTCCTTATTTGGAAACCCTGGAGTGCGGCCCCCTGTTTGACGAGTGGGTGAAGAAATATGCGCACATGGAGAAGAAACGCACCATTGATTATTTGGTGGCGGTGAATCAACAGTTAGAGAAAGATATTGAATACAGCATTCGGATGGAGCCCGGCGTACAAAAGCCAGAAGAGACGCTGGAAAAAGCGTTGGGTTCGTGCCGGGATTCCGCCTGGTTGATGGTGCAGGTACTGCGCCACTGTGGCCTTGCGGCACGGTTTGCTTCGGGTTATTTGGTGCAGCTCAAACCTGATGTGAAATCCTTGGATGGCCCATCGGGTGCGGCGGAAGATTTTACCGACCTACACGCCTGGTGCGAAGTGTATATTCCCGGTGCGGGCTGGGTGGGCCTCGACCCTACTTCGGGCCTTTTTGCGGGCGAGGGGCACATTCCCTTGGCTTGTACCCCCGACCCAGTCTCGGCTGCCCCCATCGATGGTTTCACCGACAAGTGTGAAGTGGAGTTCTCTTACAGCAATGTTGTGGAGCGCGTATTAGAAGACCCACGAGTGACCAAGCCCTATACCGAGGCCCAGTGGGAGCAAGTGATGGCCCTGGGTGACCATGTGGATCGGGTATTGAATGATTGCGACGTGCGCTTAACCATGGGCGGTGAGCCCACATTTGTGTCGATTGATGATATGGAATCGGCACAGTGGAACACCGAAGCACTGGGTGCGGATAAATTGCGCTTGGCTAAAGGCTTGTTGCTGCGTCTGCGCGACCGCTTTGCACCCAATGGGTTGTTGCATTACGGACAAGGCAAATGGTACCCCGGCGAAGAAGTTCCACGCTGGGCCTTGGGTCTTTTCTGGCGCAAGGATGGCGAGCCATTGTGGCGCAACACAGCGGTGTTGGCACGTATTAACGAAGACTATGGTCACGGTATTGAGGATGCCCAGCGCTTTATGCATAACCTCACCTTGCGGCTGGGTTTGTGGGAAAGTTTTTGTCAGCCCGCCTATGAGGATGGTTTGCATTATTTAATGCAAGAGCAAAACTTGCCGGTGAATTTAGACAGCCAAATTGCCGCGGCTAAAGACCCTTTAGATCGCCGCCGTCTTGCCAAGGTGTTGCAGCAAGGGTTGGACACGCCAAGCGGGTATGTGCTCCCCATTGCCTGGAATTATTCCACGGGGGCGTGGTGTTCGAGTCATTGGGAGCTGCGGCGTGAGCGTATTGTGTTAATTCCAGGGGATTCGCCCATGGGGTTACGTTTGCCGCTCAACGAGTTGCCTTTTGTGGAAGAAACCCTGCGGGAGATCGACACAGAGCGTGATCCGTTTGAGACACGAGAGCCCCTGCCCAAGCACGACGATCTACCCGTGCGCTACGAAGAACCTGCCACGCAAACGCCTACCATGCCCAATTGGATGGAGCAAAAAACCACGGTCGTCAAAGAAAGCAAGCGTGAAAACGAAGCGACTAAACCGGTTGATGCACCCAAGGGCAAAAAAGAACTGGTGCGTGAATATTGGGAGGTTTTGCGCACCTGTATGTGTGTTGAGCCCCGCGATGGCAAGCTCCATATATTCATGCCGCCACTGCAGTACTTAGAGCATTACGTGCAATTGACGGCATGCATCGAAGCCACCGCGGCCGAACTTAAGCTGCCGGTGGTGATTGAAGGCTACGAACCGCCGAAGGATGCACGCATTCAAAAACTCCTAGTCACGCCTGACCCTGGTGTGATTGAGGTGAACGTGCATCCGTCTAACAATTGGCGAGAGTTGGTCAGCACCACTGAGGTGCTATACGAGGAGGCGTTTTATTCACGCTTAGGGTCAGAGAAGTTTATGCTAGATGGTCGCCATACCGGTACCGGGGGCGGCAATCATGTGACCATGGGGGCCTCGTCTCCTGAAGACAGCCCATTTTTGCGCCGACCGCACGTACTACAGTCATTGATTACGTTTTGGCAGCATCACCCCAGTTTGTCTTACTTGTTTTCCGGCATGTTTATTGGGCCCACCTCGCAAGCGCCGCGTGTGGATGAAGGCCGAGATGAAATGCTCTATGAGTTGGAAGTAGCCTTTTCTCAAATGCCAAAAGGTGACTGCCCGGAACCCTGGTTGGTGGATCGCCTGCTGCGCAACTTGCTAATCGACATTACCGGCAATACACATCGCGCAGAATTTTGCATCGACAAACTCTACTCGCCGGGCGGCTCTAGTGGACGTCAGGGAATATTGGAGTTTAGAGGTTTCGAAATGCCGCCGCATGAGCGCATGTCGTTGGTGCAAACGTTGTTGTTGCGATGTTTATTGGCGCGATTTTGGGAAACCCCTTACCACAAACCATTAGTGCGATGGGGTACCTTGCTACACGACCGTTTTATGCTGCCGCATTTTATTTGGGAAGACGCCAAAGAAGTGGTGAAAGATTTAAATGCCCATTACTTCGATTTTGATATTGATTGGCTGTTGCCCTTTGAGGAATTTCGCTTCCCGCATTACGGGCGCGTGCAGTTGGGTGATATTACGTTAGAGCTGCGCTGGGCGATTGAACCTTGGCATGTGTTGGGTGAAGAGGTGGGCAGTTTTGGCACGGCGCGCTATGTGGATTCCTCGGTGGAGCGCATTCAAGTGAAGGCTTCAGGTTTAACCGACAGTCGTTTTATCTTGGTTTGTAACGGTGCGCGTGTGCCGTTGAACCCTACCGGGACTCATGGAGAGTATGTGGCAGGCGTGCGTTACCGTGCTTGGCAGCCGCCTTCTGCTTTACACCCCACTATTGGTGTGCACGCGCCCTTGGAGTTTGACTTGGTGGATACCTGGAATGGACGCTCCATTGGTGGGTGCACTTATCATGTGTCACACCCTGGTGGGCGCAGTTATGACACCTTTCCTGTGAATGCCTTTGAGGCAGAATCCCGGCGGGTGAATCGGTTCACCAATGTGAGTCACACGCAGGGGCCTTACACTCCGCGACCCTGGGTGGACGCGTCTCGCAGTGTCGTGGCCCACTCGCGGTCTCGCCCTCTAGCCGTGCCTGAGAAACCAACTGTATTACCGGAGTACCCTCACACGTTGGATATGCGACGTTTGTAGTTCCGGCACAGTCTGCAACGTCAGTTCCGAGGTTAACCTCTTCCTCCTGCCGCCAGAACCCTCCGGCGGCAGGCCCTCCACACCCGTTTTTCGCGGTCTCTTTATAATTAACCCGGCAATCTCTTCTGCCCGGGTAATAGCCAGATGAAACGCATTCGCCGATTCAGCAAGCCATGCCTATACTCAATGGAGATTTAACAACAACAAAGAGGAAGTTGTATGTCTGAAACGGCTACAGAAACCGGTGAAGTAGAATCCAACTTAAAAATCTTACCCGCATTTCTCATGTGTTTTTTCTTGGGGTGTTTGGGTGTGCATCGCTTTTATGTGGGTAAAATTGGTACGGGTGTTGCGCAATTATTAACCCTTGGCGGCCTGGGTATCTGGGCGTTTATCGATTTAATTATGATCGCTGTCGGGGCTTTTAAAGACAAAGAAGGTCGCCCTCTCAAATCCTGGTCCTAACCTTTGACGATTCAAAATTGCCTGAATTAAAGTCAGCGCCCCACGTGAGGGGCGCTCGTGATTTTTGCTGGAGCTTATTCAATGGAACTGTCTTCCGACGCTTCTCAACCTTCCGAATCTTCTAACTCTTCTCGAGTCGAACACTTTCAATTTACCGGTAAGGCCGGTGAGTTTTTTGGTATTTGGTTTGTCAACCATACCCTCACATGGCTGACGCTGGGTATATATTCGGCGTGGGCGAAAGTGCGTACCTTGCAATATTTTTACGGTAACACGTCTTTGGCGGAGGGGCATTTTCACTTTACGGCCAAACCTACCGCCATTTTACGCGGGCGCATTATCGCGTTCTTTCTTTTTCTGTTGTATATCGTTAGTGACGCACTGACCACCACCATTGCCAAGTGGGTGGCAGGTGCTTTTGTTGTGGCCTACATTGTCTTTGCGCCGCTACTGGTGATTTTGGTGCTGTCTTTTCGGGCGCGATATTCTGAGTGGCGAGGCATTAAGTTTCGGTTTTATAAAAACTACAAAGAAGGCTATTGGGTGTATTTGCAACCCATACTTTTGCAAGGTCTTGTTGTTGCGTGTTTATGGCTGCCCTTTAACAGTGAAAAAACAGAAACCTTTTTGGGGCTAGAGCCCTATCCGTCAGAGGTAGCAGATAGTGAAGATGACCCAGCGATTGCCGGTGAGTTGCAATGGCAGACATCAAAGGAAAATGACGATAGCTCTGACGACTACGAGATAGGTACTTCTGAAGGTTTAGATGCCGAAAACGCGTGGGAGGAGAAAGTCGGAGTAGACGAGCCTGGCGAAGACGATTACATCAACCCTTATTTGTTTATTCCTTCCGGACTCTTCGCGGTGCTGTTTATTTTAGCGCTGCCCTATTTCGACTTTATCAATCAGCGCTTTTACTGCCGAAATTTACGTTTAGGTACGGCAAAATTTGCCTACAATGGCGCGGTCTCACATTATTATAAGGCCTATGTTGGGTGGCTGTTGATGCTAGCTGTGGTGGCGACGCTTTGGGGCTTAAATTGGTGGCTTGAGTTAAAGCTGTGGTGGTTGTTAATCGGCATCACTGCTTTGTTCATCCCCGCAACACAGGCGTATATTAAATCCATTCGGTACAATCTATTGCTCAATCACTCAACCCTTGCGGGTAAGTATCCCTTACAATCGAATACTCGATTTTTGAGTTTGTTTTGGCTTATGTTATCCAACAGTGTGGTCATCGCATTGACCTTTGGGTTTATGACGGCCTGGGCCAAGGTGCGCACCGCGCGATACTTTTTGACGCGCACCGCAATAGAGGTCGAGGGGGAGGTGAGCGATATCGTTGCAGGTGATTTGCAGGATCCTGAAAACCCCTTGGGCGAGGAAGTTGCCGATATGTTCGATTTGGATGTGATTGGTTAAACATGACAAATCCGTGGGTGATTCAAGGGCAGTATTTTTCCGGTACACACTCGCAAACGATCCAATGTCATTTGTGTG
The DNA here is from genome assembly GCA_050300015.1 of Cellvibrionaceae bacterium. Taxonomy (GTDB): domain Bacteria; phylum Pseudomonadota; class Gammaproteobacteria; order Pseudomonadales; family Cellvibrionaceae; genus CAYZQH01. The sequence goes on along the minus strand of JBNKWZ010000027.1, from coordinate 115,801 downwards.
TGGATGACACCGGTAGGGTGCACCTAGAGGGGCACGATGTTGTGCAAGATGTGGCACCGATGCAATGGACTGAGTTGGAGGTGTCGCCGCGCGTTGGGCGCACCGCGCGGCTCATACGGCTCGACAATGGCGCCTCGTTTCAAACCTTAGACAACGACAGTGTCGACCAATTGGTGAAACAATTTGCCGAGGTGCAAACCTGGTTTCACGCGCATCTCTGGGAATCCCGGTTGAAATTCATCGCCGCATCACTGGTGCTAAGTGTGGCGTTGGTGGCGGGCCTGATTCAGTGGGGCGTGCCTTTTGCCGCAGAGCGGTTGGCGTACCGCTTGCCTGCCGAGTTTTCCAGTGCCTTGGCCGAGGGTACGCTGGAGCAATTGGATCAATTGCACTTTAAGCCATCACAGCTACCCAAGGCGCGCAGGCAATCGCTGCAAACCCTATTTAAGTCTCACCTGCCCAAGGGCGGCGATTTTGCGTTTCGGTTGCTCTTTCGACAAGCACCCAAAATTGGCGCCAATGCGTTTGCACTGCCCGATGGCACTGTGGTGATCACCGATGAATTGGTCGCGCTGACTGAGGAAGATGACGAGCTCTTGAGCGTCTTGTTTCATGAAATGGGGCATGTGGAGTATCGTCACGCCATGCGCGGTGTGATTCAAACCACGGGGGTTTACGCGGTTTACAGTTGGTTAACGGGCGATTTTATGGCCTCGACCTCCATGATCACCCTGCTGCCCATTATTTTGACCCAAAGCCACTATTCGAGAGCCCTGGAGTGGGAGGCCGATACTTATGCCCTGGCGCGCATGCAGGCGGCGGATATGGATCCTATGGCCTTTGCCAGAATGATGTCCAAGCTTGAGGCTTCGCACCAACAAGAGGCGACAGAGAGGTCCTCTGAGCAGGGTGAAAAACCAGAACAAAAACCTGAATCCGAATCCTCGAAGGTACCCCTATTAGAATACTTGAATAGCCATCCGCCTTCGGCCAAGCGCATTGCACGGTTTGAGGTGGCAGCCCGTGCTTGGCGGGAACGCCAACTCGATCCTGTGCGACACTAGCGCTTGGTTTCAGAGAACCACGAATGGGCATACCTGCGGCCCAATACTTGCTCGCTATAGACGCACGCACAATAATTGGCGATCATGTGCCGCTTATTGGCGGTGTGGGTGCTTTGGCAGTCTACCGCTAAGCTTTAATTGATAATAGAGGCCACCTTTGAAACAAACCACCCCCGGCCAAACTCAGACTCAGCAGCCAACACCTGCGCCCGCGGTCGCTGAGCGGGACGAGTCCGTCTTGCAAGACGGCGCCATGCGCGACGCTTGGCGTTATTTGCTGGATGGGGTGTCGTCTCTTGGCGTGCAGGGTTTAAAAGAGCGTCAAGACAAAGTCCGCAGAATTCTGCGCGACGATGGCGCCACCTATACCGTTTACAACGATGACTCCAGCGCGCTTAAAAACTGGGAGTTGGATCTTGTCCCCTATTTACTGGGATCTGACGAGTGGGCCAAAATCGAGTCGGGTTTGCTGGAGCGTGCCGAGCTATTTAACCTCATTTTGCAGGATATTTACGGTCCTCGAGAACTGATTCGTTCGGGCACTTTGCCGCCCGAGGCCTTATTCTGTCACAGCGGTTTTTTGCGGCCTTGTCATGGCGTTAAGTTGCACGGTGAGCACCAACTGATTCTGCATGCGGTGGATATGGCGCGTGCGCCGGATGGCAATTTTGTGGTGTTTACCGACCGCACGCAGTCGCCCAGTGGTGCGGGATACGCACTGGAAAATCGCACAGTCATGTCCCGGGTTTTACCGAGCCTGTTTCGCGACTCCCACGTGCATCGATTGGCGCACTTTTTCCAGCGGCTGCGCGTTAAGTTGAATCAGCTAGCGCCCAATGTGGAAGAGCCTCGTGTGGTGGTGCTAACCCCAGGTGCGCTGAACGAAACCCACTTTGAGCATGCTTATCTCGCGAATTACTTGGGGTACCCCCTGGTGCAAAGTGGTGACTTGGTCGTGCGTAATGGTTTTGTGTGGATGAAATCCCTCGATGGGTTGACGCGCGTGGATGTGATTATGCGGCGTGTGGACGATTGGTATTGCGACCCGTTAGAGCTCAAAAGCGACTCTCACTTAGGGATCCCGGGCCTCTTAGAGGCCGCCCGGTTAAAACGTGTGGCCATTGCCAACCCGTTGGGCTCTGGGGTGCTCGAAAATCCCGTGTTGTTGAAATATTTGCCGAAGATTGGCAAACGTTTACTGGGGCGTGAACCGCGGTTAAAGTCGGTGAAGACCTACTGGTGTGGCGATAAGGACGATTACCGGTATGTGCTGGCCCATCTCGATGAGTTGATTATTAAGCCCGTTTTTCGCAGTCCTGAAAAGCGTAGCGTCAAGCCCGTGGAGTTGTCCGCTTCTGCTAAAGCTGAACTCCTTCATGCGATCGAGCAGAACCCTCATCAGTATGTGGCTCAAGATGCATTGCGCCTCTCAACGGTACCCACTGTCGCCAATGGCGAGTTGTGCTCGCGACCAGCCATTCTAAGGAGTTTTTCCGTGGCTGGAGACGCCTCTTACACGGTGATGCCCGGTGGGCTCACTCGGGTGGGCATGGGCGAGACATCTTGGCTGGTGACTAACCAGTCCGGTTCGATCAACAAAGACACCTGGGTAACCGCCTCCGAGCCTGAGCGCGCCCGAGTTACGGATGTGGCGGCGGAGCACAGCGGCACCCAAGTGCAATACACCAGCTTGCCCAGCCGTGTGGTAGAAAACCTATATTGGTTGGGGCGTTACGCGGAGCGCGCAGAGTTCAGCCTAAGGTTACTGCGAACCGTATTTGTATTGTTAAACGGTGCAGAAGAGTTGCCGCGGGCAGCCAAGCAAAAACTCTTGCACGCGGTTACCGAAATGACCTCCACCTTCCCAGGCTTTAGCCAGGGCAACCCCGAGCTGATAGACAATCCAGAGGAAGAGCTTTTGGCGGTGGTGTTGGATGCAAGCCGCATGGGCAGTGTTCGCGCCTGTATTCAGGCCATGCTCAATTGCGCAGAAGAATCGAAAGAGTTGCTGTCGTCGGATACGCTGCGTGTCATCAACGATCTTCGCGACGGAGTGGAGGGATTAGAGCACGCATTACGCGGGGGCTTAATGTCTGCTCCCGAAGAAGCCTTAGACCCGTTGGTGACCGCTTTAATGGCGCTGTCGGGTTTAACACAAGAAAGCATGATTCGTGGTGTGGGCTGGCGTTTTATGGAGATTGGGCGACGCTTGGAGCGCGGTCTTCAGTCCGTTACCTTTTTACGCGTATTACTTGCCAAGGAGTTACCTGAAGGGGAACAAAATGCGCTGTTGCAGGCCATGCTGTTAGTGTTAGAGGTTTTGATTACCTACCGGCGTCGCTACCGTGGCAAGCTGGATGTGGTGCGCGGGTTAGAGCTGGTGTTGATAGACACCAGTAATCCGCGGTCACTGTTGTACCAGTTTGAGCAACTGCAAACCCATATTGCCCAGCTGCCGGAAGTGGGCATATCCAGTCGTGAACTCCAGGCCGAGGAGCGTGCGCTACTGGAAGCAGTCTCTACCTTGCGTTTAAGTCATTTGGTGGATTTGGCGCAGGCCAACGAGGCCGATGGACGGCGCGAGCTTCTCGATCAAACCTTGGCGCGGTTGTGTCATCTGTTGACCACCACGGGTACAGCGGTCAGCGACAAGTACTTTGATCACCGTGTGGGGCCGCAACAATTGGTGCGTGCGGTTTGGGAGGGGTAGTATGCGATATCGAGTAATTCATACAACAGAATATCACTACAGTGAGTCCGTGGGGCGCTGTTACAATTTGGCCAATGTGATCCCTCGTGAGACGCCCCGTCAGACGTGCCTCAGCAACCAACTCAAGGTACAACCCATCCCCGCGCACGCCAATAAGCGTGAAGATTATTTTGGTAATGCGGCCTATTATTTTGCGATTCAAAAGCAACACTGTGATATGGCAATTACGGCCGAAAGTGAAGTGGAAGTGTCTGAGCACAACGATGAGCCCACCTTAGAATTTGGCTTAAGTTGCGCGGCGGTGAAAGAGAAGCTTTGGACGCAAGCCGATGGCGAGACTTTTATGGCGCGAGAATACCTATTAGACTCACCCATGATCAAAGCCACTGACACGCTTAAGGCCTACGCGGCACCTCTGTTTACAAGCGATCGCCCGCTGTTGTCGGCAGTACGGGCCCTCACCCAAAAGATCTATGAGGATTTCGCCTATGAACCCGGTGTGACCAATGTGGCCACGCCTTTGGCTGAGGTGCTAAAGCACAAGCGCGGCGTGTGTCAGGATTTTGCCCATGTGGCCATCGGGTGTTTACGTGCTTTAGGGTTTCCTGCACGCTATGTGTCAGGGTATCTAGAAACCTTGCCGCCGCCTGGTCAAGAAAAACTGGTGGGGGCCGATGCCACCCATGCGTGGCTTTCAGTCTATTCGCCGGGGGAGGGGTGGTTTGAGTTTGACCCCACCAACGATAAAATGGCCGGAGAACAACATATTGTGACTGCCTGGGGCAGAGACTACTCCGACGTAACCCCTTTGCGCGGAGTGCTTTTTGGCGGTGGTGAAACTCACCAATTGAAAGTAGGTGTCACCGTTCAACGGGTTGTTTAGGCGGGCACGGGGGTATTTTAAGGCTTATTCGAACCCGTAAATCACAGAAGTGTTTCGGCCACCGTGCTTGGCGCGGTACAGGCCTCGGTCGGCACTTTCTAGCCACATGGTGGAGTCGGTTATCCGTTCGCTCAGTTCACAAATACCCAAGCTGATGGTGAATTGAATTTCCACATGTTCATAGTGTACCGTGGTCGCTTCAATGCGGGACCGCAAGCGCTCAGCCACAATTTTTGCGCCCTGGGCATCGGTGTCCACCAGAATTAGGGCGAATTCTTCACCGCCGTAGCGTCCAATGATATCGATATTGCGAGTCCCTTCGGTGAGGACTCTGGCGGTTTGCCGGATGACTTCATCACCTGCAGGGTGGCCATGGGAGTCGTTCACATTTTTGAAGTGATCGATATCGAGCATGATTAAGCTGCAGGTGTGCCTGTAGCGCTTGTAGCGCATAAATTCGTGGTTTAGTGCATGTTCCCAGGTTTTGCGATTGAGCAATCCGGTTAAGCCATCGGTTCGACTGATGTCGTGCAGCTTTGCGTTGGCTGTTTGCAATTGCATTCGATTCACTGCAACTTCTGTGACGTCATAAATAATCAGGCAAAGGTGCGCCACTTGGCCACGGGTGTCGAGCAGAGGCAGGATGGTGCAATTTTGATACATGAATTCCGCACTGCTTGTCACCGGGCGGTAGTTCTTAAACTTGAAGAGGTAGGGGCGCTGCTCCCAAGTGGTAAAGGCTGCGTTGCGAAGTACCGAGACTGATTGCAGTTTGCGCCGAAACCAAGGCTCCGGTAACTCTGGGAATACGTTAAATAGGGAGTGTTCCAGTACATCGCTCGAGCTTTTGGCACTGTGGTTTTGCATAAAACTGTTCCACAGTTTGATATTAAAATGCACATCTATCACCACCAAGCCCACGTCGATATTGTGCAGCACGTCCATCAGCCAGTGGAATTCGCGCAAAAAATCTTCGGGTTTGCTGGCCATGAGTGTCAGTTGATGAGGTAGTCGAGTTTTTTGGTTAGTAGGTCAATAGAGTCTTCTGTCCATACCAACAGCAAATCGCAGTTGATGTTGTACCCCTCTACTTTGTAATTGATTTCGGTGACCAACGCACTGTGCCACAACGCTTTTTGGGGGTGGAACAGTTCGTTAAACTTCTGGTGCTGGCCGAGTACCATGGGCGGGCCAAAGCTGAAGCTCATGTCGATTTGCTCCGCAATGCTGTTGAGTACGGCGCCAAATAGAAGGTTGGTGGTATCCATCAGTAATTCGCGTTCGGCTTGTATGCCCATCTCATTTTCGTAGCTGAGCAATCTGGCAAGGTCAGAAAAGCTGGTATCGTTAAACAATAATATGGCCTCGCCAGCAATACCGTCGCCAATAAAACCTTGGCTGACGCCAGACACCGAGTCAAAGTTGTTGATAGATTCCAGTGCCATGGCAATGTCGGACGGTTGCATGATTTCCACATGCGGGATGGAGAGGACCACAAAGGTATCGAGTAGGCCAGCTAAGCGTTCAGCAGCCTGTCCCATAGCCACATTGGTGACCTCTTGTAGGCAATCTCGATAAGTTTCGTCTAGTGTTACTCCGGCATTCATGCCCTAAGCTCGATTTTGAATGGCTGTAATATCTATTCTAGTCGCCACCCGCTAGAATGCAGACTAAATCCTGAATTTGTTCTGATTTGCCAGCTCTTCAGTGAAAGTGAATCCTAATTGTGGCCAAAGCTTATGTTGAAGTGTGTCATCATTCCCGTTACCCACTACCAGCAAAATTGCTCCCTTGTATGGTGTGAGCGAACACAGGCGGGGGTGGTGATCGACCCAGGTGGGGATTTGCCGCTCATAGAACAAGCCATTACCCAGCATGGGGTGAAGCTTACACAGGTGTTGCTGACACATGGCCACCTTGACCACGTAGGTCAGGCAAAAAAGCTTGCCGAGGCGTGGTCTGTGCCCATTGTCGGCCCCCACGAGGCTGACGCTTTTTGGTTGGGGCAGCTCCCGGTACAAGCCAATATGATGGGCTTTGTGCCGGAGCCCGCGTTTGAGCCGGACCAGTGGCTGGATGAGGGTGATACGGTGCGCTTCGGAGAGGTCACTTTAACGGTTCATCACTGCCCTGGGCATACCCCGGGTCATGTGGTGTTTGTCTGTCTTGAAGCCGGTCTCTGCTGGGTGGGGGATGTACTCTTTGCGGGTGCCATTGGGCGCACGGACTTTCCTCGCGGTGACTTCGACACGCTGGTGAACAGCATTCGTAACCGCTTATGGCCCCTTGGCGACGATGTCACGTTCGTGCCGGGGCATGGCGCCACATCGACCATTGGCAGAGAACGAGCAAGTAACCCTTTTGTTGCTGATCACAAATTCGGATAACCCCTACTGAAAAGAGTCCAACTTATGACTGACCCCCTTGGTGATGATCTTGATGAAAATTACACTCGGTTTATCGACGAGGCTTATGCCACAGGTTGTGTTTGGGGGCTAGAGAATGACGAGGGTTGGGCCCTTTGCCCGTCCAATCAAAATGATGAGCTGGATGTGTTGCCGCTGTGGTCGCAACCGGAATTTGCCGAAGCCCACTGTGTGGATGAGTGGGCGCAATATCGGGTTACCCCCATCGCGCTAGAAGAGCTACTAGACGACTGGTTGCCAGGTTTGCACGAGGAGGTCACTATGGTGGGGCCGAACTGGACGGTCGCTCTAGAGGGCGATGAGGTGGAGCCACTCGATCTCTTGGAAGATTTCGAAGAGGATGATATCGCCTAGGGTGTGATGGGTGTCGTAGTGGTTTGCCGCAGGATTTGCGATAGGGCTTCCTGGGTTTGAAGAAGCGTCGCGTCTGCCGGCCGCTTGTAGATGACTCGGCGATCGGGGCCCACCACAACAATACCGGGTGTATTGGTGATGTTGAAGCGACGCGCCACATTATCGGCGCCGAGTAACAGAGGAATGTTTGATTGGTGTTCAGCTTTAAGGGCGGTTGCGTCCACATCTTCCCATACGTTCAGAAGGTAGTAGACCACCGGTTGGTTTTGGGTTTGCGCTTGAAGTGCTTTGAGCATGGGGTACAAGGCCTTACAGTTGTTGCACCAGCTGGCAAAAAAGATCATCACCGTGGTGTCGCCTACCTCAGTATGTTGATACAAAGACACGGGCTTGCCGTTTGTATCGGCCAATACCCAGTTGGGTGCAACACTGCCCAGTTCGATGGGGGCGTCTGCGCACACCATGTTCGCAACAAACGCCAGTAAACCCATGATGAAGATTCTAATGCTCATACTGTCTCGACCGCAAACTTGACTTAGAGTTCGGTTGTTTCCCCTGTGTTCGCGTTTATTCGCGGGTTTGCTCCTGTTGTGCACGCCGGTAACCATCCATCGCCTTGGGTGGGGGTGGCCCCTTCCAAAACCGCGCGTACGCGTGGAAGTTTATAAGCATTTTTCTTCGTGTCCAAGGATCGCCGTCGCCTAAAATGGGTTTATAAGTACGACAGGCGTCTGATGGGCTGGAATCTACGTAAGTCTTATCGAGTTTATTGGGAGTTGATAAATGCAACGGCACCTATTGATTACTGGTGGAACGGGCTTAATTGGGCGTGCACTGATCACGCATTTTCGTGCAGCCCACTGGTGTATTACGGGCCTGACACGCGATGCCAAGAAAGCCCAATTGATCGAACCCCAAGTCCAGTGGGTGGAGGCGCTAAAGGATGTGTCGGCGCCGGCGCAGTTGATCATTAACTTGGCTGGCGCGTCGGTGGGTGAAGCCCGTTGGAGCCGGCGGCGCAAAAACGTTCTGATGAGCACTCGAGTGGAAACGACTTCGGCTTTGCGCGAGTATTGTGCGTCTGTAGGTGCCCCAGAAAAACTACTGAACGCTTCTGCGGTAGGGTATTACGGGTTGCAAGGGGCTTTGCCATTGGATGAGAGTGGCGAGCCAAATACCGACTGTTTCAGCCATAAGCTTTGCAGTGCCTGGGAGGCCTCTGCACAAGCGTTTGAAGCATTGGGAGTTGCAGTATATCGACTAAGATTGGGCGTTGTGTTGGCCAACGATGCACCGGCTTGGCAAAAAATGTCGGCGCCAAGCCATATAGGCTTGGCCACAGTTGCCGGCCATGGAGAGCAAATGTTTTCATGGGTGCATTTGGCAGACGTGGTGCGGGCCGTGGATTTTCTTGTGAATCACAATGTGGATACCGGTGCGATCAACCTTACCGCGCCAGAGCCGGTCAGTGCATGTGGTTTGGCGCAAACCATGGTGAAGACAGGTTACGCGCGAACCATTGCCAAGGTGCCCGCGGGGCTATTGCGTTTGGTTATGGGGCAAATGGCCGAAGAGCTTATTCTGGGTGGGCAGGCGGTGGTACCCCACAGGCTTCTCTCGCACGGCTTTACCTTCCTTTACCCTTCGCTGCCTTCGGCTTTAACGCAGCTTAGAGCAGTGAAATAGTGGCGCTGTCGTGAGCCTACAGCGCTTTACGAAATTGGGTTAGCCAAGCAGAAAGTGTTGCTTGATTGGCGGGCCCCATGCGGATCATCACTTTTCGTATGCCCGGCAGAGCTTCTAAGGATTCGTCTTTAAAGCGATACATCACCGAGGGTTGCACCAGTTCAGCGGTGGTGGCTGGCGGCGCTCTTAACAGTTGATCAATGGCGCCGAGCAGTTGGGTGTGAAAGTTGCTGCCTCGTACGCCAAGCTCCGCGTAGGCTTCTTCCAGCAGTGGCGCGTAATGACGATAGATTGCAGCGGCCTCTTTGGGTGGCATGGCGATTATCGCCTTAATATACGGTGTGTAGCGCTCAAAGTTGCGCGCACTGATGCGTGGCTGGCCTTTACTTCCCGCGGTCACAAAGGGCGTTCTCGGTGCCTTAAATGGTTGGTGTTGGTTCACCCATTCGCCTGCGCTGGCCGCCACCACGGCACGCACCACTTTACGCACGATGTATTCTTGCGTGCCATAGGACAGTGCGCCTTGCCATTGTGAATCGGCTAGCCGATTGAGAATGTCCTGGTCACTGTTATTGAGTGGCGGCAGGGGGTTGGCGGCAGGCTTTGGTGTGACGGCTTCTGGCTTTGGGGGTGGGGCCACTTCAGGTGCTGGCGCATCAATGACGGTTTTGGTCATCGAAGGTTCTTCCACGAGCGGTATTGCCACGTCGGGTACTTCAGCGACGGTAACGGGTTCTGGCGCAGGCGAATGTGTTTGCTCTGAAGGCTTGGGGGCAACGGGCCACCACCAGACGGTCAGCAAGGCCCCGATGGAAAGGGCTAACAAAAAGAAGTGCACTGGTTGAAGCGCGGATTTAGGGCTTTCGACCATAGTGGTTCCTAATATACGTCATTTTCATGGAATACAGTGAATGTACCTGGGTTCGACTCCATAGGAAAGTCGTAGTTCGATGGCATGGTTCAAACAAGTCGCCTCCATTTCCGTAAAACGGTTGGTGACGGTAACCAGGGTTGTGATGGTGCGTGTGGTACCAATCGCATTCATTTGGGATGGGGCAATGAGCCGTGCAGGTTAGAGTCGCCCATAATAGATGGGGCATTAACCATCGCACAGAGTTGAAGGCGCGGCCAATATTTATGCACGAGGCTTTGCGAGTGGTGAGTTGTGGGCTCACTATTGTGCATTGGTGGAGGGCAATAACGCAAAGGCCACTGCATTTGCTCCATTCCAATTGACCACAAAAAGTCGGAGCGAGGCCCCAGAGCAGGCGAACGAGAATGCTGAGTAGGCAAAATGGTGACGCCGACAGGCATTGGTTAATGCATATTTTGCTGAGCTACTTTAACCAGGTTTGTATTTTCTTTTCATCTGGTATAGAGCCAGAGTGTACCAATTGTTCGTCAACGACAACTGCGGGGGTACTCATTACGCCATAATTCATTATGGCTTCGGGATTGGTTTCCTTAATTACGTTTACGGAAGCACCGCAATCATTTGCAATTGTTTGAATAAGCTCAGCAGTTTTGACGCATTTAGAGCAACCACTGCCAAGCACTTTGATTTTCTTCATCTCTACACCTCTAGGTCACGTATATTATGTTGACTAGCCAACCAAGTATTGTGAATGACGTTAGCAAAATTACAAAAATTATAGCAAGTAACTTCCAAGTCATCACCTGCTTCAATAATATGAATTCTGGGAAGCTCGCGGCAACGGTGCTCATACAAAAAGCTAATGTTGTTCCGAGCGGAAGCCCTTTAATGATTAAGCTTTCCATCACCGGGATGATGCCCGTGGCATTTGAATAAAGAGGGATTCCAGCAAGAACAGCCAACGGTACTGACCACCATTGCCCATTCCCAAAGTTATCTTCAAACCATGATTCTGGTATAAAACCGTGTAACGTAGCACCCAATCCAACACCGATAAATACCCACTTCCAAACGCGATTTAAAATGTCAAATAATTCAGTTTTAGCAAACTCATGTCGTTCTATAATTGATGGGCTGGCGTTGATGCTAGGGCCATTATTAGATGTGTGCGCATTTTGGTATGCCTTGAGAGCGAAGGGCTGCAATAAACGTTCGGCGCGGATAAGGTCAAGAAATATTCCGCCAGCTATTCCTACCATCATACCAATTGCTACATAGATAATGGTTATTTCCCATCCGACCAAGCTTAGTAAAAGCAATACCGCTACCTCATTTATTAACGGCGAGGTTAAAAGAAATGACATTGTAATGCCGACAGGTATACCTGCGGATGTAAAACCAAGAAAAACTGGTATGCTTGAGCAGGAACAAAAAGGCGTTATAGCACCAAAAACCGATCCCATAATATAGCTAAAGAATCTATTTTTTCCTGCCAAAAAGTCACGAATTCTCTCAACGTTTAGTGATGCTCGAATAAGAGCAATAACATAAATCATTACGGCAAGCAAAAAGAATATTTTTGTTGTATCTTCGATAAAAAAGTGGATCGCATCCCCGAGCTTAGAGTCCGGCATAAAATCCAGTACTGAATAAACAAGCCAATCAGATAGTTTGGTGAAGATAGATAGCATCAAAATTCTCGTATATTACTTACTAATGGATTCTTTATTATGAATCCATTAGTATATTTTGGTGTAACTGTATTCGGTGTTAGAACTTTCGATACCAAGTTTTAATGTATTGCCTGTTACTTGGTATTGATAATAACCTCCCACAGAAGAAATATTCCACTGGGCAACAACATCTTGGGTTTTGTTATTGGTTATAGTGGCGGTGCCTGTTGAGTTAACAACATAGATTTTTTCATTGGTTACGGATGAAATTTCTTGAGCTGGATCACTTATGAATTTATATGTTATGCCATCGCTTAAGTCGGTATACCATTCATCCATAACGTCTGCATTTCCTAACTCGTAGTCCTGAAAAGTACAGCTTGATGTAATTGTTAAAACCTGTACACCAGAAGATCCATTTCTCTCAAAAGTTCGCTCCCAAGTTCCGATTAACGCACTTGGTAATGCAATGCCATTATCACAACTGGCTTCTACATTTTGAGTGTCCTCACCGGAGACACAAGCTGATAGCAATAATGACAATGCAAATATCGACAGGTGTTTTTTCATGAAGGCTTTCCTTGGAGCGGATTAAAAATATAAGGCCGAGCGCAGCGGCAGTTTGTGGCGTGGTGTTTTTGCTAGCGTAGCGCCAGCAAAAAAGAGCCACGGAACAAACTGTCCGACTGGCATGTATTGTTACATGTTTTTATGTCCATTCAACACCATCGTACAGCTTAAAATTACTGTGCTCTAGATGAAGCACTCTGCGAGGATTATTCGATAATGCTTTGCTTGATGAGTGCAATATATGAGGACGCATGATCAATGCTGACCCGGCTGGCGCCTCACAGCTTATAGTAGCGTGCATTTTTGACTGGCTGTCGATTATCGCCTGCGACTTTTTAATCTCTTTAATTTCAAAGACTTACGGGCCACCACCTGGATATATAGTGACCCAAGGTGGGTGGGGCCAATTTTGGAAATCGGCGAGACATAATGATATGACTCGAGAATATTTATTATTTCAGTATCGAATATAAAATCTATTTTTAATAAATTTTTTGTGTAAAATCCTTCGCCAGTAATAGCGTTTCAGGTGTGGAGCACCTTCTTCCTCAGTGGTAACACCAAAGTGCTGTATCGGCGGGTATTGGATGGGCTTTTGATGAGCAATCATCCAGCATGCTGTATATAAATGCAGTTTCGGAGCGTGCCATGGAAGATGTTCGTGGTTCGCTGCCTGCAAAATCCATGAAGTTGCTCGATCACATTCGACACGACTGCGCGCGGAGAAAATGAGCTTTGCTGTGGCGAAGGCCGAAACGTATAAGACGGGTGTCTGGATTAGTTCAGTATGCTTTATCGCAGCCTAATTTATTAACCCGGCAATCTTTTATGTCGGGTTAATACGGTACAAGGACGTTCCGCCACTGGCCGGAATGACCAATGCAAGCCTTTAAAAAACGAGGAAATTCACATTTTCGCCAGTATTTTATGGGCGCGCAATTCAATAGGTGGGAGATCTGTTGAATTGCTGGGTTAATAGTTTGTGATCGGCCTCGCCCCGTACTAGAAAAGAAACCACAACCCGTTTTTCGAATAGCCTGTTGCACCACAATTCGGTTACAGTGCAGCCAAAAAGCGGTTCGCGCAAGTTTTTAATAGGGCTTCCCGAGTAGCGCTTTCAATGGAATCACTTGCATGTCAATCAACGTTTCAAGCTATTGCCATCATCGTCTAGGGGGTCACTGTCCAAAGGCGGCGACAACGGTTTTTATGCCCTTTTCTGTGATATCAACCAAATATTCCTGAGTTGCGGTGATCAGAGCGGTATTTTGAGCAAGGTCGGCATCGAATATTTCCGTTAGCTCAAAAAAACTTTTTACGTAAGCGGGAATGTTGCTTTGATTTTTTTCATAAAGCTTTTTAAATGTTGATGCATAGGGGTCAGAAATGTCTATGGTTTGCCCATTTTCATCCACCCCGGTGACATAGCGCATCCACGCGGCAAGTGCCAAGGCCATAATTTGAACGTCTTCACCCATGGATAGAAGGTCACGTAAGGATGCAAGCCAGCGTTGAGGTACTTTTTGAGAACCATCCATCGCAATTTGCCAAGTGCGATGTTTTAAGCCGGGATTGCTAAACCGCTCCAACAGTTGTTGTTGGTAGGTGTTAATATTGAACCCTTGTGGCACCGACAGCGTTATTGCCGCTTGCTGCATAAAGCGTTGGCACAGTGCACGGTAGAGCGCGTCTTCCATTACTTGGTGGATGGTCTCAAAACCGCCGAGGTAACCGGCGTAAGCCAGTAAACTATGGCTGCCGTTTAATAGTCGTAACTTCATGTTTTCGTAAACAGCCACATCGTCCACTAGCAACGCACCTACGCGTTCCCATTCGGGGCGGCCTTGACAAAAATTGTCTTCAATCACCCACTGGGAAAAGGGCTCTGCCACCACTAGGCCTTCGTCATGAAACCCAGCCAGTTGTTCGAGTGTTGCAATGTCTTCGGGTGTGGTGGCTGGCACAATACGGTCGACCATCGAGCAAGGAAACGTCACGTTTCGATCTATCCAGTCGTTGAGCTCGGGTGACACGTGCTGCGCAAATTGCTGCACTACTTTTTGCAGTACCTTACCGTTATGAGGCAGGTTGTCGCAGCTTAAACACGTTAACCCCGCGTTGCCTTGTTGTTTGCGCTGCCGGCAGGCGGCCACCAAAAGCCCTACGACGGTTTTGGGTGACATGGGATTGGATAGGTCGTGCAAGATATCGGGGTGCTCTAAATTCAAATCGCCTGTGGCGGGATGATGGCAATATCCTTTTTCTGTCACCGTGAGTGTCACCACTTTAATATTCGGCAAAGACATTGTATCCACAACCGCTTGCGGGTTTTCAGGTGCCACTAACACATCGAGTTGTGCGCCCACAATTTGCAACTGTGTTTGCACTCCTTTTTCCAAAAGCGTGTATAGACCCGTTTGTGGATTTAATTGTTTTTGAACGGTATCAGAGCGCAAACTGCAACCGATGATGCGCCAGTTTCCGCCCAGGGTGTTGAGTACTGCCTCGGTATAAACCGCTTGGTGAGCGCGATGAAATGCACCAATACCAAGGTGTACGATGCCTGCGCCACAGGCGGCACGCTCGTAACGGGGTTGAATGGATGCATCTAAGGTTTTCAGTAATGCTGGTGATAAGCGAGGTGTTGCCATAGCGGTTCCAATAAACAAAGGTGACCGACGGTGACCTTTGGTGTTTTATAAAATGTTATGTTGTACTTAAAGTTTGTAGGCTTTTTTAACAAGGTTGTAAGCTAAATCGCGAGCGACATCTACGGCTTCGTCCTCTTGTAGGCGGTGCTCGGCTACCAGTTGTGCGAGCCAAGTGCAATCCATTCGGCGAGCCACATCATGCCGTGCGGGGATCGATAAAAACGCACGCGTGTCGTCATTAAACCCCACTGTGTTATAAAACCCTGCCGTTTCTGTGATTTGTTCACGAAAGCGGCGCATGCCCTCCGGGCTGTCATGAAACCACCAAGAAGGCCCGAGCTTTAAACTGGGGTAGTGGCCGGCCAGTGGTGCAAGCTCACGCGAGTAGACGGTTTCATCCAAGGTAAATAGAATGATATTTAAACGAGGGTTGTTACCGTATTTGTCCAGTAAGGGTTTTAGATTTTTAACATACTCCGTGGCAAGCGGAATATCGGCACCCTTATCGCGACCATAGCGCTCGAACAGCTGTGGGTTGTGGTTGCGGAATGAACCAGGATGAATTTGCATCACCAGCCCGTCGTCAATACTCATGCCTGCCATTTCGGTGAGTATTTGCCCTCGGAACAACTCGGCTTGTTCGGCATTGCATTGGCCGGCCAAGGCCAATGAAAACAATGCTTCGGCTTCGCGCGTCGATAAATTGGCTGTAGCGGGTGTGGGGTGTCCATGGTCCGTTGAGGTGGCCCCCATTTTGGCAAAGTACGCGCGCCGCTGCCGCAGTGCCGCCAAATACCCTTGCCAGGTCTGGGTGTCCTCTCGTGTCAGTTCTCCCAGTTGCGCCACGTTTTGTGCAAAGCCTTCAAAGTCGGGGTCCACGACTGGGTCGGGTCGAAAAGCCGTAATCACGTTGCCCTGCCAGTCACTGTCGCGAATGGCTTGGTGATGCTGCAAATCATCCAGCGGGGATTCAGTGGTGGCGAGGCATTCAATGTTAAATCGGTCAAACAGTGCGCGGGGTAAATACGCCGGTGTGGCCAGCGCGGCGGTAATATGATCGTAATAGTCGTCAGCGCTCTCTGGGCCTAAGGTGTACTCTAAGTCAAACACTTCTTTGAAGACAAAATCCAGCCACATGCGTGAAGGTGTGCCCCGAAACAAATAATAGTGGTCGGCCAAAATGTGCCAAATTTTGCGCGCATCGGTTTCAACGGCAACCCCGTTGATGGAGGGTATCCCCAATGATTCCAAGGGAATTCCCTGGCTGTACAGCATGCGAAACACGTAATGGTCGGGCTTGATCAGTAACTCGGTGGCGTCGCCAAAAGGCCCGTTGTAGGCAAACCAGCTGGGGTCGGTATGTCCGTGGGGGCTGACAATGGGAAGATCCTTCACTTCGGCATACAAGCGTCCGGCAATAGCACGTTGCGTCGGCTCTGAAGAGAACAATCGGTTGGGGTCAAGAATAAGGGGGCGCTTTGCTGAAGTCATGAGCAGTATGGGTCTTTTGGGTAACGAGGTGTGGGCATTCTAAATGATGGTGTCAAAAACACAAAAAACGGACGAAAAAGAGCCGGGGCACTTACTGAGGAAAAGTGCCCCGGTTATGATGACGCTTACCCAGTCTGGGTGTTGGTGAATAGGTAAGACCAATTCATGTTGCTGAATTTCGCGGTTGATGTCAATCATCATACAAATATTCACCGACTAAGCGCGCTAATTTGTGACGAGATACGCCATAATCGGCGACGTACAGCGGGAAATGCTTGGGTGGCGAGGACAGTACTAGCAGCATTTTAAGGACAGTTCAATTATTTGGTAAGGCCAATATGGCGGCGGTAACTTTGAGGAAAGCGGGAAACAAATGATAAAAATAATGGCTTTGGGTGAGGTGATGTTAGAGCTTTCACCCGTGGCAGGGGGGGATGCCCGGTTGCGACATTTAGGGGTGGCGGGCGATACCTACAATACGGCAGTGTATTTGGCGCGCTTGGGGGTTCCCACGGGCTATTTTACGCGAGTAGGCGATGACCCCTACAGTGAGCAGATGTTATCGATGATGAGAAGCGAAGGCCTGAATACGGCCAGCGTGACTTCGGTACCGGGACGGGTGCCTGGACTTTACATGATTGCCAACAACGACGCGGGTGAGAGAACCTTTCACTACTGGCGTGGAGAATCACCCGCGCGCGACCTGTTTGCGAGCGACGTAGACATGGCGGCCTTCCAAGCGGCGGTTTCGCACTGCGAGTGGCTTTATTTCAGTGGTATTAGCCTTGGTATCATCAGTGACGATGCTAAAAAGCGGTTGTGCGAGGCATTGGCGCTGTTTCGAGCGCAAGGCGGTAAAGTGGCATTTGACAGTAATTATCGGCCGAGGCTTTGGAGAGATAGAGATCACGTGCGCGAAGCCATGTCTTCGGCTTTGGCCGTGACCGATCTGGCTTTGCTCACCGATGAAGACGAAATGGCTTTGTGGGAAGACGACAGCGAGGCACCCATATTAGCGCGTTGTGCTCTAGCGGGTGTTCAGGAAGTTGTGGTAAAGCGTGGACCAAAGTCTGTGTGGGTGGCAAGTGGCCTCTTGGAGAACGGTTGCTATGTCGATCAGAAAGAGGTGCCGATTACACCGGTGCAACCGGTGGTGGATACCACCGCAGCAGGGGACAGCTTCAACGCGGGCTTTTTGGCGTCGCGATTGAAGGGGCGAGATTTAACCGCTGCAGTCCGCTGTGGTGCGCAGTGCGCGGGTATTGTGATTCAACACCGTGGCGCCATTGTTGAAAAAAATTTGGTGACTCCCTCGATGGTTTAGCGCAATTTTGATTGTCTATTGGCCGAGTATTCGGCTTGGGCTTTTTCGACTACAGCCCAAAGGCGCTGGGCAGCCATTCGCTTAGCGCAGGAATGAACGTGACCAACATCAGCATCAATACCATTGCCCCGTACATGGGTAGCAGCGGTTTGATTAAATGGTGAATGCTGGTTTTTGCCACCGAGCAGCCCACAAACAATACGCTGCCCACCGGCGGCGTACACAAACCGATACACAGGTTCATGATCATCATAATGCCGAAATGTAATGGGGAGATGCCAAAGCTCTCCACCACGGGCAGAAATATGGGCGTGAAGATCAGTACGGCAGGCGTCATGTCCATAAAAATGCCCACCAATAATAAAATCAGATTGATCATCAGCAAAATCATGATGGGGTTATCGGTCATGCCGAGTAAGCCAGAGCTGATACTTTGCGGAATATTTTCGTAGCTTAAAATCCAAGACATGGCGGTGGATGCCGCAATCAATAACATAACAATGGCCGTGGTCTCGGCCGATTTGATTAAAATATTGGGCAGTGCTTTAAAAGAGATTTCTCGGTAAACAAAAATCGATAAAAATCCCGCATACAATACCGCGATGGCACTTGCTTCGGTAGCCGTAAACACGCCTCCCACAATGCCGCCGATGACGATAACAATCAGTGCAAGGCTCGGTAGAGCGTCCAAAGCTTTTTTCAGAGCTTCTTTCAGTGAGGTGCGCTCACCCACGGGGTACCCTTTGATTTTGGCGTACACGCCACATACGGCCATCAACCCCATTGCCACGAGTAGGCCAGGGATATAGCCGGCAACAAACAGTGCCGCAATGGAAACGCCACCACTGGCAAGGGAATAAATAATTAAAATATTACTCGGTGGAATCAGTAAGCCCGTGGTGGACGAAGTGACGGTAATGGCAGCATTGAAATTTTTGTCATACCCCTCTTTATTCATGGCGGGGATCATAAAGCTGCCAATGGCTGAGGTGGCCGCCACCGCGGAGCCGGAAATGGCGCCAAATAATGTGCAGCTGATGACATTAACATAGGCAAGCCCCCCGGGTAGCATGCCCACAATCACTTTTGCAAAATCAATCAGCCTGCGTGCGATCCCGCCGTGCCCCATAAGTAATCCCGACAACACAAAAAAGGGAATGGCCAACAAGGCAAAACTGTTTAAACCCCCAGCCATTCTTTGAGCGGCGGTGGTCAATGCGGGCAATGGGTCGATGGTGACCAAAAGTGTGAGCACTGTGGTAATGCCAATACAGAAGGATATGGGTACACCAATGGCCAACAACACGATAAAACTTAAAAGCAAAACTAGAATGGATGGTTCCACGTTGGCCTCTTTTAGCGATAAGCAGCTGACAAATATTATTTCAGTCTTCTATTAACCCGGCAATCTTTACTGCCGGGTTAATTGGAATCATGGGTTTCAAATTTGGGGTGCACAAAGCTGTCTACAGCAAACCAGCAGATTAATAGACCACTGACGGGTAAGCAGGCGTATACATACCCCATTGGCATGCCGAGTGCGGCTGAGGTTTGATTCAGTGTGAGCGTTAGGTTCATCAGGCGAATGCCGCCCACGACCATTACACTTGCGGCGAAGCCAAAACATAACGCTTGAGACACCCGTACCAGCAAAAGCCGTTTGTTTTCATTCACACTTTGAAGTAATAAATCCAAACTGAGATGAGAGTGTTTGCGATAGGCGTAGGCAGCCCCCAGAAGGCCAATCCACATTAATAGGAAGCGCGCCAACTCTTCGGTAAACGAACTCGGATTTTTCAAAATAAAACGGGTGACGACTTGCCAGGTTACGTCCAAAACCATTAGTGCCATTAACACAACCAGCAACTGCGCAAGGGTGCGTTCAAAGCGTTTCGAAAGTGTATTCATCGTTATGCCTTTGTGCTGTTTAAATCGTTGAACCCATCAACCTATGTGCTTATAAATCCGGCGTCAGTTGCCGAATGCGTTGAATGACATCATAAGCGGGGGTCCCCTCAATGGATGCATGCATAGCTTCCACTTTTTCGATAAAGGGGGCTTTATCTGGGACAATGATTGTCACACCTGCGGCTTTCACTTTTTTCAGCGCGGTTTCAGTGGATTTGGCCCACAACTCTTTTTGAAACACCACTGATTCATCCACGGCGGTTTGTAACCAGCGTTGTTCTTCATTTGAAAGTCGATCCCAGACATATTGGCTGATCAGCAACATGTCTGGCACCATGGTGTGCTCATCAAGGGTGAAGTACTTGGCCACTTCATAGTGTTTCGAAGAGTAAAAACTGGGCGGGTTGTTCTCTGCGCCGTCCACTACGCCTTGTTGCAGCGCTGTGTAGAGTTCCCCCCAGGCGATGGGTGTGGCTGAGCCACCCAGTGCTCGCACCATTTGTATGGAGGTTTGGCTTTGTTGAACACGAATTTTTAAACCGTTGAGATCCTCGGGCGTATGAATGGGTTTGTCCACCGAATAAAAGCTACGGCTACCGGCGTCGTAATAGCACAAACCGCGCAGGTGAACGCTTTTACCCGCCAACAAAAGTTCTTTGCCAATGGGGCTGTCGAGCACCTGCCAAAAGTGGTCGTGACTTTTAAAGACGTAGGGCAAGCTAAAGACCTTCATTGCCGGGACGAAGCTTTCCATGGGACTTGTGGAGACCTTTGTCATGGCCAGGCTCCCAATTTGCAATAGCTCCATTAACTCTCGCTCACCACCGAGTTGACCGCCGGGGTATATATCGATACGCAATTGACCCGCAGAGTGGTAGGCCGCACGCTCGGCCATATATTCAATGGCACGGTGAACCGGGTGGTGAGTGTCTAAGCTGTGTGCCAGCTTTAGTACTTTAACGTCACTGTTTGAAGAGCAGGCCATCAGGGTGCAAATAATAACCACACTGAAGGGTGCCAGTTTAAAAAGGCGTTGGCAAAAACTCATGCGTGCACTCTATTTATTATGTGGAAAGGGCCGTTGTGCAGAGCTGAAACCCGATGTCCAGCGGTTGATGCCATCCGTCGGGGCGACAAGCCTAGCGTAATTTCAGCGGGTTCTGAACCCCCAATGCTGCGAAACCTTGTGCAGTGATGTGGTTTAAAAGCTGTTTTGGTAAGGCAGTTTTTGACTGGGGGTGATCGGCCTGGCCCAGGCCATTATGGCGTTGAGGAAGCGCTTAGGGCAATCTTTGATTGAGAGGTTTTGAGCCGTTTGCAAATGAACAGGCAATCGCGTCGGGCGAGACCAGGCCCGGCGCGATAAAACTGAATTCACGCCGCAGAGCGGTAGAGGCCCAATGACGCCAATACTTGTGGCTCGGCATGCACGATGAAATCAATGTAATCACTGATACCTTGTTCTGCTTCGTGCTGCGTATCGAAGGGCCCGATGTTCATGCCTTCGCGAGTGGTGTAGTACCAGTATCCGTCCTGTTCAAAAAAACGGGAATTACGATTTGGGACTTGGCCCTTTTCTCCTGTACGGTTCATGGCTCATTTCTCCTGGTGGTTAGCCTACTTCGGAAGCCCGGGAGAACCCTTGTGTCGGCGCCCGCCTAACCTCACCTTTGGTATTGCTTTAGCTAATGGCACCAATGGGCTGTGCTGCGCTACAACAGTGGTGAGGTAATGAACCAAACATAGCATAAAAATTAAGCAGTCGTTATGTTGGGAGGCGTCACAAAAGCGGTTTTTTATATCGATTTAGAATTTTTAGGTAGGGTTTTTATAGACGCTTCAGAGTGTTGGGCTGCAGGTGCATGTTGGGCGTAGTAGGCTGTTCCCGTGACCAACACCTGGGAGGCGGGCACCAGCGAGACACCTTTTTGATCCAGCGTGTCCATAAAGCCCTCTAATACCGAAAGTGTTTCTGGGTAGGGGTGGCCAATGCCCACGGCAAAGCCGCGTTTTTGCGCCAGAGCAACGAGCTTGTTGAGCTGAACTTTAATGGCAGCGGAGTCCTGCAGGTTATCTAAAAATACATCCCGTCGAAGTGCTGGTAACCCTCGATTCAACGCCGAGTTCAGGGCTTGTGAGTGCGCGCTGGTGCGGCTGTCGATAAAGAATAAACCCTGTTGATCAAGGGTTTGCATCACCCAATCCATGACTTTGGGGTTTTGCGTCAGTGCACTGCCCATATGGTTGTTAACACCACGGATGCCGGGAACAGCGGCAATCATTTCGAGTAGGGTGGCGTTGATTTCTGCTTGCCCCATCTCGCGACTCAGCCCGCCTTTCCAGCTGTGGTGATGCTCTGGTTCCATGGGTGCGTGTAGCATTAATTCTTTATGGTGTTGGTGTGCGAGGTGGGCGAGCTTTTTGGCGTAGGGGCTAAAGGGTAAAATAGCAAGGGTGACATCCCCCTTGAGTTTGACGCTGCGCTCCCCCGCAGCCCATTGATGGCCAATATCATCGATGATAATTACCACTTGTGGCTGGGGGCGTTGAGCGGGTACTTCGACCTTGGTAGGGGACCTGGCGGAGGGAGAGGCTAGCGGCGGTGCTCGGTCGGGCGCGGCGTAGGTGTCAGTAACTGACGCTAATGTGGTTTTTGGAGAGGCTGGCATTCTATGCTGTTGGAGCAGCACGGCCAGCCAGGCGACAAACAGTGCAACTCCGCCGAGCAAACACCACAAAACCCCTTGCCGAACGAAAGCGCGCCTCATGAGGTAGGTGTTGGGTCTACTACCTCTGGCGCCACGGTCTCGGCGCGCTTGAGTAAATATAAACTTCTTAGAATGTTCAGCGCTTCGTACAGTTGGTTGTCGCGGCTTTGCAGGGGTTCTTCCTCCTGCTCGGCAGCGTCTTTGGTGGCCTCAGGTTTGAGGTTGGGGGCACTTTGGGTGTTATCCAGGTGGCCGGCCAGCTCCGCTTCAGTCACTCCTAGGCGTTTGGCAATGGCAGTGACTTTGGCGCGTTCAACAAGAATGTCGGGTGCAATGCCCTCTGCCTGAATGGAGCGCCCTGAAGGCGTGTAGTAGCGGGCCGTGGTGAGTTTTACCGCTTTGTCTTCAGTGATGGGAATAATGGTTTGAACAGAGCCCTTGCCAAAGCTTTGAGTGCCGAGTACCACCGCGCGACGGTGATCTTGCAGTGCGCCGGCAACAATTTCAGAGGCAGACGCAGAACCTTCGTTGATCAACACAATTATGGGTAAGCCGTCGGTTAAATCCCCAGGCCGCGCGTGGTATTGCACGTTGCTTTGAGGTAGGCGGCCCTCAGTGTAAACGACGTTGCCACCATCCATAAAAGTGTCGGCCACGTCGACAGACGCCTGAAGTAAGCCACCGGGGTTATTACGTAAGTCCAAAACCAGGCCATGAAGCGTTGTGGGCTCGAGTGCGCTAATTTGTTCGCGCAGCTCGCTGCCGGTGTTCATTTGAAATTGCGCAATTCGCACATAGGCAAAGTCGTTTTCAATGCGCTCCGAGCGCACACTTCTGACTTTAATTGTATCGCGCACCAAGGAGATTTCGATGGGCTTTTCAAGGCCATCGCGGAGGATTGTTAGCAACACTGTGCTGCCTTTGGGGCCACGCATTTTATCGACGGCTTCGTTTAGACTAAGGCCTTTAATCGCGGTTTCGTCAATTTTGACGATCAAGTCACCGGCTTCGATACCCGCGCGTTTGGCTGGGGTATCGTCGATGGGACTTACCACTTTGACAAAGCCGTTTTCCATGCCCACCTCTATACCCAGGCCGCCAAACTCACCCGTGGTATGAATTTGCAGGTCGTCGTAAGAGTCTGCGTCCAGATAACTGGAGTGTGGATCCAGCTCGTCAAGCATGCCGCGAATGGCGTATTCTAACAGCTGCTTATCACCAATTTCTTCGACGTAAGCATTGCGAATGTGTTCGTATGCTTTGGTGAAAACGCGTAAATCCTCAAGCGGTAATACGTTCTGAACCACTTTTTCAGGCGGCGCCGAGGACTCTTCCGGTGGTTGAGCAAAAGCCTCAAAGGCTGGCAATAATGCGGTGCAAAAAATAATCAAGTTGTGGCGCAATGCCATGAGGTCTCCTAAATCTTGGTCTCTTGCAGTTTATACCCGCTTCAACCAGCCGTGAGGGTTTGTGGGTTCGCCATTAAAGCGCAATTCAAAGTATAGGCCAGCGTTTTTCTGTCCGCCGGAAAGGCCAACGCTGGCCACTTGTTCACCGCTTTCTACCCAGTCGCCCAACTGTTTATAAAGGCTTTGATTGTGTGCATATAAGGTCATAAAACCTGCGCCATGGTCCACGATGATGAGTAAACCATGGCCGCGCAAGTAATTGCTGAATACCACGCGTCCGCTGGCCACGGCGCGCACGGGTGCGCCGGCTTCTGCGCCGATCAGTACACCCTGCCAGCGCATTTTACCCTTAACACGTTCAGAGCCAAACGATCTTAACACACGTCCATCTGTGGGCCAGGGGAGCTTGCCTTTTAGTGCGGAAAAGGGTTTGCCAGGTTCCATTGGGGCAATCGTACGGACGGCGCTGGCCACCCGGGTGACCACGGTTTGCAGTTGGCTTTGATCTTGTTGAAGTGCCTCAAGGCGCCCCCCGTGTTGACTGAGTAGGGCCTCGAGTTGGGTCAGTGATTTTTGGCGCGCTAGTTGTTGGGTTTTAAGGTGGTCTTGTTCACGCGCCAGGCGCTGAGCCTTTGTCGAAATGGCGTCGACTTCCGAGGCGATTCTGGGTTCTAGTTGATTGAGGGTCGCGAGCGTGTCTACCAGTGCGGTGATTTTGGCATTGCGAGCGCGCACAATGTAATCAAAGTACTTGAGGTTACGTGTCACGTCACCGGGAGATTTTTGATTCAGCAGCAGTTTAATACTGCTTTGGTTGCCCAAGCGGTAGGCAGCATTAAGCTGTGCGCTGGCCGCTTGGGATTGTTGCTTTTTTACGTGTGACAGGGCCTCCTTGTCCTGGCGCAACGTTTTTAGGTGAGATTGTTTGTTGTTCAGTTCTGATTGAAGCTTTTTGACTTTTTCGTTCAGCTCACCCATTTTGGATTCGGAATCCTCCAGGGCTTTCATAATGTCAGAGCGGTTATTCTTAACCTTGTCCAGTTCTTTTTGAACTTGTTCTATGGTGGTACGCAGGGCTTCAAGCTTGGCTTGGCGTTCTTCTTCGGTCAACGCAGACGCGCTGCTAAAAACCAGCAATAGCGCTAAGGCGACAACCCCCTTGTGGATTATTGATGTCATGACAATACCCGTTTGATTGCAATGGCATCGCCCCTTCGGAGCGATGATGGTTGGCGGCCTACGTTAATCGACAAATTCGATCAAGGTTTGGCCGGTCATCTCGCTTGGAATCTCGATACCAAGCAAGTGTAATAAGCTTGGTGCAATATCGGCCAAGCTGCCACCGGATTTTAAATTGAGGTTACGAGGGCCTGAGTAGACGAGGGGGACGGGCAGAGTGGTGTGTTGGGTGTGGGGTTGATCGCTGGTTTCGTCGTACATCTCCTCCACGTTGCCGTGGTCCGCGGTAATCAACACCTCTCCGTCTACGGCAGCCAAAGCCTCCAGTACCGTTTTAAGGCAGCTATCTACAGCTTCAACCGCTTGAATAGCGGCATCGTAATTGCCGGTGTGGCCCACTTGGTCACAGTTGGCGTAGTTGCAAATAATGGCGTCATAGGTACCGCCTGTAATGGCCTCAACCAGCTTGTTGGTCACCTCGGGGGCGCTCATTTCAGGTTGTAGGTCATAGGTGGCCACTTTTGGAGAGGGCACCAATATACGTTGTTCACCCTCATACAAAGACTCCTGCCCACCACTGAAAAAGAAGGTCACATGCGCGTATTTTTCGGTCTCCGCAATGCGCAATTGGGTTTTCTGTGCTTTGGCCATAACTTCACCAAAAGAGTTGACGATGGCTTCGGGCGGGTATGCGCAGCTGGCTTTGATATCGGCCGAGTATTCGGTGGTCATCACAAAGTCGCACAAGTTAGGCCGTTTGGCGCGTTCAAAACCATCGAACTCAGGGGTCACCAAAGCGTTGGTAATTTGTCGTGCGCGGTCGGGACGGAAGTTCATAAAAATCACAGCATCGCCGTCTTCCATTTCAACCGGCGTGGCGCCATCGGGGCAAATGGTCGTGGCTTTTACAAACTCGTCATCTTCGCCGCGTGCGTAGGCTGCCTCTAGGGCCTCGGTGGCGGAGGCGGCGGTATAGTCTGACTTGCCCTGGGTGAGTAGATCATAGGCAGCCTGCACTCGGTCCCACCGCTGATCGCGGTCCAGTGCGTAGAAGCGTCCAATAACGGAAGCCACTTGTCCTTTGCCTAAGGTCTTCAGCATATCTTCGGTTTTTTTGAGGACTGCCTCTGCACTGCGTGGCGGCGTGTCGCGCCCGTCTAAGAAGGCATGCAAATAGAGCTTCTCGGCACCGCGCTCGGCTGCCATTTTGACCATGGCTAGCAGATGGTCCTCATGGCTGTGAACGCCACCAGAGGACAGTAGGCCCATCACATGAACCGCTTTGTCGTTACTCACGGCTTGGTCAATGGCCTTCACATAGGCGGGGTTGGAGAAAAAATCACCGTCGGCGATAGCTTTGTTGATGCGCGTAAAGTTCTGGTAAATCACCCGTCCTGCGCCAAGTGTCATATGGCCCACTTCGGAGTTGCCCATTTGCCCTTCAGGGAGCCCTACTGCCAGGCCCGACGTGGCGATTACCGTTTTGGGATTGGTTGACCAGAGGCTTTGCCAAGTGGGTGCGTTGGCGTGCGCTATGGCGTTGTACTGGTTGACGTCTGAGTAGCCAAAGCCGTCTAGGACGATAAGAACCACGGGAGATTTTTTGTCGGCAGTCATGAATGGGTACCTACTGGATGATGGGTGCACGGGTGAGCCCCTTTTAGATGGGGCCACAAGGCGGGCCTTAAGGGGCTGCCTTCGGCGCGAAAACACCCAATTGTACCTTTTTTTGGGTGTCATTTCTGCGCTTGTGGTGCTTACTCGGGCTGCGGGTAGAAAAAAGTCGGTGTGAGCTGCCGCGCAGAGGCATGCTGTTTGGTATACTCGCCGCCCAAAGATTTCCTGCCGAGTTAGAACGGTGTGGAGACGAATGTGTAGCTGTTGAGAGGTGTTCGGTGACCTGGTTGGATTTTGTGGCGCAAGAGTGGCCCTTGTTTTCTGTGTTGGCAGTGTTGGTGGCCGCCTTTTTGATTTTGGAATCGAGAAAGGGAGGACAAAAAGTGTCCTTTCATCAGGCCACGCAATTGTTGAACCGAGATGAGGCAGTGATACTGGATGTGCGTGAGTCGGCGGAGTTTAAGCAGGGCCACATCGTGGATGCGATCAATATCCCTTACGCAGCGCTGTCAAAACGGTTTACAGAGCTTGAAAACCTAAAAGACAAACAGATTATTGTGGTGGACAAGTTGGGGCAACACGCTGGATCTGCTGGTAAGCTTCTCAAGGAAAAGGGGTTTGCGGTTGTCAGGCTACAAGGCGGCATTGCTGAGTGGACACAACAAAACTTGCCGTTGGTGAAGGCTTAATTGCGGTGTCTGTGACCCTCTATACTCGTCGAACCTGTCCTTACTGCGTGCGTGCGTTGCGTTTGCTTGATGACTTGCAAGTCATCTATCGGGAAATACCGGTGGATTCGGATTTCGATGCGCTAATGGAGATGCGCCAAAAAAGTCAGCGTCGTACGGTACCTCAAATTTGGATAGGCAATCGCCATGTTGGCGGTTGTGATGAACTCTTCAGTCTGCATCGCGAAGGCAAACTGGTGCCTTTGGTGCAGGCTGATCTCTTACAAGAAAACACTAAGGCAACCTAATGACTGATCAAAATACTCCAGAAAAAACCACCGAAGCTCAGGGTGCGCAGTTTGCTTTGCAGCGTATTTTTTTAAAAGATCTCTCCTTTGAGTCTCCTATGGGGGCGGCTGCATTTCAGCAGGCTTGGCAGCCCAAAATAGGACAAGATATCAACACTTTGGTGAATAAGCTCGAAAACAATTTTTACGAGGTAGTTCTAAAGCTCACCATCAATGTTCAGGTTGAAGAAAAAACCATATTTTTGGTAGAAGTCCAGCAAGCGGGGTTGTTTTCGATTGGAGGCGTTGAAGGGGGACAATTGGCGCACTTACTGAATACCATGTGCCCCAATATTTTATTCCCCTACGCACGTGAGGCCATTGACAACTGTGCGGTGAAAGGCGGTTTCCCCGCCTTGGCGATTCCACCAGTGAACTTTGATGCCCTGTTTGCGCGTGCAGTGAGTGAAGCGCAAAAAGCGAAATCTGAGCAGGATGCTGGTGTAACAACCAACTAGTTTTACACCTGGCCGACCGCGCCTGCGAATGCCCTCATCGCCGCAGGTGCTGGTCGCCCAAGTAAGACCCTAGCCGTGCGCTAGGAGCCTTGCTTAGGCGCAAAGCTGCGGCGCTTAATCCTCACCGTCGTCCGCGTCGGACATCCCCAATTCTTTTAATTTGCGCGTCAGTGTGTTGCGCCCCCAGCCTAATAGGTTTGCAGCATCACGCTTGCGGCCAGCGGTGTGTTTGAGTGCGGTTTCGATCAGTGCTCGTTCAAAAGTGGGTACCGCGCGTGAGAGTAAGTCGTGTTGGCCGCTGGCGAGGCATTGGTCTGCCCAATGGCGCAGAGCTTTCTCCCAGTCTCCCGACGGGGCTTCCGAATCTTTGCGGGTCATCAGTTCTGGTGGTAAGTCCTGCACGTGAACTTCACGCCCTGATGCCATTACCGTTATCCAGCGGCAGGTGTTCTCCAGTTGGCGTACATTACCCGGCCACGCCAGGTTGGCCAGATACGCCTCCGCTTCTGGGGTAAGAATTTTGGGCTCTACATTGAGCTCTGCCGCCGCCTTGTGAAAGAAATGGCGGCCGAGTTTTGGAATGTCTTCACGGCGATCGGCCAATTTAGGCAGATGCACCCGAATCACATTCAAGCGGTGAAACAAGTCTTCACGAAAGCGATTTTCTTCTACCAAGTGCTCAAGATTTTGGTGGGTTGCGGCAATAATACGCACATCTACCTTAATGGGTGTGTGGCCGCCTACACGGTAGAATTCACCGTCTGCCAGTACCCGTAACAAGCGGGTTTGGGTTTCTGGTGGCATGTCGCCAATTTCATCGAGAAACAGCGTGCCGCCGTCGGCCTGTTGGAATCGCCCTTGGCGCAGGGCCGCAGCCCCCGTGAAAGCGCCTTTTTCATGCCCAAACAACTCAGATTCGATCAAGTCTCGCGGAATGGCCGCCATATTAAGCGCTATAAAAGGCCCGTCCTTACGCGGGCTGTGGCGATGCAGCGCCTGGGCCACCAGCTCCTTGCCCGTGCCCGATTCGCCATTAATTAAAACCGTGATGTTGGATTGAGATAAGCGGCCTATGGCGCGAAACACTTCTTGCATAGCTGGCGCTTCACCGATGATTTCGGTGCTCATTTCCGGCTGCGTTTCGGTGTCTTCCGTCTCCTCCTGTGCGTGCGCGAGTGCGCGTTGGGTAACGGCCACGGCTTCGTCCACATCAAAGGGTTTTGGCAAATATTCGAATGCACCACCCTGATAGGCTGAGACTGCGCTTTCCAGGTCTGAGTGCGCGGTCATGATGATGCAAGGAAGACTGGGCTGCTCCCGGTGAATGGCGCTCAAAAGTGAGAGACCGTCAGTTCCCGGCATGCGGACATCACTGATGATGGCGTCAGGCCGCTTGTTGGTGAATTTGGCAAGCGCTTTGTCGCCCGTCTCGAAACTCTCGGTATCGATTCCGGATTGTTGCAAAGCCTTTTCCAATACCCAACGAATGGAGCGGTCGTCATCAATGATCCAAACGAGGTTAGGTTTTTGCATTTTATCAGTCCAATGGCAAGTAGATAGAAAACTCGGTACGTCCCGGAACGCTCTCGCATTCGATCGCACCGTGATGTTGGCTTATGAGGTTTTGAGCTATGGCCAGTCCCAGGCCCGTCCCTTCGGCACGTCCTGTGATCATGGGCAAAAAAATGTCTCCAACGATTTCATCGGGAATTCCCGGCCCATTGTCGATAATGGAGACTTTGGTCACCAGCGGGTGCTGTTTGCGCCCGATGGTGTAACGGCGATGAACACGGGTGGCAAAGGTAATGGTGCCTTCGTTTTCCAAGCCGCTTTCAAATAGCACTTGCACCGCATTGCGGGCGATATTGAGTGTGGCTTGGATTAAGAGTTCTTTGTCACCGGGGATTTCTGGGATGCTGGGGTCGTAGTCGCGCAACAGTTTTAGGCTTTTCCCTGTTTCCGCGTTAATCACCGAGATCACATGCTCAAAAACCTCGTGTACGTTGGTGGGCTTTTGCTCGGGCGGTTTGCGGGGGCCAAGCATGCGGTCTACCAGGTTTCGAAGGCGGTCGGTTTCATCGATGATGATGCGCGTATATTCGTCATACTCACTGCTATCACGTAAGTTGAATTCGCGCGCAAGTAATTGCGCCGCTCCACGTATGCCGCCCAGGGGGTTTTTGATCTCGTGCGCCATACTGCGAATTAGGTTGCGCGAGGTCTCCTGAGCAGAAAGCATGGCTTCTTCTTTGCTAATGCGCAGTAATCGGTCCAGCGGTTGTACCTCAACAATGATGGCGTTTAGGTCGATGCTGGGTGTGACAGAGTAATCCACTGTGATCTCGGTTTGGTTGTGTAGCTTCCAGCGTGCTTGGCGCATGGTAAATTGCTGGTTGAGCAGCATGGCTTCCCTGAAGTTGCTTGGCGTGCCGTCAATACCAGAAAAACATTGTTCGATTGATTTGCCCACCACATGCTCGCCACTGACGCCCAGTAGCATTTCAGCAGAATTGTTAATGCAGTAGAGGTTGAGGTCAGAATCCAATACCAGTACTGCGGTCAACAAGCTGTCCAATATTTGTTTGAAATGTAGGGGGTCTACCATTGTGGCGTCCTATTGTTGTAGAGGGTGTGGAAGCAAAAACCAAACCAGGTGTCACCACGTTTAATAAGGTTGTGGGCCTTCGCTCGGTTTGGGTTAAAAATTGTGCATCTTCGGGTGTGGTCGGTTGTTGAAACCTTTTGATACAGGCTTTTTGTGACGGCCAAGGTATAGAGGCGGTTTGAAATTCGACCCTTTGAGAGGCCGCGAGGCAGGGTGCAGTCGACGGGGCGCTGCAGGCGGTGGCGCTGTATTGCCTGGAAACTCGGAATGAGAGGCTTGACCACAATTTGGCGGTCAATGATGGTTTAACGTTTGAGTCATAAGATAAGGGTTTTGCACTATCGGCTGGCACTGCGCTGCCTTTATCGTGCCTTGATGCCATATTTGAGTGAGACCGCGTATATTCTAGAGCCGAGGCACGCCGATGTCGAACTATAGTGGTGCGCCTGTGGTTTTTTTTGGTGCAAAAAAAGGCCCGCTACTAAGCGGGCCTTTGGTTTTGGTGCAATCGAGGTGGCGATTACACGCTGTAGTAGAGTTCGAATTCTTTGGGGTGAGTGGTCATATTGACCGCTTCCACTTCCTCTTTTTTGAGTGCGATGTAAGCGTCAATGGTGTCGTCGGTGAACACACCGCCAGCGGTCAAGAATTCGCGATCGGCATCCAGTGCTGTCAGTGCTTCTTCTAGCGATGCACACACAGTGGGGTATTCCGCCAATTCTTCAGGTTCCAGATCGTAAAGATCTTTATCTGCAGAATCGCCTGGGTGAATTTTGTTTTTCACGCCGTCTAGACCTGCCATCAACAGCGCCGCAAATGCCAGGTAGGGGTTGGCTGTTGAGTCTGGGAAGCGAGTTTCAATGCGCTTGCCTTTAGGGCTTGTCACATAAGGAATGCGGATAGAGGCGGACCGGTTACGTGCAGAGTAAGCCAGGATAACCGGAGCCTCAAAGCCAGGGACCAAACGCTTGTAGGAGTTGGTAGAAGCGTTACAAAACGCGTTCAGTGCCTTGGCGTGCTTGATGATGCCACCAATATAGAACAATGCCGTTTCGCTCAAGCCTGCGTACACATCACCTGCAAACTGGTTTACACCATCTTTAACAAAGGATTGGTGAACGTGCATGCCATTACCGTTGTCACCTACCAGTGGCTTGGGCATAAAGGTCGCGGTTTTGCCATAGGCGTGCGCAACGTTGTGAACACAGTATTTGAGAATTTGCACTTCGTCAGCTTTTTTCACCAAGGTGTTGGCGCCAACGCCGATTTCACACTGGCCAGCAGTGGCCACTTCGTGATGGTGTACTTCAACCACTAAGCCCATGTCGCTCATGGCGTTACACATGGCGGCTCGGATGTCGTGTAGGGAGTCAACGGGAGGAACGGGAAAGTAACCGCCTTTGACGCCTGGGCGGTGGCCGAGGTTGCCGCCTTCTACCGTCTTACCGCTGGTCCATGAGGCCTCTTCAGAGTTTATTTCATAAAAGGCGCCGCTTATGTCGCAGCCCCACTTGACGTCATCAAAGATGAAAAATTCGGGTTCTGGACCAAAGTATGCTGCGTCACCCAGGCCTGAGGACTGTAGGTAGGCTTCTGCTCGCGTTGCGATGGAGCGAGGGTCACGTTCATACCCTTGGCCTGTGGAAGGTTCGACGATATTACAGCGCACAATAACAGTGGGCTCTTCGGTGAACGGGTCCATTAGAGAGGCGCTGTCGTCTGGCATGAGGATCATGTCTGACTCGTTGATCCCTTTCCATCCGGCGATTGAAGAGCCGTCAAACATCTTGCCTTCAGTGAAGAAGTCGTCGCCCACTTCGGTGGCGGGGATCGTAACGTGTTGTTCTTTCCCTTTGGTGTCGGTAAAGCGCAAATCCACCCAGCGCGCTTCGTTGTCTTTTATCAGGTTCAGAGTCTTCTCTGACATGAGGATGCCTCCAAAAATGGCCAAGCCATGTATTGTTATAGGTAAAGTTCAATGAAAGATGCATTGCACCTGAACATCGCGCGACAATATATCAGAGTTTACTATCAGCGGTGTGGGCGCAACGATTGGTGCGTTGGGAATCGCAAATAATATGCCATAATTCCTGATCGCTCAGAACCCCCGTGACCCATGCTGTGCATGTTGGCGGCTGATTAAAATTGCACCAACATGGTGTTTTAAGTTGGTGCAGTATGGTGCGCAATGCATCAATGTGGTGCACGAAAATGATTAAGAAGATTTGTTGATGAAGTTTATTATTAAGTTGTTTCCCGAGATTACGATCAAAAGCCCGCCCGTGCGTAAGCGCATGAACAAGCAGCTCACTGAGAATTTGCGCATCATCATGCGTCGGTTTGATGCCTCTGCCAAGGTGTTTTCACACTGGGACAACATAGAGGTGACGATCGAGGGAGAGGATGAGCGCATTGCACAAGCCGCCGCCGAGAAGTTGCAGTGCATTCCCGGAATTGCCAATTTTGTTCGTGTGAGATCTTTTGGTTTTGAGTCCTTACACGATATTTATGAGCATGTTTACGCTGCGTGGTCCGAAGCATTGGCGGGTAAAACCTTTTGTGTGCGGGTTAAGCGCAATGGCAACCATGCATTTACTTCCACGGAGGTGGAGCGTTACGTTGGTGGGGGGTTAAACCAAAACACGGCGGCGACGGGTGTTCGTCTGAAGGAGCCCGATGTGGTGGTGCGACTCGAGGTGCGTGATGATCGAGTCCATATTGTCGATGAAACCTATGCGGGGCTTGGGGGGTTTCCCATTGGCTCGCAAGAGGGTGTGCTATCTTTGGTGTCGGGTGGTTTTGATTCAACCGTGGCGAGCTATCAGGCTATGAAGCGTGGTTTGCGCACCCATTTTGTGTTCTTTAACTTAGGTGGGCGCGATCACGAACTTGGGGTTAAGGAGATTGCCTTTTACCTTTGGTCTAAGTTTGGTGCCTCCCACCGAGTGAAGTTTATCTCGGTACCCTTTGATGGGGTGGTGAACAACATTTTAGAGCACGTGGACCCCTCCTGTATGGGGGTGGTGTTGAAGCGAGAAATGCTGCGCGCCGCCACGCGGATTGCCGCGCGCGCCAAGGTCAATGCCTTGGTCACCGGCGAGGCGGTGGCGCAGGTGTCCAGTCAGACCCTCACCAATTTGGCGATTATTGATCGGGCTACCGACGTGCTGGTGTTGCGGCCGCTGGCGATGATGGATAAGGGCGATATCATTGCGGTGTCGCGAGCCATCGGTGCAGAAGACTTTTCGGCCAGTATTCCTGAATATTGTGGTGTGATTTCGGTGCGTCCATCGGCGTCGTTAAAGGGCTACAAAGTGGAGAATGAAGAGGCCAAGTTGGCCCCGGGGGTGTTGGATGAGGCCTTGGCGCGCGCGCGCGTTCAACCGATTGATGCCTTGGTGGATGATTTAGCTCGAGGCGGAGGCGCACGCGCGGAGGTGTTTGAGGCGACTGCGGGTGCTGTTGTGGTGGACATTCGTCACCCTAATGATCAGGCTTTAAACCCACTGGTGATTGAAAACGCTGACGTAATACAAATTCCTTTCTATAGTTTAAGTAACCGGTTTGCCCAGTTGGACACGTCTCGGCAGTATCTGTTGTACTGCGATAAGGGTGTGATGAGTCAGCTGCATGCCAATCACTTGCTCGATAGCGGCTATCAAAATGTTGGGGTGTATCGCCATCCCCGTTGAGGCCCCAAGGCGTGATGTGAAATCTCAAACTCAAAAAAAACAAGAGCGGCTGGTCGTTATTGTGGCCTTGAGTATCATCAGTTTATCGGTGGCGACCACGTTGTTTTTTTCAGATTTTTTGCTCGATAAGCTCGATGGTGCGGATGAGAGTGGTTATCGCAATGTGACCTTCACTGATGCTGTGTTGAAGTGTCAAGCCGAGGCCCGCAAGAACACCAAAATCAAGCTTCAGCAAATCACCTTGGATGATCATTCAAGCCGTTTGGATGAGGATGTTAATCAGTTTAAAATATTTTTGAAGGCTACCAGCGCGGGAGCTGATGGCGATGAGGCGCAAGGTACCTATTACATCAACTGTTTCGTCAACGGTTTTAATGGTCGCATCGCCTACTACGAAGGCATGGAGCAAAAAGCCTCGCGTACCGACGCCATTCGTAAGGACGAAGGTGGTTTGTTTGGTTGGCCATTAAACCGTTAGGGCGTTACGCTAACGGCTTCGGCAATGGCTTGCTCCAGGTCGGAATCCAGTGGCGTGGTGCGGCTGCCGAAATGTGTAATACCTTTGGAGGTTACCAAGTACTTGTTGAAGTTCCAGCTCGGCTTTTCGGTTTGCTGGGCAAGGTAGGTAAACACGGGGTGCGCGGTATCACCCTTGACGGCGACAGGGGTAAACATGGGGAAGGTGACACCGTAGTTGATGTAGCACACGCTGGCGGTCCCCGCCTCCGTATCTTCCTCTTGGCGAAAGCTATTGGAGGGGAAACCGAGTATGACCAAGCCCTGATCCTTGTACTTTTGGTATAGCGACTCCAACCCGGAAAATTGCTTGGTAAACCCGCAGTGGCTGGCGGTATTGACGATCAGTGCGGCACGGCTTGTTTTCATCAGCGTGCAAGGGTTGATCTTGTCGGCTTTGTGCAGCCGTTTGATGTCCATGTCTATTTCAGCCGGGCACTCTAAGGCTGCTAAAGGCAGCGCGGTCAGCAATAGCCATAATCCCATGCTGCTAATACTTAATTGACGCATTCTCATAGGCCCTCCTCAAGGCGCTTACCAACTTACCTGCTTGCGGCACTTCTTATGGTGCAGTGTTTCTTATCATACGGCATTATTCGGTGTTCGGATGTTACAAACAAAAAAGCCAAGGCATAGGCCTTGGCTTTTGGTGTTCGAATAGACGGGGCTTAAAATTTGTAGATAAAGCCGACGCTGCCACCGCGAACGTCAAAATCATCTGAGTTCACCAGTTTTTTCCACTCGGCGGTGAGTTCCGCTTTAGGCCATAGCATCCAGCTTGCGCCAATGCCATAGGCAAGGCCGCCTTCGGAGTCGTCCAGCACGGTTACACCATTTTGTGTATGGGTAACGTCCACAGTGGTGTAGCCCAAAAGCCCATACAAGCGCGCTCTCTCATTGGTCAATTGTGGCTTTAAGTAAAGGCTGCCTGAAAAATTAACTTCGGCTTCTCCTGTGGAGATCGCTACGCCATCGGCATCTCGCAGTGTGTCCGTGGAAGTGTTGAGACCAGCGCCGATGCGCGCCTCAATGCCGAGGTACTCGATCAGGTTCAAGCCTGCTGTGGCCTCGAGCATATTGATCTTGTTGTTGGTTGGGGTAGTATCATGTTGATACTGATAAGCAGTAATGCCCGCCCCTGCGTAAACTTCGGGTTCCCAGGCGTTGGCGGATACTGCAATAGTTGACAAGGCGATCAGTAAGAGGTTTTTCATACCAAACGGTCTCCAAGGTAATGCGGGTCTGCATTGTATGTTTATTATCAAAATGGGTGGAACAACACCGTGTCGTTCTAATGGGTGCAAGTATTCTGTGTATTGGTCGGAAAGTCAAACAGCACGCATACTGCAGTGGTGCTAATGATAACTGTAGCACCTCCGTACGCTATCGTTTGTCTAATTCCCCCGCTATAATGCGCGCCTTTTAACAGTGCTGGGTATTTTTTAGCCTTCTCCCATCTTTATTTTTATGTTGCTCGCTCTGAGTAGAGGTTCCTTTTGTGATACAGAATTTGCGCAATATTGCGATCATTGCCCACGTTGACCACGGCAAAACCACGTTGGTCGATAAATTGTTACAGCAGTCGGGCACGCTCGATCGCAAGGACCTGGGTGCTGAGCGCATCATGGATTCCAACGATCAGGAGCGCGAGCGCGGCATTACCATTTTGGCCAAAAACACGGCCATTCGTTGGAATGATTACCGCATCAATATTGTGGATACCCCGGGTCACGCCGATTTTGGTGGTGAGGTAGAGCGGGTTTTGTCCATGGTGGATAGCGTGTGTTTGTTGGTGGATGCTGTGGATGGCCCGATGCCACAAACCCGATTTGTGACCAGTAAAGCTTTTGAGCGCGGTTTAAACCCGATTGTGGTGGTGAACAAGGTGGACCGCCCAGGTGCCCGCCCCGACTGGGTTGTGGATCAGGTGTTTGACCTATTTGACCGCCTAGGTGCTACGGATGAGCAGTTGGACTTTCCCATCATCTATGCGTCTGCGTTAAATGGCGTGGCGGGGTTAGAGGCCGATGACTTGGCTGAAGATATGACGCCGCTGTTTCAGATGGTGGTGGATAAGGTACCACCACCGGCGGTAGAGGCGGATGGCCCGTTCCAAATGCAGGTTTCAGCGTTAGATTACAGCTCCTACGTGGGTGTGATTGGAATCGGGCGTATTACCCGTGGCAGTTTAAAACCTAACCAGCAAGTGATTGTGGCCGACCGTCACGGTAAGACCCGAAAAGGCAAGGTGCTGCAAGTAATGGGCTATCACGGACTTGAGCGCGTGGATACGCAGCTGGCGAACGCCGGCGACATCGTCTGTATTACCGGTATCGACAAGCTCGGCATCTCAGATACTCTGTGTGACCCCGAGCATGTGGAAATCTTACCGGCCTTAACGGTGGATGAGCCCACCGTGAGTATGACTTTCCAGGTGAACGATTCGCCTTTTGCTGGACAGGATGGTAAGTACATTACCACGCGCAATATTAAAGATCGGCTCGACCAAGAGTTGATTCACAATGTGGCCTTGCGTGTTAAGCAGGGTGAAACCCCGGATAAATTTATCGTCTCTGGCCGTGGTGAATTGCACTTGTCGGTATTGATTGAGAACATGCGTCGCGAAGGTTTTGAGTTGGGTGTGTCCCGCCCCGAGGTGATTCAGCGGGAAGTGGATGGCGAAATTCACGAGCCCTACGAGCAAGTGGTGATCGATGTTGAGGAAGAGCATCAGGGCTCCATTATGGAAGAAATGGGGCTGCGCAAAGGTGAGATGACCAATATGGAGCCCGATGGCAAGGGGCGTGTGAAGCTCGAA
Source organism: Cellvibrionaceae bacterium (assembly GCA_050300015.1). Taxonomy (GTDB): domain Bacteria; phylum Pseudomonadota; class Gammaproteobacteria; order Pseudomonadales; family Cellvibrionaceae; genus CAYZQH01. The sequence continues at coordinate 78,170 of JBNKWZ010000027.1, read as the reverse complement.
TTTATCATTCCTTCACGAGGCTTGATTGGCTTTAGAGGCCAATTTTTAACCATGACATCCGGCTCTGGGATTATGACCAGTATTTTTGATCACTACGGCACCGTTAAAACGGGCGAAGTGGTACACCGCCAAAATGGCGTGTTGGTGAGTATGGTTAAGGGTAAAACCCTGGCTTACGGGCTTTTCAACCTGCAAGAGCGTGGACGCTTATTTATGGGTCACGGCGAAGACGTTTACGAGGGGCAGATTGTGGGCTTACACTCGCGCGACAACGACTTGGCCGTAAACCCTACCAAAGCCAAGCAGCTCACCAACGTTCGCGCCTCTGGCACCGATGAGGCATTGACCTTAACGCCACCGGTGCGTCATACCTTAGAGCAGGCGTTGGAGTTTATCGAAGACGATGAGCTGGTGGAGGTAACTCCCCACCACATTCGATTGCGCAAAAAGCTATTAACCGAGAACGAGCGCAAGCGCGCCAAAAACGCGAAATAAGGGAGCCAATCTTTTCACCGTGGCTATCCGAGCCTTTGGACTTTACCCCAATTGACCGCCTCATAAGAGGCGGTCTTGGTCACCCAATATAGGGTGGCTTAAGTTCGCCCACATTTCACACCGCAGCCCCCATGCTGTTCGCATTCAACTTGCGCCCCGTTATTTTAAATGGCCTTATCTTTTGAACGCGAGGCTTGGCAGCTTGCAGTGTCCGCTACTGGACGAGTCAAGCACTCCCGCCAGGCCCGTTTTTACGGTTATTGCATCGTTCGGGTGGAACATGCTTGGGGCACGCGGTGTTTTGCTTGGTTGATGCGGCTATACAAACCCACCACTTTGATGGGCCCACAATTGAGCATAAAGCCCTTGGCTTTGCAGTAATTCTTGGTGGGTGCCCTGTTCCACGATTTGGCCTTGGTCGAGCACGATGAGGCGGTCCATGGCAGCGATGGTGGACAGGCGATGGGCAATGGCGATCACCGTTTTGCCCTCCATTAAGGTATACAGACTGTCTTGGATGGCGGCTTCCACTTCCGAGTCCAATGCCGAAGTGGCCTCATCCAGTATTAAAATAGGCGCGTTTTTAAGCAGCACGCGGGCTATAGCAATGCGTTGGCGTTGTCCGCCTGATAGCTTCACTCCGCGTTCGCCCACGTGAGCATTCAACCCTGTTCGTCCTTTGGCGTCGGTTAGTTGCGCTATAAACTGGTCGGCCTTGGCTTGTTGGGTGGCCAGTTGCAGTTGGGCTTCTGTGGCCTCCGGACGGCCATACAAAATATTGTCCCGTACTGAGCGATGCAGTAACGAGGTGTCTTGTGTTACCACGCCAATATTGCCGCGCAAGCTTTCTTGCTGAACATCCGCGATGTTTTGGCCGTCAATGTGTATCTCTCCACCCTCGGCATCAAAAAAACGCAGCAGTGCGTTTACCAAAGTGGATTTTCCCGCACCAGAGCGTCCCACCAAGCCAATTTTTTCACCGGCACGAATGGTCAGGTTAAAATCGTGTATCACGCCGCTGCCTTTGCCGTAGTGAAAGTCAAACTGCTTAAATTCGATTTCACCTTTGGCCACTTCGAGTGCGCGAGCGTTTGGGGCGTCCGTCACTTTCTGTGGGACTGATAAGGTGTTCATACCATCAGCTGCGGTACCTATGTTTTCAAATAGGGTGGAGACCTCCCACATAATCCATTGCGACATCCCGTACAGACGCATAACCACGGCAATGGCGGCGGCAATGGCACCGCTGGTCACCGTACCCTGATGCCACAGGTAAATGGCCAATGCACACACAGAAAAAATCAGCAATGCATTGATACACCACACGGATACATTAAACCCGGTGGCCAAGCGCATTTGGGGGTACACCGTGTGCAGGAAGGTTTCCATGCCGGCACGAGTGTAGGCTTCCTCGCGCTTGGAGTGTGAGAACAGCTTGACGGTGGAGATGTTGGTGTAGGTGTCCACGATGCGCCCGGTCATTTCCGAGCGTGCGTCCGCTTGTTTTTCAGACACCTTTTTCAGCCGGGGAATAAATACCCGCAAAATCACGCAGTAGGCACAAAACCACGCCACAAAGGGCAAGGCCAAACGCCAGTCCATTTGCCCGGCTACCACGGTCACACCCGCAAAAAACACCAGCGCAAACAAAAACACATCCAGCAATTTTAAAACGGCCTCGCGCACCGCTAAGGCCGTTTGCATGAGTTTGGTGGCGATGCGGCCGGCAAATTCATCTTGGTAAAAGCTGTAACTTTGGCCCAGTAAATAGCGATGCCCTTGCCAACGAATGGCCATGGGAAAGTTGCCGAGTAACGTTTGGTGGATGATCAGCGAATGGAACAAAATGCACAGCGGAAGCCCCACCAAGACCACAATTGACATGATCACTAGTTCCCCAGAGGCGTTTTGCCAAAGGGTGCTTGGGGTATGTTGGTTCAGTAGGTCCACCAGTTTACCGAGGAATTGAAACAGCACCACCTCGATAATCGCGATGGCTGCGCTAAACACAGCCATGGCGATCAAATGCTTTTCGGCGCCTCGAATAAAGTGCCGGCAGAAGGCCAGAAGGGTGTTAGGGGGTTGATGGTTGGGCGTATTGGCAAAAGGTTCCAACAAGCCTTCAAAGTAGCGATACAGCATTGCGTTCGGGTTCGGCTATTGAGTGGACGAGCGTATTAATCCGTGACGCGGAAGTATAACAGGCCGAGCCTTAGTACCGCGCGACTAGGGTTGCATGATTTTTGCGAGCACGTCTAATTTTGCGGGATCTTGGTCGATAAACCGAGTAATAATCCGAATGCTGGCGGCATCGGGGTTGGCTTCGGTGGCGGCAATGGAGTGTACATACGCATTGAGGCGAGCGAGTGCCTGGCCATCAGCACTAATGAGATCCACACTGGCTTGATCAAACACGGTGGGGATCACATCCGGGCGCGTGAGGGTTACACACATGGCTTGTAGCGACACTTCTTTAATTTCACATTCCCACGTGGCCTCTGGGAAGCGCAAGTACACCTTGCCGTCAAAGTTCGGTGTACTTCTGGCCGCTGGTGGTTTCGAGGCTTGTGGCTTCGAACCGGTTTTGTGGCTCTTCGCCGGATTGGTTGTGGTGATGGGGGGCTTGCCGCCGGTCAGTACGTCAATGGAGCCAAATGCGGTGCCGCGGTCACCTTGGGCGCGCGCGTACCCGGTATCATAGCCAATGCGCTTTAATTGCTTGGTGATCTTGCGGGTGAGTTCCTCCGAGGTAAATGGCTTGGAGATATAGTCATTGACGCCGGCTTCAACCGCTTTCATCACGTGGTTGCGGTCGCCACGGCTGGTAATCATGATAAAAGGCGTCGCCACAAATTCCGGTTGTTCGCGTACCCAGCGCAGCAGTTCATCCCCGCTCATGTTGGGCATCTCCCAGTCAGATAGAATCAGATCGGGTTTTTTAGATTTAATAATGCTGACCGCGCGGGCGCCATCGGGTGCTTCGAAGAGTTCCACGCCGGGTGCTAAATTACGCAAGGTGCGCTTGACCATGTCCCGCACAAAGGTGGCATCGTCCACCACAATCACTTTTAACAGCATGGTCATGTCCTCGATTCGCCGCCAAGCTTAGGTTTTGCGGGTGAACACCCACTTGAGCTCAGACGACAGGCTTGGGTTGAATGTATACCCACCCTCTTCAAAGTCTTGAAGGGCCTCGGGGTGGGTAAGCCTATGCTTTACAATATAGGCGCTCATTAACCCTCTTGCTTTCTTTGCAAAAAAACTCACGATTTTATACTCGCCGTTTTTCCAATCCTTGAACACCGGCTCAATGACGGTAGCCTGGAGAGCTTTGGGCTTCACTGCGCGGAAGTACTCGTTAGAGGCCAGGTTCACCAGTGTGTCGGCGCGGGTCTTTTTAAGCTGTTGGTTCAGCGCTTGGGTAATGGTTTCGCCCCAATAGGCATAAAGGTCAGGGCCTTTATCCGTGGCAAAGCGCGTCCCCATCTCAAGGCGGTAGGGTTGCATCAGGTCCAGTGGTCGCAATACGCCATAAAGCCCCGAGAGGATGCGTAGGTGTTGCTGGGCAAAGGCAAAATCCTCGGCTGAAAAGCTCGAGGCCTCTAAACCTTGGTAAACATCGCCATTGAAAGCGAGTGCGGCCGGGCGGGCATTTTTAACGTCAAAGGGCCGTGACCAGGCTTGAAAACGGTCGTAATTGAGTTGCCCCAGTTTGTCACTTACGCGCATCAGCTCACTGACTTCATGGGGGGCAAGCGACTTTAAGTTTTGAATAAGATACTCTGCCTGGTCCAGCATCTGTGGTTGTGTGGCGCGGACCTTGGGTGGGGGGCTATCAAAATCCAGGTTTTTAGCGGGAGAAATAACAACGAGCACGGTTTACTCCGGTTGCAGTATGGGGATCCACCAGTTCAAAGGGGTGGTGCCATCGGCAGGGTCATATACGTTGCCATACAGCCAGGCGTGGTCTTCGCCTTCGGTATAACGATTGAGAATCGCTTCTATGGCGGTAAAGCCGCAACTCACATGGATGGAATACACCAACAAACGCGGTGATTCGATATCCAGGGTGCCGCCGAGTTTTTCTATTTCAGGTGTGATAGTGTCGCTGAGCGCTTCTATGTCGCCGCGACTCAGTACGCGAATGCACAAGTTGCCACTGCGTTTGACCACCTCAAATTGTTTGGTTTGGTCGTTCAGTTTGACCACGTCGCCCTTGGCGATGCCCTTTACAAAGGCCGGAGATTGAGAGAGTTCACACTGGTTTTGGTCGTCAATATGGACGGGCAGTTTTTCCATCACCGGCTGCGCTTTGGCGTCGAGTCCGGCCATCATTTCGATCATTTGTAATGCTTTCATGGGTAGAATTACGCTAAGAAATTCGCCATTCTATCGTTTTAAATCAATTATAAAAGGATTCAATGTATGCGAATGCTTCTGATCGGCTTATTAATCATTGTCATGGCGGGTTGCGGTGTGAACCCTGTGACAGGTGAAAAAGAGCTGACCCTCATGAGCGCCTCGCAAGAGGTGGATGCCGGTAGTAAGCAGTATGTGCCCTACCAACAGCAGCAGGGGGGGCGCTATGTGGTGGACCCAGAAGTGAATGTGTATGTGAGCCAAGTGGGAAGGCGTCTGGCGGCGGTGAGCGATCGCACAGGATTGCCCTATGAGTTTGTGGTACTGAATAACAATACCCCCAATGCCTGGGCTTTGCCGGGCGGTAAAATCGCCATCAACCGTGGGTTGTTGGCCTTGTTGGATGATGAAGCACAGTTGGCGGCGGTCCTGGCCCACGAAGTGGTGCACGCTGCTGCCCGCCACTCCGCCCGCCAAATGACTCAAGCCACGCTTTTGCAAGCTGGCATGATGGCCGCGGGTATTGCCGCGCAGTCTACGGATTATGGCCAATGGATTGCCACCGGTGCAGGCTTGGGGGCCAACCTGTGGCAGGCCCATTATGGCCGCGACCAAGAGTTAGAGGCCGATGAGTATGGGGTGCTGTATATGCACCGTGCCGGCTATGACACGCAGGCGGCGGTGGAGATACAGCAGAAATTCTTGGCGCTTTCGCAAAGCCGGCAAAGTGACTTTTTTACGGACTTGTTTGCCAGTCACCCCCCCTCTGCTGTACGCGTAGACAAAAACCAAGTATTGGCTCAAAAATACGGCGGTGGTACGCGTAATCAAGCGGCCTTTGCTAAAGCTGTTGCTCAGATCAAGAAAGATCAGCCAGCCTACACTGTGTATCAAAAAGCGGTGGTCGCGGCGCAAAATAATGACTTCGATCAAGCGCAAGCACAGCTGGCAGAGGCACTTCGCCTGCAGCCGAATGAAGCACTGTTCCATATCACTACGGGGCAGTTGGCAATGGCGCAAAAGGATGTGGCCAAAGCCGAGAGCGAATTTCGCCGAGCGGTGAGCCTCAACCCCGAGTATTACATGGGGCACTTGGGCCTCGGCATGGTATTGAAAGAGCGCGGCAAAGCCACTGAGGCCGAAGCGGCGTTCAAGGCCAGTATGCAACACTTAGCCACACCTTTGGCCAGTTACCATCTTGGTGAGCTGTCGCTTGCCAAAGGGGATACCCGTGCCGCGAAATCCTATTTCGAGTTTGCCGCAAAAGCCACTGGCAAAGTGGGCGAGGCGGCCAAGGCTCAGTTGGCGAAATTAACGCCGCCCACCACGACTCCCTAATCTTCTTCGCTTTGCAGGTGGGTTGTGCAGGGCAGCGCGACTGTAAAGTGGAACCGAGTCACGCTGCTATACTGTGGTGCGATTCACACCTTAGGGCTGACTTGAACTTTTAAAGTTAGTCCTTATCTATTAAAACGCTTTGATGCCAGGGTATGTGTTGTACATGCCCGCTGTTGCCATCGCGTCTCATGGCGGGCAACACAGGCCCAGTTTTGATCTATGACCCAATTTCAGAGTACCCACTCTGATAGATGTATTGGATAACAACCAAAAACAGTTAAAGAGGGAGGTTTCCCACGTGATTACGGTTGAAGCTTTAAACCGCACTTACGGCACGTTGCATGCGGTCAAAAATGTGAGCTTTCAAATTGAAAAAGGCGAAGTGATTGGGCTGCTAGGCCCCAATGGTGCCGGTAAGACCACCATCATGAAAATGATTTGCGGCTTTTTAGAGCCTAGCTCTGGGCGCATAAGTGTTGACGGCACCAACGTGGCTGAAGATACCAAAGTGGCGCAAGCCGCCATCGGCTACCTTCCCGAAAATTTACCGGTTTACCCCGAGATGACCGTGTCTGCGTATTTAGAATACGCCGCGGGCCTCAGAGGTGTTGCGCCAGAAAAGGTGGGCGGCGAAATCAAACGCGTGATTGATGCTACCGATATGCACGCGAAAGCGCTGGAAAAAATCAGTGAATTGTCGCGCGGCTTAAAGCAACGTGTGGGCGTGGCGCAAGCGTTGTTGGGAAATCCCAGTGTTTTAATCTTGGACGAACCCACCAACGGGTTAGACCCCACTCAAACCCAACAAATGCGCAAGTTGATTCGACGTCTTGCCGAGTCTGCCACGGTGATTTTATCCACCCATATTTTGAGTGAAGTCGAAGCCGTTTGTGACCGCGTGTTGATGGTCAAAAGCGGTGAGCTGGTTTTGGATGAGCGTCTGGAGGATATTCAGCGCGGTGACGCTTTGGCCGTGCAAACCTCTTTAAGTGGCGTCGCATTACAACAGGCGTTGTCAGATTTAAGTGATGCTAAGTGGGAGCTCAGTGAACAAGACGGTATCACCCATGCGCGCATTACGGCAAAAACCCAAGAGGGCAAGTCATTAGCTTCTCAAGCGGCCAAAGCCATTATTGCTGCCGGTGGTGAACTCTACCACTTGGGTTACGAGCAGCGCGATTTGGAAACCTTGTTTAGAGAAATTCACACAGGGGAGGGTGTTGCCAATGCAGCCTAAGCAAGTTGTTAACGATAAAGCCCTACTCAAAATTACGCTTAAAGAGCTTGGGCAGTTTTTCAGTGCACCCATTGCCTGGCTGTTTTTGGCCGCTTTTTTATTGATTACATTGTTTATTTTCTTCTGGGTGGAGTCGTTTTTTTCACGCAATATTGCCGATGTGCGCCCCCTGTTTGAATGGATGCCATTGCTGTTGATATTTTTATCGGCAGCGCTCACCATGAAAATGTGGAGCGAGGAACGCAAAAGCGGAACCTTAGAGTACGTACTCACACAGCCGGTGCCTTTATGGCAATTTGTGGTAGGTAAATTTTTGGCCTGTTGGGCCTTGCTTGCCATTGCTTTGGTGTTGACTTTACCGCTGCCTATTACGGTAGCCAATTTAGGCGATTTAGATTGGGGCCCCGTGTGGTCGGGGTACTTGGCGGCGTTATTGTTAGGCGGAGCCTATTTGTCCATGGGGCTTTTTGTATCCGCCCGTTGCGATAATCAAATTGTGAGCTTGATTTTAACTGTCGTGCTCGCGGTGATTTTTTACCTCTTAGGGGCGGGCATGCTGACCAATTTTGTGGGTAATCAATTGGCGGAAGTTATGCGCCAATTGGGTACGGGGTCGCGTTTTGAATCCATCACCCGCGGGGTGATTGATGTGCGTGATCTTTACTACTACGCAAGCCTTATCTTAGCCTTCTTGGCGCTCAATATTTTTTCGCTCGAACGAGGGCGTTGGGCGAAGGATGGCAATCGCCAATACCATTTTCAGTGGCGCGCCACGACTTTGCTATTGGTGATTAACGCTATTTTTGCCAACGTCTGGTTAAGCCAGATTAACCAAGCGCGGGTCGATACTACTGAAGGTGGTATGTATTCTATCTCGGATGCCACGCGCGGATATTTGGCGCAGTTGCAAGAGCCCTTGTTAATTCGAGGTTATTTTAGCGAAAAAACACACCCTTTGCTCGCGCCCCTGGTGCCGCAAATGCAAGACTTGTTGCGCGAATACGAAGTGGCGGGCGAGGGGCGCGTAAATGTGGAGATTATTGACCCCACCACCAACCCTGAGTTAGAGCAAGATGCCAACCGCCGTTTTAATATTCACCCCACTCCGTTTAATGTGAACGACCGCCATCAAAGCGCCGTGGTGAATTCGTATTTTGATATCCTGATTCAATACGGTAGTGAGCACGTGGTGCTGAGCTTTGGTGATTTGATCGATGTTCGTGCCAAAAACGATCAAGACATCAACGTGTATTTGCGCAACCCGGAATACGACATTACCCGTACTATTAAAAAAGTGCTTTACGCGTATCAAACGGGAGGCAATATTTTTGACGCCATTGACAGTCCACTTACGTTAACGGCGTACGTTTCGGGTGATGCCTTACTGCCAGAGGAATTGGTGCCTTTAAAAGCGGCGTTTAAAGCCGAGGCTGAAGCCCTAAAGGCAAAGGCGGGCAATAAGCTCACGGTGAATATCGTTGAGCCGGAAGCGAATGATGGGCTGGAAGCCAAACGCATTACGGAAGACTATGGATTTGGGCCCATGTCGGCAGGACTTTTTGATCCCAAGCAGTTTTTCTTTTATGTGGTGATTGGGCAAAACGACCAGCTGATGCAAGTGGACCTGGGTGATTTTAGTGAGCCTGCTATGCAATCAGGCCTTAAGGCCGCGGTGAAGCGTTTTGCCAAAGGCTTTACTCGTACCGTAGCGATGGTGCGGCCCGAGCCCATGATCGACCCAAAAATGGCGCAACAGCTGGGAATGCCTCCTGAAAATGTCCCCTCTTTTCAGCGTTTGTATCAGTACATGAGCCAAGACTTGAATATTCTGGATGAAGACCTCAGTGACGGCCAGGTAGACCCCAGTGCGGATATTTTGGTGTTAACGGCGCCTGCTGTGCGCTCGGACAAAGCTCGCTTTGCCATTGACCAGTTTTTAATGCGCGGGGGTACGGTAGTGATGGCCACCGCGCCCAACGCCGCCAAGTTACAACCGGGGTCCATTACCATGGAAGCCTACCCTTATGGTCTGGAGGAATGGCTGGACCACTACGGCATTAGCTTCTCCAGTAAATTGGTATTGGATCGAAAAAATACGGCGTTCCCGATACCCACTGTACGTGAAATGGGTGGGCGGCATTTTCAAGAAATGCGCATGATGAGTTACCCGTACTTTCCCAGTATTCGTGGGGAAGGCCTGAATCAAGACACCTTAATTACATCGGATTTACCAGAAGTGACCGTACCTTGGGCGTCGAGTATTCTGGTGGACGAAGACGTTAATCAAGCGCGCGAGGTCACGGTGTTGATGCGCTCTTCTGCTGAGACCTGGTACGGCAGTTTGGGCGATGTGTTACCCAATGCCGAACAAGTCCAGTATGGGTATACCTCCAGCGAGTATGTGGGCGAAAAACCCTTGGCCATTGCAGTGGAGGGTGAGTTTGAATCTTTCTTTCAGGGCAAAACTTCACCCCTATTGGAAGAGGCCGCTAATAGCAGTGAAAATGATGCTGCCGCGGATGACGCGAAAGTAGCGCAACCCATTCATGCGGTGGTGCCCAAGTCACCTGAAACTGCCCGTTTAATTGTGATTGCATCAAATGATATTTTCCGAGACGAAGTGGTGGGTATTCTTGGGACGGTTCAGGGCGGCAACTACTTCAACAGTCTTCAGCTTGCAGTCAATGCCGTTGAGTGGGCACTGGAAGACAAAGGCCTGTTGTCTATTCGCTCACGCAGTAATTTTAATCGCACGTTGGAGCCCATGGAGTCTTCGCAGCAGCAGTTTTGGGAGTACCTCAACTACGGCCTTGCCTTGTTCGGGTTGTTGGTTTTGTGGGGCATTTTTCAATATCGTCATCGCGTGCGTATGGCGCGCTATAAAAAGCTATTGGCCGCTTAGGGAGGTGAAACATGCGTCAGAATAAATTCGTAAAATTGCCTCTGTTGGGAGGCCTATTGGTGGCTCAAGTGATATTGGCTTTATTGCTGTGGGCGGGCACAAAAGAAGAGCCTATTGAAGTTGTACCATTACTGAGTGCCACGCAAGATGCGGTGGACCATATCGTATTCAACAGTAATGAGGCCACCATCAAGTTTGTTAAAAAAGACGATGAATGGTTTTTGGATAATGGCGTGCCCGCAGACGACGCTCGTCTAAGAGATTTATTCAGAGATCTATTCGCCTTGAAAACCGGTTGGCCTGCTGCTTCCACCGAATCGGCACACAAGCGCTTTAAGCTGGTGGATGATGATTTTGAGCGTAAGCTTGAGCTATATGCGGGCGATCAACTGCTGGATACCTTGTATCTAGGGTCCGTGATTGATGTGAAAAAGCGTTATGTGCGCCGCGCGGGTGATGACAATATTTATGTTTCTGAAGTGAATCAATTCAATGTGGCCCCGGATCTAAGCTCTTGGTTTAATGCTTATGTGATTCAACCACAGGAGTTTACTGCCGTTTCACATGGTGATTATTTGTTGGAAAAAGCCGACGGTGAGTGGCCTGGTATGGAAGACAGTGCTGACGAAACGTCGGGAGACGACCCAGATGCACCCAAACCATACTCAGTTAAACGCTTTATCGAAACCCTGATGAAGTTACGCAACCTTGAGATGGCAGAGCCCGGCAGCTTGCCTGGAGAGCCTGAAGGCCAAGTGCAATTTACCGTGACCACGCCAAAAGGCGAATTCAAATACGAAATCTTCAAACAGGATGAGCGCTATTGGGTCAAGCGTAACGACTACCCACAAAGCTTTAAAATTATTGAAGGTGTATATGAAGATTTGGCGGCGATTACCAGGGCGCAGTCAGGCGATTAAAGTTTTAAACACAGTCAATATGGGGGGTGCCTCCATTTTGATAAAAAAACCTGGAACCAATAACGACAGTCAGACTCGAACCTTTACGTAATTTATGAGGGTGATGTTATGAAACTCCGTTCGGCATTTTGGTTAGTCGCCGGTCTTATATTAAGTTTTAATACTTTTGCAGCTGCATTGCCGCTGACCGATGGCGCAGGGCAACCGTTGCCATCTTTGGCGCCAATGCTTAAAGAAGTTAACCCCGCAGTGGTGAACATCGCCACTTACACCAAGCGCGAACAATCTAACCCGCTAATGAACGACCCATTCTTTCGGCGGTTTTTTAATGTGCCTGAACATCAACAGCGTGGCCCTTCGCGACGTGAGCGCAGCGCGGGCTCGGGTGTGATTGTTGACGCCAGTGAAGGTACCGTGATTACCAACCATCACGTTATTAACGGGGCAGATGAAATTCAGGTGGTATTGAATGATGGCCGAACTTTTGAGGCGGAATTGGTGGGGTCAGACCCCGAAGTGGATATTGCCGTTTTAAAAATCGAGGCGAAAAATTTAAACGCACTAACCATCAGTAACTCTGAGCATTTGCAAGTGGGCGATTTTGTGGTGGCTATTGGCAATCCCTTCGGGCTTGGCCAAACGGTCACCACCGGTGTGGTGAGCGCACTTGGGCGTACCGGACTTGGCATTGAGGGCTATGAGGATTTTATTCAAACCGATGCCTCCATTAACCCCGGTAATTCCGGTGGCGCGCTGGTGAACTTGCGCGGCGAGTTGGTTGGGGTCAACACCGCCATTATTGCGCCAGCCGGCGGCAATGTGGGTATTGGTTTTGCGATTCCCATTAATATGGTACGTGCCAGTGTCGAGCAAATTTTGGAGCATGGCGAAGTCAAGCGCGGCCAAATTGGTGTGAGCATTCAAGATGTAACACCAGAGCTACAAGAGGCCTTTGGCCTTGCCAATGGCCAACTGGGCGTGTTGGTCACTGGTGTTACCGAAGACTCGGAAGCCGAGAAAGCAGGCCTTAAGGCAGGCGACGTGATTGTGGCGGTGGACGGCAAAGAGACCGACAGTACCGGCGCTTTACGTAATGCTATTGGGGTCCGTAAGATCGGCGATAAGGTTTCAATCTCCGTGATCCGCGATGGCAAGGAAAAAACCATCAAATGCAAGGTGGGTGACCCGGTAAATGAGGTGGCACAAGCAGGCTTGCTACACGACCTTCTGGGCGGCGCCAGCTTTGAAAACAACTCCGAGGGGCGCGGCGTATTAGTGGCCAAAGTGGAGCAAAACTCTCAAGCGGCAGCCAATGGCTTACGCCCGGGGGACTTAATTATCGGCGCCAACCGCATGCGGGTGGGCGATATTGGTGATTTCAAAAAGGCCCTTAAGCGCAGCGAAGACAGCATATTGCTGCATATTCAGCGTGGAATGGGTAGTTTCTACTTGGTTATTCGTTAATCAATGCTCTCTCAGGGCAAGCTATGCTTGCCCTGCTTTTGTCAGTGATCTCTCACAAATGTTGTCGTCTTCCCGCACTGGCAATTGATGCTGTTTTGGTGTCCAATTAGGGGTTCAGAAGAACCGTAAGATTCGGACCAGCGGATAGGACCCATGCCCACCATACACACCGTAGCCCAAGGCGAAACCCTCACCCGTATTGCACGGCAATACAACTACAGCTCTTGGGAAGCCCTCTACAACCACCCAGCCAACGCTGAGTTTCGCAAGCTACGATACAACCCCCACATATTGTACCCCGGCGATAAAATTGTTATCCCAGATATAGAGCCCAAAAAGATGGGGGTGAGCACCACCAATTTGCACATTTTTTGTTTGAGCAAGCCCACTGAGGTCTTCAAATTGAAAATCGAAAATTCCCTAGGCCGATCGTGGGTGGGAGTGAGAGCTGTTATGGATGTGGCCGGCAAAAAGCAAGATGTCACGCTAAATGAAGAAGGTATTTTGGAGGTGCTTTTGCCAAATGGTGACGAAAGCGCAGGCGCTTTGGATGTATATCTAGATCCAGATTCCGAAGAGCCCACCCATCGGTTTGAATTACAGTTAGGTAACCTCGACCCAGTGGAAGAATTGAGCGGCGTGCAAGCGCGCTGTAATTTATTGGGGTTTGACTGCGGCGTGGCCGATGGCATTATGGGCTCTAAAACCCGAGAGGGTGTGAAGGCATTTCAAGAGGCCCACGACTTGGATGTGGACGGCATCCCTGGGCCTAAAACAAAAGCCAAATTATTAGAAGTGTATGGGTGTTGATATGACGCAAGACACAACTACCCAAAGCAATGCTGAAAACAAAAAAGCCGCACCTGAGCCTAAAGCTGCCCCTGTTGCCATCGGTATTACCAATAAGATTGTGATTGAGCCACCGGGTATTCGTTTCTTTTATCAAATAGACCCCACCTCTGATGCGGCTAAGAATGACGAGCTGACATTGATTCACAACGATTCTGATTGGACCAAAACCGTAAAGGTGAGTGAGGCGCATATAGAGGATGATTGGGTGGAGATTTTTTTTATGCGCCCACCTGAATTTGGATCGTTTAGTTTGCTGCAAGACCCAAAAGACGACGAAGAACCTTTTTATGTGTTTTGGGATGAGCCCTATGAGTCGCTGCGTGAGCTTACCCCAGACGCGGAAGACCTAGAATTTGAGCCCGAACCAGAAGCTGATTCGAGTACAGAAGTAGAGTCAAGCAGCTCTATAGAGGCCACACCCCGTAACAACGCACAGCAAACACAGGCATCAACCTCGGGAGTGAATCCGTGAGCTATAGGCAAGTATTAGCGCTCCGTTGGGCGCCGCTTATTTTGGCTTTAAGCGTTGGTTTACTGGCCGGGTGTAAGGATGAAAAAGAGCCCAAGCCTCTCACATTTGTTGAGCCCCTGCCGACGGAAGAAGAGGCTGCGCTGGCTGCAATTCCCCTGCGTAGAGAGGTTTACCCAGACCCTGAAATTTACGATAAACCGCGTTATCAGTTTTGGTCCAAGCAATTGGATAAAGGTAGCTATACAAGGTTATGGTCCATGCGTTTGGATGGGTCGGATAGACGTTTGGTAGCAGATGAGGAATTGCTATTCAATGGAGCAACTTTAAATCACCTATCCGTTCGCTCTCCTGACAATCGATATGTTGCAGTATCTATGAATAATAGTGAGGGCTTTTTTCGTGGATTAATCGATCTGAAAACCCAAACCAGTTGGGTGATTGTCAAAGGTGGTGGGGTGCCTCACTTTATCTGGACGCCCGACAGTGAAAACTTGATTTTTTACAGTGATGGCGAACATTACAATTACAATATCACTACTAAAACATTAAGCAAGCGTCCTATTATATACAGCCAAGGGCTATTTTTATTGCCAGGGGGGGCAGAATTCTTAGCGGTCAAGCACAATGGTTTTTGGATACATAAGTTTAACGGTGAAGTTATTCGAAAAGTGGAATTTAAATTAGACGATTTTTGGAATATCAAGTATCCCAATATTTCACCAAATGGGGAAGAGCTATGCTTCACGATGGATGGAGGTCCACAAATAAAAACAGTTAGAGCGAGCATTCCCAAGGGGGAGATTATATCGATCAAGCCAGAAAAAGACGCGCTTAAGAAAATGGGTTTCTGCAAGTACTCTCCAGACTCTAGAGCCTTTATGTTTCCACATTACATGGATTTATATAGGATCGATTTTGATACCGGTAAGGTGATAAAAATACCGCTTAAAGAAGACGGTATATGGGGTATGGGCGGTTATGGTCGTGTAACCCTCTACAATTTGCACTAAAGGAAGAAATATGGGAATTAAGGAAAGTCGCTTTCCGGTTGTATATTTAATGACGGGGTATCACCAAAACGATAATTTGGTCAGTGGGTTGTCTCCACTGACCAATACCGTATTTATCGCAGAAGCACCGGAGAATGCCATAAACGAAGTAAAAAAGCCGTTGGTGTTACGCACAGACAATACGGGAAAAATTAATGCGCTAAAAGGTGACGGCTCTTTAGAGGTGAGACAGCTTTTTCACGCACATAAAGATCGCCCCATTATTATCCCGCCAGTAGATGCCGTCTCTTATCTGGCAGCGGCCAAAGGGGAGAGCTGGGTCGATGAGTTAATTGAAATTGCTAAAACCTATCGTCCTTCCGAAACCTTGCGCACTGCAAAAATTGCAAAAATATTGCCTGAACAATTGGAGAAGCCTGCCAAGACGCCGAATTCGGATGAAGAAAAGCAATATGCAGAGTGGCATCAAAATCAAACGAAACCTCTGTACGGCTACATCGTTCCTAAAATAAGAGCAGTAATTGTAATTGTAAAACGTGATCTTCTTTTGAGTGAAAGCCGAAGATTTAGTTGTATTGCTCCCAATGGGCAGGAGGTTGATGGCGTTTTTGAAGAGGTGGATGACTACTACTTGGGAGTCATCTCTGGAACAAAAAAGGATCTACCCAATGGGCTTTATAGGTTTGAAATTGTTTTAAACCCTGGAGATCTTAAGTTCTCGAGGGGCAATTGGAATAGTTTGGTCAATAAGCGCTTGGACGATGGGAATCCTAGCTATCGCTTAGCTGAAATGGTCAAATTTGATATTACCTCCCCCGCTGGCGAATTCGATATTATTAATGGCGACCCCATTACTGTGGAAGAGTCGTTAATGGTGCAATATCCCAGATTTTATTCGCATTTATTGGTGGCCGCCAAAGATATTCAAGCAGATAAAGATAACGCCAAAGCCAAGATTGGCACAGAATTTCGAGAGCCCGCCAAGGGTTTAATGGATTATGCCAAAAGCGTTTCGGTGGTGCGAGACAAGGCTAAGCTGGCATCTAAGCTTATTCAAACCGACCTCAGTACTTATATTGATGATGAAGGCAATACTTATAACGGCAAAAAAACCATTGCCTGGACGGTAGCGAAGGCTTTGCATTCTCACCTAGAGACCACTGAAGATAAAAAAGTCAAAGCTGTTTTGGATTCTGTATTTGCCACCAAAGAGGGTTTGGATGCTTGGCAGGATTTTAGGGATGCAAGAGAAAGTTATTTGAGGGCCTTGTCGAGTGATAAGGGGCTTCAAAGTTGGAATTCAGCGCTTAAAGAAAAATACTATTCAATGCCAAAAAATACCCAGGCGGACCTGGAAAAATACAGTCGCAGCATTGCAGGTAAAGTGGGTATTCCGAAAAAAGGATTGGACTTGTTTGGTCGAGGTATGGCCTATATTGACATGTTCAATGGTGCGCGTGCCATTTCGGACTCGGCGTACTCCTATGTTGCCACGGTCAGGCCCGATTTTAAGAAATCTAAACAAGATTATCTGCGCATTGCTGACGACTATTTTACAACGCTTAACTCAGGGTCCATTGAAGACAGTATTCAGTTACAGGGGTTGTTCGACTACAACAAAGATGTGCTCAAGCAAGAGGTTAAAGCTGAACTGAATAAACATGTGGCCAAGATTAAAACGGCACTCGAGCAAGACCCCGATAGACGAGTGGTGGTTGCTGGGCATACCTGCGATATTGGTAGTTATGATTATAATAAAGATCTGTCTGCGCGTAGGGCTGCCTCGGTAGAAAAATATTTAATTCAAGGAGGTGTTTCCGCGGATAAAATCCACTCGGAGGGTCACTCCTATGGCCAACCTATAGCGCCCAATACCTCAGAAGAGAATCGAGCTAAGAACCGAAGGGTGGAAATTAACGCCTACACCGTACTCCAGACCGATACCTACCCTTCGCGTGAGGGTATAGGATCGCTTGAGCGGTTTCGAAATACTTCTGTGCAAAATTCTCTCAAAGTCGATGAGAAAGAATTGGAAATGGCCTTGCAAGCCACCGATATTGCATTGGGTATATTGGCAGTGGTCCCCGCCACTGCACCACTTGCCGCGGCCATTGCCCTAGCCAAGGCTGGTACCTCAGCTATTGTGAGTTTGGGCGCCGCGTTGGATGAGTGTGTGTTCGGTAATGTGATGACGCACTATATCAACGATCTAAAACGTCAAAATCAAATGACGCGTGAGAGTCAAGCCAACCAAATGATGCTGAACGAGATTTGCAGAAATCGAAAAAGCGCTCAGAATATCCCGAACCACGAATTGTGGGCGGCTCATTTTCGACTTAGAGCGGAGGCCGTAGCGGGATTGGTTGGCATTTTGATGCGGGCCTCTATTGGGGCGTCAAATGAACCTGGCGATACCTATTTAGATCGACTAAAAAAATATCATGTTCAAGCCTATATTGAAAATTTTCTATTAAACGATCAATGGGTATATCCCATTAACGTACTGAACGTTTTGCGAATGGATTCCTATTGGTTGTTTGCTGTCAACGATATTGGTCGAAATTACGATCAGTTAGGTGCAGATGCAAGAAAACTGAGTTTTGGTCTAGATGAACAAGCTAAATTGACGCCCAGCAAAGTACGTGAGACGTTAAAGCAAAAGGCCGTTGAGCGTCTGAAACAAGCGGAACCTCATACTCCTGCTTACGGCAGTGCTTATGGTGGCGGCTATATGATGACTTATGCTCCACCAGCCAAGGATCACTTAACCTCTGAGTATCAAAGTTATTTTCCAATACATCACTTGGCCACGGATAAGTTATCCAGCTTTTGTGAAAACTTCGATCCTCTACTAAGCCAGTATGATGAAAGCAATTATATTTATGCAGCCATTTATTATCGCGACCCTACCGAGGAGGATGCAGAGTGGGAGGTGTATTCAGATACGCGTTACAAGGTAAAGAACGGACGAAACACGCTTTATAAGTACAAAAAATTGTCACCTCAGCACCATATTCGAGTGATAGTAGTATTCGATGAAAAAATGGCGAATATTGCACCGCTGAGCTTTCAGGTGAACCGAGTGGACGGCATCACCAGTGTCAACGGTCCGGTTTATAAGGAGCTGGCTAAACCGCTAAACGAAGATGAGTTGTTAGATCATGAGAAATTGCACTTTACCGGTAAAATTGGTTGTGTATTTTACCCATTTTATCAATTTTGGGATAAAACCTACTTGGGTCTAAAGCCACTCAGTAGTGATACCAAAATGTTGTGGTACTCAAATGCATTGGAGTACTACAAAAGGGGTGAGCTGAGCAATATGCGTTATCAGATTACCTGTATTGTGGGTGAGAACGAGGATACTAAGATTGATGTTCCTCTGGGTAAAAAGGCCTATGACCCAAGTGAAGGTAAACTGGATGTATCCACATTCTTTAGTCCAGTTCCTGACACTTTACACATTGGGCTAGATACCAAAACCTACCCTGAGCAACAGCACATGCTGGTTAAAGATTTTTTGGTGTCAGAAACCAAAGAGTTTGTATTCCCCGAGATGTTTAAGGGAAATAAGGATGTTCGTGCTTTAGTTAAAATTAATGTGGATCAACCCTTTATTGGTCCGCGGAATAGCTTTCTTAGTCATCTTTCTGAAGCTGAAGAAAAAGCAATCGAAAGTAGCTACAATCCTTATTATTTGTCCATTGAAAGTAATCGTATAACCGTGGACCGATTCAACTGGTATTCACCTGTATCCTTTGCCTTTGTGGCCAGTTGTACTGAGCTGAATGTGGATAACTATGTGAAGGCCAAAAAGGACTGGGCGCGATGCATTGAGTATGAAGTGGATATGTATGAAGATTCGGATACTTTCAGTCTTAGTACGGATACGCAAGGGCCTAAGTTACGAGGTCAGTTATTGTATCTAGGCAAATTAACCCGTTCGACCTTTAAGGGACGTATTTATGGTGTACTAAAAAGTGATATTACCTATGATTATGCAGGTGTCCCCGAAGAGACGCTTGAACAATTAGGTGACCTAGTAGCAATACTTAAGGCAGAAGGCGATGAAGCACGTAGTTTGGTGACTTGGGACTTACCTCAGAAAAATAGCGAGCAAGTGCGATATGTTTTTGCCAGTATTTACCAGTGTCGATATCGCACGCCCAAAGGGAAAGATTTTGACGCACTGAGACCTTTTGGCAAGGGCATAATTGGTGATGGCGATGATTACTTTGAGTTTTATTTTAAAGATTTTAAAACATCAGGCACATCGGGCCTGAATGTCGATGAAGTAGAAGGCGCTAGCGGCAGTAAATTAACGCTCCGCTTTCACACGCCGCCCGACTTAAAATCAGGGGTGCCATGGTGTGAGCCTCAAAAGGCCAGTGATATTGAGCACTTGAAAGATCTGCTATCAGATCACCAGTATAAACAAATGACCACGCCGGGGCTTGATGAAAAAACATTAAAAGCCTTCTTGGAGGATGAGGCCAAGAGCCTTACGTTTAACCCAGTCGAAGCATTTGATCGTCAATAGTGTCGGTTTTGAAGAAAGTAGCAAGCCAGTGGGTTGGGCCTTTAGTCGCACGAGGTGATTACCACCGCCCCGACGCCCCACCGCCGGAGGAGCCACCGCCCCCGAAACGATCTCGCTTTGTGCCGCACGAAGATGTATTGCTGGAGTGGCGGGTGCTAGAAGTATGCGTGGGCTTGGTGCTTGATGGCTTATGAAATCGAAACCTGGGCTTGTATAGCGCGTCGTCGTTATCTACTTCTACCACAGAGTCTTTCGGGTAAGGGCTTCGAATCGCGTAAAAAATATCGTCTTTGGGGCAATGCCAAACGTCGTAGATACAAACTCTGTCGGCCTCTTCTTGTTTTTGCGCTTCGGTCAGATGCGCCGTTTTTTGCTCAGATGTCGCTGAGTGCATTTTCTTGAGACAAATATGGCACTTCAGGTTGTGGTTTTGAATCATTCTTGCGATTTTTTGAGGGCCAATAAACAAGAAGATACAGCCGACCCCAAATATCATCATGAATAGGTATGCAATATTTTCATTTCTGTCAGGTGGTATGTAGGGCGTGGGCTCCGGTTTGGATGTGCGAATGGCGCGGTGTTGCAGCAAGGCTCTGGCTTCAAGCACTCCCTGTTCAATGCCTTTGGCATATTGCGCGTCTTTAAAGTAAGGCAGTATGGATTCGGCGACTATGGTTTGTGCTGTTCGGTTGGCGTGAACACTGTAACCCTTGCCAACTTCTAAGCGCATGGTACGGTCTTCAATCGCCGCCAGAAGTAATATGCCATCGTTGCGCTTTTTGTCTCCGATACCCCAAAAATTGAATAGACCAGTGGCAAAAGGTTCGATATGACCGTCGTGATTAAAGTCACTGAGTGAGCCAATGGTCACCACCGCCATTTCAACGCCGCTAATGCGCTTGAATGCTTGAAGTTGATCCGTAATACTTTGCTCTTCTTCTGGGGTTAAAACGTTGGCAAAGTCGTTGACGTAGAGCGAGTGGTAGTCTGGGTAATTGGCTGCAAAGCTCTGTGAGGTTGGGCTACACAGCAAATACACCAAGCACGTAATACTTACCCACATACGGGAGAAGACATTGTTAAGCTGCATGCTCGAATGCCATTGAAACTTTTTGTTCGAAACTATCAGGGTTACCATTTTCCGGAGGCTCCTCCCCCCGAAGAACTGCCACCGCCAAACGAACCACTCGATGAGCTCGAGCTCACTTTTGGAATGGTGCGGTGTTCTGACCAAGTAGCATGGCAATGCTGGCAATCGTAGTCGATGCGTTTTCTGCCCGTGCTGCTTGTGGTGGCGTGCCTTAGAGTCGTGGAGCTGGATTCTACAGTTTTATGGCGGCAGTGTTTGCATTTGCTGTAACCGCTAAACCATTTGCCGTAATCTGTTACCTGGGTAGTGCCATCGTTGACGCAATACCAAACATCATAATTCATCGAGCCCAGTGATTCTTCTAGCTGCTGTCCTTCACTTAAGTACAGATCATCCTGTTCTTCAGATAGACGTTGCATGGGGCCGCTGCATTTTGGGCAGCGTCGAGCGCGGCGCCTGAACCAGTGCTTGCCACCGAAGGCGGCCATTAAAGCACCGACGGCGGCTGCAATAAAACCTTTTATGCTCCAACCACTGGACTCCGATGGAGTTGGATTTGCGTGGGGTTTGGCGTCGAGTCGCAACAAGGCTATGGATTCTTTTACGCCGGCCTCAATGCCTTTGGCAAAATCCTGTTGTTTAAAGTGCGGTACCATCACCTCATCAATGATGGTTTTTGCAGTCTGATCGAGATGCTTTGGGTAGCCCTCGCCCAATTCAATGCGCAAACTGCGATCAGCCACGGCCACCAGTATCATCACACCGTCGTTACGCTCGGCATTACCAACCCCCCAGGTATTGAATAGTCCCGTCGCAAAAGATTCAATACTCCCAAAATGTTGGTAGTGCGCGAGCGAGGGTAGGGTCACCACGGTCATTTCAATGTTGTGGACTTGTTTGTGTGCTGTGAGTAGTTCGGTGATACGATTTTCAGAGTCGGCATCCAGTACTTCGGCAAAATCGTTGATAAAAATGGATTGATAATCCGGGTATTCGGTTGCCCACAACAGTGTGGGGAATAGGAAGGGAAGCCATAAAAGGTAAATGAGACGGTGGCCTAAGAAGGGCATCATGGTTGCCTTAAAATCCTAGCGGTGTAAATACCTTTAGGTTAGCACGCTCTATACCCGAAGCGTGCTTTTGAAAAGGCCCTCCTTCCAATGTACTCAAAAATGAAACACTGAAAGGGAGGTTTCAATTTCAGCTTGGTTCCCTAACGCACCACCCGCGTTTGTCGCTCAAACCGATGGTTGTCTTGTCGCGAGCGAGGTTCAGAGTGTTGCCTTGAGAAGCGCGCAGCGTTACTGCTGTTTCGATTTGGCTTGGGAGTGCTGCGTTCGAAGCGAATGTTCCTGTCGTTGCGTTGTTTCGGGGGGCTTCCTCGCTCTGTACGAGTCACTTGCTTATCTTGCTTGTAGGTTTTGGTGCTTTTATCTTGACGGTCTAGGCGTGGGTGGCCCTCGGCCTGACGATAGTGTTTTGAATCTTTGGGTTTACCACTAGAGTAAGTTCGAAGTCGCTCTTTAACTGCGTCTTTGGATGCGTGATGCTGATGTTGATCGTCGAGTCGATTCAATCTTGGATGGTCTTTCTCTGAGCGATTAAGCTTGTGGTCCGAATTGGCGTTGGGGTTAGAGCCATATCGTTTGGTGTTTGCCTGTTTATGCTCGCGCGCGCCATCGGGAGGATTGCGATGGGCGCTGTGTCGCTCGGACTTGATGGCGTCATGGCTGCGATTGAGGCGATGGTTATCCAGGTTGTGACTCATTATGCCTGAGCGATATTGGCCGTACTCACGTTTTTTGTCGCGGTGGGGTTGCGAACGGGTATCGCCAAACAGCATGTGAGCATCGTGGCGTCGATAACCCACGTGACGTCGGTGATAGGGGTTGTGCGCCCAGCGGTGTGCGTACTTCGACCTTGAAATGTGACGGCCATGGTAGTGATTTAAGCGGTGTACAGGATCAATGAGTACCACGCGATGATGCGGCCAGGCGATGGCGCCGAAGAAAAACGAAGAAGACAGGGAATAGCTCGCACTCCATGAGATCCCGTGGCGATGGTGACGGCTTCCGGCAATGATCCAACTTACGGGCGGATGGTGTCGCCAGTGCCAATGGCCATAAGCGATATGAGGGTCATAGTAGGGTAAGTACACCACGCGCTCAACTGCAGGCTCCACGTAGATGACACGCTCTTCTCGAACGGCACGTAAATGCGGCATGTTATTGAAAGTACCCGCGGTATAAGCCCTGTCTCGCAAGGTTTGCACAGTGGCCAAGACCAGGGCTTCATCGGATAAAAAGAGCTCGCCTAAATCTTGTAGCCAGTCTATGTCGTCGCTCATGCGTGCCAGAAGTTCGGGGAATGCCACCAAAGCCTTCACGCTTAGGTCCCAGTCTTTATGTGCCACACCATCCACTGAGGCCTGCCCTCCAAAAGCGTTATTCTCCCGTACCCAGCGGTCAGCTTGAATCACTTCTAGCGGGTAGGTGGCGGCTATCAATATGTGTGTCAGTACGGTGTCGGGGTACAGTGCAATGGGCGCTAGCAGTTGCTCCACGCGCGCTTCGCTGGGCTCGCTCTGGTAGTCTGTATTGGCCATTGCTCTATAGCTCAGCAAAAATACCAAAGCCCCGGCGAATAACAATCGATATGACATTTGCATGGTCTTCTCCTTCAGGGAACCCCTGAGTTTTGGCCTTTATGGCCAAGGTTTGCCCTTTCGTTATAGAAGGCGACGCCTTAATTTCCGCTGAATAAGCTCAAATGGCTTGTTGTTCTGTGACTGACGGCACTAAACCGATACGATTGACCCGGCGGAAATGAGAGTCGGGTAAGCAGTTGGCGCACGGCTGTCCCATCATTGGCTGAAATAAAATGCAAGATTGTTCACCCCTCAGCGCCAGACATTTTAGGGCGGGCAATAAAACAGATAGAACATCTATTGGATTGCCAGGCTAATAAGACGTCAGAAAGACGCAAGAGTTGCGCAGGGTGGGGGCTGTTGGGGAAAGGGCGTGTAGGATATGCGCCCAAGAGAACTCTCTCCCCTGGGAGCGATAACAATAAATGATCAAACGGTAAAACGATAAAGCAGCAGGTCTATACGCCGAGGCTTACACAACCACTACAGAATTTTCCGCTTCGCAGACTAGGCTTGGAATATACTTGTCGGCTTCGCCATCATTTTCCCATTCTTGACCATCAATGAGGTAGCGGAAGGCATATTCTTGCCCGGGCTCTAAATTGATAGTGGCCGCATAGTCACCACTTTTTTGTTTGCGCATGGGTAATGCATCGGTATCCCAGTTATTAAATTCTCCCACCAACTGTACAGACTTGGCCCCATTAAGTTGTGTTTTGGGTAACACAAATTTGACTTTACAAACGGGTTTGGTTTTTAAATAACTTTTTAAGATACTCATTGATGCCCCCTGATAAGATTGCGATTCGATAATGCCGAATGAAGCTGCGACACGGACGTGCCGTTGCTCACCACATTCTAGGCGATGCGGCTAAACAAAGTGACGAAAATATTGCCTTGGGGTTGAAATGGGTGCCACTTATTTTCGGTCCGAGGGTTGTGTGAAAAAACGTTGAGTATCACTGATGGCATTTACCAAAAAATTCGTGACCTATTAAAATGCGCGATTAACAATGGTTTACTGGCGTCACTTTAGCGAGGTCAGTTTTACTGGGATTTTATGGGTTGCATTGGTTGTGCCGTGATGCGGTGATGGTATTGTTTTGTTGTTTAGCCTATTGGTCGGCAGACCGACAAAATGGGAGCAGGCACAGTAAATTAGAGCGTCTAATTAGGCTGGTCTATACCGGTGTTTTGAGCCCGAAAAGGTTTTTGGGGAGGGGTGGGCTTTTGACGTTTATGTATAGTGGTGCAGCATTATGCCCGGTAAAGTGTCGTTTAATTATCCGTATTTTGTTAGCACTCTTTTGTGTGATGCCTGGCGTTAGTGCTGCTGAGATGATGGTCAATGTGGTTTCTCGGGGAGACGACAATGCCAATTATGCTCTGCAAATGATCAAGCTCGGTTTAGATCGCGCGGGCGTTTCTTTTCAGATAAACCTCAAAGACGATGCACTGAGTGCGCCAAAATTGAGGGAAGAATTAATCGCTGGCGAAATGGATGCCATTTGGACGGAGACCAATCACGATATGGAGCAAAATGCCTTGCCAATTCGCGTGCCGCTTTAAATAACTCGATGGTCAAGTTGGTGCTAGAGAAGGCTGGGTTGCAAAATCGCAGAATATTTAAACTGGATAACCCTGAGTTGCCGGCCCTAACCCCCCCGCTGGATAACCCCAAATTCTGGGTGAATGTTACAGAGCTATAGCCTGGGTATTGTACCAGTACACTCTATCTTTCGAGTTTAAAGCTTGTATTGTTAATCAGGCGAC
Organism: Cellvibrionaceae bacterium; assembly: GCA_050300015.1. Lineage (GTDB taxonomy): Bacteria > Pseudomonadota > Gammaproteobacteria > Pseudomonadales > Cellvibrionaceae > CAYZQH01. Next base: position 53,071 of record JBNKWZ010000027.1, on the reverse strand, counting down.
CAAGTAGGTCGACCGTATCTATATCTATTTGATCTTCGCCTTTGAAACACTGGCACCAATGTGCGAACTGGCGGGTGTTTCAATGGCTCGCTCGGGCTAACGCCAGCGACGGCACATCCCGGTTCTGCTTTATTAACTCGACAATATTCATTGCCGGGTTAATAGCATTGTTCCGATCTTTCGAGTCTAGAAATGGTAGGTCTAGAAAGAAAACCTAATGTGGCTCGTTTCCTGGCTTCCATTTAATGTTACACCCCATGGAGGGCAGCTGGGCAGTGTTGGGTGTTTCACCAGAGAGCATGACATCCAGCGCAGCTTTGAGATCATCACCGGTGGCGGGTGCCTTTCCCGAGTCATAGTGGCCGGAGGCGATGCGATGGGGGCGGGTATCGTCAAACTGCCCGCGGTAGACCAATTTGTTTTGCGCGTTAAACACGTAGAGATCGGGCGTGCAGGCCGCCTTAAAAGCCTTTGCCACAGCTTGTGATTCATCAAACAAATAAGGAAAGTCATAGCCTCTTAGTGCTTTTTCTTCAGCCATTTTAGAGAAGCTGTCAGCGGGGTAGGCTTGGGTGTCGTTGCTGTTAATGGCCACAAAGCCGATGCCTTTGGCCATATAGTGTTTGGCCAGTTGGCTCAGGGCTGGGGCAATGTGAATCACATAAGGACAGTGATTGCAGATAAATAAAACCACAGTACCTTGTGTTCCCGCCACATCGCTATAGGTCATGGGTGTGCCATCTGTGGCAGGTAAAGAAAACTCAGGTGCCGAGGCACCTAAAGGCAGCATGGTGGATTCTGTTAAAGCCATAAAGTCACCTCATCTCATTGAATGGGACAGCCCAAGGTGGGTGTCTAAAGCGCGTTGCCATTCGGACGCGCGGATGACTGTCAATCATGCCATGTTTAACGGTTTGCGTAGAGCATTGTTCTTTGCCCGTGCGATGACATAGCCTTGACTTAAAGGCGTTGAGAGCCATGAAAAGCCCTGTGAACCTAAGCGTTTGAGAGTATTGGGACGGTTAACGCGGCAACTGAGGTATCCTGCGTGTCATCTTGTAGACCAGCGATTAAACCGTTTAATTCTGTGCCTCAAGTCCATCATTCACCTCTAGCGCTACGCGATTCCAGGCCACAGCGCAATACTATTACTCCGGCAGTTCAATAGATCTTCTGTCTATTGAATTGCGCACCCTTAAATAACGGCGCCGATGGTTGAGTAATCTTGTATTTGAGGGTTGTCATTCGTTTGTCGGCCAATAAATCTCGTGGTTCAGTATGACTATGTTTTGAGTTGAGTACGAATATACCCACAAGGTATGGGGCTTTTCGGGTGGGATAAGGAAATTTTTGTAAGGCTTAGTCTGTAAGGCCTTGGCCGTCTTAGCTTAACATGTTTAGAATGTGCTCGATGTGCCTGGAAATAGAACACTGTTAACCCAATAAGCGGTTAAAACGCTGGAGGTTCCCTGGTGTGTCCTTTAGAATAGAGCCGTATGGACCCTCTGAGTTTGAAAGTTCTAGCTTGGATTGTACGTTAGGTCATGCCGCACAACATTGTGCATGAGGCTTGTAGCCACAAGCTGCGCCCGAAAAGGTTTTCAGAGGTTCCCTGGGCAAGACTGTCAACTTGGAACTTTATTTGCAGTGGCGTAGCCCACGAGGTGAACGGCTGGCCTTAGCCCCTTCGAATTGCCTCGATTTCACTTTTTTGTTTAACTTGTGAGACATAACTCCCCATGCTTGAGATATTTGATCAAGGTGCCTTGTCCATGTTGCCCGAAGAAAGTGCCAGCAGCACCGAAAGTAGGCACGTGAGCGATGATGAGACATCTGATTTATTGATGTATCACTTACGTGAGTGCAAAAATGTTGCGGTGGAGCGTGCGCGCAAATCCTTTGACGGCTATTTGTCTGAGCTGGAAGTGGCGTTTAATTTGGATATTAGCAATGCCAGCGCCAAACAACACAAGGTAGACAGTGTTGTTGAAAAAGTTCTAGGGGAAATTAAGCAAGATGTGCGCTCCATGACCGATACCTTGGTGGAGTTGACCAATTTTACGCGCAACGTCACCGCGCGGGAGGAAACCCTTCACAAACGCAACGAGGTGGTGGAGCAAGGTCAAAGGCGTTTGCGTGCGGTTAAAATCCGGGTGTATGACCAAGTCATGCAGCGCACGCGCGACAACGAGCTGCCTTCGACCATTTTGCTGTTTCTGTTTCAACCATGGACGGACTACCTATGTTACACGGCCCTGCGTCATGGTGATCACTCCCCGGCGTGGAGTCAGGCCCTGGCCATAATGGACAATGTGATTTGGGCGATAAAACCTAAGTATACGCAGGTGGAAGTCGCGCAATTAGCAGAGCTTCGCGAACCGCTTATACAGCGCGTGCGCGAAGGCTTTAGAGTGATTCGCTACGAGCCGAACAAGTGCCAATCGATGTTAGCGACCTTGAACGAGATGATGGATCGTGCTGTGGCCAAAACCACGGCCATTCCTGCCAGTAGCAGCCTGTCTAGTCAGCTTCAAACAACGGCCCAACGCAAGGCGTACCAGTCGCCACCGAGAAAAGATTACTCCGCAGTATTGGAAAACGAGCTGGTGCATCGTTTGCGCAAATTAGAGTTCGGTTCCGAAGTGCAATTTGAAAATGGTGATCACTTGCGCTTAGCCTGGTTAAATGTGAAAACATCGCATTTTATGATGGTGGACGTGAACACCCAAAAAGCGCGGATGATGACGGGCCTAGAGCTTGCTCAAGCGCTACTGCACAAAAAAGCACATATCGTGACGCCAGCGGAACAGCGCTCAAGCACCGGTTCTCTATTTAAAACCTTTCTGAAAAAAACACCCAAATAATTGAGGCGGCACAGCGTGTTGGTAAGCTCTGAGACTCAAGTTCAGAGGCTACGGCTCTGGCGCCAACCAATGCTCTAGGGCCAGTGCCAATTGGCGCTTGGCTTGGGCGGGGTCTTGCCCCATGCCTAAAGCGCTCGCGCGCAAAGTGCGGCGTTGATCCGGCCAGTTACTCGGGCGTGAAAAAACCGTTTTTTCGTCGAGTTTGTCGGGTGTGAGTGCTGCATGGCCGCGTTTGAGCAGCGCGCGCAATACCCAAAGGCTACGCAGTAGCAGGGCGTCTAAGGTAGTGTCATCCAGATAAAAAGGCTTAATGCCTTGTGAGCGCTGCCATAGGCGTTTTCCAAAACGTTTGCTGGTGGCGTATGCCGTGCCCAGTGTTGCGCCAAGCGCTGTGGCGGCACCAAGGCTCATACCCGCAAACATCAAGTCGATGCCCACGCCAATGGCCGCTCCTGTGGCGGCGGCGGAGGCCGACTCAAGCCCCAGGGTTTTAAGGGTCTCTTTGGAGAATAAATCCAGCTGCCAGGCACCGTTTTTAACTGGTAAATTCGACAGGCGCACTTCTTCGCTGGAAAACCGCATCAGTGCGAGTAAATCCTGCAAACACTGTTGTTCAATGGCTCGCGCCTGATTTTGAAGCGAGGCTTGGGATTGATCTGCACTATTGGCATTGGCCTCAAGCGCTGAGGCCTCAAATAGGCATTCGCTTACGCGTGCGCAGGCTGCTTGAATCAAGTTTCGCCATTCGGCTTCGCGAGTGTCAATCCAGGTTTGAATCAATCTATAGTGCGGCTCCGCCAGGGTTTGAAGCTTTTGATATAAACGTCGCTCAGCTTCAAAATCAAATGCTACCGTATCAAAGGCCACATGGGCATGCAGACCCAGTTCCGCCAAGTGTTGTAGCCAAAGCGATTGCTGTGGGTGCTCGGCGTGTAAAAAGTTGAGCACAGGCAGAATGGGTTTGGCCGCCATGAGTAAAATACGCAACTCGTCGTGATATTTACCAAGCCAGGGTTCGCGGCAGTCGATGACGTAAAGCAGCACGTCACTGTCCAACAACTGGGTGAGCACTTTAATTTCTTGTTCAAACTCTGGGTGAAAGGCAGCGTCCTGTACAAAGCGGGCCAGTTGATCACGGGGTGTGCCGAGTTGGCGGTGTTGGTGTAAGGTTTGGTACAGGGCACTCGAGTCTTCAAGCCCAGGCGTGTCTCGCCACAACAAGTCTCCCACTTCCGTTGAAAACACCGTTTGTTCCACATGGCGAGTGGTACCTGCCTGATCGGCCACTTGCCCGAAGTGGCTGTCGCGCGTGAGGGTCCGCAGTAGCGAAGTCTTACCCGTATTGGTGTGCCCCACCACAGCGATGGAAAGTGTTGTGGTCATCGGGGTGCCTGCACGTAAAGCCATTTGTCTGGCGTAAAGCCTGCCTGTTTGGCCGCCTGCAGCCAGGCCTGTTGTTTGGTGGAGGGCGTGTGGTCGGTATCGACCACGGCAAACCAAGACGCGTGTGCCGCACATTGGTTTAGCAGTCGTTGGGTTCCGCGGTCAGGCGAACGCTTGCCGTCCACAAACACAATGGTGGGTGCGTGAGACGGTGAGGGCTTGGCAAGGATAGTTTGAATATCGTCAGGCTGGTTAATGGCCGCTTCTAGCTTAGGGATGACGCTTAGCCAGCGCGATGTTTCGCCAATTTCAAGGCCAAGCCAGCGGCCATTCTCAGGCGGGGCTTGGGTCGAAAACGACAGTGACGAAAGTTTTGAGGTTGCCTTCACCGCTGGGTCTGGGTCGAGGATTTGAGTGCGCACAAGCTGGGCGTCAAAGCGTGCCTGCCATTGCAGAAATGGCGCCTTTGTGGGCTCAAACGTATGGCGGCTTTCATGCCAGCGGGTTGCCATGACGCAAAGGATCATTGCCGCGAACCGGGGGAGCGCGCCATACCAAAGTAGGCAACCCATTATGAAAATCGCCCATCGGCGTTTATCGGGCAGTGCGGCGTCCACAGTGCTCAAAGACGCTGTGATTTCGGGCGTAGGCCACTGGATTAGGGTGAGCGGCGTGATCAGAGGCTGCATTAACGCAGAGAAAGCGTCTGCTTCAAAAAGGGTCGATTCCCAAACAAAGTTGTAACTGCGCGTGGTGAACAGCAGCAATAAGCCCATGCCATTGCCGAGCAAAAAAAATAGCCAGCACCAATGTGTGAGAAACCCTAAGCGCCAAATCCGAAAGGGGGCGGCAAACTGCGCTTGATGCCAAGCGAGGTTGGCAGTATGCGCCAGCGAGTGAGTAGATAAGGATACTGCCCAGCGCACCAGCGGCGCTGTGATCCACTGCAAAAGGCTTGGTGCTTGTCGATGAGGTAATAGCATTAACCCGCACCACAGCAGTAAGCTTAGGGTATGAATACCAAGCATAGAACCGAGTAGTGCAAACACGTTTAATTCGCCGGTGGGGCTAACCAACAGTTGTGTCGCGGTGGCAACGCCCAAAAACCCGAACAATAGGGCTAACCCCAATTTTACCGCACGGAACACTTTAACGGCTTCGGTGAGTGCTTGGTGCAGTGTGGGTGTTTGTTCGGAAGTGTTGAGTCGGGCGCTAAGCCACTCCTCGAACCGGCGATGTGCATCGCTGACCTGGGGCAATGTGTGCCCGCCGGCTTCAATGGCACCGAGTTGTTCGAGCTTAACGAGTTGTGTATGGGACAATGCCATGCGCAGCCAAATACTGTGTAAATGCGCATCATAACATTGGTGCTATTCTCCGTACGCAAAGTGTCGCGCAATTGTCTCGTTCAGCCGAATTGAGTATTTTGGTGCTATTAACCCGGCAACTCAATAGGTCTTCAATCTCTTGAATTGCGCGCCCACAAAATACTGGTGGAAATATGTGAATTTCTTTGTATTTTAAGGGCTTGCATTGGCCATTCCGGCCAATGGCGGCACGTCCTTGTGCTGTATTAACCCGACATAAAAAATTGCCGGGTTAATAGCTGCAACTTTTGATGGTTTAGAAGCTTTGCTTCGTCCTAAACAATAACGGGAAACTTAATATGCCAATTTGTTAAAGCGGGGTGTGTCAAAAGTCTATCACTGGCCGAAGGCATTGGTTTATGGGCGACGCAGTGGTTATGAATATGGGGCAGTGGATGATTCGGAAGGCATGACGCCTATAAGCTTTTACCCCTCCCCTGCGTGCTTGAAGGGGACTCGAAAATGCGTGTGAAAGGCTTTAACGCAATCGGGGGATAGCCGTTTTAATACGGGGCTGTGGGGTTGTGCCGGCGGGCGGTTTTTATGGCATTTTCAATGCGATGAGGTGGTGCATATCTTAAATGGTGCGGTGACAGTGAAAGTCGATAATGAAGTAAAACGCTAAGGCTTGCCCAATCTCCTCCGTAGTAAAAAAATAGCCGTTATAAAAAGGCCCCATTTGGGGCCTTTGTGAAAGGTGGAGATCGTTATTGCTTAGCGCGTGTGCTTTTTAATATTGCCACCGCTGACGGTGGCATCGCCTGAGTCAAAACCTTCGTTCGGGCCACTGATGACTTCTATATGGAAATGGTCGCCATCTAGGCCATCACTGGCAGTGACACGACATATGTTGTCATTGCGCTCGCGCCAATTGCGCATGTCTCGCACGCGGCAGGCAGCGTCAAAAGTGATGCCTGCTTCGGTTTGCGATACCGCCACATTTTTGGTGTTGACTTTGATCAGCAGTGGGTCTTTGTTCATGTTGTAACGGTTGTGGTATAGCAGGTGCACGACAGTCCCTTTGTTTTTAGACTCCATGACGTTAAAACCAAAGTTACCTTCACCTGTGTGGCCACCTCCGGTGTACTTCATCTCGGGTTCGCTCACGACTTCAGTGGTATCGCTGACACATTCCAAATTAATATTGGTTTGGAACATGAAGTTGGATTCCACGGTATGGCGCTCGGCAAAGAACAAGTCAAAGCTGTAAGTGTTGCCGGGTTCTATACCTAAGGCTTCGGCCAACTCATCCAGGCTCACAGATTCTTCAATCACTTCGTGTACGCCACCAATGTCGATCACAAGCTTGCCATTAATGAACAAGAACAAATCATCGTCGCCGCGGAAGGTAAATACTTCACCACCGGTGTAGTGGAACTCCAAATGGGTTTCCAACGTAAAGTGGTAATTGTGGTCCCAGCCTTGGGTATTACCAAAGCCCATATTGTCCAGAGGGAAGAAACTGGCATTTTGATATTCCCAGTAGGCATTGTTACTTGCGCGGGTCAGCTCGAAATTCATGGGGATTTCGATGTTGACGCCCTCTTCGGTGTTGTACCACTGGCTGAAGGTGTCGGGGCCATGGGTGGTTTTGGTACCGTTGCCGCCGGCGTACATGGGTTTGCCATCCAGACCCAGTGTGTCTTTCACCAAACCGAGATCTTTACTGATCACATACTCAAAATCGGGGTGAGACGATTTAAAGTCGCGTAATGTAAAAGGCATGCTACGGCTGGTGATACTGGAGGTATCACACACCACCGAAGGAGCAGTCGCGACAATGGCAATTGTATCTGTATCGCTGTCCACTATGCCGTCGTTGACGATCAGTTGTGCCACGTAAGTGCCGGCAACGTCTAGCGTCAGCGAAGGCGTTGCACCGGCGGCATCACTCAATGACGCTTCAGAGCCTTCCGGTACGCTGATGAGACTCCAGCTGTAGGTAATCTCGTCCCCGTCGGGGTCGTAACTGTTGTTGCCGTCTAAGGTTACGGTTTCAGAGGCCTCCGTTTCCAGGTCTTCACCTGCCACAGCCACCGGCTTCACATTCAAACTGGTTAAGGTCACGCTGTCCACGGTGCTGTCGAGTAAGCCGTCGTTGACAATCAGCTCAATGACATAGGTACCCACCGCGTCAATTTGAATCATCGGCGTGGCCAGTGTCTCGTCATCCAGTGACGCTAAGCTACCCTCGGGTTGTTCAGCTACGCGCCAATGGTAAGTCAGTGCGTCACCGTCTGCATCCAGGCTATCGGTACCGTCCAGTAGCAGCACTTCATTCACCGTCGTGGCGCGGTCGTCGCCGGCGTCGGCTACCGGTGCCGTATTACCAGAGGTGATGATTACAGTGTCCGGTGCACTGGATTCAAGTCCGTCATTAACCACCAATTGCACCACGTACTCGCCGTAGCCCACAAATTCCAAGGTGGGTTTGACGGCTGTGTTGTCGAGCAATACCGCGTAGGTATCCTCACTCATGGATACGATACTCCACTGGTAAGTCAGTGTATCGCCGTCGGCATCACTGCTGCCGGTACCGTCCAGAACCACACTGCCGGCCAAGTAAATGGGCATATCGTCACCCGCGTCGGCCACAGGCGCAGTGTTCACGGGTTCCACGGGCACTTCAGGTACCACAGGTACTTCCGGCTCAGTGGGCTCTTCAGGTACCACGGGTATTTCAGGTTCAGTGGGTTCTTCGGGTACCACAGGTACTTCAGGCTCAGTGGGCACCTCAGGTACCACAGGGACTTCGGGTTCAGTGGGCATCTCAGGTACCACGGGTACTTCAGGCTCAGTGGGCATCTCAGGGACCACAGGCACTTCAGGTTCGGTGGGCTCCTCGGGTACCACAGGGACTTCGGGTTCAGTCGGCTCTTCAGGTTCTACGGGGACTTCTGGTTCTAAGGGCACCTCGGGCTCGGGTTCTACCGGCTCAGGAATGGGACAGACAATACGACTTTCGTCTAGGTTGTCCACAAAGTTGGGGTTAAAGGCAGTGAAGGGCAGTTCTCGGCTGGCATCGTTATGCGGCTGCGCAATGGCCAACTCGCTAAACACGACACCGGGTTTGGCTCGAACGACGGGCAGTCGAGTGTCGGAGGCGGGTTCGTATACCCAGATGCCGTAGCGTGCTTCGGCTTCACCTTCTTTGCCGGAGCTACAAAAGGCGCTGGTGCCGTTTGGAGTGTTCACAATACAGTTTGACCAACTGATCAGGTAGCGTGATGTGCCATCGCGATAGGGCCACAAAGCACTGTACCAACCGTTTGCAGACAGTTGGTTGGGGTAGAGATCAGCGGGACTCGAGGTTAAAGATTTTAAGCCGGTACTGCCCATGACACTTTGGCTGTTGGCGTCGCTGGGTGTTTGCAGCTCCACCAGGTTACCACCCGCAAAGGGCGAATAAGCGTGGTGCAAAAGCGCAGTTAGCTTACCATTTTCACCTTGAACCAACTCGTTGAAGGTCAGGAAGGCTTCGTCTGAGGCAGAGACGGTGACCGTGTCGTAGAGTTGTTCGAGGCGCTCACCGTCGGCTGAAATACTTAAAACAGTGTAATGACTGACCGGTACGATGGGGCCTACGTCTGAAGTTTGGGCGTAGGCACAGCGGGCGTCATTGGCCCACATTTCTGGATTGGCGAGAGCAGAAGCGGCGCTTTCTCCAAACGGATCTTGTGTGCTGTTGAGCTCACATTCGGGCACCACTTCATAACCGCGCGACCATCGCACAAAGGCGATTTGCCCACTTTTGAGTGTGGTGGTTTGAGTGTCGTGGTTATTGCCATAGGTCAATTGCAGGATGTCGTCCCCAAGACGCGTCATGCTGTGCAGTAATGAAGGGCGCTCTTCCGGCGTGACCTTGATGCAGTCGGAATCGGGTTCCACAATGTTCACGACTGGGCTGTTGGGGTTGCCCGCAGCGCGATCAGAGGAGAATACGATCGAGCCGTCTGGCGCATAGGTGGGGCTGGTATCCTGCCCGGCGTTGGCCAATGCATCACTGGCGATGATGCGGCGCAAGGTGGCGGTGACAAAGTGGTATTCAAAAATGTTCCAGGTGGAATTACGGGTGTCACCTTCGGGGCCATGGGCCGCAAAAATGAGTTTCGTGCCGTCTGGTGAGACGTTGACGTCTTTGACGTCATACCCGCCCCCAGGGAAGAGGTTGTTCAGCAGGTCTGTTTCGCTCGCATCCACGTCTAAACTTGAACGCAGTACCAATTTGGCACCGGCGTTCACGGCGTAAGGGGAATGCAAATTCAATGGCGACTCGGCCGGTGTGCCCAGTGCCATTTGGTATTGGTTGGCCAAGCTTAAGGCGGTGTCTGAGACACTGCGTTGGACATAGGCAAACTGCGTGTCCTGTGACAGCTGCGAGGCCTCGGCAGTGACGCCATTGACCGATGTGCCGGTATTGGCAAACGCCAACACGCCAGTTTCCGATGGTTTGTCTCCACTGGAGCCGCCAGATTGATTGTCCGAACAAGCTGTGAGGCCGACGGATGCGATAAGCACAGCCAGCAGGTTGCGCTTTTGCGGATGGTCTATAAACATGTTGTGCACGCCTCTTTTAACCTTGAACTCATACTGCAATATGAACTGAACCCAAGTTTTAGAGCCTCTGGCGCAACCGAATGGTCCGGAGATGTTCTGCTGTTACCCTCTTTTGGGGTAATTGTGTTGGTACTTTTGGTGTTACCCAGCTATGTACCTGTATCAGTGTTGAGGATGTAACACTTTAGTTTTGGTGTCAGCGGCTCTTCGCTAATCATGGCAAACTTCTGAAAATGAAAGCTGTATTAGTTCACAAAAAATGATGGGGTGAGGCCCGTAAAAACTGGTACTTTCGTATTATGTGAGCCACTCCTAAATTCTCATTCTTCATAACAAGTAAGCGACGAATGACACTTTTTATTCTTATGGGTGTATGAAAATAAACCGCTTAGAGTGCTTGTTGATCGTTTTTGGTGTTTGAATCATTATTTGAGTTATAGATTGCTATTTTTAAAGTTCAAATGGTTCTTGAGCTTCTAATACTCGTTCTAAGGGCTTGGCCGAGGGGCATCATAAGGCTTAAGGTCGAACCTTATAAACTGTGAAAAAACCGAGGTGAACGTTGGTTTGGTTAGCTTTCAATAAAGTTGTAGGTGTAGGTGACGCGTGCGGTAATCACGTCTTCCTCACGAAAGGAAATACGGCGAATCCGTTCGAGAATGGCCTTATCCAACCTTTTGTCGCCCAGCTCGCTGGAGATTAGCTTCAAACTCGAAATTTTACCGTCCGGCTCGATCACCAATTCAAAGGTGTACTTCCCGTTAATTCGAGGGTTGTCGCTGAGCGCTTGATAATAGAGAGTAAAGATACTGCCTTTGTTCTTCTCGAGGGTGTAGCGAATGCTCTCCATGGTGCGCTCGCCGGACAGTTGTGACGCATAGCGCGAAACCGGGCTGCCGCCATCTACGCCGCCGTGGTCCACACCTTGAACGGCGGCTGTATTGTGGGCTGCGAGGGTGGTGTGCTCATCTAACATCACGTCGTTGTTGATGGCGATGCCGTCGCTTTTTTTGGTGACACTGTCTTTACCGAGCAGGGTTCGCGCAGCCTGTTCTTTTTGGCCCGCGTTACTGGTGGACAGGTTCTTTTTCTGGTTGCGCGATAGATCAAAGGAGTTCCGCAACGCACTCAATTGGTCTGAAACGGCACTTAAACCATTGGAAGTGGGCTGCTCACTGGGCGCCTCGGCCGGCTTTTGAGATTTGGCCAGGGCTTTGGGCTCAGCAGGTTTAGGATCTTCCTTAGGGATGGGCTTTGGCTTCGGAGGTTCGGGCTCGGGTGCCGGTGGCGTAATGGTCACAGGTTTGAGGAGGACTTTGGTTTTAGCCACCACCGGTTGATCTTCTTCGACGCGATCACTCACTGGCGAAAAGGTCAAAATCAGCACCAGTAGTAAAATAACCACCAAAAACCCGGTTAAAAGGCGCTTAAAGTGCTCTTCTTCTTGCTCGTTGCGGGTCCACGGTAGCGCCAAATCCAGTGATATGGGCTCTAGGGTTTTGCCGGCCACCGTGTGCGTAAAGGGGGTGCCTTTCATGTTTGCAGCCTCCGTCACAGCGCTTGCTCCGCATCGGGGCTGGCGGTTGTGCTGTCGGTGGGTGGGGCAATCGCTTCACCTGGGCCGAAGGTTTCACTCGCCACTCGATTCACCGCGAGGGAAATATCGCGAAAGTTTTGCCCACTGCAGGTGGCCATCACCGCCTTCAACACGGCGTAGGGAACGGCTTTGTCCGCCATAATGGTGACGGAAAACCCGTTTTCGGACTCGTGCGGGTTCATTTCGCCATGTTTGCCAATATACCGGTTGAGGACCTCCGCCAAGGGCAGGATGGGTTTGTCTTGGTTCAAGGCAATGTCTTGTATGTCAGCGACTTTTTCGTCGTCAATCCACAACTCGTTGGTGCCCACGTGAATCACCAAATCGCTGTGTGGTGAGGTTTCAGAGTTGGAATCCGGTAGCTTGACGAACTTAGCGTCTTCCAAGGTTTGACTGTCACCGGAGTTCAGCAGGAGAAAGAACACCAAGATCGTAAAAATGTCCATCAACGCCACCAAGCTGAGCTTGACTTGGCCACTGGTGGGGCGGCGTTTGATGATGATGGTGGACCCTAACATGCAATGGTTACCTAACGTGTCCCGGCATCGCCGAGAGAAATTTCTGGGAACAGCTCCACTTCCACTACATCGGCTGCCAAAACGGTTTTATAGGATTTAACCGCGTCCATGGTTTGCACAAGGGTTTGATAATCAACGGCCGGGTGGGTTAACACCAAGATATCGCTTTTGTCGGTTAACTGGGTTTTCACTTCTTGGAGTACCAAGGACAAACGTCGATAATTATGAACAAGCCCTTCATCGTCTTGCGTGGCGGGAATGTCTTGAATCATGACATTGGTAGGGTAGTACACCTTAAAACCGTCGGGGTTAATCTCCACTTCTAGTTGCGATTGCGCCTCGCTACTGGTGCTTGATCCACCGGTCAGCTCCGGCAAAGTAATGTCCATCACCGTAATTTGCGTGAACGTCATGCTTAAAAGCAGCACCGGCACCAGCACAATCATGAGGTTCATGAACGCGGTTACGTCAATATCGGCGTCGTCTGTGGCGCGTTCGGACGTATAACGTTTCATCGGTGAGCGTGCCCTTTATGGTTGGTGGTAGAGGTTTGAGTGAACTTCATTACAGCCCTGAGATTTCTACGTGGATGCTGCTGTGGCGTCGGGGTTTTGGCCTCCGGCAACGGCAGTGGCGGTCATATGCGAGGTGACGGCAGCTGCGGCAATGCCCACTTCTATTTCGCGGTTGAGTGTCATCACATTTAAGAACTTGGCGGCGGACATCTCGATGCTTTTGACAATGGCCGTGGTTTTGTTTTGCAATACGGCGTGGATAATCAAAAGCGGAATGGCGGCAATCAAGCCAAAGGCGGTGGTGTACATGGCCACGGATATGGATTGCGATAACAGGCGAGATTTTTCCGCAGGGTCGGCGTCGGCCACTGCGGTAAAGGCCATAATTAAACCGATAATGGTGCCCAGTAGGCCCAGTAAGGTGGCCACATTGGCCAGAACGGCAAGGTATCCCGTGCGGACTTCCAACTTGGGCATGGCCTCAAGCAGGCCTTCACCCATGGCATTTTCGATGTCTGCGCGCAGGCGCGACACTTTCATCATATCCAAGCCACAGCCAATAATACGCGACACCGGTGCGGTATGGTCGCGGGTGAACAGCTGCATTTTTTCCATATCGTTGGTGCGTAAAAGCGGTAAAAACGCCTGGAAGGTTTTGATGTTGCGCAATTTTTCACGCGACAAATACAGCCAGCGCTCCACGCATATGGCAAGTCCAATGGCCAACACCACGGCTATGGGGTATAAAAACACACCGCCCTCGTGGAAAAAACGTGCGATTTCATTGTATATGCCAACCACTTTGGGGCCTCACTTACTTGTTTTAAATGAAATGGGTGAAAGGGCTACTGCGGCCCTTCGAGTTGCAACTCATCGTAAATGTCGATGGAGCGCAGCATTACGTCCCGATCGACCATGTCCAATGATTTGTCGTTTTTGTCTTCTAGGTTCCAATACAACTTGTCGGGTGAGCCGGTGCCTTTCCAGGGCACAAAGTAACTGACGGCAGGCTGTTCTTTGTCACCGACAATATAGTCTTCAAGCTCTAACACGGTTTCTTCTTTGGCTAGGGTCGCGTTCGATATAACGCCTGCCGTGAATAATAAGAAAACGGTCTTACTTAGTTTTTGCATAGGGTCAGCTCGCACACGACTTAGGCTCATACCCTTATAGTTAAGGTCAAGATGCATTTTTGTCCTCTTCACCTTGCTGAATTTGTGAAGTATTTGACGGACCGATGTATAAATTTGGCGCTATGCCCGTTCTTTGTTGTAACTCTTCCAACCACTTGGCCACGGCTTTGTCTTTAGCATTGGTCAAGAATTGGTAGGCTTCCATGTGTTGCTGCGCCTGTAGCGGGTCGTTTAAGTAGATATCATAAAGAATAGCCAAGTTTAGATGGGCTTCGGGGAAATCTTTCCATTGTGCTAGGGCGTCGGCATATACATTTTGCGCTTCTATAAAGCGGCCTTGCTCACGCAACAGCTTGGCCAACGGCAAATAGGCGTTCACGTTCAGCGGGTTGACGGCAATGGCTTTTTGATAATGGGCGAAGGCCTCTTCTGATTGTTGGTGTTGTTGCGCAATGTCGCCTAAAAATACCCAGGGGCCAGAGAGCTTGTCATCCACCGCGATTACAGTTTTAAACAGATGCTCGGCTGTTTTAAGGTCGCCTTTTTTCAAGGCCTTTTTGGCGTCGATAAATTGCAATACAGCATCCTTATGTATTCTTCCTTTAATCGCTTCATAGGGATTGGGAGTGGCGACAAAGGGGATGAGCGTGCCTTCTTTGTCGTATTGTCGGGTGGGCAACGTTTGGCGCGTGGGGCGTTGCTGCAAGGGGGCGCCCGCGACGACAGTGTCTTGTTTGCGTGTTGTGGCACCACAGCCTGCAAGGCCTAATAGCGTCGAACTCACCATTAGCATTATCAATAGGGGGTTAACGTATTTCATCGCCATAACTCGCTTCGTATTCTTGTTTGGCAAAACGCGCCGGGTTGAGTGTGCGCATGGCCGCAAAACTTTGCTCGATCCATTCGTTGTAGTGGCCGGCCCACGCCAGTTCTACGTTAGACAAATAAAGCGCCATTGCCAGTTCGTCAAAAGGCGTTGCTTGCTCATCCAAAATTTGTGCATACATTTGCTGGTCGTCTGCCGATAAGCCCTTAGGCGTTGGTGCGCCGCGTAATTCTTTGGCAAAGTGCTGGTACAGTGCTGCGATTTTCACATTGGACTCGGTGGCAAAAACCAACAGGTCGTAATCGGCCGCCATCTGGTAGCGCGCCACCGCATCTTTTAAAGCTTTGTTTTTACGCGGAATACTTTGGTCTAGGGGGAGCCTCAGGCGTTTTCGCTTAAACTCCCATGCAAAATAATCGCCGTATTCGATGTTGGCCCAAGCCGCTAGCCAGCGGCTGCGCTCGGTTCGGGCACTGCCCGCTTCCTTGTCACCTGCCACAATTCGGCGCAACCAATAGAGTTTGCGGTTTTTGTCGTCGAGGCGGTCGTAATTTAACGCCAGGTGATAGCGGGCTTCCATGCGGGTTTCAAAGGGCTCCTCATAGGCGTAGGCATAGCGCTTAAACAACTCAATGGCGGTTTCATATTGTTTGTCGTTTTCGTACATGGTTGCCGCAATAAACAGAGCCTCGCGTTTGAGATTAGGGTCAGGATCATTGTTGGAGAGCGCCAAATAGGCTTCGCCGGCGAGTGCCCACTGCTCTAACTTCTCGTAGCTGAAGGCAATTTTGCGCGGAAACTCCACCGCCAATGGTTGATCTGGAAACAGCGCTTGCATTTGTTGGAATTCCACAATAGCGCGTTGCCATTGTTCGAGTTCCAGCAGCATGGTGGCCGCATCGTACTGCGCGGTAATGCGAATGGGTGACAGCGGTGCCAAGGTTTTAATTTTTAGCAGCTCTTCAATGGCTGTGGCTTTGTCGCCGGCAGCTAACAAGCCCTCGGTCTTTTTATAAATGGCAGCGGCCAGGCGCTCGGTAATGGCCTTGTATTCTTCTGTATCTGGTGAGACCAATTGGCGCTGCAATAAATAGTGCGCCTCGGCGTTTTGGTAATCTTTTAAATTAAAGTAGCTGTGCGCCACAATGCCGTAGGCGGTTTTTTTCAGGGGCTTATCCAGTGCGGGATTGTCGGCGATGAGTTTCTGTGAGACTTCCAGAGCGCGTTGATACTGATCTAGGCCAAACAAATATTCCGCAGCGTTGGTGAGTACGCTCGGTGAGCGCTCATCCATATGATAAACCTCGGCAAAGCGTAGCATGCTTTCCACGGCGTTGGCCTGCCAATGTTTGACCTGTTTGCTGTCGACTTTTAGGGGGGCAATCACATTTTGATAGGCAATAATGGCGGCATACCCGGCGTTGGCGCCGTGTGTTTGGTGGCCTTCGTCCATTAAGGTGTAGGCCACTTTTTCATACTGTTCAATGGCCATGTCAAACTGACCTGCGGCAAAGCGTGCCTCGGCGATGGCGAAGGTCATTTCTCCGATACGAGTATCCGTAGGGAAGGTATCGATGTACTCTTGATAAAAATTGGCCGCACTTTCAAAGGCGGTGACCATCAACTGTTTGTTGCTTTTTTGTTTTTTACCACTGGCCACCACTTTGCCTTCTTGGATGTCTGCCAAACTTTTCTGTAGTGTTTGAGCGTTGCTGTGGTAGTGTTTTGCCAATTCTTCTAGGTATTCCTTTAAAGGAGCTTTTAAATCTTCACGTAAGCCTTCTTGGTTGCCCTTGTAGTTTGAGTGAATGCCGTAAAAGGAGACGTACACTTCTTTTTCTTCTATGGCTTGCAGCGGGAAGCCGCCATCGATATAGCTGTCGATCAAGCGCTTGTGCAGTCTGGGTGCGTGTTCCGAATTGGGGTGGTGGTTGACGAACAACCGATAGGTAAAGGCGGAATCCTCAAAGCGCTCTTTATCAAGGTAATATTCGCCTAAGTTTTCATAGATCATCCAAACGTAATTTTTGTTGGCAAGCGGTGGTGCAGAGGCAATCATTTCTGCACCGCCGGAGCGGGCGAGGGTAAGGCTGATGGAGTGTAAGGAGTCTACGGCAAAGGGCTTCTCGGTTTTGCTGAGGTCTTCGATGTTGTTTTTGCCGCTGATCACTTCATCAAGCACCTTGGCAAAGGCTGCTAAGGCATGGTCAAATCGCAATTGTTTGTACTGTGACCAGCCGAGCATGTAGCGTGCGTTCAAGAGCAGTTTTTCAGCACCGCTGTCGAGTACAGCTTGGTAAGCGCGCTCGGCTTTAACATACTCTTGTAAATTAAAGTAAATATCCCCCATCCTAAAATAGGCTTCTGGGTTATTGGGGTAGGTGGGGTGCCGGCGGGTCAGCTCCAATAGCATTTTAAGGGCCTCGGCTTGGTCACCCTCCATGTCATAGGCCTTAGCCAGTTGATAAAACACCTCTGCGTTGTCCGGGGAATTGGGGTATTTATCCAGAATATCGCGGTAAGATTTAATGGCCTCAATGTAGTAGCTTTTTTTCGGTGTGGCCTGCAGTTGATCCTGCACGCCTTCCATCATGTAAACATCCGCAATGCGACGCTCAATTTGCTCTTTTAAAGTGTTGTCTTCAAATAAATCCAGAAGCTCTTCATATTCCTTGCGAACATTTTCATGGTCCATTTTGGCGAATTCGATTTTTTCTTCTTTCTCGGCCTTGTATTTGAGGCCACCCAGAGTGGTGGGTTTGGTTCGCCCATTGCAACCTGACCCTATTATGATAACAAGGGACAAGAGACTGATGCCTATAAACTTCATGGGGTTTCCTCTGACGGATCGGACTCAGGTGCTTGAAGGCCTCGGGCGCGCTCTAACTCCAATAGCGTGGAATCGTAAAGGCGCGCTTTGGCCAGACGCGACTGCGCCCAATAATAGCGCATGCGCTCCTCGTGTTTGTCGAGCTCGGCTTTGACCAAGTTACGCATGATGGGCTCTAGTACAGTGATGTACTCTTCGGTGCGCTTGATTTGAGTTTGTATGGTTTGATGGCGTGCCAACACAATAGACTTCATATTGGCTGGGGGCACGTAGGGCGCTTTCACGTTCTGAAGTTTGTCGATTTTGTCATCGAGTAAGTCCATCTCAGAATGAAGCGATTTCAACAATACCTCAAAGCGTTGTTGGTCTTTGACTTCTAGTGTCAGCGTGTGCAGTTTGAATTCTTGGCTTTGCTCTTGAATGCGGTTGCGTAGATCAAGACTTTTATGGATGCCTTCTTTAACATTGTCACTAAAGTTCTTTGCGGAAGAGTTCTCTAAAATTAGTAAGTGTTGATTGGCCTGTTGTGCCCAATGGGTCAAATTATCGTGTATGGCATAGAGGTCGGCTAAGTCTTTCAGTGTTTCGTTAAACGCGTGACTGGCCATCAAATCAATTAAAAATGGCGTTAAGGTATGGTAGTTGACGGTGGGCTCTGTACCGTACCAGTCAGAGTCATCCACAATGGCTTCGAGGTTACTTATGAATTCACGCGGTACATCACGTAAACCAATAATGCGCCGGGCTTCGGCCACTTGATCCACCCCTTGCTTGAAAGCTTTTTCTGCTAACAAGTTGGCCTTGAGAGCTTTGCGCGATAGGCCTTGTTGTTCATAAAGATGCGACAACAGCACTTTGGCTTCCTGAACCTCAGGGATCGCGATGGAGCGGCTGTTTAATATTTCAAGTGCGGGAATCGCGTCATTAAATCGTTTCAATTTAATCGCCGCCCAAGAATAACTGAGCAATGCGCGATTGGAATACAGCCCGGTGGTGCGTATGCCTCTTAAATAAAGCCAGGCCTGAGGAAAATTGCCCGTTTGGATGGCAAGCTGAGAAAGTCCATGTTTGGCTCGGTCTGCCAATACTGAAAGCTCCTCATTTTGACCGGCATAGCGTGTTACAGCCTCTAGGTTGCTTACTGCGGTAGAGAGATGTCCTTCGCGCAAATGGCCAATAGCCATATTGAATTTTAAATAGGGGTAAAAAGGGGTATCCGGTGTGAGTGTATCAACAGCTTGTTGCGCTTGATCCAAATGATTGGCGTTAATGCGAACTAGGGTCGCGAGGTAGTGATACAGTAAGTGAATTTCTTTAGGAACGGCACCTTGTATTTTTTGCAAGGCGCTCACCGCCTTAGCGGTCTCTGACTTGTTGTAATAGAGCTTGGCTAAGTAATACCAGGCGCGATTGCGCACAGGTTCTTCTTCACTTTCCGACAATACCGCGTTAAAGATGGTATGTGCACCATCCGGTACACCGTAAGAGAGCAACATGCCACCTTTGAGAACTTGACCTTCTGGCCCTTTACTAATGGGGTTGTCCAGTGCTGTATTGTAAGCTTGTTCGATCAAGGCATTAAAATAATCTTGTTGATAATAGTTAAACAAAACGGTGCCGTATTCCAGCTCAGCGCGGGACTTTGTTTTGGCTAGGCTGTGGGGCGCAGCTAGGACGGACAATGCCATTAAAGCCGCAACGATGGGGCGAGGCCAATGCATCATGAGGTTACCATTGTTTCATTTCAAAAACGGGTTCTTGTAGTGCCCCGTTATCGATAATGGCAATTTCCAAGTATTCACTGCCTGGCCCCTTTTCAAATTCTAAATTCTCAGCGCGTTTATAGGGGCGTCCGTTGGGGCCAATGCCCGTAAAGAAGGCCGTGGCTGTATGTTTGCCTTCATTGAGGTTGGTCACATAGAGCTTTTGAATTCCACCGCGTGCCATGGAACCTCTTTGTTTGTCTGAGTACAGGTGTGTGGTGACCAGTTTTCCATCAATTTTAAGTTTGACGCTTTCAAGTTTTAAAAACTGGCCGGTATCCAGTGACACAAATACCGAAAATTTGGTGCTGGAAGGAAACAGTAGTTGCTCTTCCATTAGGCGCAAATCTTTGTTCAATACAATGACATCTTGTTTCAGATCTTGAATGTTTTTAGAGATGGACCGAACCGCCGTCAAGGCAGCAGTGGAAGATTTTTTTTCTTCTTTTTTCCCAAATTGAATGCCGCGATCGACTTCATCGGTCCATTTCTTTTGATTGCCCGTGGTCTCTTCTACAGCCAAGGCCGGATTTAGAGTGACGAGTACGCCCAGCAATAAGTTGAGTACTGCAAGCCTTAAAAGCCAAGTACGGTGTGGTTGTGTGCCGTTCTTCGTCATAGTGGTCTCTCGTCAATAACCATGTCAATGTGTCGAATGTGCTCATCTTGGGCGCTGGCAACGTAATTGAGGCGAATCTAGGCGAGTGTTGCCGCCTGCGGGTTCGTGATAAGGATAGCAACCCCCTCAAACCTCCTGAAGTTACAAACTTTTACAGGGCGAGTCGGCTATTGCGGCTGCGTACAGTAAAAGGGATGTACAACAAGTATATGCAACAATCTCCAGTGTTTAGCGTAGTTCAAAGAAACGCTGAACTGGTTCTCAATCTTCATGGTTGTACATCACGAAAACGGCGGTGTAGACCTATTTAAATATTTTTTAAGGTGCCAATACAGGTGTCTTGCGTCGAACATGACCGATTGGGGGTTTGTAAGAGAAAAACGTTATATCAAATTGGACTGTAGTTTCAGAACTGAATATTTGGTCGAATTCTTAGCGGTGAAGCGCCATAAATGGCGTGATGGTTGCCAGGTTCAGAATCCGATAGAAGCTAAAGTTTTTGTGGAGCAGAGGACTTGAAGTTGCGACTTGTTAACATCTTTTGGATTTAGCAAACCCAAATGTCGGTGGGGGTCGAGTGTTTACGCTAAAATTTGACGGGTAGCTTGCATTAGCACCTATCAAAAGCCCCCGATTTCAGGAGCGTTAACCAATCGATCGGGTTGAATGCATACCGTAAACATGAGAATTTTGAATGCCGAATGTTTGGATGTGGGTTTTGGTAGCCTTTGTGATGGGTTACTGCGGTGGTGCACAGGGGCAAGAAACACGCCCTATTACGATTATCGAGCCCAAGCAACAATCTGAGCCGGCCAAGTCCGCTGCAATTGATACCGAGCGCTATCAATTGGGGCTGTATCTGGGCACATTATCGGTAGAGGATTTCAATGCCAACTTGATGGTTGGGTTGTCATTAACGTACTTGATTGACGCCAATTTTATTGGTCAGATCAACTATGCGCAATCAGATGTTGGACGATCTACTTTTGAGCGTCGAGAGGGATTTGATTTTTTAACCGACGAACAGCGGGTGCTCAAGTATTTTAATCTTATCGGCGGTTACAAGGTGTTCACGGCACGCTCTTTTTTAGGGGCGCGTTTTAAGTTTGACTCAGACCTATACGTTACCGGTGGCCTTGGGCGAATGAACTTTGCGGGTGAGGGCAATGTGGCCTTTGCTCTAGGCGCGAGCTATCGCGTGGTGATCACCGATTGGGCTGTGGTGAATGTGGACTTTAAAGATCACTTCTTTAAAGGTGCTGATGTGTTTGGCGATGATGATCTCAAAACGTCTCAAAACCTGGAGTTTTCCGTGGGGTTTAACGCGCTGTTCTAGGAAGACTTTGAGGGCGTTTGAGTGGCTACTATGGGTTAACCCATTTAAAACAGCCAGCCAAACCCAATACTGAGCTGTGCATTGGTGGTAGTGTTTTCTTGCTGGTCTACTACTGCGGAGTCGTACACAGTTTGGCGGTAGTCTAAGCGCACGGTATAGCGTCGACTCACCGCCATGTGATAGCCCACACCGTATACATAAGTAAAGTTGGATTCGTCCAAGAACTCGGTGTCACCCACGCCCCCCACCACGTAAAGGGAGGCTAGGCCTGCATAGTCTCCTCTAAATACTTCTCCTTGAAATACGTTGTAGCCAAGTAACAAATTCCAGTGGCGATAGGTTCGATCACCGCTATAAGGTCCCTGCGCACTTTCTTCCACTGAAGACAATGTAAAGTCAGAGGTTAGACCGTTAAATTGCAAAAAGAAGTCTTCGGTGGTCTTAAACGTGCCGCTCACGCCGTAGCTGAACTCAGTGGTAAAGTCTTCTATGGTCACCATGCCGGCGGTTACACCCAACTCGAAAAACTCTGTGTCGATTTTAGCGGCCAGAGCCACAGAGGGCGCGCCCATGCATATGGCAAACAGCGGCAGGGCCTTAAGTCGGACCGGCTTTAAAAGAAGGTGTTGAAGCCAACTTTCCATGCATCGAGCCTCTCGTCGTCAACATCGGTAGAAACGGTATAGCTGCGGAATTCACCGCGTACCACAAAGCTTCTGCCCAAATAATAATGGATGCCAAGCCCCATCACTTGGAAGGAGGTGGTATCGATTTCCAGTGGGGTGAGTTTTGGCTGGGAGTCAATGGTAATTTTGCCTGACCCAAAAAGCAGTACGGGTGAGGCTCGCCAATGGGAGAAAGGCTCCACCAATAGATTGAAGTTATAGAGGTTGCCACGAACATCTGAGCCGTAAAAATTGCCGTACTCCACATCTAAAGCCAGCCAACTGAGCGGGCGATAGCCTGCGTTGGCAGTAAACACATCGGCATTTTTGAGTTCACCACTGTTAAAGGGCCCCACGCTAAAGCCTACACGCCAGCTGTTTTTTAAGTAGTCGCCATAGCTGACGCTCGGTAGGTCTACGGGCTCGCCTGTAGGTTGCAATGTACGCGCCATTTGTGATGCCCGAACCCAACCCACGCGTCCACCTTTGGCAAGCACTTCGTACCAGTCGGGTCTTCGCGTCAATACGGTGACACTCTCGCCTTGCTCGATAACGTAGAAGATGGGATAACCGCGCCCAGGCCCGGAGTGGACCTCTACATAAGGGTCTATCACCTCTAACGACGTGGCAGATGATTCGGCACCTGTAGGTTCGCCCCAAACCCTACAGGCAAACGCCAATAGGGCCAAAAGGGCGTAACGCGCTAAACGCATAGGTAGGATCCTTGTCGCAAAACGAAGCACCTAAATTGAAAGGCTTTGCACGAAATATAGCAGGTATATTATGGCCACGACGGCGCATCGCTGGCCGAGAAAGTGAAATTGGGAACTGGAAATGGTTTTGGTTTGTCTTTTGAGGCCGCGCGCCAACTGAAAGGGCGGTGTGCGCATCTGTGGCTGTGACTGGGAACTTACTGGGCAACGATAAGTCGCAGTGGTTAGGTTTATTGAGGGCAATTGTTATGAACGAGGGATTATCGGCATTTTTTAAGGAGAACCGTACCTTATTGGTGTTTTTGGTGTTGATGTTTGGTTTCAGGAGTGCTGTGGCGGATTGGAACGCGGTGCCGACGGGCTCCATGCGGCCCACCATTGTGGAAGGCGACCGGATTTGGGTGAATAAAATGGCCTATGATCTTCGAATCCCCTTTACCCATTTTTCAATATTGCGAAGAGCGCAGCCTGCACGCGGGGATATCATCGTATTTGATTCCAAAGTGGCTGACAAGCGGTTGGTTAAACGGGTGGTGGGTTTACCCGGTGATACCATTCGGCTTGATCACAATGTGGTAATTATTAATGGTAAGCGAGGCGAGTATCAGCCTGTACATGCAAAGGATACATTATCCTTTAGCGAGACGCTTGATGGTAAAGCTCACACAGTGGCGTTTGCGCCTTTCCCGACGCAAGCCTCTACCATGGCACAAGTGAGTGTTCCTGAGGGGCACTATTTTGTGATGGGTGACAACCGAGACAACAGTGCCGATTCCCGGGTGATTGGTTTTGTTCCCCGAGACGAAATTGTGGGCAAAACCAGTAGTGTGGTGATGTCTTTAAACTATGATCACTACTATTTGCCAAGACCTGAGCGTTTTTTTAAACCACTTTAGGTGGCGCGAGAGCACCTACTGCTTAAAGACGTTTCGCGCCTTGCCTTTTATGCAAGTACATATTTTTGTCTGCGCAATCGATCAATTCATTTAGGCGCCATTGGGCATCGGAAGCGAAGCAATAGCCTATGCTGATGGTGATTTGAATGGTTTTTTCGTCAATGACGTAGGGCTGCGACATGACGGTTTCTAACCGTTGGATTAGGTTTTCCGCTTCCTCGTGGTCGGGCACCTCAAATGTTGCAAATGCAAATTCATCGCCGGACAGACGACCCATATTGGCAATTTGATTCCCCTCATGGACCAACTCTTCTGAGCGCACCGTATTGAGCAGGCGATTGGCAAAAGCCTGAAGCAATTGGTCCCCAACGTTGTGCCCCAATTCGTCGTTGATGGCTTTAAATTTATCGAGGTCGATAAAAAACAGTACAAGATTTTTGTTTTGGGTTTGACAGTGTTCTAAGGATTGCTCCAGCCAATGAAAAAAACCCCGTCGATTGGGGATCTGAGTGAGAAAATCGTGCAGTGCCTCGTGGCGCGACTCTCGGTATTGACTGGCAGTGACAAAGGAAAAGCTGGCGCTTAACACCGTGGTGAGGGCCAGGGCAATTAAGGCGCGCAAAGCCAAAAGCCCATCGACAACATGCAAACTGCAAAACGTTGCAGACAAGATGATCACCACCGAAAACACCAATGCCAATTTAAACTCTAAAAAATAGAAGGTCCCCGCGGTTAGAGGAAAGACGAGAATCAAGCCTCGCATGCCAAAATAATATGACGTGGCACACAGCGCAAAGGTTTGAAAGGTAAAAAACGCCAATAGTGAAACAGCATTAATTTTGTCGCGTAGTGTTAACCAAAGCGCCGAGGCGCAGAATGCCGTTGCACCGAAGGACGTAATGGAAATCAAGAGGCTGCCATATAACCAATGGTAAATGCTATACCCTAGGCACACTAGCAGGGCACAGAACTCGATAATCAACACAGGTTTCCCTGAAAAGGTCCCAACAGTGGCGTTATTCACCAATGTGTTACGGTTCAGGGTGTGCCAAAGTTTAAATAGAGGGGGCGCTTTTGTGATTTCAGCAGATTGTGAGGGCATACTATGTGCAAAGTCCCTTGGTAGCTGGCGTATCCTTGGTTATTGTACGTAAAAGGCTCGGAGGCGTCTCGGTACTTTTCACCTTTTCAGTTGTTATGAAATGTTATTACCCGCTAGCCTGATGGGACGTTTAGCCTCGTGACTTCCAACGTTAATGTAGATGTGTTCCAATGCGACTCATTCGCCTTAAGATTGTGGTTTTGGCTTCTATGGTTCGGCAGGAATCATTGTCGGGTTGATGGTGAGGGCTCGGATGCCCCACCATAGTCTGACAAGCCAATGAAGATCCTTAAAATACAAGAGGATTCACACATCAACGTCCGTTTCATTGTGAGTTCGGTGTTAGCCGTGCCGGTACCGAAATAGCTGTCCCTATGACGTACAGCTATATAGATACTTATTGAGCGCGTCATTAAGGGGCAAAATTCTTTCAATAACGCTTAAAACAAGATACAGAAGGTATGAAGATGCAATCGAGAAGACTGGGTAGCAGTGGCTTTGACGTCAGTGAAGTAGGGTTGGGTTGTTGGCAATTGGGTGGGGATTTTGGCCCTGTGACGGAGTCCAATGCCAATGAGATTATTCAGGCTGCCATTGACCATGGCATTACATTGTTTGATACGGCGGATGTTTATGGCGCCGGTCGCAGTGAAACATTACTTGGAAAAGCCTTAGCCGGTGCGCCAGAATCCATTCGTCTAGTCACCAAATATGGTCGTGGGCCTGGTACCTATCCGGATGGCTATAGCTTGAATGATATGCGAGACGCCGTGCGACGCGCGCAAGATCGATTACAGCGCCACAGTATTGATTTATTGCAATTGCACTGTGTGCCCACAGAAGTGCTCCGCAAAGGTGAAATATTTGACCATTTGCGTACCGTCCAGCAAGAGGGATTGATTCAGTATTTTGGTGCCAGTGTGGAAACTATGGAGGAAGCGCATTTATGCCTTGCGCATGAGGACCTGGCATCGTTACAAATTATTTTTAACCTGTTTCGCCAAAGGCCCATTCAAGATTTATTCGACCAGGCGCAGGCCAATCAGGTGGGTATTATTGTGCGCTTACCTCTGGCGAGTGGCATGCTGAGCGGAAAGTTCACCAGCAGTACCCAATTCGATTCAACTGATCATCGGCATTACAACAAAGATGGTGCAGCGTTTAGCGTGGGCGAGACCTTTTCGGGTATTGAATATCACAAAGGTTTAGAGCTGGTGGAGGCTCTGTCTAAATTCAAACCCGAGGCCTACACCATGGCGCAGTTTGCCATGCGTTGGATTTTAGATCACCCTGCAGTCACCACGATTATTCCCGGTGCATCATCTGCCAAGCAAGTGGTGGGTAACGCTGGCGTCAGTGCAATAAAGCCGCTCTCGGAAGACTTACACGAGGCCTTATATGCTTTTTACACAGAGCAAGTGGAAGCTCATATTCGCTGCCCACTGTGAGGCATCGGTTTGCAGACATAGCTTGCGAGCTTGGGGGGCACAAGCACAACGCTTTAAGTGCAAAATAGCAGTGTGGTTGGGTGCTGTTGGCTTCGTGGTTGCTGTAGAGGCCAATGAGCAATTTGATAGCACTGAGGCCCTTAAGCCGAGTCTTGAACCTACCATCATTGTGCCAGAGTATACGACCATAGCGCCGTTTAACTTTAATGAGGTTACTAGGGCTTTTGTCGGTGATGGGAAAATCTACATGATGATCACGCCCCCCTTTGAGTGGGAGATTCCCGCTGTGGGGGCGCTTATTTATCAAATTATTCTTCAAAACTTGCCGAGATTCTCACAAGGTCCTTTTGCGGTTGACGTTGCACGTTTTAAGGTGGAGTTACTTGGCCCCGGCCAGCACCGCACACTCTTTTTGTTGGGTGAATGGTTGGGTGACGGTAGCCGTTGGGCGCTATTGAGCACCGAGGACGCCGATCGGTTAAACCAACTTATTAAAACGACTCTTGAGCGAGGCTACAGCGATGGGGGGTACTTGCCAACTGAGGTCGCTGAAAAACACTTCTTTCCCGAAATGCTCAGTGAGGCACAATCGGCTTTTACTTCTGAGCGCGAATCTATTCAAGCGGCGGTAGTTCGTTTTAATCATCTAAACTCTATTGAAACGCCAGTTCAAAAAGACTCGTCAGAGGCTGTAGAACAATCGGTTAATGCAGCCGATCCGGTGTTAGCGTTCGAGCAAAAATTAACGTTGAAAGATCATCAAGAACCGGCACCCATTATGGTAGATGCTGACGTGTCGACTGTGACTTTTCCAAAACCAGCTAAAGGACAGAACGCGATGGGGGACAATGGTATTCTGGTTGAGAGCAGAAGCGTTCACCCCAAAGTTACTGAGGAAAGCAAAAGGCCTGGCGAATTAAAGACGGCGGGATGGGCATTTCGTCTTTTGATTGTGGGCGGGTTATTGGTTGCAGTTTTGGTCGGGTTTAAACGCTTCACGAGGCGTCAGCAATCGCCATCACACGGATGCACCACGCGTGAGAATTGACGGCAATAGTAAAAATCTAAAAAGGGTATGTGCGGCAGTCAAGAGCTGTCGCACATGGTATTTAAGTTTACTGCGCGTAGTCATTTTGGGCACATTGTTGGTGACTCTAGGTGCGTGTATGCAATACGCCCATTATTGGTTTGAATGGTGTGCACATTTTAGGTTGCAAGCATTTAATGCTTCCTGGTTGTTGGTGGTGGGGTTTGCTTTAATTCGGCAGTGGCGGTGGGTGAGCGTTGCAGTATTGTTAACTGTGTGGCACGCCTTTGCGGTGATACCTATTTATTTTCAATCTAGCCAAGTATCCAATAAGGGACAGACGGCGTTCAAAGTAATGCTCAGCAATGTGTATCGAGACAACACTGAATTTGATCGTTTGCTGGAAGCCGTTGCAGTAGAACAGCCTGACATTTTCGTGATTCAGGAATTGACACCTGCCTGGGTACACGCCCTCGTTGAATTGGAGCGTGACTACCCCTACAGGGTTCTCGATCCGCGGGAGGGTAGTTTTGGGTTGGGTGTGTACAGTCGGTTTCCATTGGTGGGCACTGAGTTACTGGACCTGGCCGAGGCGCAAATTCCTACGATTGTGTCTACCGTACATGTCGAAGGCGTGCCCTTCACCCTGGTGGCAACACACCCCATGGCGCCGGTCAACGCAGCTATGGCAGCACTGCGCAACCGTCAACTCAAGCAGTTGCAGGCAATACTCCGGGGGGTTGCCGGGCCGGCGGTGCTTGTTGGTGATTTAAACACCACACCGTGGTCGCACCAGTTTGCGCAGTTGCTTACCGAGAGATTTCGAAGCGTTCGTGACGGTATTGGGTGGCTGCCCACTTGGCCCGCGATGTTGCCGCCCTTTTTACGTATTCCCATCGACCACTGCCTGGTCACCGATGAGATAGATGTACTGACGCTCGATTTGGGGCACAATGTGGGGTCAGATCATTTGCCCTTAGTTGTCACCCTGACGTTGTAGGTATGCCTGGCGCAGGTATACAATTTCTTGCAAAGTGTTGCACGAGTTAATCTTCGTGGTCGAGCCGAGGTGCCTTGCGACGCAAAAACACATTAATACAAAATCATTCAATAAAAAAACGCAGTATTGAAGAAGCAAAAACCCAATCACAACCAAAGAACAACCATAAAACAATAAGGAGCGTGGAATGAATCAATATTTGGTGACTTACATTGGTGGTGATAGACCTGCTACAGAAGCAGAAGGTCAGGCCCATTTTGCACAGTATCAGGCATGGCTTGAGGCGCTAGGTGATGCGGTGGTTACCCCTATGGTGCCTTATTTAGAAATGGTAACCGTGTTACCGGACCGCAGTGTAGAGGACGGTTGTGAATTGCCGATTTCTGGGCATACCGTACTTCAGGCAGCCGATATGGAAAGCGTACAAGATATGGTGAAAAGCTGCCCGTTTTTGGACATCAATGGCCAACTACTGATTGCTGAAATGAAAACGATAAGCGACCATTAACCTGGCCATAAAATAGACCTCCTATCGGTTTTATGGCACGGCCTAAAATACTGGCGCTGTCGCTTTTCCCGTCTTGTGAATTCGGCGTCATGTGCTCGAATCAGCGGGGCCCCTAGCGTTTCTGTGTTGATAGGCGTGGTTGATGAAACCTGACAGGGTTGAGCGAACTTTTCCATTGCAGCCCCTATTGAACTTTTAGTGACCCCACCGCTTGATTGAGGGCTAGTACGTCATCGCGCATGCGAGATGATGCTTGGTTCAATTCCGAGACCATGGCACTGCTTTCTTCTGCCGCGCCCGCGATACTGTGAATATTGCCATCCACCTCGTTGGCCACAGTGGCTTGCTCTTCTGCGGCTGTGGTAATCAAATTACTCATATCTAAGATGTGTCCAACAGCTTCGACAATGGATTCCAGCGAAAGATTGGCTTGACGTGTTTGTTCTGCGCCCTCAGAGGCTTGGGCGCTAGAGCGTTTCATCACTTCCACCGCTTTGGTGCTTTGGTGTTGCAAGCGCTCAATGATGGTTCGGATTTCTTCGGTGGACTCCTGGGTTTTGCTGGCGAGCGTTCGAACTTCGTCTGCCACGACGGCAAATCCTCGGCCCTGCTCCCCTGCGCGGGCAGCCTCAATAGCGGCGTTCAAGGCCAATAGATTGGTTTGTTCGGCAATACCCGTGATAACCGAAAGTACTTTGCCAATTTCTTGGCTGTCTTGATCAAGCTGCTGCATTACGGAGGCCGCGCCATTTAACTGCTGGCTCATTTGGGCGATGGTCTGGCTTGCTTGCTCTACGATATCGTGTCCTTGTTGTGCGGTTTTATTGGCATTGGTCGCCGCATTTGTTGCGTTGGCGGCGTTCCTGGCCACCTCCATTACCGTGGCCGACATTTCATTGATGGCCGAGGCAACAGAATCTGTTTCCCTTTTTTGGTCCATAACACTGCGTTCCGATTGAGTTGCAGCAGTGGCCACGTTGGAGATTTGGCTCTCCAGTTGGTGCGAGAGCGATTGTACTTGACGAACCACATCTCCCACATGGGCTAGCAAGGCGTTGTAGGCCTCAAAAATTTCGCCTATTTCATTGTCGGACACGTTTTCATTAATCGGCTTTGAAAAATCACGTTGCCCCACATCCAGCAGCCGGTCGCGCAGTAGAGCAATTTGGTCCATTAGCCAATGCAGCCCTAAAAATCGGCTGATAAGTACCATCATGAGCGTACAACAGAGCATGGAGATCATAAACCATTGCTGTATTTGATATTGTCGCGAAGCTTCTGCAGACATCATGTTAACGGCGTTATTCATTTCCTCAAGTAACGTGATGCTTTCTGGTCCGAGCCTATCCAGTTCGCTACTGTCCGTATCATTGGCAAGGCGCTGCACTAGGGGCTTAAAGGTACGCCACAACTCGCCCACGTGCTCGAGTTGTAAGGTGATGGCGCGCGTGGAGGGCTTGTCCACCTTAAGGGTGCGATCACCGGACAAAAGCGCCTGATGGCTACGTTCAAATTGCTGGATGGTGGTTTGGAGTGTCGCAGGGCTCAGAGCGCCTGATCGGACCAACAACACTTCTTTGGCCAGTTTTTGTGACAGCATACGCTGGCGGCCAGCGATATTGAGGGTTTCGCTCGAGTCGGTTAGCTGCGTTACTCGGAAAATAAAGCTAACCAGCGTGAACGCAAAAATCATAAAAAAAGCCACCGAGAACTGCGCACGGATACTGCGAATACCCATCAGTCGTAAGGTAGAATCGAAAAGAGATGCCAGTTGGTATCGCATGGTGCTCCAGAGTTCAACACGGTGGTTAGGCTTATAGTGTAGACCGAGTTAGAGCGCTGGGTGAGGAAACGAGTAAAAGCCGTCGCTCAAGTTTTGGGAGGAAACAGACGCCAGTTGATCGCAAGGCCACCGGGTAAAAAAATTGAAAAAAGCTGAATCCAAACGCGAGGGTTGCAGCGTCATACCCATAACCGGTACCTAATATGGAGAAAAATCATGAAACAGCGCGGCGCCTTTGCCGCAATGATTGGGCTGCAGGGGACGATGTGGCGCAAGAAGCCTTGATCAAAGCCTATGCGGCGTTACCTGGGTACCGAGGCGAGGCAAAGTTCTCTGTGTGGATGTGCCGCTTGGTGTTCAACTTGGCGGTCTCCCGACGCCGCAAGAAAGACAACCAATGGGCCACCTTAGATGAATATCCCCACGAAACCGGTCCCTGTGAGCAAACCCGCACCATGTGCGAAGGCGATATACAATGGGCTATGGCCCAATTGAGTGAGTCCCAGCAAGTGGCCATTGGGCTGTGTTTTGAAGAGGACTTTCCACAAGAGGAAGCGAGTACCATCATGCATATACCGCTCGGCACCTTAAAAACCCACGTGAACCGCGGCAGTTACGGGCGGCCTGGAGGCCTGAATGAGTTCTGAAAGAGACAACGACTTTGACGGGTTTTTGCGTCAAAATTTAAAAAACAGTACTGACTATATCGCCGGCGATGGCTTTAGTCGTCAAGTGTGTGCAAGGTTGCCTGGGGCGCCCCGTTTGCCCTTGTTGCCGTGGGCGGCTTTGGTGTGCGCTGCCAGCCTAGTACCCTGGGTGGGCGTGGTGAATGCCGTGATCACTTTAGATGTGGTGGCCTTGTTAAAAGTGGCCTCTGTGAGCGCGATGGTGTCAGTGGCTGCCGCTGCGGGTTGGTTTGCAAAAAATTGAGGTGGTTGTAGCGCGCAGTCTCTCAAGTGACTTTAGTCGTGTAGATCCTCCGGGTTGAGGCGCGTGTACCCAAATCATTGGATAAATGACAGATGGAATTTCTATTCTTAGGGACTTCCGCGGGGGTGCCAACCCTACACCGCAATGTCACCGCTTTAGCTTTGGTTGAGCCTCGCTCGCGACAGTGGTTTTTGGTGGATTGTGGTGAGGCCACCCAGCATCAAATTTTAAAAGCGCCTGTGTCACTGGCAAAGTTGAGCGCCATATTCATAACCCATGTACATGGCGACCACTGCTTTGGCTTGCCAGGGTTATTGTCCAGTGCAGCCATGCAGGGCCGTGAAGCGCCGTTGACCATTATTGCGCCCAAGGGGGTTAAGCAGTGGTTGGTGGCTACCCAAAAACACACCGATTTGCATCTAACCTTTCCTTTACTATTTGAACCGTCAGAGCATTACTGTGGTAGCTTGGATCAGTGGCGTATTACGTCTATTCCCTTGTCTCATCGCGTGCCTTCATTTGGTTATTGTTTTGAAGAGCAGGTGGTGGACGCTGAATTAAATATTGAAAAACTCAAAGCCGATGGTATTCCGCAAGGGCCGCTTTGGGGGCAGGTCAAAACGAAACCCACTTTTGTTTTTAATCATCAGACCTACAAGAGTATTGATTATTTGAACCCTCTACGCGCGCCCCGAAAATTTATTGTGGGGGGCGATAATGATACTCCAGACTGTTTAGTCTCGATGACCAGAGGTTGTCAATTGCTCATTCATGAGGCCACGTTTACTGAAGATGCTATTGCCAAAATGGGGCATACTCATGGACACTCAACGGCCAAGTCTATTGCCAAATTTGCCGAGCAGGCTCAAATTCCCAATCTAATTTTGACGCACTTTAGCGCGCGCTATCCAAGCCTTAACAAAACACCTGTGACCCACCACCCTATTTACCAAGAGGCATTGGCGTTTTATCCGGGCAATTTAGCCTTGGCGCAAGATTTCGCAAGCTTCCGACTGAATAGGGATGGGAGCGTTATCAGTCTTACCTAAAGAAATACAAGCTAAATAAAATTGGCGTAGTCGTACCCCATGCAAACCTTCGTGCTGCTGATCTATTGCACATTTAATTGTAAGACGATTCATACTTTAATTGCGCATCTGGTACTAAAGTAGCTGTTGTTTCTCTCAATCGGTTCGGTTTATATTGTCCGCTCAAATTTTAACCCCTTGCACGCGGTGTTTTGGAAGTGCTTTGGGAGTATCGCTGTAACTTACTGCGACCCTAGAGTCTTCATCATTGGCTGAAACGCCGGTAGACACTGAGTGTGGCGCCACCTGGAAAATAATAATATGAAGAATTTGACTCCAATTACAGCGAGAAATACACCCCTAAAATGGTGTGCCTTTACAATGATGGTGGGGCTGCTCAGTGCATGTGGGGCGGGAGGTTCCAGCAGTTCGTCGAGCAGTAGTACAAGCTCAAGTAGCACATCCAGTAGCTCAAGTTCTTCCAGTTCATCGAGCAGTTCAAGTTCGAGTAGTTCCTCGAGTAGTTCAAGCAGTGCTTCCAGCTCGAACAGTTCTTCAAGTAGCTCAAGCTCCTCTTCGAGTTCATCCTCAAGTTCGACATCGAGCAGCAGCTCATCCTCAAGCTCTAGCAGCTCTTCGGGTGGTAGTGATATTGGCAATTTGCTCGATTCCAACGGTACCTTCTCAGAAGGCAAAGACCTCTTTTATGCGAGCCTATTTGAAGGTGTTGTCGCCCCCGTGACTTGGGATGGGGAAGTCAGTGTCAGTATCAGCAGTACCACTGCAGAAAATTGGCATGTGCAGGTCATTCATACTGTATCGGTTACCGAAAGCCAGCCTTATATTGTCTGCTTCAAAGCCAAGTCACCCGTGAGTCGCAGTATCTCAGTTAATATCGATCGCGGTGGTTCGCCAGATTACCTCAGTGTTATCCCTGCTGAGTCCAAGACATTCTCACTTACATCGAGTTACCAAGCTTTTGACATTCCGTTTGTGGCGAATGTGACCGATAGTTCTTCGCGCTTAACGTTTAATTTGGGTATTCAAAGTGGTGATGTTCAATTGGATGACATTGGGCTTTATGCTGGCAGCCAATGTGGGGATCCGAGTAAAACGCCGCCACCGCCTTCAGGTAGCGGCAGTGACAATATTGTGGGTACGCCTCCGATTACCACCAGTGGCAATCAAGTATTGTTTGGCGGCCAACCCGGCAGTATCGCGGGAATGAGTTTTTTTTGGTCTAACTATATGGAAGAGGGCGGCAAATTTTATACCCAAGGTGTGGTGGAAACGCTCAAGAGTGACTGGGGGGCGAAATTGGTACGAGCGGTCATGGGTGTGGAAGTTGAAGACGGGTACCTTGATGACGCCACCGGCAATCTTAACCGTATTAAAACGGTGGTGGATGCCGCCATTGCCAATGATATGTATGTGATCATTGATTGGCACACCCACAACGCCGAGGATTATCAAAGCCAAGCAATTGCCTTCTTTAAAGAAATGGCAACGACCTATGGCACAAATAACAATGTGATTTACGAGGTGTATAACGAGCCCGATTGCCCTACCGGAACGGCTATGTGTGGTTGGGATAATAAAACGTCTTGGTCTGCCATTAAGGCTTATGCTGAGCCTGTGATTGCAGCAATTAGAAGCATAGACCCTGATAACTTAATTATTGTGGGTACACCGTTCTACTCACAATTTGTTGATGAGGCTTCAGAGAATCCTATTAACGACGTGAACGTGGCTTATACTTTGCATTTTTACGCGGTAGATCATAAAGAAGATTTACGCAATCGTGCGCGCACGGCTTTGAAGAATGGCATTCCGCTGTTTGTCACTGAATGGGGAACGGTAGAGGCCGATGGTGACGGTGATTTGGATGTGGCGGAATCTGATGCGTGGTTGCAATTCTTGTACGAGAACAATATCAGTCACGCAAACTGGTCCATTAGCGATAAGGTTGAGGGCGCGTCTATACTCAAGCCCAACGCCAATGCCACCAATGGTTGGCAGGATGGTGATCTCACCGCGACGGGACTTTATGTCAAAGAGAAAATCCGCAACTGGTAAGCCCTCTTGCATCACGTTGCAGATTAAAAGGCCGCCTCACTATTGTGGGGTGGCCTTTTTTTATTCCAAATAAGTGACGAGCAACGACGAGTGAGGTTTTTTAGCCGCAATCCCGAGGGCTGACCCCATTTTCTCACACCGTCGCATTGTCAGCCGTTTATGTAGACTGCTGTACCACACGCCTTCTGTTTTGCTGGACGAAAGTGGGGTCATGGGAATCATCGAAAGAGTATTAACAAGCCCTAGGTTGTGCGACTCGGCCCAAAAAGCACTAGCCTCTTCCCATAAACCTCTTCTATGACACTTTTGTGACCTACAATAATACTGGACGTTAGTCCAAGTAATGTGGCGACACTTCTGCGTGTAGAAGTCCCATCAAGGCTTTATATGTAAGGGAGCCCAAGCCGAGAAGTCATTGGGGCTTGACCAGAGGTTCCCTAGCATATCTTCCGCTTTTTATGGCCGGAGGAGACCTTTAGTGTTGGTGAATATAGTCAAGCCACCGTTATTTTTGAGCTTGGCCTAAATCCCCAATGCCCTACCGAAAAGCAATTGGTTGGCTGCAATGACGGCTTTAGTGATTTGTATGAAAGAATGTATATTTGGAATGCAGAAAGTTTTATTCCACATTGTGAAGCACAATCAACTTTTATGCGCACCTTTTTTACTGGGGGTTATAGCGCTTGGCCCTGTTGAATTTTCACTGGCGGGTCCACCTGCGGATTTTTCACAAACGAAGAAAATCATTCAGGCCTCCATGGAGGGGTATCAAGTTTATTTGCCACTCGCAGAAGAAAATGTTGTAGAGGTCGAATCGGATTTTGGCTTGTTGTTAGATACTATGCTGCACTATCAAGGGCAACTGAGTTCTGAAAATGGTAACCACATCGCATCGCAGGAGATTTTCTGGACCTTATTGTACGTCACGCCCACTGGGGTATTGGAAGTTCAAGTGGGCGATGGTTGGCTGAGCCAAAACGAACAATATTTGGCGCTGTCGCCTGCAGAGTTTTCCCCCATTCGGTCACTTTTGGAAAAAGGCCAGCGACAATTTAAGCGGTTTGATTCAGATGCCATCGCCGCCGAAGTGACAGAAATATACCCGCTTAGCGTGCAGGCTCAAGCCGAGCCCGAAGGCTTGGCTGACAAAGACGCGTTAAACGAAACCGCCAGTGATAACAGCTCGGACAAAATTCAAAAAGTAAAAGTGAGAAAAGTCACTATGGCCAAAGCGTCGTCGTCAACGGCTGGTGAGGCCGAAACTCAACCGCAAGCAGTGGATGATACGGTTAAGTCAGTAGATGTGGTTATTGGCGCACCGGAATCGCAAAACCGCTCTGGCCAGAAAGTGGAAATCGTTAATGCCAAAGGCTATGGAGACAAAGCAAAAAGCCTCCTTGAGCCATCGGATTCGACAGAACGGAAAGGGATGAGTGAGGCGGACTTGCAGTTGTTGTATACGGTTTTGGGTTTGGGCGTCATGATTGCCGTGGTGGTGATGTTAAACCGATATGTGAACCGCAAAAAATAATGCCCCTGACCCATTTGACGTGCATAGGGTCAGGGTGCGCAGGTTATGGCAAGTAGGATTCGATGGCCTCAAACCAACGTCCGGCCATCCAGTTGTAGCCGCTTTCATTCGGGTGAAGGTTATCACTCTGCATACCGCTTCGCGGAAAGCCGTTGAATTGGTCACCCAATATGATATTGAAGCCCATGTCCGCGCGCTGCTGAACAACCTGCGGAATAATATTATTGTAGGGCGCGACGAAGCCTTCGGCGTAATCATAACGGGGTGTAATCAGTGCCACTACCAGTAGTGCATCAGGTTGGTTATTAACAATTTTGTCCACCAGGTTTCCGAGCTTGCGTTGCATGCTCGCTGGGTCCGTGTTGCCTTCATCTTTCCAGGTATCATTGGTACCAATCATCAGTAATATAATATCGGGGTCACCATTGAGTGCTGGGTTGGGCACGATGCCCGCGATCTCATCAATCGACCAGCCGCTGTGCCCTTCGTGGTTTGTTGGGAATGAACGACCGTCTACCGTGTTCGGACCATTGTTACTATTGCCCACAAAGGTGATGTCTTTGCCGGCGTTGATGGCTTTTCGAAACAACTCTACGCGATAGCCGCCGCTAAAGCCTACTCCATCGGTAATAGAATCCCCCAAAGGCAAAATTTTGCAAGGTCCGCTGGCGGGGCAGATGGTCGGGGCGGGTGGCTCAATGAATTGACCCCCGTCGGCAGAGTAGATGGCAAAGCCACTGAGGGTGGCGTTTTCAACCACGGAGTCTAGCTCAATGGTTAAGGTTCCGTCTGAAACCTGGACGTTCGAAACGATGCGCGTTAACGCTGTATCGTGTCCTACCTCACTAAAAATGTCCAAGTTGCTGGCCGCAGACTGTCCTTCCACGGTGGCGTTGAAGGTGCGCGTGCCTGCGGCGGTTTGGTACATTTCCACAAAATGCAACACCACGCTGTAGGTGGCATTGGTCACAGGTACATCGTAGGTCAGCGTGCCGTAGCGCTCACTTTGATAAAGCGCATCTTCGTCGACACCGGCAATAGGGTCTGGGGTGGCGTTGGATTGGCCTCCGGTGCTAAAGCGATCTTTTTGATATTCAACACCATCAAGTGTGGCAGGCGTATTGGAGCCCACATTAATGGCCAATACCAAATTGCCGGTGATCGTGCCCGAGCTGCTAGAGCTAGAGGAAGAGCTAGAGGAAGAGCTAGAGCTAGAACTGGAGGAAGAGCTAGAACTACTTGAACTACTGGTTGAGCTCGATGAACTGCTACTTGAGCTAGAGGATGAGCTACTTGAACTGGAGGATGAGCTGCTGGAGCTGGATGAACCCGTATTTTGCCCGCCACCGCAGGCCAACAAACTCATCAGCAATACGCTGAGTGCGAGTGATCTAATTGTCATGCATATGCCTATTTTGTGAGATCTAATACGACTGCAACCTCAAGCGCGCGACTGACAGCGCTGCGACAACAGATACCTGGGGTTACATTTGTCTGATAATTCGATCATACTGCAATGCGGCTGGCCATAGGTGCGAGCGGATCACAATTGTGACGCGAGTTGAGCATTAATTGTGAACTGGGAGCCCTTACGGAGCACGAATTAAAGGCAAGCATGTGCAATCTTTAAGGCGAAAGTTGTAAACGGTTACATCTCAATTGCTATGAAAATGGGTCTATATCAATGAGCAGCAATGTAGCCTCTTTCACTGTTGGCGCGGCGGTTGTGTCGTTTGCGTATAGCTCGATGGGTTTCGGCGTGATGGTATCGGGCTTCCCGAAGGTGTTGTCAGTGCTCAGATGAGGTCTCGTTAGGGTTTTGCCAACCACACACTTCAAACTCTCCTTCTATTAATCCGGCAATCTTTTATGTTGGGTTAATGCGGCACAAAGACGTGCCGGCTTAATAGTAACCCAGTAAAAAAGCGATAAATCTTACGTTTATTCTCCCCAAGTAGCCAATAAGTCCAATGGGCATGCAGAGGGTTGTCTTGTGGGCGGTATTACTCTGCTATAGGCATCCAGTTTCATTTCGTGATGCACGCAGCTCGCAGGGGTTCTTGCGCAGGGTTTGACGTTTTGGGCAGTGGCTTGAAGGCGAATTGTATTGATGTTTTGATGATAAAATGTCGATCTTTCTATTGTGTTGAAGTAAGGAATTCCACTAGATGTTTTGTATGAAAAAACTGTGTTTTTTGGCTACTTTTTTCACGGTCTGTCTCGTTGCGTGTGATAGACGCGATGATGGAGCGCCGAAGAATGCAGGCACTCCTTCGGCTCAGACCTATACCGAGGATTGGGCGTCGCTGGCGAAAAACAATAAGGAACCGGAATGGTTTAAAGATGCAAAGCTCGGCATTTATTTTCATTGGGGGGTGTACAGCGTCCCTGCTTTTGACAGTGAATGGTACCCACGATGGATGTACTTGAACGTTCCCGGCGATTCATGGGGTGGAAAGGTTTATGAGCATCACCGTAAAACCTATGGGCCTGTATCTGAGTTTAATTATCATGATTTTATACCCATGTTCACGGCGCAATCATTTGATGCGAGTAGTTGGGCAGAGCTGTTTGCCAGTGCGGGGGCAAAATTTGCGGGGCCTGTTGCCACTCACCATGATGGCTTCGCGATGTGGGACAGTGACGTCAACCCATGGAATGTTAAAGACATGGGGCCGAAAAAGGACACAACCGGTTTATTGTATAAAGAGCTCAAAAAAAGAGGGCTCAAAACAATAGCCACTTTTCATCACGCAAGAACATTACAACGATACGCCGACAATCCATCGGAATGGGCAGATCAAGGTCGTCCTGATGCCGGTTGGAACAGCCATTATCCTTATCACCCAGATCTTATCACCGCCACAACCGACCCAAAGCTGCGCAAGTTATATGGCAATATGCCCGAGCAGGCTTTCCACGAATACTGGATGTCTCAGGTCAATGAAGTCGTTGATAAATATTCACCCGATATTATCTGGTTTGACTCTTGGCTCGATAGAATTCCGGAAAGCTTACGACGAAAAGTGGTTGCACATCACTTTAATCACGGCGTAAGTAATAACCAAGAACCATTGGTGGCGTACAAGCAGGAGGACCTGCCGTCCAATGTTGGTGTGCTTGATATAGAGCAGGGCGGTAAAACCGAAATTTCCCAGGATTACTGGCTGACGGATATTACGATAAGTCATGGGTCATGGTGTTATACCGAAGGCATGGGCTATAAAGAACCTTCGACCATCATCAGAAATATGATAGACGTGTGGAGTAAGCGAGGAATTGTTTTACTAAACGTATCACCGAGAGCCGATGGTGTCGTACCACAAGAGCAGCGCGCGATACTGTCTCGTATTGGTCAGTGGATTGATAAGCACAAAGAAGCGGTCTATGAAACCAGGGCCTACAACATTTTCGGTTATGGGGCCGCAGAGTTTGAGGAAGGCCACTTTGGTGGACAATCCGCTACCATTCAATACAGCGATAAAGATATACGCTTTTCTAAATCGAAGGATGGAAAATCTGTTTTTGTTTATCTATTGGGTATGCCTCCAGCGCATACACCGCTGCGAATTCAGCATCTTATAGACGCGTCTTCACCGCCGATAAAGCGAGTGGTTGTTGTTGGTGAGCAAACGAGCCTGGACTGGTCAGTGGTGGAAAATGAGCTAGAGTTGATGACGCCTTCGGCTAACAATATGGATGAGCTGGCCACCGTATTTCGTATTGATTTTAATTAAACGCCACCGGTAGCTTAGGGGGTTGGCTTACTGGGCTTTGTGTTGTCTCTGAGCTATTCAATAGATGTGGATACGGCTCGGGACTGGTCAGCCCTTCTGACCCTGGTGCCTAAATTCAGTGTAGGCGCTTACCATTTTGCGAAGCCCCTTTATGCCCAACTTGATGTGCGAATCAGTCATGCCCAGTCGGGTTGGGGCGGGGTTTTAGGCTTGTATTCGATATTCGCCTCTGCAGTTAATGTCAGAGCCCAAATCATTTCAACGATCCGAGGAAAATTCGATGATAAAGCAATGCGTCATCACGCTATGCCTGTTGACCACTACAATGGCCGCTGGGCCTCTGTTGGCAGCTTCCGCGACGCTGGAATCGCCAGACGGCAGCATTGCTGTTAGCGTTAGCCCAGATGCCAGCCATTTTTCTATCACCCGGAGTGGCGAGACGGTGATTGCATCATCGCCTTTGGGGCTGGTGTTGGATGGCGCCCCACAATTGCAAAGACTGGCGTTACAGTCGCGTAGTGATGTTGATGTGGCACGCTCGATTCCCCTGCTCGCCACTAAAGCATCGGTGGCGCTTGATCACTATCGTGGCACAACGCTGGTTTTTCAGGAAAAGCGAGGCGATAAGCGTCAATTGTTGATTGATCTGCGCGCATACAATGACGGCGTCGCTTTTCGTTATCGCATGAATACGGACGGTCCAGTAAATCTCAAAGGTGAGCTTACCAGCTTCGTCCCAGGCGGGGACCCGAACTGTTTGGTGACGGTGGCGCACAATGCGCACGAAGCGGATTATGAACATCGCAAAGTGTCTGAATTACAAGCAGGTGTTCGTTATGACGTACCACTTCTTTGTAAAAGCCCATCTGGAAAAACAGCCTATGCCATCACCCAGGCCAATCTTCGTGGCTATACCGGTGCGGCATTGGTGCCCGAGAAGCAAGGTTTACGCGTACAGTTGTCCCGTGTGCCCAATCGGCCGGGTGCGGCATTTCAGTCGGCCTTAGGTTTACAGACCGCTTGGCGAGTGGTGGTGATGGGCAACCGTGCGGGTGATTTGATCGAGTCCACGCTGGTGGGAAATTTGAACCCGGATGCTAAAGGCGACTTTAGCTGGGTCAAGCCGGGTAAGGCCGCCTGGGATTGGTGGTCGGGCCCACTAGAAGGGATGAAGCCGGACATGGCGGCCTATCGCCGCTTCATCGATTTTGCCGCCGAGGCAGGTTTTCCTTATTACCTAATTGATGCTGGTTGGGCCTTGGGCTCCAATGCGCAGGCCTGGGTGGCGCTGCCTGAAACCGACATTACCCAACCAACCAAAGGGATCGATATCAAGGCTTTGGTGCGGTATGCGAATAGCAAAGGCGTTGATCTGCTTTTGTGGGCACACTGGAAACACGTGGCGGAGCGAATGGATGAAGTGCTCGACACCTATGTTCGCTGGGGTATTAAGGGGGTGAAAATCGACTTTATGAACCGCGACGATCAGGAAATGGTGGACTTCTACCAGCGTATCGCCGCAGCGACAGCCGCGCGTCACCTACTGCTGGATCTTCATGGTGCTTTCGTTCCTGATGGTCTGCAGCGTAGCTACCCCAACTACATTACCCAGGAGGGACTGCTGGGTGCTGAGTGGAACAAAATGTCTGCACGAATAACCCCGGAGCATAATC
The DNA here is from genome assembly GCA_050300015.1 of Cellvibrionaceae bacterium. GTDB lineage: Bacteria > Pseudomonadota > Gammaproteobacteria > Pseudomonadales > Cellvibrionaceae > CAYZQH01. The sequence continues at coordinate 11,646 of JBNKWZ010000027.1, read as the reverse complement.
TGATCCTGCCCTATACACGGATGCTGGCTGGTCCAATCGACTATACCCCGGGAGGCTTCAGGCATGTAAAGCCCGAGCAGTTCAAGGTTCAGGCGGTTATGCCATTCGTACAAAGTACACGAGGCCAGGCATTGGCTATGTACGTGGTGTACGACAGCCCACTGCAAATGGTCTCCGACGATCCACAAGCGTATCGCAATGCCGCTGGTTTCGACTTTATTCAGCGCGTACCCACCGTCTGGGATGAAACGCGTTTTGTGTCTGGCGAGCCGGCACGAGACATCGTTCTAGCGCGACGTCAGGGTGACACCTGGTATGTGGGTGCCATGCGAGCAGGTGAGAAAGACGGGCGTGTGACCGAGCCGGTCCAGCTTACGTTTTTGCCTGCCGGCTCCTACAAGGCATCCATTTGGGAAGACGGTGATGCGCCTGATGCTATTCACTATCGGGAGTTGAAAGTTACCGAGAAAGACACCTTGTTGTTAGCGTTGGCACGCGCGGGCGGTGCCGCGGTGATTCTCGAGCGGCTTCCTGTCAATACCGCCGGAAAATAATGGCGCCATGAAGTGGTTGGTTTTGGAGGGGTGGCGCTTCCGCGGCTAGGAGCGGTATAGAAAGGGTTTACTATTTTTAGAATGCGTATTTTATTAACCCGGCAATATTCATTGCTGGGTCAATCAATAGGTTTTTAAGTGAGTATCCAGTATTGTTTAATCGTGCCAAGCAACCGAAGCCTACCCTGCGAAAAGTACTTTTGATGCCAGGTGGTGGGATCTCTTGCCAATAGTCTGAACGGGTGCGTTACTGTGATTAAGGTTTAGAGCCCGCAGCAAAACTGATGGCGCGTAATGATACTTTTACGCGTTGTTTTATAAGGTTTTATACGGGTGTTGTGTTGCGCTATGTGAATGCGAAATAAGCATGCCGGATTTTTGCCATTTAGAGTGTCGCTAAACAGAGGTGTTCTACACTGTTTAAAAGCTCTGGCAATTTCTTATGAACCTGAAAGACCACATCCCCGTTGTGACCTTATGCATTGACCTACAAGGTGAGCGTTTGGTTGTTACACAATGCGTGTTCGGGTCAACACGATTTATGGGGTGCACTGAGGCTGCGCTTTTGGCATCACCGGCATTGTTTCTGGATGCCGTTGAAGACCCAAGTTTTCAATCGCAATTCATTGCTGCTTTAAGTGAGCAGCAAGCCTTTTCAAAGAATATTCACTTTATCCCGTCAGAAGGTTGCCAGTTTTGGCTGCAGTGTGCGTTTAACCCCACCGGGCGTCAGTCCGGTTGTATCTGTTTGATGGATGTTACCGATCAGTACGAATCCATTATGACCGTCAAGCGCCAAGCCGATTTCTTTTTGTTTATGCAGAATCAGCTAGAAGATCTCTTTTACTTCAAAGATCGGCAATCGCGCATACTGGGGGGGAATCGGGCATTCTGTGAGTATCACGGTGAACGTTCGATTGAGTCCCTTCTGGGTACCACCGACCTAGACTCAAAGCGCATTCCCGACGCAGATAAGCGCAAAATTTATGAGGCAGAACAGCAAATTATGGAGCAGGGTGGTGTTTGGCGTAAGCGCGAACACAACTGGGACAGTGAAGGCGAAGAACATTATTTTGAATCGATAAAAACACCGTTGAAAGGAGCCGGTGGCAAAGTGATAGGTTTGGTGGGTGTCACGCGAGATATTACCGAGCAGGTGTATTCTGAAATGGCTTTGGAGCATGCCAAACAAGAGGCAGAAATGGCCAGCAAGGCCAAGAGTTCGTTCTTAGCCGTCATGAGCCATGAAATTCGCACGCCTATGAATGGTGTGATTGGTTGCGCCTCGTTATTGGCTGACACACAGTTGGATGAGGCTCAACGTCAGTTTGTGCGTACCATCAAAACCTCGGGTGATGCCCTTTTGGTGTTAATCAACGATATTTTGGACTACTCCAAAATCGAGGCTGGCAAGTTAGAGCTTGAGCATTCGGAGTTCGAGCTGCGAGATGTTGTGGAGCATTGTTTGGAGTTATTTACTAAGGACGCAGCAGAGAAGCACATAGAAGTTAATGCTTTGGTGGGCCCGACTGTACCGCTGGTCATGAAAGGTGATTCTTCTCGGTTGAGGCAAGTGCTTAGTAACTTGGTTAGCAACGCCATTAAGTTCACACACACGGGTGAAATACTGGTAAAGGTTGAGCAAATATCCAAAAACACTAAACGCTATATGAGTCAGCTGCGAGTGACCGTGCGAGATACAGGCGTTGGCATAGAGCAAGACAAACAAGACAAACTGTTTCAAGCTTTTACGCAAGCCGATAACAGTGTCACCCGCGAGTTTGGTGGCACCGGGTTGGGTTTGGTGATTTGTAAAAAGTTGGTGGAATCGATGGATGGTACTATAAGCCTGATCAGTCAGCCTGGCGAAGGCACCACCGTTGAGGTGACTTTGGATATGGAATATACCGATGCTAAGCCCAAGCCGGAAGTTGAAATTATGCGCAGCGCCATGTGCGGAAAAACAATACTGATTGTGGACGACAATCAAACCAATCGTATGGTGCTGGAAAAAAATTGTTTGCAGATGGGTGCGACCCCTAAACTGATGGTAGATGGTGAGTCAGCCCTAAAATACTTATCTTATGATCAAGATGTGGATTTAATTCTGCTGGATTTCTGTATGCCGAAATTGCACGGGGGAGACTTTGCTCGTGAGATTAAAAAAAATCCTCATCATGTGCAAACGCCTATTATTTTGCTGAGCAGTATTAATGCGCCTAAAGAATATCAAAAAGATGTGGATATTTGCTTGTTAAAGCCTGTGCGCTACAAATGTTTGCTGGAGGCCATGTATTGTATCGTCTCGGGTGATAAGGCTTGCAAAGTTCCCATGACCCAAGAAACGTTGAATACCAAAAAGACGCGTATATTAGTGGCGGAGGATAACTCCGTGAATCAGATGGTGTTGGATTCCATGCTGAGAAAATTGGGCTATATCGATGTTACTTTTGTGGGTAACGGTAAGTTGGCGGTGGATGCCTTTTTGCAGACACCTTTCGATTTGATTTTTATGGATATGCAAATGCCCTTAATGGATGGTTTAGAGGCGACTAAACGTATTCGGAACTCCAAAGAGGGGCGCTTCACTTGGGTGGTGGCGTTGACCGCAGCGGCGCTGAAAGAAGATGAAGAGCGTGCATTTTCTGCCGGTGTCAATGCCTATGTTTCAAAGCCTATTACCCTAGAAAGCCTGAACGTGATCCTTGTGAATGCAGAAAAAACTATCAGAAACCGTAAGCTTGCCCACTAGTGCGGCATATTGCCTCATTTCCTCACCATAGGTTCCCTCATTTCTTTTCGGGCTGTGATCAAGGTCACTGGTACTATAGTGGTAAACCGCTATGGTGTGCATGATATAGCGGTCAAAACTGGCGTAAAGCTGATGGAGCTGGAAACAATGAAACATCAATGGTGTAGAGGTGTGTTCTTACTGAGTGTGTGGGGCCTATGTTGTGGCGCTAACGCACATACTCGTTGGGACCCAAATGGTCTGGTTAAGCCCAGAAGTTTGTCCGATGGCATCAAATCGGGGCCTTGCGGCGTGGCACGAGGGAATAGCCCCGTGGTGTTGGAGGCCGGTGCAACGGTAGAAGTACAGTTTGAGGCTACCATCTATCACCAGGGGTATTTTCGTATAGCGTTTTCCCCGTCTGGAGATCAACGCTTTGACGATTATGTACTCATCGATAATATTCCTGACATTAATGGTAAGCGTTATCGCACGGCCTCGATTACGTTGCCCGATATGGAGTGTGATCAATGCACCTTGCAACTGATTCAAGTTATGTTGGATCGTTCACCTCCGAGCAATTATTTCTCTTGTGCTGATATCCAGCTGAAAAACACGACCTCCAACCCAACCGATACTACGCCTCCGCAGGATGTCAGTGCTCTGGCGGTTGTGGCGGGCGATGCCAATGCTCAGGTGATGTGGCAAAACCCCACTGATGAAGACTTGAATGGTGTGTTGATATTATTGGGTTCACCCGCGAGCAGTGCTCAACCCGAGGACGGTCAAAGCTATGAAACCGGAAGTGATGTGGGCGGGCTTGAGGTGGTATATAACGGACTGGGAGAAAATTTTACCTTAACGGGGTTAACCGTTGGTATGGACTACGATTTGGTAGTATTCGCCTATGACGAACAAAAGAATTATGCCAGTGGTGTCAGTGCCTCAGTGCGTCTGTTAGATCCGATGGATAACTTAAGCCCTGTTGTGCAATTACAAATTGAACAAAATGGCCAAAGTGATCTAACGATAACCCCTGAAGAGGGGGAAGTCATTATTCAGGCACAGGTGTCGGACCCCAATGTAGACGACCAACACACTTATGATTGGTCTGGCAGTGACGTGCGGTTACATAACCTTTCCAGCAGCACCAGCCAATTTCGCTTCGACCCCTCAGGACTGAATGCCGGCGATTACCATGTCAACGTTACCGTGACGGATACGGGTATGCCACCGCAGTCAGAGACGGCAGAGGTGGTGTTAACCGTCGCAGCTAAGAAAAAATCAGGCGGTAGTGGTGTTAGGTTCCTTTTGGCGTTGGTTTTATTGAGTGGGGTGAGGGGGTTGCGGCGGAGAGGTTTCGGTCTCTTGGCCGAGAGGCTTTAGAGTCTGTGCTGTTCCAGCAGTATTTAAAGGTTTAAGCGATATTTTTCGCCTTGATGGCAAGTTGGTTTAAGGAAAGGGTTTCGGCCTTTCGGCCGAGCTACCTTTCTTTACTTGTCTAAAGAAACGTAGCCCAAAGCGCCAATTCCTGCGCATCCATGCGCCCATCGGCATTAGTAAATCCCTTTACGTCAATGACACCCTACATCGAGGTCGCCGATGCTCGGCGACTGCCTTCGCTCCCAGCAAGTTTTTATGGGTCGGAGTGAAGGTGCATCCCTGCACGTCCACTCCTCAATCGCGCATCCAGCGCGATTGCCCCAAAAAAACTCACTTCCGCTCAGCTCTCACAAGGGGGTTGAAAACCCTTCCAAATCCAAATACTTTAAAAAGTACAGGCCTTATTGAGTTAACTTTGGTAAATAACAAAAACAGCATATGAGCCGAAGCGAAAATGAAGTACCGATGTTGCTTTGCAAATCCCCCTTAATCCCCGCAGAGTGGAGGTGCTGATTTTGGGGTTAAACGCACGGGATGTGCGTTTAAGGGCTGGCGGGACAGGGATGTCCCGTTTGCCCGACCGTAAAATCGGTGCTGGAGCGAAGGCAGTCGCGCAGCGACCGGGGCATTGGGGTGCCCTAGGGGGTGTTGGGGGAAATGGGCAAGCATTTCCCCCGACTCGCCAGCGAGGCGAAAGAGATGGGTAAAGTTGATAATAATCTTGAATAGAAAAACAAGCCTTTAGGACTTTGAGCAATTGGAAAAATAAAGACGTTTCAAGACAAGGTTTCGCCTTTAAGGCGAGTTAAGGAGTTTGCTTGCCCAAACTCCTTAACAATCCAAAGGGCACCCTGCACCCGGGTCGCAAAGCGACTACCCTCATTCCCAGTGTGATTTGGTAGGTCGCGGTGAAGGTCCGTCCAGGACGTCCACCGCTCAGCCGCGCGTCCATGCGCGCCTGCCCTACCAAATCCCACTTCCATTCGGCCTGGTGACGGGATTTTAAGGTCAAGTGCGATAGAGAAAATGCTAAAAGATTAGAAAATAACTGGAAGCGTTACATTCCTCACGGCAATCTCACAGGTCAATGCATTACACATTAGCCACTTCAGATCAAGAACCGCGCAAGGTAATTTACGCGCCATATTGTGTGATTATTACCGTGACGGGGTGGTTTTAGCGGGCTATATTTAGAGGGGTGACCGTGAAGCGGTGGGGTTTGATAAAAATAACAGCGAAAAATACCCAAATCTTCTTGATTGCAGTCCTAGCACGTTAGTTTATCAAGCAGTGTGAATCCCAAGTAGAACTAGGAAGCCCAAGTGTGGCTAGCCACCAAATAATAGCGAGTGGGGCAAGACAAGTTTTCGCCTTGCGGGCGAGGTACTTTTGCGAAGTAAGTCCATTTACTTCGCCTTACAGGTCGGCGTAAAGCCGATCAAAAATGCTCCAAGTATTTTTGTCTTATGCGAGTAAGACAAAACGGTCGGGAACAGTTTTGAGCATCAAAGATGCCCCGAAGGGCAAAGTGCATGGACGCACTTTGGAAAAAGTACCCAAAAGAATCACGCCCTGCACCACAAAATAACCGGGCTCTAGAAAAATAAATTGCGAGAAGACTATATATTCAGGCAGTCGTTTGTATGCCTTTGATTTTTATAAAAAAAGTTTTGCGGGAGAAAATTATATAGTTATGGGTATATATAAAGACAAAAATATATATAGTCGCAACGGTAGAATAATTTGTTATGGAAATGCGAAATGGATGAGCTAGAAAAATTTCTTGAGAAGCTGAAAGACAGTGTTCTGGCGGGATATGCATACCACCAAACCTGGTTTGCGCTAGTGGGAGATGGAAAGGCTTGGAGCCATTATCTTCACGTGATGAAAAAAGGAGCACGTAGCGACTTTTTTCAGGTAATGGAGTCCGGATTGTATAAGCTCATGTTCGTTGAGGCTGGTTGCATCTTTGACACCGACGAACGGACGGTCAGCATGCGAAATTTGAAATCGCGCCTTAGCGACATCAACCGATCCGATCTTGTCAGCGAGATCGACAGGGTGCTGGCGCCACACTTTGGCGTTGCGAAAAGCATGGTGGCTATTAGAACGAGGTTGATTGCGCATAAGGATACAAAAGCAGAGTCAATATCTCTGCATGAAAAATACGGTTTAACTCCGAACGAGATAAAGAATGTTTACTCGGACTTGGGTATGCTTATGAATACATTGCACTCCAACTTGTTCGGCAAGACGTCCACTGTCTTCTGCCCTACAGGAACCGAACGCTTTGAGAATTCATTCCTCGAGATCATGGATTCTTTGAGCAAAAACAAGCCATAACAATCGCAACCAGTCGGAAATATTTTCCGTTCCTTGTTTTGCGGTTTGCGCTACGCTACCGCAAAACAATCCATGAACTAAAACGCAAATGACAAAGGCGTTAGGCAGGGCGGGCAAGATGCTAATTGAAATAGAAAATGAATTACTTCCGGGGTTCGAAAAAGAATTGTTTTGTGCTGCTCTGAAGAATCTCAGTGATAAGACGAACCCATTGCGTCTGAACAATTATGCATATGCAATTAGAGAGCTAACAAGACATGTTTTGCATAGGTTGGCGCCCGATGAGAATGTTATTCGGTGTTCATGGTATAAAAACGAAACTGATAAAGCTAATGGAATAACTAGGAAGCAAAGATCATATTATGCCGTGCAAGGAGGACTTGCTAACTCTTATATTGAAGACGTTCTAGGTCTTGAGTTGAAGAACATTCACAATCGACTCATAAAGTCTATTAATAAGCTCAGTAAATTCACGCATGTTGAACCACACGTTTTTAATCTGCCCGAAGAAGAAATTGAACATCTGGTAAATGAAACCACTCGTGCATTCTATGAGTTTCTAATTAGTATTGGTGAGTGTAGAGAAGCTATTGTTGGGCGCTTGTGGGAACACATCGACTCTGCTGTTATTGACCAGACGTTAATGGAAACAATAATTGGCATAGATGAACTTGCATCACACCATTCTATTGAGGAAGTGTATACAGACAGAATTGAAATCTTTGAGATTAATCACGATGTTATTAAGTATCGTGCACATGGATCAATCGGATGCATCCTTCAATGGGGATCAAATTCGGATTTAAGGCGTGGAGATGGTGCAACCCTACCGGAGTCATTTCCATTTATTTGTGAACTGGTTAGTCCGGTCGGCTCACCAGAAGAAGTGGAGTGTATGGAAGATACTCTAGGAGTGGATACGAGTTCTTGGAGTGATGTCCGGTATGGACAAGATGAAGCCTAACAATTTTGTTCATTTGACGTTTTGGTCTTCGCTCCGTTTTGGGGTGGCTTCGCCACTTTGCCCCAAAACTCCACTACAACCAAAACGCAAATGACAAAGGCGTTATGCAGTTTAAGGACTTCTAGCTTATGTATATTAATTTTCACAAATTCAATTATGATGTGGTTGAACCAAGCAAAAGGAGAGACTATGAAAGTAGAGATAAAAGCGCATATTTAACCGTATTGGAAAACTGGTTTACAGGAAACAAAGAAGAATTTGCAAAACGGAAGTGGGAAATCGAAGAAATTTATTATCTCAAAGAAATTGATGCATTCATTGACCTTGTCAGAGAGGCTGAAAGTCTTTACGAATTAGGTTTTTATACAGGATGTATTGCTCTGGTATGTGTATCGGCTGAAGATTTCTCAAAATACCTTTCTTTAAAAAAGAATAAACAGGAGCATATCACGGGAACTAATCGTCGTGGCGACACATATGATGTTAGCCAGTTTAACCGTTTAAAACTTCAGAAGAATGAAAGCTTAATTGATCAAACGTCATATTTGCTGCTCGATGATATAAGAAAAATAAGAAATAATTGCTTGCATTATAATCAAGATTTCAAGAAAAAAGATAAGTCCCAACTACAATTAGATGCTTTAAAGGTTTTGAATAATTTGAAATCGGTCCTGAAAAATACAATTGGAACATCACTGGAGGCTTCTGATTTCATGCAATTGAGTAACGAGTTGATGAAACAGATGGATGCTAGAAATTTCGAAGAAATAGTATGGAAGCAAAAAAACATGTTTTCGCATTTGCTCGATTTTTCTACAACACAAGACCCAAACATAAAACAGGTTGTAAAGCGCAATATTTATAAGGTTGTTAACATAGACGATGATGAGGTTGATCTTCAGGAGGTTGAAGCCATATATGGCACCAATTTTATCGTAATTGTAGATATTGACGATAAAGGAAAATCTTTGCTGGAAACAAAAAACATTCAAAATGGAGATTATGTCTTTGCTGAAGTTTATTCGAATGTTGCTTACGATGGTCAAACTAGAGAATGGTTTTTTAGCTTATTAGAGAAAGTAGGAAAAAATGCATAACATTCACATACACTAGGACAGCAAAAAGCGCCGCTCCTCGTTCCTCGTCGCTTTGCTTTTCGCTGCCGGTGATGTGAGGCATTAACTAAGATACAAGGCACCCATTGGAGATTGCACGTGGGAGTTAAATCTATTATCGCTGTTGGTTGTATTTGGATGCTGATGACTATTCTTATTTCATTTTTTGTGGCGGCAACGATGGGTGGTCGTGGAGCAGAAATTGTTTTTCTATTTAGCGTTTTGCCGGGATTAGCAGGTTGGGCTGTACATATTGGGTACGTGCAACTAGCAAAGAAAATATCCAGTTTTCCAACAATGCAACCGCTTGCAATTGCTGTTATAACCTTGCTATTGGTTAGTTTGGCGACAACAATAGTGGGTAAGCCAAAACCAATTTATGCAGCTGCAGCAATGATTTTTATGTTTGGGTTTATTCCCACTTTAATTTCAGGTTACACCGCACATTGGGTGCTACTCAAAATAAACAGGAAGGCAGAAAATGCCTAACAATTTGCTCCTGTTGACGTCCAAACCTACGCGGCTTTTGTGCGTTCCGCTCCGCTATACTTTAGCACAAAAGCCACTCCGGTTTGGCCGCAACAGAGCAAGGCGTTAGATGGAATATAGCTAAATGCGAAACCCAGTAAAAGAACATAAAAGCGTAACGCATGAACTAGCAAGATCCCTTGATTGGAAAGAGGTCTACTTTTGGCTTCTTGATTTTGGATATTTTCCAGAAAGCTACGTCGTGCCACCTTGCTTCCAAGTTATTAATCGACCTAATAGGCCAAAAAAATATACATCTATCCAACGAACTAGGAAAGGAACGCAATTTCGGCCGCCTAGGACAGAATATATTAAAATTCACTTTCCAAAAACAGAATTAACAGATCGGACATTTGGTGTAATACATCCAGAAATACACAATGATATTGCATATCACATAACTAAGAATTGGAAGACAATAGTCGATACTATTTTTCACAAAGATAGTATGGTTGTGTCATATAGCTTTCCCATTCCGATCGATTCCCGAAAGCCAGGGAGGTTGGGATTTTTACGGGCTGGAAGGATGATTTATGAATTTATTGGTATGATCGATGATGATATAGCCTCAATAACCTACCAATATACACATTTAGTTAAAGCCGATATCAAGAATTTTTATCCTTCAATATATACGCATAGTATTCCTTGGGCCATACATGGCAAAAAGAAAATTAGAAAACCTCAGAACATGCAAAACTATGACTTAGTCGGGAATAGATTAGACAAGTTGTTTCAAAATGCTAATGATGGCTGCACTAACGGTGTGCCAATTGGACCTGTTGTCTCGGATTTAATTGGTGAGATGGTGGCTACAGGCGCCGATAGAATATTTACAAAGAAGATTGATGAGCTGGGTGTCAAGTGTGAGGCTATTCGATTCAAGGACGACTACAGAATATTGGTTAAATCTGAATCAGATGGTAAGGCTGTAATCAAAGCACTGCAGGCGGCATTAAAAGAATTTAATCTCGAACTGAGTGGTGACAAAACGAATATTACTCTATTGCCGGATGGTCTATTTCGCGAATGGGTATCAAAGTACCATTCTATTCAACCTAGGAAAAAGGCTAAATATTCCTGGAAAGAATTTAGAGAGCTGTACCTTTCTGTGTTGCAAATAGACAAGGAATGCCCTTCAACAGGGGTCATAGATCGATTTTTGGCTGATATTACTACGAAAGACGGTCGCCTAAAGATTGTCTTATACCCCTGGAATATACAGAAGGTGATTAGTATGCTTCTTATGCTTGGGAATTTGAGGGTGAAAGCATTCCCTAAAATTATCGCCATATTAGAAGCTGTATTAAAAACTAACTTTGGCGCTTTACACAAGGACGAGATATTGAGTCATCTTGAATCGTATTTGGATAAGCTGTCAGATGAGGAGGAAAGAAATAAATATCTAATTTCTTGGATCAGCTATTTTATTGTAAGTAATGGATTCGAAAAAGATATTACGTTTCGTCCTAAATATAAAGATGCGGTTACGCGATCAATATTTAATAATCGAGGAGCAATCTTTAAAAACTGTACCGATTTTAAAGTCTTTTTAGGTTGTAAATCTGCAGGAAAGAAGGTGTCTATGACAAGGCATCTAGACGTGTTCAATCCTTCAGAAAATATCTAACAAAGCAATAAATTTGACCGCGATACGCTGCGCTTCTTGCGGCAAATTATTGCGGAGGCATTTCAATGGATGAGCTACCTGCTTCTCCTCTTGGATGTTCTGTTATTTCTAGAGGCTATCTCAAAAATGTATTTTAGTTAACCATTATTTTAAACTATTCGCCTACATTTCAGTCATTTGGTGCGAATATGGAGCTAACCAAACAACAATGGGAGTTGATAGAGCCCTTTTTTCCTGAAAAAGACCTTGTTCAGCAGTCGAAAGGTCGTCCGAGGGTTCAACCAAGGCATATTCTGGAAGGCATTTTGTGGATTCTCAGAACAGGCGCACCGTGGAAAGATTTACCCAATAGATATCCTTCATACCAAACCTGCCATCGTCGCTATCAGGAGTGGGTA
>JBNKWZ010000026.1:0-4769 GCA_050300015.1 Cellvibrionaceae bacterium | reverse complement strand
TACCCACTCCTGATAGCGACGATGGCAGGTTTGGTATGAAGGATATCTATTGGGTAAATCTTTCCACGGTGCGCCTGTTCTGAGAATCCACAAAATGCCTTCCAGAATATGCCTTGGTTGAACCCTCGGACGACCTTTCGATTGCTGAACAAGGTCTTTTTCAGGAAAAAAGGGCTCTATCAACTCCCATTGTTGCTTTGTTAGCTCCATATTCGCACCAAATGACTGAAATGTAGGCGAATATTTTAAAATAATGGTTAACTAAAATACATTTTTGAGATAGCCTCTAGTAAAGATTGTGGTGTAGGTCGTTTTAGCCCTTAATGACACTGAAGTAAATCAACGCCCATGAAACCAGATAGGTCTTCGAATACACTATATACATATGCAGTATTAACAGAAGGCGCGCGATCACGGTGTGTTTGCGCCGAATAGCAAGCATTGTGCAACAGTCACCTTTCAAAGCGCGGCCCTTGGTCTTCAACATCAGACCAAGGGCCGCGATTGGGTGGAATTTAGGGAATGGGATCGACATCAATTGACTAAGACTGTATTCCCGGTGGGTTTGTATGTAATTGGCTTGGAAAATCCGGGTTGAATGCGGCAAGCCCTTGCTCAGACGAACTTATACCCACTGTAATTCGGCAGAGGATTACGACAACGGATGGCTTGCCGAGCGTTGGGCCTACTCAGGACGCACGGGTGCCTTCTCCCTTCATATTTTTTATTAATATATTATTCGCGTTTGCTAACTGTTTTACGATTTCGAGGGTCAGCAGCGTTCAGCATCTTCTCGAGGGGATCGAAATGTTGCTGAATGAATTTCAGTCGCTCTAGATCACAGTGTTCTGCAATGGTTTCGAAGATGTCGTAATCTTTCGAAACGCTTACTTGCAAGTTTCCCAGGCGTTCCAGAAAACATTCTGTTTCCTCGTCTTTTATTGGCTGCTCAAGGCTGAGGTTAGCCTTGAGCAGCCCTCACCCACCGGTGAAGGCAGTGTCTAGTTTAATTTCTGTAAACTGAATAACGATCACAATTGCCCGAGACTCGGTAACCACTTGTCGACATTGAAACTCTGCATGTTCCTCCGTTTGTTTCCTCAACAATATAAATTTCTTCGTAACTGGAATTGCACTTGAGTTTATAAACATATCCGAAGACACCGCCGTAGCCACCAAAGCCGGTATGCTTCGCAATGCTACAAGTACTTGGTGAAACAGTGTTGCCGTTTACATCAGCTACTTTGGATGTGTTCGTTGGCGGATTGGGATTCGTCGGGGGGCTTGGAGGCGACTGATCACCAATAAGATCTGCTTTGGTTCCACAATACACACTCACACAACCATTGTAATTCGAATTGCTCAAATGTACTGGGCAGGCACCACAGTAAGATTCTGCACTGACAAGCACACCAGGAATGTTTTCCCGACACGCGCTCGAGCTGAAGACTTTTCCTTCATTAGGCCCACACGGATCTTCTGGGCATTCGCTGACAGGCATTCCGTATTCATACAGAGGCATATCGAAAAGTTGTTGAAAGTAATGGCCACCTTCTCCCAAAAAGTTTAGCCCCCCTGGACGACCAAACTTTAATCGCCCGTAGCCCGTTACCGATTTGGGTTCACACGCAAATTTATTTAAATCAACATAACGATCAGCATAACTCGAAAGTAAAACGCTGTAATTTGCTTTAGATTTCCACGATTCATGGCCATCGATATTTTTTATTGCCCCAAATAAAATATTTTCGGGTACCGGTTTTGAACTCGTATCGATCCCCATATGCGAGGCGAGTAATTCCAACTGCTCAGTTTCAAGTAAACTTAATTTTGCGAGCGTGACGGAGTTTTTGATAACCGGAAAATTTCGCCAATTCATTCTGCTTGATGAGCCAGGCGTAATACCCATATCACCATCCATAACATCGGTGAATCGGTCATAGATACGCAGCCTCAAATCAAGTGTATCTTCCGAAAAAATTTCATTAATCGTATCGACACTCAAGCCAGCGTGAAACACCATCTGGATATCCCGGTACGCATCCAACCAATCATCCTGGCCGGTGAAATCGAGAGCGAGCTCTACCATGTCGATGTCAGCAAGCTGTTTACTTATCTGTCTCTCAATGGTTAAAAGCATCAAACGGTTCAGGGGATCAGAGACTGTAATCAATCCGTCCCGTAATTTACCATCAATAACCGCCGATATTTGTCCGTTTGCCGCACTCAAACTGTCCATCATCTGCGTAAACTCTGAAGGGATTCCCAACAAGGTTGGTCCCCAAACGTTTTTCCAATCAAAAATCGGTTCAAGTTTATTATCTGCGGTGCACTCACTAATCCCACCAAGCAGTTTGAAACAATTCGTGTCAGCGGGGACAGGAGGGTTAATTGCGGCTCGCATACCGTTGGTAATAATTTCTGTATTGGCGTCGACCCACGCAACCATCGCCGCACGAATATCTTCTTCCCAATCCTTTAAGTGGCGACGAAAAGGACTGATATCCTTTGGCAAACTTGCAATATATTCAATGAACCTGATAACTGCTTTGTTTGCATCGTGAATCGAGACAATGGTTTCTTCGAGATCATCCAGATCGTCTCGAAAATTCTGAAAACTGTCTGAACGAAGTTTAATCGCTTCGTCTCTTAATCTCACAGTTTGTTGATACAGTCTATGCGTACTGCATGCAGGGCCGGTTTCTGTTACCCATCGCCTTATAGTGCGGCAAAAGGGATCAAATGACGGGCAAGGAATGGTTCGCAAAACTCTGCGCTCATAATCACAAACTTGCCCCACGATTTCATTTTCTATCACATTTTCCAGGCGAATAACTTCCCGTTCCGCATGTTCCAATTGCGACATGTGACCTTCCATACGATCAAGATTGTCATTGATCAGTGAGAAAGCTTGCCGATGGCTGTCTTCAATCGCGTCGTCAACCCTTACCCAAGCATCAGCAATGGTTTCGACCATATCTGCGGTGCCTCCGTGAATAGAATCCTGGATTTTCGAGATAGCCTGTGCTTGTTCCTCACTTGGCAAATAACCGGAATACGCATACACCGCAATCTGGTTTGCAAAGCGATCAATGGCAGTCCATATACAATCTGATGCGGCATTTTGAACGGCCTTTCTCAATGAATGCACGGCATAAATATGCGGTGAATTCTCTGCGAACATTGCGGCGTTTTCACTGAAAATAAAAAACTCTGCCAGAAACTGAGAAGGAGAAGCCACTAAATTATAGGGCTGACCCTGTGACATTAATGGGATTTTTTTATCGATATAAGATTCCACAGCTGAGTGACGTTTTTCTGTTTCCATTTCACCATTCAAAATTGAAAAAACGTCGCCTGCATAGTGGTTAACATAGGTGTGTGCAAACACGTCACCTGCCATATGCCCGTAAAACCCTTTCTCGTAGGCAAGCTCTTCAGGCGAAATAATATCGTTTTCGTATTTCAGGTCGGGAACTGTGTCATCACCATTTACCGCGCGCGCGATTGCGTCCAACAAACCAATTTCATCGGCTGCTGATAAATAACCACCACTTGAGCTCGAACCACCGCTACCAACAAATAAATTGACAAAGCCCCAGATTTCGTCGAGGTTGTAATTTTTGGATTCGCAGACAGCATCTTTTTGTTGATACCAACTTTGCAGGCGTACGCGTTCTCCGGGCGTTTTCACATAATTATGGAGTGCCTCTGCCCAGGTATCGGTCCCGACCGCATCCGTGCCAGGATGAATCGCCATTTGGCCCGCATAAATTCCGGGTGCAGCATCGGGACCAATATGGCCCATGCGATAAATATCAGGATTATTTCTGATTGCATTTACTACTGCTGGATTAACCGCATACGTTCGCGTTATTCCATTCACTTCAAGCGTAATTCGACCATCAGCTAAGTCATTGATAACTTGCTGGCCTATCCAGACATGCGTGTTCGGCTTGAATGCAAAAGTCACGGAGCTAAAAAATGTCAACAGCAGTGTCAAAATAATGCCTGTTTTCCCTATAAAACAGGCAAAAGTGTGTTTGTTTTTTTTCATTGGGATTCCCTTTTTATTTTTACTTTTATTTTTTATTAAAAGTGTCTACGGGATATAGGAAGAATAAACTACCTTTTTGCCCTTCCAGTGAAGCATCATACCCGATACCCCCTCACTCGTTAACCGCTCAAATCTCTATTTTCATCGACAGATCGCCCCAAACCGCTCTAAATAAGGTTCGTCACGGCGGCATAATCTCTGGCTAACAGCTCAATGGATGTAAGCTACCCCATCGCTCCATTTGAAAGTTGGCAGTGTTAGCTTTGTGCTTGTCAGTCAAAGAGACGACTCTGCGATGGGTCGAACAGGCTGGCGGTTAACGGTGGCGCTCGTCTCGTGCTGCTTGGCAATAGCCAACTAAGACACCCATGATACCGCTTGACGAAGACCAAAGAAAGCTGTACGTTAATACAGTATTTGATAAAGGAGTATCGATATGCCTACACCCAGACACCAATCCGTTTCTTTAGACGCCACTTCATACTACCATTGCATGTCGCGCTGCGTACGCCGGGCTTTCCTCTGTGGGTTTGATGCACTTTCCGGTCGATCTTATGAGCATAGGCGCGAATGGGTGGAAGACCGCATTCTTCTTCTGGGGCGCGTCTTTGCAATCGACGTATGCGCCTACGCTGTGATGAGTAACCACCACCACGTGGTTCTTCATATCAACAAACCCGAAGCCTTATCGCTTAGCCACGAAGAGGTGTGC
>JBNKWZ010000025.1:0-2724 GCA_050300015.1 Cellvibrionaceae bacterium | reverse complement strand
GAAGGGGCTGTTATCCAGTTCCACCTGGCCGGATTCAATCTTGGCCATATCCAATATGTCATTGATCAGGTTCAGTAAATGTTCGCCACTATGATTGATGATCTTAAGATTTTGCTGTTGCCCCTCGGGAATCAAGGGGTCGTCGCGCATGAGGCTGGAGAAACCGAGGATGGCATTCAGCGGGGTACGCAGTTCATGGCTCATGTTGGCCAGAAAGATACTTTTAGCCTGATTCGCAACCTCGGCTTTTTCCTTGGCTATCTGCAGTTCCTTGGTGCGCAGTAGAACTTCTTCTTCAAGATGAAGACGATAATGCCTCAGCTCATTTTCTTTCCGCTTCTGCTCGGTGATATCCCGTCCTTCAGGAATCAACAGAATAACTTGGCCAGAGGGGTCGGTCATAGGCGAAAGCGAGAAATCGACATAATGTAAATTACCGTCCTTATCAGGATGGGTTACCTCGAAATGTACAAACTCTCCACCCGCAACGCGGCGAATCGCATCCTGCAATTGATGTTGCATCTCAATGGAATGGCTCCACCAGGGGGTCTCCCCAAAGGGTTTACCGATGACCTCATTTTCCTCGATACCGGCAAAGGTCAATGCGGCGCGATTGGCTTTCATGACTGTACCATCCGTGGATAACAAACCAATAAACTGGAAAGTCTGATCAAGGATTGCCTGCACTCTCTGTTCGCTGGCACGTAGTTCCTCTTGCATGTGCATGCGTTCAGTAACATCGCGTGAGAGAACAAGAAAGTTGGCTTCAGCATCCGGGTCTTCAGATGGCATTTTAGATAGTGATAGTTCAAACCAGCGTGTACCCTCGGGCAGATCCAGGCGTAGGATATTTCCGATCGAGATGCCTTCCACATCTGCTTGGCGGATAGCGTTCATACAAATATCGGCTAACTCAGGCGGGAAGATCTCATAAGCCGTCCGGCCAATCAGTTCCTCCTTGGGTGCTGCCAGTAATTCTGGCTGCCGTGTCCAGACGTTGAGATATCTCCCCTCTGCATTCACCTCAATCAGGATATCCGGTATGGCGTTAATCACGCCCTCGGTAAATGCCAGCGCTTCCTTCAGCTGCAACTCTGTTTGCTTACGTTGAGTGATGTCAATCAGTGATACGAAAACTTTGGACAGGCTCTCTTCATAGCCCGGGCAGACAGTCAGGTTGAGCGACACACTTCGTAACTCACCACTGAGCGTTTTAACCACCGAATCGTTGCTTATTCTGGTGTTACCGTGCCACAAGTGGATTAGCTCATCGCGAAATGAATCGAACGATTCGTGGGTAAAGGTATTAATCAGCCCAGCCAGTAATTCTGCTTTGGTAGTAGCCCCATGTAAGTTCAAAGCTGCTTTATTGACATTCACGATTTTTGCCAGCTCCGCACATCGGTAAACGCTTTCTGGGTGCTGCTCGAAATACGCCTCTATATCGCTCACACCGCTATTGCACAGGTCGTCAAAAAAACGCTTTATCGCAGAAAAATCTTCTTCCCAGGTGGGCACCGGAGAGTTGTCAAAGATCAGCTGGTACCTCGCTTCATTTTCCGTTACCGCATCGTAATCATGAGCAGCTTCAAATGAAACAGCAGCCAGGGATACCAGCATTTCAATGACCGATACATGCTGTTGCGTAAAGCTTTCTCCAGCAATGTTGTTTTCGAGGTAGATGACTCCACGCGTTTGCTGCTGGATAACAATCGGTAAACAAATCAGTGACTTTGGTTTAGCGTGCACAAGGTGTTCGTCTTCGACAAACTTACCGATATTTTTGTCTACGTCAGCGAGAAATACGGCGCTGCCGGTCCTTTTCACATAACCGACAATTGACTCGGCGATAGTGCGAAACCCAGATGCCGGCGCATACTGGAATTCAATTTCTTCACCCTCAGATGCCGACGCCCATAATGTAACGTCAGGCTCGATAGACAGGCAGACAGATTGTGCCCCCGTATGCTGCATAACATTGCATACAAGGGTTTCGGCGATTTTATTCAGATACTCAGTCATCTTCCCGTAAAACTCCCAATATCGCTGGGTAGTCGAAATTCTTAGCGAGCCGGCACAGCTTTCTATGTAATACCTGGTCGAGTGTTGCAACCTGCTCGATGGCCTTTTTAATACGCTCGACTTCTAGGCTTTCCAATGCCTCGATAAGATTTTTACGCAGTATTATTGGTAAATTTTCCAACATTTCCGGCGTTATATCCTCAGTTTCTTCCGGTTGTTCACCGGGCTTTAACGCATCTTCGTAAATATATTTAACTCCCAGGTGTTTCGACAGGCAGGCGTAGATTTCAGTAGCGCGGTAGGGCTTGCTTAAATGGTCGTCCATGCCGCCTTCGAGCATTGCGTTGCGCTCCGCCTTAAATGCCGAGGCGCTAAGCCCAATGATTTTAACGGCTTTGCCTTGTGGGAGCTTACGGATGGCTTGTGTTGCCTCCAGCCCATTCATCACCGGCATGAGGTTATCCATCCAAATAAAATCGGGTTTCCAGCTTTGGAATAGTGCTATACCCTCTTTGCCGTTGTTGGCGACTTTGACCTGAAACCCGACTTTCTCAAGCAGTGTGCTGAGCAGTAACTGGTTATCGAGCTGGTCTTCCACTATCAGTAAGCGAAACACGGGTTGCCCTGGCGCTAATGTCGTTACTTTACGGTTTTCTGTTTGTGTCGGTATGCGAATATCGCCTTCGCTGGCTTCCTGCATCG
>JBNKWZ010000024.1:0-434149 GCA_050300015.1 Cellvibrionaceae bacterium | reverse complement strand
CCCTGTACCACCCACCATCATTCGCGGACCGGTAGTTCAGCTGGTTAGAATGCCGGCCTGTCACGCCGGAGGTCGCGGGTTCGAGTCCCGTCCGGTCCGCCATTTTCAAAAAAAAAGCCCCTCTCGCAGGGGCTTTTTTTTGACCATTGGTTGGGCCGGGCGGGCGAAACCGAATCAACGCTCCCGGCAGTTTCGGCATACATGCCATCCATGGCAATAATCCCGCGCGGTTACACACAACGGCAGAACAGCCGTTTTACACAGCTTCGCTGCCCGTAAGGTAAGGCAAAGAAAAAGAGTGCTGAATGACAAATTGGCAGGACAGTCAATTTGCACAGCCGTAGACTGCCCGAAGGGCGAGGCACAGGGATGTGCCGAGTGAGTCCCGTCCGATCCTGCAGCACTCAGCTAACCCTCATATTTCAGTGTTCTATTCAAAATACGACGTGGGCCAGATGGGCGAGCACTCACGGGCCCTACCCTCCACTGCATAAATACTTCCCTGTACAAAGAACCCGCGCGGTTCGGCCAGTTTGTCAGGAACAAACTGGGATGGCGTTAACCACCTCAAAGAAGCGACGCCGAAACAACGCGCCCGACAGTTCGAGCAGACTCACCAGATATGAATCAAATGTTGACTAAAATAGCGAATAAAAAGCCATTACTCTCAATTATCCAGCCTATTGGTAGAGGCTTTTTTTTCCTATTAACCCGGCAATCTTTTCTGTCGGGTTAATGCGGTACAAGGACGTGCCGCCATTGGTCGGAATGGCCAATGCAAGCCCTTAAAACACAAGAAAATTCACACATTTCCGCCAGTATTTTATAGGTGCGCAATTCAATAGATAGCAGATCTACTGAATTGCCGGGTTAACGGTTCCAAAGGATATTGCTCGCACCCTTATCATCACCCGTGCGGCCTGATTCGGGTCAATACACACACAAAAGGTTTTGAATGCGCTGGCATGCTCTATCGGTTGCTTTAGCCCAGCTAATAAACCGTTAATTGCCCATGGTCTCGGGTATCTTCCAACATCTGTTTGCGAACTTCTGACAATGCCATTTCATCCAGCACCCAGACTTCCACGCGGTCATTTTTTTTACTTTGAGCGCTTTGATTGGTGAGCAGCAGTTCGTCGCCTAAGGCGATAACCGGCTCGGCAAAGACGGCACTTTTGAATAGCGCCAACTTTAAAGCAGTGGCGCGAAGCTTGGCCAAAGAGCGTGCCGATTGATGCCGTCCCATTGGGCGGCTAAAGCCGACCAACTGAATTTTCAAATTTTTATTCTCCGGCACTTGCAAAAATCGAACAAGGCGTAAC
The DNA here is from genome assembly GCA_050300015.1 of Cellvibrionaceae bacterium. Lineage (GTDB taxonomy): Bacteria > Pseudomonadota > Gammaproteobacteria > Pseudomonadales > Cellvibrionaceae > CAYZQH01. The sequence goes on along the minus strand of JBNKWZ010000024.1, from coordinate 432,827 downwards.
ACATCCTGTTGTGCTTTATTGTCCAGCTCAGCGCTACCGGGTTTGAAACGGAAATTGACAGATAACCTCTCGCCGTAGGCCGTTATAGTACGATACGCTTTGGATGCCGAAGCTGTCGGCTCCATCGCTACCCGCACAGGGTTTTGCGAGACAAACCCTACATTTTCCACTATGTTTTGCCCAACCTGGCTTTGAGCAAATTGAATGAATTTCGATTGCCACTGAGAGGCGTAGACCTCAGGCGAATAGATGAATAATCGACGTGCAAGCGGGTAGTCCTCCGTCGCAATAAATACCGCCTCTGGAGGTAGGGCCTGTGTATCGCCATCCATTATGCTGAGCGCTTTCGCTTGATGCACCGAGGCCAATCCAACAAAGCCAATGCCGTGCGCATCCAGACTTACAGAATCCGATAACGCGTTATTGGATTCGAAACGTTTCACTCCAGGTTTTAAACGCGCACGCCCCTTTAAAACCAAGTGTTTGAACGTATCCCAGGTACCCGAGTTTTCATCCCTGGCATATACGTGAATATCCTGGTCGTCACCGCCTACCTCAGACCAATTGGTAACCCTTCCAGAAAATATTGCCTCCAGAGCACTTAAACTCAGCGTGCGTATCGGATTGTTAGGGTGCACTATGATCGCAAGGCCATCTATCGCCACCACATGTTCAGCGGCAAGCGACCGCATGTCTCCAAAAAACTTAAGCTTGTTGGCTTCATCATCTTTAATCGGGCGCGAAGCAATAGCCAAATCTGCTTGCTGCTGATGCAGGGCAATAAAGCCCGTACTCGAGCCATGCGCAGCAATATCAATATGCACGTACCGATTGCCAAGCCGCCCTTGCACACGAACTTCGTTTTCCACATTTAAGGGTAATATCGTTACCTCCTGGGCACCTCTTTGAAGCAGAAATGCTCGCGCCCACTCTGGCACAAGCTGCGCCCCTAAAGTGTTAGACCCGGCTAACTTTAGCACCCGCTCTGATGGACGCCCGCTCGCTTGTCCAGCAGGCTGCGCGCCCTCACTGCAGTAACCCTGAAGCCCTATTAGTAAAAGCAGTAAACTGAGCCAAAGCTTCATAAATCCCCTCTTCTAAATCAGGCGGAACTGTAGGGCGCAATTGTTACAATTTGTTTACAACTTTAATGCCTGATAACAGAACGCTTCTGCCGGCCAAGATGCCGAACACTGTAGAACCGCCGTTTTCGAAGGGGCGTGATCCAAGGATGAACAGGGCCTACCACCCACCCACAAAAAAGCCCCTATCCGGGGCCTCTCTCAACCTCTCTCATCAATCGCCTAAAACCTATTTCTTCCCTTTTTTCTTACCACCATCTTTTTTCTTATCTTTCTTATCTTTTTTGTCTTTGGAGGACTTAGTTTTGGTTTTACCTTTAGCTTTGTCTTTCTTGCTTTTCTTAGCGTCTTTTTTCTGTTTCAAGTCAATGACTTTTTTATTAGCGCTTTTTTTATCTGAGCCTTTCGGCTTTGATTCACCATTTTCCGCTTTATCCCTACTGCCGGAAAGGGCTGTGCCGCCGTCTTCGCCAATCAAGGGGTCGAATTGTGATAATACTTTTGCTAACACGTCTGTTGCATTTTTAACCCGCTGAGACTCTATATCATTGCTGGGTTTAGATGACGCCAAAATTTTTAACAACTGCTCAATTTCAGCTTTGGTTTTGGTAACAGGGATCAACGGGTTGGCATTGGACAATGCCTCGATAACACTCGCCGCCAATAAGCTAATCTCAAGTGCAGCAGCATTCGAAGCTTTTAGGATGCTATTGGCACGTGGCGTCGTTGCAGCTTTAGGTTTTGGTGTTGTTTTGGGCACGGCTTTAGGTCGAGGCTTGTGCACACCACAGAAATCGCCATACTTGGCGGTCATCGTGCATTTTTGCCCGGTTTTTTTGATAATGGCTTTGCATTCGGAAGGGGTGGATGCATCGTTCTCGGCCATGAATGAACTCCCGCTAATAATAAGAAATTGTGTGAAATCTAAACGTGAAAACGACCCCATAGCAACGCATTTTGAGTGCAATTGCAAACACGGAAAACGATACGCTTATTGGTCGAGGTCGGCTGTCGTATTACTGGTATATTTCCCGCTTTTTTTGGTAGGCAAGTTCGGTTTTTGGGTTGAAATTCGCAAGGATAAAATCGCGCATGCGGGGTTGGATCTCCGTGCGAAACCGTGTACCGGAAAACACGCCATAGTGGCCCACCCCTGGCTGGATATAATCCACTTTTTTATCTGCCGGAATACTAGTGCATAAGGTATGAGCCGCCTGTGTTTGGCCAATGCCTGAGATATCGTCCTTTTCGCCCTCCACGGTCATCAACGCGACTTTAGTGATACTTTGAGGCTTCACCAAACGCCCGTGATGGGTAAACTCCCCTTTGGGTAATTTGAAATCTTGAAAAACATCCTTGATGGTTTGCAGGTAAAACTCTTCACTTAAATCCAGCACCGAAAGGTATTCGTCATAAAACTCGCGGTGTTTCTGAGCGCTGTCGCAATCCCCTTCCACCAAATGATTAAAATATTCTTTGTGCGCAAGAAAATGACGATCTTGGTTCATTGAGATAAACCCACCCAACTGCAAAAAGCCGGGATAAACATTGCGCATCATCCCTGGATTGGGCCATGGCACGGTATAGATGACATTCTCTTTAAACCAATCATATGAACGCTCTAGCGCCAACTTATTGGGCAAGGTCGGCGACTCGCGCGGGTCAATGGGCGAGCCCATATAGGTCATGGATGCGGGTAGACTGGGGTCATCGTCTTGCGACATTAAGCTAATGGCGGCCAATACAGGCGGCCCAGGCTGACAAATACCAACCACATGACAGCCGGGGCCCACCACGCGGATCATATCAGCCACGTAATCGATATAATCATTTAAGTCGAAACGGCCATCGCCAATGGGCACCTCACGCGCATCCACCCACGCGGTGACAAACACTTCGTGAGTGGGTAGAAACGCTTCAACCGTGCGCCGTAAAAGGGTGGCGTAGTGGCCCGATAAGGGTGCCACAATCAGCAGACGAGGGTGCGCTATGGGATGACTGACGGCGCGCGATAATGCCATTTTATCGCGCTTGAAGTGAATGAGTTCGCAAAAGGGTTTCTTCCAGACCACTTGCTCTTGAACGGGTACGGGATAGCCGTTGACCACAACCGCATTCAGCCCCCACTCTGGCTTGCCATAGCGACGTGTAATGGTTTCAAACAGGTCGCAGGCGGCCACCATGGAGCGAGAAAACCACGTCTGTGCAAAAGGGTTGTAACTACTTTGGTAAAAGCGTTTGGTCAGTTCCGTTGCTTCTCGCATGGGCGCTACGGCTGCATGATTCAGCTCATAAACATGGTATAGCATGGAGCCCTCCCCTACGGTTGATTCACTGCGCATTAACATGCAGGTTTGCGTGGCAGCAACTCGACAATAGGATGATACTAGCACATTTATGCTGCAATGCAGCTAAGCGGCGTTACTATTCGCGATAAATGGGCATCTCAAGCCACCTTTTGGTGAGATTTGCGTAAGCATCAATACGCCTATCCCTAAAATAGGGCCAGATGCGCCTAACCGCATCTGAGCGGGTGAGGTCCAATTCCGCACAAAAGGCGCCTTCACTCTCGGCATCGGCCATGACCAGTAACTCCCCTTGGGGCCCCGCAATAAAACTGCTGCCCCAAAACTCTATGCCATCACCATTGTGCGCGGGGTGATTTTCAAACCCGGTGCGGTTGGCCACCAACACGGGCACGCCATTGGCGATGGCATGTGCTCGCTGAATGGTAATCCAGGCTTGCTGCTGACGGTCCTGCTCCTCTTTGTCGTCTTCCGGGTCCCAACCGATGGCGGTGGGATATATTAAAAGCTCCGCGCCGGCCATGGCCATCAAGCGGGCGGCTTCTGGGTACCACTGGTCCCAGCACACCAATACGCCTAACTTACCCAACCGTGTTTCCACCGGCGCAAAACCATTGAACGTACCGTCGGCATCGCCTGGGGTAAAATAGAATTTCTCATAAAAGCCTGGGTCATCTGGAATGTGCATTTTGCGAAAGACCCCAACCCGACCATCTTTGCCATCAATCACTTGAGCGGTATTGTGATACAACCCCGCAGCGCGACGCTCAAACTGCGACAATACAATGACCACATCCAGAGCTGTCGCCATATCCAAACAGCGCTGATAGGTGACCCCATCCAAGGGTTCGGCCAAGTCAAAATACTGGGCATCCTCTACCTGGCAAAAATACTGCGTGGCATGTAACTCTTGTAGCACAATCAGTTCCGCCCCCTGCTCAACCGCCTGCTGAACCAACTGCTCGGTGTGATCGAGGTTGGCCTGTTTGTCGTTGGATTCGATGGCTTGCTGAATGACTGCGGCGTAAACAGATCGAGTCATTGAAAGGTCCTTGTAAGATAAGTTAAGCGTTGGGTCTTCGAGTGGTTGTTGTGGCTATTGGTCCATCATACGCCACTTGCATCGTCGCACAATGCAAACTGCCGTGTTGCTCTAAGAGTGCCTCACAGCGAAGAGGCACTAAGCGATAATCGGGCAACGCCTGCGCGATAACAGCCAAAGCTTGCACATCCTCGTCCACACCGTAGACCGGTACAAACACCACCTGATTGACCAATAAAAAATTGGCATAGGTGGCAGGTAATGGCCGCCCATCAATCTGACTGAATACCGTGGGTGTGGGCAATTCGAACAATTGCCAGTGTTCACGAGTGGCGTGCGCAGACAGTTGCGCGTGTAAACGCTCAAGCACTTCGGCGTCTCTGTGTTGGGCATTGCGCCCGGCATACAGCACTTTATCGGCGGCAACAAAACGCGCAATGGTATCGATGTGGCCATCGGTATCATCATTGGTCAACACAATATTGTTCAACCAAACGATGCGCTCTACTCCTAAGCTGGCGCACAGCTGCTGGCTAACAGCCTCTTGATCTAACCCGGGGTTACGCAGCTCATCGACAATACACTCGCGGTTGACCAGAAGTACATTACCGTTACTTTCAAGCCCGCCGCCTTCACAAACAAAATCCACCGTTTTTAGGAATAATGCATGGCGTTCGGCCAGTAGTGCAGCCACTTGGTTGTCTTTTTTTGCTGGGTATTTGCCACCCCACCCGTTAAAAGTAAAGCTCAATAAACCCAGCCCCAGCGACAAGGGTCCATAATCGCGCACCCAAGTGTCATCGTAATCAATATCGTTGTGCACCTGAACGCGAGGCCACTCGATTGTCACATCAGTTTGGTCTAACGCCGAGCGCCAGTGCTGCTCAGTGATGGTGGGGTGCAACACCAACCACACTTCCGTATAAGCAGAGAGTGCTTCCAGTATTTGGCCGTAACAGGCTACCACTTCGGCGTAATTGTTTTGCCAATCCCCATGCGGATAGGGCCAGGCCAGTATCACCGCACGAACGGGAGACCACTCAGGTAAAAAATGGGGTGTTGTCATCATTATTGTCGTAAAAAGGCGCTCTGAAAATCGAGCTCGGTCAATTGTGCTGTATCGGATTTTGCTGGGTCCATCAAACCGAAGACTAAACGACCACTGTCGAAGCGCACAATATTGCGGGGGCGCAATCGAATAACACCAGGTTCGGGCTCATCAGACATCACATTAAGCACCGTGGCCTTGTCACCCGTTCGGGTCAACAATGTGTCGCCTAGGGTGTAGCGATAGCGTGTGGTGTACTCGCGCAATGGTTTAAAACAACGAGCGTCGGAATATTCAATGGTCTTAAAATTTAAGTGGGTAAAAGAGCTACTCAGCCAGGTGTGTTCATAGACGGTACGACTGTTCACGAATACCTTGCGGCAGGCGCGCTCCCAGTGACCTTGAATTTTTTGTAAAACGGCCAGCCGCTCGCGTGACCCAACCCCGTCTCCGGCCATTACCTCTTGGCTGAGGGTTACCGCCAATACCGAGATTAAAATGAAGCGCACGGCTACTCACCAATAAAGTATTGGGCCAACTGCCCCGTCCAAACACTTTGGTTCACCACACCTACCACCCTGTACCGAATAATTCCCTCGGCATCTACCACAAAGGTTTCAGGGGCCCCGGTAACACCCAAGGAGAGGATAAGACTGCCCTCCTCGTCCACAATATTCTTCAAGTAAGGGTCACCTGCATTAGCCAATAACCGACTGGCTGCTTCGGCTTCATCTTGATAATTGACACCAACAATCGGAATCCCCATCTTTGCCAGCTTCAATAAAAAGGGATGCTCGTGCTTACACGTGGGGCACCAGGTGGCCCACACATTAATCAAATACGGCGCCCCCGTAGGAAGGTCTTTTTTTGTTAACGTCTTCTCGGGCTCACTGAGCGACGGCAAAGCGAACTCGGGCACGGGCTTGTCAATCAAAACGGACGGCAATTCGTTAGGGTCCAAGCTCAAACCTACGTAAAGTAGGCTCGCCAACAAAATAAAAATCCCTAAAGGTACAAACAATTGCCAGCGCCGCGGCTGTCGTTTAGATACTTGCGCGGGTTCAGTTTGTTGTGGCTCGCTCATACTGAACCCTGCGCGACTGACGGCGTCTCTTTGGGCGAAGACTCCAATGTTTTTTCCCTTGTGGCCCGCAACCGATAGCGCTTATCGATTACCGCCAAGGTTCCACCTAACGCCATTAAAATGGCTCCAAGCCAAATCCACCGTACCAAAGGAAAATGGTGAACACGCATAGACCATGCGCGGTTATCGATTGGCTCGCCCAAGGCCACAAACAAATCACGTGTAAAACCCGCGTCAATGCCTGCCTCAGTCATAACATTGCCACGATTCGATAAAAAGGTGCGCTTTTCTGGGTACAAACGGGTGACCAATTCACCACCGTGGGTAATCTCTACTTCACCCGCTTTTGAGGTGTAATTGGGCCCCCGTTTACTAGAGACATCCACCAGCGTGAAATCGTATCCACCAATGGTCACGGGCTCGCCAAAGGCCATACGAACGTCTTTTTGGTCACTCGTATGCGAGTTCACTCCCGCACCGATAATGGTCATGGCAAAACCCAGATGGGCCAGTACCATACCGTAATAACTCAACCGTAAGCGCTGTAAACCTTCTATTCGCGTTGGTGCATTTCGCGTTTTTCGCCAGATATCGCTAAGCGTAGCCAACACCACCCAAGCGCCAAGGGTAACGGTAATCGCAACCCCTAAGTGAAATTCCTCGCCTAACAACGGTGAAACCAGCCCCAAAAACAGCGCGCCAAGCGCCGGCGCAGCCAACCAAATACGCAACGATGGCAACTGTGTGCGCTTCCAATTGAGCATACTGCCAAAACCCAAAAACAGCGCGGTTAAAATCATGATGGGTGTAAAAAACAAATTAAACCAAGGGGGCCCAACAGAGAGTTTCATCCCCCAAAAAAGATCCGCCAAAATGGGGTACAAGGTTCCAAATAACACCACCGCCGCTGAGGTCACCAACAATACGTTGTTTACCAGTAAAAAAGTTTCCCGCGACCAAAACCCAAAACCCTGAGTACTGCGTATCGCCGGAACTTTGATGGCATAAAGTAGTAAAGAGCCACCCACGACAACCCCCAGGAACGCCAAAATAAACATGCCTCGGGTGGGGTCCGTGGCAAAGGCGTGCACGGAGGTCAATACGCCGGAGCGCACAATAAACGTACCCAATAAACTGAGCGAAAACGCGAAGATGGCTAACAGTAAAGTCCAGCTTTTGAACGCGCCACGCTTTTCGGTCACCGCCAGCGAATGAATCAACGCGGTACCCACCAGCCAAGGCATTAAGGAGGCGTTTTCAACAGGGTCCCAAAACCACCAACCACCCCAGCCCAACTCGTAGTAAGCCCACCAACTGCCCAACATGATGCCGAGCGTCTGAAACGCCCAGGCCATATTGGTCCAGGGACGTGACCAACGCGCCCAAGCGCTGTCCATGCGGCCACTTAACAAGGCCGCAATGGCGAAGGCAAAGCAGACAGAGAACCCCACATAACCCATATACAGGGTGGGTGGGTGGATAATCATCCCAATGTCTTGCAACAGTGGGTTTAAATCACTGCCTTCACCGGGAGGGTTTGGCAATACCCGATCAAAAGGGTTGGAAGTGAATAGGATAAATGCGAGAAACCCGACACTGATCATACCCATAACCGACAGTACTCTGGCCAGCATCTGCGCGGGTAGATCCTTCGAGAATATGGCCACCGCCAAGGTCCAACCGGCCAACACCAACGCCCACAATAATACCGAGCCTTCGTGTCCGCCCCACACGGCAGTAACCTTATAAAAAATCGGCAGTAGCGTATTGGAGTGGGCGGCGACATATTTGACGGAAAAGTCGTCATTTAAAAAACTAGCGACCAAAATACCAAAGGCCAAAGCGACAAAGACAAAAACACCCGTTGTCAGGGTGCGTGCGGAATGAATCCAAAGCAATCGTTGCGTATAGGTGCCCGCCATTGGGATCACGGCCAAGCAAATCGATAATACTGCGGCCAATATCAGAGCAAAATGCCCATACTCAGGAAGCATAATTCATCCCCTTACAGGCCTCATTGTGACGTTCAGCCGGAGCCATGGTTTCCGCCACTTCGGGCGGCACATAGTTTTCATCATGCTTGGCCAATACCTGGCTGGCCACCATCACACCATCGTCACGTACTTTACCGTTCACCACTGCCGCTTCACCATCACCAAAAATATCGGGCAAAATGCCGTCATATTCCACTTTAAGCTCGGCGTAACCATCGGTAATCATAAACTCCGTATGTAGCCGCTCAGACGCGGAAATAATGGTGCCCGGCACCACACAACCACCCGCGCGGATTGCTTTATTTCTGGGTGCCTCACCCGAAACAATTTTAGAGACAGGGTAGAAGAAATCCGCATAATTGCGCATACCATACCCCACCAACGCCACGGCCACAGAACTGGCCACAACGATGGCAATAATAATGATCAAGCGTTGCCTACGAATTGGATGCATCAATTTTACTCACTTAACGGCGTTCATCCTGAAACCTGGATTTTAGGTTAACCACCAACGAACTACGAATGATGTTTGCGTTTGTGTAACGCTTTTTGGGTTTTAACAAAGTGTTTTCTGGCAAACACTGGCTCAATTGCCAGGTATACAAGTGCGGCCACTGTCACACCATAGCTTGCCCAAACATAGAGGCCATGGCCTGCCATCGATATAAATGCGCTCAAGCTGTCGAATTGAAATGTCACGACTTGCCCTCCAAAATCAGGTCCTGTACCCACTGGGTTTTTTGTTCCCTACGCAAGATCTCTAGCCGAACCTTGTTCAACAGTGCCCAAGCATAAAAGGCATAAAAGCCCGCGATACCAATTAATAAGGGAATCGCCATTGACGCGTCTATGGACGATTTACCCATCAGCTTTAAAGTCGCTGGTTGGTGCAAGGTGTGCCACCAATCCACCGATTTGTAAATAATGGGAATGTTGACCATACCCACCAACGCCAGTACCGCACAAATTTTATCTGCCACTTCTTGGCTGGGGTATGCCTCCTGCAGCGCCACCATGCCTAAGTACAATAAAAACAATACGGTCATCGAAGTAATTCGAGCATCCCAAACCCACCAAGTTCCCCAAGTGGGCTTACCCCATACCGCACCTGTGAACAGCGCCGCAAAAGTTAAAATAGCGCCTATGGGTGCTGCGCATTTCATCACAATAAATGAAAGCTTCATACGCCAAATCAAGCCAATACCCCCGGCGATGGCCATGACGTAATACCCCGCCATGGCAAGCACTGCCGCAGGCACGTGTATATACATAATACGCATGCTATTGCCCTGTTTGGCATCCATTGGGCCAAAACCGAGCCCCCAAATAGCACTCAGGCCAATTAAAGCCACCGCCAGAACACCCAACACGGGCACCCACCAACGGGTCTTTTGATAAAACCATTTGGGCGAGCCCAATCGATGAAACCACTGCCACCCCACACGTCACCTCGCGTTTATGATTATTTTAAACCTTTACTTTACCATGCGTACTCAGCACCCGATGTGGTGAGCTACGCATTCAGTGCAATTTTTAGCGCACCCGCTATGGCGAATGGGGCCAATACCAGCCACAACACAAGCATCGCCGCCAACATGGCAAGCTCAGCCACTACCGGGAACCCCTCAATGGCGTTATTGACGGCACTTGCACCAAAAATCAGAACCGGGATATAAAACGGCATGATAATCAATGATAACAAGAGCCCCCCCTTGCGCAAACTGACCGTTAACGCTGCGCCAATGGCGCCAATCAAACACAAACTGGCGGACCCTAAGAGCAAACTGAGCATCAGTACGCCATAGCCCTCAGCAGGCAGGTGCAACATAATACCCAATAGAGGAGCAAATAGCGTCAAAGCCAACCCGGTGGTACACCAAAATACTAAAACCTTGCATAGCACCAACAGCCCCAAGGGTATGGGCACCAGCGCCATCTGCTCCAACGAGCCATCTTCATAATCGCTACGAAATAAGCCATCAAGAGACAGCAGTGTGGCCAGCAGGGCAATCACCCACAATAACCCTGGGGCCAGCTTTGCCAATAGGGCAGCATCGGGCGTGATACCCAAGGGAATAAAGACCACCACCATTAAAAAAAAGATCAGTGGGTTGGCTATGTCGCTTTTATGGCGCAGCGAAAGCGTCCATTCGCGCTTGATACTGGTTAACAATGGGCGCTTCATTCTTCATTACCTGCCATCGGCATCAGTTGAATGGGTACAAGCCCGTCACAAGTAATGGTTTGATGTGAAGTGACAAATACAATGCCACCATTTTGGGCATGCGCCACCATTAACGCTTCTAGCTTGGCGATGCCGGCAACGTCAATGGCGGTGAAAGGTTCGTCCAATACCCAAACCGGCTTTTGGGTTACAAATAAGCGCGCCAAGGCCACGCGCCGCTGCTGCCCGGCGGACAGATGATGACAAGGCGTATCCTCGAAGCCCGATAAACCCACCATCGCCAACGCTTCTTCGAGATCCTGTGGCGCCACGTCGTTGATACCTTGATACCAGGCCAAATTTTCAGTAGCACTGAGTACGCCTTTCACGCCCGGATGATGTCCAAGGTACAAAAGCTGGGTATCACGCTCGTAACCTTTTTGTGCAATGGGTTCGCCATCCCAAAGAAGCGCCCCTTGGGTATTGTCAAATAACCCAGATAAGGCCCGAAGTAAGGTGGTTTTGCCCGCACCATTTGGGCCTAGAATCTGGGCAACCACACCAGGTTGAGCCTGCCAAGTGAGCGGCTCAAACAGCGCACGATCATCCCGCACACAGGTAAATTGCTGAAATTCGATGGTTGCCACCAAAGCCCCTTCTGTTATTAGAATCGCCCATGCCACCGCATGAGCTTATTGAGTGGCAGCCATTTAAACAAACTCTTTAACGCGGTGACAATGGTTAATTGCCACCAGCCTCCTGCGCGCATTCCGAGTTAAACCGACTATGTTTATAGAGTATTGACTGAAACAACCGTATACGGACAGCTAGACCCATGGTTGATATCCCGCCCGTCCCTACAACACAAGTAGGCCTTAGCAGTGCCACAGCCAACAATGCCGCGCAAGCATTGGCAGCAACGCTTGGACTGCGTGTAGGAGAAATAGGCCAAGCAAATGTGATACACCAAACTGCGCTCAGCGACCTTGAGCAGAACTATCTCAAGCAGCAAGTCGAACACAGCCAATCGTCATCGAACGGTCGAATGCCAAATCTGCTGGACAAAATGGCTGGAATAAAAGCGCAATCCACACATTTGCTGGAGGTGAGCATCAACCAAAAAACCGTACACCTTCTGAGCACCGAACCCCTGTCAACAGGTGTTGTTATTGGCCTTAAAGTTCGCCCTGACGGCGTCTTGCAGGCCGTTTTGACCGTTGCTCAGTCTGACCTTGGCAAGCCCGCCAACTCACAAGCCACTACAAGTACGTCAAGTACGTCGGCACCCCGCGCTCAGCCAATTGGTACTCAACGATCTACGCTCACGGCTACGACACCGCCGCTCAGCGTTAAACCATCGCAATCCCAGCCTTCAACACCTGGCGCACCCGCACAAGGGCAACTTTTGGCGACTACGACGAGCGAAACCAGGGCCTCGGCATCCGAGTCGGCCAACACATTGGCTCGCCCAAGTTCAAACACTTTAGCACCCAACCCCGACCCCTTGTTGACGCAAACATCGCGCTCCGACAATCGTTTAAAATCACAGTTAGAGCAACAATACTCCGTACCCAAGGCTCGCGTTGATCCCTTACCGCCCCTTCGCTCTACCGAAGAAAATACCCTACCGAAAACGACCCAGTCACAGTTACAGGGATTACGCCTGGCACTCGACAACCTCCCAAAGTCAAACCTTACAATGGGTGCACTTCAAGCCGAGCTGAACACCCTCCCCGCTCGCCTTCCCACATCGCTCCACACCCACATACCGGCACTATTTAAGGCTTTACAAAGCCTAATTCGCGTGAATACGGAAACGTTGGATGTCCAGCAATTAATTAAAAACCCTGGCCCAAACCTTCGACAAGCCGCGGAAGGCAGCGGGGTGTTCACAGAGCGATATTTAACACAGCACACACGCCCAGAATCCAATCCCGTAACCGAGCATACGGATCGAAAACTGCTATTGTTAGAGGCGCAATCGCAATTAACTCAAGTACAACCGCTGGTTGCTCGAGCGGAACTCAGCGCCGACAAAACTTTACTCGACCAACTGCTACGATTGTTTACAAAATTTCATTCTTCACGCGAGCAACACCCGCCCTCCTCTCCATCACAACAACTAAAGGACTGGGTGGAGGTGCTGCGCAGTCAGGTGAGCCAAATACAAGGGCACCAATATCGGTCTACCCTATCGCAACTGACGGAACCCCTTCACCAGCAACCCGCCGTATTCTTGGAATTACCCATTCGTCATTTTCACGGGATGGGCAATTTATTTTTAATGTTTCAGACCACAAATGAAGATAAAGAAGACGCAAAAAAACGTAAAAAAAGCCGCAAAGCCATCCAGCAATGGCGTGTGTTTATGGAGCTAGAACTCGATACCGCCAACACCCTCTCGGTGGATTTGACCCTGGTGGATACCCGCTTAAATGCGCAACTGTGGACAGATTCCAAAACCTTGCATCACGATGCCAATCAACACCTCCATACTTTGCGTCAACAATTGGAAGACCAAGGCTTAACCGTTACGAATTTGTTGTGCGAACAATCGGACGCGCCCCCCAAACGCTCCGCAGAGATGCAAGTCTCTACCATTGATATTAGGACTTAACCATGACCCAAAACGTTCGACCTGAAGTGAAAACGGCCGTCGCCTTATTTTATGATGGCAGCGGCGCGCCGCACATAACGGCCAAAGGCCAACACACCGATGCCGAAGAGATCATTCGCCTGGCGCGTGAACATAACGTGCCGCTATGTGACAACGCCCCCCTGGCGGCGCTTTTAGCAGAAATTGAACTGGGAGAGCGTATTCCCGAGTCACTGTATACCGCTGTTGCACACATCATCGCCTTTGCGTACCAATTAAAAGTTCCGACTGACGAAACGCCGAATCCTTTACGGATTTAATGCCCATTTTAGGTCATAGCGTTTATAAACAATAGGCCGCATGATGCACCTAAGGCAGCACACCCTGGTTTTTAGGAACGTTTTTTAATCCCATTCGGGCAGCCCAGTTTTTTGAATGGATTGCATATTACAGTACCCATTAGGGTTTTTATAAAGGTACTGCTGATGATAGGGCTCAGCCATATAAAACGGCGGTGCAGGAAGAATTTCCGTGGTAATGGCGGGACCACCTCGCTCGTTTAGCCGTTGTTGATACTGCTGCTTAGAGGCCTCGGCGAGCAGAGCTTGGTGCGAGCTGGTAACAAATATCGCCGACCGATATTGCGACCCACGATCATTGCCCTGTCGCATGCCTTGTGTGGGGTTGTGATACTCCCAAAAATATTTGAGCAGTTGTGAGTAGTTGATCACCTCCGGGCGGTATACCACCAATACGGCCTCAGCATGGCCGGTTGCCCCACTGCACACCTGCTCATAACTGGGATTTGCCCTTGCTCCACCAATATAGCCACATGCCGTGGTCACCACACCATCTAACTGCCAAAACAATCTCTCCACACCCCAAAAACACCCCATGGCAAAAATGGCTTTTTCGGTCCCTTCCGGGTAATTCACCATCGAAGTATTGAGCACTGCATGTCTATCGTTTGCCATAGGTTTAACCCCTCGTTAATATCATCCCCAAACATCCGTTGCTAGCCAGGCCGTCACACCAAAAACCCGATGCCTATTTACACAATAGGGCGCCCCATTAACACTTGCGTTTGCCCTGTTTATTTGATGAGCCTGACTGACGCTTGGTCGCGGGGGCAAGATTCACATCCAACACCCACCCCGACACGTCGTAAGGAGCACCTACCGCCCAGGGTATTAATTCTGTCCCCCAAAGTTTTTCGACCTTTTTCGCCATCGTCAAAAATGGAGAACGGCCAGGATCGGTAATCACTACTCGGCACCCCGCTTTGACCGAGCGCTTGGTTAAACTCAATAGCAATTCGCTGAGCTCGTCCCAAAAACAAATATCACTGCCTACCACACAATCAAAAGGCTTTAAGAAAGGCCCCTTAGCACTTTGATAGCTTTTTGCATGGGGCGTAAACGGAACGCCGTTAATATCCGCGTGTAATTGTGCGAAGGGTAAAACAGTGGGGTCAATATCCAAACCGTGAACGTCACAACTCCACTTTTTTGCGCAGTAGAGGCCACCAATGGCCCAACCACACCCCACCTCTAGCACCTTACCCTTTTTAGGCGGCGGGTTTTTGCGTAAATAATCCATCAATACAATACTGGACTTCCAAACTTTGTTGCCATGGTGCGTAGGGTAGCCATGCTCTTTGCGTAACGCCCGTACGAGTTTGTGATTATTTTTAAGTACTCTCATCCCCAATAACTTGCGGCTGTTATAGGGTGTAAATTCTTTAGGTGATGCCACTACGCCTCTCCGAATACAAGGTATGGTATGGTTTGTATATGCCACGAATGGCATGAGTTTATCGAGGTTTATCCATCACGTCTAATTCGTGACCTGGTCCTTATTGCCGAGGTGAACAGCCCGTTAGGATCTGGACAATTTGGTGGTATGATGCCCCAACCCGCGACATTTCGAGTGTTTTATGCCTGAATTTGAGTCACCTTACTTTGCCGCGATTGATCTCGGCTCCAACAGTTTTCACATGATCATTTCGCGCCTGAATGACGGCACCTTAGAGACCATCGACAAAGTAAAAGAGATGGTTCAGATAGCGCGAGGCATGTCCAATGATCAACTGGCACCCAATGCGCAACAGCGCGCCATCGACTGCTTGCAGCGCTTTTCAGAGCGCATCCGCGAAATTCCCCCTTCGCAAGTGCGGGCGGTGGGCACCAAAAGCCTGCGTTCAGCCAAGAATGCCACACAATTTTTACAATTGGCTGAACAAACCCTCGGGCACCCCATCGCCATCATTTCTGGGTTTGAGGAGGCACGCTTGGTCTACAGTGGGTTGTCTCACTGTGTGACCAATGACAACAATCGCCGGTTGGTCATCGATGTCGGCGGCGCCAGTACAGAGCTTATCATCGGGCGTGACGAAAACCCCGCGTTGTTAGAGAGCCTAAATATGGGCTGCGTGTCTTTTACAGAACGGTTTCTCACCAAGAGTATTGATACCCAAACGATGAAGCGAGCCTACTTCATGGCGTGCAATGAGATTGAACTGATTCGCTACAACTATTTTGCCGCAGGCTGGAACATTGTCTATGGCACCTCCGGCACCATGCGCGCGGTGGCCGACCTACTCGCCGCCACCGACGGTGGCGCCATTATCCGTAGAGAGAGCCTATTTGAACTCTACAACTCGGTTGCAAACGACGCCAAGAAAACCCTGCAAGACGTCCCTAAGTTGCGGGGTTACGTTTTACCCGGTGGTATTGCCATTCTAAAAGCGCTATTTGAACAATTACACATTGAAACAATCCATGTGGCCGATGCCACCCTCAAAGATGGGTTAATCTTCGACACCATTGGCCGAACGCTGGACAGTGACGCGCGTATTACCTCAGTAGCCAAATTGCAGCGCCAATACAATGTCGATGTAGATCAAGCCAATCGTGTGGCACGCTGCGCCCGTGCACTCTGGCACAAAATTTCAGGCCCCACCTTACCCGGTGTATCTAGAACAAAAATCCTAATATGGGCAGCACAACTCCATGAAGTAGGGCTCGGAATTTCGCACTCTAGCCATCATCACCACAGTTTTTATATCCTAAGTCACAGCGATCTCGCAGGCTTTGGCCGTTACGAACAACGCATTCTTGCCACTTTAGTGCGGGCGCACAGAAAAAAACTCGGTGCACAGCGTTTTGAGGGCCTAAACCTCGCTGAATGCAACGCGTTGTACCCGATGATTTTGTGCTTGCGTGTTAGTATTATTCTTTACCGCAGGCGTGAAGAGCTGGGCATTACACCGCAACTGTCTCAAACCGATGATCAGAATTACGCTTTATCCTTTCCCATGGGATGGCTCGCGGACAACCCTCTCACCACAGCTACTCTTGAGCAAGAAAATCGCTATTTCGCCAACCTCGGCATCAGTCTCACCATTACTGAATCCGAACATCCATGATACTTAAACTATTACTCGCCGCCATTGTTTTAACCTTCGCTTGGAGCGCCATCGCTCGCTATAAGAAGTTAGCCCCCTCTGAAAAAAAAGGGTTTTTGCTACGCGCTGCGCTCTTTGGCTTGATCGGCATTTTGGTGATCGGCGCAATAACAGGACGAGTCAATTGGATTGGCGCTGCAATTGCTGCACTGATTCCATTACTGCGGTTTGGCGCCGGCGCCTTGTTTAAAGTATTACCCCTTTGGGCGCAATCTGGTGGGTCTATCCCTTTTAAGACAGACTACCTCAATGTGAAAATTCACGTGGCCAACGGCCAAGTGATTGGGGAGGTGCGAAAGGGAAAATTTGCGGGCCGCCCCATTCAAAGTCTCTCGCCCGAAGAGCTCGATGAGCTGGCCAATACTTGCGAGGCTGAAGATACCAAAGCCTTTTATTTGTTGCGCTTTCTAAAACAGCGCTCGTCGAACAGCCAATCACCGCCACCCGATTTTGGAGACCCAGAATACGAGGAAGCGCTTAATATTCTCGGGCTCAATGGCAGCCCCACCAAGGAAGATATTTTAAAAGCGCACAAGCGATTAATCCACAAATTGCACCCAGACCGTGGAGGCAGTGACTTTTTAGCCGCGCGCGTGAATCAAGCGCGCGATGTGCTTTTAAAAAAATTGGGGGGCCGATAAAGTAAACCTAAAAGCGCCCTCACGCTTTGCGCCAAAGGCAATGGATATAGCGACCAAGGTGCCGATAGGGCTCCCGTTGCGAATACTGAAGTTCTAAGCATTTTACGGTTTCAAAGTCTTTTTCTCGCGCAACGGGGTCTAAGATGTAATCGTGAAAGGTTCGCATGCCACTCATACAAACCAGCTCTAGCCCCAAACCCTGCGCCCAATGGCCCACGGCTTCAGGCTCTAGGGGGTTCGGCGGAGTTAAACTACCTTTATAGCCACGATAATCCTCATTGAGCACCTTTTGGTAGTTGGCCCTCAAAAGGTTTTTCATAATCAGCCCATGTACGTTATAAAAGATGACCGATAAGTAGCCTTGCGATTGTGTCAGTGCCGCGCACTGTGCCAACCCCGCTTTTGGGTCTGGCAACCATTCCAGTACTGCGTGACAATTCACCAACTCATAAGGCTTGCCCTCTTCATAATGTGACTGCAGTGATGCACAACGAAATGCAAGGCTACCCTTCAAGTCCGTTGAGCCTTGTAGTTGATGCTTGGCAAGCTCAATCATTTGTGCAGAAATATCGCTCAATAAAACGTGGTGGCCGCGTTTTGCTAGCGCGAGCGCCCACTGCCCTTGCCCCCCACCAATGTCTAACGTCTCAGCACTTTTTAATGGCATGTGTTGTTCAAAATCGCGCTCCAAAACGGCCAAACGCAATCGCCCCTTGGCTGAATTATAGATATTACGAGCAAAACGCGGCGCCAGCGCGTCAAAATTTTTCTCCCCTTCGGGATGTTTTCTACTCATAGTGGTCTCTGCGCTTTTACCGCGACTGAATTCAATTTATTAATCTCCGACATTTGCGCCCCATGGAATGAGCGCTATAATGCGCGACCTTTATTAAAGGGCGCAGAATTGTATTCAATGCCCCTTTTTGATATTCACATTAGAACCTAGGTTGCTTGATTTTGGTTTGGTTACGGCTTGACTTTGTTTTAACATCGTTTCAACTTTAGCCCCGCCACCAACCCAGGCCTCTTTCACTACACTCGAGAGAATGTTGCCATGCTGACAGTTAACGAATATTTTGATGGTCGCGTTAAATCCATCGCTCTTCAATCCGCCACGCTGCCAGCCACCGTGGGTGTTATGACAAAAGGCGAGTATGAATTCGGCACCGACTGCAAAGAGGTCATGACTGTAGTTTGTGGCGAACTACAAGTGTTATTGCCAGGGCAAACCACTTGGCAAACCTTCATTGATGGCCAAACTTTTGAGGTGGAAGCCAACGTTCGCTTCGGGGTAAAGGCCCCTGTCGATACCGCTTACTTGTGTAAATATTGGCGAAAATAACTAGGCGATCGTCGCTGGCTTTTACGGCTGATCTTTCTACTGCCCTTATATTAAAGGTCTTGGGCATCACCTGAGACCTCACGCTCATGTTTCAGAAACATCTTTTTTGTACCAAGACACTGACTTAAACAGACCGAAGCACCCCACTGCACTTAGTACACCCACCAAGTGCGCCTCACTCGCAATGGCCGCACCAAAGGATTCCACCAAATAATTGGGGTCAAATATGGGTAATTGTTCGTAGATGATTTTGCCTGCCAACAGCAACAACCCCACCCTCGCGAACCACGGGTCTCCACGGTGACTGAACAATAACCCCAAAGCCACCAACCCCCATAAAGTTCCTGAAAACCCACGATAGATATGAGTTTGATCTGCAAAGGCATAAAGGCCTAGCCCGACGCAGGCACTGATCACAAACGTGGCAACAATCAGCGCGCGCCAACGGTCGCTTGGCCAAAGTAAAACACCCACAACAACCAGTCCAAGCGCATTCATGGCCAGGTGATATAACGTAAAATGGGTAAAATTTGCCGTGAGCAACCGCCACACTTGACCTTGAGCAATGGCTGCACGATCAAACTCAAGTTGTGTTTGAAGGGGGGTATCAATCAGCCATATGACCCCAAAAAAAATGGCCATAAACAATACGAATACCGCCTGAGGTTGACGCCACGTTTGGGTCATAAAGGTAAGGGCATTGGCTTACCATTCAACTGTGCAACACCGTCTTTGAATTCAAATTTTGCGGTGAACAGGCCGTTGGCTTTGATCAGGTAACCCTGTGCCTCTAGCGCTTGCATCTGTGAAGTGACGGCACCGTTTAATGCTTG
This sequence comes from Cellvibrionaceae bacterium, assembly GCA_050300015.1. Classification (GTDB taxonomy): domain Bacteria; phylum Pseudomonadota; class Gammaproteobacteria; order Pseudomonadales; family Cellvibrionaceae; genus CAYZQH01. The sequence goes on along the minus strand of JBNKWZ010000024.1, from coordinate 413,229 downwards.
CTCGACCGTTAAGTTTTGTTCCGCCAGCTGCCCGCTGGCTTCCAGTTCCAACACCGTTTCGCGTAAACTTTGGATAACCATCGCCTCCACTAAGGCTTCATCCGCTTGGAATTCGGCATCCATTCGAAGTGCCTGAAAAAGCATAAAAGGATTCACTCGTTCATCATTTTCTGTAGCGGGCACAAAAGCCTCTGCAGAGGCGGCCAAGCTGCCCTTATTCGACTCAAACGCCAAAGTGTTTAAAGAGAGCTGGGGGCCTGCTGGCACCAAATGCGTCGAGATTAATCCCAAAATATCTACCCCCATCGCAGTTTGGGTTGGATCATTAAGCGAGGCCATCGCAGCTTGGTACTCGCGCACAAAATCCAGACTAATATGCTTCGATGCGGCGTCTAAGACGAAATCGGTAATGGTATTGTCGGCAAGTACCATTTGCGAAAAATTAACCACCAATTTGGCGTCACTTAATGCCTTTTCCGGGTCAATTTGGTTGGTCAATTGCAACGCAAAGTGTTGCATCTCAAAATCCGTTATGCCCTCGCCTTTGGCGCTGACACCACCCACTTCAACTTTGAATTCGCCGGGCTTTGCCAACCAATGCGCTAACGCCGTGCTCATTTGGGTTTTCACTTCAACGGTGGTGGTTTCTAACATCACGATTGCATCGTCGTCCACCAGCGAAGCCTCAGGCAATTCGGTTACATAATGCAATTCACCATTGCGCGCCAGGGTTCCCTCACCTGTTGCCCCTGACAGCGAAAAGGCCTCAGAATTTCGACGGAATAAGCTTGCGCCCATTTCATCCTGAAAGTGCCAACTGCCGTTCAGTGACAAAACCGCTGCGGCTTGCCAAAAGATGGGCGCGGTTGAAAGGACTTGCCAATCAGAACTAAGTACCGGAGCCTGTTTGAGTGACAGATGAGCAGAAAACCAAGCCAAGCTACCCTTCAACCACGGACCATGCCTTAAAGAAAGCGTAAGAGTTGCAGGCTCGGAGGGCATTGTGGCGGGATCATGCTGTTGATCGGTCTGAATCTTCAAAACGGCTTCGCTCGCCATCCACCCGCGCTCATAGCGCGCCCAGGTGAGTTCAGCCCGTGGGCTACTGACGCTCGCGCGCCAGCGCTCCAATTCCGATTGCGCTTTCAACCCCGCGAACCAAGGTGCTGCCATTGCAACGCCCACAACCAGTAACGCAAGGCTCAACCATTTTTTAACCATGTGCACTCACTTTCGAATAGGCCTCATGAATCCGCCAGAAGACCAAGCAATTTTAAGGGGCCGACTATATAATTCGGTCATCTGAAATTGCAACTGGTACGCTAACACCATGTGGAATAATTTTGTTCACCAAACATTTACATTTTTAGCCGTAACGCTCTTAGTCTGCCTGGGGCTTGCCATAATTGCCATCGTGATTGCCTACTTTTTAGACAGAACACAATCTCAATCAACGATTCGTCGCAATTACCCCGTCATAGGGCGATTTCGATATTTATTTGAACACTTGGGTGAGTTTTTTCGACAGTACTTTTTCGCAATGGACCGTGAGGAATTGCCCTTTAATCGCGCCATTCGAAGTTGGGTATATCGTGCATCTAAGGGCGTCAACACCACCATTGCCTTTGGCTCAAGCCGCAGCATGACGACACCAGGAGAGCCACATTTTCTAAATTCGGCCTTTCCTACATTGGATGAGGACGCCACCGCAGTCCCTAAGATTGTGTTTGGCGCGACGCTTGAGAACCCCTTTGAAACCACCTCGTTTTTTAATATCTCAGGCATGAGCTACGGTGCGCTGTCACAGCCGGCCGTCACAGCCCTATCACGCGGTGCTGCGCGCGCCGGTTGCTGGTTGAATACTGGGGAAGGTGGGCTATCCCCCCACCACCTCGCCGCAAACGCGGATATCGTATTCCAAATTGGTACGGCCAAATACGGTGTGCGTGATGATCAAGGGCAATTGTGCGAAACTAAACTTGCTGCCATTGCCGCAAAACCCTCGGTCAAAATGTTTGAAATTAAACTGAGTCAAGGCGCCAAGCCAGGTAAAGGTGGGATTTTGCCTGCCGCAAAAGTAACCGATGAAATAGCGGCCATCCGTGGAATTCCTGCCCACCGTGATTCTATCAGCCCAAACCGACACAAAGATGCGCCCGATACCGAGAGCTTGCTCAAACTGGTGCACCGTGTAAGAAGTGTGACTCAAAAACCCACAGGGATAAAGTTCGTATTGGGCGCACAAACATGGCTCGACGAACTGTGTAGTACAATGACGGCCCTGGGAGATCAGTACCAACCTGACTTTATTACCCTTGATGGCGCCGATGGCGGAACCGGCGCAGCCCCACAACCTCTAATGGACTACATGGGTTTACCTTTACGTGAAAGTCTCCCATTGTTGGTTGACGCCCTTGAACGTCACGGCTTACGTCATCGCATTAAAATTATTGCCTCAGGCAAATTGGTCTCTCCAGCTTACGTGGCCTTGGCTTTGGCCATGGGGGCTGATGTGGTGGTCAGTGCCCGTGGATTTATGTTTGCCCTGGGCTGTATACAAGCCATGCAATGCCACAACAACACCTGCCCTACCGGTGTTACCACCCACAATCTGCGCCTGCAAAAGGGCCTAGACCCATCCAACAAGGCGACTCGAGTGGCCAATTATCATCATCAAATGATGCATGATGTGGCGCTGATAGCGCACTCGGTCGGCGTAAAAAACCCCCTTGAGTTGAAACCGTCGCACGTTCGTCTGGTCAATGCAGACGGGTACTCCAACAATATTATTGCAAAACAAGGCTAGGCTCTAAGGAGGTCTACAATGCCCGTAAGACTTGTCACACTGTTTTTTGCACTCACAATGGCGTCGGCGAACGCCATTGAAGTAGAGCCCGAAGTCCTGCCATTACAGTTGGTTGACCAAGGCCACCTAGACCGCTATCGAACCACCATTGAAGATATCACTCGTACTGAGTTTGGTGCGAGGTTACATCGAGACTCATCCGATTTGCGCTTACTCAATCGATTAATTAAAAACGATTTCATTGCACCGGCCGACACCACCAAACAATTGGCCATGGGCGTGGTCCTCGGTGATGTTTTTGTCAGTCAATTGGGGCTGGAATGGAAAATATATAAAGACGCGGCCGGCGAAAGTCACGCGACCTGTATTCCGCGTTCAACCACCTGCCTGTTCCCCGTTACCATGTTATCCAAACGCATGAAACTGGGTGTAAAACCCGACACCTACGAAATGTTTGAACACGGGAAATCCCTACTACAAGATCACCTTCCCAAACTTCCCTACGCCGTAAAAAAACAATAACCTGCCTGCTCCCGCCGCAAGCAGCAACGGCTCAATAACTGCGCCATTTTTGTGCACATTTCAGCGGCTAGACTTACTAAGTTTAGCCGCTGAAATTTGTTCTTATATCGACCCCCACACAGCAACATTTATGAATGTATAACGTGATTTCAAAGAATCGCTTGAATCACACTTATCGCAACAAAATGGTATTGCTATTGTCACATAACCGGCCTAGAATCGAAGCAATGAGCTAGCCCTTAGGGCCTTGAAAGCCAGCAGGATGTGAAGAGTGTTAGGGAGTAGTTTGAGTCATCGAGTTGATGTGTTACTTGTTCCACCGCTGAAGAAGTTTGTTTCTTGTTTGATTTCAATACCTTACCGTCTTTTTTCCCTTGCAGATTCCCTGGGAATGCCGTCCACGCTTCCGGTTCTTGTGCTAACTCATGCAACACTTTCCAGTAGTTATTTAAAGGTAGAATTTAGACATGTCAGACAAACTCAGTGGAACCGTTAAGTGGTTCAATGAAAGCAAAGGATATGGTTTCATCAGTCGTGATGGCGGCGCCGACTTGTTCGTCCACTTCAGCAACATTATTGGATCCGGCTTTAAAACCCTAAAAGAAGGCCAAGCGGTAACCTTTACCGAAGGCTCTGGTCAGAAAGGCCCACAGGCCGAAAACGTGGAAGCGGTGTAACCCAGGTTTAACGATTCCCACTCGCGCTAGCGCCTTTGGCGCTAGCGGTTTCTCGCTGCCGTAGATCTACCAGGTCACCTGGGGTACTGCACGGATTAACTTTTGTGTGTACTCATGCTCTGGACGATGGAATATGGCCTCGGTATCGCCCTGTTCAACGATTTTGCCATGCCTTAATACGGCGACTCTGTCTGCAATATATCGTACCACCGAAAGATCATGCGATATAAAAATCATCGATAACTCAAACTTCTGCGTTAACACCAATAGTAGATCTAATATCTGAGCCTGAATGGTGACATCCAACGCTGACACCGGCTCGTCCGCCACGATCAATTTAGGCGACATGGCCAAGGCTCGAGCAATGGCGATACGTTGCCTTTGCCCACCCGAAAACTCGTGGGGGTATTTTCGAATAACCTTACGATTTAACCCCACTTCATCCATCAGCTCGTTGACACGTGAAAGCACTTGGCTTTTGGGCATGAGCTGATGCGTTAAAATGGGCTCAGCAATACAGTCGAACACGGTCATTCTGGGGTTTAACGAGGCATAGGGGTCTTGAAAGATCATCTGAAAATCGCGGCGAGCCACACGCAGCGCTTCGCGCCTGAGAGATCGAACACTCTGGCCGTCAATGGTAATTTTGCCACTGTCAGCCTCTAACAAGCGGATAATACAGCGACCTAAAGTGGATTTTCCCGATCCAGATTCACCCACCAGCCCCAGAATTTCGCCTTTTTTCAAATTGATACTCACCTGACTCACGGCCTGCACAGCATCCACTTGCTTTTTAAGCCACCCACTGCGTTTCACAAAACTTTTGTTCAGGTCACTCACGGTTAAAAAATCAGGCGCGCCCTCATCATATAATTTTGGCAGTGGTTTTGCGCTGGTGGGCACGGCGCCGAGTAACTTTTGGGTATAGGGGTGTTGCGGCTCGTGAAACAAAGTTTTAGGCTCACCCTCTTCAACCACTTCGCCTTCTTTCATCACCAAAATATGGTTCGCCAAATTGGCCACCACTGCCAGGTCATGGCTGATTAAAATCACCGCCAACTGACGCCTTGCTTGAAGGTTTTTAATCAGATCAAGAATTTGCGCTTGAATAGTTACATCCAAGGCCGTGGTGGGCTCATCGGCAATCAACAACTCTGGTTCGTTGATCAACGCCATGGCGATCATTACTCGCTGTCGCATGCCACCAGAAAATTCATGTGGGTAGCTGTCAATTCTATTGGCAGCATTTTCAATTCCCACCTCCTCCAATGCGGCGATTGCCTTTTTTCGCGCCAAGGTTTTGTCAATTTGGTGATGACATAACAGAGGCTCCATCAATTGATTGGCAATGGTCATATGCGGATTCAGGGACGTCATCGGGTCTTGGAAGATCATACCGATTCGGTTACCACGATAACGGCGCAACTGCTTTTGATTGAGTGTCAATAAATCCACACCATCAAACATCGCCGTGCCGGATGCAATTTTACCCGGTGGCGTTGGCACCAAACCTAGCACGCTATAACAAGACACGGATTTACCAGAACCCGACTCGCCAACGATGGCGAGCATTTTGCCCTTCTCAACATCAAACCCAACGTTTTTGACTGCTGTGATCACACCTTCTCGGGTGTGAAATTCTGTGGTTAACTGTCTAACCTCCAATAATGCCATGCTCAATCCTTAGAAGTACGAGGGTCTAACGCGTCGCGCAGGCCATCGCCCAAAAAGTTTAGCGAAAACAAAGTAACAGACAAAAACAAACCTGGATAGATTAGCAACCAAGGATATTCTTCCATGGTTTCTACACCGTAAGAGATCAAACTTCCCCAGGAGCTTTGCGGCGGCTGAATTCCGAGGCCAAGGAAACTTAAAAAAGACTCCAGTAATATGACACTGGGAATCGTCAGTGTGGTGTAAACAATAATCGGCCCCAATATATTGGGAATGAGATGTCGATGAATGATTTGCCAACGTGTTAGCCCCATTGCAACGGCAGCCTCCACAAACTCTTGCTGCTTAAGACTGAGGACTTGCCCTCGTACGATACGTGCCATGGTGAGCCATTCCACTGCCCCTATGGCGATAAACAATAAAAACATACTGCGCCCAAACACCACCGTCAGTAAGATAATGAATATGGTGAAAGGCAAGGCATAAAGTACATCAACGATACGCATCATTAAGGAATCACACTTACCACCGATAAAGCCCGCTACGGTTCCCCATAAAACACCTATCAGAAGTGCCACGCTGGTGGCGACAAGCCCCACCATTAGCGATACTCGACTACCATATAAAATGCGCGTAAATTGATCTCGTCCAAACACATCCGTACCCATTAAGTGTTCGGTAGAGGGCGGCTGAGCACCCAACAAAAGGTCTTGCTCCTCATAAGAGTATGGTGCTATCCACGGTGCAAACAACGCCAAAACGGCCAAAATCACCAGCAATACCAAGCCTAGAATTGCAAGTTTATTTTTCTTCAACCGCGCAAAGGCGTCCTCCCAAAGGGAGCGGCCTTTTTCAAATTGTTTGAGGGATTCATTGGGTAGTGCGTCTATCATGGGCCTCTCTAGCGGCTTAAGCTATGTCGTAACTTTGGGTTCAACCATACCAACAGAATATCTGCGAGCAAATTAAACACTACGATCAAAAATGCAAACAAAATGGTTGTCCCCAAAATCATGGTGTAGTCTCGATTAAAGGCCGCCTGCAAATAAAACCGCCCCAACCCGGGAATTTGATAGATTGTTTCAACCACAAAGGAGCCAGACAGTAACCCGGCAATTGCGGGGCCCGCGAATGAAACCACAGGTGACAGACCACCGCGTAAGCCATGGCGAATGACAATACGAGATTTGGACAAACCTTTAGCATAGGCCGTGCGAACATAATCCTGAGAAAAAACCTCTAACATGCCACCACGGGTCAAACGTGCCACATAAGCCGCATAGGCAGCACCCAGCGTAATCGAAGGCAATACTTTGTCACCCGGGGACACCCCCCATCCAGAAATAGGAAACCACTCCATCCCTATTCCTAAAGACAATATCAAGAGCGGCCCGAGTACAAAGGAAGGCAAACAGATGCCCACCATAGCAAGTGTCATCGGCAGATAATCTTGCAAGGTATTCGGCTTAAGTGAGGCAAAAATCCCCGCCAGTAACCCGATCGTCGCTGCCACCAGCAATGCGTAGACACCAAGCTCCAAAGTCACAGGTAACCCGGCACCTATAATTTCCGTCACACTCCGGCTCGGATATTTAAAGGATGGGCCAAAATCCCCCTGTACCAAGTTCCATACATAGCGGCCAAATTGTTGGTAAACGGGTTCATCAAGGTGGTAGCGTTTTTCCAAATTCATCAAAACTTGCTTAGGAACCGCACGCTCTTCATCAAAAGGGCCACCGGGCGCCATACGAACCAGAATAAAAGTGATCAGCACCACGAAGAACAACACCGGTATGGCCAATAAGATTCTGGCTAAAATAAATCGCAACACGCTTACGCCGCCCTACTGTTGAAGATACACATCTTTGAGTGGATGATAATGCAGAACATTGTCGGGCCAATTTTTCACCATGGGAGATACCAGGTTAATATCGGAAAAATAATATAAGGGTACCACCGGCATCTCTTCGGCAAGTAACTGAGAAGCTTGCTCAAACAATCCATATCGCTTTTGAATATTGGCTTCGGCCGTAATTTGACGCATCAGCGCATCGTATTCGGCGCTTTTCCAGCCTGTATCGTTATTACCCGAATCCGACTTTAAAATATCAAAGAAGTTGGACGGGTCCAAGTAATCCGCCACCCAACCGGCACGCGCCATATCGTGCTCTAAGTTCTTTTTGGCAGCGATGTAGACTTTCCATTCTTTATTTTCGATTTGCACATTGATATTCAAATTTTGTTTCAACATTTGCTGGATCGCCAAGGCCACCTTACGATGATTGTCGTGTGTGTTGTACAAAATCGTAAACGTGGGAAACCCATCCCCATTCGGATAGCCCGCCTCAGCGAGAAGCGCCTGCGCCTTTGACACATCTTCAGCGAAGTAGTCTTTCGGGGTAAAACCAGAAGGGTCCGGTGGTAAAAAATTATAGGCAACCGTCTCACCACCTTTGGTCACATTCTTGACCAAAGTCTGGCGATCGATTGCGTAAGCGATCGCTTGACGTACACGCACGTCGTCTAAGGGTGGGCGATTGACATTAAACTCATAATAATAAGCGGCGTAAGTGGAAGTGACACGTAAAGCCTCTGGGTTGTCTTTACGATAGACCGCGATTTTTTCAATATCCATTTGCGGCGTGTTGGTGAGGTGAATCACGCCGGAGCGAAAAGCCCTTTCTTCAGCCTGTTGATCGTCAATAGGCAAATAATGCACCGCATTCAATCGCACATTATCGTGATCCCAGTAGGTGGGGCTTTTGGTGACCACCAAAGATTGGTTGATATCCCAAGTGGACAGCACAAAGGGACCGTTACCTACAAAATTACCGGGTAACACCCAAGGGTTCGTGGGGTCGTCAATATCGCCAAATTGTGCAATGGTATCTACGGGCACAGGATAATACGAATGATGGTCTAACACTTGCAAAAAGAATTGCGCGGGATAATTTAAGGTAACCTCAAGGGTATGATCGTTAAGCGCCTTCACTCCGACTTGATCAAAGTCCGTTATCGTACCATTATAATAGGCCTCTGCATTTTTCAGGTAAAACATCATATAGGCGTATTCATTGGTCAGTGTGGGCATCAGCGCCCGCTTCCACGACTGTACAAAATCGTTGGCCACCAAGGGTTTGCCATTAGACCATTTCGCGTCCTCTCTGAGTGCAAAGGTATACACCGTGCCATCGTCCGATATTGACCAGGACTTTGCCACGGCAGGCTTGGGCTCAAGCGTGGTGTGATCCTTGCGAACCAACCCTTCAAATAAGGCAATAATAATGTTGTTCTCTGGCGAGCCCGTGGTGATGTGCGGATCAACACTTTTCGGCTCATCACCATTGCCATAGAACAACTCTTGATTCGCCAAACCGTATTCCACATTGGTTTGGTTTTTGGTGCATCCCCAAAAACACATTAGGGTAACTGCGATTAATACATTACGTAACATCACTTGTCTTCAGCCGTCTCTAGGTAGACCCCTTTGAATCGAGGATGGCCCGCGGGGTTAAACTCAAAGTTTTTGACGTAGGGACGTTTGAGATAATTATTCATATAGTAGTACAGGGGAATCAAAGGCAGCTCATCCAGCAAGATGGCTTCGGCTTGTTTCAATAGGGCGAAGCGCTTGTCTTGGTCAAGCTCGGATCGCGCCTTAAGCGTTAAAGCATCATATTCCGCATTCGACCAACCCGTATGATTCATACCGTGATCGGTGGTATAAGTATCTAGAAAATCAGAAGGATCCAGTAAAGAACTGCCTGAGCCGGCTCTTGCAATTTGATGCTCCAAATTTTGGCGGTGCGATAAAAATACTTTCCACTCCATATTTTCTAATTGCACGTCCACATTCAGCTCTTTTTTCCACATTTGCTGTAAAGCGATGGCCACCTTACGGTGCACATCCATGGTGTTGTAAGTCAGGGTAATCACTGGAAAGCCTTCACCATTGGGGTACCCGGCCTCCGCCAAAAACTGTCGAGCACGTTCTGGGTCAAATAAATTTACACTGGGTGGTTCATAGCCACCCTCTGGCAAGGCCAAAGTATGAGCAGGAAGCTCGCCGCCTTTGGTAATGGCTTTGACCACCAAGTCTCTGTCTACCGAATAAGCAAACGCTCGCCGAACATTCACGTCATCAAAAGGTTTGGCAGTCACATTAAATAAGTAAAAATAGGTGGCGTATTGCACTTGAGGAAAGATTTCGTCGGGCCGCTCGGTTCTGTAGTATGGAATTTTTTCTGCGGGTATTCGCCCCAGAAAGGACACATCGATTTGACCCGCTCGGTACAGCCGCTCCTCAATCACATCGGTTTCGGCAGGATTAAAATGAATTTCGTCTAATTTGACCGCATCCGCGTCCCAGTAATATGGGTTTTTTTCCACCTTCAAAAGCTTATTGAGCTCCCACGCTACCAACCTAAACGGCCCATTCCCCACATGATTACCTGCCCGCGTCCACGGGTTACTCATATCGTCTATAGCGCCGTATTTTTCAATCGTTTCAGGGTGTACCGGCCCACAAACGTTGGACGCCAAACGTTTTAGAAATATCGGGTCCGGTTTGCGTAAAGTAAATTCAACCGTTTGCTCGTCTGGTGCCTTCACCCCAACCATGGAAAAATCGTCTAACTCTCCTTTATGAAAGCGCTCAGCATTGACGATGTTGTAATAATCGTTAGCGTATTGATTGCCGAGCGCGGGTGAAAGCAATCGCCGCCATGAATAGATAAAGTCACTTGCGGTTAAAGGTTCTCCATTCGACCACTTGGCGTTGGGCCTTAACTTGAAGGTGTATTGAAGACCATCGTCTGAAACCGTCCATTCATTGGCCACACCGGGATCAATCTCAAAGGTCTCGTAATTAAACACCACCAAATTTTCCACCAGCGAGGCCACGGTGTAAACCGCAGGAGTACCCGTCATGAGATGCTGATCAATGGTTTGAGGGGAGCCCCCCACAGAAATTTTAAGAATTTGTTTGTGTGCGCCTTCTTCGTTGACGGGCGCTTTTGAACTGCAACCCCACAGCACGATACTGGCGAGCAACGTCATCGCGCCTTTGATCAATATAGAATTCACACACTTACTCCACTGATAACGTCTTGGCAAAGGCATCGAAGCTGTAGGGTCGACCTAGAAAATCGGACACTAAGTCAGCGGCATCTTTAGTACCGCCAGGCGCCAAGACTGCCTCTCGATAATGATTGGCGACCTGTGTATTGCGCAAACCCATCTTTTCAAATTCACTGAACATATCAGCAGCAATCACCAGTGACCACATGTAGGTATAATAAATAGCAGAATACCCATAGAGGTGACCAAAAGCCGCGTACATATGCGTATCGCTCACATACTCAAAAGGCGCGTATTCCTGTTGGAGTTCCACTAGCATTTTGTCCAGGTCCACCTGATTGGCAGGTTGGTTATAAGCATTTAGACTAATGGCAGCATAGTACATTTGCTGACGCGTCCAAATGCCTTTGCCAAACATGCGGGCATTGTTCATTTTGTCCACAAGCGCGGCCGGAATGGTTTCTCCTTTGGCGTTTTTGGCAAAGGTTTTCAAAGTCTCTGCATCCCATACCCATTCTTCCAGCATTTGAGACGGCGCCTCCACAAAATCCCATTCGGTATTAATCCCCGATAGCGCTAAACGCGGTTGGTGCCCGCCAAACAACCCGTGTAATAGATGACCAAACTCGTGCAAAAAGGTTTCCACTTGGTCATGCTCCATCAGCGCGGGGCCACCCTCACCGCCAGGGAAGTTGCACACTAACGCCGCTACTGGGGTTTGTATGCCCAATACACCTTCGCGTATACCGAAAGCAGCCGCATGACTGTATTTGCCTTCGCGCGGATGCATATCTAAGTAAAACTCTCCCACCAAGCCATTCTTGTCTGTCATTCGATAGGCTTGGACAGAAGGATGCCAAACCTCCGTTTCCCAGGGCTCAATGGTCACTTGAAATAAGTGCTCCACCAGGTCAAAAATCCCTTGCTTTACCGCAGGGTAAGAGAAATATTGCCGAACTTCTTGAGCATCGACTTTGTAGGTCTCGTTTTTGATAAGATTTTCAAGATAGGTTTTTTGCCAATCACCTACCGTCGTTGCTTTAGGGTCAATTTTCTGAAGGCGCACCAACAGCTCTTCGGTATCGAGCGCTGCGCGAGGTTTGGCAATACGATTAATTTTATTGATAAAATCTTCGGCGTTTTTCGCCGAACCTATCATTTTATTTGCGGTGATATACTGTGCGAAATTGTCGTACCCCAGGAGAGCGGCATACTCAAAGCGCTTTTGCAGCAACTGTTCGAGTACGGTTTTATTGTCGGGGTAGGCCCTATTGCGAAAAGCCTTGTACAACTCAAGCCGAAAGTCATCACTCTTAGCATACTGCATGACCGGTAAATAATCCGGGTATTGCGTGGTAATGGCCACACGCCCTTGCTCATCGGCCGGGTGAGCATCGATAAAATCTTGAGGCAAGCCTTCTAGCGCCTCCACTGTGGTGTAAACCGTGCGAACATCTTCGCGCGTATTTTTGTTAAATGTCTGACCCAACAATAAAATTTCTTCATTAAGTTTGGTAATTTTTTTGCGGGTGTCTGCGGGTTGATTCACGCCAGAACGCTCGAAATCCTCCAACATTTTGGTGACATAGCGTTGGTCCAACGGCTTCAAATTATCCAATGGTACCTGCTTAATCTTGCTATACAGCGCCACGGACAAACCCATTTCACTGACAATAGCCGCACCTTTTTGTTGACATTCATCCGCGGCTTCACGCACTTTTGCATTGGGGTGAACATTTCGGGTAAGGCTGGCACTGCTGAGGAATCGGTCTAGGGTAATATCTAAACCGTTGATAGCATCCAATAACGCCAACGCTTGAAAAGGTTGAGTTTCAAGCGTTCGAAACTGCATTAAGGCAAGGTTGTAGTCTGCTTGGCACTGCTGCTGGTAAGTCACGGCTGCAGGATCTTCGAAGGTCAGCCATTGGGTGGACTCTAAGGTGGATGCTATAACGCTTTGCTGGTCGGTGTCGGAAGTAGGTGTTTGGCTGCAGCCGGCCAAGCAAAGCACCAGCCCACCCAAACCGGTGGCAATAAAATGACGGAACGTTAAAACATGGCCTCTTTGCATGGCACCCCCGGTTAAAAAGTTGAGGTTAATTGGGCTCTCCTTAGCTGGATTCTTTCTTACGATAATGAAGTTTTTTCTCAATGGCCTCAATCATTAGGCTTGCAACATCTAACCCTGCTGCCGTCTCGATGCCTTCTAGGCCCGGTGAAGAATTCACCTCTAGCAACAAGGGACCTCGGCTAGAGCGGATAATGTCAACACCTGCCACCGCAAGGTCGAGTGTTTTGGCAGCTTTTATAGCCAGTCTTCGTTCATCCGGTGTGATTTTAACCACCTCGGCTTGCCCCCCCTGGTGCAAATTTGCACGAAACTCACCTGGCGCTGCCGTTCGCTGTATAGCCGCCACCACTTTACCATTGATTACGAACAAACGGAGGTCTTTACCATCAGCCTCTTTCACAAACTCTTGTACGAGTAGGTTGGCCTGTAAAGATTTAAACGCATTGATCACACTTTCCGCGGCTTTTTTGGTTTCGGCTAAAACCACACCCATGCCCTGGGTACCCTCTAGTAATTTAACAATCAAAGGGGCACCGCCCACCATTTCGATCAGACTGTCAGTGTCCATGGGTGAATCTGCAAACCCCGTCACCGGTATATCCAACCCCGCCTTGATCAACAGCTGTAAGGAAAACAGCTTATCGCGTGAGCGAGCGATGGCACTGGAGGCGTTCAGCGTATAAGATCCCATACTTTCAAACTGGCGGACCAAAGAGCAACCATAAAAGGTAAGGCTTGGGCGCACTCGAGGAATCACGGCGTCTAGGTGTTCCAACACATTGCCACCGCGATAATGAATCTCGGGTGTATCAGCATCGATCCGCATGTAACAGTGTTTTATGTTCAAAAACACCACTTGGTGCCCTCGTCGCTCCCCCGCTTCTATCAAACGTCGGTTGCTGTACAGCGCCAAATCACTGCCTAAAATCCCGATGGTTAAACCATTTTGCCTTTTGGGAACCTGGGCTTTGTAGAGAGCCTTTAGATCCGCAGCGTGTTGGACGCCCAGCAAGAAACTGTCCGCGGGGTCAACCAACATGCGCCCCATCATGGCCTCTCGCCCTAGCAACATCCGATAACCCATGGAATCCCGATTGGTTAACGTCACTTCTACATTCCAAGACCGTCCCCCGAGGCTCATGGGCACTTTAATGACAACTCTACGCTGAGTATCACCACTCGAACTTTTAACATTACGTTTATCAATGACTTCTGCTTCGCAATGCACCACGGCCCGGCGGTCGTCTTGTAAAGGATGCACATCGAAACTTGCCCAGGTACTTTTGCCCCTACGGAAAGTCTGTATATTAATGGCGTGCAGGCTAGAGGTTTTGGCGCCAGAATCAACGCGAGCCTTAATTGCAGGAATATTAAGAGAGGGGAAGCCACACCACTCTTCGCTGCCGATTAAGAGTTTAGGGCTTTCTGTGGTCATTCGCGCCTGCCAAGTGATAAAAGAGTTAAAATCAAGCGTTTTGTCTGGGCAATAAAGCCCAGGCGTCAGTATTAAAAAGGCTACTGAGAGAAAACACAATGGAAATACAAAAAAACCACGTGGTCAGCATTTTTTATCAATTGTCTGACGATGCGGGAAACGCACTGGAAAGTAATGATAACGAAGTGCCGATGGCATATCTTCATGGCGCCAACAACTTGCTACCCGGGCTAGAAACAGCGCTTGAAGGTAAACGTGAAGGGGATACCCTAGAGGTCGTACTGCCGCCGGAACAGGCCTATGGCCCGGTTAAGCCCAATGCGGTATCACGCGTCCCCATCAAACACCTGCTCGGCAAACATAAACGTTTAATGCCTGGCATGTTTGTCAAGGTACAAACCGACCGAGGGGTGGTCAACGGATGCATTGTAAAATCCGGTAAATTCATGGTGGATGTGGACTTTAACCACCCCTTTGCTGGCAAGACGCTCACCTTCAATGTGAGAGTCCACCACATTAGACCCGCCACTGAAGACGAACTGGCCCACGGACACGCTCACGGAGAAGGTGGACACCACCACTAACACCTATAAGTGCGAGGTGCCTCGCTTAACGCCAGCACAAGGCACCTCGCCTTTGATAAGAAGCGCCGAAAACCAAGCACCACGACTGGCCGTTTGTACAAAACGGTGATTTGATGGCCACCCATTTCTCTCATGACCCTGCATAGCAGCAAATCGCATATAGCCGTTAAGGCCCGTATTTTCAAAAATGCAACGTTGAAATATGACGTTTTAATGACTAGAGGGATATTGCGTTAGTGCCCGCTAACCATTTATGCACAAACCGAGGGCATGAAGGGCGCGCAAGTAAACTTCTGGGCTCTGTCGCTCATGAGTGTCGCAAAAAGCCACAAAACTTCTCTATGTTATTGTTTTTAAAAGATATTTTATATACGGTTATTTTTTGATCGTTTTGACGGGGCGCCAGTAAAATCGGGGCTTAAGCGTTGTTTCCCAAGCTCTATCCACCAAGTTATCCACAGCTTCTGTGGAAAAAACCTTACGACGAATGACTCAAAAGTGTCACCCAAATGCAACATGAAAAACTCGCTTTTTTATACGTTTTTAGAATTTAAGAAAGTCTGAATGCTACTTTTTGAAATACACTAAGGTATGAGTATGGTCACACAAACTCACACAAAGTCACCAAAACAGCCTTGCTCCATTTTGGTGATACCCATTATTTAGTACTAACTTTAATCAGAAATTCTTGCACTAACGTCGTGCGTCACACAATCAAAGCTCTACGAAAGTCACCGGTATTTGATTGGCGGACCGTTGATTATGGCTTTGATTTTGGTTCACAGGCACTGAACGATCGAGTGTCAGGTTCATAAAGTCGAACAATTGTGTGTCTGCCAATTGCGAGGGTGACACCCGTTGCAGTGCGGAAAAAATCGTTTCCACTCGACCGGGGGTTTGCCTGTCCCACTCCAGCAGCATGCGTTTAATAGCTTGCCGCTGAAGGTTTTCTTGTGAACCGCACAGGTTACATGGAATGATGGGGAACTGCTTCGCCTCGGCGTAACTTTCCAGGTCCGCCTCACGGCAGTAAGCCAGTGGTCGAATCACGATGTTGCGCTTGTCATCCGAAAGTAACTTGGGCGGCATGCCCTTGAGTCTGCCTCCGTAAAACAAATTCAAAAACAGCGTTTCTACGATGTCGTCTTTATGGTGTCCGAGGGCAATTTTGGTAGCCCCTATTTCCTCGGCAAACCCATACAGGGTGCCTCGCCGCAACCTGGAGCACAACCCACAGGTGGTTTTGCCTTCGGGTATCACCGACTTCACCACGCTGTAGGTATCCCGCTCGACAATATGAAAAGGAACATCAAGTGAGGATAGGTATTCAGGAAGTACCTGCTCAGGAAAACCAGGCTGCTTTTGGTCCATATTAACAGCCACAAGCTCGAACTCAACGGGTGCAGTCTTCTGAAGGTTGAGCAGAATATCCAACATGGCATAGGAGTCTTTGCCCCCTGAGAGGCAAACCATAACCTTATCACCGGCTTCGATCATGTTGTAATCGGCAATGGCTTGCCCCACATGCCGGCGCAAGCGTTTTTGCAACTTATTAAACTCCAGCCTGTCTTTTCGTGCCCCCGTATCCAGCATCTGCCTGCTCTCCAGTAAACGTGCGCGCATTGTACGGATTTCAACCCTTTCTGTGAACGACTCTTGGGCATCTTATGGTCGAAGGAGCATATGGCGTCATTTTAGGAACGACCTTTGCTATTCATTAATGGGTTTATACCATTTAGCCAATATCTCGACACTTGACACTATGCTGACAACGCTTTTCAAAAAAATAAAAGCCTCGCCTTCCGCTCACGCCCCATCGCTCGCGGAACCCCATCTTTCGCATGAATTGCGCTTAAACTGGCGGATTGATCAGGCTCAAGCGGTTCTGCATTGTGAAAATCGTACGCCTGTTTACGCTTGCTTCGAAGGATTAGAAGGCCCGGAGTTTTATCAAACTTTAATTCTACAAACAGACTTGGAAAACAACCGTTTATTCCTAGAGGCTTTTGCCCCGCGACTGCCGCTGCCATCAATTTATG
The DNA here is from genome assembly GCA_050300015.1 of Cellvibrionaceae bacterium. Taxonomy (GTDB): domain Bacteria; phylum Pseudomonadota; class Gammaproteobacteria; order Pseudomonadales; family Cellvibrionaceae; genus CAYZQH01. The sequence goes on along the minus strand of JBNKWZ010000024.1, from coordinate 396,342 downwards.
CCTTGGGCGTATTTTTTCTCACCATTCCAAGTGTCACCGGCGCCTTCAGGCTAAGATGTGTCGCTGTGGCGGAGCACGGCATCGGATGCGTCCAGGTTAAAGTGTTAGAGCGCTGCGACCCAGCGCAACCCTTGAAAATGGTTAAATTTCCTGCGCAGTTGCGCCCTACCGCGCAACTGCTGGTACCCTTGTACCGAAAAGTAACGGCACAAGTCACTGCCATTCAGGTCAATGAAGCGGCATTGGTTTGTGCATCCCCCTACCCCGAGCTACGCCGTCACAGCGTGGGGGACTGTAACATTGTCTTTAGTGATCACTTCAGCTTTCAGACAAGCGTCAGAATCAAAGACATTAAACACCTCAGAAAGCCTCATTATCACAGTGAATTACGACTGTGCTTCCAACATCACAAGCCAGACCTCCGTATTCAGCTTGAGGATTTTATTCAAGCTCTGCACAGCAGTGCCTTCGAGTCAAAACCCGAGGGAACCTCTGATTAAGTGCCAATGGCTTCTCGGCTTGGGCTTTCTGAGTCGCTCCACCTCCCGCATCCGTGCGCCCTTTCCTTTAAGCCAGGGGTTCCCTAGCGCACACACTGTAAACCAATCTATTCTTGATTGGTTTACAAAGGGGTTTTACACTGGATCTTTTTACTTCGAACCCAGTGACTTATGCCGCAAACAACACAGCAAACCTTACTCGAATTGGATCACGCGCACGTGTGGCACCCCTATTCCTCGTTCGAATCCAACGTTCCGATTTACCCCGTCTCCCATGCCCAAGAGTGTACGTTGCACTTAACCGATGGTCGCAGCTTGATAGACGGAATGTCTTCATGGTGGAGCGCGATTCACGGTTACAATCATCCCAAGCTGAATCAAGCGGTGATCGATCAAACCTCCAAAATGGCACATGTGATGTTTGGTGGATTAACCCACGAGCCGGCAGTGCGTTTGTGTCAAACCCTGGTCGAGCTAACCCCTGAGGGTTTAGACCACGTGTTCCTAGCGGACTCTGGGTCCGTGTCGGTAGAAGTGGCACTGAAAATGGCGCTGCAATATTGGATGGCGCAAGCTCAACCTAACAAGCGCCGTTTTCTGGCCCTACGCAAGGCCTATCACGGAGATACTTTTGGGGCCATGAGTGTTTGCGACCCCATCACCGGTATGCACCATTTATTCAAAGGCGCCCTGCAAGAGAATGTCTTTGCCGAATCCCCCTCTGGGGGGTATTCATCAGACCGTTACGAACAGGATATTGTGCACCTGAAAGCACTCATTCAACAGCACCATTCAGAGTTGGCCGCATTAATCGTTGAACCCATTGTGCAAGGTGCAGGCGGGATGAACTTTTATTCCCCTCACTACTTACGAGCGGCGAAGGCCTTGTGCGAAGAATACAACCTCCTGTTTATCGCGGATGAAATAGCCACAGGGTTTGGACGTACAGGCACATTATTTGGTTGTGACCACGCGGCCATCACGCCAGACATTATGTGCCTGGGCAAAGCATTGACCGGAGGGTATATGACGTTGGCCGCAACTTTGTGCACCGCTGAGGTGGCCCAATCCGTCTGCCATGGGCCAGCGGGTGTTTTTATGCACGGCCCTACATTTATGGGCAACCCACTGGCCTGTGCGGTGGCCAATGCAAGCATAACATTGCTGGTAAACAGCCCTTGGCAGCAGCGTATCGCACAAATAGAGGCACAACTGCGCGTAGAGCTCGAGCGATGTACGGCCCTTGAGACGGTCGAAGACGTTCGCGTATTGGGCGCCATTGGCGTGGTAGAGCTTAAATCCCCCGTGGATATGAGTGAGATCATGCCTTTATTGGTGGACGCGGGCATTTGGATACGACCTTTTGGCAAACTCGTCTACACCATGCCACCGTTTATTATTCAGCCAGACGAGCTGTCGAAAATCACAGGTGGTATACGGGATGTTTTAAGCCGCTTGCGATGAGAACCAACATCCACACCCTGTAGCCAGAGAAGGCGTATCGAGGAACATAGTATTAACCCAGCAATTTTTTATGTCGACTTAATCCGGCACAAGGACGTGTCGCCATTGACCGGAATGGCCAAAGCAAGCGCTTAAAAGACAAGGAAATTCACACATTTTCGCCAGTGTTTTAATTGGCGGGTTAATGGTGAGCTATATGAAATCGTAAAACGCGGTAACGGTTTTGCCAGCGTTACTGTAAGTCAACTCTGAACACAATGATTGCAGTAAATGTAAACCGCGACCATGAGACTCATCATTGTCCTTCAGTTTCTTCTGTACTTTGGAATAATCAAAGCCATCGCCGCTGTCGGTGATTTCCAACTTGATTCTATTGGGCGTTCCGCGAATATAACAAAGTGTAATATCAATTTGCTCTTCACCCAAATCACCCAAGCGCGCTTCACGAAGGCGGTAGTAATGTTCAAAGCCACCGGGTGTATTCTTAAGATTGGAGTCCAGCCTTAACACACCGTGCTCAAGCGCATTATTGAACAACTCGCTGGTAATGGTGAACAGTTTATCCTCATGCAACTCGACACCTTGAATCGCAGCCAAGAAGGAAACCGTTTGTGACACAATATCGGTTCGCTTCAAATCTTCACTGGTTAAAGTCAATTGCAAAACCCATGGAAAGCATGCCGCACTGTGATAATCTGCGGCGACATCTACAATTTCTTCTGTTTCTTTATGTCTATGAACCAAAGGCTCACATAAAATTTCTACCAGTGAGATATCGTCTTTTTGCCGATTTCCACCCTGAAAGTCGTGTACAGCATCCACCAAACGGTTGATACGGTCGTATTTTTCCCGTTCAAGGATCTCTAGAATCCGTTCTTCGCCAAACTCTTCTTCACTTTCAGATTTTGCTTCGTTAACACCATCGGTATAAACATATAGGTGTCCGCCAGGCTCCAAGTGGATCAGTTGAATACTGTCGTCAAACTCTTGGGGATTTAGAATGCCCAAGGGCATATGGTCTGCCGCAATATGTAAAATGGGGCTACCCTCTTGCACATATAAAGCACTGTTCATTCCCCCGGACCAGTAAGACAAGGTCGTCCCTGTTTTATCTATGTGAAAAAGTGATGCGCAGCAAAACATACCCATGGGCAACAAGCGATTGAGCTGAGCATTTATATCCGCGGCAATCTCTGAGACGCTGGTTTGCTTGGCCACATGGGAAAAAAATACGCTTGTCACCGGTAGCGAACCAATTGCTGCTGACAGACCATGTCCGGTAAAGTCACCGATAAGAATATATTGTCCTCCTGCGGGTGATGGTTCTGACAGCACCAAATCGCCATTAAACATGGACATGGGTGACGTATAACTTTTTACATTTGCACAGTAGGTGTCCGCACGATCCAGACCATTGATAAATACATGTTCAACAATGCCGTGATCGCGCTCAACAATTTGATTATGGAAGGTTAGTTCCTCGTAAGCCTGTTGCAGCTTCCGGTAATTTTCTTGATTGCGAACGTGAGCGTTCACTTTAGACATCAATACTTGCTCATTGATGGGCTTGGGAACAAAGTCGTCGCCGCCGGCATCCAAACATTGCACTAGAACTTCAGCGTTGTCCAAAGCCGTTACAAAAATAATGGTAATATAGCGATCGCCCTTTTCCTTAACGATTTTTTGAGTTGCGGTAATGCCGTCCATCACCGGCATATTCACATCCATTAAAATGAGGTCTATCTCCACATCAGACAAAAAAGTCGCTAAGGCTTCCTGACCATTTTCAGCGTCAACGCAATCATGCCCCTCATCTTCAAGAATGAACCGAAGCAACTCTCGATTGTATGCATGATCATCAACTATTAAAATGCGCATAGTCGCGTCTCACGGGTGGAAATTATTCGATGGCAAATTTTTGATCAAACCGAGAAATGGACATTATCTTTCGAATCTGGTCATTCGGATTTTTGATTTTGATGGGTATACAGCTTTCTTTAAAGTAATGCTGGACATTAAGGAGCATCCCAAGTGCGGAACTGTCCATATATTTCGTGTGCCCAAAATCGATGCTAATGACTTTCGCACTCTTGGGGTCTATTTGCTCGTAGCTTTTTCTAAAGGCATCGACTTTTTTAAAGTCAAAAACTTCATCCAAAACAACGATCACTTCCCCTTGCTCCCGCACTTCAACTTTCATACCCATTTCCGTTTAAATTCGATCAATAAAGCTCAATGTCACCGCTGCTTGTAGCGCTATTTGAACGCTCGAAACGCGATATAGGTTCCAGTTTTGACAGCTGTTCAAGCGCCAGGTCAAAACTCTGCTCTAACGTTTGATTTTGTGTCGAATGACCGCGCGACGCCTGCAGCGCTTGAGTCAGATAGTGAACTGTTTTTTTGGTGTGTTCGGCCAGTTGAGAGATGCGGTCGGCTTCCTGCAGAGCACCTAGGGCCACCACAATTTCATTTTTCAACTTGTCGCCAATTTCAGCCCCTTGAGCGACACTGTCTGCTACTTGCTTATTGACGCCCTCAAGTTCATGCAACATCGCATCCAAATGCCCCTTCGCATCAATAGCCATGTTCATATCCAGTGAGGCAATTTCGCCAACCACTTGTTCTACACTGGTAACGGTTTCTCTAGCCGTTTGAGCCCTCTGGCGAATCTCATCATTAAGCGTGTTAGAGTTTTGCGACAATTTACGAACCTCATCGGCCACTACCGCAAACCCTCTTCCCGCCTCACCTGCACGGGCCGCCTCGATAGCTGCGTTAAGCGCCAACAAATTCGTTTGGTCAGCAATCCCACGAATATCATCTATCAACACAAACATGTCATCCAGGTGTTTGACCATGTCTTGGATTTTGTGTACCGCTTTGACGCTTTTATCGCTGATATCGATAAAAAGGCCCACATAATTATCTAGTATGGCGCCGACTTCATTGGCGAAATGTTTGAGCGATACTTCCCCCTGCGGGCCCTCACCTTGCGGCCTGGAAGAGAGTCGCTCAACGATTCCCATCATCAAATCTTTTTCTGCGTTTGCGAACTGGGTGAGGCCATGGAAGCTTTCGTGCAGCTTCATACTGCTTTGCTCCACTGAGTTCTGGATATCTGAGGCCAGATTCAGCAAATCGTCACACACAGGGTAAGTGCGATCGGTCAACGCTTTGTCCACCTGGCGTAGGCGATCAAGGGCGTTCTGTTGATTGGCGTGGTCTTCGACTTTGAATGATGTGGCTTGCCGACTCACCGCGAGATAGGTCACCACCGCTACCAGCCCTGCGCCCAGTGCCGCCAGGTGGGGCGAAGGCCACAGATAGTTGGCCGCAATAACTAAACAAACTGCACACGCAACAGCGATTTGCACACCCCAGGGGTTGGAATTGTTCATCAGTAAATCAGCTCCACCAATAAGCCCGAATGGCATCATTTCTCGAAAAGTACTGAATCCACGCTAAACCCATTGAAAGACCCGTTCCCCCTTTTACATTAACGCACCCTAAGACTAGACCTGCTTGGCCCTAGGTGCCAATACAACGCCTACTTTTTGTGTGGAAAACGAGGAGTACCGCATGGCCAGAGCTGGCAAAAGAAGCGCGGTGCCCAATCTCTGGGCACCCAAGAAACACCCGATTATGCGAGTGGAGATAAACCGATAGCTTTTCGTAAAGACGCTATAAAGGGCGCACTGAGCGCGCGCGCCTTTTGCGCTCCCTCTTGCAAGGTATCCTCTAAGATTTGAGGGGAAGCCATCAGAGCTTCATAGCGTGACCGCGCTTCGTATAATTCCGAGTTGATTAATTCAAAAAGCTCCTTCTTAGCTTGCCCCCAGGCAATGCCCTTGGCAAATTGCTCGCGCATATAGGCTGTTTGCTCTTGGGTGGCAAATGCTTGCCACATTTTAAACACCGTGGAGCTGTCTGCGTCTTTAGGCTCTCCCGGCTCGAGCAGGTTGGTTTTAATCTTATTAATGGCCTTTTTCAACTGCTTTTCCGCCAAAAACAGCGGTATGGTGTTGTTATAGCTTTTGCTCATTTTGCGCCCATCAAGCCCTTGCAAAACATCACCGTTATCTTGGACGACGGTTTCAGGCAAAACAAAGTGCTCACCGTAGTGGTGATTGAACCTTTGTGCGATATCGCGGGCCATCTCAAGATGTTGAGTCTGGTCTTTGCCCACAGGCACGTGTGTAGCATTAAACATAAGTATGTCTGCGGCCATCAACACTGGATAACTGAACAACCCCATGGTCACACCATAATCGGGGTCGAGCCCATCAGCCACATTGGCATCCACCGCTGCTTTGTAGGCGTGTGCCCTATTGAGTAGACCCTTTGCGGCCATGCATTGGAGCATCCAACACAGTTGGGGGATCTCTGGAATATCAGATTGACGATAAAACACAACTTTATCTGGGTTCAGCCCCAAAGCCAGCCAAGTGGCTGCAATCTCGTGGGTGGATTGATGGATACGCTCTGGCTCATGGCATTTAATCAACGCATGATAATCCGCCAAAAAGAAAAACGCTTCCACATCATCGTTTTGACTGCTAGCGATTGCCGGTCGAATGGCGCCAACATAATTGCCCAGATGTGGCGTCCCAGTGGTGGTAATCCCCGTTAAAACACGTTTTTTGGTCATTCAAAACCTCCCAAATTTCGAGCCGCAATCATACAGCGTTGAGGCAACAAATTCATATAAGACAGGTGTAGGCCAACCCTCAGCCATCACGGGGACGCAGCAAAAAAAGGGGGATTGAAGGGGGGGGGGCAACCCGACCAATCACTGGCCGGGCTAAGCCTATCCACAACGACTAGGAAGCCATGGCGTTGTTTGCAGTGTCTGCGTGGGTCAATACAAATGCTTCAAAGCCTGCCTGGCACAGCAAGTACGCAGCCACATCCGCCCGTCCCGCCCCGTCATCTCTGACCGCATAGGCATTGGTATGGGCAAGCTCGGGGAGCGATGTACGCAATTTGGATAAAGGGACATTTATACTGCCTGGAAAATGGTCACCGCGATACTCAATGGGCATTCTCACATCCAGAACTTTGTAAGGCCGCCCAATACTCGATAGGCCATTGGCATCAAGGTATTGCAAAACGGGCGCCTTCACCAATTGTGAAAAGTCCTCCCAATTAAGCCGTTTAAGTACCCCTGGGCTCATCATGACCACTGACGCATTGCGCGGCGCTCGACTGATCAGGGCTTCCTCGCCAAAATACTGACCCTCTCTAACCGTCACGTCTATGGCACCAGAACGGTCTGATATATGGGCAAAACCCGCTGCCATTACATAGAAGTAATCACCTTTGGCACCCTCTTTAACAACAACATCGCCTTTTTCTACCTCAATAGTCTCAAACTTGACAAACAACTCCTGCAATTGAGCACTTGGTAAGCGGTTAAACAAGGGAGACTTCAGCAGGCAAGACATCCAATCGCCGTCATCGGCCAAGTCAGACACCAAGAATTCATAACAGTCCTCGCCCGCCTCTGGCTCGTCCATCATAGGAGCCGTGATTCGACCTCGACTTAGTTGCTCCAAATCCGCCCTATTGATTGTAAAGTAGACGATTGGTGTCTTTGCAATGGCAGAGACACCCGTTGGTGAATGCAAATTCAGGGGCTCAAGTGCTCTAGCATCTTGGCTAGAAACCCGCTCCGACCCATACTCATTATTGATAAGGTGTACTTCGCCTTCCAGCAAAAAAAACTGATCGGCCAGGCTTTTACCGCGTTTAAATATGATCGCGCCCTTTTTTGCTGTGGCAACATGCACTGTGGCAAGCGCTTCTGATAAAAACACATCGTCGAACGCACTAAACGGCGCAAAGGTCTTGAGTTTGTTTTTGGTCAACATCGATTTCACCTCCGGTATGGCTTAAGTGTTGACCATATTTGTCAGAATGGCGTGTAGAATGTCACAAATTTGAAGGGGTTGTGATCACGTTTTCAAAACTGACTTTAAGATGGCGTGTAAATAGTCAACATCCGCAACACCTGCCATTTCTCGAATAGAGTGCATCGCAAAAGTCGCCGCCCCTACATCTATGGCACGAATACCGGTCTTCGCCGCGGACATCGGGCCTATGGTACTGCCACAGCGCATATCCGCTCGCGTAACATACTGCTGGACCGGAATGCTTTCCTTCTGTGCCGCCCACTGAACCAATCCCCCAGTTTCTGCAGAGGTCGCATAGCTTTGGCAGGCATCATATTTAATGACCGGCCCTCGATTCAAAATGGGTGCGTGCAGGTCATCATGCTTATGCTTAAAATTAGGGTGAACCCCATGTGCGTTATCTACCGAAACCAATAAACTGTTGGCCACCGCACGGTGACGAGTTTCAGTGTCTGGCACTAGGCGCTCAAGCAAAACGGGTAACATATTGCTATTAGCACCTATGTCGGATGTACTACCCACTTCTTCGTGATCATACAGTGCAAGGATACTATAGCCCTCCGATGGGCTATCTAGAAACGCTTGCAGCCCCACATAGCTGCTCAGCAAATTATCCAACCGCGCACTGGTAAGAAACTCTTCGTACAGCCCTACGCGAGCAGCTTTTTGGGTATCATAAAAGCTTAAATCAAAATCCAGAATATCAGTTGTTTGCCACTGCCCCCCGTCTTTATTGATCAAATTAATCAGAATTTGTTTAAAGTCTTTTTCCCCATCTTGAAGCAAGATGGGCTTCATTTGAGTTTGTGGATTGATCTCTCGACCGCTGTTGGCGGTGCGATCCAGGTGAATGGCAAGACTTGGAATAACAGCGATAGGGCTTTCAAAATTCACTAATTTGTATTGAACCTGCCCATTGGCACACAGCGTTAACCGGCCTGCAATGGACAAATCTCTGTCGAACCAAGGCGCAAGCAACGCCCCTCCGTAAACCTCGACACCCAGCTGCTGATAGCCTTGCGACTCTAGACTTGGGTTCGGTTTGACTTTTAGTGTGGGACTATCGGTGTGTGCACCCACAATGCGAAAACCAGACTGCTCTGGAAGTTGGGTGCCCACTTTAAATGCCAGTAGCGTGGCATTTCTCCGCTCTATGAAATAGCACCCGCCAGGCTGTAATTGCCACGCATCTTTTTCCTCTAAAGGTACAAAGCCTTGCGCCAACAAACACGCTTTGGCATTACTCACTGCGTGATACGGCGTGGGCGAAGCGTTTAAAAACTGTAGTAACCCATCAACCAAAAGTGTCATAGCGGCTCCTAAAACAATAACCCTAACCCGAGTAAAAGCGTACCCAGAATCAATCGATAAACAACAAAGGGAAACATCCCTATCTTAGAGATAGCACTTAAAAATAATGTAATACAAATATATGCACTTGCCGCCGAACACACAAATCCTATACCCATGGAAAGCCAATCCACATTGCTTTGCCCCAATAGCCCCAATAAAGCAAAGGCTCCCCCCAATAAAATAGTGGGTACTGACATCAAAAATGAAAACCGCGCGGAATCTTCCCGAGTCAGGCCAAGAAAAAGTGCCGCTGTAATCGTGATGCCGGAGCGAGACGTGCCAGGCACCAGTGCCAGCATTTGTGCCAAGCCAATGATCAGAGCTAGGGTGAAGGTAATATCACTGATCGTCTTCTGATGATGACGATTCTGCCAGTCAGCCCACCACAACAAAACACCAAACAGCAGTGTCGTGATTGCGATCACCTCCGTGGAGCGAAGGTGTTGTTCGATAAAATCTTTGCCAAAAAACCCGGCAATACACACGGGGATCGTCGCAATAATAATATTCCATCCCAACCGACTTTCCGCACTGGAACCGGTCTTCTTTTGGAGCACCCAGCCCTGAGTCACTTTCCAGAGATCCTGCCGGAAATAAAATACCACTGCAGTCAGAGTCCCTACATGCACCGCCAGATCAAATGCCAGGCCCTGATCGGGCCAACCTAACAGTTGGCTTGGCAGTATGAGGTGAGCTGAACTGGATATGGGTAAAAATTCAGTCAGCCCTTGAATGAGGGCCAGTACAATGACGTGAATAAGGTCCACTTTATCTCCAAAAAAAGATCAGTTACTGGGGGATTATATGGGTTGCGTTCGAACACGACGTCGTTTATTCCAACTGACAGAATTTCTGAGGTAATTTAACTCAGCATCTGTCACCGGGATTCCGCCACCGGCCAAATAAGCATGGCTTGCCAGCTCCAGCACGGCTGATGCAGTGGGCTCACAATTTTTATCAGAAGATATTATAGCTTCACAAGAAGACAGCAGCTCGACACCCGGCCCCACCAAATGCAGAGAGGCTTTATCGGATGCGCTCAAGGATTCTATATATTCTTGAACCGTCTCAACGGAGCTAAGCATTGGTGGCTGTCGTGTGACCCACTGATCGTTATCGGAAACATACTCCGCCCAATAGAGCTCAGACATTCTCGCATCCAATATGGACACTATGCGCTCAGATTCAGGGTGTACTTGCCGATAAGTGACAGACAAGGCTTGCAAACTGCAAACAGGGACAACAGGGCAACCCAGACCAAATGCCAACCCCTGAACAAAACCCAAAGCAATCCGCAAGCCCGTAAAGGACCCCGGGCCTGCGCCATAGGCCATGGCATCAATACCCTGCAGAGAGCCTTTTGCTTCTGTCAGTAAAACATTCATCATCGGTAGGATTTCTTGGGCGTGGGCCCTAGGCGTTCGGCTCACCAAGCAGTGCTCGTAGCGTCCATAGCGCAAAGCAACAGAGCACACACCGGCAGAGGCATCAACAGCAAGAATATTAGGAAGGTTCATGGGCCGCATTGTACATGATCAATGGGCTTGACGGAGCAGCACCACGAAAAAAGGCCGCGGGCTTCCCCGCGGCCTTTTATAGACATTAAATAACACTAACGCAGTGTATTAAGCCTTTTTAGGTGGACGACCACGACGCTTTACGCCGACCTTACTAGCGGCCGGTTTCGTAGCGGCTGCTTTTTTGGGACGACCCGCCGCCTTTTTTGGCGCTGCTGACGCTGGCGCTGCCTTTTTGGCGGCTGCTTTACGAGCAGGACGCTTTTTGGGCTTGGCTTTTTTAACTGCGGATTTCAGTTTAGCAGCGGTCTTCTTCTCTACTGCCTTTACCTTCTTCGCATCGGCTGCTCCGCGTTTTTTGCTCCAAGCTGCTTCAAACTTAGCCAAAGCTTTTGCCAAATCCGCTTCAGCTTTAGCAGCCAAAGTTTCTTTCAACTTAGCCACTCGAGCTTCTGCTGCAGCATTTGCTGCCTCCAGCTTAGCAACTTTCTTGGCCTCGGCCAAAGCGGCCTTCATGGCTGCTACCTTAGATCGTGCATCTACCGCTTTAGCTGACAGAGGCGCAACAGCGGCCTTTGCTTTAACGGCTGCACTCTTTGCGGCTGCAGTTTTCGTTGTACGAGCCTTAGCTGCGGCTGCAGTTGCCTTTTTACGAGCGGCTGCAACACGAGCAGAAGCAGTCGTCAACGCTGTGGTTGCTTTCGCCAGTGCAGCTTCTGCTTTTGCAACTGCTGGGGATGCAACGGCCTTAACTGCTGGTGCTGATTTAGCCTTTGCTTTTTTGGCGCCACGAGGACGACCCGGTTTTTTTGCTACTCTTGCCATTTTTCTCTCCTCACTTGGATAGGTTCACCCACTCCAAAACCATAGCATAAAAAATAAGCGCAACAAGCGCTTGTGCAAATATTATTGAAAAAAAAGTTAATTTGCACGCCTTTTTAAGAAAAACAGCCACTTTTTTTTGTTTTTTAAAAAAAATTTCGCATTTTTGCCCCTTCGGAAACCGAAATGGGTTTTAAATGATTAATTACTTCCGCTGTTAAATTCAAAGTTTGGTTTAAGATTTATGCTCAAATCTTGAAATTTTGAATCCCCTTTGGATTTTGGCTTAACGATTTCGATAAAGATCAAAACCCAAATTTTATTCAAAACAAAGTCAACCTTTTAGTGAATTCAAGCACCGAAAAAGATAACTGCCCCCTCTCAGGATTTATGAACTTCGGCCTTCAACACCTGTATGCGTATGCACCCCACTCAATTACTGCAAACACATCCACTGTACGCTGTTGTTTTCTCAAAAAAGAGTAACGCTTAATTCCCCCCAGATGAGAATGACCTTTACACCGTTCAGCTGACCTTTTTGTAACTGCATCCAGTTAAAACCCTTAAGTCTCTGCTCAACGCCAGTTATTGGGACATAAACGGTTTGTTCAAATTCCTCCCAAAAGCCGAACGGCAAAAATACCTGTGGCATTGGCCCACCCCAAGTACTGTAAATGCAAAAAAATACGCTTTACTGCCCTCACCTATCTTTTTAAACCCGCTAACGCTCACAAGCTCTGAACCCAGAACGCCACCGCACCTCAGAAGGTTTACATTTGGTTCATTCAGGGCGAACCTTTGGCCACTAAAAACTCAGCGTTATGCGAGAACTAGCGATAGCGTATAGAGTAAACCCTTTGGATTTTATTTTTGGCGTGGCTTCACTTGCACGAATTTACGCACGCGAATGAGTTCTATTTTGGTGGCATCAGCGAACAACCTCGCAGCATGTTAAAGAATTCGACATCGCCGTTAGAGCAATCTGCCCCTTTGCGCCCTTGGTCGTAAACACGCGTATCCGACCAACGCTTGGAATGCTTTTCCACAGCATGGACTCCTTCAGAGCCAGCAGTCATACAAGTAATGTAAGCAATAAACACCAAATAGGTGCCAGCCTGCCATTCGCGCAGCCTACCAACCCCTCTAATGGGGTTTCAGCGTCTGCCCATCAACCCATTGGGATGCGCTAACCGTTTCCGAGTACATTAACCCGCCCAGAAGCAACATAAGGACACCTGGGTTTTCGAAGCGCTTTACAATTTAGATACGTAAACTCGATGATCCTCAAAGAGGACAAGAGGCCTATTTGACCTTTCTAGAAAACTTTATCACGCGTTTTGATCGTAGACTTTCACCTTGTTTGCCCCAACGCTTAGGAAGGCATTGGTCACAAGAGAGCAAAAAGGCGGATTGCCGTCGTTTAAATGAGGGTTGTATATAGAAGGAAGAGGTAAAAAAACGCCGCCCTAAGGGCGGCGCATGGTCTTGAGCGGGAGCGAATGGACTGAATTAGCCTAATACTTGGGTAATAGCATCCTTGATTTGCTCCATGGAGCCAACACCGGGTATCTGTTTGTAAACACATTGATCGTTGTCAGCGGCTACTTTTTGATAGAAATTCACCAAGGGTTTGGTCTGCTCATGGTATACCGCTAAACGCTTGCGAACAGTTTCTTCTTTATCGTCGTCGCGCTGAATCAACGGCTCTCCAGTAACATCGTCTTTTCCTTCCTGCTTGGGGGGGTTGTAAACAACATTATAAATGCGTCCAGAATCCGGATGAACCCGCCGCCCACTGAGACGCGCGACAATTTCTTCATCATCCACATCAATTTCAAGCACAAAATCGATTTCTACCCCCGCTGCCATCAAGGCTTCAGCCTGTGGAATGGTTCTGGGAAAGCCATCAAACAAAAAGCCATTTTTGCAATCGTCTTGTGAAATGCGCTCTTTAACCAAGCTGATGATAATGTCATCTGACACTAACCCACCAGAAGCCATAATGTCTTTTACTTGCAAACCTAAAGGTGACTCCGCTTTCACTGCCGCTCTCAACATATCACCTGTTGAAATTTGGGGTATGGCATACGACTCCATAATGTACTTAGCTTGAGTGCCCTTGCCCGCACCCGGCGCCCCTAATAAAATGATTCGCATTATGGAAATACTCCTATTTAGCTGAGCCCGGCTGGGCCATTTACAAAAGGAGGCTAAAGATACACGGCCCTTTTCGCTTTCTCAAGAAATAGGCAGTTTCTCTCTAGTTATTGGTCGTTTTTTAATCGCCACCCACCCAGATGGCCCCGCGACGGGATCAGATCCACCGATGCACTTTCTGCTACGCAGCATTTGACACCTAAATCAACGTGACATTCAGCGTAGAGTCATTGTGGTTAAGCTACACTAAAACTGTAACCTCAAAAGACTGTATGAAGAAACGAGCGGTCGCCGGTGCCTACCTCTCCAAGCGTCGAGATTAAACGGTTAACTGGCGTTTCTTTTGCCTTCCTACTGTCTATTGGTAACTCAACATTCTGTCGATCATAGGTGCTGTGTATGACTTTGCGTGAGCTCATCCAAAACTGGGAAAAGACTTCGAGCAATCCGTTAACAGAAACGACTTTTCAAGTGCATCTGGCCAAAACAGATGCGGCCAAGATTTTAGCATTGGCTGAAATGTACCCTGCCAGAACTAGAGAGCAGATCATTACAGAATTGTTGTCAGCAGCACTCAATGATTTGGAATATTCGCTGCCTTATATTCAAGGTGAGAAAATTGCAAATTTTGACGAACTTGGTGACCCCATCTATGAAGATGTTGGGCCCACCGGCAAATTTGCTCAGCTGACTCGAAAACACTTGGATAACAGCGGCCCGCAACATTAATCGCTGAATGGCTTGATGAGATATCGGGCCGCTCGCGGTGGGTGGGGTGACACGCATCGCTAGCGTTCAGCTTTAGCGGCTTCCCATGCTCTATCCCAGCTTTCGGGAGATTGATCCTCTGGGGCCACGCCCGCCCTTTGGAGCGCTTTTTCCATGGTTTCAAAACGTGACTGAAACTTGCTATTGGCCTGACGCAAAGCATCTTCAGCATCAACCCCGAGGTGCCGAGCCATATTCACAGCGGTAAATAACACATCGCCTAACTCTTCTATCTGAGCCGTTGGATCGCCTTGTTCAACCGCATGGTTTAATTCGTTAATTTCTTCTTCGAGTTTGTCCATCACGCCTTTCAGGGCCGACCAATCAAACCCCACTTTTGCAGCTCGCTTTTGCAATTTTTGCGCGCGCTTTAACGCCGGTAACGCTAAGGGGATGTCATCTAAAAGCCCTTTTTTTCCCTTAACTTCCCGTTCATCGGCTTTAATTTTCTCCCAAGCTTCTTTAACGTCATGGGTCTGTGTGCTTTGCTCTGAAACTTGACTGTTGAGTGTGCCATCGGGAAAGACATGAGGGTGACGCCGAAGTAACTTGTTAGCTAATGATGTTACGACCGACTCAAAACTAAAAACCCCGATTTCCTGCCCCATTTGGCTGTGAAAAACCACCTGCAATAGTAAATCGCCAAGCTCTTCTTCCAGGTGCGGGAGGTCATCACGAGAAATGGCATCCACCACTTCATAGGCCTCCTCCAAGGTATAGGGGGCGATGGACGCAAAGGTTTGTTTCACATCCCAGGGGCACCCCGTTTCTGGGTCGCGCAATCGAGTCATTATGGTTAACAGATCATCAACAGTGTGCATAGCGCCCCTTTAAGCGAAATTTAGTGTACGAAGGTGGTAAACCGTATGACAGAGCCCATGGTGTTGGCATCAGAATATACTCATCACTCCAGTGGCGACACCCGGTATTTGACTGGAAGCTGTCTCGAAAATGATCTTTTCCGCACCAGCTGCGTTCTCGCGTCTCTCAAATACTCATTTACACTCGTAGACCGCGTATTTCGAGACGCTCGGGCCCTGCTTACACAAAAAGTCTCTATTTTGAGATAGCTTTTAGTGTTTACGACGCACTTCAGCGACATTAGGCAAACGACTTAAGCGTGCCAGTACACGACTTAAGTCACTGAAGCTAGGAACCTCCATGGTCAGTAGCATGTCGACAGTATTTTTGTGTTTATCGGATAACGTTTGCAATGCACTGACATTCACATGCTCGCGATCCAAAAGCGCGGTAATGTCCCGCAATAGTCCGTGTCGATCAAAAGCCACCACATTCACATCAACCGAATAGTATTGTTGAGGCTTCTCGGCCCAATCCACTTTAATCATGCGCTCGGGTTCGTCTGAGGCTAATTGAAGGGCATTAGTACAATCTTGACGGTGAATGGACACCCCTCGGCCTAGGGTGATGTAGCCCGTAATACTATCGCCAGGAATGGGTTTACAGCACTGAGCAATACTGGAGAGCAAGTTACCGACGCCGTCAATGTAAATGTCTGACGTGCCGTCATTCGATGTTGCACGCCCAACCAGCGAGATAACGGGCTCATCAGCACGCTCTACTTTGTAGAGACGCTGGGCTGCGTTAATAACGCGGTCCACACTAACTTCCCCGGTGCCAACACCCGCATAAAGGTCTTCCAGGTTTCGAGCCTTAAGCTTCTGTGCAAGCTGCTCAAAATCCAAATCCTCTACCGCTAGGCGCATAAATTCACGATCCAATATTGCCCTACCATCAGCAATATTTTGCTCTCTGTCTTGCTTCTTAAACCACGCTTGCAAACGGCTACGCGCTTTGGACGTCGTGATATAACCCAACGAGGGCACCATCCAGTCACGACTCGGCGCCTCGTGGTTCCCCGTTAAAATCTCTATTTGATCAGCCGTTTTTAATGACTGGTTTAAAGGTACTATGCGGCCGTTAACCTTCGCTCCACGACAACGCAGTCCGATATCCGAGTGTATACGAAAAGCAAAATCCACTGCGGTCGCACTGTCTGGCAGGTCTACTACATGGCCTTCTGGAGTAAAAACATAAATACGATCTTGCTCAATCCCTCTTGGCAAGTGATCATCCCAGGGCGTGCCGCCAATTTCATCGTGCCATTCAAGCACTTGCCGCAACCACTCGATTTTTTGCTCGTAGCTCGAAGAAGCCGAATCTTTATCGCTATTTTTATATCGCCAATGCGCACAAACACCAAACTCCGCTTCTTCATGCATATCGACTGTTCTAATTTGAACTTCTAATACGCGGTTATCAGGGCCTTTTACCGCTGTATGTAAAGAGCGGTAACCATTCTCCTTGGGGTTGGCAATATAATCGTCAAATTCGTTGGGAATATTACGCCACAGGGAATGAACAATACCCAAAACACGATAACAATCTTGCTCGGTATGAACCAGAATTCGTACCGCACGGATGTCATAAACTTCAGAAAAACTGATGCCTTTGCGGCGCATCTTCCGCCAAATACTGTAGATGTGCTTAGCACGGCCATAGAGCTCTGACGGCTGAATGCCCTCTTTATTCAAGGCCAACTGCAAGGATTCAATCACGCGCTCGATATAAGTCTGTCGATCAAGACGCTTTTCATCTAAAAGTTTGGCAATATATTTGTAGTCGTAGGGATGCAGGTACCGGAATGATAAGTCTTCCAATTCCCACTTAATGTGGCCTATTCCTAAACGGTGGGCCAACGGCGCATAAATTTCAGCCACTTCACGGGCCACTTTCTGGCGTTTTTCGATAGGGGCTTTTTTGACAGCACGGATGGCGCAAGTCCGTTCAGCGAGTTTGATCAACGCCACTCGAACATCGTCCACCATCGCCACTAACATTTTGCGAATATTGTCCGCCTGCTCTTTCCCTTCAAGCCCCATAACGGCGCCGTCTGAATGGTTTGAGAGCTTGCTAATGGCCGCCATACGTGTGACGCCTTGGATCAATTTGGCAACAGGTTCACCAAATTGCTCTGTCACCTGCGCCATAGTGCACTTGGCTTCGCGTACACTGCGATACAATATGGCCGCCACCAATGTTTCACAGTCTAAATTTAAATCCGCCAAAATTTCGGCCATTTCCAAGCCGGCCAAATTAGAGGAATACCCTTCACCCCAACCGGTTAGCTGGTCACCTGGACGCGGCTCGACAGCTTTCGACAATTCACAGGCTGCCGCCAGCGGCACGCGACTTGTGGCGTCCAGCTCAGCAACGGCACACAGTTTCTCGACCCAGGCTTTCGCATCGAGCTGCCCATCAGCCAAAGTTGGGCGATCTTCTCTCACTTTTACCATAGCGACTGCCTATGCCATGTTTGAATAACGGTTAAGCTTCTTTACCATCGAAATTTGAGGCTCTCTGGCCCTGCAACATCAAAAGTCTACTGACCCACCCCAAAAATACCCGAACTCAAATATCGATCACCTCGATCACAGATAATGGCCACTATCAGAGCGTTTTCAACGGTCTGATTCAACGCCAACGCGGCGCTAACCGCGCCGCCGGAGGATACGCCACAGAATATCCCTTCCCTGGCAGCCAGCGCCCTCATGGTTGATTCTGCCTCTTGCTGCTTAATGTTTAATATTTGATCAATATTAGCATCATTGTAAATCGTGGGCCGGTAGGCCTCGGGCCAACGTCTGATGCCTGGTATGGCAGCACCTTCCGCTGGCTGCAAACCAATGACCTTTATTTCCGGATTTTGTTCTTTCAGGTACCTTGCGGTCCCCACAATGGTGCCAGTTGTGCCCATAGAACTCACAAAATGAGTAATGTTACCGCCTGTCTGTGCCCAAATTTCCGGCCCTGTCCCACCATAGTGCGCTTCTGGGTTGTCCAGATTAGAGAATTGATCTAAAACCTTACCCTTGCCTTCTTGTTCCATTTGTTTAGCCAAATCTCTAGCGCCTTCCATGCCGGCTTCACGGGAAACCAGAATCAGCTTGGCGCCAAAAGCCGTCATAGCGTCCTTTCTTTCTTGTGTTGCGTTCTCGGGCATAATCAACGTAATCGGGTAGCCTTTGATGGCCGCTGCCATTGCCAAGGCAATGCCTGTATTACCACTCGTGGCTTCGATAAGGGCGTCTCCCGGTCGAATGTCCCCCCGGCTTTCTGCACGCTGAATCATAGATAAGGCCGGACGATCCTTGACAGAGCCCGCGGGATTATTCCCCTCTAGCTTCAATAGAAGCTGGTTGCTGGTACCCTGCCCCAGCCGTTGAAGACGTACCAGCGGTGTATTGCCAATACATTGCTCAATGGTAGGAAACTCGATCATCTGTGGACACCTTAAAGACATTAACGGCCTGGTTGCGCCGCTGGTTTTGAACGCAAACAGATACGAATTGAGCTTAACAGAGACACCCGCTCTGCGAGGCGCGCTATTTTAGCCTGAATTACACAAAGAAAGGAGACCACTTGCACGAAATCCAGCAGCAGCACTTGCACCAAAGACCGTTTATGCTTTTATGGTATCTTAATCACCACCCACTTCTATTCGGCTCCTAAAGGATATTCGGATATGCCAAATCCAGCACTGGATGACCCTACAACACTATGAATCATAATCAGTATTTTTTACGGCAGTTGCTTATTTTCGTCATCTTTCCAGTGGCCACCGCCTGCCTTTTTATCGCTATCAGCTTTTTTACTATTCAGCGCAGTCAAACAGCGTTTTTTGAACAACAATTGTTCGATTTCATTGAGTCGAACATCACACCTGAAACCGTCGCCAGCGATTCATTTGAAGCCATCGGCAACCGTTTACTTGAAACCACAAGTATTCAACATTTCAGCCTTTACCAGGCTCAGCCCCATCGCCTCGATCATTATGGTTTGCCGATTAAGTTACCAGAGATCTCACTCCAATCCGGCCGTTCGACGCGGTGGCAAATGAGAAGTATCGCTTTTAAGGCATTTCCCATAGATGCAAACCAATGGTTAATTGCAGGAATCAGCACCCATGAGTTGATCATTAACGAATACAAAAATATGTTTATTGTCGTGATCCTCTGTATCGCAGTGCTCAGTTTTGTGGCTTTTTGCACCACCAAGCTACACCAAAGTGTTTTAACGCCCTTACAAGGCTTAGTGGGCCAGACACGCAAACTGCTGACCCAGGAGCTAGACGAACCCATTCACCTAAAAAACCCCAATATTTACGACGAACTTGTGGATGTCATCAATGAAATTGTGCGTTTTCAAAAAGGGTTGGTGGAAGAAATACAATCACTGGGCGAACAATCCACGAATGAACTGCGAGAAACCCTAGAGACACTGGAAATCCAGCACATTGAGCTCGACATGGCACGTAAAAATGCACTTCAAGCCAGCAAAGCCAAATCTGAATTCCTAGCCAATACCAGCCATGAATTACGCACCCCCTTAAACGGCATCTTGGGTTTTACCAGCCTACTACTGAAAACTGAGCTCTCCAATCAACAACGCGATTACCTCGCCACCATCGAACAGTCTTCACAGGGGTTGTTGACTGTCATCAACGATATCTTGGACTTTTCCAAACTTGAAACGGGGCAATTGACCCTGGAGTATAAGCCCATATCGCTCCATGAGATTGTGGAAGAGATCTTTACGATTTATGCCCCCTCAGCCCATGAGAAAAATTTGCGCTTACTGTCAATGATCCACAGAAGTGTTCAGCAAAATTTGCTGGGTGACCCTCATCGTATCAAGCAGGTAATTACCAACCTGGTCACCAATGCCATCAAATTTTCTAGTCGCGGCAGCATTATCTTAAAAGCCACATCATTGAGCGAAACAGACAACCGGACAGAGCTGAAAATCTCGATCACAGACAATGGCATAGGCTTGACAGATGAACAGCAAGAGCAATTGTTCACGGCCTTCTCCAAGGTTGACAGCAGCGACAGTCGACTGCAAGGCGGTGCGGGGTTGGGGCTTGCCATTGCCAAGGGCCTGATTCACAGAATGCAAGGTGAAATAGGCGTTGAAAGCTCACCCAATCAGGGCTCTACCTTTTGGTTCACTCTACGCTTGGGCATTGACAAAACGCACTCCGCCCAATCGCCTCTACAAAACTCATTGTATGGTATTAATGCTTTGATCTACGATGCCAACGATGACTGTCGCGCTGAAATTGCACATTACTTGAATGATTGGGGTGTTTTCTATCGTGAAGAAAACAGTCTTATCAACATCGAAAACCCGCTCGCAGAAACCAAAAATCAATCCGGTTTTGATATCGTTATTTTAGACGCCTATACCGATCAAAACAGCTTTGATCGAGACAAACTTCTGCGGATTATTCACAATATCAATGCACGCTATCAGTTACCCGTCATCATTCTCGCACCCAGTAGTATTCAACGATTATTACAGGACGACATTCTTGGCTTAAATACCGTTATTGTACAAAGACCGGTCCAACACGCAGTCCTCCACCAGGCCATCTGCAATCATCTCGACATCATTCAACCCATGCCACACCCAGATGTGCATGCAGGTACACCTTCAAATATTACCAGCCAGCACAATATTCAAGTCCTGGTTGTTGAGGACAACCCCGCCAATCTAAAACTTGTGGAAGAACTTCTAAAGGGTTTAGGCGTACAGGTGACCGCAGCCGAAAATGGCTACAGCGCTTTGCAATTGTGTGAAAGCACGCCTTTTGATCTGATTTTTATGGATGTGCAAATGCCAGGTATTGATGGCCTGGAGACCACGCGCCAATTGCGCGAAAAAGAGGTGGCCGATCGCACACCCATTATCGCGCTCACCGCACATGCGGTTGACGAGCAAAAAAAACGCCTATTGTTGGCGGGTATGGATGATTACTTAAGTAAACCTGTAAGTGAATCCGACCTGCGTATGATGATTAAGCGCTGGACGCATGGCGTTGACTTTACCCCTGAGCCCACAAGTTCGGTGCAACCTTCCACCCCGGTGCTACCCAAAGAGACGCCTATCAAGCCCAGTAAGCCCAGTAAGCCCAAGGTGTTTGACTGGGCACAATCCATGGAGTTGGCCAAGCAAAAGCCAGACCTAGCAAAAGACATGTTAAAAATGTTGGTGGATTCTATTGACCCTACGCGAGACGCCATCACTTCGGCTTTAAATACAAGCGACTGGGAATTTCTGATGGAGGTGGTTCATAAGTTCCATGGTGGCTGCTGTTATTGTGGCGTACCCGCCCTGCGACTGGCCGCCAAGGAAGTGGAAGATGCTTTATACGCGAATCACGAATCCATCTACAAAGAGAAAGTCCACGCACTGTACACCGAAATGGACGCCCTGGTGGCGTGGCTTGGCAATTATGATGTTGCCACACTGTTCAGCGATGAATAGAAAATACGGCTTGATGCACACGGATACGCAGGCCTTTATCAATCGTATTCAAACAAAAAAAACGATGCGCCTTAACGGGCATCGTTTTTAATCGATAACTGAGCGAGGGGCTAAAACTTTACCTCCAAGCCCACGCCTAAGTAATCATTGTCAAATGCAGTTGCATCATCCGCACTGTGGCGAGTGTAATAGGCGAAATTCTTCACGGTCTTACTCCATTTATAGTCCGCGCCCACACTAAGGCTCTCGCCACCCTCAGCGACGATATCAGACAGACCCACTTGCCCTTTGAGTGTCCATTGATCATCTAATCGATACTGAGCCGAGGCCATGGCACCAGTTTCTGCATCACTGCCGTCTATCTCGTACTGCTCCAGCAACAAACCGAACTGCAATGCATTCAAGGTGTATTGCACCACGGCGCGCAACGCGCTGGAGTTTTCTGTCTCAACGTTCACATCTGTCGCTAACGCTGCATAGAGGCTATCGGAGCTGTAGGTCACCGCAAAACTGCCAGCATCATCTACCGCCTCACTTTCAGAGCTGATTAGATCCGCGTAGACCGTAATGCCTGGCCCAATGCTTGGCGAAACGTACATCACCGAATTGCTGGCTCGATTCTCGTTGACCGTAATCACATTTTTAATGTCACCCGGTAAATCAGGAAACAAATCCACTTTGTGCTGTGATTTTTTCAAAGGTGTATCAAAATGCCCCGCTATCACGGTACCAAAATGTCCCTTTAAACCCGCATAGATATTCCGTTGACTAAAAGTATCGGAGTCATCAAACTCCACTTGATACTCAGCCTGATATACAACAGATAAACCGTCATTTATTGCCTCATTCCCTTTAATTCCCACGCGCGACGCATTGCTACTCAGTTGGGTAAAATCCTCAGCGCCGCGACTGACCAACTCGGAGGATACGTTGGCCTTGCCGTAAAAATCTACTTCCGCGTGTACCCCCAAAGCGCTAAGTGAGGCCAATACCATCGCAAATTTAATTGGTTGTTTCATGCTGACTCCTAATAAGGTGGTTGGGTGCCTTTGATCGACAGTGTAATACTGCTTTCACAAACGCAAAGTGACGCTTTTGTTACAGTTATATGTCATTTGGGCGTCAAATATATGTCCATTGTGTGACATTTATGTGACAACCTGGGCTAGCAACGCCCCTCCACTTTGTCCCACTGCTTTTGAAGGCGTTTTTCTGATACAGGGAATTGTGTTTTGAGGTTTTGCGCAAAAATTGACACCCTAAACTCTTCCACCATCCAACGATAATGCTGCCAATCCAGATCTAAAGCATAGGTTCGCGCCCCTAATTTCTCCAGCTTCTGGGTATGTAACTGCCAACATTTGGCTAACACGGCTATTGACTGTCGATCCTTTTGTGGACTGAGAGGAGCCTTTTCCAGACGCATGACAATGGCACTCAGGTAGCGATTGTACTGCCGTAAACAGGTCATTTTCGTGTCAAAGAAAAGCCCAGGGTAAAACAGATTGGCCATCTGCTGGTGAATGTCAGAGAAGGTAAAGGTCAATGCGAGCGCACTTTTGTGGGTTTTCATAATTTTTCGAATCTCGACGACCTGACTCAAGGCCTCTAAGAGTAGGTTTTCCATCTCCAAGGCTTCGGCGACGACGCTTGAGGCCCGCTTTAGCCGAGCCTCAAAGGCCTTTTGATCACGAGGAATCTGATCAAAAAAACAACAATTACGCACCGCGCCGCGAATGATATCGTCGACCACCTGTTGCCGAGATCCAAGGTTCACCACGGACAGGCCTAGATCTTTATTTTTCAACAATTGCTTTTGCAGTGTCTTCACGGTGGACTTTAGCTGAAGTAACGCAAGCTCGGTAATCCCACGGCGAGACTGGTACTCTGCGTCTAGAGGGTTGTCCAGCAGTCTTAGGGCGACGCCTGAAGGTTCACATTGCAACGCCGGAAATGCCTTAACGGTAATAGACCCTCGGTCTAAAGATACCTCCTGCTCAAGTACACCAAAATCCCATTGAGTGAGTTCTGTCTTTTCTAAGGTCGCCCCCACATTTTGTAATGTGGTTTGCAATGCGGCTTTGTATTTTTGCCTCAACATTGTGAGGTTACGGTCGCGAGCCAGTACTTTACCTTTATCATCTAACACGTGAATATTGAACCGGTAAAAGTCATCCACGTATGTATCCGCCCAAAGGTTTTCTGGCAACGACTCCCCCAAGATTCTCTGTAAAGCGACACCGAGGCTTTCGGTCAGAGGCTTATTCGACGGCGTGAGCTCGGCCAAGGCTCTGTCGACATAATCTGGGACTGGCACAAAGCGCTTGCGCCATTGCTTGGGGAGCGCCTTGACTAAGGCAATACATTTGTCACGCAACAGGCCTGGAACCACCCAATCCAGGCGGTGCTCTGGAAAGCTATGCAGTACATCAACGGGAATACCTATACTCACGCCGTCGTCTTCATGGCCAGGTTCAAAATGATAGGTCAGAGCAAACGTCATGCCTTCTATCTCAAGACTATTTGGAAACTGCGCCTGCGTAATGCCTTCGGCGTGGTGCATCATCAACCGTTCTTTTGGCACTTCTAACAGTGCTGGCTGGCTCTTCTCAGCTGTTTTGCGCCAGTGCTCGAAGCCTGCAAGATTAACGATATCTTTGGGCACACGCTCTTGATAGAACTCAAACAAGCTTTCTTCATTGACCAAAATGTCACGTCTTCGAGATTTAGCTTCCAGCGCTTCAATTTCCGCTATGATTTTTTGGTTTTTTAAAAAGAACGCACCCGGTTTTGGCTTTGCTTTAGCATAAGCCCCCTCCACCAATGCAGCACGAATAAAAACTTCTCTGGCCACCTTGGAATCGATTTTCCCATAGTTAACCGATTGCTTTTCACTGATCACAAGCCCCAGTAAAGTGACGCGATCATAGGCCATCACTATGCCTGTTTTCGCATTATAGTGGGGCTCAAAGTAATGGTGTTTAAGCAAATGTTTACCCGTGGTCAATAGCCACTTGGGGTCTATGCGGGCAACCGTGTGGGCAAAGACTTTAGAGGTTTCTATGACCTCCGCCGACATCATCCACTGGGGTTTCTTTTTAAATTGCCCGGAGCCCGGAAAAATCGATAATTTTCGGTTACGTGTACCCAGGTAATCATAATCTGCCTTTTCTTCGGATTTTTGCGCCACCTGGCTCAACAAGCCCGAAAGCAAAGCCCTGTGTACGGCTTCATAGTTGGCCGGTTCCCTATTCTCTTTTAGACCCAGATTTTTGGCAGCCAAACGCATTTGGTGGTGTAAATCCCGCCATTCTCGCAAGCGCATGAAGTTCAAAAACTCTTTTGAACACTGTTTGCGCCACTGGTTTTGACTCAGCGTTTGTCGCTGCTCCTCCACATAACGCCATAGATTTAACCAGGTGACAAAATCAGAGTGCTCGTCTTTAAATCGACGATGTTTTTCATCCGCCGCTTGTTGTTTTTCCGCGGGGCGCTCGCGCGGATCTTGTACCGTAAGCCCCGCCGCAATAATTAATACTTCCGTGAGGGCTCCCCATTCGTCTGCAGCGATAAGCATGCTGGCCATTCTTGGGTCCAACGGTAAAGCTGCCAAGCGCTTTCCAAGGGAGGTCAAACGTCCCTTCGCGTTGACCGCCTGCAACTCTTCAAGTAATTTGTAGCCGTCACGAACCAGCCGTGAGTCGGGCGTATCCACAAAAGGAAACCGTTGAATATCCCCAAACCCCATGTGCAGCATTTGCAACACGACTGAAGCTAAATTGGTACGCAATATTTCAGCGTCAGTGAATTCAGGTCGAGATAAAAAGTCCTCTTCTGCATACAAGCGAATACAAACGCCGTTACTTACACGCCCACATCGCCCCGCGCGTTGATTGGCGCTGGCTTGTGATATCGGTTCCACTGGCAATCGCTGGATTTTGGTACGCGCACTGTAGCGACTCACCCGCGCAAACCCCGGGTCGATCACGTAACCAATACCCGGAACAGTGATGGATGTTTCGGCCACGTTGGTGGCAAGCACCACGCGGCGACCTTTATGCGGAGCAAACACTTTTGCTTGGTCACTGAGACTCAATCGCGCATACAGAGGCAACACCTCCAAATGCGGAAGCTGCGCTTTGCGAATACGATGGGCCACCTCTCGAATATCCTTTTCCCCAGCCAAAAACACCAAAATGTCTCCAGATCGAGCATGGGGTAAGGTGAGTATCTCTTCAATGGCTTCTAGTACTTGGCCGTCTAATGCGCCATCGGAGTCCACGGGTGGGCGATACAAAATATCTACGGGGTAGGTTCTGCCTGAAACCTCTATGATCGGTGCATTATTAAAATGCTTTGAAAACCGCTCCAGATCTATAGTAGCTGAAGTAATAATCAATTTTAGGTCTGCCCGCTTAGGCAACAATTGTTTGAGATAGCCCAATAAAAAATCAATATTCAAACTGCGTTCGTGGGCTTCATCCACAATGAGAGTATCGTATTGCAAAAGTAAAGGGTCAGTTTGTATTTCAGCCAGCAAGATACCGTCGGTCATCAATTTGATGTGCGTCGTTGGCTCGCATTGATCACTGAAACGAACCTGATATCCCACCACCGGGCCAAGTGACTGCTCTAGCTCTTGTGCAATGCGTGTTGCGACCGTCGTGGCGGCGATTCTGCGCGGTTGGGTATGGCCGATCTTACCCTTAAGACCGCGCCCCAACTGCAAACATACTTTGGGTATTTGAGTGGTCTTGCCAGAACCTGTTTCTCCACCCACGATGATCACTTGATGGGCCCCAAGCGCTGCTTTCAAGTCCTCAACGCGATGTGATATGGGTAACCCCAGAGGGAAGGTCACACTGGGCGCTAACGCGATTTTTGCCTGCAAAACCCGCTGGCCACGCTCAAGCTCCACCCAAAATTTGCGCAGCAACCGGTCGTGGGGCAAGCCTTGATCTGCACGTTTTTTACACTCCACCCATTGTTTCTTTAGCGTTGCCGCCACGGACAAGGTGACCGAATCCAATAGTGACAAGAAATCGTCTTCGCTCGGTAGGGTCTCTAAAGGAAAATTCATGGCGTCCACTGAGGGTTAAAAGGGGGGGCATTATCCTAAAAAGCTCCGCTTGTTGCGAATCCCTGATATAGACTATGGGTATAACCTTATAACAGACCGCTCTGACACGTAGAGAGACGAACCATGCAGAAAGCAATGTATGACATTGTCGTCATCGGTGGCGATCTACATGCCACCAGCAGCGCCGCTTTAGCGGCGAGCACAGGCCTGAATGTTGCGCTCATCTGCCCTAAAGATATTGGCGAGTCGGCATGTAAAAACTATTGGGTCAGCCACAACGCCAACCTCTTAAAGCTTGAACAGTTCGCTATCACGGACGTGATACGCAATTTACGAGAAGAATCCAAACTCTCTAGGAATTTTCCCCATTGGGTCAGAGCCACCCAATTTTACGTGCTACACGCCCCCGCCATTCGCAGTACTAAGCGAGTTGAACTGGGGCTGGGGTTGATGGCACGCCTGTCACCGGCCTTCCTCAGCCTACCCACACCGCCTAAAAACCCCGGACAGCCCTTGGCGCCGGAAATAATAACTTACCCCTACACGGGTTTTCGTTTACAGGAACAGCGGTTGGCCATTGGCTATGCTCAGGCGCTTAGACACAGCGGTGGTCATGTGATTACGCGCGCCCCCGTGACACATGCTCAAAGGGGAAAACACTGGCAAATCCACACGTCAGAACGCGTGATCTTAGCACGCGCGGTCATCAACGCCAGTGGCACTCACGTTTTGGATACTTTGAAATTACTGAAAGGCGAAACGCGGTCGAATATAGTACTGCATCCCCAAGTCACACTAATCGTTCGCAAAAAGTTCACCGGCAACCACGGTTACATTCTGCAAAATGCAGATGGCCAGTTGATTTCCGTTTCTCCTATTGGTCAACAATTGATGGCGCTAGGCCCCATCCGAGCACCACTCGACCTGGGGACCGCGCAGTTGCTTGAACGCTTCAACAGCTGCTTTCAAGAGCCACTGACGGTAGACGATATCGTTGATACCGTTTTTATTGAGCGCCCCATCTATGAGGATCCCACAGCGTCATCCCCCAGTTATGTGCCTAATGTTCTGCTCGATTTGGACTCATCCCCAGGGCTCGGCCCACTACTCAATATTCTAGGAACAGACCCGAGCAAGCATCGTTTACTCGCTGAGCGTGCCACGGCTGTTTTAAAACCCTTTCTGCCAAACCCGCATGAACACTCGACCCCCACCTCACCGTTAAAGGACACTGATACAACCCGAGAAGCCTTTCTCGAAGAACTCGGCCATGCCTACCCCAAGTTACCCACACTACTCTTAACGCGCCTTTCCAATACCTATGGCACTAACGTGTATAAACTCCTTAAGAGTCGTACGCATGTCTCTGAACTAGGTACGGATTTTGGCAGCTCACTATATGAAGCCGAAGTAAAATACCTTCAAGATGAGGAATGGGCTACAACAGCCAATGACATCCTCTATCGTAGAACCGATCTTGGCTGGCACGTAAA
This sequence comes from Cellvibrionaceae bacterium, assembly GCA_050300015.1. GTDB lineage: Bacteria > Pseudomonadota > Gammaproteobacteria > Pseudomonadales > Cellvibrionaceae > CAYZQH01. Next base: position 367,926 of record JBNKWZ010000024.1, on the reverse strand, counting down.
TGCCACCACCGTGCAAAAACTAAACAATTGGTTGTCAAACGCCTATTAATCCAGCAGGAATGCTTGTCGAGTTAATCGTATCTCGCTCGGTGAGTTTCAAATTGTAAAGTCTATTTTGGGCAATATTCCCGCCCCACTTGGTGTGTTTTGATCAATGGTCTTATAATCAGCCCTCAAATCTCCCTGTCTAATACTGGACACCCGAAAAAACGACCAAGGATTGACTATGAATAAGCGACATCACTTGCTTCTAAGTGTATTGCTAATACCGCTTCCGGCCCTTTCCGCGCCCATTGCGGTTGACGATGCTAGGTCAGTGCCCGTTAACACAGCCATCACCATCGACGTGCTCAACAACGACTCAGACAGCGATGGCCTGGTGCCAGTACTCGACACCCAATCGATTACCCAACCTGCCAATGGCACCCTAACCGTCAATGCCGATGGCGGTATCACCTACACGCCAGACCGAGATTGGATTGGCACGGATTCATTCAACTATTCCATTGTCACCAACAATGGAAGTGAAGCCGGTGATCAATTTGCCACGGCCACGGTGACCATTGCCGTGATCCCCGCGGTGGTCAACTTAGCGCCATACGGCCCGAATGTGGGGAGCATTGCACAGGCCATCGATCAAACGTGTAACGCAATATTCAACAGCGGTGAAGCCGACTTGAGTGTGGGCAGCAGAGAGTTGCTGGACAGCTGTAACAACCTCGTGGCTTTAGCTTCGGCCGATCCCGAGGCCGCCGCACACGCCCTTCGTGAAATTGCACCAGAAGAAACCCTGGCATTATCCAAGGTTGGCGTCAATGCCACGCAGTTTCAAGCCAATGTGGTAGGCGCACGTTTAATGCAATTGGGCCAAGGCTTATCTGCGGTGAATACCGGTGGCCTCAGTTGGTCCGGTCAGCTGGGAAGTGCTGCCGGTGACAATGGCATCCTGGCGAAGTTTGGTTATTTCGCCAGCTTACAATTGGAAGACGCCGACAAAGACCAAACCCTATTGGAATCGGGTTTTGATTACAGCGCAACCTCGCTCACTGCAGGTGTAGACTATGCGCTCCATGACCAATGGTTTATGGGTGCGGCGCTCGGGTACACCGACAACCAATTAGATTATAAGACAGATGGTGGCGAAGTGAGCTCCAGCATCCTCAACGTAATTGGTTATAGTACCTACCATTTGGGCAATCTGAGTGTCGATGTACAAACAGGGTTTGGTAACAGTAGCATTGACGTCTCCCGCCATATTCAATATCAGGTTCTCAATGGCGGGCTATTCGATGCAGTAACCTCAGGCAACACCAATGGCAACCAGTGGTTTTTTTCCACAGAAGTTCAATATCTCTACTCGTACAAAGCGCTTACCGTCTACCCTGCTCTCTCGTGGCATTATATGAGCTCAAAAGTGGACCGCTACGCCGATACGGGTGCGGGCGGCTGGGATGTGGTGCTGAATAAACAGGCCGTCACCCAAAGTACCTTACAAGCCAGCCTGCAAGCCACTTACGCCGTGAATACCGATTGGGGTGTCTGGGTGCCCAACATTGAGTTCAAAATGTACGATGACTTAGACACAGACCAAGACCGCGTGACGGGTCAGTTTGCCTACGCCACGGACCAAACCATTATGTTTGGCATGTTCGCAGAAGAACCCGATTCTTTGTACTATCAAATAGGTGCAGGTTTTAGCGTCGTACTCCCTCGCGGCGTCAGTGGTTTTTTGGGTTACCGAAAAACGCTTGGCTACACCGATTATTCTGCCAGTCAAATTCAGGCCGGATTTCGACTGGAATTTTAAGTTACGCGCAATGATTCACTCGGCAACCATTCCTGCCGGGTGAATCGTTGGGGCATGCATGCCCCAACGTTGGCTGCAAAGCCAATGAAAGCCCTTAAAATACAAGATGAGTCACACATCAGCGCCAGTATTTTTAGTTAGAGCGTGCAATAAAAAGTTAGGGGATCTATTTTATTGCACGGTTAATAGGAGTAAACCATCCATTGACAAGCGTGCGCCTGTTTCAAATGTGTGTCGAACCGGGGCAACCGGTTAATAACACACAGCGTATTTGCCAAGCCATCACGCAGGCAAAAGCCGACGGAGTGGACGTTTTGGTGCTCCCTGAAATGGCGGTACCTGGCTACCTGCTTTCAGACGAATGGGAACGTACCGCCTTTTTAAAAGAATGTGAACACTGCAACCAAACCATCATTGAGGCCTCTACAGGGATCACCGTATTATTTGGCAGTGTGGCGATGGATTGGGCCCATAAAAACGAAGACGGTCGTGTTCGTAAGTTCAATGCCCTCATTGCAGCGGAAGACGGACAAGCCCTGCTTCACCCAGTGACCTTACAACCGTTTTTCATCAAACTGTTAATGCCCAATTATCGCGAGTTCGATGATAATCGCCATTTTTATGACCCGCGAAAATTGGCCCACGAGTTAAACATCTCTATTCACGATTTGGTTTCGCCCATCCCGTCCCAACACGGCGCCATCGGAGGCATTCTATGCGAAGATGGCTGGGATGATGATTACAACATCTCTCCCTTGCGCCTACTAAAACTAAAAGGCGCGCAATGGATATTTAACATCAGTAGCTCCCCCTACACCTTTGCCAAAAACAATAAACGCCACCGAGTATTTAGCGAACATGCTAAAACGCTTGGCCTTCCCATCGGGTATGTGAATTGCACAGGCTTGCAAGACAACGGTAAAACCCTGTTTACCTTTGATGGCGGCACCTGCGCGTACAACATCGCAGGTGAATTAATTACGACCGCCCAATCCTTTTGTGAAACTTTCATTGACGTCAACCTAAAATCCACACACATTGCCCCTACAGACATTTCTGCAGTGCCTCAAGATACCATTGCCAACCAATTCGAAGCCATCACCTATGGTGTAAAGGCATTCATGAATAGGATGGGGCTTAATAAAGTGGTCATTGGCGTTTCAGGAGGCATCGACTCGGCGCTTGCAGCCGCACTCTATCGCCATATTTTGCCCGCTGACCAACTGCTTTTGGTGAGCATGCCCGGGCCCTATACATCACAAACCACCAGAAATCTCGCCAGACAGTTGGCTTTGAATTTGGATTGTTACTTTGAAGAAATTCCCATTGCACCGTCGGTAGATGTGACGCGCAAGCAATTTGAACAGTGTCGCTTTGAGCATCTGAAAAGTGACACCAAGCAACTGAACCTCTCCGACTTTGTCCTTGAGAACATTCAGGCGCGCGACCGGTCTTCTCGAATTTTAGCAGGCGTGGCGGCGGCTTTTGGCGGCGCCTTTACATGCAATGCTAATAAATCTGAAATGACGGTAGGCTACAGTACCTTATACGGTGACTTAGGGGGATTTTTAGCGTGTCTTGCAGACCTATGGAAGGGAGAGGTGTATGAGATGGCGGCGTTCATCAACCGGGAAGTTTTTGCCGCACCCGTTATTCCAGAGGGTACGCTAACCATAGTGCCATCGGCAGAACTAAGTGCTGCCCAAGATGTGGATCAAGGCAAAGGTGACCCCCTGCACTACCCCTATCACGACGCGTTATTTAAAAGTTGGGTGGAACGCTGGGAGCGTGCTACACCAGAAGATATTTTACGTTGGTATTTGGACGGCAACCTCGCAGCAGAGATCAACACCCCGGTGGAAATAGACCAACTGTTTCCCAATGCGCAAGCGTTTATTCAAGACTTAGAGCGTTGGTGGAATTTGTATCAAGGTATGGCGGTGGCCAAACGTATTCAAGCGCCTCCGGTTATTGCGGTAAAACGCCGAGCTTTTGGTTTTGATCACCGAGAATCTCAATTAGGACCACGATACACAGAAGGTTATAAACGCCTTAAGCAACAAATGCTGAAAAACGGACAACAACCCTTTAGTCATTGCCAATTTTAGCGTGACCCTTTTATCGCACCTTCTTTAGGGTAGCTCTAAAAATGGAAATTTTTTCGTGAGAGCCTGGAGATGCCGCCCGAGCGACGGCATGGACGTAGGGGGCAGAGCAACGCACGAAGCAATTTCCGAGAACCGCAGTTTACACAGAGTAAATCATGAACCACCTCCTTGTGATTTTCCCTGCGGACAGCTGAGCTGTACAAATTGGCTATCCTGCCAATTTGAGAACGGAGCTTGCACCGCTATCGCGAAAAAGCGTATTTTTAGAAGTACCCTTTATATTAACCGTCAGGAATAATTGTCGGGTTAATAGCATCCTCAACCTTACTGTAATACTTCATGCCAATACAGCACGCGGTCGTGCCCACGGTAATTCCCAAAATGGAACGTCGCAGTGGGCAAAGCAGTATCGTTATAATTGCCGTCACCGTTCCAATCAAAAGCGAGCCATGGATATTGAGTGATATCAACATCCACATCAAATTGCCCCGTATTGTTTTCTCCAGGCGCTGTAAAATAGTGCCCCGCATCGCCTTCACTGAAGGTAATCACACTCCCCCCCAGGTTGGCGTAAGCGCCGACGGTTGTGCTCGCGCCCACCGTCACGTTTCTATTGGCGGGAGTATCAATACTACCACTGGGATAACCAATATTGGCCAGCGCTACCGTGGTGCAGCTGTCCGCACCGTTGACCACCCAACGGGTACCGTCCCAGTACTCTGTGACAAATTGCACCGGCAAATCTGCCGTCTCAGGGCCATGGGAATCACTCAAGCGTAAACGACCATATCGAAAGCGTTGTTCGTCAATCTCAGCGCTGTCTAGGCTGCCGTTTGAATCCGAGTCCAAATTCAATTCGCTGCTCGCCAAGGTCACACCATCCTCATCCATCGGTACAAAACCAATTTTCGTTTGCAAAAAAGGCCCATCTGGTGAAGCCGCTCGGTTTAAACCAAACCTATAAGTTGCATCTAAAACACCATTACCCCAAGCAAATGCCACTGTTGTAGCCTCTACTCTTGACGACAGCGCCGTAGGACCCGCCGTGTCAATTGCCGTAAAATCGGCTATAAACAGTGCGTCCGAATACCTTGCAAATGCACCTTCATAGTTTTCACAAAGTACGCCACCCAACGCCCGTGCCGTGAGGCGGATAGCCGCCTCTAAAGGTTGGCCCAAGTAAGAGTGCGCATAATCCACACTACAAAAAGGTGTAATCGTGCTCGCATCAATGGTGAAAACGTTTGGCGTAAAGCGCCCTATAGTGGAAGTACGGCTTTCAGAACGCTCTGTATACACGCTATTACTGCTGAGATAGGCGCCCCCCGCCACCGCAGCCTTGATCGCCATAATACCCACGTCATTAAAAGCCACAGTGGCCGTTGCCACGCCGTTCGAGAAGGCAGTCGGTGCACTTACAATACTCAGGAGTGGATTGTGCCCACCACTGGGCAATATCAATTCCGACGTTAACGAAACAGACATGGGTGGTGATTCTTGGCCGAAACTCACAAGCGCATTGTTATTACTTAAATTGATGTTGTCCGTCGCATCTACATTGTCATGACCGTCCGGAATGCCATCGTTGTTCGCATCATCTGCACTTTGCCAAGCCACTGCCGTCACTTGCACATCAAAGGGTTCACCGGCAGCAATAAACGTGGGTCCCGCCGCGTCGGTCGCACCGGGATTACCTGTGACCGATATGCCAAAACCAAAAGGTCGAGCAGTAAGAACTGAAGAGCTGCCTATAATCGTCAAGCCCGAAAAAGCGGTACTATCATCGACAATATTTAACGCATACTCGCCCACATCTGACGTTTGTAAAAATAATTGTGCCGAGCCACTGGCAAACGACAAAGTCAAATTTGGCGTACCCGGTGTGGTATTGGGCAACGAAACTGAATCGGTATTGGTGGCATTACTCACAACGGGTGCCGCGCCTCCCGGATCAGACGGTTGCCGAGTGAGATACATTTTCACATCCGCCACCGAATAATTGGAAGCCACCTGGCAATCCCCAGTCACGGGATCTCTTTGCATCATATCCACTTGCAATAAGTGCGGTCTACCGGCGATGACATCCGCACCCAGGGTATCCACGTAGTCGAACACAAAGGCATTGTCACCAAAGGCAATAGCGCTACTGCTCGTGGTCACGGATGCAGAACTGTCGAAAGCAGTGAGCTGTAGATTCTCGGCGTGGATATTATTTAAAGCCAAGGTAATTGATCCGGCATCAGAAGGATCAAAAGTATAATTCGCGCTACCCACATCAGAGCCCAAAGACGAAAGCAACCCGTAGGCATCCGAAACCGTAGCCGTTTTAGCCCAATCACCGTGGTTCGTCGAGGTGGACAATGCGATAGTGCCTTCATAGTCACTCAGTACATTACTGTAAACGTCACGGGCCGTTAAAGTGACCTCAAGCGCGCTACAGGTACTGCCTGAGCCGCTAACAGTCCAATCGAAATGATTCAAGGCGGGCGTGGCGGGTATCGAACCGCAAACGCCTGCTGAGCTCACTCCATCCAGAGTCGTTGTGTCGTAGGTTACAGAAGCTTGATAATCTAAAGTAATAGCGCTTTCTGATGTGAGTGCACCGGTAACCGTGACGGCATCATCCAGGGTAATGGTCCCCTTGGCATAACCGGCAAATGTGGAGTCAGAGTCGTACCACAACATCATATTGCCTGTCGTGAAGATAAAGAAGTGGCGGTTTGGATTGCCCGACATATTCAATTGAATATTGCCTCTGATACCCAAATTACCATTGATATAGATTTCGACGGTTCCATCCATACTGGCAGAAATGATAGTACCCCACTCAATTTCCACATCACCGTCAAAGGTGTAAACCCCAGGCTCAAAGTTCAATGTCGTAATAGAACCCGTGGTTAAGCTGCCGTAATCGCCTGGTACAAAATTGTGGGTTGTGGCGTAATTCACCATGATGTCTGGCCCACCCGGAAAATCGGTAAAGTTGAATGACGTACTGGTGGTTCCTGATTCAATACAATTTTCTAACCCACAGGAAGGAGGAGAGATTTCAGAGAGTTGCTTAGTGACGATAATGTCATTCGGTGAGTTTAATAGGTTTGATTGATTCCCAATGTGAACCGATCCTGTCAGGCTAGAATTTGAAGCAGTACTTGGAAATATTGCAGAGCAATTGGCTGCACCTGAAGACGTGCTTGAACTTGAAGAACTGCTGCTAGAACTTGCACTAGAACTTGAACTAGAACTAGAAGACGACGTACTGCCAGCACAACTACTGCCCCCGGAAACAGTACTCACCATTGTGGCATTGTACGTAATGGTATCAGCGTAGCTCGTTACAATAGAACCCTGTGCAGCTAAGGCACCTTCCACCGTAATGGAACTGTCCAAAGTAATACTGCCCTCGGAGTACCCCAGAAACTTCGATGTAGACGAATACCATAATTTCATATTCCCTGTACTGTAGACAAACAGTACTTGATCGGCAGCAGATGATGTTGCCAACTGTACAGTATCTCTAACCGTAAACTTGCCATTCACATACAGTCGTACCGTTCCAGTACCAACAATATTTATTACCGACGCATAACTAAATTGCACATCGCCATTAAAAGTGTAGTCACCTGGGGTAAAATTGATGGTTACGGAACCGTCACCAGACAATGAACCATAATCACCTGGCGTTAAATTTGTGGTCTGCCCATAAACGGGGGTCACATTGGCACCACCAGGAAACCCACTGTATGACAGAGGCGCACTGGTTGTCCCGGATGCGACACAATCATTACCGTCACAAGCAGGTTGAGACAATACCGTTAAATTTTGGGTTTGCAGTAGATTGCTAGGCGTCCCGATAATTGTGTTGGCATTATCAATCGAGATCGATCCCGTGGTTTGCGAATTCGATAGTGCCGTTGGAAAGGACGCCGAACACCCTGTACTGGCACTGGAAGCACTAGAGCTAAACGCCGTTGCAGCAAGCAGCAACCACAGCAGCAATAATAATATCGCCTTAGAACCCCCGAATATTTCTGGCTTGGCGTTATTCATCGTATATTGCTCTTACCACAATACTGCGCTCTGATACCAATTCGCCGCCTCCACACTGCGCGTTGCTGGTAATATCATAAATTGCGGCGGGCCCTCCTGCGTTGGCCACGGTGGTGCAGCTTAAATTAGCACTACAATTTTTAAGGCCCGCGACATTAAAATTCAAAAGCGCTCCTGAAACCGCTATACAACGTGCATCCACCTCTGTTCTATTGGCGGCGTTGAACAACAATTGATTCATTGCATATTGTGCTGCGCTGTCAGCAGCGTAGAAGCTTTGGGTGGCAACTGAGGTTTGTACGGAGGCATGAAAGCTCCCTGACGATAAGCGCGAAATGGCAATGGCCAAGCTGGCGAGCCCCACTAAAATAAACAGTGACAGAGGCATTAAAAAACCATCTTCTCGACGCATGGGGTTAAGGCACATTGCGAATCAAAACCTCGTGCGTCATGGTTAACGTATCGTTCGCACTGGAAAAAGCCACATTCATCAGTAGAGAAGCGTTTCGATTTTCGGAACCCGGCGACAGCGTAAAAAGGCTTCCATTAGCCGCTACGTTGTGGGCCATTAAATCACTATCACCACCTGGGTCGCCATCTGTGAGCGCAGAGGTTAATAAGCCATACTGGCTATATCGGTAGAGCTCAGAGCCCATTAGGCAAATTCGTTTTGGATAGTCCGCAATATAGATTCGCCTTGATTTTGAGTTGCGTAAAAAACGGTGATTACTCGCCAGAGGAATACTGCTGGCAGGTGAACTGTTTAAGGTGCCAACCGATACGATTACCCCTGGAAATGCGGCGGAATACACTTCACTAGCACTCATGGGGGCCACGATAGCAAACCGGGGTTGGCCGAGGCCTAAATTAAAAGTTCCAGTATCAATACTATTGACCAAGGTTTTATTGTTGGTCACGTCGGGCAATGGAGAGTGGTAATTAGTTGCAACCACCACTGGCAAGAACTCCACGCAGTTCCCCGTGCTACTGGCTCGCACTGAATTCGGAACAGCAGAGCGTATTTGCAAAGCGATTTGTTCAAGGGTTAAACGTGAACGCTGAACCAGCACACTACGCGCCTGCGCGTCACGATAAGCATCAACACTGCTCACCAAATAGCCTGCACCAATGCTGCTGACGATGCCCAATATGACAATCACGAACACCACTTCCAGCAATGTGAAACCCAGGGTGCGGTCGTTTGGGCCGTAACAAGGTCTCATTAAAAATTCACCTTATACGCACTTAAAGTGACGGCATTACCATCGGGTAGTGACACCACGACGGTTATACGTCGAGCCTCGCTGAGGACCAACCCCAACTCATCTCCCGCCGCAACAACCGTCGCGGAAACTGAGAATGCACTGTCTGAATAATCGCTATAGCCGTTAAAGTCTCCAACATCATCATAGTCAGAGTCTGCCACGATGCCCAGACACGCAGGGCCATCAGCACTGTCGCAAGCCGGTATACCGCCAGTGGGGGTATTCTCATCGAATCGCCGGGCTAGAATGTCATCCAGTACAGACTGCCCTTTCTCAATGGCCTTGACACGTAATAAAGGGTCCACGCTAGTACTGATACTTTGAGAAAAAGCGAGTACCACGGCGGTCAACCCGACGCTCAATACCACCAAAAATACAATGGTTTCGATCAAAGTAAAACCCTTGTACCTGCGCACCGATTTAATACGCATAGCCCGTCCCTGAGACCCGCACATTAACGGTTTTACCCCCCTTGGCCAGCGTAATGACGGTAGCCGTGGTCTGCCCGAGTCGATCGTAGTCTAATTGATGGGTTGAGCTGATCACGCCTCCTCGAAAGCTCAGTGGGTAACTCACACCTGCTACGGTAAGACTTTCATCGGCACTAAAAGACGCATCCTGATTGTGATCTTGACGGATATCAATGGAGGTGGTGCTAATCAGCACTCGAACCGCGTCAGCTTGTGCCATCGCACGTTGCTGAGCAATAAAAAGGGCAGAGACGGTTTCATCTCTGCCCGCTTGAAGTTGCAAGGTGGTATTGGGGATTGATCTTGATGCGACCACCCCCCCTAGAATACCGACCAGGAGGATAATCGCGACTAACTCAATGAGGGTAAACCCCTTCTCTATAATTGGCGACACCAATGTTCATCTTAGGTTATGAATGATCAACCTAAGTATAGTCACGATGGGTCGGTACCACCAAGGGCGCCAATAATCACAAAGTCAGCGGTTTCACCACCAATACCGGTTAGAGTGCAAGTTACTGCGGCCTGGTCAGCCACCACAGCCGCCCCAATACTGTAGCCAGAAGGCAAAGCATTGCTACCCAAAAGTGCATAGCCATCAGTGCAGTTGTCGATGTTGTAGAACGGATCTGTAGAGGTATCGGTTAGCCCTGCCTCAACCGCAATGTCCACCGCATGATTCAACGCCGCACCGCTTTCAATACTACCGGCCACACCGCGAACAGCCGCCACAGCGGCTTCGTCTTGCAAGCTCACAAAGCGTGGTATTGCCGTCGCCGCCAAGATGCCAAGAATGACCATTACGGCAATTAACTCGATCAGCGTAAAACCTGATTGTTGTCTACCCATTGTAATTACTCCAAAAACTCAAATATTGCAACGAGAGCCTTGCCTATAAAGTCGTGCCAGCTTTCTGGCGGTCGCGCCTCATAAATTAGCTCACCCAGTTTAATGACAAATTCTTGTCAAACCATCCCTAAACACAGAGAAAAATAACCTCTAGAATTTAACGCAATGGCCAACTTACCTTACGGCAGAATACTTAGCCCGTTACTGTTAGTTCCTACATTTAAAGATAAGTGATAAATAGATGAACGTAATATTGTTTTTTTCTAGTAAACGTAATGCTATGAGATTTCGATCTAATCAGAGGGGTGTGATAATCAATTTAACAAATCCACATAGCTTCTATGACAAATAGCTATGTCATAAATGATTACCGTTTTGAAAAAATTGAAATATCGAGCACCAACTGAATTAAGCGTTGTTTTAAAAGGCCTTTTTAAAAAATAAAACAGTGCCTTGGTGATGCGCAACCAGCCATATTTGGCATTTCCATTTATTTTGAGCCGGCTGACACACTATAAGAATTTAAAAAAATACAAAACCAAACCGTCTAACCGACGAATTCACCAGTAGTCGAATGCATAAGGGAGAGATTTGACAAGCGCGAAAATTGAGCTACATTGCGCCTTTTTGCACGCTGTACATATCCCACATAGGTAGGAATATCCCCAACGCTAGAATGCACACAAACGCAGCCATAAACACTATCAGAATGGGCTCTATTCGGTCGCTGAGTTTCTTGAGGTCGTAATCCACTTCACGCTCATAGAATTCGGCCACTTCTGCCAATAACTCTTCCACCTGCCCACTCTCTTCACCAACGGCGATCATTTGCAACACCAGTGGTGACAGCATCTGTGATTGAACATGGGTATGCAAAAGCGTCTCGCCTCTTTCGATACCCCGCCGAATACCATCAATACGCTCAAATAGATAAGGGTTGTCAATGGCCCTGGCGCAAAGATTTAAAGCTTGATTCAACGGAACACCCGCTTTTAGCATCAAACTAAAGCTTCTACCGTAGCGCGCCATAGACGCACGTTGAATAATATCCCCCACAACCGGGAGTTTGAGTTTGTAACGCCCCCAAAGCACGGCGCCAGCAGGCGTGCGAGTATAGAAATGAAACCCGGCCCAAAGCCCAACAATGCACATTAACAACAACCACCAGTAATTGACAAAAACATAGGATGTACCAATTAATATTTGGGTCACGAACGGAAGCTCAGCACCAAATTGCTTAAACATGTCTGCAAATTTTGGAATCACAAATATATTCACTACCGCCACAGCTAACCCTAATGCCGCGACAACAAAGGTAGGGTAACGCGTGGCGGACTTAATACTTTTGCGTGTGGTCTCATCACGCTCCATATAAAAAGCCAGTTGCTCAAAAACGGCATCTAGACTTCCGGTACTTTCACCGACGCTGATCATGCTGACAAATAGCTTGGCAAACACCTCTGGGTGGCGCGCCATAGCATTGGATAAGCTGGAACCTGCCTCTAATTTTACGGCCACATCGTTGAGCACAGATTGAAAGTGAGCATGTTTAAGTCCCGCAGACAATCCCCTTATACCTCTAACCAACGGAATACCCGCTTTAGAGATGGTATACATCTGTCTACAAAACATAATGAGGTCGATTTGAGTGACTTTTTTGGGGCCTAAAAGGTTCTCTAGATGGATATCACCAGAACCTGTCGCTTTAGTTTCTTTGATAGAAACAGGGGTTATGCCTTTATCAAGCAGCTGCGAGGCCACCAACTCTACGGTATTCGCCTCTATGGTGCCGCTGGTAGACTTCCCATCACTACTGCGACCTGAATACTGAAACGTCGCCACGGGATTAGGCTTCCTTTGGCTCTATTAATTCAATGGTGTCTGTCGCCTGTGGTGCATCGTCTATCTCTGCGGTAACACGCATCACCTCATCCATTGTGGTCGTACCTTTCAAAGCGAATTCCAACGCGCTGATATTTAGGGGCCGGTAGTTAGGGTCTGCATAGGCAGCCCGATTAAACGCCAATACGTCGCTGTCACGCAGTGCATCTGCCATTTTGCCATTGATCTCTAGCAATTCGAACACCCCGATACGCCCCCGAAATCCCGTGTTAAAGCAATGTGGGCACCCGCTGCCCTTACGCATGTTAGAGGTATCTACTCGATCTGCTTTCAACATTTTTTGAATCCAAATCAACTCTTGTTCACTGGGAGTATAGGCGCCACTGCAACTTTCGCAGATTCGACGGACCAATCGCTGGGCGACCACCGCTTTTAAACTGGACGCCACCAAATAAGAATCCACACCCATATCCAAAAGCCGCAATGCCGAGGTAACGGCATCATTGGTGTGTAACGTGGACAGCACCATATGACCGGTCATCGCCGCGCGCAAAGCAATCTCTGCAGAGTCTGCATCCCGAATTTCACCAATCAGCAATATGTCTGGGTCTTGGCGCAGTGTCGCTCTTAACACCTTATTAAAATTGAGCCCGATTTTTTCATGTATCTGTACCTGCGAAATTCTGGGCAACCGGTACTCCACTGGATCTTCCACAGTGATAATCTTTTTTTCTGCCGTGTTAAGTTCAGACAAGGCGCCATATAAAGTGGTGGTTTTACCGCTACCGGTCGGCCCGGTCACCAGTACCAATCCGTGAGGGCGAGTAATGATGTGTCGAAAGTGCGTGACGTAATGGTCCGGCATACCCACACTGCCCAGTGGGCGGACCCCATCAGAGTGGTCCAATATCCGCATAACTACAGATTCACCAAATTGGACCGGCATAGTAGACAGACGTACGTCAATACTGTGGTTTCCCACCTTCAAATGAAAGCGGCCGTCCTGAGGCAAACGTTTTTCAGAAATATCCAAACTGGACATCAGCTTCAAACGCACCACCAATGCATTGGCAATGCGCTTTTCGTTCATAACCTGCTCAACCAATACGCCATCTATCCGTTGCCGTATTCTGAGTACGCTTTCGTCAGGCTCAATATGAACATCCGACGCACGTGTATTCACCGCCTCTTCGAATATTTTCTGTAACAGTTTTACAACGGGTGTATCAGATTCTTCTGCGTCGGTCACGATGTCGGCAATATCGATCTGATCGCTTTCGAGCTCTTCGTCGAGTTGTTCCGCAAGCGAAGCAATTTCGCTGGCGCGACTATAGGCCACATCCAATATATCTAGCAATTCGTCTTCGCGCACCACTGCGGGCTTAATTGGCCGATTCAGAATTTTTTGTATGTCATCCAAACCGAAAATGTCGGTAGGGTCAGACATGCCCAACAATATTCCGTCACTTTCTTCTTTGAGTACAATCACACGAAAGCGTCGTGCAATGGTTTCAGGCAACAACTGAACCAATTCCCGGTTGTAACGGTAGTGCTTGAGCTCGATAAACGGGTAATTCAGTTGCTTAGAAAGAATATCGAGAAGGGTATTTTCCTCCACGAATCCTAATGCAATTAATTGGCGCCCCAGCTTAAAACCCGATTTTTTTTGTTCTGATAGCGCTTGCATCAGTTGATCTTGACTGATAATTTGCTGTGCAACCAAGATGTCGCCAATTCTGATACGTTTGGGTGCAGAACTTTCCACAAACTTCCCTCTTTTACCTTTGCAAGTCGAGTACGCGTGATGCTGCGTATTGCTGAACTTTTTTATCCGGATGCCTCAGTGCGACAACCCTCTCGTAGGCCAGCAATGCCTGCTGCCAGAGTTTTAACTGATCGGAGGTCACGGCAAACCCCAACCAATCATCAACTGTTGCGTCTCTTGACTGCACCAGGCGTCGATACAAATTGGCCGATTGTTCCAATTGCTGATCCATTTGATAAACTGCCGCCAACATACGTTGTGACGTCAGATAATAGCTGGTGGCCTTATCCACTTTAGAGAAAGCTTCAATGGCAACGGCATAATGGCCATCAAAAATCGCTGAGTACGCGCGGACAAACTCAGCCAGTCGTTCGGAGCGACCGACGATAACGTTAGCCAACGTCTGCAAACCTACACTTTCCCCAAGCGAAAAATAACTGGAGGCTAATGCCACCACGGTGCGTTCATATTCACTGTTTTGCTTGATCAACCGGAGTGCGGCCTCTTCATTGTCCAGCAAACCTTGCTGATTCAATCGGGCTGCCATATCAAAATCCTTCTGTTTATCTGTCTTAGTCACCTTCGCGATGGGTACCTCAGTTACTTGTTGCAACCCGACGCCTCGGCTTTCAACATCCAATTTATCTAGCGCTTTAGAAAACGCCCCAAGCGCTGACTCGGACAGACCAAACTTTCTGGCGTCTGCAAGTGCTCTGCGTAATTGTTCGCGGTCTCCCGAGGCCAACACCTGCTCTAGATTGGACAACAGCTTGGCCCTGACAGCATCTATACCACGCAGGGCTTGTGGATGATTGGGCACTATGTCTAAGACTTTACTAAAGGTTTCGTAGGCGTTCGCACCCTGCGGGCTTACCCAGCGCCCTTCATTCAAAAACTGATAAGCACTATCCAACATGGCCTGCGTGCTAGATACAGCTGTGGTGGGGGTTTCGAGATTGAGAGTCTTAGCGCTTCCACTATTTTGAGGCACCTCACTCGCATCACGCAGCTGGGGTTGCGACCCGCGGGACTTAGCGTTGTCGACCGCCTCGGTAGAAACCTCCTGGGTATTGTCTACAGGGGCTTGACTGGCTTGCTGAGCCTTTAAGCGCGATGACCAATCCGCATTCAATTCATAACCTTCAGGCAACGCTGAACTGGGCTCCTCTGGCACAACACCGAATAGATTGGCCTCTAAAACCAACCAGGCCAAAACGGCTAGGCCTGCCACAACAGGTAGCACGAGACGCTTAGCGTTGAATGTAGAAGACGACGGTGTACCTGCCTTGTCAATCAATGACGATTGGGATTTAGTTGTATCCAAGTCCTTCAACATATCATTGAGAAGACTCATCGACCTGCTCCCGCCCACTTCGGTACACGGCTGACACCCACTATACGCCACACCCATGATGCCCATCGACTAACCCAACTTACTTCTTCAGTGTCAGCTATGGCTTTTGCCATATGCCAACCACCGATTGTGTTGTGGCCTTTGCCGTAAGCGCACATCATGGCCTTATGTGCCAAAATATTAATTAAACGCGGGACACCGCCTGATGCCTTATACAATAACCAACAAGCGCCACAACTAAACCCCTTGGGATCGACCGCACCCGATGCGACTAACCGGTGTATCACATATTGCTTCACTTCGCTCGAACTGAGCGGCTCTAACTGTTCGCTGAATAAAATGCGTTGTTTTAGTTGACGCAGGTCCTTTCGATCCAGAAGTTCATCAAGTTCGGGCTGACCAAACATCACGACTTGAAGCAGTTTAGATTTTTCAGTTTCTAAGTTGGTCAGCAGACGCAACGCTTCCAATGTATCCCGTGGCATTGCTTGAGCTTCATCCATGATGATGACCACACCTTTGCGCTCCTGAGCCAGCTGAAGTAAGCGCTGATAGATGGAGGACGTCAACTCATGGGCGGGCATACCTTGCTGATAAACGGCTCCAATTTCTTGAGCCAGCAGGAGTTTTAATTCTTCTGGTGTGAGCCATGGGTTGGGAATGTACGCAGAAACGAACTTACCCTTTGGTAAACGTGACAACAACATTCGACACAGCAAAGTCTTCCCCGTGCCCACCTCACCTACGACTTTAATAAACCCCTGCCCTTGATGAAGAGCCACAAACAATGTGTTTAGCGCGTCTTTATGGCTTTTTTGCCCCATATAAAACTGCGTGTCGGGTGTTAGAGAAAAAGGGAACTCTCGCAAACCGAAGTGCTGTAAATACATAGGTCCACCTTTAGGGATAATCCCCAATGGATTGAGAAAACTCACCGAACTGATCAATCTGCTGACCCCAGGTTTCTTCATCCACCACCACGGGCCGCAACAAAATGACTAATTCCGTTTTACGTGTCGCCTGACTTTTGGACTTGAACAAGAGGTTTACACCGGGAATGTCACCCAACCCTGGATGCTTCCCATCAACATGCCGCACCGACTCTTGCATTAAACCGCCCAACACAACCACTTGACCATTTTTGGCTCTTACAATGCTGTCGCTTTCCCGAATTTCTCGCAAAGCCAGCGGTAGTGATATTTTGGAATCACCCACAACGATTTCTTTTTGTTGATCTGACACATCACTGATAATGGGGTGAATATGCAATAGCACATCTCCATTGGCCGATATTTGAGGGGTAACATCCAGTGATATGCCACTAAAGAAAGAGGCCAATTCCACCTCGGGAGACGTGGTGGTAGCCCCGGCACTGGAGGTCGTATCATTTGACAAGCCCGTGACAAAAAAAGCATCTTTGCCCACTCGTATCACGGCCTTTTGATTATTGACCGTACTCACACGAGGGCTGGACAGCACCTGAACTTTTCCTTGCGTCTCTAACAAGGACAGCAACTTAGTGATGTCTTTCACTTGTAGTAACCCTGCAACTGTGGTTCCAGTATCTTCGCTAACACCATATTGGTACATTGTCGGTGGTGTATTACCATCCTCGGAGTTAAAAAAATGAGTTACCTGAACATTCCTAAAAGGAGACGTACTGGCGCTGTCGCCGTTTAATAAAAATCCATCGGCTAAATTTTTTCCCGCTGCCAACTGGCCACTAATGGCATTCCAATTAACACCTGCCTCAAACCCCTTATTGAGGCTTACCTCCAATATGCGAGTTTCCAGTACCACTTGTCGTCGCGCGCTCAACTCGGATGAAACCAAAAACTCGCGCACTTTATTAATTTCGGTTGGCATGGCCGTTACAATAGCAAGGCCAGCTTGTGGGTTTACCATGACCTTGCGACCCTCACTACCCGCCCCCACGATGGAGATCAAAGTGGCCTCCACCATTTGCCAAAAATCGGTTTTGTTGATGGTTTGTACGCGTGAACCCGGGGCAATACCTTGCACACTATCATTGAGATCATCGTCCGCTAAAATACCCAGAATGTTAGAATCCTTAGAGCTATTACCGCCACTACTCCCACCACCGTTGGTTTGACTCCCACCAGAGGTGATCTCACCAATGGAAACACTGGTATCACTCACACCCACTCGCTTGACATCAATATAATTAATCGAGAAGATTTCTGTTCGAAGTTTTTTTGGATAAATCGTGTAGATATTATTTTCTAGGCGATACTCATAACCAAATATCTCTCGTGTAATCTTCAAAACATCTTCAACAGTCACATCTTGTAACTGCAGCGAAATAAAACCATCCACTTCCGGGTGCGGCACAACATTCACGCCTGCGCTACCCACCAAACTCAAAAAGAATGTTTTCGCGGGCATCTCTTTAACGGTCACATCAAAACGAGACGCCTTGCGCTTATTGGTCACTCCTGATGTGCTATTGTTGAGCAACAGTGCCTGATTCACAAATTCGGGAACTGCCTCTTGCACAACCTTTTTGGATTGCGCCTCAGCATAAAAGTCGTCTGATAAATCCTTTTTGGTGTCGACACTGCTACAAACGGTCAAAAATAAAGGCGAAACTACTGCCCAACAGACCAACCACCATCTTTTCATTGCCGAGCCCCTTGCAAGTTTGTTTGATTGCCCACGTGGGGTAACAAAATCAATGTGCCCATCGATGCGCCGGAGTACGAAACACTGTTGGCATTAATGTGGGTAATCCGAACATCCATTACACGATCCCCCACCATGACCCTCTGCCCGTTAACAATCGCCTCATAGCCTTCTGTACGATGAAAAATCGCCTGTAACACCAACTCTGTTGATGCTTCTACGTGAGGATTAGCAGCATTGCCCCCACCCTCTAAAGGTCGCGTAGGGTCCTTCAGAGCTAAGCTGTGCTCTTGCGCTAAAACCTGGCATGCCGCCAATAGGATCAACCCAGGCAAGTACTTTTTAACGTGCCATTTGATCCTAGCCATTGAACATCCCCTTTTCAGAGGAAAGAGTAAAAACATGAATTTTGACCAACGCTTTAGGGTAACCCGTCACCTTGTAATCAAGGCTATCCCAATAAAAAATCCATTTAGAGGCCTCCATTAACTTTAAATACCGATAAACCGAGGCGTATTCGCCCTCTAGCGTCAAAGCAACACCGTGGCGATAGATATTAATCATGCTGGCTGTAGCATCAGGGCCAACATTTGATTCACTTTCAGCTGCGAGCTCTGACTTCGTCAAATCAATTTCCGACACGGGGAGCGTGTGAATGGCTCGTAAAGTTACTCCCTCTGAGCTTGCCACCAATTGATGGAGCACTTTGGGCAGTTGCTCAGCTGTAATCAATCCTGCTGAAAGCTCGTTGAGCTTGTCATCCAAATGTGTGAGCTGTGATTGCAGATCTTCCAACTCCAACTTCAGTTGAATGTTTGGGTCCTTACTGGCCAATTTTTTCAATACGGTCATTTCAGCTTCAGACGTGCTAATGCTTTGTAAAGCCACGCGCTCTCGTGCCTTTGCCAATTTCACAGCCTTGGCATTAGAGCCCACAAAAATGAGGCTCCACAGGAGGTAAACGGCAGCCAAGAATGCCCCCAACAACAAGGCCCGCTCTCGTACTTCAAAGGCTTCAAACTTGTTTTTAAACCTCAGCCAAACCTTCATTCAAACACCAATTCCTGTGGCACCATAGCTTCCGGCCCTATCGCAAAAATGTGTTTATTTTCTTTTTCTTCTATACGTAAAGTACCAAATGTGGTTTTTTCAAATGCGGGCGTATGCTGCAGTCGATCAAAAAACTCTGGTATGCTTTTCACGGCCTGACTCTCACCGACAAAATAGGCCTGTTGCCCCCCCGCCACCACGCCGAATTCACGTAATCGGACACCGTTAGGCACAGAGGCGCTTAGCGCGTCAAAAAACTCCGAAAAGCCTGTTTTATTTCCCATTCGCCTTCCGCTGAGTAATGCTTCAATTTGCTTCCTATTATGAATAGCCACGCGAACGCGTTTAATTTCCGAATCCAAATCTATTTTGAGGTCAGCAGCCGGTTGACTTTTCAGTGCTTGAACATCTTTTTCTATTTGTTTGCTGTGCGCTTCGAGTTGATCTGCACGAACATTCAACCGTTGTAATTCATGACGATCGAGTAGTGTTAAAACGATAATGCCGACGACCAATAAAATCGCCGCAATAACACATCGTTCAGCGCTTAATAATTCCTTTTTAGGTCTTAGATCCAAGGTGTACAGATTAACCTGCTGCATCAGGCGGCCTCATGCCTGAGTGCGCCGCCCAAAGCCCCTAAACATTGCTGCAAGAATGCGTCATCCATTTGTTCTTGCTTAGTCAATGCCTTCGGATACAATAGGTTCACGGGTGCGGCAAAACTGGATTTTAAAATTTCGCCAATTTTGCTTTCAATCACATTGTCACCATAAATAAACACATTCGACGGCGGCGCTTGCCCCATCTGGCGCTCGTAATAGTCCACTGAACGCTGCAGTTCTAGGGCAATTGCCTCTTCAGGCAAGTCGTCCAACAAACCCGCCTTGTAATCCAGACGAAAATTTCTCACCAGATACATATTGCCCTGGCGATAAAGATAAACGCTGCCAACACCTTCAGCCAGCCTTGCCACCGCCACGCCACGATCGATCTGCTCTTCACCAAGCAGTGACAGCACCACATTGCGAATGGCGAGTTCTGATATATCAATGGCACAGAGCGTTAATCCAGCAAACGCTATGGTGTTACACACGCGCTCTACGACCTTGCGGTCCACCGCTACTACATACACCATCTTCTTATTGCCGCGGAACCCATCTTCGGGCAAAGCAAACACATCCAACACGGCTTGGTCGACCGGTATAGACAGTAAATCTTTTAGACGCCAGCGAATGGCCTCTTTCAATTCGTGATCAGGGACATCAGGCGGCTCGACGAGCAGAATTTGATAGTCCGCTGGGGCCAACACCACATTAACGCGGCTACCGGATAGTTTTTCGGATTGAACCCAGTCTTTGAGTACGGTGTTGTACCCCCCCGCTTCGCAAGCAAGAAAGCTCAGTGTGGGCAGAGCCTCTCGGTGAACGTGTGCAATGGCCACTCCATCGGATAGGAATTGGATACCCAATGTATGCTCTGACTGCTGACGACGGAACAATGAAAACACGTTAAACCCCGGCGATTACCCACCAATTGATCAAATAACAAACACTTATAGTTATTGCCTTCGCAATAACCTTGAGTATAGACGCTGGATTAAAAAGCGTTAGCGCGTCCCTTCAGCCGCCACAAGGCGCAGCTCATAAACCCCTTGGGCCGCTTAACGGTAGTGTGACCTAACCAGAAACCGGCGAATTCACTGCAATTCGCTTGGGACGCAAAGGGAAACACCGCAACCGGTGCAAGGTTCAATTAAAGATAAACCGGTGCCACTTGGACCAAAAGCTTTAAGGTATATTGGCGAGCAATGAAAACAAGAACGAAGGCAGCCCTTGTTGAATAGAGTGTGAGGCGCGGAAATTAGATACTGGTAGGCGTTGCACCGTTATAATCGAGTTGGCGCCAAGCCTCGTAAGAAACAATGGCAACAGCATTCGACAAATTAAGGCTTCTGTTATTGGGTTGCATCGGGATACGCAGACGATGTGATTCGGGAATGGCATCTAATACGTCTGTCGGCAACCCGGCGGTCTCCGAACCAAACAGCAATACATCGCCCATCACAAAGCGGGCTTCAGAGTGGGCACGAGTCCCTTTAGTGGTGCACGCAAACACACGCTTACCCTCCATAGCCTTTTGAAACTCGCAATAATTTGCATGTCGAGTCACGCGCTCTAAATCCGAATAATCTAACCCAGCACGTCGGAGCTTTTTCTCCTCCAAATCAAAACCCAGAGGTTCAATCAAATGTAAACGGCAGCCATTGTTGGCAATTAAACGAATAATGTTTCCGGTATTCGGCGCGATTTTGGGCTCATATAACGCAAGTTCAAACATAGCTATCCGCACGCTCTAAGCGCTGCTCCCCCCCAAACAGGGTGGAGAACTGGGTGATGACGTTCTATTTGACCACTCCTGTGCGGTATAAGTGTGCAGCGCAAGAGCATGCAAGCCACCTTTTAAGGCGTCGGCTAAAACAGCGTACACCTTTTGGTGTCTGGCTACTGCCCTCAGTCCCTCAAAGCCGTCGCTAGCGATCACAACCTTAAAATGGGTTTCTGATCCTGGCGCCACATTGTGGCCGTCACTTTCGTTGACGACCTCCAAGTAAAGAGGCTGAAATTCGGCCTGTAGTTTGCCTCGTATTTCGACTTCTAAAGACATTAAAATCACTCCATTTATTGCGATGCAGCACAAGCCAACTAAAGGTCAGTAAACACTGGCATTTTTGCCGATTCGGGCTAACCTTAAGCGGTGAGTTTATGACTCTCGCCTCACGAAACGTGTATTGTAACGGAGAATGCACGTAATTTTCCGAGGTGATTACCATGTTGTTTGGAAACTGTAGTTATGACGCCTAATTTCGTTTTTGTAAATCGCCGCAAGGGAAATGATCGTCGAACAGACAGAGACCCTTGTAAGAACCTGGATTTGGATCTTTACCACCGCAAGCGCCGAAAATCAAAAGATCGACGCAACCAAGATCGATCATTAACAGAGGATTACTACGCCTACATTCAAGCCAAAATGAAAGAAAACAAAACGACGCCTGAGTAAAGCACGCATCTTCTTCGAATCGCACCACACAGGTCAAAACTAAGAAAACTTTTCCCTCGTGCTTTTTAACCCTAACTCAGACCGGTTAGATATTTGGATGGCCCGCCTATGCTATTGCCTCAAGAACTAAAGGTCGTTCTGGCTACGTTGACTCAACGTCGCGCCTGGTTGTTAAAATCGCTAGATGCTAAAGACGTTTCGCCAACGCAACGAGAAGAGTCTGTGGCCACGCTCAAAACCCTAGACAGCGCGATGCAAAAATTAGCTCGCATGCCTCCCTCAAAAAACAATACTGGCCCTGCGGTAAAGCCTGCGCCTTCCGCGCCCAAAAAGCTCAGTAAAAAGAAAATCGACCCAGCCGATGCTTATGCATTGATCGCAGAGGACGATGCGGCCTCTATCCAACTGCTTAAAGGCGTATTAGAGGATATTGGCATTCAGAAAATAGACGTTGTGGAAAACGGCCGGGCTGCCTTATACGCACTGCAAAATTGCTCGCCCGCTTTTGACATCGTGCTCTGTGACTGGGAAATGCCCGAGATGAACGGGTTAGAGGTAAGGCGCCAGGTCAAGTCGCTCGCCAAGTTGCAAGACACCTATTACATGATGGTCACGGGGATGACGGAGGTGGCCAAAATTCGCGAAGCCATCGCCTTGGGCGTGAACGATTACATCGCCAAACCCGTTGACGTGGACACGCTCGAAAAGAAAGTCCGTACCTTTCTACAGGGCGACGAAGACACCAGCGCAACGGGCACCCAGGGCGATTAAGCCCCTCTTAAAATTTAACACCCTGCCCACAAAACCTAAAAAGGCCTCCAACTGGAGGCCTTTTTAGGTTTTAGGCGTCAATATTTATCTTACGGGCTGCCCCACCTCTAAAACCTTCATAGTGTTCGTCCCACCGTGGACATTCATCAAATCGCCCTTAGATATGATGACCAGATCACCTTCCTTACAAACCCCATGATGAATTAATTCGTCGATGGCCTTCTGATTAGCTTCCGCAAAGTTTAATCCGTCCGTATCAAACAGAACGGTTTGCACGCCACGGTACAAGGCCGCCCTACGAAGCGTCTTAGCATGGCGCGAGAACGCGAATATGGGCAATCGAGCACCATAACGACTCATCAACAGGGGCGTGGACCCCGTTTCGGTCATAGCCGCGATGGCGGTGACACCTGGCATGTGATTGGCTGTGAACATGGCCGAAGCCGCAATGGCTTGGTCAATGGCAACCCTTTGCTCTAAGTGATCACGCTCTAGCTCTTTGTGTGAATTTTCCGTTTTCTCCGCGCCAAGAATCACGCGAACCATGGCCTCAACTGTTTCCACTGGAAACTGTCCCGCCGCAGTTTCTGCCGACAACATCACAGCGTCCGTACCATCTAGCACAGCGTTGGCCACATCAAAGACCTCCGCGCGCGTGGGCAACGGACTACTGATCATGGTCTCCATCATCTGCGTCGCCGTAATTACACAACGATTTAATGCGCGCGAACGGTTGATAATGTGTTTTTGCACGCCAATTAAAGACGCATCGCCAATTTCGACACCCAAATCACCACGAGCCACCATGACCGCATCAGACGCCAGGATGATGGCATCCAATACCTCATCATCCTCAACGGATTCAGCGCGCTCAATTTTAGACACCATGGCGATGTCACCACCGGCTTCTTTAACCAGGCTGCGCGCCAGGTTCATGTCGTCGGCAGTACGCGGGAAAGATACCGCTAGGTAATCTACCTCAATGGCCACAGCTGTTTTAATGTCTTCTCGGTCTTTGTCTGTCAGAGCCGGCGCGGATAGGCCCCCGCCTTGTCGATTGATACCCTTATTATTAGACAATTTACCCGCAACCGAAACGGTGGTATTAATGCGCTGCCCTTCTACGGAGTCCACCTCCAAAACCACGCGGCCATCGTCCAACAACAGTACATCACCGGGTTTGACGTCTTGAGGCAACTCTTTGTAATCAATACCCACTTCGTTTTGATTGCCGGCATCGCGCGGTAGTTCGGCATCTAACACGAACTTGTCGCCAACCTTCAGTTGGATGGGGCCATTGGCAAATCGCGCAACTCTAATTTTAGGCCCTTGCAAATCACCCAGTATCGCCACGTATTTGCCATGCTTCTCTGCATATTCACGAACCTTTTGTGCGCGGTTCATGTGGTCCTCAGGTGACCCATGAGAAAAGTTCATGCGTACCACATTCACACCAGCGATGATGAGTTTTTCGAGAATACCTGGCTCGTCAGTTGCTGGTCCCAATGTGCTTACAATTTTTGTACGCCTTAACATAATGCCCCCAATAATCGGCTGAACAAACGGCGCGCATTCTACATGATTTGACTCAACCTGTCCGATTTAAAGGGCAAAAATCGTATTAACCCAGTGGAATGGAGGTGCCGGACGAGATGAATGAAACCTACTATAAAGTGATAGACACCCTAGCAAACGGACGTCGGCAAAAGCCTCTAAGATAGCGCAGGCCGAGCGCCTCAGCGGCGACCCGCGCACCGACACATAGGGTACAGTACAGCCCGTAAGGCAAACGCTCGCGAAAACACCTGTTCTTCAGGGGCCTGCCCCAAAAAAGGGGCTCGGCATTCGCGTCAAAATGCCTTACGCACCCTTGTAGGGTAGGCCAAACGTTGCCTAACCGCCCAGCATACTGGTCACCATGGAGATCATCACCCCTGCAGCGACTGCAGAGCCTATAACCCCTGCCACATTGGGCCCCATGGCATGCATCAGCAAAAAGTTTTGCGAATTGGCCTCTAAGCCCAGCTTGTTGGACACTCGCGCCGCCATAGGGACCGCCGACACACCCGCAGAGCCAATCAATGGATTGATTTTGTGCTTCGAAAAAAGATTCATGAACTTCGCCATCAACACGCCACTGGCCGTGCCAATGCCAAAGGCCACAACGCCAAGCAACAAGATGCCTAAGGTATTGGTATCCAAAAATTTGTCCGCTTCCAGTTTTGAGCCTACCGAGAGACCCAAAAAGATCGTGGTAATGTTGATCAGGGCATTTTGCGCAGTGTCACTTAAACGCGCCACCACACCGCATTCGCGCATTAAATTGCCAAAACAGAACATACCCAACAACGGTGCGGCGTCGGGTAAAAAGAGTGCCACCAAGACTAACAGTACCAGCGGGAAAAAGATTTTTTCGCGCTTACTCACGGGGCGGAGCTGTGTCATCACAATTGCACGCTCGGCAGGCGTTGTAAGTGCGCGCATAATGGGTGGCTGGATCATAGGCACCAAGGCCATGTAAGAATAGGCCGCAACGGCAATGGCACCGAGTAAATCGGGAGCGAGTTTACTGGCTACGTAAATGGCCGTAGGCCCATCGGCGCCACCGATAATGCCAATGGCTGCGGCATCAGCGATCGAAAAATCCATTAGCCCCAGTGCGGTAAAGCCAACGGCACCCAGTACAGTAGCAAATATCCCAAACTGCGCAGCAGCCCCCAAGAACAATGTCTTTGGATTGGCCAACAAGGGACCGAAATCGGTCATGGCTCCCACGCCCATAAAGATCACCAATGGGGCAACACTGCTACCTATCGCCACGAGGTAAAAGTTGTACAGCATGCCGTGACTGAATCCCGCCACCATGGCAAGCTCTGTGGCTTGATGGTGTACATCAAAGCCAGATATTGTGTAGGCCTGTAATAACACCTTGATACTGTCCCAGGTTTCAACACCCAGCACTTTAGCCATTTCAGCCAGAACCTGCGGGTCGCCGCTGTGAATTGCATTCTCTGCCGCCGAGTAAGCCATGCCCGCACCCGGGATATTCGCCAACAAGCCACCAAAACCAATGGGAACCAACAATAGCGGTTCAAACCCCTTGCGAATGGCCAAAAACAATAGCCCAAGGCAAATCACCATCATGGCGAATTGCCCCACACTTATCTGGTACAGACCGGAGTCTTGCCACAGAACAATAAAATTTTCCATTGCGCTCTCCGGTTGACTACTGAATGGTAATCAAAATATCGCCAACGGCGACCACGTCGCCCTGTTTAACATTCACACTACCAATGGTGCCTGAAGTGGGAGCTTTCACCTCCGTTTCCATCTTCATGGCCTCCAGTATCAATATGACATCGCCCTCTGCAACACTTTGCCCAGGCCCAACCATCACTTTAAAAATATTGCCTGCCAACGGCGCATTCACAGGAAGACCTCCTTCTACGGAAGCACTCACGCTGCCCGACGCAGTAGATACGGCACCACCCAATGGCACGATACCCGTAATGTCACCGCCGTCACTGACGGTTACCGTGTAATCTTTGCCCTCCACGTGTACGGTATAAATGGCGTCACCCGCATCAGATGTCACCGTGCTACCTTCATTGCCGGTGGGGACCGGCTCAAAAGCGGATGGGTTATTGCGGTTCGCCAAAAACTTCAAGCCAATTTGGTTAAATAAGGCATAGGTCAGAACGTCATCCACCTGTTGATCACCCGAGGCCAATTCAATGCTATCTTCCTGTGCTTTGGTCTTGAGTTCGGCCGTTAATTTTTCCAACTCAGGCTTCAGTAAATCTGCCGGACGACAAGTAATGGGCTTTTCACCGTCTGCCAGCACTCGGCTTTGCAAGGTTTTGTCTACTTCAGCGGGTGTTGCGCCGTATTCACCGCGTAAAACACCTTGCGTTTCTTTTGAAATGGTGGCGTAACGACTTCCACTTAACACATTAATAACCGCCTGCGTCCCTACAATTTGGGAGGTGGGTGTCACCAGAGGAATAAACCCCAAATCTTTGCGCACACGAGGTATTTCATCGAGCACCTCGTCAAGCTTGTCAATGGCACCCTGTTCGCGCAATTGGCTTTCCATATTGGTCAACATACCACCGGGTACTTGAGCCGTTAGAATACGCACATCAACACCCCTCAAAGAGCCTTCAAACTTCGCGTATTTTTTACGAACATCTCGAAAATAAAGCGCTATTTCTTGCAATAACTCTAGGTCTAATCCGGTATCACGTTCCGTGCCCTCTAACGTGGCCACTAACGTTTCCGTAGGGCTGTGACCATAGGTCATAGACATGGATGAAATCGCGGTATCCACGTTATCTATCCCGGCTTCGACGCATTTTAAAATGGTGGCATGGGCGAGGCCTGTGGTGGCATGACATTGCATGTGAATGGGTATATCACAGGCCGCTTTCAATCGGCTGACCAATTCGAAACCTTCATAGGGTTTTAATAAACCCGCCATGTCTTTAATGGCAATGGAATCTGCGCCCATGTCTTCTATCAACTTACCCTGCTCCACCCATTTTTCAATGGTATGAACCGGACTAAGGGTATAAGAGATAGTGCCCTGCGCATGTTTGCCAACTTTTTTAACCGCTTTTAGCGCCGTCTCTATGTTGCGCATATCATTCATGGCATCAAACACGCGAAACACATCCACACCATTGGTGGCCGCACGCTCTACAAACTTTTCCACCACGTCATCGGCATAGTGGCGATACCCTAAAATGTTTTGCCCACGGAACAACATTTGTTGTGGCGTATTGGGCATGGCTTTTTTTAATTCTCGAATGCGCTCCCAGGGGTCTTCTCCTAAGTAGCGAATACAGGCATCAAACGTCGCACCTCCCCATGACTCGAGCGACCAAAAACCGACTTGATCAAGTTTTTCCGCAATGGGAAGCATATCGTCCAATCTTAATCGAGTTGCAAAAAGAGATTGGTGCGCGTCGCGCAGCACCACATCAGTGATGCCCAATTTACGGGGAGTGTTTGTCATAACTTCTTGCCTTCGTGAAAGTCAACTTGCTGGCGACACACGCCAATTACTTCAACGTCTTCTAGGATTTGCGAGACCGGTGAGCATCCACCGCTTTTTGTAAAATGCTTAAAGTGGTCGCATCCACAGGTTGCGATGGGGACGGAAATTGACGTTTTGCGAGGGGTTCAACGATTGGGTCAGGCAGGTATTTTGAAATCAATGACGACATGACATTGGTCAAAACCACCAAAATTGCCAGGAAGATCATTACGCTGCCCATACCGGTCATCAAAAGATCTAGCCCTTGCCCCACAATAGACTCTTGCATGCTGCCCCCCAAAACCAATTCCACTGCGCCCTAAATTGTTGCAACGCACAACAACCTTACCACAGGCCGAATATTTTTAGATACGAATATGCCAGTAAAATACCCTGAATTACGGCACACTAGTGCGTCTAGACGCTTTAAACGCCCGCATTTTGCCACAACATCACAGCTTAGCAACCCGCTTCTCATCGCGATGCCTTGTTAACGAAAGTGGATAATGCCTTAACATTCAATAGGTTACAACTTTTGAGCGACAAAACACCTCCCAGAGGCCACCCATCGCCTGTTTACCCACGCGCCACGGACGCTATTGAGCGCGCCCCATGAGACACCGCATATTAATGGCTCCAATGGAGGGCGTGGTGGATCACCATTTGCGGACTGTGTACGCCGCAATCGGCGGGATAGACCAATGCGTCACAGAGTTTGTACGCATCACCCACACCAGATTGCCGGAGAAGGTTTTTAGACGCTATTGCCCTGAGCTAGACCACCCCATCCAGGTGCCGGTGCACGTTCAGCTATTGGGCAGCGACCCCGAATGCCTGGCGGTCAATGCTAGGAAGGCTGCCGATATGGGGGCACGCGCCATCGACCTCAACTTTGGCTGCCCTGCCAAATCCGTAAACCAACATCGTGGCGGCGCGTGTTTATTACAAGAACCGGATTTAATGCATCGCATCGTAAAAGCCGTACGCGAAGCCGTTCCTGCCGAAACCCCTGTCACCGCCAAAATACGCTTGGGCTACGAAACCCGCACGGGCTTTCTAGAAACGGCCAAGGCCATTGAAGCCGGTGGGGCATCCGAATTGGTGGTCCACGCCCGCTCGAAAACCGATGGTTACAAACCGCCCGCTTACTGGCATTTGATTGCAGACATTCGCCAAGCCGTGACCATCAATGTGGTTGCCAATGGTGAAATATGGACACCGGCCGATTATCACCGCGCCCGCGCCGCCTCGGGCTGTCAGGACGTGATGATCGGCAGAGGCCTGCTCGCCCGGCCCGACTTAGCCTGCGAGATAAAAGCACAGCTTAACAGGCAGCCCTACCAGCCCATGACCTGGGCGTCACTGCTGCCTGTGCTCGAGCAATTTCACCTAAAGTCACTCTCGGCTTATCCTATGAAATTCTGCGGAAACCGTTTAAAGCAATGGCTTATGTATTTGAAAACCCATTACCCGGAAGCCGAAACTTTCTTTGAGGCCATCAAAAAAACACGTAACCCAGAGGATATTCAAAAGGCGTTCACTCGCGCCTTCCATGCAACATCGACAGTCGAGTAATGCTGAATGAAGCGCAAACCCAACACCCCGAGATCTCAGTTTCACTACTGACGCTCACTGAGACTTTCGAAGAACGGGACCCGGCGAAATCATCCTGCGGAGCAAACATCGGCTCTCAGGATTGAGGCTTTAGGGGTTCACATTGGCGTTACGCGCTATGATTCTCGGCTCGGTCACTGCCGTGAATGTTTTACCATCCCAGCCCACCGCTTGCGTACCGCCAAAAGAGCCCAGCGTCTTAAGGATATGCCCGCGCGATGCCAGCGCTTTCTGGGTGGCACTTGCGACAGTGGGTTCTACGAACAATATATTGGGTTGCCATTGATGGTGAATTCTTGGATATTGCATCGCTTCGTGCAGCGGCTTTTCAAAAGTTAATGCCTGCAATAACACCTGAGTCACTTGCGAAATAATGGTTGGCCCACCTGCCGCACCCAAGGCCAAAACGGGGGTACCATCTTTAACCACTAGCGTAGGGCTCATGCTCGACAACGGCCGCTTGTGGGCGGCTACCGCGTTAGCATGACTACCCACCAGGCCAAAGGCGTTTGGCATACCTGGGCTCGCCGAGAAGTCATCCATTTGATTGTTCAATAATACCCCAGTCCCCGGCACCACTACCTTTGAGCCGAAACTGGTATTTAGCGTTGTGGTAATGGCCACCCAGTTGCCCTGGTTGTCAGCGGCAGTAATGTGCGTTGTGTGTTTATTGAATAGATCATCCGTTGCCCCTGCCGGCACCCCATAACTGACCTCTGAGGCCGCCTTTTTTAGACTGATCTTTTTGGACAATTGCGCACCATAAGACTGGCTAATAAGCCCCTTGGGCACTGGGGTAAAATCCGCATCACCTAGCCATTGTGCGCGGTCGGCAAAAGCTAAGCGTTGTGCCTCTGCTAGCACGTGGTAGTAATCCGCTTCAGAGAGCGATCGCAGGGGAAATTGAGATAAAATATTTAGTATTTCGGCCACATGCACACCACCCGAACTGGGAGGAGGAAAACCATAGAGGGTATAGCCCTTATACGTACTGACAACCGGGTCTCGATATCGTACTTCGTATTGCTCAAAGTCCTCGAGCGTAACGATACCGCCATTATTGCGCATCCAAAATTCGGTTCTGGCCGCAAATGGCCCGTTGTAAAACCATGCCGGCCCAAGTTTGGCCAAAGCTCTGTAACTCTTAGCCAGATCTTTTTGAACTAGGTTGTCGCCCGCAGACAGTGGTTGTCCATCTTTCATAAAGATCGCGGCGGTTTGAGGGTAACGCACCATGACTTCAGACGTACGCGCCAAGCGCAGCGCCAACGTTTGATCAATGGCAAACCCTTGCTCGGCAATATCAGCCGCTGGCAGCAGTACATCTGCAAAGCTCAGGCGCCCTGCTCGCTGCTGCAACTCGTAATACGCGGCGACCGACCCGGGAATACCAACCGCCAGCGCGCCATGTTTACTCCATTCGGGTTGCACCTGCCCATCGACCATAAATAGGTCAGCGCTTGCGCCTGCAGGCGCCGCCTCTCGACCATCGATGGCCAATACTTCGCCATTGGCCAGCCGAGCGAGAATAAAGCACCCTCCCCCGATACCCGAGTTGTGGCTATCGACAACACCTAACATAAACGCTGCGGCAATCGCCGCATCAAAGGCATTGCCGCCTTGCTCGAAGGCCGTGATCGCCGCCTGGGTAGCAATGGGATTCACTGTGGCTACCGCACCTTGCTGCTCACCATACACACGGGCATACGGACCGGACATATTCTGAATGTGATCGGAGTGGGGTAAAGTGCTCTCAGGGGCCGCCTCTTCGACGACAGGCTGTTGCATGGCTTGTGGGTTTTGGGCCTGCTGGCAACCGCTTAGCAACGCAAGGGTAAGAGCAGCCCAAATCCTAGGGCTGAAACGGCTCTGCATGGTTTCTCCTAAAGCTATATTTCGTTTGGGCCAACGTTATGTATCGGTATTACCCGAAACAGAACTCAAAAAACGGTGCCCAGTAGATCAGCGCCAACGGCCATCGTCAACGCTCATTAAAATTGACAACCACTCACACAAGACACCAACAAAGCACGCCCCAAAACCGCGTAGCTTGCCTCGTACCGCTAGATGCAACCAGCGTGAAGAACTTTGCGCGATAGAGCTAACAGAAGCAAATAAAAAGAGGGGAATCGAAAGACTAAAACAGGAGTGCCTGCGCTAGCCAGACGGCTAGAGAACCAAACAGGCTGACCTTTAAAGGCCAAACCATGCCTTTAGTTGTTAGGCGTTGCCCCAGACCCACTGGAGCAACGCGTCAAAAGAATACTATTATCGTTCAGGTTGGGGATCGTTCAGATCGAGTGCACTGGGGAGCAAGTACAATAGAAACTGCCCCTAAACCCAAACACTGCCGCCACGAAGGCCCGTCAAATTCAGCTTTGCGGCAATCCTGCCTCTGGCTAACACACGATGTTGAAACAACACCCAGAGCAATAAATTCACCGACTTCTCCTCAACTCACCTTAATCTGACCACGGTTACCCGTAACACATGTCAGAAAACTACAGGGCGCGGCAGCATTCGACTTAACGCACTGCCAGCGTATTGCGGCGCATTCTACATCAACACCCCATCAAGACCAAGTTTTTGTTACCCTATGAAACAAAACAACCTATATCATGGGTTATGCGGTATCAACACACAAACTTATGACACAGTGGCACGAGATTCCACTCTACAGCGCCAGACGAGGTTAAGGCTTTATTCCTGGTCGGGTTTTGTTATCATCCGCGACTTGAAAAACCAAAGCATGAGCCCCCACTGACTCATAATCGGAATTGTAGTTGACGCTGCGCTGATTAATTCCACTGCCTTAAATCTGGGTAAGTTTTTGCCTTCGGGTAAACACGCTCAAGTACCGGGCCCCGGCCCTTTTGTACAGGAGCATCCCGATGTGCCGCCAAAGGCCCATCGACAAACGGATTCACTGAAAGCGTTATTTTTGGAAAGACGTAAGCAACTGTAATTTGGCCTCGAACGAGAACCTTTTAGATCAGAGACTAATGAATGATGAACCCAGCCAACCAAGTACTCGCGGTAAACGACGACTTACCCATTCGCTCAAACCAGCCTGTTCATAGCGGTAAAGTCCGCTCCGTGTATTGGCTAAATGAGGCCGACAGTCAACGCCTGATTGCACAAAAAGGTTATGACGTGGCTCCCGAGGCGCCTCTTGCGGTGATGGTGATCAGTGATCGCATTTCCGCCTTTGACTGTGTATGGCATGGTGAAGGCGGTTTAAAAGGTGTCCCAGGGAAAGGCGCCGCACTCAATGCCATATCCAATCATTGGTTTCACCTGTTTCGCGAACAAGGGCTTGCCGACAGCCATATTTTGGATATCCCCCACCCTCTGGTGTGGATTGTACAAAAAGCCAAACCCATTATGATTGAGGCCATATGTCGACAATACATCACCGGCTCCATGTGGCGCAGCTACTCCAAAGGTGAACGAGAATTTTGCGGTATAGCCCTACCCGATGGCCTCAACAAAGACCAACAACTGTCTGAATTGCTCATCACCCCTTCGACCAAGGGCATTTTAAAAGGCATCCCTGGGGTACCTGAAGCCGATGACGTCAATATCACTAAGCAAGATATCGTCAACCATTTTAAAGCATTCAACTTTAAATCCATTGAAGATGTGGATCTCTACGAACGTTTACTCAGAGAAGGGTTTTCTGTCATTTCCTCATCACTCGACAAAATTGATCAAGTGTTTGTGGATACCAAATTTGAATTTGGCTACGTGAAAGACCGCACCGGCAAAGAGAAAATGATCTACATGGACGAGGTGGGAACACCGGACTCCTCTCGCATATGGGACGGCCCACATTATCGTAAAGGCAAGGTCATTGAAAAATCCAAAGAGGCATTTCGGCAAATGCTGTTAAACCACTTTCCCGACCCAGATATTTTATTAAACAAAAATCGTATGCCCGAACGTGCCGCACTGGCCAAAGACAATGCACTACCCGCGCATGTTTTTGACGATGTCTCTCAAACATATTTACAGATCGCAGAAGATATTATCGGCGAGCGCCCACAAATTCCCACCGATGCCAAAGCGGAGATAACCGACGTACTGAACAGTCAATATGGCATTATTGAGTAAGCTTTGATTGATCGAATATTAGAGGGCGGTGGCCGCTGACGACTTCGGGCCACCTTCAAAAAGCACTACCCACAACTTAGATACCAAACCTCAGTATCGTATGCGCTACGCCTAACACTCTGGCATAGCTGACACTGAGATACCATTTATTCAACAACCTTATGGAAGGCCAATATGATTAAACCCAGCACACTTTTAATACTTTTATCTACCATTGCCACCACTGCAATGGCGGAAGACACCCAACCCTTTTCTGCAGAGGCAGAATTCGGCGCAATATTAACCTCCGGCAACACCGAGTCCACAGCTATTAAAGGTAAACTTGACATTGAGCAGGATTTATCCACCTGGCGAACCAACTATGTTGTAGAAGCACTTTACAAAGAAGACCAGGTTGAAATTATCGACAATGGAGTCTCCACAAAAGAAGACCAAACAACCGCAGAAAAATACTTTCTGTCGGCCCAGGGGGACTATAAGCTAAACGAAGAATACAGAGGCCTGTTTATCTTCGGTTCCTACGAGGAAGACAAATTTAGCGGCTATGAATACCAATCGACCATAGCTGGAGGTTATTCCGACCGACTATTCAAAACCGACAAGAGCGAGCTGAATTACAGTATCGGTCCAGGTTATTCGTTTTATAAAACTGAAGAGGAAGTGGATGACAATGACGTGCTCATCCCCAGCGAATCTGAAAGCTCGTTCATTGTACGCGTGGATCTAAATTTTCAATATGACTTTTCTGAAAACGCAAAATTCACGCAAAGCCTATCGACAGACCATGCCACAGACTCTGAAAAGAATAGCAAAACCCGAGCAGAATCTGCATTAACCACAAAAATCAACGATGATTTCGCATTGAAGGCCTCGTACACGGTGACCCACAACTCCGAGGTAGCCGACGACAAAGAAAATACTGATACGCAAACTGCATTGACGCTTGTTTATAGCTTTTAGCGCTCAACCTTTATCAGAGGGATCTTCCCTACCAGGCGCGTCTCATCTAGAGGCGCGCCTGGTACAAATCTCTATCAGTATTAAGCAGATGAAACAGCCGGTAAGAAGTCACGCCCGAGTGCTTTTTTAGTATCTTGGGCTTTGCCCAATAAGAGAAAGATCGCCACCAATAACGCGGCTCCCAGTATCAGTGCAGCAAGGAGTGGGATGGTCAATTTGACGCGAATGGGTACGGGACGTATATTGCCTCGCACACAATATAAACAGCATTCACATTCAGAAAGAATAGCTGCCTATTTTGAATCCTCAAGCTTTTGAATATCAAAAAGTCGATGTAGATGGCAAATTTCCAACAGTTTGAGCACTGTCGTGGAAGGGTGGATCAGCTCTACCCGCGGCGCATCTGGCGGCAACTTACGAGACAGGGCGATTAAAGCGCCGATACCTGAGCTGTCAAGAAACGTCGTATTGCTAAAATCCACTGTGACCTTCGCACCAGGATTTTCCCCTAAGGCTTTCTCAACCAGTGGAATACAGTCATGTCCCGCGCAATAGTCAAAAAGCCCGGATGGAACGACCCTGATCCCGTCTTGTTCACTGTATTCAACACGCATGAGGAGAGCCTTTGGGTTACAGGTTTAAAAGGATACAAACGCAAAACCTGGCAGTAAAATCACATTTTACTATAGGGCATCTCTAAAAATTGACTGTTCCCGAAACAGCGGCGTCAGCTCCGTGCTCGAGCCCACATTTACTCGCGTAAACTGCGGTTCTCCGCACAGTGCTTCCTTGCTCTCACGAAAAAATCCTAATTTTTAGAGTTACCCTATAAAGAGAGCGTAGACGATTTCCTTGCCAATCGCTAAACGAATAGGAATTGGAAACTAAAAAGACGACAAAACGTTGAAAACATCGCACAGAACCCTCCTGTGGGTTCTACTTTAAGGCGCAAGGCGGTTAATTTGCCAGCCCCTGTCCGTTTGCTGATATTCGAAGCGGTCATGTAAGCGGCTGGCACCCCCTTGCCAGAATTCAAATGCCTTGGGCGTCACGCGGAACCCCCCCCAAAAATCGGGTAGAGGAACCTCACCGGCCCCAAATTTGCTTTTCATGCGTTCAAACTGCTGCAACAACAGTTGCCTCGATCCAATGCGATGGCTTTGTCTCGAGGCCCAGGCTGCCAGCTGGCTTTCTTTTGGGCGCGTGAGAAAGTACTTGAGCGTTTCCGTTTTGGTTAGAATCTGGGCGTGGCCTACTACTCGAATCTGCCGCTCCATCATGTGCCAAGGGAAGAGTAAGCTCACCGAGGCGTTCCCTTCTATTTGCTGAGCTTTTGCACTCCCCAAATTCGTAAAAAAAACAAACCCTTTGGAATCAGCACCTTTGAGTAGAACGATTCTCTGGTGAGGTTGCAATGCTGAATCCACCGTCGCCAACACCATGGCAGTTGGATCAGGCAATTCAGCTTCAATGGCATCCGCCATCCACCGCTCAAATTGCGTCATTGGGTCGTCCACCAGTTGATTTCGGCGAAGCCCACCTTTTAAGTATTCTCGGCGAATTTTATCTAGATCCATCACCTATCTCTTTGTTAATTCGGTCAATCTTGTTCTAATACCCTTTTTAACCGCGAACACATGACCTATGTACCGGAAGGATGAACCTGTTCTGGGGGCTGTACTGGCCGGTGGCCGCAGTCGCCGGATGAACGGACCCGACAAACGCTTCCTGAAGTGGAATAACACATCACTACTGTCCAATGCGGTTACACGTGCCTCCAGCCAAGTTAGCCAGTTAGTCATCAGCACATGCACTAGCCTTCCAGAGGCTGCTCAGTATGATCTCCCAATCATTCAAGACGTTCTGCCTGGCCACCAAGGTCCGGCGGCGGGCATTATAAGCGCTTACCGATGGGCTAAACAGCAAAACCACCCCTTTCAGTGGCTTATGACCTTCGCCAGCGACACACCTTTGTTTCCACTAGATCTTGTTTCTTTACTCAAACAAACGGCTGAGAACCTCCAATGCGATGTGGTCATTCCCACCAGTCAGGGACACCACCATTACGCTTTTGCGCTTTGGTCATGGTCCGCTATTGAACAACTGGAGCCTAATATCAATGCAGGTGAGCGTGCCATAAAGCAACTCATCAGCACTATCCATTACGCATTTTTACCGGTCGAGGAACCAGCCATAGCCTTCTTTAACGTCAATACGCAAGAAGATTGGACCTGGTTTTGCCAACACAAATCCACATGATGGCCGTCTGACTGTAAACGGCCCCTAGGCTTTTACTTTCCACCCATGATTTCAAGAAAAGGCCTAATCGTGGCCGGCACATCTAACAATACATAATCGCAAGCTTGCACCAATTTAACTCACCCCCTGTTTCGCCACGCCCCAACGCTTACCTTAACCACCTAATAGTGCCCCCATATTTTACATGCACGCACCAGCTTGAACCTCGAAAAATCATCCACCAAGCACAGATTGAGTTACTCATGCGCACCATCAACCCCTTAATGGTGCAATAACTAAGATGCATACAACTTACATCTTTATCCATACCCTCTTCATAAAATATTGTTTTTATTGGGATTTATGAGTTTTTTTTACCCCCTTCTCACAATTGGCAAGGGTTTTGCGATCACAGCTGCGCACCTAACAAGAATCGTAACAATCAAACTTGTTTGATTTTTTAACCGCTAATTGTACCAAAATGGAGCACAGCTCATGCGTTACCCTCTGACCTTTGAAAAAACTGCCAGCGCGATAAAGAAACTCGCAGCAGTTTGTTCTTTTTCTCTGGGTGCTGTTGCACTGTCACAAACAGTCGCCGCCAAGCCCTTGAAACTGGAAAAAGAAGAGTTGAAATTCGGATTCATCAAACTAACAGATATGGCGCCCTTGGCCATTGCCTATGAAAAAGGCTACTTCGAAGATGAAGGCCTTTACGTCACACTGGAAGCTCAAGCGAACTGGAAAGTACTGTTAGATCGCGTTATTGATGGCGAGCTGGATGGTGCTCATATGCTCGCAGGCCAACCACTGGGCGCCACCATTGGCTTTGGAACAGAAGCCCACGTGATTACCGCTTTTAGCATGGACTTGAACGGCAATGGCATTACTGTTTCCAACGATATCTGGAAACAAATGAAGCCAAACATTCCGATGGAAAACGGCAAACCCGTGCACCCCATCAAGGCCGACGCTCTCAAGCCCGTCGTGGAAAAATACAAAGCAGATGGCAAACCTTTTAAAATGGGAATGGTTTTCCCCGTCTCCACACACAACTATGAGCTGCGCTACTGGCTGGCAGCCGGTGGCATTCACCCTGGTTACTATGCACCCCACCAAGGTGACACCTCTGGCAATATTTCTGCCGATGCCCTCTTATCTGTCACACCTCCACCGCAAATGCCCGCAACCATGGAAGCTGGCACCATCTACGGCTACTGCGTTGGCGAACCGTGGAACCAGCAAGCCGTGTTTAAAGATATTGGCGTCCCAGTCGTCACCGATTATGAAATTTGGAAAAACAATCCAGAAAAAGTATTCGGTGTTTCTAACGACTGGGCCGAAGAAAACCCGAACACCCATTTGGCAGTGGTTAAAGCATTAATTCGCGCCGCAAAATGGCTCGATGAAGATAACAACGCCAACCGCAAAGAAGCCGTAAAAATTCTCAGCAAACCGTATTACGTTGGCGCCGATTACGAAGTCATTGCCAACTCGATGACGGGCACCTTCGAATACGAGAAAGGGGATAAACGCGAAGTACCAGACTTCAATGTTTTCTATCGTTACTATGCGACCTACCCATTCTACTCAGACGCCATATGGTACCTCACACAAATGCGACGCTGGGGACAAATTGCTGAACCGAAAAGTGATGATTGGTTTATCGAAACCGCCAAAAAAGTTTATAAACCTGAAATCTACATGCAAGCGGCAAAACTGTTGGTTGAAGAAGGCAAAGTCGCAAAAGAAGATTTTCCGTGGGCCTCAGATGGATTCAAAGAGCCACAAACAGAGTTTATTGACAACATCGTCTACGATGGGCACAAACCCAATGATTACTTGAAGAAGTTCAGCATTGGCCTAAAAGGGCAAGAGATGATCAAAGGCGCGAAGGTCGCTGCTCAATAATGACAACCATAAGCCGCTCGGTATAACCGAGCGGCACTATTGATACATCTTATAGAATCATTTTGACTGCAATTACACTCAAGGTATCCGTTATGCTCAACAAAGTTATTCATTTTCTCGAAGTATCGGGCTTGACTTGGTTTGTGCCACTAACCCGGTTAGCCACCGGCGAAAGCCCCAAAGAGCAATTTAAACAACTGTGGATGGTAATGGGCATACCTATTATTGCATTTATCATCTTTTTGGTTTTGTGGGGGCAAATGGCTCAAAGTATAGAAACGAGTTTAGGAAAAATCCCCGGTCCATCACAGGTTATAGAAGAGGCCAAAGGCTTGTGGGAAGAGCATTCCTATGAGCGTGAAAAAGAAACCAAGTTTTACGAGCGTCAGGAAAAACGTAACGCTGCAAAGCTGGCCGACGACCCTAACGCCACCATTAAAGTGCGCGATTACACAGGTAAACCCACCTACGTAGACCAAATCATTACGAGCTTAAAAACCGTGTTTATGGGCTTTATCCTTGCCACTATAGTGGCGGTACCCATTGGTATTTTCTGCGGTTTAAGCGATACGGTTAATGCTGCATTTAACCCAATTATTCAGCTATTCAAACCCGTCTCCCCTCTGGCATGGCTTCCCATTGTCACCATGGTCGTCAGTGCCACCTATGTCACCAATGATGACGCCTGGTTTGACAAATCCTTCTTAAACTCTGCCATAACTGTCACCCTATGTTCACTCTGGCCAACCTTGATCAATACGGCTGTGGGAGTTGCATCCATTGACAAAGACCTCATGAACGTTGGGCGCGTCTTGCAATTGGGCTGGTGGACCAAGATCACCAAATTGGTATTACCTTCCTCTTTACCACTGATTTTTACGGGTTTACGATTGTCTCTGGGTGTTGGCTGGATGGTATTGATTGCAGCAGAAATGTTGGCACAAAACCCAGGGCTTGGAAAATTTGTTTGGGACGAGTTCCAAAACGGAAGCTCTCATTCTTTGGGACGGATTATGGTTGCAGTGCTCACCATTGGCATTATCGGGTTTTTACTTGATCGAATCATGTTTACATTCCAAAACCTGTTTACCTTTAGTGACAAACGTTAATCCACAGCTGCAGCGAGAAACAATATGCACATTTTAGAAGTTAAAGGATTGTGTAAAAGCTATGGCTCTGGTGCAAACACCACCCACGTGCTTGATAATATCAATCTCAGTATTAACGACGGCGAGTTTGTGGCCATTGTGGGGTTTTCCGGAAGCGGAAAAACAACCTTAATGTCCTCAATCGCGGGGCTGATCAAGTCGGACAAAGGCGAAATTTTGTTTAAGGGTAAGCCGGTGACGGGTCCCGGACCGGAACGCGGACTGGTTTTTCAAAGTTACTCTTTGATGCCATGGTTGACGGTTTACGGGAATATCGCTTTAGCCGTGAATGAGGTCCACAGCGCTTGGCCAAAGGCCAAGCGCCACAAACACATTTTGCATTACATTGAAATGGTAGGCCTATCTCACGCCGTTGACAGACGTCCTGCAGAGCTTTCCGGCGGTATGCGCCAACGTGTAGCCGTGGCCCGTGCACTGGCCATGCAGCCAGAGCTTATTTTACTTGATGAACCACTCTCTGCACTCGATGCATTGACCCGTTCAAAGCTACAAGATGAGATTGAAATGATTTCTCAACAAGAGAAAAAAACCATCATTTTAATTACCAACGATGTAGATGAGGCCATATTACTGGCCGACAGAATCATTCCTTTAAATCCTGGGCCAAAGGCCACATTAGGCCCTGAGTTTAAGGTCGACATACCCAGGCCTCGCGATCGAACAGCAATGAATCACAACGAGGCGTTTAAGTTGCTGCGCAAGGATATCACCCAATACTTAATGAATGTCGGTATGGAGGCTACGGCAGAAGATGATAAAGCTTTGCTTCCCAATATTTTGCCCAATACCGCTTCACCCGTTGTAAAAGATTCTCCATCCGAAGGCGAGCCAGAGCTTCCAAATGAGGCTGCACTGAGCGCCGCGCAAGCCAAGTCCATTGCGCTCGACCGATATGTCGAGTTCTCTCGAGTGACAAAAATTTACCCAACACCCAAAGGGCCTCTCACCGTGGTCGATGA
The DNA here is from genome assembly GCA_050300015.1 of Cellvibrionaceae bacterium. Classification (GTDB taxonomy): domain Bacteria; phylum Pseudomonadota; class Gammaproteobacteria; order Pseudomonadales; family Cellvibrionaceae; genus CAYZQH01. Next base: position 326,890 of record JBNKWZ010000024.1, on the reverse strand, counting down.
ATTCGACTTAAAAATGAGAAAAGGCGAGTTTATTTCTCTGATTGGCCATTCTGGTTGCGGTAAATCAACCGTGCTATCAATGGTGGCCGGCCTGAATTCGATCAGTGGCGGTGGAATTATTTTGGACGGCAAAGAGGTCACAAATGCCGGCCCCGACCGTGGCGTGGTGTTTCAGGCCCCCAGTCTATTCCCTTGGCTCACGGCCCGTCAAAACGTCGCACTGGGTGTTGAGCGCGTCTACCCGCACGGAACCCGACAAGAGCGAAAAGAAATTATTGAATATTACCTGTCACGAGTGGGACTATCGGATTCCATGGACAAAAAAGCCTGTGAATTATCCAATGGTATGAAGCAACGCGTGGGCATTGCGCGAGCCTTTGCACTCTCTCCCAAGTTGTTACTGCTCGACGAACCTTTTGGAATGCTGGATTCACTCACTCGGTGGGAACTACAGGAAGTTCTCATGGAAGTTTGGAAACGCACCCAGGTAACTGCTGTTTGTGTTACGCATGACGTAGACGAGGCCATATTGTTAGCCGACCGCGTCATCATGATGACCAATGGCCCCAACGCGAAAGTGGGTAAGATTATGGAAGTGGACCTGCCGCGCCCCCGAACTCGTAAACAGTTGATGGAACATCCGGATTATTACCGTTACCGGGAGGAATTATTAACATTTCTCGCAGACTGCGAAAAGGACCATGAGCACTCTGACGAAGAACACGACTCAACCAACAACAATAATGAGGCAGAACTGTCTGCTGATGGAACAAAAATGGAGCCGCAATCTCAGGAAGATCGCATGACTGCTTAAAACTTTTGACTTTCAACAAAAAACAAGACCTTTTTGGAGTATTCACATATGATCAGTTTTCGTAAAAATCTTTTGGTTTTTGCAATGGGTGCAGCGTTTAGTGCCGTAAGCGCTCACGCGGAAGAAGCCACGTCTGTCACACAGGCGCTCACAGATGGTGACGTCAAATTGAGTTTTCGTCTTCGCTTTGAAGATGTTGACGTCGACACCGCAGCAGGGGTTTCTGCATCAACAGACTTACTCTCTCTCAAAACCCGATTGACCTTCACCTCAATGGACTACAAAGGGCTTGGCTTAGGTTTAGAAATGGATGATGTCACCCACGTGACCGAGTATGAGCCAGAGGCGTCTGCTGGGATTGGCGACCCAGAGGGTACCGAGGTCAACCAGTATTATCTAACCTACAAATTTGGTAAAAGCGTCGCCAAATATGGTCGTCAAAGAATCCTACTAGACAATCAACGCTTTGTGGGCGGTGTGGGCTTTAGGCAAAATGAACAAACCTATGATGCTTTTTCGATTACCAGTAATGACATAGAAAATTTGTCTCTCTTTGCCGCGTATATTACCAATGTTAATCGTATTTTTGGTGAGGCCAATCCAGCCGGAGACCATAGTAACGAAACCATTTTGTTCAATTCAAAATATACAATCTCACCCGCCATTGCGCTATCTGGCTACTACTACGGTATAGACAATTTGACGGCACCGGGCTTTTCTACCGACACCATCGGTCTTCGGGCGGCAGGCTCAATTCAAAGCTTTACCTATGCAGCTGAATACGCCAATCAAACAGAAGCGGGTGACAACCCCGCGCAATACAGTGCCTCTTACATAGGCCTGGAAGGCAGCTACGCATTCAAGCCTGTTAAAGTCACTTTGGGTTATGAAGTATTGGGCGCGGATGGGTCCGATGGACAATTTATTACACCTTTGGCCACTTTACATAAGTTTCAAGGCTGGACGGATCAATTTTTGGGTGGCGGCTCGGGCAACAGACGAGGCGGTATCGTAGACGGCTACCTCAATGTTGCAGCCCAAATCGGGCCAATTAAACTCGTAGGTTCATATCACATGTTGAGTGCAGACGACGCTGATGTGACGGTCGCTGACGACCCTGATATTACAGGCTTTGATGACTACGGCAGTGAAGTTGGGTTTGTGGTCGCAGGTAAATTAAAAGGGGTTGGACTGTCCTTAAAATACGCTGATTTCTCTGCAGATAGCGATTCCGGTTTGAATGATGTCAGCAAACTTTGGTTAATGGCTGAATCAACTTTCTAAAACGTTGATCCATCCGATACTTATTAGGGGGCGCAAGCCCCCTTTTTCTACCGAGCTTTAAACGAAACCTATCGCGTTTTAAATGACGCGTTTATCGCTATTTACCTGACCATAAAATAGATTTCTTGCTTTTTGATGAAACACCCTAAAACCACTAACGCCGATGTGTGAATAATCGTGTATTTTAGCCTTCGCAACCAGTGATGGAATCCGCACCCCTACTCCGCTTATTTACCCGACGATTGTTCCTGCCGGCTGAATAGCCATCGCACCCCTTTTGGCACTCCCCACTGCAGAATCCAAAACCAAACAATCGATAACACTAACCACTCAATCGCTATCCAACCAAACAAATTGGGTGCAAACATCATAGTAGACATCAGTGACTCTTGGTAATAGAAAAACCATTGGTGATTGTCAGGAAAAATCACTTCATGCATCCAGTAAAAAACCTTAACGGGACCAATTACCCAGGTTACCATACACATTATTCCCAACAATAACCCGATGGCCAGACACTGTATACCGAGCCCCACATGAGGCCGACCACGCCATACACCATAACCGATCGAAGCCAACCACAAAATCAAGGCTACAACCGACACTAGCATGCCAAAATTAATCAGGTTGGCCACATCCTGTAAGTGAGTAATTTCCGCTTTGGTTAAAAGCGTTTGAGATGGAAAGCCCTCAACTTCGAAGGCAATGCGTTCTAGCCCTTCACCGCTATCGTGTATTGCGTTATTGATCTCTTGAAATAAGCGCACTCGTTGGGATTTATCCGTCAATTCAAACCCCTGCTTGAATTTATTTTCCGGACCAAATCGCTCAATAGCCTCTTTGATACCAGCGGTGTCATGCCAATAGCCATAGCTAAAGTTTGCCATATGGAGCACCAGCCAGCTCACCGCTAGCGCGACAACTAATCCAGTGGTGGCCACTGTAATGGCTTCAAGTAATCGTGTAGCCGATATCCTAACCTTCATATGAAATTGTATACCTCTTATTCTGGGAGTAACCCCTCACGGGGAAAACTCAAACTGTTTTCTGTATGCAATTATCTCCATTTTTGACGATAGATTCCTGCATGGAGCCAACATTTCAAAGCCGAGCCTAATGACAAGCATTGTTGACCCAGCCTACTTTAAAACAGATGATCCACCCTGGTGCGCAAGCTTAAATAAGACACCCCTCATACAAGCACTATTTGCGACCAGAGTTGCACCACCAATGAACACAAAAATCACCAAAGGATAGAGCTTCGAGACAAGCAACCTTTCATTGGGCACCATAATGATACAGCTTCAGCCTGATGCTGGTCACTTTTTACGCGCAACCACCCTTTTAGTCTCAACCCAAACTCGCGCACCACCAACTAATAGACCCATTTTTATTCATTAATATCAATAACTTACCAAATATTCCGACAAGCGATTGGATCTTTGAAGAAAAACACTGCTCAATTTCGGGGCCTAAAAGTGAAGCAACCTATTTTAGTGGTATGCATATTGCTGAATATTCTCAAAACATTAAACGCACTTATTTTGAGCATATAGACCTCGACGCCAACACCTGGATGATCAAATTTATGAGTAGTCAAAACCTCAACCTTTTAGACTTTAATCAGACCAATATCCGCACCTTGCACCTCACATGGTTTGCCTTTTTCTTAACTTTTGTGGTGTGGTTTTCTCATGCCCCCATGAAGCCCTTGATTATGGAAACATTTAACATGAGCTTGGAGCAGTGGAAGGCATTACTCATTTTAAACGTTGCCCTCACCATTCCCGCTCGAATCGTCGTGGGGATTCTGGTGGATAAATTCGGACCACGAATCGTTTTCGGCTCGCTGTTGGTTAGCTCCGGTTTAATGTGTATCGCTTTTGCCAGCGCTCAATCTTATCAACAACTGGCGCTTTTTCGGTTTCTATTAGGCTTTGTTGGTGCCGGCTTTGTGATCGGTATTCGCATGGTTGGCGAGTGGTTCCCCGCTCGACAAGTGGGCTTAGCAGAAGGCGTGTACGGTGGCTGGGGCAACTTTGGCTCTGCCGCGGCGGCCTTTATCTTACCAACAATTGCACTCTCCGTGTACGGTGGTGACGATGGTTGGCGTTACGCCATCGGCAGTACTGGGGTAATCGCCATAGTATACGGTACTTTTTTCTATTGGCGGGCTCGTAACACACCAAAAGGGTCAACCTATTTCAAACCCAAAAAGTCCGGCGGCCTGGAAGTCACCAGTAAAGGCGATTTTTATTTTTATCTCGCCATGAATATCCCCATGTACATCATCTTGGCTGTACTGGCCTGGAAGCTCTCTCCTTCTGGGGTTTCTCTGCTCACCCAAACCACCACCTATGTCATGTATGGTGTATTAGTAGTGCTGTGCGCCTACCAATTCTCACAGATTTACCGCGTCAACAAAGACATGCTCGCACATGGCGTACCTGAACATGACAAATTTAAATTTAGGCAAGTGGCCGTATTGGACTGGGCCTACTTTGTAACTTTTGGTTCGGAATTGGCTGTGGTGTCGATGTTACCCGCTTTTTTCTTGGAAACCTTCGAAGGTATGAGTTTAGCAATGGCTGGAATGCTCGGCGCGGCCTTTGCTTTTATGAATTTGGTGGCGCGCCCGGGTGGCGGCTACATCAGTGATAAATTTGGGCGCAGACGATCGCTCACCATTTTTATTGCGGGGCTTTCAGCGGGATATTTTATGTTGTCTCAGGTCACAGGGGCGTGGCCGGTACCCTTAGCTGTTGCGGCGGTAATGCTCTGCTCATTCTTCGTCCAGGCGGGAGAAGGTGCTGTATTTGCGATCGTGCCCTTAGTTAAACGACGTATGACGGGACAAATTGCGGGAATGGCAGGCGCTTACGGAAACGTGGGGGCTGTGACCTTTTTGACCGTTTACAGCTTTGTGGATGCGGGCACGTTTTTTATGGTCATCGGTGCGGCAGCACTGGTCATCCTAGGTGTTGTTCAGTTTATGGAAGAACCTCAAGGACATATGACGGAAGTATTGGAAGATGGCACCATTCAAAAAATTGAATTAACCTAACCGAGCGACCTTTAATTTTTGAAGTTTTTCAGGCGGCTATTGCCGCCTTTTATTTCGCTGGGAGATTGGTTTGGATCATCTAACACCCACGTTGCAGGTGGCATTTTCGCAGTTAAGCGAAGCGGGTATTAAACCCGAAAACCAAGATACCGTGGGCGCTCATCTGAGTGAAGGGTCGTCCTTGGCCAGTAAAGGTATCGCCATTGCCATTGCCGATGGCGTCAGTAGCTCCAACGCAGCCAAACAAGCCAGTCAAACAGCTATAACCGGCTTTTTGACAGACTATTATGCGACTCCTGATACTTGGAGCACAGAGCATTCAGCAAGACAAGTCATACAATCCTTAAACCGCTATTTGTGGGCACTCAGCCAAAACAGTGCGCGCCAGGAAGGTCATCTCACCACATTCACTACATTGATTCTAAAGGGAGATACCGGTTTTATCTTTCATGTGGGCGACACACGGGTATATCGCCTACGAGACCAACAACTGGAACAGTTAACTCGAGACCATAGCCAACGAGTTGATGCCCATACACAATATCTGACCCGCGCACTCGGGGCAGACCCTGCCTTGGAAATCGATTTTCTAACAGTGGAGTTGCAAGCCAACGACCTATTCCTATTGACCACAGACGGCATTCACGACGCTATTCCAAAGGCGACCTTCGCAAGCCTGGTTAAGCATTTTAGTGATGATGTGGCATCAATGACGCGTAAATTGATGAACAGCGCTATCACACATCAGAGCCAAGACAACTTAAGCCTTCAGTGCTGCAAGATTGTTGAATGTGGGCCGATTTCTCAAAACGACGCGGTAACGGCGCTCTCACGCTTGCCCTTTCCACCGCTTTTGGATGTAGGCCAAACGCTGGATGGTTTAACCGTGAAGAAAATATTACACGAGTCCGAACGCAGCCAAGTCTATTGGGTCACCGACGCTCACAATGCCTCTTTTATCATGAAAACACCTTCTGTCAACTATGAAGACGATCCGGTTTATATCGAACGTTTTGTCATGGAGAGTTGGATAGGGAGTCGCATTCAAAGTGCCAATGTGGTGCGCGTCATTTCGCCCCCTAACGCGCGAAATTACCTTTATTATTTAACCGAATACATCCCAGGCCCCACATTAAAAACACTCATTCAGCAACGCGCTCCTCTTGATATTGCCGACACCATTGAATTAACCGAGCAAATCATTAAGGGACTGAGGGCCTTCCATCGTAAGGACACCCTCCACCAAGACTTAAAGCCAGACAATTTGGTAATGGGTCAACGAGGGTTAACACTAATTGATTTTGGTTCCTGCTGGGTTGCAGGAGTAGAAGAGCTAGCGGCCCCATTCAAACGAGACCTGATATTAGGCACATTGGACTATTCTGCGCCGGAATATCGATACGGAGGTAGCCGCAGCCAAAGATCAGATCAATTCAGCTTAGCGGTTATTATTTATGAAATGTTGACCGGCAAAAAACCCTTCGGCGAAAAGTTTGCACAAGCAATGGACTTGAAAGCTTTTCAACGCTTAAAGTACACCGCCGCCACTGCGCACAATCCTCTCGTTCCGATATGGATAGACAAAGCGCTGCAAAAAGCCCTATGCATTCATCCAAACGGAAGGTACAGCGCGCTGTCTGAATTCTTACTGGACTTAAAACGCCCCAACCCAAAATGGCTGCACCCAGAGGCACAACCCTTAATTGTGCGCAATCCCCTTCGGTTTTGGCAGGTTACTGCGCTGCTCGGTTGGCTCGGCGCTTTATGTGTTTTATTTTTTAAACGCTAATTCATCCCGATAAGCGTCACCATACTGTTTATTTGGAAGACGAGACACTATTAACCCGACAACAAGATTGCCGGGTTAATATCAAAACAATTTAGGCTTAAGGCGACCCGCTTTGATATTGTAAAGCAACCCATTCCTTGTAGGAGCCATCCATCACCGCTCGCCACCATGCGTCATTCTTCAGGTACCATTGCAGTGTTTTACGAATACCTGTTTCGAAAGATTCCTGCGGGGCGTACCCCAACACACGACGCGATTTGGCTGCATCAATGGCATAACGACGATCATGGCCTGGCCGATCTGCCACGTAGGTGATTAGAGACTCCGCGTCTCCGGCTTGCACCGCTTTGGCGTCTGGATATTTCTGCGCAAGAGATGCATCCGCACTAAAGGCCTCTTCCATGAGCTGACAGATCAGTTTGACAATGTCAATATTGGCCCATTCATTGTGCCCACCAATATTGTAGTTTTCACCCACTGCTCCTTTTTTCAAAACCAACTCGATGCCACGCGCATGGTCTTCAACATATAGCCAGTCGCGTATTTGCATGCCGTCACCATAAACAGGCAAATGTTTATTGTGTAAAAGGTTGATCATAATCAGTGGAATGAGCTTCTCAGGGAAATGATAGGGCCCATAATTGTTTGAGCAGTTACTGGTGGTCACGTTTAAACCATAGGTGTGATGGTATGCACGAACCAAATGGTCGGATGCGGCTTTACTTGCGGAATACGGAGAATTGGGCGCGTATGCTGTGTTTTCAGAAAACGCGGGATCAGCAGGCGCAAGCGTACCGTAGACCTCATCCGTAGACACATGATGAAAACGGTGGTTCGGCACGGTTTCACGACCGTCTAGCCAGATTTTTTTTGCGGCTTTTAATAGGCTGTAGGTCCCTAGAATATTCGTTTCAATAAAAGCATCTGGCCCCGTGATGGAGCGGTCCACATGGGACTCGGCGGCAAAATGGACCAACGTATCCACACCGTGCTCTCGCATCAAGGACTCAACCAAAGGCGTGTCACAAATATCGCCCTTTTTGAAAATCAACTTAGGGTTGTCTGTCGCAGACTGTAAATTCGCAAGATTGCCCGCGTAGGTAAGCGCATCCAACACTACAACGGTATCCTTTGGATACTGTGCCAACCAATACAGAACAAAATTGGCACCAATAAAACCCGCACCACCCGTGACTAATAATGTGTTACCCATGTTGTTTTATCTCGTCTAGCATATTGGACAACTGCGTGCGCCAATGCACACCCTGTAAACCGCTGACCGCTTGCGATGAGGTTTTGTCTAACACCGAATAGGCCGGTCGCCGCGCAGGCAAAGGATAGTCACTGGCAGGAATGGCTTTAATTGGAATCGCTCGATCCAAAAGGCCTTTTTCTAACGCCAACTCTTGAATGGCCACAGCAAAATCATACCAGCTGGCAACGCCCTCATCCGTCCAGTGAAACAGACCGCTCACATCGGGTTTTTCCACCACGCACCAAATCCATTGAGCCAACCCTTTGGCCCAAGTAGGTGTACCCACCTGATCATAAATAACACCCAGTTCAGGTTTCGCTGACATCAATCGCAACATGGTTTTAACAAAATTATTACCATGCGAGGAATACACCCAAGCAGTGCGGACAATCACACTAGAATCAGGTAGCTTCTCGATAACGGCATTTTCCCCTGCGCGCTTAGAGGCCCCATACACACCAAGTGGCTCGGCGGGGGCTTCTGGCGCATAGGGTGTATTGTTACCACCACTGAACACAAAATCTGTTGAAACATGAATAAGCCGCGTGTCGTTGTCCTGACATAGATCTGCCATCACTTGCACGGCCTCAGCATTCACGGCAAAGGCCAGGTCTGGCTCGGATTCTGCTTTGTCAACCGCGGTGTACGCTGTCGCATTAATAACACAATCAGGTGAATAGGTTTTAAAAACCTCGCGCAGGGCTTTATGGTCGGTTACGTCTAACGTATCGGAACCCAAAGCTTGCCAGGAAATATCGCTAGGTGCTTGGCGCTGTAGCTCCCAAGCCAGTTGACCGTCTTTACCAAAAATTAAAACTTGCATAGGGTTTACCGAAATTTGGGTGCACGTTCAAACGATAGGCCTTGCGCATCTTTTTGAGATAACAAGGGCGGTTGCCCGGCCAACAGTGGCCAATCGATTCCAACCGTTTTATCATCCCAAGCAAGCGACACTTCGGATTCTGGGTGATAGTAATCTGTACATTTATAGACAAACTCCGCCGACGCCGTCAGCACATAAAACCCATGCGCAAACCCCTCCGGCACCCACAGTTGGCGTTTATTGTCTGCACTCAATTCAACACCAACCCAACGACCAAAGGTTTTAGAACTTTGCCGCATGTCCACGGCCACATCAAATACCGCACCTTGAGTTACACGCACCAACTTACCTTGCGTCTGTTGCTGCTGGTAGTGAAGCCCTCGCAAAATTCCTTGCGCAGATTTACTGTGATTGTCTTGCACAAAAGGTTTGGCACCGGTTCGCTCGATAAAAACATCTTCGCGATAGGTTTCCATAAAAAATCCACGATCATCGCCAAAAACACGAGGTTGTAGTATTTTGACGTCCGCAATACTGGTTTCAATAAAATCCATTAAAACACCTTACGCTCTAATAATTTAAGAAGGTATTCACCGTAGCCACTTTTACGTAATGGCTCGGCTAGAGTTTTCAGTGTTGCCGCATCGATCCAACCGTTGCGATAGGCCACTTCCTCTGGACAGTTAACCTTAAGCCCCTGTCGTTTATCCAAAGTCGCAATAAATTGTGCGGCAGCCAACAGGTCGTCGTGGGTGCCCGTATCCAACCAGGCCGTACCACGCCCCATAATCTCGACTTTGAGTGCGCCGCTGTCTAAATAACGCTGAATCACGTCAATGATTTCAAGTTCACCTCGGGGGGACGGCTTAACGTTTTTCGCAATCTCCACCACTTGCTCATCAAAAAAATAAATGCCGGGCACCGCATAGTTGGATTTTGGTACTGCCGGCTTTTCTTCAATCGATAGGACATTGCCACCATCGTCAAACTCCACAACGCCATAGGCCTTGGGGTTCGCCACATGGTAACCGAAAACGGTACCACCACTGTCGCGCGCACTAGCGTTGACTAAGGATTGGGCGAGATCATGACCGTAAAAAAGGTTATCCCCCAAAATGAGCGCCGCCTTCGACCCATTTAAAAAAGATTCACCAATAATGAATGCTTGCGCCAACCCATCTGGAGAAGGCTGCACGGCGTACTCAATCGCAACCCCAAAATCGCGGCCATCGCCCAGTAATGCCTGAAACCGGCTTTGCTCCTCAGGTGTGGTAATCATCAAAATTTCACGGATACCCGCTTGCATGAGCGTGGCCAGAGGGTAGTAAATCATGGGTTTATCGTACACAGGCATCAGTTGCTTGCTAACGACACGGGTCAAGGGGTACAAGCGAGTGCCACTGCCGCCCGCTAAGATAATGCCTTTTCTCATATCCAATGTCTTCCGTCCTCGAGTAGATCGGCGCCATATTACCGCATTGAGTATTGTATAAAAACCGTTCGCGGGCTTTCCTGTCAGGTAATATACTGCAGTAGAGCCCCCATCAAAACCGATTGAGGAATTCTGATGAAATTCAAAAACGCCCCTCTACCCACACAAAAGCGTATTGTTTTAATTGCACATGACAATAAAAAACAATCCCTCATGGACTGGGCAGCTACCAACAAAGCGACGCTCTCACAACATCAGCTGTTAGCGACTGGAACCACAGGGCTGCAATTGGAGCGTAGCCTAGAGATTCCCATTCACAAATTTACCAGCGGCCCACTAGGGGGGGATCAACAAGTTGGGGCTAAAATTGCCGAAGGGGATATCGACATCTTGATTTTCTTTTGGGACCCTTTCGAGCCCATGCCGCACGACCCAGACGTTAAAGCTTTGCTTCGAATCGCCGCAGTCTGGAATATTCCAGTGGCTTGTAACCCGGCCTCGGCAGACTTCATCGTGCAATCTCCACTGTTGGCCTGTGCTTATAGTAGAAGTATTCCAGACTACCAAGCTTACCTAGCTGGCAGAACAACCTCTAGCCCTTAGGGCGCTATAGCCCCTCTTATACCGTGGAAGCGCGGCGCAATTGTTTGAGCGCCAGCTTCAATGGCATCAAATCTTGTGCGCCGGGAAACTGATATTTCATTCGATAATACTGCTTCACAATGAGCATAAAACGCTTTTGGAGCGACGGATCCTTTTCACCAATTTTATCTGCCAGGTGCATCAGGGTTTCATGGGGTGCCCGAACATACCCTTGTTGGCGCAGAAGCTTAAGCGCCTTAGCCAGCAGTTTATCTTCAGCGAGTTGGGGTTTGCCCTTGCCCCGCCACCAGAAGGTCAACGCTACAAGCAGCAAAATCCCCAAACTGGCACACACGAATACCAGGCCTACACGCAATACATCAAACCCGCCAAGCCAACGTGTAAGAAACGCCTCTTTGGTGTCATTGTTGTAATTCAATACCCAACGCTGCCAAGAATAGCTCATGGACTCCCATTGGCCTCGAAACTGGTTAAGCCAGCGACCCTGCCAGTGCGCGCGAGTCAACAGCGCTCTATCGTCCTCTTCCAAGGCCTCACTAATCCCCCGCTCGACCCGACTTGGCGCCACTGCTGCGGTAGGATCCACACGAATCCAACCACTGCCCTTTATATACACCTCGGCCCAGGCATGAGCATCCGACTGACGCACGGTTAAAAACCCATCTGGGTTATAGGTCCCCCCTTGGTAACCTACCACTATCCTTGCGGGCAACCCCATCATCCGCATTAACAGCACAAAGCTACTGGCGAAATGTTCGCAAAAACCACTTTGCGACGTGAACAAAAAATCATCCACGCTGTGGGCCCCCAAAAGAGGGGGTTTTAGCGTGTACCGAAAACGTTCATGAAACAAACCAAGTGCCGCTTCCACCGCTTGCGCTTGGGTGAGCCCCTGGCTCTGCCAGCGAGACACCAACGCCTGCGTTTTAGGGTTGTAAGCCTCTGGGTAGTCCGTCAATCGCGCCAAATCGCGAGTGGATAAACGCCGAGAGCTATTCAAAGCCAAAAGACTGGATACTGAATACTGCAACTTTTGTGTCACCGGGCGGACACTGCTCAGCAGCCCATCTTTGGTACGACGCACATCAAATTGTTGAGACTTTGCGCGAATCGGGTAGCCCAAGACAAACAACCACTGTTGGTAGTGTGGCTCCATGATCACACGATAATCATACTGAGTTTGATCGAAAGTCTGATCCCCAACTTTCACATACTGCCAACTGCCCGCAGAGCGCCATTGTCGCCCATCGAAATCGTCCAGTGTTAAGCCACGCCAATAAAGCTCATCCATTGCCGGCGGAACCCCATCGAACTCTGCTCGAAACGCCACCTCGTGGCTTTTAACCAATTCACCAATATCACCCAGCGTTAGGGAATCGCTAAACCCCGTGTGACCAGAGCCCTGCGGCAAAGGCACAGACCACAACGGACCAAGCCTTGGCATGATCACAAACATCACCAGTAACATGGGTGCGCATTGCGCAAGCATCAAACCAGAGGTCTGCAAATGCTCTCTAAAAGACTGCTGCCGATTGGTCATCACCGCTCGCCAAGCTGTCACCAACACCCAAAACGCAAACGCGCCGTAAACTGCTGCAATAATGCCCTGAGCGAATAAAAATTGTGCAGCAATGGCTACAAACCCGATAAATAAAATGATTAGCGCGTCTTTTTGAGAGTGCATTTCAATTAGCTTTAAGACGAATGAACAGACCAAAAAGCCCACCATGGGCTCCACTCCGGCCTTGCCGGAATAGGTGGCGATAATCAGTGCAATACAAACCACTCCCAAAATCACTTTTAGGAAAGCATTGGGGAACCGCGCTTTGGCTCTAGAAATTTGAATGCGCCAAACCAACGCCGACCACCAAATCACAGCCACCCAAAACGGCAACTTGAAAAACAACGGGAATATGGATACTGCCTGTGCAACCAAAACCCAAACTAGCGTTGAGCGTACGATACGATCTTGACGCTTCAGGCCAAACCAGGTCACGAGTGCACCTGAAACATGGCCAGTGCCTGCATAACCTTGTGCCAATGCGCATCGCCTTTATCCGGAGGCAATGTCACGCCCGGCAACCGCAGCCCAAAATCCACATTTTTGTCACTGAAAGATGAGGCCCAATACGCCATCTGCGACAAGGCCAACTCCACCTCCTCTCCGCGATAAAAGGCAGCCCACTCCAACCAATATTCTTGGGATTCATAATCAGCATATTGCTTAACCATCAGCCCATGTCCCCGCGCAAAGTGCTTCCAGGCCACAGTGTGCAGGGGCTGCCCCACCTCATACGCTTTAAAGCCATAAAACTCCTCTCCCTCAATCCTCGGAGTTTCCTTGGCATCGGCATTGCCCTCTGCACTGCTGCCACGCCAGTCACATTCCACTGGCGACGGATACACAACACCTTCTGCGGGCACCCGCAACCAAGACCAGCAACGAATGAGCCCTAACGGTAAGCGGCTTTCAATCAGGAGTTTTTGAGGGCTGACCTTGCCACGCTTTTGGGTTGGAAATGGCACAAATACCTTGGAGGGCTCACCCGCCAGTAGATGCGTAACGACCTCGGGGCCATTGCGCCATGACAGGTGTATGCCCTCCGCCCCCTTTTTTTGGGGCGGTAGCAACTGCAGTTTAAAACGTAACGACTGGCCACAGACCACCGGTGACACCTGAAGGAATCGAACTTCAATGCCCGCCAAATTAAAGTAAGTATGCAAAATCGCCATCACAAATACGCTAATTTGCAAATAGCTCAAGCTGAGAATCAAATTGTTTTGATAGTTCGTGCCCAGCATCCAAACGGTAAACGCCAGGGCCAAATAAGCAAACCCCATGGGGGTGGGAAAGGTATAAAGATTATGGCGGTGAAGTCGATGCTCAAACTGCTCTGGAACACGACGATCAATCCAATGGAAAAATCGGTTGTCGGCCCAGTTTTTGAAACTTTTGGGTGTATTCATTGTGCCTATTGCAACACATCCACGGCTTGCAACAGAAAACGCTCTAAACTGGCAACGGAATCCGTTGCACTAAGTTGACCCTTCACGCGATGCCCCACTACTGCAGGTAACACCTCTTGTATGTCCTCAGGAACGACATAATCTCTGCCATATAACATGGCCCAGGCCTTTGCGGCCCGCAGCCACGATAAGGCACCCCGAGGTGAAAGGCCATAAGTGAAGTGCGCATCCTCTCGGGTGACAGCCACCAACCGCTGCAGATAGTCCAAGATGGCACCACTGGCCGTAATCTCTTCCACTTTCTGTTGCAGTACGATGAGTTGTGCCGGCGTCACAACGGCCTTGATCTGTGCCAAGGTTTTACGTGGATCATTTCCCTCAAACAATGCACGCTCGGCTTTCTCCCCCGGATATCCCAAGGTAATGCGCATTAAGAATCGATCCAATTGAGATTCTGGTAACGAAAAGGTACCCGATTGATGTACGGGGTTTTGCGTGGCAATGACAAAAAACGGGTCAGGCAATTGACGCGTTTGGCCTTCGATAGACACCTGACGCTCTTCCATGGCTTCCAACAGTGCGCTTTGCGTCTTTGGGGTTGTCCGATTGATCTCATCGGCCAAAAGCACCTGAGTAAACACAGGTCCAGGATGAAAAACAAAGGCGCTGGCCTGCCGATCAAATATGGAGACGCCCAAAATATCAGCGGGCAATAGATCGCTGGTAAACTGGACCCGGTCATACTGTAAACCCAACACAGCAGCCAAACTGTGTGCGAGAGTGGTTTTGCCCATGCCCGGCAGGTCTTCAATCAATAAGTGACCCCGCGCCAGCATACACGCTACCGCCAAGCGCACTTGGCGATCTTTCCCCAGTACCACTTCGCCGACTTTGGAAACAATATTTTCAACCAGTGATTGCATACGACCGTCAGTATTCCTTAGGGCCTGTTAACAGGGACTGGGGCGCTAAGCCCAGATAAAGTTCGGGGGTATCTACTGAGTGTAGCAACAATTAGCGAAGGCAAGACCACAAGCTCGAAGAGGTTGGTCACATGGATGCGGGCGAGAGCCCTCTTTCCAGGTCAGCGAATAAATCTTGTATGTCTTCAAGGCCCACTGCAATACGGATTAAGCCCTCGCTGATACCGGAAGCGCGTTTTTCGTCCTCCGACAACCGCCCATGAGTGGTTGTGGCCGGGTGTACGATAGTGGTTTTGGTATCACCCAAATTAGCAGTCAAAGACATCAATTGCGTCGTATTGATGAGTTTCCAGGCCTCTTCACGAGCGCCTTTCACTCGGAAACTTAACACCCCACCAAAGGCCTTTTGCTGTACCTTCGCCAATCGGTGCCCGGGGTGAGACTCTAAACCCGCGTAATACACCTGCTCCACCTGTGGCTGCTGTTCCAGCCAATTCGCCAACAGCAACGCATTGCGCGAATGCGCCTCCATTCTAAGGCGCAATGTTTCAAGCCCTTTGGTAAACACCCAAGCATTGAAGGGGCTCATGGTTGGGCCGCAAGTTCTAACAAAGCCTAACACCAAGTCCATATGCTCGGCACTGCCTACCACGGCACCCCCCAAGCAACGCCCTTGCCCATCGAGATATTTGGTCGCTGAATGCACCACAATGTCTGCCCCCAGCGCCAAGGGGCGCTGCAGTGCTGGGGTACAAAAGCAATTGTCCACCACCAAAAGAGCGCCGTGAGTTTTGGCAAGCGCACTCAGGGCAGCAAGATCCGCCACATCACACAAGGGGTTTGAAGGGGTTTCTAAAAATAGGGCCTTGGTTTCAGGCACGATGGCTGCGCGCCATGCATCGAGGTCCGTCAGTGTGACAAAGGTGACCTGAACACCGAATTTTTGCAAATACTTAGTAAATAACATACTGGTGGTACCAAAAACACTTCGCGAGCACACTACGTGATCGCCCACCTGTAACAGCGCCAAAAAAGTACTGAGGATCGCCGACATTCCCGAGGCAGTGGCAACTGCTGCCTCGGCCCCCTCTAAAGCGGCAATGCGTTCCTCAAAGGTGCGTACTGTCGGGTTGGTATATCGAGAATACACATTACCAGATGCATCACCTGAAAAACGCGCAGCGGCCTCCTCTGCATTGGCAAACACATAGCTGGAAGTCGTAAAGATGGGCTCGCAATGTTCACCTTCTTCGGTACGATGAATACCTGCCCGAATGGCCAACGTATCGAGACCCAAGCTCGACTTTGACGAATCATCCATTGTTGTACTTAAACCTTATGAGACTGAACGCTGTTAGGCGTTGTGAATACCCACCATGGAGGTTTGCCCTGAGGACTCACCCACATCTTCATTCTTGGCCTTGGCCAGATCGTTGCGTGCTGCTTCTAACTTCGCCAAATATTCTTCGTCGACATCGCCTGTAATGTACTCACCATTGAAGACGGCACAATCGAATTGGTGTATGGTTTGATTGCCCTCTGCCGAAGCGGCAATTAAATCTTCGATGTCTTGATACACCAACCAATCCGCACCAATTTGTTTACACACTTCATCTTCATTTAAACCATGGGCAATGAGCTCGTTCACCGAGGGCATGTCAATGCCATATACATTGGGAAATTTCACCGCAGGTGCGGCAGAAGCAAAGAACACTTTCTCTGCACCAGCATCCCTTGCCATTTGAATAATTTGCTGGCAGGTAGTGCCACGCACGATGGAATCATCCACCAACATCACATTCTTGCCTCGAAACTCCAAATCAATGGCGTTGAGTTTCTGTCGAACAGATTTTTTTCTTAATTGTTGTCCAGGCATGATAAAGGTACGCCCGATGTAACGGTTTTTCACAAGGCCTTCACGGAATTTCACGCCCAAGCCGTATGCCAGTGCCTGACCCGCAACCCGGCTGCTATCCGGTATGGGAATCACCACATCAATGTCGTGCTTCGGACGCAACCGCAGTACCTTTTCGGCCAGTTTCTCTCCCTGGCGCAATCGCGCCTTATAGACGGATACGCCATCCATAATAGAGTCGGGTCGCGCAAAATACACATGCTCAAAGATGCAAGGGCTAAGACGGCTTTCCTCAGAGCAAATTTTGGTGTGCAGCTCACCTTCCACGGTCACAAAAACCGCTTCCCCTGGCGCCACGTCACGAATCAATTTAAAGCCCAAAACATCCAACGCCACACTCTCAGAGGCAATCATATACTCTTTGCCTCGGTCGGTTACGCGTTCGCCAAATACCAAGGGCCGAATGCCATTGGGGTCGCGAAAAGCCAGCACGCCGTAGTTGGCAATCAGTGCTACTACCGCATAGCCACCTTTCACCCGTTTGTGCACGCGTGCCACAGCGGTAAAAATATCATCCTGCGTGGGCTGTAGTTTTCCTTGTAGCTGTAATTCATGGGCAAAAACATTGAGCAGAACTTCCGAGTCCGAGTCCGTATTCACGTGGCGCAAGTCGGCCTTAAATAAATCACGACTCAACTGCTCGGTATTGGTCAAGTTGCCGTTATGCGCCAGTGCAATACCATAGGGGGAATTCACATAAAAAGGCTGAGCAAGCGCGGGGCCAGAACTGCCCGCCGTGGGATAGCGCACATGGCCAATACCCATATTACCAACCAAACGCTGCATGTGCCGTGTACGAAACACATCTTTTACTAAGCCTACAGCTTTTTGCTGAGCCATTTTGCCGTTATGACAAGTCATGATGCCAGCAGCATCCTGGCCACGATGCTGGAGCATGGTCAGCGCATCATATAGCGCCACGTTTACGTGACTTTTTCCCACGATACCGACGATGCCACACATAGACTACTACCTCACTTACGCCTGACTGAAAATACTGAACACCCAACTGGCAAACGAGGCCGCAGACGCTCTGGCCCACCCTTCAAACGCCATGAAGTGTGGAATTAAAACCGATTTTGACCACCATTGATCTTGGTCGATAGAAATGAGCGGTGGAATCCACAGCAAAATGGCCATCACCACCACGCCGCCTCTAAACAAACCAAACACCATACCCAAAGTGCGATCGGTCGAACTTAACCCGGTCATTTTGACCAACTGGCCAATCAAATAATTCACCAAGGCGCCAACCATTAGGGTGATCAAAAACAACGAGCTGAAAGCCACAATCTCTCGCACCGAATGCGTTTGGATCTGGCCTTCGAGTAACATGGCCAGCCGGTCTTTGAAAACCACCGCCACCAGCAAGGCGATAACCCAGTTTGCCACCGACAAAGCTTCTTTTATCAGCCCCCGCATAACGCCAAATCCGCACGAGACTGCGATGATACTGACTATGACCCAATCGGCCCAATTAAACGACACGCCGCTACCCTTATTATGAGTTCATATCTCGATTTAACGCCCTTCCTAATTTTGAAGCAGCAACCACCCAACTCATGCCGGACCTCAGCAAGGTCGCAACCTTTGGACTCACCCGCCGACTGAGTGGCTCAACGCATGAAGGCCGACATAGTACCAGAGTGCGACGGCAGTCAGCGGATAATTCCGCTCGTTGGGCATTCACTCCACCCGGTCTAGGGGCGATTCATTCTGGTGAGAAACGCAATACCATGGATTCCACTTGATATTCATCATCCACCTTAACTTTTAGGTCAAGCAAAGCGCTTTTATCCAATTTCGGCCCAATATATACACGATGCACCGGGCCATTTTTGTAGTCAGAGCGGCGAATAAAGGCCGAGTGTCCCGACGCTAGCAGCGCTTTTGTCAATTCCCGCGCATGGTCCTTGTCTCTGAAGCTCGCCACCTGTAATACCCAAGATTTCACATCACCCGATTCTGTCAGCCCGCGTGGCACATCTACCGCATCGACTTTGTCATCCTCTTCGGCTACAAACATATCGCTTGGCTCTGGAGCCAACTCGGCCGTACTGGGTCGCTTGGGCGGATTCACAACAACTGTTTCAATGCTGGGTTCAGGCGGAATACGGGTTTGGGTATCAATCGGCTCCAGTCGATTCCGATCAAACAAAACCGGTACAAAGATCACAGCCAAGGCCAGTAACACCACTGCCCCAATCAACCTTTGTTTCAACCCATCATCAGAATGCTTCATAACGTTGACTGTAGCACGCTTAAATTTCTACTGGCGAGTTCAGTCTTGACCTCGGCCACCGTAAAAAAGGAACCGGTCACCAGCACATTCTCAGAAAGCGGATCAACGCACCGCCACACGTTCGACTCGGCTTGCACGATGGGCGCCGGTGATAAACGCTCGATGAAACCTGCCAAACTCGACCTAGTTAGGGCTCGTGGGTTATCCTCCAGAGGCAGCAATACCCATTGGCTCACAATTTCAGACAGCGCGGAGACACAATCCTGAACGTGTTTATCTTTCATCATACCCAATACGATTGACCATTTTTGCCCAGGAAAACAACGCTGGATTTTCGCCACCAAAAACTGCATCGCCGGCGCATTGTGGGCCACATCAAAAAGCCAAACTTGCTCGCCCAATAACTGTTGCTCGAAACGCCCCGGCAGTGTCAAAGACTGGAGCGATCGCGCCCACAGGGAAGGATCGCCCACCTCAAGTAAACTCACCACCTGAAGGGCTGCCGCAATGCTGGGCGACGGCAGAAATGTTTCAAGTGGTACCGTATCGCCACCTACCATCACCGAAAAAAGGAAAGGCTTATCGAATCCACCCTTATGATGAGCAATCACACCAGGCTCCGCATCGGGTTCGCTTATCGTAAAGTGCTGACCTAAAGCGTAATAGGGACACCTGAGCTCAGCGATTCTATTCAAAACGGATTGCGGTGGGTTCGGGTCCGCGCAGACGACGGGTTTGCCCGGTCGACAAATACCGGCCTTTTCAGCGCCAATGCTCTCAAGTGTATCTCCCAACCACTCACAGTGGTCAAGCCCAATGGAGGTGATCACGGCAATATCCGCATCGACAATATTGGTCGCATCCAGCCTGCCCCCTAAGCCGACTTCCAATATCCAATATTCACATTGTGTGTGTTTGAAACAGTACAAAGCCGCCAGCGTACCAAACTCGAAGTACGTTAACGTTAAGTCGCCTCGCGCACGATCGATCGCTTCGAAAGCCTCAATAAGAACGGCATCAGAAGCCTCTTGCCCTTGCAGTCTCACGCGCTCATTGTAGTGCTCGATATGCGGCGAGTTATAAACCCCCACGCTTTTACCCGCATTTAACAATAGACTTTCTACGGCTGCAGCACAGGTGCCCTTGCCATTGGTTCCGGCTATCGTCACCACTTTGGCCTTCGACGACGTGAGGCTTAATCGTTCCGCCACCTCGCGTACCCGATCCAGCCCTAGGTCGATACTGCTGGGATGACAGGACTCCTGCCATTGCAGCCAATCTTGGAGGGTCGACAGTATAGGCAAGGGTTAGGCTGACACCGGTTGCGGAAGATTATTAAACTTCGCTAACAACGATGCGAGTTTCTGACGCATATCGTTACGATGCACAATCATATCGATTGCACCATGTTCCAGTAAGAACTCAGCACGCTGAAAACCTTTGGGCAATTTTTGACGGATGGTTTGTTCGATAATTGCGGGGCCTGCAAACCCTGCACGAGCGCCAGGCTCGGCCACATTGATATCACCCAACAGTGCAAGGCTCGCAGATACTCCCCCGTATACAGGGTCCGTCATGACCGAAATATAAGGCACACCGGCTTGTTTCAAGCGCTCAACAATGGCACTGGTTTTGGCCATTTGCATCAGGGATATCAATGCCTCTTGCATACGAGCTCCTCCGGTAGCGGCAAAGCATACTAGCGGAATTTTTTGCTCCAGGGCCAATTGCGCAGCGCGTGTAAAGCGCTCCCCAACCACGTACCCCATAGAGCCACCGTGAAAAGCAAATTCAAACGCCACACTCACCACGGGCATACCATACACGGTACCCGACATAGCGATCAGTGCGTCTTTTTCTCCTGTGCTTTTTTGTGCGGTACTCAGGCGGTCTTTATACTTTTTGACATCCTTAAATTTCAGGCGGTCGACGGGCAACACGTCTGTGGCCAGTTCCTCACGTCCGTCCTCATCCAAAAAAACATCCAAGCGGCGGCGAGCACCAATACGCATGTGATGATCGCACTTGGGACAAACATCCAAATTTTTTTCAAGCTCGGGACGATAAAGTACCGCTTCGCATTTAGAACATTTTTTCCAAAGCCCTTCGGGGACTTTACTGGGCCCTTGACGTGTACCAGAGCGCACAGCGCTTGGAACAATTTTTTCTAACCAACTCATGTCACGCTCCAATATTTTGCAACGATTCCCAAGGGACTACCCTTAAGGCTCTAGTACTGTGTTGTATAAGCTAGGTTGTGTATGCTAACCGTCCAATGCATTCCGAATTTCGGTGACCTTCTGCGCCAATGCCGCCAGCATCACTTCACGATCATCGCCTTGCCCCATAAGATTAACCAAGGCACTGCCCACAACAACTCCCTCACCAAAGCCGGCAACCGCTTGCGTGGAGGAGGCGTCTTTAATGCCAAAACCAATCATTACAGGTACATTGCAGGCTTTACGAATACGCGCCATATTCGTAGATACGGATTCCGCATCCAAATGCCCTGCGCCTGTTACGCCCTTTAGGGAAACATAGTAAACAAAGCCACTTGCCAGTTCTGCCACCATTTGAATCCGTGCGTCGCTGGAGGTTGGTGCCAACAGATAAATGGTGTCAATGCCCTCTTGTTTCAGCTGGGCGTCAAGCTCTACAGCCTCTTCCGGCGGCAAGTCTACAGTCAATACCCCATCCACGCCCGCCTCACTGGCCGCTTTTACAAAAGCGGCATAGCCCATACGCTCTATGGGGTTGGCATAGCCCATTAACACAATGGGGGTCTCATTATTACTTTGTCTAAAAGACTTCACAGCAGCCAAAGTACTGGTCAAGCTCACTCGGTGCGCCAGCGCCCTTTCATGCCCTTTTTGAATCACAGGACCTTCAGCCATTGGATCGGAAAAGGGAATGCCCACCTCAATCACATCCGCACCACTTTCCACCAGCGTATTGAGCGCGTCAAGGGTGATACCAGGTTCAGGGTCACCGCTGACGACATAGGTGGCCAATACTTTTTTATTCTGCGCTTTGCATCGGGCAAAACAGGTTTCTAATCGACTCATTACACTTTAATTCCATCAATTTCGGCGACGGTGAGTATGTCTTTATCGCCGCGCCCAGAGAGATTCACCACAATGGTTTCATCCGGGCTCATAGAGGCGGCCAGCTTTTCAGCGTAGGCCACAGCATGGCTGGATTCGAGCGCCGGCATAATACCTTCCACTCGCGTTAGCTGCCGAAAAGCTGCCATGGCTTCATCGTCATTAATGGCCACATAATTAACACGACCGATGTCTTTCAGCCAGGCATGCTCCGGCCCCACACCGGGGTAGTCCAATCCCGCAGACACCGAGTGCGTTTCTATAATTTGACCGTTTTCATCTTCCATTAAGTAGGTACGGTTACCGTGCAGCACACCGGGAATACCATCGTTTAAGGGCGCCGCGTGACGGCCAGTCTCTACCCCGTCCCCGCCTGCTTCAACGCCATACATGGCAACGGTTTCATCCTCCAAAAACGGGTGAAACAAACCGATAGCATTTGAGCCGCCACCTACGCAGGCCACCAGAGCATCCGGTAAACGCCCCGTTTGCGCAAGGCATTGTGCTTTGGCTTCTCGGCCGATCACACACTGAAAATCCCGAACCAGCTGTGGGTAAGGATGCGGGCCCGCAGCGGTACCGATAATATAAAACGTATCATCCACATTGGTCACCCAATCGCGCATGGCTTCGTTCATGGCATCTTTCAAGGTTTTTGAGCCAGACTCGACTGGCACCACAGTGGCTCCCAATAGCTTCATGCGATAAACATTTAAGGCTTGGCGTTGTATATCTTCTGCCCCCATGTAGACCACACACTCTAAACCCAGCCTTGCTGCCACGGTGGCAGAAGCGACGCCGTGTTGGCCTGCACCGGTTTCTGCTATCACGCGTTTTTTGCCAGAATGTTTGGCCAGCAGCGCCTGCCCTATAGTGTTGTTCACCTTGTGGGCACCGGTGTGGTTTAAATCCTCACGCTTAAGGTACAACTTTGCGCCCCCCACTTTCTTTGTCCAATGCTCGGCAAAGTACAAAGGCGAGGGCCGCCCCACGTAGTGCGATAGGTCTTTATCAATCTCTGCTAGAAATTCCGGATCATCTTTTAGGCGCTGGTACATCTCCGTCAGTTCATCCAGCGCATACATCAAAGTTTCCGACACAAAACGACCGCCGAACTGGCCAAAGTGACCTTTTGTATCTGGCATTTGTGAATATAAAGTTTTCGAAGTTGTCACGATTATCTCGCTGTGGTTGACTGCCAAGCCTGCTTGGCATTACTAATAAAAGATTCGATCAAAGGCATTGATTTCACCCCAGGTGAAGATTCCACACCACCACTCACGTCAACTGCCCAGGGCTGTGTGCAACGCACCGCCTCCGCTACGTTACCGGGGTTTAACCCTCCCGCCAACACGATGGGCATGGGGCTCTGCTTTGGAACACGTGCCCAATTAAAGGTTTCACCGGTGCCACCGGGCACCCCGGGTCGATAGGCATCCAAAAGGATACCTTGTGCCTGAGAATACTGGGCAATCGCCGCCTCAACGTTCAACTCTGGTGCCATACGTAAGGCTTTCAAATAGGGACGACCAAACTGAGCACAAAATTCTGCTGTCTCGCCCCCATGGAACTGCAATAGGCTTAAAGGCACCTGCTCGAGTACACGTTCCACATATTCGCAAGAAGGGTCCACAAAGAGGCCGACCACCGTAACGAAAGGCCCAACGGATAGAGCAATGTCGCGAGCCAATGCCAACCCCGAGACAGCCCTGGGGCTTTTATCATAGAACACAATGCCTATGGCATCCGCACCGGCCACAGCCACGGCCCTGCCGATTGCAGGGTCGGTCACACCACAGATTTTAACCCGAATGGCCAAGGGCTTTGACGCGGAGGTAGTGTTGGGCATTGAGGCCAGTCTTCCTGTGAAAAAGGCGCGATATTACCAGATTAAGCCCTACCCCGCACCGTCACTTGCCGTCTAAACACCCCCCAAAAATGCAAAAGGCCGGCAACAATGCCAGCCTTTTTGAGCGAGCTTGCGCGAATCACTTCGGATCGTTGCCGTAACTCATCAACCGCGTAAAGCGTTGGTCCAGCAACGCATCCAGATCCATGGCACTGACTCTGTCCACCTGCTCGATCAAACGACCCTTTAAGGTGCGCGCCATTTGCTCAATATCGCGATGCGCACCGCCGAGGGGCTCGGGTATGGTTTCATCCACAATACCCAGCTCCTCCAACACACTCGAGGTAACCCCCATGGCTTCTGCCGCTAAAGGGGCTTTTTCAACAGTTTTCCAAATGATATTGGCGCAACCTTCCGGCGATATGACAAAGTATGTGGCGTATTGCAGCATACTGAGGTGATCCCCAACGCCAATTGCCAAAGCACCACCTGAGGAACCCTCACCAATAACAGTGCAAATAATAGGGGTTTTTAGGCGCGACATAACTGCCAAGTTCTGAGCGATGGCTTCACTAATACCGCGCTCCTCACTGTCGATGCCGGGGTAGGCACCAGGCGTGTCGATTAATGTGAGCACGGGCATTTTAAATCGCTCTGCCATTTCCATCAGTCGCAGAGCCTTGCGGTAACCCTCGGGTTTTGGCATACCGAAGTTTCGTGCGACTTTATCTTGTACACTACGCCCCTTTTCCTCACCAATGACCATAACGGGTCGACCGTCTAACCGACCTACGCCACCGATAATGGCTTTGTCATCGCCAAAGTGTCGGTCACCGTGCAGCTCATCCCAATCGGTGAATATTCGGGCAATGTAGTCCGAAGCGTAAGGCCGTTGGGGGTGGCGAGCGACCTGTACGATTTGCCAGGGCGTTAAATTGGAGTAAATACCCTCGGTCATCTTCGCGGACTTTTCTTTCAGCCGCTCGATCTCGTCCGAGATGTTGATGTCGTTGTCCGTACCCACCAACTGAAGCTCGGAAATTTTGGCTTCCAAATCGGCGATAGACTGTTCAAAACTTAGATAATTGAGATTCATAAAACCGGGTTTTGTAGGCTCTTAATATACGTAAAAGTTGGCCCATGGCCACAAATAGCGCGCAAGTGTAACACTATCGCTGTCAGGCTTCATGGCCTTTCAGTGAGTTTTTGAATTCAGTGGTACAGGACCTCCACAGACTTTTGCCCGTACTGCGTGCGCAACGCCTCAAGCAGCTCATCTGTGGGCTTAACCCGCCATTGCCCCCCTAACAGAAGATCCACGCCCATTTGCCCATTGTGGTAACTGATGGTGACCGGACACTGCCCTTTGGGGCAATCACTCAGTAAATCTTTGAGTACCTTGGGGGCCCCTAAGTCCAGATGATCTTGATGCCAACCCAATCGAATACCCGCCACCTTCGCTTGACGCGCCTCAGTAAGCCCCATGACTTTGTCTGCGCGCATTTTAAGGCCACCACTATAGTCGTCAAAGCTCACCTGCCCCTCCACAACCACCAGGGCATCCTTGATCAATTGGTCACGATACTCTGAATAGGTATCGGCAAATACCGCCACTTCAATGCGACCGCTACGGTCATCCAGTGTGGCAAAGGCCATGCTATCCCCACGTTTGGTTTTCATCACCCTGAATGCCACTACCAAACCTGCAATCGTTTGTTTATTTTTATCGGCGCGTAGGTCACTGATGTTACAACTAACAAAATGTTTGAGTTCGGACTTAAACTCGTCTATTGGGTGCCCCGTCAGGTAAAGCCCCAAGGTTTCTTTCTCTCCATTCAGTCGTTCCTTCATACTCCATCGGCGAACTTTACGAAATTCTTCGTAAACATCGTCGTTGTCCTCACCCACAGGCGCTACACTTCCGAATAGATCGACCATGCCGGCACTGGCATTCGC
This sequence comes from Cellvibrionaceae bacterium, assembly GCA_050300015.1. GTDB lineage: Bacteria > Pseudomonadota > Gammaproteobacteria > Pseudomonadales > Cellvibrionaceae > CAYZQH01. The sequence goes on along the minus strand of JBNKWZ010000024.1, from coordinate 300,870 downwards.
GGCACTTTGTTCAGCCGTTTTGACGGCTTCGGGGATCGCCACCCACATGACGGCTCGATCATAATCCAAATCCACGCACGGACCCATTTTATCCAGAGCACCGCTGCGGACTAAGGCCTCTAATGCCCGCTTGTTAACCTTTTTTGGGTCCACTCGAGCGCAAAAATCAAACAAATTTTCAAAGGGTCCGTCTTTGCGAGCTTCAACAATATTTTCGATGGGGCCTTCCCCCAGCCCCTTAATCGCGCCAAGACCATAAATAATATTGTCTTCATCATCCACAGTGAATTGAAACGCGCCGGCATTCACATCGGGCGGCAATAGGGTTAAACCCATATTGCGCACCTCTTCGATAAAGGTCACCACCTTGTCGGTTTTGTCCATATCGGAGGACATCGTAGCGGCCATAAATTGCGCGGGATAATGAGCCTTCAACCAAGCGGTTTGATAAGACACCAACGCATAGGCGGCCGAGTGGGATTTGTTAAACCCGTATCCGGCAAACTTTTCCACCAAATCAAAAATCTTAATAGCAAGCTCTGGGTCAATGCCCTGCTCGGCGGCGCCGTTTTGAAATACCTCGCGCTGCTTGGCCATTTCCTCGGGCTTTTTCTTTCCCATGGCACGTCGTAAAAGGTCCGCCCCCCCCAGCGTATACCCCGCCAACACCTGTGCGATCTGCATGACCTGTTCTTGATACACAATCACACCGTAGGTGGGCTCTAGTATTGGTTTCAAGGCGGGGTGTTGGTACTTGGCATCGGGATAAGCCACCTGGGCACGCCCGTGTTTGCGGTTGATAAAATCATCCACCATACCGGATTGCAGTGGCCCAGGCCGAAACAAAGCCACCAGGGCGATCATATCCTCCAGGTTGTCCGGTTGCAGGCGCTTAATCAGGTCTTTCATACCACGGGATTCAAGCTGGAACACCGCTGTAGTTTCGGCTTTTTTCAACAGCGCAAACGTGGGTGCATCATCTAGCGGCAGTAGTGCAACATCCAGTGGTGGCTTACCCTCCTGAGCTAAGCGGGTATCAATCATGCGCTTGGCCCAATCAATGATTGTAAGCGTACGTAACCCCAGAAAGTCAAACTTCACAAGGCCAGCATCTTCCACGTCGTTTTTGTCGTACTGCGTTACCAACCCACCGCCTGCGTCATCACAATACAAGGGTGCAAAATTGGTGAGTTGAGTGGGAGCAATGACCACACCACCTGCGTGTTTGCCCACGTTTCGGGTGACCCCTTCTAACTGTTTGGCCATTTCCCAAATTTCGGGGGCATCACTGTCAGTGGCTAAAAAATCTCGCAGTATTTCCTCTTGTTCGTAGGCTTTTTCCAAGGTCATGCCCGGATCGGGCGGGATCATCTTAGACAACTTGTCCGCCAAGCCATAACTCTTGCCTTGCACTCGTGCCACATCACGGACTACGGCCTTCGCCGCCATGGTGCCGAAAGTGATAATCTGACTCACAGCATCACGACCATAATATTCAGCCACGTAGCCAATCACCCGGTCACGATTGTCCATGCAAAAATCCACATCGAAATCGGGCATGGACACCCGCTCTGGGTTTAGAAAGCGCTCAAACAGCAAATCGTATTGCAGCGGGTCGAGGTCGGTAATTTTCAATACATAGGCCACCAATGACCCTGCACCCGAGCCACGTCCAGGCCCCACCGGAATATCATGATCCTTAGCCCACTGAATAAAATCCATAACGATTAGGAAGTAGCCAGGAAAACCCATTTGCAGGATAATATCCAACTCAAACTGCAATCGATCGGTATACACCTTTTTGCGCGCAACGTAATCCGGCGCGGTTTTGTCCAAGATGTGTATCAGTCGCTGCTCAAGCCCCTCGTAACTGATTTTGGTAAAAAACTCGTTTTCCGTGAGCCCCTCTGGGATGGGATATTCAGGCAAATAATACTTACCCAGTTCAATATCCAGAGTACAGCGCTTGGCAATTTCAACGCTGTTGGCCAGGGCTTCTGGAATATCGCTGAAAAGCTCAGCCATTTCTTGTTCGGTACGCAAATACTGCTGATCACTGTAGCGCCTTTCGCGCCTAGGATCGTCCAGTGTACGGCCTTCTCCAATGCATACTCTGGCCTCGTGCACTTCGAACTGGTCTGACGTTAAAAACCGCACGTCATTGGTGGCCACCACAGGACACTGCAAGGCTTCGGCCAACCGCACAGCGCCTTCATTATGGGTGTTCTCGTTTTCGCGCCCAGTGCGCTGCAATTCCAGGTAATAACGACCGGGAAAGTCCTGCATCCATTGGCGTAACAAGGTTTGTGCGGCGTCGGGCTTGTTGTTGACAATGGCACGCCCCACATCACCGAACCGTGCACCAGACAAAACAATCACACCCTCGTTGTGCTCACTCAGCCACTCGCGTTTCACATAGGGTAATCCCAAATGTTGGCCCTGCTGATAGGCTCGAGAAATCAGAGTAATGATGTTTTTGTAGCCAATGTTGTTTTGGGACAAAAGGGTGATAAGTGTGGGCGTGGATTCTTCATCATCGGGTAGTATCAATAAATCGCAACCACCAATGGGTTTCACCCCAGAGCTCATTGCAGCTTTATAAAATTTGATAAGCCCGAAAAAATTACATAAATCCGTGACACCACACGCAGGCATACCGAATTGGGCCAACGTTTTTACAAGGGGTTTAATCCGAACGATACTGTCAACCAGTGAAAATTCTGTACGGACCCGAAGGTGAACAAACCGTTGCGTCATCAATTAAAACCTCAAAACGAGTGCATACTCATTGTGCAAACGTGTTAAATTAGTTCCGCACTGGTGCACATTTTTCAAATCATTGGCCCCATTCATTGGGTTCATACGAGAGTGCATGGCACTTTAATGCTCGTTCAATATGCCGCCGGGCGGCAAAGCGTCATAAACGCCAAGGCTACGTCCAATAACTTGAAGCGTAGCGTGAGAGCCTATCCCAGTACCGACATACAACTCATCTGGTGTGGTACTTGCTTAGAAGACAGCTGGACCGGAGAGACTGAACTCAACCCAGGATTATAACAACCCCTTATTCAGGAACCCACGAAGAATAACATGCAGTACACTAAAACCATGATCGATTTGGTCTTTCAGATACGAAAAGCAGCACCGGCCCCCATTAGGTCGAAAATCAAGCTGACCAACGCCAACCTACCCTCCACCCTGGTTGACATCTACCAAGTGGTGGATGAAGACAGTCTCAAAATTTTGATTTACGAGTTTTTAACCCATGCCGGTACGCAGTGGGTGCAAGAACTGACAAACCTCTCGGCACACGCCACAAGCAGCGCTGATCGCCCAGTGCAAGTTAGCGCTCCAGTCGTGAGCCCGCCACTTGAACCTAACGCCCAACCTGTGACTCACAAACACCAAAAGGAAAAAGTGATGATGTACCGCGGAAGACCTTTGGTGGTGCCCGCTTAATAAGGACGTACGCCTTGTCCCCTTTCCTGAGCTTGGACACCCGTCCTGCCTACGGCCTTTAATACCGCAAAGACTGAAGCGGGGCCTAGGGAAGCCCCACAGAAGTAAAAACGACTTAAACCGAAACCTTTCGAGCCCGCCTACGGGTAACCCACCCACCGAACATCAAGAGTAAACCGCCAAGCAGATTGCATAGGCTGATACTACCCGCAGTGGTACCACCACTTGAATTGTTGGCTCCACTGGAACTTGAACTGCTGCTACTCGAACTACTGCTACTGGAAGTGCTTGAGGCGCTGGTAGAGCCAGAGGAGGACGAGCTACTACTGGACGAGCTTGAGGAACTGCTGCCAGAGCACATACCGGGGCCTGGATCAGCTTGACCGCCAGCCACAATACAACTTTGTTCGTTCTCCCAACCCCAGCCGTCATAAACCCCTTCGTATTCATCGGTCTGGTCACCAAATTCACAGTAACGAAAACCATTAGAAGCGCACTGGCTGCCACTGGAGCTGGAACTAGAGCTGCTGGAACTCCCGCCCGTCATGCCCGTATAGACTGAGGCTCGGGTAGACGTATTGCGGATACCATTACTACTGTTGATTAGAATTTCACCCCACTCAGTGAGACTGCCTGCGTTAAAATTGTTCACTAAATCCAAAAATTCCACTCCGCCACCATTCCCAGACCACGACCAGCCGATGTAACCAACACCCAACTGCTCGCAATACTCCATAATCGCGGCTTCGTCCACGTCGTAATCAGGGCCATCACCGTGTTTTTGGCCGAACTCGCCAACTACTAGGGCCAGGTTTTTTGACTGAAAAGACGTTAAATAGGTAGAAATGGTATTGCGGCTTTTATAAACCTGATACATGTGCACACTGAACATTACATTACCCAGTGCGTCACTACCGAACACATCCACAGCATTATTCAGCATCGTGAAGGTATGATCTTGCCCCCAGTTGGGAGCATCCACCACCAAAGTATGGGTGAGCCCGGCGTTGCGCAATTTGGCAATGGCAGCTTTATGAGCCTCCGCCCATTGTCCCTCTGCACCATTACCGAAGGGTTCATTGGCGATATTAATTAACACATAATTTTCTTCGCCCTGCAGAGTACTGGCCATCTCCACAAAATAATCAGCCGCACGTGACACTTCTGTGGCACCCGCTTTCTCACCAAACCCCGTGGTGTCATGAACTTCCAACATACACACCAACTGATGATTCTTACAGCTGTCAATAATAGAGGACAACTGATTGCGATCCGTTTTCACCCAACCGTCACCGTGAGTGCCATTACTGAGCACCACGCGTACGACGTTGGCGCCGGTGTTGGCAATATCCCCAAGCGCTTGTTGTGTGGTGTGTGTGTACCAAGCATGTGGGTGGTTAATACCACGCATGACAAATGGAGACCCGTTGTCATCTAGCAATTGAGTCCCTGATACTTGAAAACCGGCAAAGGCAGCAGAACAGGTCAATGCCAATGCCGCCAATGCCGTTCGCGCAATGAAGTTGTGAGTTAAGGTCAAAGCCATAAATCAGTCCTATCGATAAGGTCTTATTTTGCAACGTATTTGCCAATTATAATTGCAAGCGTCGCTCAGTTTGACCCGATGCATTCAAAGTTTCAGGCATCATTCTCATATGGGTTGCTAAGTTTGTGCGTTACGCCTCAGTTGGAAGCAGTCACCATCCCCCGGCAAAGCCGGGGGCTTTAGTTTGTGAGCCGCTCAAAGCGGCTTACTAGCGGGGCCTATCGGCCTTGGCCCCATTAAAAGAACAGTCGATTAAACCAGTCTCAATTGACCTAATCGATGACCTTCTTTTACTTGATGACAAATATAATTTCGAATCACTGCTCCATCGCGACTCACCGTAGAAGCAAAGTATCCTCGAGCCCAAAAATGCTGCCCCGGGTCGTTCTGCTTATTTCCTACATAGGTTCAGTCTATGTGAATAGCGCGCTTACCTTTTATATAGCCTACGACTTGAACAACCGAATATTTCGGCGGATTTGAGATCACCACATGAACATGATCAATAAAGCTGGAGGGTCTTCGTTTTGTACTAGACGATCACCGCTTCGCCTAAAGTCTATAGCGTTTTATCCCTAAAGTTGTGGTTGTCAATGTAAAAACCATCATCTGGGGTATTATGACTTTTCCTTAATCACTCCTCTCGGATGTGTTCTTGCCCGTATAAAAATCGGTAGTATCTTCGGGAGGACGTGTTTTAAATCGACGATGCATCCATACGTATTGACTCGGGGCAAGCCTAATCGTATCTTCAATCAGACGGTTGATATTATCCGTATCGGCTTGAACACTTTCTCCCGGAAACTCGAATGGAAATGGCCGGTAATAATTCGTATAGCCGCCGCGGGCGCTTCTTAAGCAATAACACAAAATGCAACGGGCGTTCGTCTTTCGAGCTAGGATACTCGTACCCGTTACTGTCGCCGCCAAATGACCAAAAAAAGGAGAGAAAACATGGTTTGAGTCAAAGTAATTTTGGTCTGGTGCATAACCGAGAGCGTGCCTACCGCGCAATGTCTGAAACGCGCCTCGAATATTTTGTTTGTCAACCATATTGTTACCAAAGCGCGTTCTCCTCCAGCATTGTAGGTAACGTATCACGAGGTTATCGCTTGGGCGGTGCAATGGGTCCAGGCAGGGGCGCAATAAGTTAATAAACTGAGGGTTCAAGTCCATATTTAAAAAATGCAAAGACACCACGATCAACGGCTGATCATCGTCCAAAGCCGACTGAAAAAGTTCAAACCCATCGTGTTTGCACAGTTTTTTTAAGCGCCAAGCGGGCATCCACCAGGCGATGCACATTTCAATCACGGACTGCCCTGTCGCAGTGATATTCTCCTGCAGAAGTTGATCTTGCTGTTCCAGGCTAAACTCAGGGAAGCAGCGACGGATATTAACGCGCGCATAATGAATGCGTTTTTTGCCAATAAGATGAAGGCACTTCCCAATACCTTTGCCAATCAACATCAATATCGGATATGGCAGTACCTGTACCAGTAGCCAACTCAAACCCGTAACCATCCAAAGAACCCAGTAACGAGGGTGTAACATTGCTGCGGTAAATGGAGGGCGCGTCCAAGTCATTAATGTCTAATACTCATTATTGTCAAAAAAGGTATAGCGATTTTTATAGACCTGATACAAGACATCTCTAAAAATTGACTTTTTCCGCGATAGTGGCGTCAATTCCGCGCTCGAACCCTCATTTACCCGCGTAAACTGCGGTTCTCGGCAAATGCTCCATGCATTGCTCTACCCCCTGCGGCCATGCAGTCGTCTGCGCGGTGCTTCCTTGCTCTCATGAAAAAATCCTCGCCCTACAGCTACTCGATGAGCACCACACCACCCAGCGCACCAATACAGAAGACTTCCGCAGCATTGTTTGGCATCGCAAAGGTATGATCTTGCCCCAACGATTACCTCGGCAATTTTTTATGTCGGTTTAATGCGGTACAAGGACATGCCGCCATTGGCCAGAATGGCCAATACAAGCCCTTAAAATACAAGGGAATTCACACATTTCCGACAGCATTGAATTTCCGGGTTAATAGCAGTATTCACAACCAAGGTATAGTGAGCCCAGAGTTGCAAAATTTGACATTGGGTGCGTTAAGAGCCGTCATTCGTTGATCGTTTAAACCATTGTCGAAGAACCCTTTAGAGGCACGGTTTAGTATAAAATCTTCTTCGCCCTATTTAGGGGCTGACTACTTCGACAAAATAGTGGCCTTTACGCTTCAGTTAAAGGTGTGGCCCAAAGGTCGTACTCATTGGCTTCGTCTATCACCACCGGCACCCAGTCACCCGGCGAAAGACCAAAATCCCCCTCAAGATGAACCACCCCATCAATTTCGGGGGCATCAGCATAACTTCTACCTATGGCCAAACCCGGTTCCACATGGTCTATTAATACATCCATTTCCCAACCTATTTTTTGCTGAAGCTTGGCTGCAGAAATGGCCTGCTGCTTAGCCATAAACCGCTCCCAGCGGTCTTTTTTAATCTCATCAGGGACGGGGTCTGCCAAAGCATTGGCCGTTGCTCCCGCCACGGGCGAATACTCAAAGCACCCCACCCGGTCGAGCTGTGCTTCATCCAACCAATCGAGCAGTATTTGAAAATCTGCCTCCGTCTCACCAGGAAACCCCACAATAAAAGTGGAACGCAAACTGATCTCGGGGCAAATGTCCCGCCAGCGTTGAATGCGATCTAACGTCTTTTCTTGATGCGCTGGTCTGCGCATATTTTTTAATACCGTGGGGCTCGCATGCTGAAATGGAATATCCAAATAAGGTAGGATTTTGCCATCAGCCATCAGTGGGATAACATCGTCCACATGTGGATAAGGGTAAACATAATGCAATCGCGTCCAAACACCCATTTCACTTAAGGCGTTACACAGGTCTAACATTTTGGTTTTCACAGGCCTACCCTGCCAAAAACCCGTTCTGTACTTCATATCCACGCCATAAGCACTGGTGTCTTGAGAAATTACCAATAGCTCGCGTGTACCGGCTTTGACCAATCGCTCGGCTTCGTCCAAAACCTCGCCAATGGGGCGACTTACCAAATCGCCCCGCATGGAAGGGATAATGCAAAACGAACAGCGATGATTACAACCTTCGGATATTTTTAAGTAAGCATAGTGCCGAGGGGTTAATTTAATGCCCTGAGGCGGCACGAGATCCACATAGGGATTATGAATTTTGGAAGGCGGCACCGCCTCGCGCACGGCCCCCACCACTTGCTCGTATTGCTGTGGACCAGTAACGGCCAACACGCTGGGGTGTTGTTGCCTTATGGCCCCTTCTTCCACCCCCATACAACCGGTCACGATTACCTTTCCATTTTCAGAAATGGCTTCACCGATGGCATCTAACGATTCTTGCTTTGCGCTGTCGATAAAGCCGCAAGTATTGACCACCACCACGTCAGCATCTTGATAGGTGGGTACGACTTGATAGCCATCGGTGCGCAATTGTGTGAGGATACGTTCAGAATCCACGAGCGCTTTTGGACAGCCGAGAGACAGAAAACCAATCTTTCCGCCTGATTTTTGATCTTTCATCTATATTTCACTATATAACTGGAAAAAATGGCGCAATGATACCAGCATCCCCCACCGCTTATATATACGTTCGTTGGTCTTCTGAGAGACAGAACGAGAAAGAGAGCACCGAAAGACAACTCAAAGCGTGCCGCACGTTTGCCAAAACCCTTGGCCTCCCGATTAAAGAGATGAAAGACAAGGGAACTAGCGCATTCAGCGGCTCCCACAGATCGAAAGGAGAACTAGGCGCATTCCTTCTTAGAGCACAGGCTGGAACCGTTCCTAAGGGGTCGTGGCTCATCTGTGAAAACTTGGACAGACTGAGTCGAGAAAACCCGCAAGAAGCCCAGTATTGGCTATTAACGATACTTCGGGCAGGCATTCATATCCATACCACCATGGATAACCATACGTATACGCCCCACGAGCGAAACGCGAGCATGCACCTAATGCGTGCCCTTTTCTCTCAAGATTTAGCACATGAAGAGAGCCAGAAGAAAAGCAACCGCACGCTCTCAGCCGCTCACAACGCTATTCTCCGCAATCTAGGAGGAGACAAATACTTAGCGTGCACGGCTGCGGCAAAGCCGCCTTGGTGGATCACACGACGACAACAAGGCCGTGCTTACTACAACGAATTAAAGGAGGATTGTGCAGGACTGGTTAAGATAATGATTGATTTAACTTTCGAAGGCATGGGAAGCGAGCGTATTGCACAATACCTGAACAAAAACCACCTTCCGCGCCCAACGGGTCTATCTAAGGAATGGAAATCCTCATTTGTATCCAAAACACTTGCGAACCCTGCGATTTACGGCGAGGCGAATATTAGCCTTAAGGAAACCGATACCCACCCAGCCAGAGACTATCTAATACCAGACTACTACCCCGAGATTGTCTCAAAAGCACGGTTTTATAAAATGAGAGCATTGAAAAAGCAGGCTAAATGCTCAAAACGAAAGGAAGAGCACGTTAGCCTATTCGGTGGAATGAACATCCTAAAATGTAGTCTTTGTGGTGGCTCGATGTATCACAACCGACAAGGTGGGGGCGTAAAACGTAGGTATATGTGCATCACTGGTCAACAAGGAGGCTTATGTAAACCTTGGTCTTTCACGGCAGATTGGGTAGAAGATGCCTTACTGAGGCTCTGCAACAATCAAATAATAGAGCCAAGGGTTGATAACTCCAACCAAAGGGCAAAAGAAGAAATAGAGATGCAACTTGTCCAGTTGAAAGAAGAGCAAAATAGCCTTGTCGAACTATCAGTAATGGCTGGTGACATTGAGGCTATAGCCGACAAAATGAAGGAAACACAAGTAAAGATTCAGCAACTAAAAGCCAACCTTCACGATGTTGAAGTCAGGATATTCTCTGACAGTATGGAATCACAGAGTTGGAAAAATCTTGACGACAGGATTGTGGACCCAAACGAACACGACCTTCGGCGTGAAATACGCCCAAGAATCGCTGACAGCGTAGAGCGCATCGAATGCACACAAGTAAGTCGCGGACACGTCAAATTTAAGATCACCTTCAAAAACCAGATTGTGGTTAATTGCGAGAGGGAAAAGAATACATTTAGGTTCATGCGAGACGAATGGGGAGATCTTAGCGGCGCCCCAATAGATGGACAAGAGCGAGCAGATTTTCTTGCCCTACATTCTCATCATGTAACTAACTATGGCGTTGACACAAAACACAGGCCGCTCTACGTTAACGTGGGACTTAATACACCACGGGGCGTCATCTATGCCCCAGGACGTATTACTTCGTATCCCAACTCTAAATTTAGGCCAACGAAAACAGATAAAGATGTTGAGGGTCCGGACGAAGATGACGCATTCACGTTTAAAAAACGATAACCCCCCAAAATGATCGACCTTTAACCATCCATTTTGATTTTAACACTCCCAATATCTGAGTATAATGTTGCTATTACCAATCAATACATAACACTTGAGGAAGCACAATGACTGCGCTAAAAAAGCCAAGTTTCAATGAAGTAAAAAGCATGGCTGAGCAGCGTAAACTCATTGCTTATCAATTAGCCTACGAACAACTACCCAACATCCTTAAAGGCAAAAAAGGCGCCATTCAGAAGGAAAGCATCTCTTTCCAGCCAATAAACATGCGCGCAATGAAGGAACTACGTAGATGGGAAATATATGAGTTACGTAGAGCCGCTTGGGATTGGGATAAGGTCGAGAATTCATATAAAAACCACCCAAAGAAATTTGACCTTACGTTATGGCATAAAGGATTTACATTATGCTCTGCTAGCATCGGCAGACCAACCTTTGGCGGCAGCAAAATTAGGCTTGATATTATCGAAGCGAACCCTGCTGGGTCTGCATTAGAAGGGCTGATTACAGACATAAATATTATTGCTTATGAGGCTTATGCTCGCGTTAACAATTGCACTCAACTCCGAATAATGCAGCCTGTAAATGAGTCTGTTAAGAACTATTACCTGAGCAAGAAAGGGTTCTCTTTTGACAACAAGGGAAACTTTTGTTTTAAGGAGTTAGGATGAACGATAAAGAATTAGAAGAAATACGTAAAAAACTTAAAGAGGCCGCGAAAGACCTCTTTGATCCAAATCATGCTCCTGATTTTGACGAACGGGGAATTTTGAATGGGTCGGAAGATTCCTTAGATAAAACAGACGGGGAGCAATTCCCTGATGAACCAGAAGAACAAACACCCGAAGAGCGGCGCAAAAAACTTAAGATTCATAAAAACGAAAAAAAATAACCCTATGGCGCGTTGAAAACACCCAACTGAGCCACGCCCCACCATGCAAACCAACCAAAACTAAAATCGCCATATACGACTGAGAAAAAATTGACCTTCCGCTTTCTTGAGAGAAAAAATTCCATATCACCCCAGTTCCAGCATATTGCGTTCGCCGTATTATCGAAAATCACTCACACCCTAGAACATTTCTTACGGCATTATCCAAATCCTCACCAGAGGGAAGATGCGCTCCACTTATAAATCTATTTGAAAATTCATCCAGACTAAACCTAATGCTCCGCTCTAGCAATAAACTCTGCGCCGTGAAAAAATTGGTCTCCGTCATGCTTGACACTAATGACTAGCAAAATCTCAAGAATTAGGGAATACCATTCGCGCTTTAAATGCTTATGAAATTGCATCATAAACGCTCTTAGAGACAACCTCTGCCAACGTCACGGGCACCGCATTACCTATTTGACGCATACACTCAGTCCATGCTCCAGATATATGATAATCATCTGGAAACGTTTGTATTCGTGCCGCCTCTCTTACTGTAAAATATCGAATTGAATCATCATTAAACCTAATCATATTTTCTCCACCCGGCACACCATGATCACCTGCCTTGAGAGCCTTTGAAGGCTCATCAATTGGACTTCCCGTATGCCCCGGATACGATTTGGCTCCGCCTTTGAATATATGATTGTTAAATGAATTAGGTTTCTTAGGAGATGGCAAATCTTTAATTGCTTCTCTTACAGTCACCCAAGGCTTTTCCTGAGGCTTAAAAAAACCGTATTTATTTTTTAATCTTTGGGCTAATACCTCTTTAGAAACTCTGAGTTTTGGCCGGTCTGAATTTGAAATTTGATTCCTCTTCCAATACTCTTCACTTACATACTGATCCCACAACAGAGCATCATGAGAATGAGTGGCTTTAGGAAAAGCCCACTCCACTCCCAGATCATTTCTAAAGCCGACAATGAACACCCTTTCTCTTTTCTGCGGAACACCATAGTCAGCCGAATTTAAAAGACGAAAAACCACATTGTATTTCAGCCCGCGATAATTTCCTTTTGTATGGGTCTCTTCAAGTCTACACAAATGTTTTTCCCAATCCTCACCCGGCTCAAGCAATATATTCGGATAGGTCAACTGTAATAGGATGTATTCAAAATAAGATGAAAAACTTTTACGAAGCAAACCCTTCACATTCTCAAAAATAAATGCATTCGGCCTACATTCTCTAACAGACCTCACCGCCTGAGGGAACATATCCCGCTTATCATTAAACGCTTTGTGCTTCCCTCCAAGCGAAAACGGTTGACACGGTGGCCCCCCAGCAACTACAGAAATTTTTCTCCTATATTTCTTAAATGACACATTCGCAACATCATCATGAACAATATTCCAGTCTTTGATCTCTCGCTGACCTTCATCATGGTTATTGATTAGCGTATCAATCGCATCCTTGTTAAATTCAACGAGCAATTCATGATGAAACCCGCTTTTCGACATTCCCAACGCCAAGCCGCCTGCTCCGGAAAATAGTTCGATTGAGTTATGCTGACTGTAATTCATAGTATTTTGAAATTTTCTCTTCTATCTTTGCTAACTCTGGAGGTATCCCAGTTAATTTTTCTGCCCACTTTCTTCCTGGGTGCAACACATCCCATTCAGACTTAGCCTGCTGGTATCTTCCCTTCCCCGGATCGTGATTCCCAAACCCATCAAGATGTGAATTCCAGAGAGGGTTATAGAGCCTTGTAAGTGTGGCCTCTACAGTGCTTATCAAATCGGCCTCTCGATCCCTTAAAATCATAAATCGACATGAAAAGTCTTCTAGTTCCAAATTTTCCGCCAAATCAATACTCCTAGAATGCTCTCGAAGCCTACTATAGAGCGCCGCAGAAACTTTACCATCAGAACCCCTACCCTGCCGCCAACCTGGTAACACTGCTTTACCTACATATATAGGCAAATCGGTCTTTTTCTCATAGACCTCCCGATAACCCGGGAATCTTCCAGCGTAGTATAGAGCGTATATGCCACCCCCAAGAAACCTATCTTCAGGAGGAAGCGCTTCAACAGGAGTGGAGTTCATGAAGTTTATGGCTTCTTGAATCAACTCAATGAAAGATTGAGATTTGAATAAGTGTTTATCTGCATCCATTCTAGTCCCCAATATAGAAAGTCTGGCTTGTTATTATCGAAGGCCATCAAAGACCATTCGCTACACCTCGGGGATTTTAAAAACCACGGAGGGACAAAGCCAGGAGTTCTTTCTACATCAGCAGCAAGAATTCGCAAACCGCCACAAATAAGAACACTTATCAACCATATAGTTGATTTTAAAGCCAATCCGATCAAATAGGCTTCATATACCAAACCAAAATAATACTGTATATACATACATATATCAATGATAACATTCGATTTTGCAAGCGACACCGCTAACATCCAGAAGGGTTCGCACCAACTAACGGAAAGCACCTCACCAGTTCTTCCTGGTTGTTTTTTAGCCAAACAACGCTATACTTTCTAGGTTATAGTTGTTTTGTCGAATGTTGAGAAGGTTGACCCATGAAGAATAAGGTGATTGAAGGCAATTTCAGAAAATCAAAACTCACTGAAAGGTCGAATGTTAACCGCTCTCGAAAAGCAAACGACGAATTACGGGGGCGTCGCAACCTCCAATCCTTTGAAGTTGAACAAATTTGCTCGGCTGTTAGGGCTGGCAGCAGGTATCCAGATAGAGACGAGTTGCTCATTCGAGTGATCCACAGGCACGCATTCCGCATTAGTGAGGCGCTCGACCTTAAATGGCAGCATATCAATCTAAAAACCCTTCAGGTGGCCGTGAAAAGGCGTAAGAACGGCATTGACACCGTCCACCCCATTAGTTGTAAAAGAGAACTAATGCTCTTGAGACGCGCGCATAGAAGCGCTGGACAGCCACTTCAAGGCTTTGTGTTTTTGAATGAAAGAGGAACTCCCATATCGGCTGACGGGTTTCGAAAGATGCTCTCTAAATTTTCTCTGCAAGCATTAGGAGTCTCATGGAACCCCCACTCTTTAAGACATGCGTGCGGAACAGACCTTATTGACAAAGGAATAGACCTTAGAACAGTTCAAGTTTATCTCGGGCACAAAAACATTCAAAACACTACGCAATATTTGCATGAGAGCGCAAAGCAGTTTGATAAGATAGAGTGGTGATTACGCCTTAAGAAAAAGCACCGCACTCCAATTTATTCCAAGATTGGTGTCGGACTGTGCTTGGGGACCAATACGACTCCTGATCAAGATCAATCGTGTCTCGCAAAACTTTAATATCTTCAGCCTTAATACGTAAAACATCGGAGCCATCCCACATCTCCAAGGATGCGCTTTCAATTCCTACTAAAGAAAAACTTAAGTCATCACGAAATACACAAACCATTTTTTCACTTTCGAACATTAACTTACAGGCATTTTCGGCACCACGATCCACAAGTTTTTTATCGTAGTATTTGGCTGCTATTGATTCAAATTCTTGGCGTGCCACTGACGGGCAGAGAGCCACAAGTATTGGGTGAGATAACATCGGTGAATTAACGGGAGTATCCGTCGATTTATAAAAACGGTTTACAGAAACCACAACTTGCAACTCTGGGTTCCGATACCACTGAAAGAAATATTTCACGAACATTGAATCAACCATACCAGCCTCATACCTAATCCAATATATCTGACTTGGTCTCATCTTTGTCATTACTTACCACTCCACTCATATGTATATTAACTTTAACCTCTCGTTCACCACTCTTCCAATACTCTTTTTATTCACATTTGTAGTGTTTCGTGATACTTGGTTATAGAACTTCATGCTGTGATGTGCTTCGTCTTAAACCTATTAGAGACAAGTTCTGTTAAGGGATTTTAACCCCCTAACAGCCGGACACGATAAATACACACATAGAGCCAACTCACGGATCTTCACAGACCCGCTTATCTCACAGACAACCCCCTTTTCAATGGCAGGCGATACGCACATACCAGATACTACACTTGTAAAGGACGGATTATTTTTAGCAGCACGCTACGCTGGTGTTTGCTTCGAACCGAAACACTAAGCCGTGTAGTGGCCTATCTTTAAAAAGTTTATCTATTTTTCACTGAGGTTAACTCCAGACAAATACCGTCTGTATTGCAGGGCGTGATTTCCTTAGCGTTATACTGAATAATTCCTGAGTCACTGTAAGGCCGAAAATCAAATTTGAATCCAGCCCCATAAATTCGCCTCCAACTTTTTACAATTGCCTTTTTGGCCTTTACGAAAGTTACCCCATTTGGCAAACGCATAACCACGTGAAAATGAACATCACCCCCCAGACTTCCCTCTTTTATACCCATCATCTTTAGGTCAAGGTCAGGATTTTTCTTTGCCTTCCGTTGATCACCACGAGAAAGAAGTTTCCGCCTAAGCACATTTTTAAAGTGCCTTATTGCTTGCATTAACTCCTCTTCGGACTCTGGCGCCCTCTGAAACGTCAGACAAAACTCAAAATCTCTATTTCTGACGAAATTCTTTCCACCCCAATCTCGCACAGACTCATTTGCTGCATTTACGTTGGAGAACTCCCTCTCGACCCCATTTATCGAGACTGCACTAAAATGTTTATAACTCATATGACCTCCATGTCATTCTATGTTCTGTAAGTATTTTTCCTTGTTATAGGTTATTTATTAAAATTGCTAAAAAATACGTAGTTAGGCTCTATTTCTGCATCAATTTTTGATCTATCCGCAAAAGGGCATATTTGCTAATACCCCACACGTTCAAAATATTAAAACAATAAGTGTGTTTTCAGATATCCACTTTCAACAGGTGCTCAGACCCAACTAAAAATCACTAACACGGACGTAATTCCCAGTGCTTTTGAGATCAATCCAAACAAGGGGGTATCCGCACCCATTCTTTTTTGATAAATACTTCAAAAAAGGACGAAAATGTTGGCACAAGAAGTCTATGATCAATTGAAAAAATATGGATATTGCCGCAGCGAAGGGGATTACTCGCAAAACTTTTTAGATAAAAGTCCTCGCTACTTTTCCACTATCAAGGCTAAAAAAATAGATCTACCAATTGGCTGCAAGACAATTCTTGCAACTAGAGTGAATCACTTGATTACGTGCATGAAACAATCGCCTTCCATGCAAACTGCCGTCAAAGAACTAAGTAATTTACAGTCAAAACTTAACTCTGAGATTAAAAGCGATTGCTTGAAGGGCTTTGCTGTTCGATAGAACTCGGCGTTATTTCGCAGACTAGATGCAAATCCGTTTTTTTATTCTTATACCAGATTAGCGTTTATTATCTCACAAACGAGAATGATTGTCAAGTGCATCTAGGGGTAATGTAGGTTAGCGGCGTAGAATCATTTTGCCCCGTTTAGATATACTTTCAAAAGTATTGATAATCATCCCTTTGGGCAACCGAGTGAAACAAAACCGACTTTGGGTGTGGATTCAGACATAACAACCTTGCTTAAATTAAAGTGAGATCACGACCATTAGGCCGTATTTTTGAGTTCTTTTGGCAGTGAAAAACGCACGTTTTCTTCACGACCGTGCATTTCTTGAGGCGGGGCTGCACCAAGCGTTTGCAGTTTGATAACCACATCTTTAACCAGTTTTTCAGGTGCAGAAGCCCCCGCGGTAATTCCGATGGTTTGACAGCCCGAAAACCAGTTTTTTTGTACGTCTTCCGGCCCATCAATTAAGTGCGCTGTCGCGCCACAACGCTCGGCCAATTCACGTAATCGATTCGAATTGGAGCTGTTGGGCGACCCCACTACCAACACCACCTCACATTCCAGCGCTAATTGTTTAACGGCATCTTGCCGATTTTGCGTAGCGTAACAAATGTCATCTTTTCGCGGACCCTCAATTTGTGGAAACCGCTCGCGAAGTCGCTCGATAATTTTGGCAGTGTCATCCATCGACAACGTTGTTTGAGTCACGTATGCGAGTTTGTCAGGGTATTGTATTTTCAGCTTATTCACATCGTCCTCAGACTCCACCAAATACATGGCACCGCCTGCGGAAATATCATATTGGCCCATGGTACCTTCCACTTCTGGATGGCCTTCATGACCAATTAAAATACACTCCCAGCCTTCACTCGAATACTTCACCACCTCTAAATGGACTTTTGTCACCAACGGACAAGTGGCATCAAACACCTTCAACCCGCGACGCTCGGCTTCTTGACGCACCGCCTGGGACACACCATGCGCACTGAAAATGACAATAACGTTATCTGGAACATCACACAACTCGTCAACAAACACCGCTCCGCGCTCGCGTAAGCTGTTCACCACATACTTATTGTGTACAACCTCATGACGCACATAGATGGGGGCACCAAACACGTCTAATGCTCGGTTCACGATGTCGATCGCGCGATCCACGCCAGCACAAAAACCGCGAGGGTTTGCCATTTTAATGTTCATCATTAGTGCGTCACCGCTGGTTGTACGTCTACAATTTTAACGGAAAACTCAATCACTCGGCCGGCCAGAGGATGGTTAAAATCCACCGTAACTTGGTCATCTGTCACCTCAAAAACCACGCCGGGCAATTCCGTATTGGCCGCGTCCGAAAAAGACAACATTAACCCAGGTTTTAGGTCTACCTCCTCTGGAAATTGACCCCGTTCAATGACTTGTACATTATTGGCATTGTGTTGACCAAAACCCTTTTCGGGTGGGATGTGAAACACTTGTTCATCACCTGCATGCAAGCCAAACAATGCCTCTTCAAAACCCGACAACATATTGCCATCGCCCACCACAAAAGACGCGGGATCTCGCTCAAAATTAGAATCTATCACCGTGCCATCTTCCAACGTGAGCGAAAAATGGAGTGTGACTGCCACGCCGGGCCCCACAGCCAAGCCCCTCATGCTGCATCCGTTTTTTTAGGCAATACAACATCTAAAATAATGAGCCCCGCACCAACACATATGGCGGAGTCGGCAATATTAAACGCAGGCCAATAATAGGTTTGATAGTACACTTCTAAAAAGTCAATAACGTAACCATAGGCGACTCTATCGTATAAATTCCCAAGTGCTCCACTCAAAATTAACGACAGCGCGCAGGTTTCTAGGCGTTTGTTTGGCATGCGATAAATACGTGTTACCCAAGCCATTAAAGCCACACTGGCGACACTTGCAATAACGGCAAAAAGCCAACGCTGCCATCCACTTTGATCGTGTAAAAAACTGAATGCGGCGCCGTGGTTGTAACGCAAGGTTAAGTTAAAACTCGGGAATACACCTAAAGGTTGGTCATAGATCAGTACCGTGTTGGCCCATATTTTAGTGAACTGATCGAAAATCAACACAAACGCCGACAGCGCCCACCAGCGCCAGGCACCAACCATTTGTTTTAGCCCAAACACCAAGGTACTAAGCATAAGATCGAACCTCACCATCACCCGCCACGTTCACCACACAGCGTCCACATATTTCTGGATGCTCGGGGTTGGACCCGATGTCATCACAATGGTGCCAGCAACGCACACACTTTTGGGCGGATGTTCTCGATACTGCTATCGAGAGGCCCGCGACATCACTCGCAACTCCCGCTTCAGCGTCTCCGACGAGTCTTAAGGTTACTTTAGAGGCCATCAACACAAACCGAAGATCAGACTTAATGCGCTTGAGTTTAGACAGTACCTCTTCACTGCAATACAGGTCGACTTCGGCTTCCAAGCTTTTGCCCACTACTCCGGCATTGCGTTTGAGTTCCAGTACTTTGTTAACGGCAGTTTTAACTTCTGCCACAAAACGCCAGTATTGAAGGCTAAGTTCGCTTTCACCGGCGGCTTCTGGCAAATCATGCCACACCTGAGTAAAAACGTTGCCTTCTGGTTGCCCTGGTAACGCTTGCCATATTTCGTCCGCAGTAAAACACAGAATAGGCGCTACCCAGCGCACTAAGGCATGGACCATGTGATACTGGGCGGTTTGTGCAGAGCGACGAGCAACACCATCTCGTTTGGCCGTATAAACCCGATCCTTGGTGATATCCAAATAAAAGCCGCCCAGGTCCACCACACAAAAATTATGCAATTTTTGATAAATCAGGTGCAGCTGGTAGCTGTCATAACACGCCTGAATTTCACTTTGTAACGCCGCGGTGCGCTCGAGTGCCCAGCGGTCAAGCGCCACCATTTCGTTGACATCCACCGCTTGGCTAGGATCGAAATCACCGAGATTAGCAAGTAGGTATCGAATGGTATTACGGATACGTCGATAAGAATCTGCCGTACGCTTTAATATCTCATCCGACACACTCATGTCACCGGAAAAGTCCGTGGCGGCCACCCACAACCGCAATACATCCGCACCCAATTCGTTCATCACCTTCTGCGGAGGCACCACATTACCAATTGACTTAGACATCTTGCGACCATCTGCGTCCACCGCAAAACCATGGGTCAATACTTGCTTATAGGGCGGTGCCTTGTTGATGGCTAATGACGTTTTCAGTGAAGATTGAAACCAGCCTCTGTGCTGATCCGAGCCCTCTAAGTAGAGATCTGCCGGAAACTGTAAATTATCTCGCTGACGCAACACGCTGTAGTGGGTCACGCCTGAATCGAACCAAACATCCAAGGTGTCTGTCACTTTTTGATATTGGTCCGCCTCTTTCCCCAATAAGGATTCGGGGTCAAGATCAAACCAGGCATCCATTCCTTTTTGCTCAACGAGTTTGGCTACGGATTCAAACAACTCAGGCGTTCTAGGGTGCCATTGCTGCGTCTCTTTATGGACAAATAAAGTAATGGGGACACCCCAGGTGCGCTGACGAGAAATACACCAATCGGGACTTGCCTCTAGCATTGAGCGAATACGGGCTTTGCCCCAATCCGGAATCCACTGTACGGTTTCTACAGCATCCTTGGCATCCGCCAACAAATGGTTCTGATGCATACTGACAAACCATTGTGGCGTCGCGCGAAAAATTAATGGGGTTTTGGTACGCCAACAATGGGGAAAGCTGTGTTTGATTTTGGTTTGATACACCAAGGCGCCATGTTCTTGTAAAAGCGCAATCACTTTTTCATCAGCCTTGTAAACATGGTCGCCCGCGAACAAGGGCACGCTGTCCCGATAGGTGCCGCCATCGTCCACATAATTCAACGTTTCAATGTTGTATTTCTGCCCCACCAAAAAGTCATCCATGCCGTGATCCGGTGCGGTATGAACACAACCTGTACCGGCATCCGTGGTGACATGCTCTCCTAGAATTACGGGCACGGTCTTATCGTAAAAAGGATGTGCCAACAGCATATGCTCCAGTGCACTGCCCTTAAAAACGGGTGATACCGACTGAAGCTCCAAACCTGCACGTTGGCTCAACGATTCCAACAACGCTTCAGCAACGATAATGGACTCACCCCCAACTTGCGCCAACACATAGTCGAGCTCAGGGTGTACACTCACGGCTTGGTTGGCAGGTAAAGTCCAAGGTGTGGTTGTCCAAATCACTACGGATGCGGGACCCGTCACCGCCTGCCCAATACGCTCGCCTAAATCTGCCGTATCGAGCACAGCAAAGCGAACATCAATGGAATAAGACTCTTTTTCGTGATATTCCACTTCAGCTTCGGCCAGTGCAGACCCCCCAACCACGCTCCAATAAACGGGTTTGAACCCTCGCAGTAAATGGCCGTTTTCAACAATTTTACCCAGTGCGCGAATGATATTGGCTTCGGTTTTAAAATCCATGGTGAGATAAGGGTTATCCCACTCGCCTAAAACGCCCAGGCGAATAAAGTCTTGCTTTTGTCGATCTACCTGTTTGGCGGCATAGTCTCGACACTTTTGGCGAAAGGTGGCATGGTCAACCTTAACACCGGCTTTCCCAACCTTTTTTTCCACATTGTGCTCAATCGGAAGCCCGTGGCAGTCCCACCCAGGAACGTAGGGCGCATCAAAGCCACTCAGGGTTTTCGCCTTGATGATGATGTCTTTTAAAATTTTATTCACTGCATGGCCGATGTGAATATCGCCGTTCGCATAAGGCGGCCCATCGTGCAAGATGAAAGGTTTGGCCCCCTCTCGCGCTGCACGAATTTGCGCGTATAAGTTTTCGCTCTGCCAGCGCTTTAAGGTTTGAGGCTCACGCGCGGACAAGTTCGCTTTCATCGCGAAGGGTGTACTCGGTAGATTTAACGTGGTTTTATAATCGGTCATAGGTCCACTGTCTGTTTACGGTTAACACGCCGAGGCGCGCCGACGCTTAAAAAATTGTTTTGCTTGCTGAATATCATTTTGAATCTGAGTTTTAAGTGCCTGCACCGATTCAAAGGTCTGTTCACGCCGGAGCTTCTGCCAAAACACTACGCGAATGCATTGGCCGTAAAGTTCCTCGGCAAAGTTAAAAATATGCACTTCCAATAAAGGTTTTTGAATGCCGCTCACGGTGGGTTTCACCCCCACGTTCGCAACCCCCTCAAAAACGTCTGTGTCATTTAAACGCGTGATGGTCACCGCATACACACCCTGAACAGGAGAGCGAAAACGTCCAAGCCCCACATTCGCGGTGGGCACGCCAATGGTGCGCCCAAGTTGTTTGCCGTATATCACGCGCCCAGACACCCCAAAACGCTCGCCTAACAATGTCTCGGCGCCATCTAAGTCATCGGCCTCCAGCAGTTGCCGCACTCGGGTACTGCTGGCGCGGGCACTACCGACTTCGAAAGTCTGGGTATCGCACACGCTAAAGCCATGGGCATCCCCCAATCGTTTTAACAGCGTAAAATCGCCTTTTCGGTCACAGCCAAAACGGAAATCATCTCCAATCTCCAGATGCTTAATGCCCAGCTTCTGGACCAGAATGCCGTGTACAAAGGCTTCAGCGGATAATTCACGCAACGACTTTTCAAACTTTAGGCAGAGCACCCGATCAATGCCCAAAGCCATCAAGGCGTCCACTTTCTCTCGCAAACGGGTCAAACGCGCGGGCGCTCGCTCTTTGGAGAAGAACTCAAAAGGTTGCGGCTCAAACACGATCACCAAGGTTGGGCAACCTAAAGACTGCCCCACCTCACGCAATCGACGTAAGATAGCTTGGTGCCCTAAATGCACACCATCGAAAGAGCCAATGGTCGCAACGCACCCCTTATGCTCGGGTTGAATAGCACCGACACCAGGGATAAATTCTTGTTTGACCTTCAAACCACTGCACCTTCACGAAACCAAGCGCGCGAGTATACCGCAGATAGGCAGCGTGATTGAAGGCGGGATCGTGATCTGCACACCGAGTTTGGCCGCTCACCTTGACCCCAAACAGGCAACCCAATACAGTTGCGCCTTCAATTTTTCAGAGGTAGACACATGTACCCTTATCTTGTTGCAGACATCGGCGGCACCAATGCCCGCTTTGCGCTGGTGACCGGCAAAAATCAGAGCGAATTTACCCTTGAGCATATTCAGGTATTGAGCACTCATACGTTCGCCACCTTTGAGGATGCCCTGTCTACCTATTTGGACGGTATAGACTTGACTCCCACCGCGGCCTGCATGGCCATCGCCGGGCCTGTGAATGGCGACCATGTCAAAATGACCAATTTGAGTTGGGAGTTCACCGGCAAAGGGTTATGTGATCGATTCGGTTTTAGCCAAACCCTATTGATGAACGACTTCGCCGCCGTCGCCGCCGCATGCCCTCAAATGTCCGAGTCTAGCTTGACTGTAGTAAAACCTGGAAACATTCAACCGAACGCCAATAAAGCCGTCTACGGCCCAGGCACCGGTCTCGGCGTTGCAGGTGTTGTATACACCAACGGCCAATGGATTCCCGTACCGTCCGAAGGTGGACATGTGAATATCGCGCCCGCCACGCCTTACGAGGCCGACGTTATTAAGGCCGCCATGTCATTTCTTGGACATGTATCTGCGGAGTCTTTGGTATCAGGCCCTGGGCTCGTAAACCTCTATAAGGCTGTGTGCATTGTAGAAAAGGCCGAAGCCAAAACACTTGAACCCAGCCAGATCAGCCAGCTTGCACTCGACGACAACGACCCACTTTGCCAGAAGGCTCTGGAATTGTTTATCAGTTTTGCAGGCAGTTTTGCCGGGAACATTGCACTGACTTACGGCGCCAAAGGAGGGGTCTATATTGCTGGGGGCATCATCCCAAAAATATTAAGCGCCGTGCAATCGGGCCCTTACATCGAGCGATTTAAGAACAAGGGCCCCATGAATCATTACGTGGAAGATATCCCTGTATTACTGATGACCCATACCGAAACGGCATTTGTCGGCGCGGCCGCTTGGTTAGAACAACACCTGTAGATCATTTACCCAATAACAAACCTTAAATGTGGCCCAATCTAAGGATTGGGTCATCTAAGTCGCGATCAGCGTCAGACATTTGATACACTCGCGCCCGAATCTCGATACCTGGCCCGCTGTATGCCCAGCCCCAAATTAGCGTTGATGAGCTTATATTTCACCGTCACTGCGATGGGTGTCAACGGCCTCTACTCGAAAGTCATCCCCTTAAATGCAGTCACCACCACAGAGTTGCGCTGTTTGGTAGCTGCCATCACTCTTGGACTGTTTTCTTTACTCGGCAGGAAGTCTTTGCGACTGTCCTCCTGGCGTCAATATGGCGTGGTGGTCGGGCTCGGCATGTTAATGGCAGCCCATTGGAGTAGTTTTTTTCACGCCATGCAGGCCTCCACCGTCGCCATTGGAATACTGGCGCACTATTCCTACCCCGTGGTCACAGTGATTGTCGAACCTCTCATCAACAAACGCTCTCCCGCGTTGAGTGATGTGGTTGCAGGCCTTGCTGTGCTCGCAGGTGTCGCACTGATGGTTCCCGAGTGGAGCTGGAGCAGCGGCGCCTTGGTTGGCGTGTTGTTTGGCTTGATTTCCGCTATCACTTTTGGTGCTCGAAACATTTTACAACGGCGCTGGCTACAAGATACGTCCAGTAAAAGCACTATGTTTTATCAGTTGCTAACCGTTGCCGTGATTACCGCGCCTTTTATGGATTGGCAAGGCATTCATGCACTCACCATTAAAGGCTGGTGCCTAGTACTTTTGCTAGGTGCAATCTCCACAGCATTGCTACACACGGTATTTGTGTTTAGCTTGCGGTCACTCAGCGCAAAGTCGGTGAGCCTCGTCAGCTGTTTGCAGCCTCCGGCAGCCATATTGTTCTCTTGGTTGTTACTCGGCGAGACCCCCGCCCTTAACACCATATTGGGCGGAGCGGTGATCCTCACTTCCGCGCTTTATGAATCCGTCAAAGTCGGCAAAAAAAACAGCCTGCCCACCGATTAAAACGGCTATTAAGAGAAGGGTTTTGTCCACACGATCAGTTTGGGTAATAAAAATAATGCGCCGGCCAAAGCCGCCAACATGGCAAACCCTGTGAGCACACCAAAATAGATCGTTGGAATAAATTCCGACAAGACCATGATTGAAAATCCAAAAATGATAATCACGGACGTGTAATACATGGCACGCCCAATGGAGCGGTGAGCGCGATGCATCGCTGCGATGTAGTTACCATCTTGGGCCACCTCAACCTTAAAGCGGTGGATATAGTGAATGGTGTCATCTACACCGATACCCACGGTGATAGCGGCAATGGTAATGGTCATCATATCCAGCGGGATACCGACCAACCCCATCCCCCCCAAAATACACAAGGCTGCCAATATATTGGGCACAATGGCCACCACAGCCACTTTAAACGACCTAAACAGCACCAGAAACATCAACAAGATACCTAAAAACACCGCCCCTAGCGTCACGATTTGCGAGCTAAACAGACTTTTTAACATATTGTTATACAGTACCAATAAGCCGCTAAACCGCACATGGGCCATATTCAATCCAAAGGTGGTATCGAGTTCTCGCTGAATGTTTTCAACCAGCTCAAAACGTTTTAGCCCTGGGTAAGTATCGTGAATCCGCAGCGTAATGCGAGTTTCATTGGGTCCATTCAAATAAGGTCGCACCAATACTTCATGAACAGCAGGCGACAGCGATTTGTTCATCACGGCCAGCTCAAAATCATTTAAGCCCCCGTTTATGGCCTCACCCACTTTGTATAAAATGGCCAAGGACTGCACCTTCCCCACCTCGGGAAGTCCCCTTAAGTAGTCGTGTATTTTCTCTACTTCTTCCAAACCTGCCACCGTCATCCAATAAGGTGTCGCTTCACTGTTCTCTGAAAACGGGTCATCTTCTGCCAACAGTTCATCTTCAAAAGCAAACTCGTCTTCAAATTCGTCCTCTAGCATTGCCATGTCGGCGAAGGGGTCCTGCTCGTCGCCAGCGCCCGGAGGGGGCGTACTCACCATCTTGGGCACGGCTTGATTGTTTAGAATAATGTCCAAAGACGTGGTGCCACCCAACTTTTGGTCAATAACGGTGAGCCCTTGGTGAATTTCGGTATCTTCATGAAAATAATCCACAAAGCGGTTTTCTACCTGTAGGCGCGTCAGCCCCCAAACACTGAGCACAGCCAATAATAGGCTCACCACCACAACCCAAGACCCTCGCTGCTCGACGGCCATTGCGCAGTAGGCAGTGAGCGGTGTACCACTGGATTGCTTTGACCCAGTGGGCACCGATGGACGCTGCAGCAACATCAGCCCCGCAGGCAATAACACGAAAGCCAGTAAAAGCGCCAGCAACAGCCCAATGGTCATCATCCAGCCAAAGTCGATAACCGGGCGAATATCACTCACCACTAAAGAGACAAATGCTACAACCGTTGTCAGCGTGGTGTACAAGCAGGGTTTGGCCATAAATTGAACCGTTGCCGTCACCAACTCGCGTTGCGTCCAATTGGGAAACTCCAGCGCATATTCCCTATAGCGCACTATCAGGTGAATGATGATCGCCAAAGAGATAATCAGCAGCAAGGCCACAAAGTTGCTGGAAATGACCGTGAGACGCCAGTCCAGCCAACTCACTAACCCAAGCATGAGAAAAACGGCACTGAGGCAGGTGGCCATGGGAATCACCACAAATTGCCAGGCCCGAAAAATGACCGCCAGCACCAGGATCATAAACAGCACGACACCGCTGCCAAACACCACCAAATCTTTTTGGATATAGGCAATCATATCCGCGGTAATCATAGTAATGCCGCCCACAAAGATCTCGGCATGATCGCGATAATGACTCACCACTTCGCGCACAGCCTCCACTCTGGCATGACTCTTAGCTTCACTCTGGGTTCGATAATTCAGAAAAGTGGCCGACACTTCAGCCAAAGTATCCTCCTCTGCCGACGTCAATTCACCGCTTTGCTGCTTGGCTTTTAGCGCATCGCGCTGCTGCACCAACTCGATGTAGCGCTTATCCACGGCAATATTCAGCATCAACGCAGTGGTTTGCCCGTCTGGGCTTAGGATCATATCCCGGTATATGGGGCTTTCTAGGAATTCGGTTTTCGCCATCTGTCGATCAACATCTGGCATTGATAGGACACGCGGTTCATCGGCAATCTCACGCAAACTTTGCTTGGGGCTAAACAGGAGGGGAACATTCAGAATACTGTTAACACTGGCCACTCCGTCAATGGCCGCAAGGTCAGACTGCATTTGTGCCAATGTCTGCAATGCCGAATCACTAAAAAGCGGTGCCTGTGGGGTATAAGTCACCACCAGGAAATCTCCCGAATCATAGTTTTTACTGACTTCGCGAAAGTAGTCTAAATCTCGATCGTGCTCTAGGGTCAACGACTCGGACGAAGCATCGAGCTTAAACCGAGGCAACCCCATACCCGCCACCACCAAAAGCACACAAATCAAGGCCAGAACCCCTTTGGGATAAGCCGTAATACCATTGACCCAATAGCGGGTTAAACGCTCCACCATGATTAGGGTTCCTTTTGACGTAAGTGGTTAGGCAGTGGTGTATCGGGGCATGCCACTGCATAAAATTTTTGTTTAAGTGTTTTGGCGTCGGGAAAGCCACCGTCGGCTGTTCGACACCAAATGCGCGTTTCATTCACCCACACTTCAAATACCCCGCCCTCGCCCGGCCTAAGCGCCACTCCAAAAAGGCTGTCAGTGAATGACTGACTAATTCTTGCGCCAAGCACACCGCTCGTAGCTGCCACTGACACAACGTACAGTAATGAATCACCACCCGTGCTTTTTGCATGATCACCCCCAAATTCGGTGCGCAGTTTACATGAGTTCCTGACGTTTGGCGCCAGCGCGTTTTGCGTCCTTGTTGGGATGCCTTTCGGACGCAGCCAGTCGGAACAAGAGGGGATTTGTGTCTTTTTTAATCAAAATGCATTCACAGGCTTTCGCAGAGTGTGTATGCTTGCCCTAAACCGGTTACAGGGGACTGGCAAGCGTTAGGCGTCTAAATTTTGTTCTGCCCGCCAGGCCCGGAACCCGCAAAGTGCGGTGAAGGCCGGCTATCGCGAATGCGCTTAGTAGTCGTCTATAATGCGATATAAAGTTGTGGAACAAAGCACAGCGCCTATTAGCATCAGTGGCAAGTAGCGCTAGCGACAAGATTTATGTCATTACTCAAACCAATACACCGCGAGTAGGCGGTAACAGAGGAGCCTACCATGACTGTTACCTCACCCATAGAACATGAGCAACAATCGACACCCACGAAAGCGGCAGAATGGACGCTTGTGGCGTGTTCAAGTTGGTTGTCGGGGCAGGAATTTCCGGTACTCTCAAAGCACCAAACCAACGTGGTAAAAGTCGGTCGAGGGAATCATTGCGATATAATATTCCCTGGCACCCACCTTTCTCGAGAGCACGTAGAGCTGCGAATTGAGGAGTCTCATATTTATGTGAAAGACTTAGGTTCGGTCAACGGTACTTTTATCAACGAGGTTCGCGTCACCGAGGGTGTCATTAAGCCCGGCGACAAATTGCGGTTAGACGTTTATAACTTCACGGTAACAGGCCCCGAGCTTGCGCAAACGGCAGATGAATTCTCTGAAGCGGATGTAAACGCCACCAAGCTAAGGTCCAGACTCGACCAACCTGGTGCGCCAGTGAAACCTCAAGGGGATTCTAAAAAGCAATGGGTGACCAAACCCACCTCCGAAGGCAACCGCCCAGCCTCCTCAGCGGCAGAAGATAAAAGCAGCGCGTTGCCCTTGTATATTATTGCTGGCGCTTTAATTGTTGCCGTGGGCCTTTTGGGGGCTTACCTCTTTTTAAATTAGCGGGCGCTTTATACACCATAAATTAGCGCGCTTTAAACGCGCTGATCGGTGTAAGTAAAGCTGGAGCGGCCACAGCAATGGCTTACCTCAAGCGCTAACCTTTCCATTTATTTCGCACGCCCCACTATACCTCAGAGCCCCACCTTGGAATCAAATCGTGCTTGATAGTCAACTGGTCTAAAATTCTCGCCACCATAAAATCAATGATGTCGTCAATGGTTTTCGGTCCATAATAGAATCCTGGGCTCGCAGGGCACACAATGGCGCCCATTTGTGTCAAGCGCAGCATATTCTCTAAATGTATTTGTGACAGCGGTGCCTCTCTCGGTACCAAAATCAGTTTTTTCCGCTCTTTGAGCACCACATCACCCGCACGTTCGATTAGGTTTCTGCTGGCGCCATGTGCCAATGCCGACAAGGTGCCACCACTGGTTGGGCAAACCACCATCGCATCCACATCGCTGGAACCTGACGCCACAGGAGAAAACCAATCGTCTTTTGCAAACAGGGTAAGCTGCCCAGGCTTAGATTGGAAGGTGGCCTCAAACCAAGCTTGCTGCTGCTCGAACCGGTCGGGTAGCGCGTACTGAGTTTCGGTTTTGATGACCACCTCAGCCGCACGTGACAACAACAAGTAAATGGTACAACCGGCTTGAATGAGTTGCTCCAGCAGTCGCAGTCCATATTGCGCACCGCTCGCGCCAGTTAAAGCCAATGTAATCGTTTTAGGCATATTTTTCTTTCAACCCTTCCGCAATTAATTGGTGAATCCCACCAAAAGCGCCATTACTCATTATCACAATTTGCTCACCCGGCTCGGCTTGTGCAACCACCTTCGCCGCCAAATCCGAAACATTAAAACAGACATGATGGACGGTTTGCGCATGATCCCCTTGGTGTACTCGCCAATCAACCTCATCCGGCTGCAACCAAAACACGTGGTTTGCCGCATCACAAGAAGCCGCCAAGGCGTCCTTGTGAATACCAAGCTTCATGGTATTGGAGCGAGGCTCTATCACCGCGGTTATTTTCTTATTTTCAAACTGCCGACGTACGCCCTCTAATGTGGTTTGTATCGCCGTGGGGTGATGTGCAAAATCATCAAAAACCTTGATACTCCCCACCTCTGCCACCAGCTCCATGCGCCGTTTAACACTTTGAAATTGGCTTAAGGCCTCACAACTGGTGTGCGGCTCCACACCCACATGACGCGCGGCAACCACGGCCGCTAGAGCGTTGTCGACATTATGTTGCCCCAACAGTTGCCAATAGATTTCACCCACCTGTTCGTCATTCATCAGAACGCGGATGTGGGTTGCAGCGTCATCCCAGTCCGCTCTCCATTGATATCCGCCAAGGGTTTGTGTCTCACTCCAACAACCTCTTTGAATCACGGCGTTGATGGCGGCCTGCCCTTCTGGGTACACAATCATTCCGTCCGAGGGCACGGTGCGAATCAAATGATGAAACTGTGTTTGTATGGCTTCAATATCGGGGAAAATATCCGCGTGATCGTATTCAAGATTATTGATCACCAAGGTGCGAGGACGGTAATGGACAAATTTAGAGCGCTTATCAAAAAAGGCACAATCGTATTCATCGGCTTCAATCACAAAAAAACCGGAGCTGCCCAGTCGCGCCGAAACCCCAAAATTTTGGGGCACGCCTCCAATTAGGTAGCCTGGGTCATAACCCGAGTACTCTAGAATCCATGCCAGCATGCTGCTAGTGGTAGTTTTGCCGTGGGTGCCGCTGACGGCCATTACCCATCGATCATGGGTAATGTGGTCTGCCAGCCAAGCGGGACCAGAGGTGTAAGCGAGCCCGCGATTTAAGATTGCCTCCATAAGAGGGTTACCGCGAGATATCACATTCCCCACTACGAAACAGTCGGGGTTTAGCTCTAGTTGAGACTCATCATAACCTTCGATTAATTCGATACCCGCAGCTTCTAACTGAGTGCTCATGGGGGGATACACCCATTGGTCTGCCCCCGTAACGTGGTACCCCTTGGCTTTGGCCAGTTGTGCGAGGCTGCCCATAAAAGTGCCGCAAATACCCAAGATGTGGATGTGCTGCATGTTTCGGCTCCTTATTATTTGACAAGGAGCTTACCATGCACCCACCCCATATTAAACAGCGCTTAATGGGCCTCGCCTTGCCCCCACAATGCATCGAGCTTAGCATCTCTCCGACACCCCACACGGTAAGATCCATAGCGCTCTGGGTTCTTTTTGTAATAATTCTGATGGTAGTCTTCTGCTTCGTAAAAGGTTTGAGCAGGCAAGATAGCCGTGGCCACAGGCTCGGGTACCAAGCGGCTGTTGATCAATTGGTTTAAACTCTTTTGCGCAGCAAGTTTTTGCGCCTCTGCCACATAAAAAATAGCACTTCGATACTGCTCGCCCTTGTCGCAAAATTGGCCTTTATCGTCAAAAGGATCGATGTTTCTCCAAAAGGCTGCCAGCAGCCTTTCATAGCTGATGAGATTGGCGTCAAACTCAATTTTCACCGCTTCATAGTGCCCCGTTGACCCAGCACTGACTTGTTTGTAACTGGGGTTTGCAACATGACCACCCGTATAGCCCGAGGTTGTCCTCAAAACGCCCTTGAGCACATCGAAGGGTTGCTCCATACACCAAAAACACCCCCCTGCAAAAATCGCCACCTGCTGGTTAATAGGTGCCTCCCCAGTGGGAGGCTTCGGCTTTGGCGTGGCAGCCGCAGGCCAGGCCAAAACCAATAACACAGACCCCATCAGACCGAGAAAGCGTAACTGACCCCATCCATATCTCATGTTTTAACCCCATGTAAAACCTGTTTGACTTGGACAACTGATCAGACCAAAGGTTACAAATTGTATGTGGCCGCCGCTGTTGCTAAAATGCGCGCCCCAAACTCCTCAAACACAACAGGACCCCTTTCATGAGCCTGAAAGTCATTCCAACGGGTAAAAACCCACCTGAAGAAGTCAACGTGATTATTGAAATCCCGCAAGGTGGCGACCCAATCAAATATGAGATCGACAAAGACACGGGTGCACTGTTTGTAGACCGTATTTTAGGTACAGCCATGCGCTACCCCTGCAACTACGGCTACATCCCCAATACTCTGTGCGGCGATGGCGACCCCATTGACGTGTTGGTACTGATGCCCATGCCACTTCAAGCGGGCTGCGTCGTTAAATGCCGTCCAATTGGCGTGTTAAAGATGTCTGACGAATCGGGAGAAGATGCCAAACTGTTAGCCGTACCCATCACAAAAACCACACCCATCTATGACAACGTTAAGTCATATCAAGACGTGCCAGACATCCAGATTCAGCAGATCGCGCACTTCTTTGAGCACTATAAGGATTTAGAGCCCGGCAAATGGGTAAAAGTGGAAGGCTGGGAAGGGCCGGAAGTGGCCAAGCAAGAAATAGTAGACGCCATCGCTGCTTGCGAAGATTAATAACCCAGGATTGCGCTGCAATAACTCAGAAATGATAGCCCGCTTATGCGGGCTTTTTTATGGCAATGTACGCTGTGGTTCAATGGCAAGTTGCCAATGTACTATTTCGCTAATCTGCCAATTTAATATGGTCTACGTTGGGGGCTTTTGGTGCTGGTGCTTTTGGAGCACTCAAGCGTTCACCAGCTTCAGCCACACTGTAAGCCGAAGTATCCACATTCGCGACAATAGCCTCGGGGCGCTCCTCCGGCTTTAAAACATCGCTGCCCGCGGGTGCGACATCGATCTCGGGGACATCAATCTCTAGCACAGGCAATCGCATCAACTCGTCTTCGCTCACTAAGTGTCCAGATTGCTCCGCAACGCTAATATGAGAAACGTCCACAACCACGGGTTGAGGTCGAGAAATTTCAGCCTCACTCACCAAATCAGTCCCTAGCTCTGCCACACCAAAATCTGGCGACGCTATGGGCTTACGTGGTTCATGCGGTTTATCCGGTTGAGCGCCCAAAGCCGTTTGCACCGCATCTCCCTCAGAAGCAGCCGAAACGCCTGCAGAAGGTGTACGTGCTGGGGCTGCGGCCTCGGTGGAGGACGCAGGCTTTGACGTTTGTGTCTTGGAGGGAGCCGCGCTTGCAACCACGTTAACCAACGCACCAGCCTTTTTCATGGCCACCCGGTAAGTATTGGCAGCTGCAGCATCTACGCCCTTTTTTAGGGTAATCGGTTTGCCACTGAACAGGCTTTCCACCTGTTCGTCGGTGATGCGAAACAAAGCTTTTAGGTTTTGTTTGGCCTGTTGGAGCTCGGCACCACGTGCCAGCTCTCCCTTGAAAACTAAATCGAATCGTTCATCGCTCATACGGCTTACCCAATTTTCAAAGCACCATTACGTATCGCAAAAAATACTGGCGCTGACGTGTAAATAATCTTGTATTTTAAGGGTTTTCATTGACTTCTCAGCCAATGATGGGGTATCCGTTCCCCAGACATTTACCCGACAATCATTCTTGCTGGGTTAATAGCGGCTTACTCGATACTCTAATTTAAACACTTCAAATTCATTACGGCCACTTTTGCACAAAAGTAGCGCTAAATGCGTTCCTTGTGACCAGAATGTTTATTCATTAAAAAAAGATCAAAACCCGCGAGTTTTTGTATATGACTTAACGCGTTCAACGCTTACACGATGAGGTTATATAGCCTAGCATGTACCTTACAATACAACGGTATACTCCTGTTTTTATTAGATTTTAAATACACTCGATGCCTCCATTCCCGTTATTGACGCCAGGGCCTTCCCCCCCAAAAAGATCAACTTTTTATCAAAACGATTAGAATTTATATGAATTTGAACTAAGCTTGGATTCAAAGCCGATCTTTTGCTGTGTTCGGCAATGCCGTATCACTGGCCGTAGAGGTTATCGAGAGCCATACTAGTAAGTAACCGCTCAGATTTCGGCCTGTAAAGGAACACAGTCTATGACAACGAAACTGCCTGACGAACACATCGCACAAAGCATCGAGCGTATCATGCCTCGAGGCTCTTACAACAATACAACCAATTGCCAAGCCATTGCGCTTAAGGTAAAGGAAGATATTCATTTTTTACAAGACCGTATAGAACGGATCAAAAAACTGCAAACCCCAAATTCCTCCGTTTTAAAAACCTACCAATCCATGCTGGAAAGCCGGGAGGCGGTGTATCTCTGGTTGCAAGAAAACGCAGAAATTGAAGATACCCAGCATGACGATGATATCTCCGATGTCGGTTAACTGAAGCACCAAACCTCTAACCTTTTAGATGTGACCGCTAAACCTCAGGTGACTCAGGTTGAAGACCAAGACATTGTGGTAGGCTCCTCATTTGAGTGATCACATGAACACCTGCGTGGGCCTCCACCATGCCATTTGGCGCGTAGGCTACCACCGACATTCCAGCCGCTCGACCGGCTGTAATGCCAATCGAAGAGTCCTCGACCACCCAGCACCGGCTCGTCTCCACACCCATCACCTTTGCAGCCAATAAAAATACATCTGGTGCAGGCTTGCCGCTCTTAACCTGCTCAGCCGAAAAAATGTTATCACCAAAAAATGACGCCAACCCCGTCAGAGCCAAAGAATGCTCAACCTTGTGACGCTTGCCATTACTGGCCACACAGCAAGGGACTTTTTGACGTACCAGCGCTCGAATAACCTCTATCACACCTGGAACGGCTCGAAGCCGCGCGGCAAACAGTTGCTGTTCAATCGCCAACAATTGGTCCGCAAAATCGTGGGGCAATTTGTGTGTTTTTTCTACCAGAGTAAAACACGTTTCAAGGGTATGCCCACGAAAGATATTCAAACAATCGTCACTGGACATGGTTATCCCAACGGATTTTAACGCCAGGGAAAAAGCCTCAGCGGCCAAGCGTTCGCTGTCCACTAAAACACCATCACAATCAAATATGACGAGCATAGTGCACCTTAAAACCTGTTAATTTAGAGGGGTAGCTGAACATAACGGTTCAAGATGACGGGAAGAAACTCAAGAATGACCGCCTTTAGAGCAATGTCGCTTTTGTGAATCAAGGTTGAAACCGCCTCAAATGTGATTTTTTCTTGTAATGGCTTGGCAACAGGTAGATAACTCAAGTGCCAAGGCTCAGGTGCTACACCACCGCAGTCGAACTGATAAGGCCGCACGAAACCCGATTGCGCACGCGCCAAATAGTCACTTAACCATTCGTGGAAAGGTGCAAAAGGCCCGCCGGGCTGCGTTTCCGCCACCGTCAACTGGATGCTATAGTCGGCCGCCACCGCCGACAAGTCCACCACATCAACATCTGTTCCAAAGTGATGACGTGAAGTGCCCGGTAAGGCAGACCACCTTAAAATGGCCCACATCACCGCCTCTTCATCGAGTGCTGATAGCGTAAGGGGTTGACCCATGTCATCGAGCACTGGCCTGGTTCCACGGGCTTTGGCATTCCAGATGGCCAGTTGCCGCTCAAAACTTCTATACCCGCTGACAGCACCCAGCCTAAACCCTTCACGCGCTGCCGCTTCCTCCAACGCATTGAGCGGCCCCAACACCCCAGGGTGTACAAAGGTTTGCTGAAAAGGCAACAAGTGCGCAGCACTTAAGCCAAGCGCTTGCTGTTGAGACAGCGTCAGCACGTCGCTAAAACTCATGATAATGCATTAGTTTTTCACCTCTTTGTGGCACAAACAGTATTATAAAACCCGAAGGTAAAACCCAACAAAGTTTGAACTTGTACTTTATAATTGTCGCGAGAACTGGTATTTTTGCATCAAGTGTTGCCAAATGCATAGTTTTACACATCTACTGCCATTTGGGGGTTTACCTGGCAAGGATATGGACTACATTTAATGTAAGCACTCTGCTTAGAGCTGCGTCGCTTGGCCAAACAGCTTTGTTGGCACCATCACACCGTACATCTGTACGTGTTTGATAATAATAAAAGATGAAGGATTACTGCTATGAACCTTGCTCACAGCGAACTGTTAGAACTCAAGAACTTGGGTATGGCGTCCGTTAATATTTTACACGCCATTGGCGTCAACACTTACGAAGACTTGGCAAAAATGGGCTCTGTGGAAGCTTATCGAAAGGTGAAAGCTCGCGGCATTCAGGTCTCTAAGGTAATGCTGTACGCCCTTGAAGGCGCGCTTATGGATGTCCACTGGAATGAGCTTTCTATAGAAGTAAAAGCCCAACTGGTATCCGAAGCTGAAAACCCCATGCACGCTGAGCTACAACGCGCCACTGCTTAGGTCCAATGCCGGTACTGTGTGCTTGTAGCGCAGTTCCTGATGGCCAAGCCATAGGTGTTGCCTTTAGGGGCCGTACCTATGTTGTTGTGCATAAAGACGCTCAATTCTACGTTTATATCAATCGCTGCCCCCACCTCGGCATTCCGCTGGAATGGCAGCCTGATCACTTTTTGGACGAAGAGGGCGAATTGCTCCGCTGCTCTACCCACGGGGCTTTATTCATCGTTGAGACCGGTCTCTGCGTGGCGGGCCCTTGTGCCGGCGATGCGCTTACCGCTGCACCTTTCGAGCTAAAAGATAATCAAATTTGGCTAAACTGAGCCACCTTCCATTGCATTACTCACCCGGCAATTCAGTGCCTCATCCCAATAATGGAATGGCTCGCCTTTAAAATACTAATGGTGACACCTCTTGTATCACTATTAACCCAACAATTATATTTGCCGGGTTAATAATAACCGTCACAATCACTCACCTTGCCGGACGATTGTGTTGACTGCGACCCCTACGCCTATAACGACAACCTTAGACAAAGAGGGTGCTCCCCTGGCATTGACCAACAGGCTAAGCGCCTTAAACCACCACGGGCACGCTTTGCGTTAACACGATTTCATCTGGTGAGATGGTCGCTTTCAGTGCACAGAACTGGACGCCCTGAGCCATCGCCGCCTTAAAGGCCTGATGATATTTGGCGTCGATATGGCCTGCCGGCGAGACGGAATCAATCCCCGTATGCTGTACGCAAAAGATCAAAAGCGCATGACCACCACGTTCCACCACACGCGTGAGCTCACGTAAATGCTTAGTACCACGGTCCGTGACGGCATCGGGGAAATACCCCTTGCCAGATGCCTTTAGGGTGACATTTTTCACCTCAACAACCCACTCAGCACCTGAAGCGCTAACCAAAAAATCCGCTCGGCTACCCTCTGAACCAAATTTCACCTCTGCTTGTAATCGATCCACATTTCGCAGTTCTGGCACCAACCCACGCTCAATGGCCTCTTTTACCAAGGTGTTTGCGCGGTGGGTATTGATGCCCGCCAAATCCCCCGCGGGTGTTGTTGCAATCTCCCAGGTGTGTGGGTATTTGCGCTTGGCATTACCACTGGTGGAGTACCACAGAGGGGCATCAGGGGCCAAGCACTCACGCATGCTACCCGTGTTGGGACAGTGCATGGTTACCACGCTCCCATCCTCTAAACACGCATCAACCAAAAAGCGTTTATAGCGCTTAATCAAACGCGCTTTTTTTAGTGGAGGTGAGAATTTCACTTTTTACCTTTCATTGAA
The DNA here is from genome assembly GCA_050300015.1 of Cellvibrionaceae bacterium. GTDB lineage: Bacteria > Pseudomonadota > Gammaproteobacteria > Pseudomonadales > Cellvibrionaceae > CAYZQH01. Next base: position 263,807 of record JBNKWZ010000024.1, on the reverse strand, counting down.
TTGACCAACACACACTTTAACTCAATTTTCCATCTGCACTTTTGCTGAATTTAGGCAATAATATCTTTGGCCATCAAGTTTTGAAGCCCCAACCTTTTTGGTCACCACTTTTGAAGTGCTTATACGCTGCAGAGCAGCAACGGCCTTCAAAAAAACCGCATCCTGACTACTTTTTGATCACCGCAACAATACCTGATCTGATTGTAGGACCTATTGCAAACACTGGCCTAAATAAGTGCTGGCGTAGATATCGGGAATTTGATAGCGTTGCCGCTTCGCCAAAAATGGCCATTGAATTTCGCGAAACCGCCCCCACATCTAGGCAGGTTTTGTCACTCACAACGGATTCAATTGTTGTGCATAACAGCAATAACATTAAGAGGCTTTGAACGATGCCTGATACAACCAATTTTGGACTTCACGGAATAGCGCCCTACAAAGAAAAAAAGGGCGAAGAATACATGAACGAGGCCCAGCGCGAACACTTTAAATCCTTACTGTTCGCTTGGAAAAAAGAGTTGATGCAAGAAGTCGACCGTACCATGTCCCACTTAAAGGATGAGGCTGCCAACTTCCCAGACCCTGCGGATAGAGCCAGCCAAGAAGAAGAATTTAGCCTTGAGCTACGCACACGCGACCGTGAACGTAAGCTCATTAAAAAAATTGATAAAACACTAGAGCTGATCGAAACCGATGACTACGGTTTTTGTGACGCTTGCGGCGTTGAGATTGGCATTCGCCGGCTCGAAGCTCGTCCCACGGCGACTTTGTGTGTGGACTGCAAAACCATCGACGAGATCAAAGAAAAACAAGTTTTAGGTTAGCTTGGCGCCGGCTCTGCCGGCCCTTGACTCCCAATGGCACCCCCTACTGAGACATCGACTGGGTATATCGGCCGCTTTGCTCCCTCTCCTTCAGGTCCATTGCATTTTGGCTCGCTTGTATGTGCCGTGGCGAGCTACCTTCACGCTAAAACCCACCACGGTAAGTGGCTAATTCGCATGGAGGACATTGACCCTCCTCGGGAGCAGCCTGGTGCCAAGCAAACCATTTTAAATTCACTTTCAGCCCACGGCCTTCACAGTGACGCCCCCGTACTGTATCAAAGTACTCGCACAGAGGCCTACCAAGCCACATTGAATGTTCTACAGCGCCAAGGCCTGACTTACCCTTGTAATTGCACACGAAAACGTATTCACCAATTACCTAGCGGTTATGATGGGCACTGCTTGCGATCCCCGCCTCCGCCCAATTCGGCTTGCGCCATTCGACTCGACACCACCAACGTTGATAGCCACGGGTTTGAGGATGCACTTCAGGGCCATATCGAATGCACAACACTGTCCGATCAAGATTTTATTTTAGTGCGCAAAGACGGCTTGTTCGCCTATCAGTTGGCAGTGGTGATAGACGATCACTTTCAAAATATCACGCACGTGGTGCGCGGCATCGACCTACTTGAAACCACGGGTAATCAGATCGCTTTATATAAAACGCTTGGCTACGCCATACCCAAATTTGCGCACCTACCCGTAGTGGTGGACCACAATGGCGACAAACTCAGTAAACAAACTCACGCACCCGCCATCGATGACCAAAGAGCACGAAAAAACGTGATTGATAGCTTTGCGTTTTTAAGCCTACCTACACCGCCATCTTTACTGCACTTGCCACTTGAGAAGATACTGGAATTTGGTGTAGAGCACTTTGATATTCAAGTACTTCGCCAAATGCCTACCCACAAAACTTTTAAAAGCCCCACACTCTAGCGACATTACTGCCTTTTCTGCCTTTTTCTATATCTCGCCCAAACGCGCTACCGCATAGCCTATTATCAACCCGACAATCTTTTCTGTCGGGTTGATGCGGCACACGGATGTGCCGCCATTGGCCAGAATGGCCAATGCAAGTCCTTAAAATACAAGGAAATTCACACATTTTCGCCAGTATTTTAACGGCGCGCAGTTCAATAGATAGGAGATCTATTGAATTGCCAGGTTAACAGCCCGGCAATCTTTTATGCCGGGTTAATGCGGCACACGGATGTGCCGCCATTAGCCAAAATGGCCAATGCAAGTCCTTAAAATACAAGAAGACTCACACATTTTCGCTCGGATTTTAACGGCGCACAATTCAATAGATAAGAGATCTATTGAATTGCCGGGTTAATAAACTAAACCGTTAATTGGGACGTAAGTTTGAGCGCGCCGTTCATTTCAGAGCAAGCTAAAAAACTTGGGTTCAATAAACTCGGCTTGGTGTTATACCGTAGAGGCTGCCAACTGCCCCACTCCAGTACCACACCACCAGCAGCTTCCAATACACCTTGCGCGGCTGCGGTATCCCATTCGCTGGTGGGTGTGACGCGCGGATAAAGGTGCGCCTGCCCATTTGCGAGCATACAAAACTTTAATGAGCTACCCACCGCCAGCCAACTCGGGTTTTGTAAAACGGTATTCATCATTGCCGTTTCATTCCCCCGATGAGATCGACTGCCCACAACACACCAGTTGTCTAGGCCCTTGGGGGTCGCGGCCCCTTTTATGGGCTCGGCTGCCTGCGAGCCATTGGTAATATTCACGCAAAAGGCACCTCGCGCACGCTCACCCCAAAAACATAATTGACTCACCGGTGCGTAAACCACCCCAATAACCGGTACGCCATTTTGAATCAGTGCAATATTGACCGTAAATTCACCATTTCGGTCGATAAACTCTTTGGTGCCATCCAGCGGGTCGATTAACCAATACTGCTGCCAGTGTTTACGCACCTCCCACGGTGGTTGAACCCCCTCCTCAGATAGAACGGGCCCAACATTCAAACCTTCTAATACAGGTAGCAAGAGTGCGTTGGCGCGTTTGTCCGCCAAGGTAATGGGAGAGTCATCACTTTTGGTTTCCACCTCCCAATGGTCGGACTGGTAGACCGCCATAATGGCATCGCCAGCCGCAACCACACTCTTTAGCAACAGCTCAATCATTTATCCCACTCCAAACACCCAAACTTAAACGGCTCTACTTTATACCACTTCCGAATTACGCTCTTTTGTCGCACGAATACCCGTCTATTTCTGCTTGTGCCCATAATACGCAAAAACCCCCAATCAGTTTCCTGATTGGGGGCTCTTAACACTCCAGCTCCTTCTGAAGGGGGCGCTTCCTTTGGCAGTCCTCGCCAACAAATGCTTTCCTTGCCACGTCCCTGTGATGTTTATTATCCTGGTTTTTAAATTTTCAGCTGCACGCCATTGGCAATGTACCTTGTGCGACATTGCCCATATAACTCAAGCGTTTACGCCTACACCCATGCAACACACCGCCTTGTTTGACATAGGTGTAGAAAAACATTACTGCTTGGCTTGTACCGCCGCTCGCAGACGCGCCATGCTGTTGTGTTTATGCCGTTCGCGAATCCCATCGCCCAAGATCAGCATGCAAGGGGTCAAAATAAGAGTCAAGACAGTGGCAATGGTCAGCCCACCGGCAATAGCGCTGGAAAGCTGCGTCCACCATTGCGTTGAAGGTGCGCCCAAGCCAAGGCTTGGCTCCAATAAATTCACATTCACGCCGAGTGCCATGGGCATTAAACCTAGAATGGTGGTTACCGAAGTTAATAAAACCGGACGCAAGCGCAAACAACCGGTTTCAAAGGCCGCATCAAAAGCACTGGCACCATCGTCTCGAATTTGGTTGTAAGTATCAATCAATACAATATTGTTATTCACAACAATACCCGCCAGCCCAATAATACCCATTCCCACCATTACGATGCCAAAAGGTTGGAAGTTGACAAGCAAACCCAACAACACCCCCGCAGTGGAAAAGACAATGGCGGAAATAATTAATAGCGCTTGATACCAGCTGTTAAATTGCACCAGTAAAATCAGCATCATTAGAAAAATGGCTGTTAAAAAGGCGGACATTAAAAACGCCCCGGCCTCTTGTTGGTCTTGGCTCTCTCCCGCCGCTTTCACTCTGACACCTTTTGGCAACTCGATGTCAGAATTGAGTAGCGCGTGCAGGCGCTCTGCCACCTGGGCGCCCGGTGCCAAATCGGACTTAATAATCACAGACCGACTGCCGTCCACTCGACTCAACACACTGGTTTTGGGCCCGGGTATTACCTCCACAAAGTTGGTGATGGGCACCTGCCCGCGCGATGTATTGACAGTTAAGCGCGAGAGCTGCTCTAACGAACGCCAGTTCTCTGGAAAACGCACCCGTATATCTACCTCATCGCTGGCGTATTCTGGTCGATAGCGCGCAAGTAATAACCCATTCGTCACCATTTGCACCGCGTTACCCACACTCAACACATCCGCGCCGAATCGTGCCGCCTTGGCGCGATCCACCATGACGCGCCATTCAACACCTGGCAAACTTCGGTTGTCTTCTATGTCCACAAAGCCACCCAATGCCTGCATCTTCTCTATGATGAGGTCTGCTGCGTGATGCAGAGCTTCTGTCTCCATACCACTCACATGCAACTCCACCGGCTTACCACCTCCGGGGCCTTCTTCTTGTTGGCGAAATTCCAGCTTTACCCCGGCCACATCCGCGGTGAGTGCTTTCATTTCTTCCAATATTTTGGAAGCTGGGCGACGCTTGTACCAATCAATAAACTGGAACTGTAAGGTGCCGATTACATCCGGTGGCATTTCGCCTGAGGCGCTCACCATGGAGCGGGCATACAAAGCTTTTACCTCAGACAACCCTTGAAGCTTAGATTCCACTCGTTGTAACACAGCGTCACGTTCATATATCGAAAGGTCCCCTCGGGCGCGAACCCAAACCTGTGCAGATTCTGGCTCAACCGACGGAAAAAACTCCAACCCGTGGTTAAACATGCCATAGGCCACATAGATAACGGCCATACCACCCATCATGCCCGCCAAAGTGGTTTTGGGGCGCAACAGGCATTTTTTTAAAGCCGCTGCGTACCACTGGCTGGCTTTACTGGTCCCCACCGAGTGATCGTGAACCACTGCTGTTTTTTTTAGTCCACCTAGAGTGGGCAGAAACACCAGCGCCATAACGAGTGATGCCATTAAGCACAAAATGACTGTAGCCGGGAGGTACTTCATAAACTGGCCAATCAGCCCGGGCCAAAATAACAAAGGCGCAAACACGGCAAGCGTGGTGGCCGTTGAGGCAATAATGGGCCAAGCCATTCGACTGGCAGCGTTGGCCCAAGCAAGCTTGGGGGGCTGACCTTCAATCATATTACGGTCGGCCAACTCACTCACGACGATGGCGCCATCCACCAACATACCCGCCACCAAAATGAGCGAGAACAACACCACAATGTTCATGGTGTAACCCATCAACCAGATCAATAAAATACCGGCTAAAAACGCCCCTGGGATGGTAATCCCCACCAAAATGGCAGAGCGAACGCCCATGGTGGCAATGATAAGTATCAATACCAACACCACTGCGGTGAGCACATTGTTGAGCAAATCCGACAGCATATCCCGCACTTGCTCGGACTGATCCATGATGTAATTCACCTCCATTCCCGGAGGGAACCAATCCTGGGCTTTGTTTAAAATGGCCTGAGTTTGCTCGATGGTCTCAATAATATTAGCGCCAGCCCTTTTTTTAACTTCCAACACCACTGCGGGCTGACCATTAATACGCGCAAACCCGTGGGGATCTTTAAAACTGCGTGAGACCGTGGCCACTTCACCAAACACCACCACGCTGTCGCCGTTAACCTTCACCGGCATATTGAGGATATCGTTTAAATCCTCCACCACACCGGGCACCTTAATGGACATACGCCCTGCGCCAGTATCCAAACTTCCTGCAGCTACTAAACGATTGTTGCTCGACACTCGATTGAACAATTGCACATAGTCCACACCGTAGGTATCCAGCACTTGTGGATCGACGATGATCTCCAGCATGTCTTCTCGATCACCGCCTATGTCCACTTCGAGCACTTCCGGAATGGCTTCTATTTCATCCCTCAAATTCCGAGCGATGGTAATCAATTCCATTTGAGAGATCGGCCCAGACAAGCCCACAGACAACACGGGGAACAAAGCCACGTTAATCTCGTGCACAATGGGTTCATCGGCCTCAGCTGGCAGGCGGCTGCGCGCCATATCCACCTTTTCACGCACATCAGCGATGGCCTGATCCGCATCAAACCCCGCATCGAACTCCAACAACACCGAGGCATAACCTTCACTGGCGGTGGAGTTCATCTCCTTCAAACCTTCCAATGAACGGAGTTCGTGCTCCATGGGGCGCACCAACAAGCGCTCGGCATCTTCCGGGCTGACGCCATCCAACGTCATGGAAACATACATCATGGGGATGGCCACATCCGGGTTGGCCTCCTTGGGGATTTTGGAATAGGCCATCAACCCGCTGATAAAAATAAAAGCCAGCAGTGTTACTGTGGCACGACTTCGGCCTATGGCCGCCTCGATAAACGCCTTCACGGGGTGGCCTCCACCACTTCCACTTTTTGGCCTGGGCTTACAAAGCCCGCCCCGAGGGTTATAAGCCTTACCTCTTCAGGAAGCCCTAGTACCGAGGCACTAAGGTTCTCCACATTTAAGATATCGATAGTTTGAAACTGAACCGTATCGTCGTCATCCACCGTGTACACGCCCAGTTGGCCATCCACATTTAAAGAGAACAGTGCTGGCGATAAGGTGTGCGCGAGGGCTTTTGGAGACTTAATGTGTAAAGTTGCGCTGCCACCCGAAACACGAGCCAGGCTCGGGTTAGGCACCGTCACCTCAATGTAGAAAGCTCGCGTCTGCTCATCCGCAGAAAAACTCACAAAACTTACCGTGCCTGAAAGCTTCTCGCCACCCAACAACACCACCTCTACCGACTGCCCAACTTGCACATTGCCGATTTTTTGCTGGGGGACATACGCTGTGACCTTAAGCTTAGAAATATCCACCACATCCATCAGTGATTCGCCAACGCTCACAAATTCGCCCTGATCCACATACCGGCGGTTCACCATGCCATCAAAGGGTGAAGCTGGCTGGCTGTATTTCACCGCCAACCGGCTGGCTTCCAGGTCTGCACGCGCCTGAGCCAAAGCGCTTTGCAAGCGGGTGATTTCAGTCTCGGCCACCAAACGCGAGGATTGCAAACTCACCGCACTTTCCAGCTCCTTTTCCCGAAGCGCCAAGGTCGACTGAGCCTCCGCCAATCGCTCGGGACGACCTTCATCCGTCAGTACCAACAACACATCACCGGTTTTAACTACGTCGCCTTGACGTTTTTTTAATTGACTCACCTGCCCGCTCACCTGCGCCTTAACAGCCACTCGAGCCCAAGGTTCGACTTGCCCTTGCAATACGATATCGTTAGCCTCAAGCGTTGCCCTGGATACACGTACTTCCACCCGAGGCAGTGTTAGCTCGTTGTGAGCCTGAGGGGCTGGGGCGCTCTCTTGCGCCTGCTTTTTATCTCCAATGGCCAACCAAACCACAAACAGTGCGGCCAATATTAATGCTAATTTTAGGGGGGAGAACACTTTCAGGCGTGACATGAAGATCCTTAGCCAATGCAGGGTAGCGAATGTGCAAGCTTACCTCTGTTCGCGCACCGATTAAAGGCAGGCACCACCGCCTAAGGCACATAAATTAATGTCATAAAAACGCAAAAACCCCAGCCGGTTTACCCAGCTGGGGCTCTTAACACTCCGAATCCATCCGAAGGGGTCGCTTCCTTTGGCGGTCCTCGCCAACAAGTACTCTCCATGTCACGTCCTTGTGATGACCATTATCCAGGTTCACGCATGCACAGACGAACGACATTTGCCAAAGGTTTTGTAAGACATGCGCCATACGGTCGGGTGACAAAGTCACCTTGAGGCTTTTGGCTTGAGGCCATTCCCACCTGCTGGGTTGATTCGAGCCTGCTACATAATCAATACTGCGAATAATAGTGCGGTGTTTGACGCCGCCCTTTTGAACCTGGAATACCCTATAAAAGACGACTGCCTCCTTCCCACTAAACGCGATTTTGCATTGTGCCGATCATCTCGCCATTCCTGGAAGTCAACCTCTAGAAAAAACTTTGGCCATGCCTTCTAGTGTATAGCCTGTAAGTTACTCCTAGCTGTGAACGTTTAGACCGTTTTTGTATATGCAACTAGTTCAATACACTACACTGGCTTGATAGGCTTCAACCTCGACAACTAAATTTTTCCACCGCCCAATCGACACAGAATCAATATGAGCGCATTAAAAAAAGCTAAAACTGCCAAAAAAGAATGGCAGCGCGTGCAAAAGTTGGGTCAGAAAAACGTTACACTCATGGAGGAGATAGAAACGTTTTATGATGATTTTTTAAACGAGATTTCACGCTCCGAGCGTGAATTGTTAGACGTAACCTACACCTTGACTCAAAATCTTATTGGCCACCTCAGCAAAAAAACCTTACCTGAGTATCTACGCCTGGTCTTGATGGAGTGGACAGAAGAACTATTTGACGAGCTTCACGCTCGCCCCTTTTCTGACCAGCTCTCCCTTGGTGAGCTGGAAGAAAAATTAGTTGCGCAGATGGACACACTAGCCAAATCAGAAGAGCAAAAGCTAATCAAGAAATTAAAACGCGAGGGCTACACTGAAGAAGATATCGCAGAGTTTCAATCCAATGTTGAGGGTTTTGCAACCGGTGCAGCGCCGGATGGTTTCGACGAAGATTTGGACGACGATCTACTCGATGAACTTTTTCGTGAATTTGAGTCGGCTGAAGCCCCATTTGTTGATGAAGAGGATGACTACTTCGAGCAGATCTTTGAAGCGCAAAGGCAGCAAGAAAGGCAAGAAGAGCAGGACCTCAATAAACTGTTAAAAGCTACGCCCATCAATACTCTTTTTCGAAAAATCGCCAAAGCCTTGCATCCGGATCTAGAGCAAAACGAAGCCAAGAAAACCGAAAAGCATATATTAATGAGCCAAGTGATTCAGGCGCGCGACGAAAAAGACATCCCTTCTCTGCTCGGGTATTATCAACAGTACGTAGGCGAACTCCCGAAAGGTTTCTTTGAAGGCAACTTTGAGAAACTCACCAAAATTTTGAAACATCAAACCCAAAAACTGAAGCAACAACGCCATGCCATTTTGAGCGAATCTGGCGTGAAAGGTGCGATCTTTGATCGTTATAAATGTAAAACACCACAAGCGACAAAAAAATCGATTCAACAGTATATTAAAATCAATCAGAACCTCATTCGTATAAGAAACAAAGAACTACAAGCCACCCAGAGCTTGGCCAAACTTCGGCCAGTGTTGGAGGAGAAACATGAAGTGTCGGCTTTTGATTTTTTTTGACCTCGAATGCAGAAGTACTGCGTCGCTGTTTCAAGTGATAACCTGTAGTAGCTCAGATCTAAACTGAAAGGCACTTACTGAAAAACGGGTACCTCTCAGATCAGTTCTGAGCTACTGCACCCAATCAACTACGCCTCCATAATTTTTACAACACGCTCGTCTACGCAGCCATACAAAAACTCCTGCATTGGGCACACGTTGTTGGAGCCATAAAAGTCCAACATTTTCTCGTTGAACTCTAGCTGCTTCTTGAACGGCACATTGATGACGGGGAACCCAAAGGATAGTAAAATGCCATTCATCATAAATCTGCCCATGCGTTTGTTTACGTCGTCAAAAAACCGCGTTTGCGCCATACGCAAAAATGCCAATGTGGCTCGCTCGTAAACATTTTTAATACCTGACAGCTCAACAGAGAACACCCTAAACAGTTCCGGTAAATCACCGGCCTCTGGTGGCATATAAGAAGTACCGGCGATCGTTACAGCCCCAGACCTAATTTCCCCCACTCTAAAGCCTCTTCCTTGCCCGCTATGCAATGTAAAGCACAAGTGTACTCGGCACTAAATTCAAAGCTCCCGGCCTCCACATCCTCGAAAAGTTGCTTCCAGGCAGCGGCTTGATTTAAGGCGATCTGCTGATCACTGAGTTTATGGCCTCCAACTGTCACGCCATCTAGCAGAGCCTGGATCTCCGGTAACGTAAAATTGATCCCTCAAGCAATACCGCGTCATGCACCAAAACAGAAACTTCATTCTTTGCCAGAGAAAGCGCTAATACTCTGTTTGGTTTGATTTTCTCGAGACTTTTAATCATGTAGCGACTTTAACCACCAACCCTATTGCTCGCCTGAGCATATTACAAAGACCAAATAATGTAAAATACATGGATGGATTATTCATCGCTTCTAACCTATCCTGTGCAATTTGACGTCAAGGGACGATTTCAACCGAGGATGGGTGCATTGCAGAGTATAGCGGCCGCTATATTTATTAGTTCCACTTTTATCATTGCGCCTGAATTTACTCGACACATAGAACTCCGCCATCCGTTATTTTGAAATAGTAGAGGTGGTTATTTTGAAATAGCAGTGCAGGCAGATTAATAGAGGTCAGGCCACCAACCGCTTAGAGGCACCCACACCCTTGCACCAGCGCTTTTGACGCATGTGGGCATAATCTTCCATTTTTGACATCATGCCAGCCGCTGAGCCGTACCAGCGACTGAAGTCGCGCACATGGTCTAACCATTTATGCGGCTTTATACCAAGCCTTGCCACAAGAGCGGGCATCTCAGAGGGAATAAAACCTTTTTTATCGTCGCGAATGGCACGTCCTGTTGTGTCTACAAGCTCGAAATAGTCCTCACGCGTAAACGGCAAGGCCACATGAATATCCGTATGGCTACTGCCATCAAAGGGCATCAGAGGCGCCTCCGGCAACTTATCAAGCTTTAAGTCGGTTTTTAATTGTTGTTGAGTATTGATCTTTTTAACAACTTGTCGCTCTGCGGTATTTTTGAGAGGCTTGCGTTTCACATAGTCAAATAAACGCTGCTGAATAGACGTAAAATCACCGTCCACCAGATCTTTTTCCATGCCGGCACGAACGGGATTTAAGTCCACATACGCCATACAGCTTAAAAGTGCGGTTTCATCTAGCAACGCCTGGCTTTTAAAGCGTCCCTCCCAAAAACGTCCCTTGGCGCCCTCTTCTTCATTAGCCATTCGCGCAATGGTCTCATTCACACCACGCATAAACCAACTTAAATCATAAAGTCGCTCTCACCACAGCTCAACCAAACCTTTAACCACGGCAAGCTCTGCCTTTCCCAACGTATCGGGCGCCGCTAACCAGTGCTCCACCAGGGGTGGCGCTTTGTACAGCTGCGTCCAACGCTCCACCACCTCAGCATCACTCCAACCGAGCGCTCTCGCTTTATCCACATGCTGGACCACGTCAACTTTTGCGCTGAAGCGCCTTACTCATCAAAACATCTTTCAAGAAAATTGGTGTAGATACAAAATTTCTTCGCCAAAGCCGCCTTGGTTCACCTAACAACCTCACCAACCATTCTAAATTCATTCTGACCCAAAAAGCACTTGGCCGCTTGACACTTCCCGCATAAAAGTCAAAAACCGCGCCAATACTAACAAACACAACATCCTTACATCTTGGCTTCAATAAAGCAACTAATTTTTCTTGTTTAGGCGCAGTCAAGCCAACAAAAACCACTGAAGAATTCGATTTATTTATTCTTGATGCGAATTTATCTACATCTTCCTTAGAAAAACTTGACTTAAATGGAGGCGAAAATGTTGTTGTGCTTACTTTTGAGAAATCCTTACTCGCGCGCACACACATTTTGCGTAGAACTGTATCTGTAGACCCAAGAAGAAATACGTTACTTGCATCCCTGTTAACCCTGTTCATAAACTCAATAAATATATCATAACCCGCAATTTTTTTTATTTCTAAATCTAGCAGGACCCTTGCTGCAAAAACGACTCCACTCCCGTCAGGTAATAGAACGTCACTTGACTTTAATGCCTCTGAAAATTCTTGATCTGATTTTTGAACAACATAGGAATGTGGATTAATTGTATTAACGACACAAGTACCTGAGAACGACAAGCATTTATCAACTATATCTTTCGCACTATCTATCGCTATAGGAAAACCAAGTACGCTGATGCTGTTGCAGATATTCATAAAAACTGCCTAATTTCGTCTACATTGATTAATATTGCTTAAAAACCATTTGTATGTTTTCCTCAAGCCAACTTCTAATGGAATTGACGCGCTCCAACCCAAACTTTTGAGACGACTTACATCCATTAATTTCCTAGGTGATCCATCTTCTTTGGAAGCATCAAAATCTACAACTCCAGAATACCCCACTACATTTGATATCAATCGCACTAGCTCTCTGATCGTACAGTCAACACCTGATCCAACATTTATATGAATGAGCATGGGGTCAGTATGTTTTTGATAATAAGACTTCTCTAAATTCATTACATGTATGCTAGCATCAGCCATATCATCCACATGTAAAAATTCACGCATAGGTGTACCCGAGCCCCACACTGTGACTCGATCATCCCCATCTAACTTTGCATTATGGAAACGACTTAGCAATGCGGGTATAACATGACTATTCTCCGGATGAAAATTATCGTTAGGGCCATATAAGTTTGTCGGCATGACTGCACGATAGTCATGTCCATACTGACGATTGTAACTTTCGCATAACTTAATTCCTGCAATTTTTGCTATAGCGTAAGGTTCATTTGTAGATTCTAGTTTACCAGTTAACAAGGATTTTTCAGACATTGGTTGTAAAGCGAGCCTAGGGTATATGCAAGAAGACCCTAAAAATAGCAGCTTGCGCACACTGCACAAATGGGCACAGTGGATTACATTATTCTGAATCATAAGGTTTTCATAAATAAACTCTGCAGGATAAACATTGTTGGCATGAATCCCTCCAACTTTAGCGGCAGCCAGATATACTTGGTCGATCTTTTCTTGCTTAAAGAAAGATAAAACTTCTACCTGATCTAATAAATCTAGCTGCTTTCGATCGCGCAGAACCAGCTCAACTGAATCATCTGATTGCAAAGAGCGGACAATCGCTGAACCGACCATCCCTTGATGACCAGCTACATAAATACGCTTTTTAGTCAAAATAAAACCCTCTAGTTTTCACGGGCTACCGCGACATCAAATCCATGATCTTTAAGCAAAGCGTGACGCTTCGCCAACTCCAGGTCTGCAGCCACCATTTCCGCACACATTTCCTCGACAGTAATTTCTGGAACCCACCCTAATTTACTTTTCGCTTTTTCTGGAGCACCCAGCAAAGATTCGACCTCAGCCGGGCGAAAATAGCGTGGGTCCACCTTAACAATAACATCTCCTACTTTTACTTTTGGAGCAATACTGCCATCAACCTTTGCGGCTGTACCGATCTCATCAATACCCGAACCGCTAAATTCAATTGTTATACCAGCTTCTTGAGCACTCATTCGTACAAATTCGCGTACGCTTATTTGGTTACCCGTAGCAATTACAAAATCCTCCGGAAGATCTTGCTGCAGCATCATCCATTGCATGCGAACATAATCCTTAGCGTGGCCCCAATCACGTAACGCATCCATATTACCAAGATATAAGCATGACTCTAAACCTTGCGAAATATTTGACATTCCACGAGTTATTTTACGTGTAACAAACGTTTCACCACGACGAGGTGACTCGTGATTAAACAAAATTCCATTACACGCGTAAATCCCGTAACTCTCCCGATAATTCACCGTTATCCAATATGCATACATCTTCGCAACTGCATAAGGTGATCGGGGATAGAAAGGCGTCGTCTCTGTTTGAGGGATCTCTTGAACTAAACCAAACAGCTCTGATGTTGAAGCTTGGTAGAAGCGCGTTTTCTTTTCCAACCCTAGAAATCTTATAGCTTCCAATATTCGTAACGTGCCGATAGCATCGACATCAGCTGTATATTCTGGCGCCTCAAAAGATACGGCAACATGAGACTGAGCTCCCAAATTATAGATTTCATCAGGCTGAACCTCTCTTATAATTCGTGTCAAATTCGAAGTATCTGTTAGATCACCGTAATGAAGATGGAGCTTCGGGTTAGCTACGTGTGGATCTTGATAGATATGATCCACTCGTTGTGTATTAAAAGAAGAAGCACGGCGCTTTACCCCATGAACTTCATAGTCTTTCTCAATCAATAATTCAGCAAGATAGGACCCATCTTGCCCTGTTATCCCGGTAATTAAAGCCTTTTTATTGATCTTTTGCATCACACTTCCAACTATAGATTTGTAAGTTATCTCTGAGGTGAATTTACTATATTGATTCTATGCACTGGTGGTTACTACAATTTTCTGAGCGATGTTCTCACACTCTAAACCTATTCTAGCTGCTTGCCCTTTTCATAAACTGACATTAGTTCTCTTCCATATCGGTCTAAACCAAAGCGACGTTTTAACCGATCAATATTAACTGAGTAAGCCTCATAGAATTGATCACCGCTCCATGTTTCCAAGGAATGAACAAGTCCTTCTACAGTAGAATCATACGTGTAACAGCCCTCAAAGAACCCTACCAATTCATTCAACGCTCCTTTTGAGCTCGCGATCACCGGAGTACCAAAAGATAATGCCTCTAAAACCACCATACCAAAGGGTTCATGCCAAATACTTGGAATGACTAGTACATCGATCTGATGAAAAAAACTTGCCACCCGATCTCGATCAAGGTAGCCGGTAAACTCCATATTTTCTGGAACATCAGAAAGATCAATCTTACCAGAAACACTTCCGGCGACCAGAAACTTTCTATCTGTCATGATTTTACTAGTCGCGAGAAGAACTGACCAACCCTTTTCTTCAGAGATTCGGCCTAAATAGCCAATTGTAGCTGCTGAACCAGCGCGGCGTAGATCATCAATACAGACACATTCTCCATAAAAAGGGTTTTCAACTACTACGGTATTTCGACAGTTTGAAAATAAATCTATCTTATCTTTTACATGTCTACTTACACAAACTAATGCTTCGGCTCGCTCTTCGATATTCAACAACCTATTTACCTTAAACCGGAGGTAATAGCCTACGCTTATAAAGTAATCTTCAAACAAATTGTTGGTAACGACACTAATAGCCTTTCCTCTAGCTCCATCGAGAAAATCTTTCCCATTAAAATAAAGGGTTGCAGAGGGACATATTGATCTATAGTTATGAGCAGTAAAAAAGTACGGCTTCCGCTGCCTTCGACATTCCATAACAGCAGATGCAGATATCCAAGGATAAATATTGTGAAAATGGACTACATCAGGATTAAACTCCTTGAAATAACGCCAAATACGAATTTGTGAAATAGGGTTATAGAGACAGGAAAAAAAAGCAAGCACTTTGGCAATAAAAGATGCCGGTGTACGCTCACTTCCTATCATCCACAACTTCACTTCACAACCGATATCTTCTAGAGCTTTCTTATGGAGACGAACTACGACTTCCTCTCCACTTAACCCGCCATAACAATTGTGTACAATTAAAACTTTCATCCAAAACTCTGAATATACCTAAACATCTTCTTAAGTTTGCATAGTAACTTATAGAGATTACTAAAATACCAATTAAACCTTTTAACCACCTTGGAATCTAATTTTGGTGTCGAATCAAAATTAAATTTATCATTTGAAACATTCTCAAAATTAGTTTTGAACGGATTTGACCCTCGACAATGCGTCCCTAAATTATCAAAACCGGTGTTCTTCACCTTAGAAACAAAAGGATAAGCCGAAAGGAGCCCAAATCTGATATGGTAAATGGTCCACATTATGGCCCAGCTATTAATTACTCCATTTATGTTCTGGCAATACATTCTATAAACATCATCTCCCACAGGCTTACATAAATCCTTTAGTTCTTTAAAACCTAATTTACTTTTTGGTTGAAAACTCCATTCACACTCTTCCCAATTTGATTTCCAAGTTGCCCAACCCCAAGAACAAGGTCTTACATGAAAATAGTTATCTAGCTCTGAATCGCCTACAACATTGGAATACCCTGAAATTGACGCTACTCGCTTATCACCATCGTAGTAGTTCAACGCGTCGTTCACATATGCGAGAAAATTACTAGACAACAATAAGTCATCCTCAAGTACAATTATTCTGCTATGTTCTACAAATACTTCATCTATTCCGCTTCTCAAAGATTTGGCTAAGCCAAAGTTTTGAGTCCTAAAATGCACAGTGAATGACAAGAACTTACCTGCATATAATTCCAAAACATTTTGGCGAATCAAATTAATTTCATGTTGATCTTTTTCATTCCGCGCTCCATCTACGAATAAATAAACAGGTGTTACTTCGGAGTACTTGCATTCAGACAAACTCTTAAGCAGGCGAAAAAGACTATCCCTTCTATTAAATGCAAATACTGCGACCGGTGCTAACACTGCGCCCTCCTTCTTAACCTATAACAACCCAATCAAAATGAAACTTAGACCCGACAATATGAATATCGATCCAATTTAACAGATGCAACTCGTTTTCCTTGCGTATGAGAATAGAACAATCCTACGAAAAGAAAAAAATCAAAGAACCCCAAAAAAGAGCCTGCATCGGTTAACACCCTCATTAAACACGCCGCCAAAAGGAGCAGAATTGGCATGCTTCCATAGAACATTAGCGTAGCTAAAAGCAAAAAAAACAAGACGACTAAAAAATAGAATCCACCCGCACCTATTAACGCATTCAAAAATGAATTATGAGGATTTGCCGATTTAATAGAATGAAAAAATAATTCACGCCCCTCAAACCCAACAAGAAAGGTCTCTATATCTAAGTTCTGCCAATACTCTTCAAATATCATCGACCTGGCATCTTTAAAGAATCCAGAGGCAGAAAATCTACTTTCCGCTGAAAGCTCAACTAGAAATAGGTAGTCCTTCGTCGCGACGAATAATATCCCTAAAAAAACAACAACAAAAACAGGGAAGGCAGCTTTCACCAGTTTTGACCTTACATCATATAACACGCACGCATAAAACATTAAAAACGATGCCATTATACCTGACCTAGAAATGGAGTATAAACTTAAGACAGCCAAAACTAGGACAGGTAAAAAACTTATTCGCTCCGCACAAATAATCTTACGGTAATAGTAGGGAAACACAAGGAGCACCCCAAAATAGGATATCCAATTTTTGGAGTTTATAAAGACTTCATTTGGATTGAGATTCAAAGAAAGCCGGTAAACTATATAGAGCGTATACAAGCAAAAAGGGATTAACAAAATCCAATTCCGATAGGCTTTCTTTGAGTTTAAGATTGCCGCAAAAAAAGAACACAACAGAGCAGCCACAAAAACACCAAGGGGAGCCCTATCAAGATAATATATTGAGTTTAAAAGAGGGAATATGCAGAAAATACTAACTGAAAGCATCACCCATAACAACTCTTTAGCTCCCAACAGCCTATCTAAAATCGACAAAATTATCGAAACCAATAACGCTAACAATGCACAAAATACTAGAGCGTCCCCAAAAACATCAAACAACAAAAAACTCTGCTTATATTGCAGCAACAAAACTATCGTTACGCAAAGCAAAGCCAATGCTGCATCATTTATTAGACTGATTTTCAAATTCCAGCACCAGACTCAATAATTGACTATAATCTATCCCATTTTTTGATTTTTCGATCACATTACCCTCAGCCCATTCATTCCAAGATTTTATGAATGTTATAGGGGCTCCGTTCGTAGCATTCATTTTCAGTATTTCCCTGACTTTATCTATATACTCACCCTTAGAAGTATGAAGCACCTGATATCCGCGATTACCATATCGAGGAGTGTTATCCCATCCAGTTAAAATAGTTTGTGAGAAATTAAACTTTCTATTTAACTCTCTGCAATTTTCCAACTGTCTACTTAATAGTTTATTCTCTGGACCTATATTTGAAATTCTAAATAGTCCAGGAATATCCAATTTTTGAGAAACAACTCTCAACAACTTTTTTAAATGCGGGAAATCTTGAATCTGTGCAAGCCCGACATCGCCTGGAGGCCAACCAATGTACAAATCTACCGAATCATTTGTATAACCTTGATATGGCACAACGATGTATGGCTGACAGTTTTTCCCAAATTTTGGAAATAGTATTTTTCCTAAATAACTCTTTAAATAAACCAAATCCAGTTTACCTATATTGAGCACACACACTACAGGTCGACCATCAACCAGTACATACCTGTCATCTAGGATATATTGTTCTATAGATTTGCAGAAATTTTCAACTTGATCCCGATCATATTTTTGTTCTGCGATTATGGAGTTATGGTCTCCCACCCAAGCTTTTGTCCACGAATGATTAGCCCAGGTAATCAAAAAAGGAAAGTCTAGGCTAGACTTCAAAAACGCTTCTAATGGCTTTCTTAGTGCGCCAACCCCAGGTGAAAACGAGTAAAAATAATAGCTAAATGCATCAAGTCCTACTTGTTTTGCTTCTTCTATCTGCCACGTAAGGGTTGCGCAGTCATCATCCAAATCATAACAGTCAAACTTTGGAATAATGGGCTGTTTGTGTCCCTTATACAGCGGCCGAGCATTTTGACTTGTTACCCAATCTGTAAATTCAGCCCCCCAAACATCTTCATTCAACGGCTCTCTATGAAACTGGGGTAAGTAGAATGCTATCTTCCTCATTTCCCAGCTCTCAAACCAAGAATTCGTATCGCTACTTTCTTAGAAACTTCCCACAAGTATTTGTACCAATTTAAAAGCATTTCTTTAAGAAAAATCTGTCTTAACTCCATACCGCTAATCACCTCCAATTGCCTCAATCCAAGAACCTCAGAAACGAATGCTTGCTTAGAATCCACATCATCAAAGCCCTTAGAATTCAAATAAAAAAGATCACGCTTAATCTTAGTAGACACCTTAGCTAAATCACATTCATAAGATTCTAGATCACCGAGGGGTTTCTGCTTATGTGATACATTAACATACCTCGGATTGCGTCCATAAATAAAGTACTTGACCCCAACCTCATGACAATAGAACAGTTCACTACCGCCTTTAGGAGATGTGGCATATTTGAACTGAGTAACGACATCGTAAAATCGATCGACAAACATAAATGAATTTGTGTATCCCATCGTAATTATGGGTAACCCATATTTTCTTAACCTCAGATGAACTCCTTTGTCTATATCATGCTGATGAAGACATACAACAAATGGCTTATAGGCTGCATCAAGTTCAAAAAGATCATTAAAATATTCGTCATCATCAATATTCACATCTATCCCAACATTAGAGTGAGAATAGAAAATCAAAGTGCCCTTCGCTTCACTCTTAACAGATATTTGCTTTTTTATTCTATATGCGATCCATGGATGAGTGATATGAATAACGTTTTTGGCATTACTATCTCTAAGAGAATTAACACGCCTCTCATACCAACTAAAATGGACACGACTAGTAGACTCCAATTCATGCGGCTCAAACTTTGAGAGGAAACATACTCCATGGTCTCCATATACTGGGATAGGAAGCCAATACGGCCAACCTGATACCTCCCTATAACATCGACCAAAGCTGTATATTTCTGTCGTCCAATAGAAAGTAGGAACCCTACGAATCCCTGTATTTTTTTCAAAACCAAGAATATAGTCCTTATTAACCAACATTTTAAGCTGATCATTGGTACATCCACTATTGTACAATTCAAATTCAAGAGGCCAAATAGAACTATTCACTTTTACTTTCTTTCCCTTTCGAAACTAGAAGGTTGTATCCACGAGCAATAATGTTCACATCCATCCCCAACAGAACTGGCCAACGAAACGCTACAAATATAAAAATACCTAGATATAGCAAGCAACTAATCACCAAGGTAATTGGTGCATCGATCATCCCAACAACAACAAATTTGATAGAGAAGCTCAAGAGCAGAAGCATTCCAGGTATTAAGAGTTGAGAGACACCAATAACTACAATATCGAGACGCTTTAAAATATACAACAACAACGCATTAACTGTAATAACCTGAATTACTGTCATTTTAATGGCATATAGAAATGAAGTTTGACTGCCTGTGCTGTCCATAAAGTATATTATCGCCACACCAGATAAATTAAGAAAAACGCAAAGTAAAGCTGAATACATTTGTATTTTTGTTCTACTAATGGAGAGTAAAATAATTCCAGATATTTGCCCGAGTACTTGATGTATAGGGTAGAGAAGCATGATAGAGAATGTACCTGATGCGCCAATGTATTGATCACCAAAACAATAATTTAGAATTTCTTTGGACCAGGGGATTATTCCGCATGAGGTCAGTGCAGCCAGGCAATAAAGCACTAGAACGGTGTTCTTAATCAGCTCTTTGAATTGTCTAAAGTTATTGTTTGAATAGTGATACGAAAGTTCACGCCACAAGGTGTTTAAGATCGAAGTCGTTGCCACCAATGCCAAAAGTGAAATCTGCTTCGACAAAGAGTAGTAGCCCTGTTCTATTGAGCCGCCCATAAATTGAATTACAGAACGATCAACAATATCATTGATCATTATCAATATGGCGAACGGTAATAAGGGGGCGCAATATTTCCCATACTCACCAAAAGTACTGTATTCGTTCTGATTCAGGCATACCAGGATATTCTTTCGACAATTACTTTTTGATAGGACAAATAGAATACCGGCCGACCAAGAAATTATTATTGATATAAATATACTGCTTATACCCAAATCACCTCGGATTATTAATACTATCACCAATATGGCATGAACCAACAAAATCGTAGAAAAAACTAATTGATAAGTATATGTCTCCCTAATTAACTCGAATAGATATGCTACTCCATTCCAAATTCTCTGCTGAATAAAAACAGCCAAAAATGCTAGCAGAATTATACCTTCATCAGAAACTTTAAATATTTTTTCTTTGACTAAACTTCCAGCTAAAAACAATATCAGCAGTACAACTGCCAACTGCAATGCATACCAAATAACTAGGATTTTAAAATTGTGGGAATTTGCAGCGCCTGACGAGCTGAATGTAAAAAAAGCCTGAGAATATTTTAGATCGATGAAAGCAACGAAGCTTGTCATCACAGCCAACAAAAAGCTGTAATCTCCGAAGTCTGATGGCCCCAGCTGTCTAGCAATCAAGAAACCTAGGAAGCTACCAATGAATAGCCTTACAAAACTATTACCAGCGCTAAAAACAAAACGTTTTGCCACACTCAAGTTAATATCAACCTATAAGTAACAGTTAGCTTTTGATACCGTCCAACTAACTAATTGAATTTTGAGTCAAAAGACGTCAAAAAATATTGTGCATCTATTCCAATAATTCGAATGCAACAGAAAACCTTAAAGCATCACGTCAAAACCACATTCAGTTAATATTGATCTTGCTTGCCATCAAATCATCACCTTTCATTGCGTCGATCTATTAACTAATGTTACTTCGAATGATAACGGTTTTGTTGAGGCTAATTTCGGATAGCAACCCAAATTAGCGACCTAAGAATTAAAAAATTCGCTTTAAAAGAACCACCAATTCTCGGCTGATCACTTCTTTCTTCTACTTTTATCGCTAGCTGCTCACACTTCCTTCCTTCCGACAGCAACCTCGCCATATGATACGTACCAATAGAATTAAATTTTTCTTTTGGATGATTTTTCAAAGTATTCGCTCGGTATGCCTTGAGCCCACACAACGGGTCAATTACGCCGTACACAAAACGAAAATATAATGAGAACAACCTTTCTGAAAATCGCGCGAAGTTTGGTCTAACGCCGACAATCAAGTCTGGGGCAGAGCTATTAATTCTATTTATTATTGCTTTGAGCGACTCGTATGGATGTTGGCCGTCCGCGTCAACTGTGATCATATAGTCGTAAATTGATAGCTTTGACACATGGAGTAATCCTTTCTCAATCGACCTAGAATAACCTAAATTCCGGACATTTCTAATAACAGTTGCTCCCGCTTGTATCGCAAGCTTAGCAGTACTATCGCTAGAGCAATCGTCGATCACATAAACTTCTTGGCATAACGATAATGCCAGCGAAACAACCACATCAATAGTTGCCTCTTCATTATATGCCGGTATTACAACAGCTACTCTATATCGGTCCATTTAATCACCTCTCCTTCTTGAATATCACTCCTTACAGCGCGCCCAATAATACTTTCTAGGTTATTTGGAGAAATCGAATCCGAAGGGCAGGGCCTCAAGCATTTTAAATCCGATTCAGTTATGACGTGCCCCTTGGATAAACTTAAACTAGCTCTAATAGCTCTCCGTTGGAGGATAACGGTTTCCAGTTCGTTTTCCTCAATTTTTTTAACTCCCTCGCCCAACGCAAATGTTAATTCCAGAGACCTATCAACCATTTCTCTCCAAGACTTCGGATTCATTGCGAATTTATGATCTGGTCCTTCATTGTCATTGGAGTCAGTAAAATGTTTTTCGATAACATTCGCGCCCAAAGCTAATGCACCTAAAACTGTAGAATGTCCTGGAGTATGATCACTTAAACCAAGAATCACGTCAGGATACATTGACCTAAATGTTTTTAGCACATTTAGATTGATATATTTGAAGTTTTCAGGAGACGCAGTATAGTTAGTATTACATTGCATCAAAACTAAATCGGAATTTAATGCGCCGATAGTGTCGACTGCTTTAGCCACCTCATCCATTTTGGATGCCCCGCAAGCTAATAATACTGGCTTTTTGTTAGATGAAATTTTTTGAATAATTTCTGGCCAAGTAATATCTCCAGATCCTATTTTATAAGCCGGAACATAAGGATCTATATAGTCGACTAAATCTACTGAGTATGGACTAGTAAAAAACGCAATTCCCGCTTTCTCACAAGTCTCCACCAATACTTCAGTCCAACTTAAGTCGATTGATGCGTCCTTGTAGACATCAAAAACCGACTTTTTCCACCCAGATTGATGACCCTTTTTGTTACCTAACTGGTCAAAACCCTTTTTACTTACTATGGTTTCAGCCTTAAAGTGCTGAAACTTCGCTGCATGCGCTCCCGCCTCTGCAGCCAAGTAGATTAGTTCCTTAGCTTTTTCAATATCACCGTTGTGATTCGCTCCTATATCAGCAATAAAGTAAGCGTCACCTTCTCTTTTTATAGAAGTTTTACCGATCTTAATTTCTCTATTAAATTTTCTCATAACTTTTCACAACCTTTGCGATCTCATCTGTTAACCGAGGCATTTTCATACAGAATACACTTTCAAAAAAAGATACGTCCATTCTCATATCTTTCGGTCTTGGGACAAGACTACCTAATTCATCGCTAGATACAAGATTGTAATCAATTTCTAATTTTAACCGAGAGAAAAAATCTAGTAAGAATCTTGATTTCGACATTCCTTCACGCGAACCTACATTGAAAGTCCCGGGTAATTTTTTCTCTAGGCACAAGAGTATCACCTCGCATAGACTATTGACAGATAACGGAGAAAAATATACGTTTTCAAATAGATTTAGCCGCTCTCCTCTCCTCGCCTTAGATAACATTGAATCACAAAACCCTCTTGGCTCGTCAGCAATGCTTGGTCCGAAAAAATTTGTTCTTAAAATGGTGGCCTGCACCCCCAAAAGGCTTTTTTCCGCACAGTATTTTGTAATAGCATAATTATTTATTATTTTTACTTTCGACTCAATGGAACCGCATTCACCTCCATTTTCATAAAAGTGATCGGTTGAGATATGAATAACAAATGTATTTAACCTACGGCTAAAAATTGCGATATTCTCGACCACCTTAGTGTTAACTCTATATGCAAGTTCTAAATTATTTTCACATAGATCAACATTAGTAAGCGCTGCAAGATTGACTATTATATCTGGCGATATCTGTTTTAATAACTTTTGAGACTCGTCTAAATCTGACATGTCAATTGTATAATCAGCCGCAGGTGATTTATATCCGATATTCGCCACTTCGTACCCGGCTTTCGCTATACAGTCAACAAGAGTTCCACCTAGAAAACCAGTACCTCCGACTACTGCTACTTTAACCATTATTAATATTTCTCAGAAATTTAGCTTCTGCAATAGACCAATCTTGCTCTTCATCAATATCTTGGACGTAGTTATCGTCAAGAACGATAGGTGTACAACGAGAAGTAATCAATTTGGACTCACTTAAAGCAGCTTCTGGTCTAAATACATACAGCTGACCTGCGTCATGAAAACTCTGCTCTAGGTCTTGCGTACGAGTATTATAATATTCAGGGCACACGGATGATGCCGCGCCCTGGTTCAAACGAAATGCTCTTTGTATAGGATGCTTGTAACGCACCATAGTACACACGCTCGTAACCTCTTGATCGTTTTCAAGCCTTCTAACTGCTTCAATCACCATTCTATCGGTAACGAATATTGAGGTCGGATATACACATATAACTAAATCATAGCTGCGCCCCAATGTATGTAGCACCTCACTCACCACATCAAATGTAGTAGCATGGTCACTTGAATTCTTATCGCTTCGTAAAACTGGGCAAGAAGCCCCTAATTGAGTGGCATACTCTTGAATATCAGTTGAGTCCGTTGAGACAAAAATGCTATCAATAAACTCCAAGGACTGAAGCACCTCAATCGGATATGAAATTATTTCCTTACCGAGAAATTTCTTCATGTTTTTACCCGGTATTCTTTTACTTCCACCTCGGGCAGGTATCACGGCGAGAATCGACATTTTATCTTCCTCGATATTATCCAACACTTGGGTCTACATGAACTCGAATTAGATTTCTTAGGGAATCAACGGACTCCCAATCTGTATTGGTTCCTGAATTATATTTGAATCCAAACGGAACTTTAACTGCGTTGTGATGCTCAATAAACTCATTTTCTTTGTGTGCAAATGATACAGAAGGTAAAATTGCATAACTCCCTCCCAAATCAATAGTATTTAATGAATCCGTATCGGTTATCATTTCTTCATGAAGCTTTTCGCCGGGTCGAATACCAACGACATCTAGTTTACATTCTGGCGCAACGGCTTCCGCGACGTCTAGAATTCGGTAGGAAGGAATCTTGGGGACAAATATTTCACCACCAAGATGATGCTCGATCGCAAACATGACTAAATCAACACCATCTTGTAATGAGATATTAAAACGAGTCATTTCCTCATGAGTAATTGGCAACACACCCGTTGACTTTCGGCTCAAGAAAAATGGAATTACCGACCCTCGAGACCCCATTACATTTCCATAACGCACTACGCTAAATTTGATATCTCTTGACCCCTTAATATTGTTTGCGGCCGTGAAGAGCTTGTCAGAAACCAGCTTAGTTGCACCGTACAAGTTAATTGGAGCACATGCTTTATCCGTAGATAGGGCTACAACATTACGAACTCCACATTGTAAAGCCGCATTAATTACATTTTCAGCACCTTGAATATTAGTTTTAATACATTCAGTTGGGTTATATTCAGCAGTATCAACTTGCTTAATCGCCGCTGCATGAATAATCACATCAACTCCCTCGCACGCTTGCAGCATACGAGCCCCATCTCTCACATCACCAATGAAAAACCTTAATTGTGTAAATTTGTTCGACGGATAATATTGACGCATCTCAAATTGCTTCAATTCATCTCTTGAAAAAATTACAATTTTTTTGACTCTAGGGTATCTATTCAATATTGTTTCAACGAACTTTTTCCCGAATGACCCGGTACCCCCAGTTATTAACACTACTTTTTCATTTAACATTCCACTTCCTCATTTCCTATTTCTTTCTTTGCGAAATCAATTACGAAGGCTAGAATTAAGCCTATCATTCCACCAAGCATTCCAGAAAGAACACACAATAGAGCTCTATTAGGCCCACTCTTAAGCTCTGGAACAACAGCAGGGTCAATCGTCTTAAAAGCATACTCTTCTCGAACCTCAGCGATTAAAATGATTTTAAATTGCTCCTCAATTAACTCATAAAAAACCAGCTTCATTTCTGAGAATGAAGTACTTCGGACTTGATTCTGTAAATATTCAACGCTTTTTCTTGCTTCATCCAGCTCTCTCTTTTTTATTTCAAGATTCAGCTCTGAAACAAGATTATCTACAACTTGCTTAGCTACCGATGGCGAAACATGCTCAAAACTTAAATCGACAAAACCCGTACCTTTATCTCTATTTATTTCCAGCATATCAATAAATGTCTTATAAGCTTCTTGATCAGTAGGCTCTGCCCCTCTAACTTCAGTGGGTACTCGAACCCAAGCTTTAGTTTTCTCATCATAAATACTAGGATCGACAATCAGTTTATCGGATTCCCTATTCCAACCAGTCGCAGCAATTAACGTTACCATCAACTCATGCTTTTTAATAAATTCTGTCACAAACTTTCTAGATTTCAATACTTCCAAAGCGACAGCTGTCTTGTCATTCCCGCTATTTAGATTTAGGCCGGCTATAGTTGCTAAACCGCCCAAACGCCCAGCCATTGCACTTAGGCCCCCACCAGAATTTTCTTCTGCTGGAGCTAATACAGCAATAGCTTTGTAGGTATTTGGCAGCGCTAAAGAATAAAATAATGCTGATAGTGAAAGTAAAAACCCCATTCCAATCACCCACCATTTTCCATTCCAGATAAAGATCACAAGGTCCCTGATACTCATTTCTTCCGCGCTTAAATGCCTATGGTTATGATTCACATATGGGAACGTCTGCATGTATTCTCCGGCGTGCCGCCTACTGTTATCAATATGTATCTCAGAATCAGGCATGTTAAGCTCACAAAGCAGTTCTTCTACTAATCCAATATAAAAATTGGTTCTCTAGACAGTTGACTCGCCAAGCACCCTGATAGATTGAGCAACAACTCGAACTCACTCCCGTCAACTCTTCGTAACATCTTTCTGCAGTTGCAGAATCTCTTTTTTTATTTGTTCATATTGAATTTGTTTACTCTCTAAAAATCGCAATGCTAGTTCAGTCTTTTTCTTAATTCCTGCTGGAGTCAAACAATAAACATATCCAGCTTTATTTTTTGATCGGGCGAAGTTACCAACCTTTACCCACCCCACGTCAACGAGTGCTTTTAATAGATAATTGACTTTGCCCAAACTTACCCCAAGCTCTATAGCCAACTCACGCTGGCTAATCTCCGGGTTAGCTTCAATTTTTTTAATTAACTTAAATCGGGTTTCTTCGTCTATAAGATGCTCTGACATACGGCGGCATTCTACTCATCTAAACTACAGCGTTCAACCATTGAACACACCATACAAAATAAACGCCCCAACGGGGCGTTATATGAAGTGATCCTAAATTATGCAGTTGCAAAACGCCGCTTATTCCACCGAATAAACCGCCAAGAACGCTTCATCAGCAGCTGGTAGAGACCAACAAAAGCTATCGCCGCAGAGAATGACACAACTTCAGGCACCTGGTAAGCAGACATTACAATACCGCCAACAACCAATAGAATTTGAACGGTAACCAGGATATAGAGCGCCTGCCAAGACTTGAAACCCGCCCGGACAAGTATATGGTGAATATGGGTACGATCTGGCGCTACAGGAGATTTACCGCGTCGAACACGACGGTACATAAGTGTAAACATATCGGTCATCGGCAGCAGCACAAACCAGATGGCAACAATGGGGTCAAAAGCAGCAACAGAGGGTTGGGCGCCAAAAATCAGCAAAACGCCTACAGCCAAACCCAACAACATACTGCCCGCATCCCCCATAAATATCTTATTCAGACGCTTACTATGGCTAGGCTTTCCCCAAATATTAAAAATCAGGAACGCACATAGAGCTCCGATAAATAGCATGGCCAATAAGGCAACATTAAACATGCCCGCCGCGCCAAATAAGTAAGCGAGGCCCGTAAAACCGATTAACCCAAGCGACCCCACCAAGCCATCAATGCCATCGAGCATATTGAATGCATTGACCACACCGACAAGGGATAGTAGCGCCAATGCATAACCAAACCAGCCAACATTGATCACACCTTGACCAAAGAGGTTACCAAAACTGGATAGGGTTATCTGAAGCCCGTAGACGAATAGACCCGCGATCATAACCTGACCGATCAAGCGTGTTCTTGGGCTAATGTCATAACGGTCATCCACAGCACCCAGAAACACCATGAAGGCGCAGCCGAGCATAAAAAACCGAATGAAGGTGGGTTGGTCCAAGAAGATATAGCCTGAAATGAAAACACCACTGAATACGGCTATCCCACCAATCAGCGGAATCAACCCGTCGTGTTTTTTTCGCCCTCCTGGCTTGTCAACCAACTCTAACCAATAGGCTAAGGGTTGAAATAACTTGATCATACCGATTGTTACTACAAAAGCCACAATCAACGCCCCAAGTCCTAGCTCCATGTGTACACTCCCATCACCAAATTTGCTCTTTGCATCATATTTCGCAGTCGCAGCATTATAACTGGTTCACATTTTTAAAAACACAGTAATTTGTATATTTACACTCAAAAAGTGCGCCAAGAATACAAATTAAAACCTATTCCGTGCTAGGTGCTTTTTCGACCCGGCCGTAAGCATCCTCCAATCGCACTACATCGTCCTCCCCTAGGTAACTGCCGCTTGCCACCTCTATAAGCTCTAGCGCTATCACACCGGGATTCTTTAAACGGTGCTTTTGCCCAATGGGGATATAAACGGACTGGTTTTCCGATACCGTTTCCTTTACCTCACCACGCTCCACTTCGGCGGTACCACACACCACAACCCAATGCTCCGCCCTGTGATGATGCATTTGCAGGGAAATGCTTGCACCAGGTTTGACCGTAATTTTTTTAACGCTGTAGCGCTCGCCCATATTCACAAGGTCATAGCTGCCCCAAGGGCGAAAGACTTCGCGATGGCTTTGGTATTCTTTTCTACCCGTTGCCTCTAGCTGCTTTACGATGTGCTTTACATCTTGCGAGCGAGATTTATTGAGCACTAGAACACTGTCTGCAGTTTCTACCACTACCAAGTCCTCGACCCCCACCATTGCGACCAACCTGCCCTCACTCGACGCATAACAATTCTTACTGTCGCGCAAAATAACGTCGCCTTCTATTGCATTGCCACTGGCATCTTGTTCAGTCACTTCCCACAGAGACTCCCAACTGCCCACGTCGCTCCATTCGGCCGAAAGAGGCACCATAACGGCTTTAGTGGTGCGTTCCATCACTGCGTAATCGATGGATTCACTTTCGCAATCCGCAAAGGCTGCATGATCGAGGCGTAAAAAATCCAAATCACTTTGGGCTTTACCTAGGGCTTGTCGACACTGCTTTACCATTTGGGGGTGGAACTTTTCACATTCATCAACCAGCGTTTTTGCGCAAAACACAAACATGCCACTGTTCCAGTAATAGTCACCGGAAGCGACATAGTCTTTTGCGAGGTCCAAACTGGGCTTTTCCACAAAGGCTTGAATATTACAAACATCTTCGTTTTCAGATTTTGTTGCTCTAATGTAGCCGTAGCCCGTTTCGGGGTGCGTCGGCACAACACCAAAGGTTACCAGGGCGTTTTGCGAAGCAGCCGCAATAGCCACACCTAAAGAGCGCTCAAATTCTGATTGATTTTTAATCAAATGATCGGCAGCAAATACCGCAATAATGGCATCCTTATCCTCTTGCAAACTTTTTAGCGCAGCAATAACTATAGCAGGCGCTGTGTTTCGCGCCACCGGCTCCAAAATAATCTCGGCGCTTGCTGCAACCTGGCGTGCCTGCTCCGCAACCATAAACCGCTGCTCTTGATTGCAAATAATAATAGGCGAGCCCGAAAGATGCTTTACGCGCCAAAGCGTTTGTTGAAGTAACGTTTTATCCCCGTAAAAACGGTGCAGCTGCTTGGGGAAATGCTGGCGGGATTTGGGCCACAATCGGCTTCCGCTGCCCCCGGATAAAATCACTGGAACGACCATTCAAACCCTTTCTGGATCTTGAAAATTGGAGTGTTTCTAAGAGTTGAAAAAGCCGAGTATCCCCGACCTCAAAACAGTGCACATTCTACATACTTTAAATCGTAAATTTGTAAATTTTTGTGCGGCATTAAAAAAGTTTTTCCAAATAGTCCAACGCCCGCCAAAAGCCTTCACCGCGATTTTTGTGGCCCTGCCAAACCTCAGGAATAAACTGTACGCCGGGCGCGCCTGCTTCTAGATTTTGTGCGAGTTGAGCGAAATTAACATCGCCCTTGCCTATTTCGATGCCTTCTCCATCGATACCCTTAGCATCCACTATGTGCATATGGGCAGTATAGGGGGCGACCTTTTGGGTAAATTCGTCCAGATTCCACTGAAAGTAGTTACACGCCATCATACTGTGGGACACATCAAAGCAGATTCGAACATTGTATTGACCACAAAACTGGTCAATATCCTCAGCGCTTACAAATAAGTTGTGGTAGCTCTGCCCACCAAAATGCCAAGGAAACGGTGGCATGGTTTGAATGACCACTTCCACACCTGTCTGATCTACTTGCTTTAAGGCTTCTGCCACTCGTTGGTACATGTCCGCTTTTTCGGACGCTGCGATAAAACCATGGGGGTTCGCCCCTCCGGCATTAACCACGATGACCGGTCGTTCGGTTTTGGGGAAATACGCTTTCAAAGCGCGAGTGGTCTCACACACTCGATTAAGCTCATCAATTGACCGTTGACGATACTGAGTGTTATCACTGGCCAGATCCATAATATGGTCGCCCGCAAACAATTCGGGGCTGTGTACAGCAAAGCCTATGTCCTGCACACCCTTAATGTATTGAGTAAAATCAAGATCTAAGTCTTGGTAGGACAGATGAAACTCGACAAAATCTAGGTTGGATAAGCCAGCCAATGCCTCGTAGTCGTGGTAACGCACCGGAATACCGAACGGTCGCGTAAAATGGTAGTTGCGCGCCTGAATCCCGCTGCCTTTGATATCGGAATCAAAAAAGCATTCACCCTTCGCTATAGGTCTGTGCGCCACACGCCCCAATAATTGATCTAAATACATGGGCTGAAGCCCCTGGCCAGGGCTTTTCACTTCGACCCATTCCCGCCGAATGGCTTCGCCGGGTTGAATGTCTCTGGTGGCCATTAGGCTTTTGGCCAAAACTTCGCGGTTGATCATTTCACCTTGGGTAAGTTCTCGCTCCTCGCCTTTTCCCATGGCCTCTTCAACTTCACGAATCTTCTTGACCATTTCTGTAAATTCGGGGGGCAGGAGTGACACCTTATGATCATTGCCTTCTAACGTTTTGTCTATCGTAAAGTGCTTTTCGATCACTTTTGCGCCCATGGCAACCGCAGCCACAGGGACAGACACACCACGTTCATGACCTGAATAACCCACCACACCACCGCTCAATTCTTTTAATCGCGGCAAGTAGGCCAAGTTGACATCTTTAAACGGCGTGGGGTAAGTGGAATTACAATGCAGTAGCACGAATTCCGCACCCCGCGAACGAAGAAATTCTACCGTATGTTTAATTTCCGCCTCGGTAGACATACCTGTAGAGCAAATAAGGGGTTTTCCTGTATTGACCAACCCTTGCAGCAATTCGGTGTTGGTAAAATCAGCCGAGGCCACCTTATAAGCGGGCATCCCATAGTCTTCCAAAACCGCAAGGCTTGGCATATCCCATGGCGTACACAAAGGCGTCGCCCCTTTGGTTTTGACGTAGTCAAAAACCTCAAAAAGTTGGCTGTTACTCAGTTGAAATTTACTGAGCAAGTCCATGGTGTATTGTGCGCCCAGATCTGCTGCCTGATCACTTTCCGAACCTGCCTTGTACAGGGTTTCCATATGACGCATTTGGAACTTGATACAGTCCGCACCCGCCTCGGCAGCCAAGTCTACCAATTGCTTAGCCAATTGAAGGTCACCTTGGTGGTTATTGCCAATCTCAGCAATCACATAGGCTGGATCATTATCAGAAACCGTACGTCCACCAATACTAAAACCTTTTTCCCGTGCTAATGCCACGGCCACCAATCGACCGTAACTGTCTACCAGAGGGATGATATCAATAGCATGCGTGAACAATGGCTCAATTTCGGCCTTTGACGCATCAACTTTTTGATAGCGCACAGAGGTATACATCACCTCAGAAACGGGCCGGTTCAAATCCAAATTGGCGGTACTGGTAACCCATCGACGAAAATCACCATCGGCAAAAGAGCCCACCAAGTGACCGCTTTCGGCCACCACAAATAAAATACGTTTTTTGTTGGTGTTAATTTTCTCCAGTGCACGCAGCACGGTTTCATTCTCGAACACCAAAAATTCTGAAATTTTCTTCTTAATAATCACAATATGTCTTTGTTTTCCAAAATGGCCTCTACCACCACCCAGTCGAGTGGCGTGTCAATCTCATAGCTCTCATGTTCTGGCATTATAAACGCGCTTATTTTGCCACTAAGCCGATTGTTTGCCTCTAATAAAATGTGTGTCTTAGTAATGTACAGGGAGCCATTTTCTTTTAGCTTGATACTTTCTGGAGCAATATCTTGGCGACGCGGGCGGCGTTGATAATCGTACAAAGCTTTTGGTTCGTCACGATTCTCCCACAAAAAATGCCAAAACTCGCACACACTTAATAAGCTGTCGGCGCCTTCATCATAAAATTGTTGGTACGCCTTGCTGATGCGGTTCATCGCACGAACAGGAGACGTCGCTTGAAGCAACAGTACGGTATCAGGTTGGTAACCTTCATTTTCGCGCAGCCAATCCAGCGCATGAATCAAGCATGACTCGGTAGTGGCCTTGTCCCCAGAAATGGCCTCGGGTCTTAAAAACGGAACATCAGCCCCGTAGCGTTTGGCCACTTCCGCGATCTCTGGGCAATCAGTGCTAACCAGTACTCGATCAATTTCAGGTGAGGCCAATGCCTGTTCAATACTCCAGGCAATCAAAGGCTTACCCGCCATGGATTTGATGTTTTTTCGAGGAATGCCTTTGGAACCACCGCGTGCGGGAATGATGGCCAAGTTCCGAGAGTGGGAGCTCATTCAATGACTGCCAAGTGAAATAGATGGGGGATTATAACTGAAATCAGTCGCTGTTTTGGACGCCAGACTTTTACAGGCTCTCGTTGACCTTATCGCGTAACTCTTTGCCAGGCTTAAAGTGCGGCACGTGCTTACCAGGGAGGTCTACCGCCTCGCCAGTTTTGGGGTTGCGACCCACGCGGGGTTCACGGTAATGAATGGAAAAACTGCCAAAGCCACGAATTTCAATACGCTCGCCGGTGGCCAGGGCCTGGGAGAGATATTCAATGATCAACTTCACCGCAAGCTCAATGTCCTTGGGGGACAGCTGGTCTTGGCGCTCGGCGATGCGTTCTATCAACTCGGACTTTGTCATGAGTGTCTCCGAGGCATAGCGCCCAGAAGGCGGCCTTTAAAAAACATGCTCTTAACTCACGTTTTTTATAGGTTACTTTCTTAAGCGTGCTCAATGAGTTACGTTAATTTACAAATGTCAAAAGTGGAAAACTGTCGTAAGTACTTGTTATACAACATCTTTCTAGAAAAGAATAGCATCAATGAGGAGAATTACCGGTTTTTTCTGAATAATCCAGGTGCGAAGGCAAAAAAAACGGCCCTAAAGGGCCGTTTTTTGACCTTCAAAAGGCTTACTGCTTGTCTTGGCTCTGAATTTGAGCTTTGATCAAATCACCGATAGTGGCTGGCGCCAATTGCTCGGAGGTTTTGTTGTGCTCTTTCACTGCCGTTTTCTCGTCTTCCACATCCTTAGCCTTAACCGATAGGATAATGGTGCGATTTTTACGATCAACGTTAGTGATTTTAGCTTCAACTTCGTCGCCTTCTTTCAGCACATTGCGAGCATCTTCTACCTTATCGCGAGACAGGTCAGAGGCTTTCAAAGTGGCTTCAACGTCTTCGGCCAGTGTAATTACAGCACCTTTGGCGTCAACTTCCTTCACGGTGCCCACTACAATGGTGCCTTTGTCGTTCATACCTACGTAGGCGTTGAAAGGGTCTTCTTCCAGCTGCTTGATACCTAATGAAATGCGCTCACGCTCTGGGTCGATGGCCAGCACAACGGTCTCAAGCTCATCACCTTTCTTGAACTTGCGTACAGCTTCTTCACCGGGCTCGTTCCAAGAGATATCAGACAAATGCACCAGACCGTCGATACCACCATCCAAACCAATGAAAATACCGAAATCGGTAATCGACTTGATTTTGCCAGAGATTTTGTCGCCTTTGGCGAACTGACGAGAGAAGGCATCCCAAGGGTTTTCTTGACACTGTTTAATACCCAAGGAGATACGACGACGCTCTTCGTCGATATCCAGGATCATCACTTCCACTTCGTCGCCTAACTGCACAACTTTAGAGGGGTGAATGTTTT
Source organism: Cellvibrionaceae bacterium (assembly GCA_050300015.1). Classification (GTDB taxonomy): domain Bacteria; phylum Pseudomonadota; class Gammaproteobacteria; order Pseudomonadales; family Cellvibrionaceae; genus CAYZQH01. The sequence goes on along the minus strand of JBNKWZ010000024.1, from coordinate 229,552 downwards.
TGTTGGTCCAATCCATTTCGGATACGTGAACCAAACCTTCTACACCGGTCTCAATCTCGGCGAAGCAGCCGTAATCGGTCAAATTGGTGATTCGAGCCTTCACCTTGGCCCCTTCAGGGTAGCGCGCAGTGATTTCTTGCCATGGGTCTTCACCCAATTGCTTAAGCCCCAAAGACACGCGGTTACGCTCGCGGTCGAACTTCAGTACCTTCACTTCGATCTCATCGCCCACGGCTACAATCTCGCTTGGGTGCTTAATGCGCTTCCAAGCCATATCGGTGATGTGCAACAAACCGTCTACACCGCCCAAATCAACGAAGGCGCCGTAGTCGGTCAAGTTCTTCACGATACCTTTAACCGCCATACCTTCTTGCAAGGTAGCGAGCAATTCTTCGCGCTCGTCTGAGTTGGCTTGCTCCATCACAGCACGACGTGATACCACCACGTTATTGCGTTTTTGATCAAGCTTGATCACTTTAAACTCAAGCTCTTTGCCTTCCAAATGCGTGGTTTCACGCACTGGACGAACGTCCACCAAAGAGCCAGGCAAGAAGGCTCGCACACCGGCGATATCCACAGTGAAACCACCTTTCACCTTGCCATTAATAATACCTGTAACCACTTCATCTGCAGTGTTAGCGGCTTCAAGCACTTTCCAGGATTCTGCACGCTTGGCTTTTTCACGCGACAAACGCGTTTCACCAAAGCCATCTTCTACGGTCTCTAACGCCACTTGAACTTCGTCACCGATGTTCAGGCTCAAATTGCCGGAATCATCTATGAACTGAGACGCGGGGATCACACCCTCAGATTTCAAACCGGCATGAACGGTCACCCAGTCGTTATCAATGTCGATAACCACACCCGTTACAATGGAGCCTGGCTCCATATCCACCATTTTTAAACTTTCTTCAAAGAGTTCTGCAAAGCTTTCGCTCATTGCGATACCTATCAATAAAAGACATTATCTGGCTTAACCAGATGCAACCACATTGCCAGTATGCGGGTCTGTTAATCGAAGACTGTAAAACGCCAAAACTGGCCACGCTTTCAGTCAATTACCATGAAACCCCATAAATGATGGGTGTTTCAGGCGGCGCGACAGTATCAGAATAAGACCTAGGAATCAACCACCGCAGAGGGCTGGGTGGATTTTAGTGCCAGGTTTTACAGGTAGGGCAGCGCCAATAATGCTGCTGGCTTTCAAAGCCGCACTGCTGGCAGATAAATACCGGTGGACACTCTGCCAATAAACTGGCCTTAAGCAAAGAATAGTCTTCTGAAGCGGGGGCTACGCTGCGCACCACATTTAACAGCTGGCCAAGGTGGGTGGTGGGTGGCACTTCCGAGCACAGACGCTCTATGGCAGCAACACTGCCAAACTCTTCGGCCACGCCATCGGCGATGAACAGAGCCTTGCGAAGTGAAGGCTGCTTACGCAAACCATCGTTAACCCAGCGCTTTAATTTGGCTTTGGCCTCACTGCTTAAGGTGTAGCTCAAGACGCGCGTCAATAAACTGTCTGCCGCGCTGTGCTCAGCGGGGATATGAACCAAACGCTCCACAGCCTCATTCACCCTACCCTCTTGCCCCAAGTGCAATACCATCAGGCTGTTGGCCCGTGCATGTTCTGGTGCAACCTTTATGGCGTTTTGAATATGGGCCAACGCCTCTTTGGGCTCTGCGCTCTCACTGGCCAATTCACAGTAAAAGTGCGCCTGTAATTCTCGCCAGGCCGAATGCACCTCGGCCTTACCTGTTTTGCACCGGGCATCAATGGTGGCGATGGCTTTTTGCCACTCTTGTTCTTGCTCGTAAAGGTTCGCCAGTACCTCCAACGCCAACTGCCCGCGCTCACCGGTGTCATCGGTCAAAGGGCGCAGTAGCATCTCGGCGCGGTCCAATAAACCTGCCGCCATATAATCTTCGGCCAATGCCAACTCCGCTTGGGCTTTTTGGTGCTCATTTAGCGCCGGTGATGTGGATAGGTTTTGATGTACTTGTGTAGCCTTGTCTACCTCGCCGCGCTTGCGTAATAAGTCGCCCACAGCAAAGTGAATATCCACAGTCTCTTGATTGATTTTAAAGTGCTCGATAAAGGTTTCAATGCCGGCCTCGGCACGTCCAGTCAGAAGCTGGCTTAACTCTGTAAAATACTGCCGGCGCTTGTGTGAGGGTAAAAATTTTTGCCACCCTTGATGGAAAAAGCGCTGACCACGATCGCTACCCAACCCATACCCCATCAATACAGCGGCCAACAAAAGCAGGAATAGCATGGGGTCTGTCATGGTTTAATCGGCTTTTGGTAAAATAGCATTACGGGGAGCCTCCTCATGTTGCCGAATCAACTTGTTGGCAACCCGCAATTTGCGACGCATAACGAACAACCCCGGCATACAGGCCAAAATCCCCAGCAATACGCCCACCAAAAGCGATAAACCAAATAGCACGCCGGCCGATAACTTCGGCAACTGCCAAAACAACAACGTAAACTCCACCATCGCCTGATTTTGACTGGCAAGCTTAAAACCCACCAACAGCATCACCACCAGCCAAAGCAACAACGCCAACCCTTTGATCCACCGACTTAAGGTTTTTAACATAAGGAGTACTCCATCTATTAGGGTCCTAGCCCAAATATTTCACGAGGGCGCTCTTGGTCGGATTGCAAGCCCACGCCAGGTTTGACGTTGCGCCGATTGTCGCTCGGTGACAAAGTGTACCCCGGCGCGCTGATCGGTTTTTTGAGATGTAGGCGTTGCATTTCGATTTATTTCCCTGGAGCCTCAGAGCCACTAAGGCACTGCGGAAAATAAACCAAACTACTTAGGCCTGCCTCCCAGAAACCCCGATCCCGTCATGAAATATCCGGACTAGCATAAGCCTATTGGCCACCCTCTCAAGCACTACGGATTGCATGGATAAATATTGTTGACCAAATCGAGCACTGCCTTCAGCACCGTCTCTATTGGCATCTCGGTGCTATCAATTTCCACCGCATCATCGGCAGGTTTAAGCGGCGCGGCTGCACGGTTCATATCCCGATCATCACGAGCCTTAATGTCCTTCAAAATTGCGTCATAATCGGCGTCAATGCCTGAGGCCTCTATTTGCAGCACGCGCCTGCGTGCGCGCTCTTCGGCGCTCGCCGTCAAAAACACTTTAACTTTCGCACAGGGAAACACCACCGTACCCATATCACGCCCATCGGCGACCAAACCGGGCGCCTGTGCAAACTGACGTTGGCGCTCCAATAAGGCCGCACGTACACTTTGCAAGGGCGCAACCTGTGAGGCAGCCATACCAATACGCTCTTCACGAATGGCCTGACTAACATCGCGGTCATTTAACCAAGTTATAATACCCTGGTCCTTGACCTCAAAGCGCACGGCCAGCCCAGCCGCCACCTTGGCCACTTCTGGCTCGTCCACTAGGTCCACCGAGGCATCCATAGCAGCCAGTGCCGTCAACCTGTATAGCGCGCCGCTGTCTAACAGCTGAAAACCCAACTGATCTGCCAGCAAGCGGCAAATCGTACCTTTGCCTGCGCCACTGGGACCGTCGATGGCAACAATGGGTACCTCTTGCATCATACATCTCTCTTTCAAACCAATTTCAAAATAGATTTTTGGCCACTCAGCAAGTAGTCACAACACCCCAAGGCTCGCCAAAATGTTCTCGCATACCATAATGGGCTCTGGCGCCTGAGTAATGGGCCGCCCAATCACTAAATAGTCGCTACCAGCCGTCATTGCCGCCTCTGGAGTCATGATGCGGGTTTGATCATTGGCGGCGCTACCCGCCGGGCGAATGCCTGGGGTCACCAGTTTAAAATCGTTGCCATTATCAGCTTTTAATGCAGAGGCTTCTAGGGCAGAGCAGACAACACCATCCAAACCTGAGCTCCTTGCCAAGGCAGCAAGGTGTCTTACATGCTCAGCCAAAGGCTGCCCAACACCCAACTCCGACAGTTCCGGCTCGGACATACTGGTTAACACCGTCACCCCGATTAACAAGGGCCGCTGCTTAAAACGAGTGAGCGCCTCGGCGGCTTGCTCCATCATTTTTCGTCCGCCAGAGGCATGGACGTTAACCATCCAAACGCCTAAGTTCGCAGCTGCAGTGACGGCTTTTGCCACGGTGGCGGGAATATCGTGGAATTTTAGGTCTAAGAACACCTCAAACCCACGCTGTTGCAACGCCTCAATGATCGATGGGCCAAATAAAGTGAACATCTCTTTGCCTATTTTCAAACGGCAAAGCTTTGGGTCCAAGCGGTCCACCAAGCTTAAACAAGTGGGAAGGTCGTTAAAATCCAGTGCGACAATGATGGGAGAGCGTGCAAGAGCGGCAGAATCGACGGCAGTCATAAACAGGCATAATCTTCAATAGAATGCCCGTTATTGTGCCACAAACCTCATCAAAGCTGCAGCCATTGAGGTATTTAATCGAGAAGGCCCGACGGGGGTTTTTGAATAACTGAAAAAGCCCAGACAAGCTGGGCTTAACATAAGAATGGCATTCAGGGATTTTACAAAGTGATTAGAGCACGGTTCTTGTCAACGGTGGCCTCACCGATCCCCTTCACCTCGGTCAACTGCTCAGCACTGCTAAAGTCACCATTGGCCTTGCGGTAGGCAATAATGGCTTGTGCCTTTTTGATGCCTACCCCCTTTAAAGCCTCGGCCAACTCTTCTGCAGTAGCGGTATTGATATTCACCGCTTGAGATACAGGTGCACCAGCAACCACTTCTGCAAAACTGATGGGGACCGTTAAGGCTCCTAACACACTCCCTAACGCACAGAGACTAAAAACCAACGAACGAAAAAACTGAGAAATCGATTTCATAGAGTAACTCCTTTTCAAATATTAATGGTTCATCCTTGCATGACACCCGGGTAAGACCGGGCGTAGGAATACTCTATTGTGTCAGCCTGCTCGAGAACAGTGGAAGATAACCAAAACCCGTGTAAGACATATCCCACAACCCCGGGAACCTCTTGTATCGTTAATCCTTGCTTAAGAAGTAGTACACAGAGTATTTAGGGATTGATACTCTTTTTCAAATCGCTTTAGTACCTTTTTGTTGCCCACGCCACCCAAAACCTCTATGGCCTCTCTCAAGCGTGCTCTAGACAAATCTGAGCCAATCAACTCCATTGCATCCGTCACGGATATGGATGCAGTGGAGCCGCTAACCGATACGAATATGGGGGCAACAAAATCCTTCATTTTAATGTCAAGTGCGTCGGCCAAGGCTTTAAATTCAGAGAATATTGCCTCTTTATTCCAATCACTTAACGCTTCGAGACGCCACAAACTGAATTGCAATATTTTTAAATGAATTTCGTTTTCCAGCTTTAAACCGGTAAAGCTGTCTGGTGTAATCGGCAACTTACCAGACACCATAAACCCAACCAACGGCACAAAATCACTGAAGGTACTCATACGACGTTGCACATGCGGTATAACGGCCAATAGGTTTTCACGGTTCAAGGCCCACTCGGCTAAGCGCGCTGCCAACGCTTCGGGGGTTAGGTCTTCGCGTATCCAAAGTCCATTTAACCAATTAAGTTTGTCCACATCGAATATGGGCCCTCCAAGAGACACGCGCGTAATGTCAAAGTTGGCTTGCATATCCGCCAATGTAAATTTTTCACGCTCATCGGGCATGGACCAACCCATGCGCCCTAAATAATTGAGCAAAGCTTCAGGTAAATACCCCATGCGCTTGTAATATAAGATGCTGGTGGGATTTTTGCGTTTACTCAATTTGGTTTTATCGGGATTACGCAACAGCGGCAAATGGCAAAAAACGGGCGCTTCCCATCCAAAATATTGGTACAGTAGCACGTGCTTGGGCGCTGAATTAATCCACTCCTCACCGCGGATCACATGGGTAATCCCCATCAAATAATCATCCACCACATTGGCCAGGTGGTAGGTGGGCAAACCGTCAGACTTCATTAATACTTGCGCATCCACTTGCCCCCAATCCAGTTCTATCTCACCACGCAGTAAATCGTTGATAGGGCAAGGGCCAGCCTCTTCGGGCACCACCATGCGCACGACATAAGGCGCACCGGCCGCTTCGCGGGCAGCCACCTCTTCATCGCTTAATTTCAGGTCACTGGGCTTTAAGGCCGTGTGTAAACCCTGCTCTTTACGCTGATTGCGCAATATGTCGAGTTCTTCGGCTGTGCGGTAGCATTTAAACGCATGCCCGGCATCGAGCAATTTTTGTACATACGCCTGATAAAGCTCGCTTCGCTCACTTTGTCGATAGGGGCCACTTGGGCCGCCCACATCGGGGCCTTCGTCCCAACTTAAGCCCAGCCAGCGCAAGGAATCTAATATGGCTTGCTCTGAGGCTTGGGTAGAGCGCACCTGGTCGGTGTCTTCAATGCGCAATAAAAACTGTCCACCATGGGCTTTGGCAAAACAATAGTTAAACAAAGCGATATAGGCCGTGCCCACGTGGGGATCTCCAGTGGGGGATGGGGCTATGCGAGTACGAACAGTCATGAGGGCTCCTAAAAATAGTGACTACCTGGCTTACAATTAACCTGGCAATAAAACAAATTTCCTATCTGTTTTATTACACGCCCTAAAAAGTCTGGCACTGATGAGTGAATCATCTTGTATTTGAAGGGCTTTCATTGGCTTTACAGCCAATGATGGGGCACCCTGCCCCATCTATTCACTTGAGGGCGGCATTATAGTGATCACACCCCTCTGTGGCGAGCGGCTTGAGTGTAGACCCAAGGGTGGATAAGCTGGGCTTTTGCCAGAAGGTTGTCATAAATGATCAATACACTCCTCACCCGCCGCTCAGTTCCCGCTAAAGTAATGACGCCACCTGGGCCCAACCGCGAGCAGTTGAGCCAGATACTGCAAGCGGCTCACCGAGTACCGGACCACGGCAAGCTGGGCCCTTGGCGCTTTGTCGTATTTGAAGGACAAGCCCGAGAAACATTTGGGCAAGCACTGGCTGACATTTACCGGCAAAACGACCCTGAAGCGAGTGAGGCATTGCTCGAGTTTCAGGCCAACTTATTGCTGAGAGCACCTTGCGTCATTGCGGTGATATCCACTGCCAAGCCACACGCCAAAATACCTGAGTGGGAGCAAGTGATGTCGGCCGGCGCTGCTTGTCAAAATCTGCTGGTGGCAGCCGTTAGCCTGGGCTATGGCGCGCAGTGGTTGACTGAGTGGTACAGCTATGATGCCAAGGTCGCAAAGATTTTAGACATGGCCCCCACCGATAATATCGCAGGATTTATTTATATCGGCAATTCCGAACAAACGCCCGAAGAGCGGGTTCGCCCAAGCCTAAAAGAACGTATTCTCTACTGGGAATAAAAACCACAAATACAAAAAACGTCAAACTGCATCCCGCCCCAAATAGCTCCCAAACAAAGGCCCTCAACAAATTCCCACAACAAAGCGCGGCGACAAAAACCCGGGGCGGTTGTCGCCCCTAAATATCAACGGTTAAAGGCCGTGATGCCAAATAGCCGTTGTCATATAAGCTTCATATTTCTGACTCTGTACTGTCACAAAAATTCGCAACCATGTGCGCCAATCCAGTTAGTCATTACGCCTAACTGACGTTTGGGGTGCCATTCTTTTGCTACGTCTTCGTAGCGTCTCTTGGTTCTCGTCCCATCAAAGCATTAAGGCGCTTAAACGCGCTGTGGTTAAGTGACAAACCCTCTGTAGGAGAAGTGAAATACATGAATATCAAAACATTAGTTGGAGTAAGTGCACTGGTATTTGCTCTGGCCGGCTGTGAAAGCGGTGACATCAATATCGACGCACAAAACAATGCTCAAATCGATAATTCCGTCGTTGATAACTCCGTTTCCAATGGCGGCAGCGGCAACAGCGGGTCAACTAACCCCTGTGCCTCCTACAGTGCGAGTGGCGTGGTGCGTCAAGGCACCTACTCTGCACCCAACTGCTCTTACGGCTCTGACTTTGTCGACTTAACCAACCCCATTACCACCACAGAAGTGCAAGTGACCTTTAGTGATTTGCCAAATGACGGTGTGCACATTTTTTCCGGTAGCTTAGTGGTTGGTGAAAACTTTGATAACGACGCTGACATGATGGCAGCAGGCATTGCCGAAGGTGGCGACGGTGCGGTGATCCGCATTGCTGCAGGCGCGACCTTGGCTTTTAACTCCAGTGAAGACTACATGGTGATTAACCGAGGCTCTCAAATATTTGCCGAAGGTACAGCAACCGCCCCTATTACCATTACCTCAGTCAGCGACGCCGTTAACGGCACCGTTAGCCCAGAGGATGTGTCGGAATGGGGTGGCTTGATAATCAATGGTTTTGGCGTCACCAACAAATGCGCCTACACGGGTACACGCGGTCAAGCAAGCTTTAGCACCAGTGATTGTCACGTTGCAGCTGAAGGGAAAGGTGGATCTGCGCAAACCCATTACGGCGGTGACAATGACGCAGACAACTCGGGCATCTTGGAATACTTCATCGTCAAACATACTGGTGCGCAAGTGGCCCCCGGCAACGAACTCAACGGTATCTCTTTTGATGCGGTGGGCAGCGGCACCACTGTGAGCTATTTACAAGCCTACTCTACCTACGACGATGGCATCGAGATGTTCGGCGGCGCAGTCGACATCAACCACTACATTGCCTTGTACGTACGTGACGATTCTATCGATATCGACGAAGGCTACATTGGCACCATCGATCATGCGTTGGTAATCCAATCCGAAACCGACGGCCAGCAATGTTTAGAGTCTGACGGTATCGGCAGCTACGACGCTGCGGAAACCACTAAAAACGCTGACTTTATTGCTCGCGGCTTGAACTCTGCGGCCACCTTGCGTCACGTCACTTGTATTATCTCACCCGTAGCCAACGGTACGCATGGTGTCGGTGCGGGTATGCGCATTCGCGAAGGTCATTTTGCCAAAATCAGCAACAGCCTAATCACCACTGCCTACATGGCCGATGGCGTAGCGGCAGACACCGACGAAAACCAATGTGTTCGCATCGACAACAACGAGACGTTGCAAGGCGCACAAGACGGTAACATGGCCCTTAGCACCAGCATCATCGCGTGTCAGGACTTAACCAAAGGCGGCCCATTACCCAACGCCACAACCTTGGCAGATTTCTTAACCGCCTCTGGCAATCAGTGGACCCAAACCGCAGAAGCCGGTGAAGACCCCACCGCAGCCAGTAACCCTAACCTGGTTATTTTGGATGGCTACTACTCGCTGCCCATTGCGGATGTAGTGATCAATGGCAACGCCACCTCAGTGATTCCTGCAGACTCGGCCACTTACGTGGGTGCTGTCACTGCAGACGACGATTGGACCGCTGGCTGGGCTTACGGCCTGCAAGAGCCAAATCGTGCACAGGCGCTTTGGTTCGAATAAAGCACTTGGTGCAGGTTAAATTTGAGCCGTGTTAGGGCGCCTTACGGCGCCCTTTCTGTATCCCCTTAGCATTCATTCATTGCAAAACGAGTTCGTTGAAATGAAAAAAAGTTTTTTTGACGTCAACACCTTACGCATGACCTTTCCCGTCAGCGCATTGAGTTTGGCCATTAGTGGCGTTGTGGGCGCCCAAGAACAAGACACACCCGCAGCTGACCCTCCAGCCGTGATGGAAGAGGTGATGATTTTTGGTCGTATGAAGGCCGCCGCGTTTGATATTGTGACCGAGCGCATGGACCTGGAAGTGGCCGCAGATTTGGTAGACGCCGAGCAAATCAGCCGTGTGGGGGACTCCAACGTAGCTGCCGCACTTCGCAGGCTCCCAGGAGTGACCCTGGTGAACGGTCAGTACGTGTATGTTCGTGGTTTGGGCGAACGCTACTCTAGCACGACACTAAATGGGGCCGTTGTGCCCTCCCCTGACCTTTCCCGCAACGTCATCCCTTTAGATATATTCCCCACCTCTATTGTGGAATCCTTATCGGTACAAAAGGTGTTTTCCGCCGATATGCCAGCCGCTTTTGGTGGCGGCAGTGTGGATATTCGCACCCGCAGTATTCCAGAAGGCCCAGTGCTGTCTGTAGAGCTTGGCTCAAAGCTCAACACCGCCTCGCGTGCAGATGCCTTGGCTTACAATGGCGCTAATGGCGATGACAAAGGCAAAGACGATGGTACCCGAGCATTCTCTAGCGTCTTGGATGCCGCATTGGACCACTACCTAGGCAGCTTTGCACCCACCAATATTGCCACCATCGATGGTATTACATTTGAACAAGCCAATACGCGCAACCGCGAGCTACTGTCCGAGCTTCACCGCGATATTTCTATTTACAACGACAACACCCCGCAAACGGATTTTTCCGGCGCGATAAGCGCTGGCAATATGTGGTATGTCACCGATGATATTGAAGTGGGTGTGATGGCCGGTTTTGACTACGAGCGCACTACGCGCTCTAAAGAGACCATGAAACGCATTTTGGGCATTCCTGATGAGGGCTTTACCCAGGAATTTAAAACCACCCACAATGTGAGTATGACGGGTGATTTGTCTTTTGGTGTGCGGTTTGACGAAGACAACACCATTGAGACCACCTCACTTTTTATTCGCAACACCGACGACGATGTATCAATTGCCAATATTCTCAACACCAATAAACCCCTGTCTGGGGGCTTAGGGTTTCGCGAATACGGCATTCGTTACGAAGCACGAGAAATGCGCGTAAACCAAATCCACGGTGACCATGAAATTACCCTTGACGTGCTCGAACGTTTGAATCTTTCAAGCCTTGAAATGCTGGAAGGCTTGAAAGTGGATTGGTATTACTCCGATGCGGAATCCACCACGGATATTCCAAGTGAACTCAAAGTTACCTCAGACACCACAGTGGATACCACAACCGGTGCGGTACTGTCTGACCACGTGGGACGCTTTAGCTCCTCAGCAGATTACCGCTTCACGGACCTTCAGGACTATGTGGAAAGCTACGGTTGGAACGCCACCATGCCACTCTACTTGGATGCCTTTGAGGTGAACGTGAGCGGCGGCAGCGAATACTGGGAGAAGGCACGTATATACGAACAAGGCCAGATGTATATCGACACCAGCGAAACACCACTGGATGCGCTCTACGGCCCCCTCGGTGGTGTTTTTTCGGGTGAACGTATTGCCAACCCAGCCAATGCCATGCAAATTCGCGTAGCCGCAGATAACGAAGACAGCTATATGGCAGCCAATAAAGTACTGGCAGCTTACGGTAAGTTAGATGTTAATTGGGATGACACCTTGCGCGTGGTGGCTGGCCTTCGCTGGGAGGACTACAAGCAAGTGAACCTGCCATGGAACCCGCTCAATTACACCGGCAGCCAGTTGGTGCCCCTACCCTACGACGACCCTGAAGCCATCGTAAACTACTTTGATGAAGCCACCTACATGGAAGATGGTACTTTCGGGTCCTTGGCGCTTACTTACATGTTGCCAGGGTTCTGGGCCGAGGATTTTCAATTACGAGCATCCTATGGGCAAACCACGGTTCGGCCTGACCTGAGAGAAATCTCCCCCGGCAGCTTTAGGGATCCGGTCACCGATATTTTGGTATTTGGTAACCCCGATGTAGTGCCCGCCATATTTGACAACATTGATATTCGGGCCGAGTGGTTTTTCAGCAATGGCGATAACTTTACGGCATCACTTTTTTATAAGGACATTGAAAACCCCATTGAACTGTTTAGCACTGCGGCAAGTGACGACAATATTGCCGCTGAGGTGATTAACGCACAAAGCGGTTCGATCTCTGGGGTTGAAGTGGAGTTTATGAAAAACCTAGAAGGTCTCGCCGATGTGCTGACACCGTTTTTTGTTCAAGGTAACTTCACGGTGCTAAGCACAGAAATCATTGCCGGAAACAACGCGGATGCGCCAACAAACCCAACCCGCCCAATGGCAGGCGCTTCCGACAACTCGGGCAACCTGATTTTGGGTTTTGACTCCGATGATGAACTGCACTCGGCAACCCTATCTTTAAATTACTTTAGCGAGCGACTGTTTTTTGCGGGACGAAATGGACGTGAAGATACCTACGAGCAACCCTTTACCTCGTTGGACTTCACCTACTCCTTCTACCCCACCGACCAGTTTACCGTGAAGTTTAAGGCTCAGAACTTGCTGGATGAGAAAATCGAAATTGCACAGTTTTCCGACGCCGCACAATCTGACGTGGTGATTTTAGAACAAGACATCGGCAAGACCTTTAGCTTAGACATTAAATGGTCCTACTGATCACCAACGGCAATCCATTGACGCTTCACAGGGCCGCATCCACGGCCCTTTTTATTGTGCGCTCAGTTCGCATTCTGCTAAGGTACGCCCTGCCTCCATCAGTTACCCCACACCATGGATTTTGACGACCCCACAACACTTGCCAAACTCAAAGCGGGCGATAACGTTATTTTTGCCGCTATGGTACGCGAGTTTCATAGCACGCTTACCACAGTCGCGCGGTCCATTATTGGTGAGGCTTTGGCCGATGAGGTGGTACAAGAAAGCTGGTTGATGGCACACAATGCCTTGCCCAAATTTGAAGGGCGCTCTAAGGTCAAATCCTGGTTATTTACCATCGTCAGCAACCATGCCAAAACCCGGCTGAGAAAGGAGTCCCGCTCAGTCTCTTTGGAAGGATTAAGCGACGCAGAAGACCCACTCGCAGGTCGATTTGTCGCCAATGGCCACTGGGCAAACCCAATAGCCACCTGGCATATGGACTCTCCTGACCAGCTGTTGGAGCAGGCTCAGCTCCAAACCTGTATCGATCACACTCTCACTCAGCTTCCGCCCGCACAAAAAGCCGTTTTCATCCTCCGAGACATCGAGCAAATGCCGTTGGAGGAGATTTGTAACACTTTGGACATTAAAGACTCTAATGTAAGAGTGCTGCTTCATCGGGCACGGTTGAAGTTGTTTAAAGTGATCGCGCATTACCAGGAGACCGGTGAATGCTAAAATGCAAAGACATTGCCCACCGTGCCAGCCACTACCTGGATGCCAACCTCCCCTGGCATAAAAAGGTAGGCTGGTACCTGCATTTGGCCTTGTGCCACCGCTGTCGGCGCTTTGTGCGTCAATTTCGCACCACATTGGCTGTAGCCAAGCGTCTAAGACGACAGCAGTGCAGCACTGAGGAGCTGCAAAAGACCCTCAAATCACTGGAGCAAACCCAACCTGTCAAGCGGGATTAGCCGCCTCAGACCATTTAACGTCACAAAACGCCCAACTGCCTTTTAATTGGCAGGTGCCTGTGTATTACCGGCTGCTACACTTAACCCAAACAATTACCCGTGCGCTAAGCGAATCGCACCATGCTATGCCCTAAATGCCAGTATCAACGCCAACCTTCTGATCGCCATGTTATGAAAGGCGTATGCCCTCGCTGTGGTATAGCCTATAAAAAATGGCGTGGAAGCAACCAGGCATCCACCGCTAACCCGCCTGAACCGCAGCCGGCCACCGAATTCACCTGTGAAGCCGTCATACCCTTAAAAACACGACTAAAAACGCACTTCATGCAAGCGCCTAAACAGGTGGACCCAACCAGTTGGATTTGGCGGGCAACCTTGGCAGCTCTTTTCACGCTGTGGGGCGGGAGCTTTATCATTGGTGGCGTGAACTGGGAAAGTATTGGCTCTTCTTTTTTACACAACGTGAACCTGCCATTTCACGAATTTGGGCATGTATTGTTTATGCCCTTTGGGCGATTTATAACAATTTTGGGTGGCAGTTTGTTTCAAATACTGCTGCCGCTGGTATTTTTGTGGGCGTTTTCATTCCAACAACGGGATAATTTCGCCGCCAGTATTATGCTGTGGTGGTGTGGACAAAACTTTATTGATGTGGCGCCGTACATTAAAGATGCCCCCTACCGAGCCATACCCTTAATTCGTGGAATGGGGGAAGAAGCTCACGACTGGGGCAACTTGCTCACCATGACGGGCCAATTAGACAGTGCCAACACTTTCGCCAACATAAGCTTTGCTATTGGCACCTTGATTATGGTGTTGGCAATGATTTGGGCCGTCGCGCTCACCTTTAAAATCAAACGCCTGACTGACTCAGCAGACGATTCATAAAAAAGCCTTGCGCAGTACCAAGGGCCACATTCGGCTTATATTTCAGTGTGTCGAGGTAAAAACGGACCCCCACAAACGCTACTGTTTGATACGGTAACCGGTTTTAAACATCCAAGTCACTATGGTCAAACAGGTCAGTAAGAATAACAACGTCACACCCGTACTGATGCCAATGGCCACATCCGATTGGCCATAAAAACTCCAACGAAATCCACTGACCAAATACACCACTGGGTTAAACAGTGTTAGCTTCTGCCACACCTCGGGCAACATATGAATGGAGTAAAAGCTACCCCCTAAAAAAGTCAACGGTGTAATCACCATCAAAGGTATGATTTGCAGCTTTTCAAAGCCATCAGCCCAGATGCCGATAATAAAACCAAACAAACTAAAAGATACTGAAATCAGCACAAGAAAACTCAACATCCACACAGGGTGTTCAATCTGATACGGCACAAACAATCGCGCCGTGGCCAAGATTAATACCCCCAGGATTAACGACTTACTGGCCGCCGCCCCCACATAACCCATCACCACCTCAATCGCTGAAATGGGGGCCGACAATAGCTCATAGATGGTACCGGTGAACTTTGGCATATAAATACCAAACGAGGCATTTGAGACGCTCTCCGTCATCAGCGAGAGCATAATCAAACCCGGTACAATAAAAGCACCATAGGGAACGCCGTCTATCTCCACCATACGCGAGCCGATGGCCGAACCAAATACAATAAAATACAGGGAGGTGGATAATACCGGAGACGCAATACTTTGCATCAGCGTGCGGCCGGTGCGCGCCATTTCAAATCGATAGATGGCCATGATCGCATAGATGTTCATTGTTGCTCCCTCACCAAATCCACAAAAATATCTTCTAGCGAGCTTTGCTCGGTTTGCAAATTATTAAATTCGATACCTGCAGCATCCAGCGCGCGCAATAACTCCGCAATACCGGTTTGATCCTGTTGGGTATCAAAGGTGTATATCAACTCCAAACCGCCCGAACTCAACTCCAGCTTAAAAGCTTTTAATGCATGCGGTATCGCCTCTAGCGGGTGAAGCAACTGTAACGTCAGCTGCTTTTTTCCCAACTGCTGCATCAGTGTGGTTTTATTTTCCACCAATATGAGTTCACCCTTATTGATGACACCAATCCGGTCGGCCATTTCTTCGGCCTCTTCAATATAGTGGGTGGTGAGAATTACCGTCACACCCCTATCCCTTAAACGTTTCACCAGCATCCACATGTCGTGGCGCAGTTCAACATCCACACCGGCAGTGGGCTCATCCAAAAACAGGATACTGGGCTCATGGGACAAGGCTTTGGCAATCAGTACGCGGCGTTTCATACCGCCAGACAATTGCATGATACGGCTATGGCGTTTTTCCCAAAGGCTCAAACTCTTGAGCACTTCTTCCAAATAGGCATCGTTAGGTGGCTTGCCAAATAAACCTCGGCTAAAGCGTACGGTCGCCCACACACTTTCAAAGGCATCCGTGGCGAGCTCTTGCGGCACCAAGCCAATGCATTTTCGTGCATCCTTGTAATTTTTAACAATGTCATGGCCGTCTACTAACACACGACCACTACTGGGGTTCACAATGCCGCAGATGATACTGATCAATGTGGTTTTACCAGCACCATTAGGGCCGAGCAAAGCCAAAATTTCACCTTTTACAATAGACAACTGAATACTATTTAACGCCACCAAACCCGAATCATAGGTTTTGCCAAGGGCATCAATTTGAATGATAACGCTCATAATTATTTCTCGGTTGTCAATTTAAGCCTCACCTGAAGATGACCTTTATTGCCATTGCAAAGGGGTCTTGAGCGCCGCATGGATGGCGTTTAACGTTTGTGTTTGACTGGCGTTTTTGGGCAAGGCGTGAAGCTGCCAAACCATTGCACATTTCAGCACGCCCTGCGGCGCGATACTCTTGTAAGCGCCGTGTAATTCCATTTCCAACAAATTGTATTGAGGCTTTTGAGGGTCGGCATTGATAAACCATTCCACCTGCCCCTGCTCGGAATGAATCGCCTCGCGCGGCAAAGGTTTGAATCGAAAAACCCAAAGCTGCTCTCCTTGATGGACGGCCATCCAACCTTTACTGGGTTGAATTTTAAACTTGCCCTTGGTGATGCCATTAATGGCCGCCGTATCCATTACCAACACCCCGTCAACAATCGTATAATTTGGCATAAATTGATGACCGGGAAACGCCATAAAGGTCACGTCGTCGTCTGCCATAACGGGCACATACAATTGGCCTGACAGACGCAAGCGCGAATTAAACCATGCACCCCATTTTACGGTTTCGGATCGAATATTTTCGAGCGAAGCCTCCAATCGAATGGCGCCCGGCACCGCCGGTTCTATTGCCCAACGCTTTACTATCTTCACACCGGAAATGGGGCTTTCAGCGCCCGACATGATGATTTCAGATGGCGTCATTTGCGTGACAGTATTCTCGCCTAATACCACATACGGGTCCGGGGGCCAGGCATTGCCATCCGCGCTTTTATCCGCGTATAGCGTCTGCTGTTTCCACCATTGTGATTGAGGGCTTAACCACACGATATTCCCCAAATAGCCCCAATACTTTGAATCCAGTGTAATTTCGGGGAAGGGGTAGCGTGCTACCGCGTCACCGACCAATAATAAATTGGGTTGATTTTCGAGCGCCCAAAACAGCCCACGCCCGCCAATTTGAGGCGTAACCTCCAAACGGCTTTGCCCATGCGTTAAAGTTAAACGTTCGACTTGCTCTTCTGAGTGGCTCGAAAGTTCGGGCTTCACTTCTGTATTTGAGGCTGTTATGCAACCTGCCAATAGCAAAGAAGGTGCGACCCAGAACAGGGCCTTCCAGAATAGGGGCTTCCCCCATAGTGAATTTGCCATGTGATTTCCTTAGCCAATATCGGCCGGCTGATTATGCACGCTTAATACGTACCACATTCATAATTTCAAACTCGAGCCCAGCGACGCTTTCCACCGCTGCATAGTAAGTCAAGTTTACGCGCGCCCCCTGCAGGGATTGATACCGATCTTTACGTTTAAATTTGAAGGGCACATCACTACCTTCAATCATAACGGTATGCAACACCCAATCCTCATGATCACGTTGCACGTGGGATATCACCTTTTTATCCTCAGAATGCAAAAGCGCTTGGTGTTTTTTTTGCAGCGATTTTGCGTCGGGTTTATGTTTGGATGGGGCCATAATCACGCGCCTCGGTTAAAAGCCCACTATTGTAAGCGAAACAGCCAAACTTGTTCTGCAATTACAACAATCATTAGGGGACAAAGCTAAAATTGAGACTTTGAATTGGTCGTTCTCACCTATCTATCGCGTTAACATAGCGCCTTTTAAGGAGTGCCCTATGGCTCGGCTCGGCAAAGCTCACCCCCCCAAACGGATGATTCCCGCCCTCGCGGGGCTTGTACTTTTGTGCGGCTCTAGCATCTCATGGGCCATTTCAAATATTGAAAATCAGCGACCTGGCCCTCCAAAAGAAGGGTTCAGTGGCGCAGTAGAGCTGAATTTTGCAGGTAAAACTGGCGACAAGGAAGAGAAAGACTACGGCGTGGCCAGTAAGCTCACCTACCGTAAATCTGACAATCAATTTTTGATCATCGCCTCCGGTGAGTACGGCTCCACTCGGAACATCAAGGACTCAGACGAGGCCTTCGTACATACGCGCTGGTCGCATCGGCTTTCACCCCAAATTGCCTCAGAAGCCTTTTTACAATGGGAGGAAGACGAATTCTCTAACCTGGCCTCACGTACACTGGCCGGTGGCGGCGCGCGATTTGTGGTAGCCAGTGAGGTGGATACCTTCTCGTTGGCGCTTGGCATCGGCGCATTTTACGAGCGTGAAAAAATGGATTTAGTGAGCTACGAAGACGAAAGCGAACAGTGGCGTGTCAATGCTTATGCATCCTATACCCACGTCTTAAACGACAAAACCACTTTGGCGAGCACTGTATATGTTCAGCCGAGCGCCGAGAACAGTAGCGACCTTAGGGCCTTAACCACCTTTAGCTTAACCGTTAAAATGACTGGCGCGCTGGCACTCAAAGTGGGCTACCAAGCTAAACACGACAGTGAGCCCGCACAGAATTTAAACGCCACACCACCAATAGACAACAGCAAAACCAATACCGAGTACAACACCAGTTTGGTTTACCGGTTTTAATACCGGCTAGACAAATTCCCAACGAACACTATAGCCACCGTGTTGCACACAGTGGCTTTTTTCAACCCACAAATCCCCCACCGCGGCGAGCTTTTCTCCGTCGAACAGCAAGGGCACCCGATGGCGTAACCATGGCTCAAGGGCCACTTCCTGTAACAACTTTTTAAGCGTTTGTGAATGCTCTCGTCCATAGGGTGAACAGCGTTCAGGCCCCGACCGAAACCGCACCTGATAGCGCCCTGGCTTCAGGCCGATACCGGTTTCACGAAAACGTAACTGGCCGCCACCGGGAATCGCATAGACTTCTGCGCCGGTGGTAACCTCCAAGCAGGCTTCTTGCTCCGGTTCAACTGTGCTTGCAGGCAAACAATAGAGCCGATCTTTATATCGCCTGATGTGTATGAGTCCAATTTGTACCAGGGGCTGCTGATCCTCTTTGGCCCATAACTGCGCGTAGATCTGCTCCAATTGCGCAGCCGTCGCCGCCATGGGCAGATGCCGGGCAAGCCAATGCCGGAGAACGTGTAGGCTTCTTGCTTTAGGCCAGCGCTTCAGAAAGTCACTCTCAATACAATGTCCCAACCGCGCGAGTGAAGGCTTGAGCTTTTCCAAGTCTTCTTCTGCATATTGCCGCAGCAGGCATTGCTCCTGAGCCAAAAGGCCGGCCGAGGCCCCCGCCTTTTGTGCAGAATTCGGCCAGCGTTGCGCCACAGATGGTAGAACTTTGAGACGTAGGTAGTTCCGATCAAATGCACTCTGGTAATTGCTTTCGTCTTCCACCCAGGTTAAGGAATGTTGGTTGGCATAAGCGAGTAAATCTGCCTTATCTATTGCTAACCAAGGTCGCAATAGATGGTAATGACCACGCACTTGATAAGGCGCCATGGCCGATAGCCCCGCCCCCCCCGCACCGCGTAAAACCCTTAACCAAAACGTTTCTTCTTGATCTTGTGCGTGGTGCGCGCACATTAGTACATCGCCCGGGCCTAAGTGCTTGGCAAAAGCGGTGTAACGCGCTTGCCGTGCTGCGGCCTCTAATCCGTGTTGTTGGGTTTTGACCACAACCTGCTCAACCACCAATGGCACGGCCAGATTATGGGCGACCGCCTCACAATGGGTTTGCCAGTGGCTGGCGTTTTCAGAGAGTTGGTGATTCACATGGATGGCCGAAACGGGCACACCCCAATCCTGCCGTGCGATGACATGCAACAAACAAGTGGAATCCACACCGCCACTGTACGCCACCCAGATTCGGGAAACATCACTCAAGGGCGCCAGGGCGAGCTGGATAGATTGGGTTAAAGTCGTCATGCGCATATAGTGCCGAATTCGTACCAGAAAACTCAACCCAGACAGACAACCCACTCTCTAACGCCGTCAATAGGGTCAATTTAATAGCCAAATGCCCAAAACCATCCTGTTACGTACAGACTGGGATCATATCGCCGGTAATACATACACTATCCGCGCAACCTGTTGTCAGCCCTCACCACCATCTTTTCCCCTTTCGCCAGCCTCGAAACAAGTAAGGCGTGGCATACACGTGTATTAGATAACTTGGGTTACATTAAACATTTGCGTATAGTGCCAAATCCACACCCTCAAAATTCAACCAAGTCATGACAACTCATACCCTGCCCTATGGCACTTGGCCGTCGCCACTTTCGGCAACACAAGTCGCCAGCGCCAACCCGCGAATGAACCAACCGCTAATGGATGGCGGTCATCAGTACTGGCTAGAAAGCCGCCCAGAGGAAAAGGGCCGTATCACCCTGCTTTGCCGGGGTCCCAGCGGTCAAATTGAGGAATGTCTGCCCGCGCCCTGGAGCGCGCGCTCGCGGGTGAATGAATACGGTGGCGGTGCCTATTGTGTGGCTGGCGACGATGTGTACTTTGTGAATGCCGAGTGTCAACAGGTCTATCATCTACACCAACCCACGGGGTCCATCACCGAGCTCACCGAAACACCGAATTGTCGCTATGCCCAACTGGTATTGGACAAAAAGCGGCGGCGTTTATTGGCCGTATGTGAAACACACACCGACCAGGCTGTTACCCACACATTGGTGGCCATTGCCACACACTCGGCGTTCAACCCAGTCACCCCGTTGGCGCAAGGTCATGATTTTTATGCTTATCCAACGCTGTCTCCTAGCGGCGAGCAGCTTGCATTCATCACTTGGAACAATCCCAATATGCCTTGGGACAACACCCAACTTTGGGTGGCAACGCTTTTAGACGGTGGCGCAATGTCTTCACCCAAGGCTGTGAGCTCTGGACAGAGCAGCGTGTTTCAACCGGAGTGGTTAGATGACGCTCGGCTGGTATGGATCGATGATTGCGATGAATGGTGGCGCCCAGTGCTATGGAACCGCACCGATGGCAGCTTACAAGTGCTGACGGATATCTGTGCTGAATTTGCCACCCCCCTCTGGACGTTGGATATGCGCACTTATGGTGTATTGGACAGCCAAACATTACTGGTGACTTACACCCAAAACAATCATTGGCAAATCGCGTTACTTCGGGACCGCGGTCAGGACCTTTGGGAGCTCGAACCCATTGAGGCTCCCGTGGTCACAACCGCGGGGGTGGTCACACAGAATGGGCAAGCCCTTTTGTTAGGCGCCAGCGCAACAACGGCCAATGCTCTTTGGCAATATTCAAACGGTCAATTGAAAGTCTTAGTGGCTCCTAAAGCGCCCATTGACGAAGAAAACATCGCCCAAGGCGAACATTTTAGTTTTCAAACCACACAAAACGAGACGGCCCACGCCATTTTTTACCCTCCAAAAAACAGCCGCTTTTACGGCCCAGAGAATGACGCCCCTCCAGCCATTTTTATTTGCCACGGTGGCCCAACTGGGCAGACAGACTTGGCGCTCAACCTGAAAATTCAATATTGGACAAGTCGCGGCTTTGCCGTCGTTGATGTAAATTACCGCGGCAGCACCGGGTATGGTCGAACGTATCGACAAGCACTCGCACACATGTGGGGGGTTAAGGATGTGGAAGACATGTGCAGCGCCGCCGACCACGCCACCCAAGCCAAGTGGGTCGCACCCCAACGGATCGTCATTCGGGGCAGTAGCGCTGGCGGGTTTACCGTGCTTGCCGCGCTAACGCAAAAATCCAAATTTCAATGTGGTGTAAGTCTATATGGCATTGGGGACCTAGAAACCTTAGCCACCGACACCCACAAATTTGAAGCACGCTACTTGGATTCACTGATCGGACCCTACCCCGAGAAAAAAGCGGTGTACCAAAGCCGCTCCCCCATTCATCATGTGGATGATATCGATTGCCCAATGCTGGTGTTTCAAGGCTTGCAAGATAAAGTCGTGCCACCCAACCAAGCACAAGCCATGGTAAGTGCCGTACGCGCCAAAGGTCTGCCGGTGGTGTATGTCACCTACCAAGATGAGGGCCATGGGTTTAGAAGTACTGAAACCATTGTGAATCAATTGGAAACAGAATTAGCTTTTTACATTGACGTGCTGGACCTGCATTGAAAAGCGCTGCCGGTGTTGCAAAACGCTAAGGCTCAATACTGAGGCCTAGTTCATTTGATCAGGCTTGTCGTACCGAATTTGGGTAACCACCCATTCGACCGCTTTTTCTGACGTTCTGACGATGGCCTCTTCGTCCACCGCCTTTTTCAGTAACGCCCGAGCCATTGGCGAATTAATGGAAATATAGTCTTTACGTTGGTAGATCTCATCGGCCCCCACTATTCGAAAACGCAGCACCTCACCCTGATCATTTTCAACTTCCACCCAAGCGCCAAAAAACACACGCCCCTCCTGCTCAGGCGAATAGTCCACAATTTTAAGCACATCCAATCGCTTGCGCAAAAAGCGCACGCGCCGATCAATCTCGCGCAAGCGTTTTTTGTTGTATTGATAATCTGCGTTTTCACTTCGATCACCGAGCGAAGCTGCCCAACTCACCTTTTGAGTCACCTCTGGGCGTTCCACACGCCAAAGGTGATCTAATTCAGACTTAAGTGCTTCAAACCCCTCGCGGGTAATGATATCCGGTTTCATAATGAGGAAAAAAAGAGGAGCGTGTTAGGGGGCGGATGATCAAACAACCGCTTGGAACATATAATCGCGCAATGAAATGCCAAAGCTGTTGTCCTTCCAAACCTGTTTGACCAAGCAATCTCGTGGTAACTCTCCGGATTCCACTCTAGACAAGTCAAGAATGTATTCTTTTTCCAAAGGTTGTTTATCCTTGTCACGCACAATGGAAACACGCGGAAGCTGACGAAAACGTTGGTTAGCCTCAATCACGACACCCACTTCGCCAGAATGCAGCTCCACAATACTGCCAGGGGGATACAACCCCACAGTTTGCAAAAACTTAAGCGCCAACTGTTCATCGAAATGGGTACCGCGCTCTTTGTAGATGATACGAATGGCTTCTGTGGAGGTCTTAGCTTCTTGGTAGCAGCGATCGGCTGTCATGGCATCGTAAGCATCCACAATGGAAACAATTTTGGCAATACGAGAAATATTCGCCCCAGGCAACTTTCTAGGGTACCCCAAGCCGTCCATACGCTCGTGATGACTGTAGGCCACATCCACAGCGCCACCATAGACACCTGGCGAACTCAGCAACAGGTTTCGACCGTGAATCGTATGCGCCATCATCATGCGCATCTCTTGCCGGTTGAGCTTGCCGGGTTTATTCAAGACCTCCGGTGGTACCTTCATTTTTCCAACATCGTGCAAAAGGCCACACAACCCCAAGGAGTGTAGCTCTTCCTCTGTCATACACAATTGCCGCCCAAAGGCGATGGCCAAGATACAAACATTGAGGCAATGCTCAGCTGTGTACTCGTTCTCGCTGCGCATTTTAGACATCCACTGCAATGCATCAGGATGCCGAATAACCGATTTGACACACTCCCCTACCGTTTCACGCGCAGACTCGGTATTGATAACACCGCCCAAACGAATATCGTCTAACATGGTTTTGGTCAGCGTTCGCGCCTGCTGAAACGCCCCAAACATCTTCCGGCGCTCCTCTTCTACGGGCACCTCATAAGCGAACACTTCAGCATCCGCGCGCGCAAAAGTTGCCGTGCCCACATTAGAGCTGGCATCATCACCGTTAACCCGGGATTTCTGATCATCAATCCAAACATACTTACAATATTCGGAAATCACGTCGATATCGCCCTCTTCCTCAATGCGAAACCCTTGCATCAAAAAAGGTGTTTCCAGCCAGTCTTTATCTAGCTTGCAGACGAACATTCCTACGCGAAGATCACCCACGTGAAGTCTGGTAGTGTTGGATGACATAGTGCCTCTTTAAACTTCTTCTACTTCTTGATCCCTGTGATGGCCTTTAGACTCACCGGCAGGCAGATGCGATTATCAGCGCACACATGTATAAAATTTACACAATATCGCGAAAGTATACCCAATTACATCTCTCACTGACTACGCCCATATGATGTATTGCTTTCGTTTTGCACACTTGAGCACAATTTAATCGTTTGGTTGACTATTGCGGCAAACTTCCGCGATCCCGTGGCAAACGTAGTTAATACTATTATGGTTCAAACCAGCAATGCTCGCACGTGACGATTCAAGCATATATATGCCAAATCGATCAGCTAAAGCACCGACTTCATAGGGTGTTATGCCTAAAAAAGAAAACATGCCCTTCTGCACCGCCACAAAATCAAACCGACTGCTGCCCAACTCTTTTCTCATCAGTTCACTAAATAACGTGCGCATAGTTTGAATTCGATCACGCATCTGCCCCACTTCTTCCAGCCAAAGTGACTTCAACGCCTCATCCTCCAACAAGGTGGTGACAATGGCTGCACCATGATCCGGGGGCATAGAATAGATGCCTCGGACAATCGTTAGAATGTGAGTTTTAATGGCCGATGCAGTGGTCGCATTTGCACCAACCACGCCAACCACGCCCACCCGCTCACGGTACAAGCCAAAGTTTTTAGAGCATGAAGCCGCGATCAATACCTCATCTAATTGTCGACAAAGGTATCTGAGGCCTTCTGCATCGGCTTCCACGGCTTCGGCAAAACCTTGGTAGGCCATATCCACAAAGGGCGTAAAGCCCTGTTTCTGGGCAAGCGCAGCTATGGCTTGCCAATGCTCCATACCAAGGTCTACGCCTGTAGGATTGTGGCAACATCCATGGAGCAGGACCACATCACCCTTTGGGACCTGCGCCAAGGCGTCGAGCATAGCATCGGTTTTTAACCCATTGGTATTCGGGTCGTAATAGGGGTAGGTACGAATGTTCAGACCACTATTGCCGAGTAACGGGATGTGATTCCCCCAAGTAGGATCGCTCACCCAAATGGTGGTATCTGGTTTGTTGGCTTTTAATAATTCAGCTGCCACCCGCAGCGCCCCGCACCCGCCGGGAGTTTGCACAAAGGTGGCGCATCCATCTTCTAGGCACGCACTATTCTGGCCCAATAATAATGTAGCCATAGCCTGGTTAAACGCCTCATTTCCCGCTGGCCCCACATAAGCCTTGGTACACTGAGACCTGATGACTCGCGCTTCGGCCTCTTTGACTGCCGCCAACACAGGCGTTTGGCCCTGTTCGTTGCGATAAACGCCCACACCCAGATCGACTTTGTTGGGGTTAGTGTCCTCGCGAAACAGTGCCATTAACCCAAGAATAGGATCCGCCGCCAAAGGTTGTATGGATTCGAACATAGGGCTTGAGCTCGTGTTACAAAAGGCGTCATTATGCCACCAATTGTGCGACAAATATAAAAAATTGGCTAACCCTATGGATCAAAACCCCTCCCGCTATCAGCTAGATGACTACGACCTGAAAATTTTGCGGCTGCTTCAAATCAACGCCGAAATCTCCATGGCTGACCTTGGCGATCGCGTAGGCCTATCACATACACCTTGCTGGCGACGAATAAAGCGTTTGGAGCAAGAGGGGTTTATTCGCGCAAAAGTTGCCCTGCTCGATCGACAAAAAATTCATCTCGGAGTCACAGTACACGCTTACATCATTATTAAAAGCCATGATGAAGCGTCCCTCAATGCCTTTGAAAATGCCGTGCAGGACGTTCAAGAAATCGTCGAGTGCTATTCAACCAGTGGCGACAAGGATTATGTACTTCACGTGGTGGCCAAAAATGTGGATGACTACGAACGCTTACTCAAAAAAACCATTGTGCATTTACCCAACGTGGCATCCGTCAACTCCACTTTCGCCCTCAAGCAAGTCAAATACACCACTGAATACCCACTTTAGCAGTCAGTGTTTTGAGTAATAAATTAAATGGCAAATTGGATGACCGAGCCTTTACAACGTCGCTCGACCCCAGCGGTTATGACTGGCGCTAAAAAAGGCCCACTTAGACAGTGGGCAAAAGAAATAACACCAAAACAGAAAGCACGTTGTAGCGTGCACACCTTAACTGGCCAACGACCAGAGTGTGACGAAATATTAGTCATTTTGTGTGATTTTTAAAAGCGGTCAGAAGACAAAAGTTGATGCCGTCCGCAGACCATGGGCCACCGATGTGAACCACCTCTCAAAAGATGATTTAAGCGCCATTAATTGCCAATCGTTTTTCGAGTTTACCAACGGTGGCCGCAACCGATTCTCCGGCTTGGATTTCCAGTGTGTCATCGGCATACCTTTGGTAAAGCGCTGAGCGCTCTGCAAAAACATCTTCGAACGTCTGCCCGGGAGCGTGATTAAACCCTCTATTGGACAGGTTATTTAAGCGGTTTTTCAACAAATCTGGTTGTACCTGAAGATAAATACACCTACCATGAGACCGAAGATGTTGCATTGCGTCATCGGAATACACCACACTCCCGCCCGTGGCAATAATACGCGGTGGCGGGTATGCGTGTTGCAGAATCACACCCGACTCAATGTCGCGCATCTTAAGATAACCGTGCTTATCAAGGAGTTGTTGTAGCGTTTGCTGATAGGCTTGCTCGATTTGGCCATCGGTGTCTACAAAGGGCCACCCCAGGCGCTGCGCCAAGGCTTTTGCCAGAGTGCTTTTACCCGCACCCGGCATACCGATAAGCACCAGGTTGTTGTTCACAGCGTTCTCCGAAGTCATTTGGAGTATTGTCACACGCTTTACTTCTCGTCCATAGGAGTTTGCGATGTCAGGGTTAAACAAAGTGGTATCCAGCTATGAAGAAGCACTCGCTGGTTTGGAAGACAACATGACAATCATCGCCGGTGGTTTTGGCCTTTGCGGCATTCCAGAGGGTCTAATCGCGCAGATTAAAACCCTGGGTACCAAGGGGCTGACCATTGTGTCAAACAATTGCGGCGTGGATGGGTTTGGCCTCGGTATATTGTTAGAAGACAAACAAATCAAAAAAATGATCTCCTCCTACGTGGGAGAAAACGCCCTCTTTGAAAAACAATTGTTAAGTGGCGAACTAGAGGTCGAGCTCACTCCCCAGGGCACCCTCGCAGAGAAAATGCGCGCTGGTGGCGCGGGTATTCCCGCATTTTATACTGCTACGGGCTATGGCACGCCCATTGGCGAGGGCAAAGAAGTCCGCGAATTCAACGGTCGCCCCCATATATTGGAGCCATCCATCGTCGGTGACTTTGCCATCGTCAAAGGCTGGAAAGCAGATACCTACGGCAATGTTATTTACCGTCATACGGCGCGAAACTTTAACCCCTTGGCGGCCACCGCCGGTAAAGTTACCGTGGTCGAAGTTGAAGAAATTGTGCCGCCCGGCACCTTGGACATCAACAACATCCACACCCCCGGCATTTATGTGAACCGGCTGATTCAAGGTCAATTCGAAAAACGAATTGAACGTCGCACCGTACAAGCATAGGAGAGTGCAGCATGCCATTGACTCGTGAACAAATCGCCATGCGTGTGGCCAAAGAGCTGCAAGATGGCTTCTATGTCAATCTTGGAATCGGAATTCCAACCTTGGTGGCCAATTACATTCCCGAAGGCATGCAGGTCATGCTTCAATCGGAAAACGGACTTCTAGGAATGGGGCCCTTCCCCACAGAAGACGACGTCGACCCCGATATGATCAATGCGGGCAAACAAACCGTCACCGCAGCCACCGGGGCCTCGATTTTTGACAGCGCAGAATCCTTTGCCATGATCAGAGGAGGGCATGTGGACCTTACCGTGCTCGGCGCCTTTGAGGTGGATGTACAGGGTAATATCGCCTCGTGGATGATCCCTGGAAAATTAATTAAAGGCATGGGTGGTGCCATGGACTTGGTCGCCGGTGCGGAAAACATTGTGGTGACCATGACCCACGCCAGCAAACACGGCGAATCCAAACTCCTGCCCCAGTGTACCCTGCCGCTCACCGGCGCAGGCTGCATCAAAAAAGTGGTCACAGACTTGGCTT
This sequence comes from Cellvibrionaceae bacterium, assembly GCA_050300015.1. Taxonomy (GTDB): domain Bacteria; phylum Pseudomonadota; class Gammaproteobacteria; order Pseudomonadales; family Cellvibrionaceae; genus CAYZQH01. Next base: position 201,871 of record JBNKWZ010000024.1, on the reverse strand, counting down.
ACATCGAAATCCACGACGGCAAATTTTGGCTTATGGAGCATGCGCCAGGTACCACCATAGAAGAAATTGTCCAGCTGACCGGTGGTGAGTTGGTGGTTCCCAACCACGTGCCAGAAATGACTTTTTAGTAACTTCCGCTCATTCGGAACCATCCATAAATGTGCGGCACTAACCTGGGGAATCTCTGATTAAGTCCAAATGGCTTCTCGGCTTGGGCGTCCTGCGTCGCTCTACCTCCTGCTTCCATGCAGTCGTGCGCGAGCCCTCAGGGTTCAATTGGCTAGGCACTTTGTAAAGTTAACGGCCGTAGCCCTTAACAAGCAAAGAACACCGCCAAGTGAACCTTGAGGGCGCGCCCTTCGGACGCCTACAGAGCTTTCCGACCTCTTCTTTAGTGTTTTTTGACAGACCACCAGTATGCCTGTAAAACACTGCCTTGATCTCGAAAAGCTCTGTAGACCAGAAACTGTTTGGGCTTGATCAGAGGTTCCCTGGCGCGCGCAAAGCTATGCCACAATAATTTGGATGATTCTATTGGAGTATGTATGCGGTTTTACCATTACGCCCCTCTTCTGGCCATCGTGCTGACCACATTGACCGCCTGTGAAGCGGGGTACAATAAACGATTCAGCAATGGCGAAGACACGGTCGAGGCGCCCGATTGCGCCCAGACCGCCAGCAACCCAGATCTCATCAGTAAGGGAGTAAACCTATACAACTATCTCGCCAACCTTACCTGCAATGAAGCCAGTAAAGACGGCGTATTAATGGGACAAAATGCGGGTTATGGCAACCAGATTGCCAGCACGAATAGCACCGCCCCCTCCTATAATAATTTATTTAATGCATTTGGTGCTCTTAAGCCCGCCATCGTCAGCATCGACTATGAATACGAACGCGTTTATACAGCAGAAGCCTTAAACGAGGCGAATGCCAAGCTTAAAGCCCATGCTGATGCGGGTGGTATTGTGATGATCAGTTGGATGCCTCTAAATCCCTGGATAAACGATGGCAGCGATGCGAATGGAAACCCTGGTAACACGGACGCACTCGCCCACAACGACGATGTAGATTTGGCATCCCTTGTGAGCGAAGGCAACACGCTTTACACCATTTGGCACAACCGCTTAGATGCCATTGCCGATCGCTTACAGTATTTTGAAGACAATGATATCCCCATCCTTTGGCGCCCCCTGCCTTCGCCCAATACCGACGACTACTGGTGGGGCCTTGCCGCAAGTTTCGATGAAAACGACACGAACGATGCCAGCCTGTATACCAACCTCTGGCGCGATATGTATGACTATCTCACTGAAGAAAAAGAACTGGACAACTTACTGTGGGTATATAGCCCTGCGCAAAGCGGTGATTTTCCCTCCTACGCCCCCGTGGACTGGGCCCTCCCTGATACGGACGGCCAAAGCTACGTCGATGTGGTGGGGGCCATCAGTGAGTCGGACGAGCTGGCCATTTATGACTATAAAGCCCTAAGTAATCTCGATAAGCCCTTAGGCATGGCGCGTTTTAACCAAACACCCGCAGATGCAGCTGGCATTAATACAGAGCGAAACAGCTTTGATACCACTGCCTATGCAGATCGATTGGAAAGCTCCTACAAAAACGTCGCATTTTGGGTAACCTGGCATTCTTATGGTTTCGGCAATGATCAAACCACCTACTTGGCACTAAAAGACCAATTGAATTTTGCTGCACTCTCGGAGCGCAATTACGTATTAACCTTAAAGTATTTGTCAGAGAACAACCCTTTTTAAACCGCGCCGATAAACGTTAGCCTTAGCTTTAGCTTATCCATCCACATACGACCTTGCCCCCAAAAGCGCTGTGATTGCGCTTTTGGGGGTTCACCAATAATCCTCAATCCGCTTACCCGTTAGCTAAACGCAATAGCCACTAGCGCGCTTGCTTGTCAAAGCGCACCGTTCCACCCCCTTTTTTATCATCCAAGGTCGCCACAATGGTATCACCCGGTGCGAACTTACCGGCCAAGACTTCTTGTGCTAATGGGTTTTCTAGCAAGGTGGTGATAGCCCGTTTTAAGGGACGTGCACCGTACACCGGGTCAAATCCCGCTTTTGCGATTTTGTCCATTACTTCATCGCTTACAGTCAAACCCAAATCACGCTCAGCCAAGCGTTTTTGTAGGAGCTCCAACTGGATACTGGCGATACCGCGAATTTGCGCGCGAGCTAATGGATGAAAGACAACCGCTTCATCCACGCGATTGATAAACTCAGGACGAAAGTGCTGCACCACCACTTCCATAACCGAATCTTTCATAGCTTGGTAACGATGTTGATTGTCACCTTCTAAATCAGCAGATCCGTCAACGTTGATAACGTCAAACGATTTATTATTGGCGATTTCTTGTATCCGGTCGGACCCTAAATTCGAAGTCATCACCACCACGGTATTTTTAAAGTCCACTGTGCGGCCTTGACCATCGGTTAAGCGACCATCTTCCAATACTTGCAATAAAATATTAAACACATCGGGGTGGGCCTTTTCCACCTCATCCAAAAGTAAAACGGAGTATGGTTTACGACGTACCGCCTCGGTGAGATACCCTCCTTCTTCATAGCCAACATATCCAGGCGGCGCACCAATTAATCGAGCCACGGAATGCTTTTCCATAAACTCAGACATGTCAATTCGCACCAGGGCATCCTGAGTATCGAATAAAAATTCAGCCAAAGATTTGCACAACTCCGTTTTACCCACACCCGTGGGTCCCAAGAATAAAAATGAGCCATTGGGCCTGTTCGGGTCTGACAATCCCGCACGAGAACGGCGCACCGCATTGGCCACGGCGTTAACAGCCTCGTTTTGCCCAATCACTCGATTGTGCAACGCATCCTCCATGCGTAGCAGTTTATCTCGTTCACCCTCAAGCATTTTTGAAATGGGGATACCCGTCCACTTGGAAACAACCTCGGCAATTTCCTCTTCGGTAACACGATTGCGCAACAGTTTCATTTCCAACATTTCGGCGTGGCTCGCCATATCCAACTGCTTTTCAAGCTCTGGAATAATGCCGTATTGCAATTCAGACATACGTGCCAAATCCGACGCTCGACGCGCGGCGTCTAAATCCAGTCGTGCTTGCTCTAAGCTCGATTTAATCCCTTGAGAACCTTGTAATGCCGCTTTTTCACTGCGCCAGATTTCATCCAGATCGGCGTATTCACGCTCCAGCAAAGCAATGTCATCATCGATTTTTTGGAGCCGCTTGCGTGACGCATCATCATCGTCCTTTTTAACGGCTTCTCGCTCAATTTTAAGCTGAATTAACTTACGCTCGAGCCGATCCATTTCCTCCGGCTTAGAGTCAATTTCCATACGAATACGGCTGGCGGCCTCATCGATAAGATCAATGGCTTTGTCGGGCAGCTGCCGATCAGTAATATACCGTTGCGACAATTTCGCCGAGGCAATAATCGCTGAATCGGTAATGTCGACACCATGATGCACTTCGTACCGCTCTTTTAAGCCACGCAATATAGCAATGGTATCTTCTTCACTGGGTTCATCCACCAATACCTTTTGAAAGCGACGCTCCAATGCCGCATCTTTTTCAATAAATTTCCGATATTCATCTAAGGTGGTCGCTCCCACACAATGCAATTCACCGCGGGCTAAAGCGGGCTTTAGCATATTGCCGGCATCCATCGCACCTTCCGCTTTGCCTGCACCCACCATGGTATGTAATTCATCCACAAACAGAATGATGCGGCCTTCTTGTTTGGATAATTCATTTAATACAGACTTTAAGCGCTCTTCGAATTCTCCCCGGAATTTCGCACCGGCTAAAAGCGAGCCCAAATCCAGCGACAATAGGCGTTTGTCTTTTAAACCTTCAGGGACTTCACCGTTTACAATACGCTGTGCCAGCCCTTCTACAATCGCTGTTTTACCCACGCCAGGCTCACCAATCAGTACCGGGTTATTTTTGGTCCTGCGTTGCAACACTTGAATGGTGCGTCGAATTTCATCGTCGCGGCCAATCACGGGGTCTAACTTACCGCTCTCGGCACGAGCGGTAAGGTCCACGGTAAATTTTTCCAATGCCTGGCGGTTAGACTCTGCATCGGGGTTATCCACCGTCTCACCGCCGCGCACTTTCTCAATGGATTGTTGCAATCTTTGCACATCGCCAAACTGCAACAATATTTTGCCTAGGCTGTTGTTGCGATCTTCCATGGCGGCAATTAATACGGACTCACTGGAAATAAACTTGTCGCCCTTTTTCTGAGCCGTTTTGTCTGCTAGGTTCAGTAATCGCCCAAGTTCAGGAGACAGCTGCACATCGCCAGTGGGTGACTGTACGGTGGCCACGGTATCCAGTGCCTTTTTCAATTCATTGCGCAACCCGGCCACATCAAAACCGGCCCCGGCCAGTAATGGCCGCACGGAGCCGCCCTGTTGATCAAGCATCGCCTGCATCAAATGCACGGGTTCTAGCTGGTTGTGATCGCGCCCCACCGCGATGGATTGAGCATCCGATATGGCCACTTGTAATTGATTGGTTAATTTGTCGATACGCATTTTGCTTCCTCTTCGCTGTGCAATGGCAGGTTGCTCTGCCCTACGCGTCATGTCTCTGATATTTGGGCAAACATCGCGAAATCAAGCAACTTAGGGCGGTTGAGTGAGGAGAATTTGCGCCAAATCAAAACTGAACGTGTTCTGGTAGCCATTATAGCTACAGATGCAATTAGTAAACTGACCATTGATAAATGGTGAAGCTGAGACCACGTTATCACGCACCTACCCTGTGGGCGATAGTTGGCTTACAAAAAACTACACTCAAGTGCGCCTTTACACGAGATTCAATGGAATCAAAATATCAGAATGGAAATAAATGAAAGAGACCGGTGCACATAAGGCGTACAGATACAGCAAACTGGCTATCGGCTGTGGTCACCGTGTTGAGCGGTTCTCATCGCTGACACGTCTAATCGCTGGTAACCCTTATAATATAATTACCAGCGATTAGGCTGAAGTGAAATCCGCTATTTCACCCAAACTTGTTTAGCATTCACAAATTCTTTAATGCCGTGCGGACCGAGTTCGCGGCCGTAGCCGGAACGTTTGATACCGCCACTGGGTAACCTTGGGTCAGTTTTGACAATACCATTGACGGACACTTGCCCTGCATTGAGGGCATGAATAAACCGGTTGGCCCTATCAACCGATTGCGTCCACACCGCCGCCCCCAAACCATACTGGGTATGATTGGCAATCGCGAGCGCATGCTCTTCGTCATCGGCCTTCATCACTACCATCACAGGCCCAAAAGTTTCCTCTTGCGCCGCACACATGTCGGTTGTCACATCCACCAGTAAGGTGACCGGGTAATACCACCCCGCGCCGGAGGAAAGCTCTCCGCCCAACAAACATTTTGCGCCTTGCGTAATTGTGGTTTGAACTTGCCGGTTTAATTGTTCACGAAGGTCTTCACGGGCAAGCGGCCCCACTTTTGTATCGGCTGACATTGGGTCTCCCACCTTTAAAGCCGCTAGGCGAGACTTAACCAAGGCAATAAACGCGTCATAGACACGGCTCTCAACAATCACCCGTTTGGCGGCAATGCAGCTTTGCCCTGCGTTAATGATTCTGGACAACACTGCCACGTCGGCCGCCGCGTCTAAATCGGCATCAGCCAATACCACAAACGGATCTGAGCCACCCAATTCCAAAACTGCAGGCTTCCAATGTGCCGCAGCAAGGCTTGCCACTTTGGCTCCCGCGGCACTGGAGCCGGTAAACGATACTGCTGCGATATTTGGGTGTTCAATAAGCGCTGCCACCTCGGCGGTCTCAACCGGCAAATTCACAACAAGGCCCTCATCGGCCCCGGCCTCTTCAAATGCCGCTAAAATGGCAGCTGCACTTTTCGGAACATGGGGATCGTGTTTCATGACACAAGTATTACCTGCCATAAGTGCCGGCGCCAAAAAGCGAAAAGCAATCCATACCGGCGCATTCCAGGGCAATATCCCGAGAATGGTACCCAAAGGTTCAAATTGCACATAACTTTCGCTGGCATCCGAGGCAATCACTTCTTTGGCCAAATAGGCAGGGGCGTGCTCTGCATAGTGCTCAGCACACCAGGCGGCTTTTTCCACCTCAGCAAGCCCCTCATGTAGAGGCTTCCCCATTTCCTGTGCCATTAAAGTTGCCAACGATGCTTTTTGTGCCCGCAGTGCGCCCGCCACTTTGATCAACAAAGCTGCACGCGAAGCAATGGGTGTTTGCGCCCACGCCGGCGCCTGCGCGACGGCTTTGGCAACCTGCTGTTGCGCCTCGTCACCGGTTAAACTGGGCACTTCCCAAATAAGTTCAGATGTTGCTGGGTTAAATACTTTTAACATGTAGCCTCCCATTGGTGAGCCTGTGATGAGCGTGCTATCGGCGGTCGTCACCGACCACTTTCTTCTGTTTGTTTTTTTTCGCCTCTTTTTGGACGCCCGACTGTTTTTCTACACTGGGACCAGACGTATGACTCTCGGGTGCCACACTCGCTGCTGCGGTGGGTTTCACTATAATGGGTTTACTGCCTTTCAACCCCTCTTGCGGTTTTACCGAGAAGTCCCTATCCATACTGAAAAAAGATTTACAGCCATCGTCAGTGATATAAATGGTATCGGAAATCCCGCACGTTTTATCACCATCAACGCCCCACATCCAAGGGATGATGTGAAACGTCATGCCTTTTTTAAGTATTTGAGTGTCACCTTGTTTCAGGCTCACAATGTAACCTTCATCCCAACTGGGTGGAAAAGCAATGCCAATAGAATAACCCGAGCGAGTAATCAAACGGGCGCCCACATCATTGTGACTAATGATGTTACGAACCATCTTATCCACATCGGACACCGTCATACCGGGCTGAACTTCCTCGTGCAACACATTGAGCGCAAGTTTCATGGTTTCCTGGGCTTTATACATGGAGTCCGAAAGCTCGCCCAGGATAACCGTTCGCATCATCGCCGTGTGATAACGGCGATAGCACCCGCCGACCTCTAAGAACACATGTTCTCCAGGCTGTACTGTGCGACCTTCCCAGGTGGCGTGGCCGATCATAGATCGTGGACCAGAGGTCACATAAGGCAACACCGCCGGTGGCTCTCCACCTGCACGAAACATGGCGGCACTGATGGCCGCACCGATGTCATTTTCGGTAACCCCCGCCTGTGCAGCTTCAATACCCGCTTTCATCCCTGCCTCAGTCGCCACTGCAGCGCGGTACATCAATTCGATTTCTGCGTCGGATTTACAAATACGGCCTTCTTCAACAATACCAAAGCAGTCCAGTAGTTTGGCTTCCGTTAGGCTGGTATGAATACAATCCTGCTGGTAGGCGGGGAAAAAATAACTGTTGCGCTCGTAGCCGATACGCTTTTTATCCAAGCCAAACTCGCGCAGGGCATCCACCAACATTTGGATGGCATCACCGGTATCTGGGTAGGGTCGCGTTCTTTCCACCCACGTTCGCGCAATAACGTTGGACTCTTCCATGGCCCGGGTAATCATAAAAGGCTCATCTTCTAACGGCACCACCAACGCTTGGAAAAACGAATAGCCAGTGGTTTGATAATCCGTTAAATACATGATGTTTTCTGGATCCGTAATGACCACAGCGTCCAGCTGGCGCTCTGCAATTCGATTCCGCAAGGCTTCAATACGCGCGGCATATTCTTCCGGCGTAAAGGTCATATCATTTCGTTGTTTCATGCAGCCTCCAACATTTTCACAGTGGCTTTCACCAAAATGGATAGCCCAGCATGGAGGTCATTTTCGGGGATGGTCAAGGGTGGAATCAATTTGATAACACGACCGCCACTGCCACAACTGGCAATTAACAAGCCCTGCTCAAAGCACTCGGCTACCACGGCTTTGGCGATGGCACTATCGCCCACGTCCACCCCTTGAATCATGCCTTTCCCACGAATGGACAGGTTGGAGTACTTCTCCAATGGGGTCAGTGCCTGCTGAATGATGTCTGTTTTTTCGGCCACTTCGTTCATCAGCGTGTCATCTTCAAAGTAACGAAGCGCTTCGCGGCCAGCAACAAACGATAGGCTTTGGCCCCTAAAAGTACCGGTATGCTCACCGGGGGACCAGTGTTTATCGTGCTCGGGCTTGACCAAATTCATAGCCATAGGTGTTCCCATGCCACCAATACCTTTCGCCAAACAGACGATATCGGGCATCACACCATAGTCGTCGAAACTAAAAAATGAACCCGTGCGTCCCATGCCCACTTGGATGTCATCAATAATCAGCAGTGCCCCCACCTCACTGGCCAAACTCGCCAAGGCTTGTAACCACGCTTTGGTCGCCACGTTTACCCCGCCTTCAGCTTGAATGGTTTCCACCACAAAGGCCGCAGGCGGCGTCACACCACTGGAAGGGTCTTGGTACTGCAGTCGTAACTGTGAAATTTGCGCCAAGCTCCCTCCCATATCGGTACCCCCCGGTGAATCCTCGGAGCCAAAGGGTTGGTGGCTCACATCCGTTAAGCTCACGCCCGCAGCCTGCCGAAAATATTGATTCGCCGTGCACGCCAAGGCGCCAAGCGTCATACCGTGAAACCCATGCGTAAACGCCACCACTTCCTCACGCCCAGTTACGCGCCTAGCCAATTTCAAAGCTGCTTCAACCGAGTTAGTGCCCGTGGGGCCCATAAATTGCAACTTATGCGGCATATTGCGCGGTTTCAATATGGTATCCACAAAGGCCTGCATAAAGTCCCGCTTGGCGGTGGTGTGCATATCGAGGCTGTGAAGCACACCGTCATTTTGAAGATATTGAATTACCGCTTGAGTCATGCGCTCGTTGTTATGGCCAAAATTCAGCACACCTGCGCCAGCAAAAAAGTCGATGTACTCTTTCCCACTTTCATCGGTTTGACGTGCATTCTTGGCCTTGTCAAAAACCACTGGATACACGCGACAATAAGCGCGAATATCAGATTCTCTTTCCTCGAATATACTCATAACTTGGCCTCCAAAGCGTTGTGGTTGTAAGTCGGGTTGGGTAACGGCGCCCCGACTAGCGCCGAATAAAAACGCGCCACAATGGGCAATAGTCGATCGTTAAAATCAAAATTGGGGTTATGGCATGCATATTGGTGGTCGGGCCCGTCATCGGCGCCGATTAAACAAAAAGCCCCCGGAATTTCCTCTAGGTAATAACTAAAATCTTCTGACGCCATCACGGGGGGTGCATTGGCAGCGCCCTGCGTGAATACCGTATCTTCCAACGCAAAGCTCGCCCAAACATCTCGCGCCTCGGCTGCACAATGAGGATGGTTGATGGTGGCGCCGTAGCGCCGCTCAACATTCACGCCACAGGTCACGCCATAGGTCGCAGCGGTGGTTTGTGCTACCTCCGTGATCGCCTGGGCCAACCGTTGTCGTACCGCCTCATTGGGTACGCGAACACTGCCACTGACCACCGCTCGCTCAGGGATAACTGTGGGCCCACTGGGTGCCTCAATAGCAGTCACGGCTACCACAGCGGGTTCCGTGGCTGGAAGGCAACGACTCACCACCTGTTCTAAATTTAAGGCGATGGCGCTGGCTGCCAACACCGGGTTGGCGCAGTGGTGTGGCTCACTAGCATGTCCGCCTCGCCCGGTAACCTCTAATCGAAACACACCATTGCCGCACATCACCAAAGTATCGGGGCACAGGAGATAACCAAAGGGCAAAGAAGGCCAACTGTGCCAGCCATATATCGTATCGACACCTTCCAAAGCGCCATCTTCAATCATTTTTTTTGCCCCATGCCCCCCCTCTTCTGCGGGCTGAAAAATCAGGCTCACAGGGCCCTTGAGGGCGGCCTCGTGATGTTTTAGCCAAGCAGCTGTAGCCACCAAGGTTGCCGTGTGTCCATCGTGTCCACAGGCATGCATACATCCTGGGGACTGTGACTGGTATGGTTTGCGGGTGGTTTCGGTGATGGGTAAAGCATCGATGTCGGCGCGTAACGCAATGTGTCGGCCTTGGGGTTTGGCGTTTTGATTCAACAGGGCAACAGTGCCCGTTTCTGCGCAGGGGCGCCAAGAAATATTGAGCTTAGATAGCTGGGCTCGGATACGCTCAGCCGTTTGCCATTCCTGCCAACCAAGCTCTGGGGTTTGATGTAATGTCTGGCGCAAGTCAATGGCGCCCCGGACGGTCTCTTGCCAGAAATCTGACATGATCCTCCTCTTTCATGATATGCACCATCCTTGGGCGAATGAAGGCGTGTACCAGTGACCCAGTAGATTTCCAGCTATTGCATTCCACCAATCAGCCGTAAAATCTAGGGTTGAATGACACTCACTGTTTCACGATTTTTGTGCGCAGCTCCAACGAGAGCTTCTATTCAAGGCTCACATTGGTGCAAATCCAATGTGAGAAGACAAACGATTTACAATAATTCCAGGGGAGCAAAGCCCATGCCATAGGAGCAGAGGTTACTCAGTACTGCAAATCATTCACGAGGTACTGTGCCTGCCTGTGTAGTACTTGCGTGTACTGTAGTACCTACACGGAACTCATGTTCAGACAGACGCGACCTTTTGACACTCACCTACAGCTTAGGTTCGCCAGATCACAGTTGCAAATCGACCGCAAGTACCTTCCCGGCGATAAGAATAATACGCGGCATTTTCATAAGTACATTCGCCGCCGCCGGCTACGGTATGTACACCAAGTGCATAAAGCTGCAATCTGGCCAGCCCTGCCAAATCCATATGCCAATGCCCGGGCTTGCTCGGTACCGGCCTAATAGCCTTGCCCCAAGGTACTTGGCTAAATGCAGCGCTTTGGCGAAAAGCTGCGATCACGGGCTCGTCCACTTCGAACGCGGATTGCCCAATGGCCGGGCCTACATAGGCGATTAATGCTTTGGGCACACATCGAAAACGGGCAACCGTATTCGCGAGTACGCCAGCTGCTAAGCCTCGCCACCCGGCATGTGCGGCCGCAACTCGCTCACCCGACGTATCCGTTAAGAGTACCGGTAGACAATCTGCCGTTAAAATAGCCAATGCTCGGTTCGTGGTATCGGTGAAAACCCCGTCACATACCAACTCGCCCTGCCCAGTGGCTTCCTTAACTTCTGCGCCATGCACTTGCTGTAACCACTGCCAATCACAAACACCCGTCGACTGCGCCAACACCTCTCGATTTTGACTTACAGATAAAGGGTCATCGCCAACATGGGTTGCAAGGTTATTGCTTGCGTAAGGCCCATTGCTTGCGCCAGAAAGTCGGGTGGTCACAATGGCGTGAATGTTGTCGGGCGCCGACCATGGGACCTGATAATAAGCGCTAACATTCAAGGCCTAAAATCTCCAATAAATGCAGCAAATCTTCGGGAAGTGGCACTTGCCAACTCATGGGCTCATCCGTCACGGGGTGTCTCAGGCTGAGAGATTGCGCGTGTAATGCTTGGCGATTGAAAGCTTTCAGAGCCTCGTATTGTGATGCCGTCACGGCCTTTTGCGGTATCGACTTTCGCCCATACATGGGGTCACCCACCAGGGGGTGGCCCAAATGGGTCATATGCACCCGTATTTGATGTGTACGCCCCGTCTCTAACTGCAACCTCACCCAGCTAAATGGCCCAATCTGATTCGCCACACAATAGTGCGTCTTGGCCTCCTTACCGGAGGACACCACCGCCATTTTCTTCCGGTTATTAGGGTCTCTCCCAATGGGTTCATCCACTTTGCCTGACCCGGTAAGTGTCCCAAAAACCAATGCCACATACTGCCGAGACACGGACCGTGCTTGCAGCATTGCCACCAAGCGCGTTTGCGCGGTCAGGGTTTTGGCCACCACCATAAGGCCCGTAGTGTCTTTGTCGAGCCGATGAACAATGCCCGCACGCGGGACGTCAATCAAAGGCGGGTGATAATGTAGTAAGCCATTGAGCAGTGTTCCAGTGTAATGACCAGCCGCGGGGTGGACCACCAAACCTGCCGGTTTATTGATCACCAATAGGGCGTCGTCTTCATAAACCACCGCCAATGCTAGAGGCTCTGCCGCCCAGTCACCTTCCGCCTCACACAGAGCTTCAACCTGCAGGGTTTCGCCACCAAGCAGCTTGGCATTTGGCTTCATGAGGGTGTTATTAACCCGAAGCTCCCCGCTTTTGATCCAAGATTGGATTCTGGCTCTAGAGTATTCGGGGAACAATTGTGCGGCAACCACGTCCAAGCGCTTGCCAGTGGCATCCATAGGAGCCCTTGCGTTGAGAGATACTGACTGTGTCATTGAGTTTACGCCTGCGAGTGGCTACACTTCGCGTTCTTTTTGACCATTAAAACAACCATAAGCGCAACAGCGGTTAAACCAGAGTTAGCATTCATGCGAGTTTCAGCATTTGCCACGGTCTTTATGGCCATCATTCTACCGTTTCTAACGGCCTGTTCCAGTCAAGATAAGAAAGACGACGGCATGACCGAGCAGGAAGTCTATCAAGCAGCACAAAAAGCGCTCGACGCCAAAAACTGGCAAAGCGCCATTCAGACATTAGGGCTATTAGAAGAAAACTTCCCGTTTGGTACCTTTGGGGAGCAAGCGCAACTAGAACTGATTTACGCGCACTACAAAGCGGGTAACTATGAAGAAGTCATGGCCAGTGCCGACCGCTTTATTCGCTTGCACCCTAGGCACCGCGACGTGGATTATGCTTTTTACCTGCGTGGCATGGCTGCGTACCATAAAGACAGTACGTTTTTAGGCTCTCTGTTTGGAACAGACAACACCAATAAAGACCCAGGCTCTGCGCGCGAGTCTTACGACTATTTCATGGAATTAATTACCCGATATCCCAACTCAGCCTACGCGCATGATGCGCAACAACGAATGGTGTACTTGCGCAACATTCTGGCACGGTTAGAAATCCATGTGGCCAACTATTATTTTAAACGCGGCGCCTATATCGCTGCACTCAAGCGTGGTAATTACGTGGTCGAAAACTTCCAAGAAACCCCTGCTGTTCCCGATGGCCTTGCGGTGATGGCTCACGCTTACTATTTATTAGGCAGACCAGAACTTGCAGAAGCCTCCGTGAAAGTTTTGGCCAAAAACTACCCCAATCATCCCGCCCTGACGAAAGAGGGTAAGTTTGACTCGGCCTATTCACAAGCAGACAGTCGCACCTGGGTCAGCTATTTAACCCTCGGACTTTTTGACAAACGCGAAGCCCGTGGGTTTGACACACGTGCGCTTTATAACGATGTTTCGCGCCCCGAGTAAACATTCGGGTGCGCGTTATTGGCCGAGCTTCCAAGGCTTCGCTACAATAATAAGAACAAACCACGGTGCCAGGCCCGAAGCCGGCATCCGTAACATTCGCCCAAACACTCGATAACCCTTGGCGAACCCAGCGCAGCAGCGCTGCCAAATTGTGGCCACCATGACCCCAGCACCACAGCACAACCCAACACTATTGCGAGTTTATTTATATTTTCGTGCCGCGCTTGCCGCGCTGCTGGCGGTGATGTTTTTAGTGCCTGCAAAAAGTGCCATCGTCGGCACCTTTGCGCCCAAATTGTATTTTTGGACAAGCCTCATCTACTGCGGGCTTTGTTTGATGACGCTCGTCTTTGCCTCTGCGCAACAAATGGCGCGATCCTTCAATCGTCTGACCGGGTCTTTAATTTTAGACATTGTTAGCATTCTTATTTTGTTGCATGCCAGTGGCGGGATTGAAAGTGGATTGGGATATTTGATCCTCATTTTCGTGGCCATTAGCAGCTTTTTTATACGTGGGCAGTTAGCCATTGCATTTGCCGCGATGACAAGCCTACTACTGATTGGCGAGAGTATTTACTTAGCCGCCACGGAAGACGCCAGCAACAAACTTTTGTTCTCTTCGGGTGTTTTAGGGGCTTTAACCTTTGTTACGGCTTACACGTTTCAATTTCTAACGGAAAAACTCCGCTTAAGCCACCAGGAGGCCGCCGAGCAAGCCGCCTACGCTGAACACCTGCAAAAGTTAGCGCAAGCCATCGTAGCTCGAATGCGCACCGGTATTATCGTTTTTGACCAGCGTTTAAAGATCGAACTGATTAATGACTCTGCCATGAAAATGCTGGATCTCCCACAAAATAGCGATTACCGCAACGTATCCCTCGAAACCATTAGTCATTTGGCCTCAGTGATACATGCCTGGCAGGAAGACCCAGAGCGTGGTTCGGTCATTGAAGCCGTTAAACCCGGCCTGCAAGTTCGCTTGAGCTTGTCTAGCTTCGATTTTGGTGACAATAAAAGATTAGTGGCCTACTTAGAGGATTATCGCGCCACCACTCAGCAAGCCCAGCAGATGAAACTCGCGTCTCTAGGTCGCCTAACCGCAAGCATTGCACATGAAATTCGTAACCCCTTAGGCGCCATATCCCACGCAGCACAGCTACTAGCAGAATCTGACACGATTGACGACCAAGATGTGCGCTTTACCGAAATTATTCAACAACACTCCCAGCGGGTGAATGAGATCATTGAAAGTACATTGGCTCTATCGCGACGAAAAGAGCCCCAACCTCTAGCATTGGACCTTAAAACATGGCTACCATCTTTTATTAATCAATACGCCACTGGGTTACAAGCATCCATCGACTACAAGTATCACGGCACCAAGCATTTGGTGCGCATGGACCCTACCCATTTGTCACAAGTGCTCACCAATCTCTTAGACAATGGTTTACGCTACAGTCAAAAGAACTGCGGCGAGGCCAAGGTGACCCTGCTGATCAATGAATCAGCCAATGACGATACTACCTATTTGGAGGTTATTGACTATGGAAAAGGCATCGATGAGGACAGCCTACAACACATATTTGATCCGTTTTACACTACAGATGAGAAAGGCTCGGGACTAGGGCTGTATATTTCTAAAGAATTGTGCGAGATTAACCAGGCTAACTTACACTACTTCAAAACACCTCAAGGCTTAAGTTGCTTTCGTATCGATTTTTCACATCATCAACGCATGTTCTAACAATAATCTACCAATGCTGGGAGTTTGAATCACCGCCATGAGTGCCATCAAAGCTTTAATCATTGACGACGAACCCGACATTCGAGAATTACTGGAATTGACGCTTAACCGCATGAGCATCGACACGGATTCCGCCGGCTCCATTAGCCAAGCCTCTGCACTGGTCTCTAACAATCATTACAATTTATGCCTTACGGATATGCGTCTCCCCGATGGCAACGGCATCGATTTTGTTAAATTAATGCAAGTCCAACACCCAGAGGTTCCCGTTGCAGTGATTACCGCCCATGGCAATATGGATACCGCTGTAGAAGCCATGAAAGCAGGAGCATTTGACTTTGTTTCCAAACCTGTGGATTTAAACGTCCTTAGGAAAATGGTGGAAACTGCAGTAGAGACCAGCCAACTGGACCCAACACCGCAAAAGTTATCCCGCATCATGGGCCGTTCAAAAATCATTTTCGACCTTGAATCCAGTATAAAAAAACTGTCGAAATCACAAGCTCCCGTTTATATCAGCGGAGAGTCGGGCAGCGGTAAAGAGTTGGTTGCGCGCTCCATCCACGAGCTCGGCCCTCGCTCAAACAAAGCCTTTATTCCCGTCAACTGTGGCGCCATTCCAAGTGAGCTTATGGAAAGCGAGTTTTTCGGCCATAAAAAAGGTGCCTTCACCGGAGCACATCAAGATAAGCAGGGCTTGTTTCAAGCGGCCGAGGGCGGCACATTATTTTTAGATGAAGTGGCCGATTTACCCCTCGATATGCAGGTAAAACTGCTGCGCGCCATACAAGAAAAAGCCATTCGCTCTGTAGGGGCCTCCTCGGAAATCAAAACCGATGTCCGTATTTTATGTGCCACACACAAAAATTTGGCTAAAGCCGTCGACGAGGGCAGCTTCCGTCAAGATTTATTTTACCGCCTCAATGTTATTCAACTGAATGTTCCGGCGTTGCGTGAGCGCAAAGAGGATATCCCACTATTGGCCAAATATCTGCTACAAAAGTTGGCCAAGGAAATGGAATTGACTGAGCCGGAACTGTCACAGGCTGCTATTGACGCTTTGACCCAGTACAGTTTTCCTGGCAACGTTAGGGAGCTTGAAAACAGCTTGGAACGTGCCTTTACCTTATGTGAAGGCAATTGCATTCAAGCCTCGGACCTTCAGCTTGGCAGTGCAGCACAACCCACCCCCGCCAAAAAAACCGGCGATGGTGGCAAGATCGATCACTACACCCGTTGTGGTGAGTACGCATCACTGGATGAATACTTGTCCGAAATTGAAAAAGAAGTGATTCTCGGCGCACTGGAATTTGTTCGCTGGAATAAAACCATGGCCGCAAAAGAGCTGGGCATCACCTTCCGATCGTTGCGCTACCGACTGCAAAAACTCGGACTTGATGAGGACTGAGGTATTATGGCGGCACCACAAACCGTTCTAATTACCGGCGCAACAGGCGACATCGGCGAAGCCTGCGCAACGCTACTGGCCACCAATGGCACCAACGTAGCTGTGCATTATCATAACAACAAGATTAGGGCCGAAGATCTTTGCGCGCAGTTATGTGCATATGGCGTTCAGGCCATCCCGGTTCAAGCCGACATAGCCGATGAAGCCAGTGTTGTGCAGATGTTTGCCACTCTGGATCAAGCTCTGCCTCCACTTACAGGCCTTGTAAATAACGCAGCCATCACAGCCACTATTCAACCGTTTTTAGAATACACCGTAGAACGCATTCAGTCCGTACTCAACACCAATATTCTCGGCAGCTTTCTATGCGCACGGGAAGCCATTGGGCGTATGGCCCATTCTCGCGGTGGCGCAGGCGGCAATATTGTTAATATTTCCTCTACCGCCACCTCGATTGGATCACCCCATGAGTACATTGATTATGCCGCGAGCAAAGGGGCGGTTGAGGTTTTCTCAATGGGACTGGCGAAAGAATTTGCCGAAGATGGGATTCGTGTAAACACTGTTCGCCCAGGACTGATCAATACAGGTTTGCACCAAAAATCCGGCGATGCGGACAGAGTTCGCCGCCTGCAACCTCTAATACCGATGAAGCGCATAGGAGAACCCAACGAGGTAGCCCAAGCGGTGGCCTGGCTGCTGAGTCCGCATTCGAGCTATTCCACTGGCAGTACGATTACAGTCTCGGGTGGGCGTTGATCACTTTTTGTGAATGAGCAATACCGACAATATCGGGATATGAGACAAATCGCACTGTATGGCTCAGCCCCCTACTCGACAATGCCATGGCGGCCATGAAACGGCATCTAACTCAGCGCACTATCAAGTGAACCCCTAATGAAGCGTCAACCTTTTAATCATCTACAAGCCATGCTTTTTGCCTGCGTCCTGGGTTTAACTGCCTGTGGTGCGGACAAAACCAGTGGTGCCGGCTCCAGTACGAGCAGCAGCACTTCAAGTAGTTCTAGTTCTTCAAATAGTTCTAACGCCTCAAGCTCGTCCAGTAGCACTAGCACATCCAGCAGTTCTTCATCTTCTGGTGGCGTTTCATCATCAAGTAGCTCCAGTTCGTCTTCTTCCAGTAGCTCAAGCTCTAGCAGTGGCAAACCCTCACTGGATTACGCCTTAGGAGTGGACATCTCAAGTATCCCCGAGCTACGAGACTTCAATGTTACTTTCAGGGACACCGATGGCCTTGTGCGCCCCATGTTGGACATTCTTAGAAATCATGGCATCAACTTTATTCGGCTGCGCACCTTCGTTGACCCCTGGGCACCATTTGGCTACGCCTCGAGTGACGGGTGTGACGGCCGCGCAGAGCCTTATAACGACAAAGAGCATCTGGTGGCTTTCGCCCAGGAAATCAAAGCTGCAGGCTTCGGTCTTCTCGTAGATTTCCAATACAGTGATAGCTGGACGGATGCCGACAGCCAAGTGATTCCCGCATCCTGGCGGCACATCAATTCGGTTTCAGCGATGGCCAATCAAGTCAGAAGCTACACCACCGACGTGCTTAGCGCACTTAAGCAAGCCAATGCCCTGCCTGAGATGGTTCAAGTAGGCAATGAGATTACCGGTGGAATACTGTCTCACTTACCAACCCCTCAAAACAGCTGTTGGGGTGACGATCTCACCACCAGCCCCATCGCTGGAGATTACAACAACTGGGACAACCTAGCCACCTACTTAAAGGCTGGGGTGGAAGGCGTCAAAGCGGTGAGTTCTGATATCCAAATAATGATGCATATTGAAAACACCCAATCGGTGGAAGGAATGCAGTGGTGGGTAGACAACGCTCAGAGTCGCGGCGTGCAATTTGATATTTTGGGGTTATCCGCCTACGAAACCTTTCAGGGCCCATCCTCTGTTTGGCCAAACATCATGCAAACCATGGCCTCCCTCTACCCCAATCTGAAATTCGTATTTGCTGAATACAACCAAGAGATCACCTTGGTGAATGAAATCATGAAACAATTACCCAATAATAGGGGGTTGGGCACCTTTTTCTGGGAGCCGACACGAGGAGGTGATTGGGGCGAAGCCATATTCACCTGGAATGGCAATACCGCCACTGCAGATCCGTCACGCTTCAGTAAGCTTGATGATTTCGCTGGCAAGTATGGCTTGAAATAGAAAAACGTTACAGCACCCGGGAGCGCCACTTTAAAACAATCGGCATTAACGTGGCAGTAACGACCACCCAGTAGGCCACCACCTGATTCAATGTGGGTGAGGACTCATAGCAAAAAATGCGTTGTAACATATGACCAAGAAAGCTTTCTTCTTCAAGCAGTGAGTACATCGAATACAGCTGCGCTTGGTACGGCAATAAGCCCGCCTGCGTTAACAAACCAACACAGTGCATCGCCAACCCTCCGGCCATAAAGGCCAACAATACACTGGTCACACCCTTCATCCAGCGGCGGTTAAAGCGCACTAATAACAGAAACACCAAAACGCCACCACTCAAACCCACCAGCAACCCCACAAACCCACCAAATAACACTTCTGCTGCCTCCACCTCTCCTACAAAAGGGAGTAGGTATAGCAGAATTTCACCGAGCTCTTTAATCAGCGATAGACCCCATACGATGGCGACAACACCTTGTAATACAGTTAAGTGATTAACTCTAAACCACACCATCCACATCACCGCAGAAATTCCGATCGCCATAGTGGCGTACATCCCGGTCACCCAAATTTCATACCCATTACCACCAAAACTTGCCGACAAGTCATTGATCGCATAAGCAAATACAACAGCACCCAAAATGCCACCCAGACCACCCATCCCAAAAGCGCGCTTTGGCAAACTTTCAATTTGCATCAATGCAAACAGCAAGCCGCCCACATAGGTCGCTTCTAGCATTTCTCTGGCCACTACAAAAATGCTACTCAACAGCATGGTTAATTCACCTCGACACACGCCAAAGCGCTTTGTGGATGAAAGGCGCCGTAAAAACAATACTGGCCATGTTCAAGCGGGTTGATATGTAATCTAGCGGTTTGCTGCGGCCCAATAATTCGCGCAATATTGAGAGAAGCGCTCTCCACCTCTTCGGGAGTGGCATCCTCATTTTTTATCGCCAAAATAAACGGCTGCATGGCTTGAACATGAATGGTATCAGGGTAAAACAAGTGGGCCTTAAGGCGCACGGTCATCACAGGCTTTTCCAATGGTTCGCCCGTAGAGACAATCGTCGATATGGCCACTAATACAA
This sequence comes from Cellvibrionaceae bacterium, assembly GCA_050300015.1. Classification (GTDB taxonomy): domain Bacteria; phylum Pseudomonadota; class Gammaproteobacteria; order Pseudomonadales; family Cellvibrionaceae; genus CAYZQH01. Next base: position 182,158 of record JBNKWZ010000024.1, on the reverse strand, counting down.
AGATGAATAAACTCAATGGCAATACATTCTTCATGACGATGCCCCTTTTACCCCTTTGTTAACGGGCAAACTGACTTTTACACATAATCCACCCAAGGAGGCTTGATGAAAGCTCAGCCGACCTTGATGTTGCTGCACAATGGATTGCACAATGGCGAGCCCCAGCCCAGTACCTTCCACCAATTGTGCGCTTGAACCCTCACGAAAAAATCGCTGAGTGGCACGCGCCACGTCCGTCTGCATACCAGGGCCAGAATCCTCAACGCTCAACTCCACGGATTCATCTCTTTGCACGATATTCACCTGCACACTGCCACCCACAGGCGTATATTTAATGGCATTTTCCAGCAAGTTGGTAAACAGTGTTCTCAACCCCAGGGGGTGTCCATTGACAGTAGCTTCCCCAGGGTTTAACGCAATACTGAGTTTTTTATCGGCCAGTTGCGAATACAACCTGGCACACTCTTCTTCTGCCATTACTCTCAAATTCAGGCTCTCAAACGCTGCGCGATAGTGCCCTGCTTGGTTTTTGGATAAATCCAACAGCTGGTCAATTAAACGCGCCATATGGTTGACTTGCTGTTTAATGGCTTGGAATGCTTCATTGCCCTCCATGGAGGGTGCCAAGTTATGTAAATGTATTTTGAGCGTACTAATCGGCGTTCTGAGTTCGTGTGAGGCTTCGGCAATAAAATACTTCTCCTGATCAAAGGCGGTTTTTAGGCGTGCCAATAGCGCATTGGTGTTCTCAAGAAGTGGCGCTAGCTCATTTGGCAGTGGGTCAATCGACAGAGGGCTCAGGTCATCGGCATTTTTGTGTAATATGCCACCGCTGAGTTGAACCAAAGGTTTAAGGGCCACGGTAACCACCACCCACAAACATAGGAGCACTAACGGCAACCCCCATAAAATAGGCGACAATGCGCTTAACGCCACTTGCTCCGCCACCGCATCACGCTGAGCCTTGGGTTCAGCCACGATTACCCAGCGTTCACGACCGACAGCCTCATGCACAAATACTCGCCACCTCGCATCGTTAAAGTTTACCCAACCAAAACCCTCTTTAAGCGCCACGATCGGTGCATTTGCCATGTGTTCAGAGTGTGCAATTACGCGCTGACCCACGATCACTTGAAATTCAAACGCTTGTAGATTTTGAACCGATGCCAACTTTGGGTTAGTGCTGAGGCTTAAAATACCTGCCGTGGTTTGTAGGTGTTCATCCAATAGTGCCTGTGTGGTTTGCACACCAGACGAATAACCATTAACCAAAGCCACAAAATTAAATAGCAAGAGGATCGCAACAATAACACTGCTTAAAAACCCTCTGATAGAAATCATGATTTTTTTAAGGTGTATCCAATTCCACGTAACGTGGTAATCAATGACTTACCCAGCTTTTTCCGTAAACTGTGTATGTGAACTTCCAGAGCGTTACTGTTCACGTCTTCATCCCAACTATAAAGTTGCGCTTCTAAGCTCGACCGGGTCACCACTTTATCGGCGTTGGCCATCAGTAATCGAAGTAAATCGAACTCCCGCCGGCTGAGTTCAATCAGCGTACTGTCCACGAAAACCTCACGCGCTTTTAGATCTAAGGTTACGTTACCGATGCTTAATTGATCTTCCACGTGATTCATGATTCGACGTTCAATTACACTAAGCCTTGCCAACAGCTCTGGCATTTCAAACGGTTTCGCAAGATAGTCATCAGCACCCGCCGTAAGCCCCGTGACTTTATCGTCTAGTGTGTCACGCGCGGTGAGAATCAACACAGGCATTTGTGGCACCCATTTTTTACACTGCTTGAGTACCGCGAGGCCGTCCATATCCGGCAAGCCTAAATCTAAGACCAGTGCATCAGGGGTGTGCCTTTTAACCGATTCGATGGCCTTATGCCCCGTTAAAACATGTGCCACATCAAACTTGGCATCCGCCAAAGCTTTCAGCAACGCTGTGGCCAAAGCCGTATTGTCTTCCACCAACAGTATTTTCATCGGGGCTGCTCCGGCCATCGCTGTATCCAAAATGCCACACCCTGGGCCTCGAGAAAAGCTTCTGCCTCTGCACCTTGCAACATGGCGAAAGTTGCCAACATGCCTGCCAAGGTACAGTTTGGCGCCGCGACTGTGACAGACTGGGGTGCATCTTTCACGGGGTATCCCGTTTTGGGGTTGAGCACGTGACTTAGGCGTTGCCCTTGATAATATACAAAACGGTGGGTATCACCACTGGTGGCAAGCGCACCTTGAGATAATTTTAAGGATTTCGCTGGTGCCTGTAGTTGCAATGGCGATTGGGCAGACAGGGCTTCAATGCCCACCCGCCATGGTTCTCCAGTTTGGCGAGCATTTGAACAAGCCAAGTCCCCACCAAAATTGACCAGAACGGATACGCCTGGCGTTGCTGTACCCTGTGTCGCCTGCTCAAGTAATAGCCGTAAAGTACGGTCTACGGCATATTCTTTACCGATACCACCAAAATCAATTTCGGCCCCTGCAGGCATTTGGAGTATAGGACGCGACCAATTCACTCGCGCCCAACCAATACTTTCTAAGGCCTCTTGCAAGGCCTTTTGATCTAACACTGCTCGATCACCGGTAAATTGCCAAACCCTGCGCAAAGGACCGGTGGAGATATCGAACAGCCCATCAGAAAGCTCGTAACATTGTGTGGCATAATCCAGAAGGTCTGCCATTTCATCATCGACTGTAACAGCGCCGCCTCGAGCGTTGTTAATCTGATAAACACTATTGCCTTCCCGGTAGCGACTGAACTTTGCCTCAATTCGCCAGGCCTCTTCAGCGCCGAGGTTAACCAAAGATGCCACCTCGCTTGCTGTAAAAGCATCGCAATCGATAAGTATCTCGCAAGGGCTCGCCATGGCTTGAAACCGCCCGACCCAAACACCATTGGCGGAATGCTCAATTGAGACTTGCTTAGCTGCGTTCGTTGTCACCCATTACCCTTAACATCTACACACTGAACATTGAGACAAAATAAAGGGAGGTATAAGAACCTCCCTTTATTGGGTGTTGAATAATACTTCAAGTAGAAAGCGACTAGAAAGAATACCCCACTGTTACCATAAGGGCATCTGTATCTGGATACAGGTCTTTCTCTAGCAGCGCACCTACCCCATTGTCACCCTTGTTAGACTGCAAGAAATACTCAACCCGCACACTGTAATCGCTGGATTCCAATTTGCTACCATATTTGAATCCAACTGTTGTGCCGGTTAATTCTCCCAGGCGGTAGTCTGCGCTTAACGTACGGTCCTGTGCAAAACCCGCCGAATACTCAGAGGCATCTACATAACGCTGGTAGAAATCGGCCGCGGATTGCTGATACAAACGCACATGGGGTTCGAGATAACGCTTGCCAAACTGCCAACGATACCTGAAGTCAAACGTATGCGAGTCCACGCCCCAATCATCAGTCATAAACCGATAAGACCCATCCAACACATGGCCATTTTCAAACATGTATTTGGTTTGCCAAAATAGTGCGTGTTTAGTGCGGGTGTCGGGCCGGTTTTCATACACATAGATGGGAATATCATCGCCATCGACCGTGTTAAGGCCGGTCACATCATCGATCACACTTAAAATTTTGTAGGGGTCCGTCAAATAGCCATCCGACTGACTCAAAGAGTAGTTCAACTGCATAATGCAGCGTTTATTAATCACCTGAGAGAAGCCAACCAGTAGGTCCACCAGTGTTTTCGAGTCGCTGGTACCGTCTCTACTGGCTTCATATGCTGAATCAAAACCGGCCATGGTGGGCACAGCTTGGCGCGACAAGCCGATGGGCTTACCTCCGACAGGGTCCAAGTTATCGAAACTGAAGGACAATCCTGCATTCACTTGGGTATTTTTGTGATTGAGGTACCTCGACACTGTGCCACTCATGCCCAGCGATCGGTAGTCAAACTCTTTGGACCCGTAAACAGCAGCAGAATACTGCCAGTCGGCGTTAATAGGCTGACTCCAGCTGGCAGAAAGTGCCACACGCGAGTCTTTAAAGGTATCATCTAATGGAGCTTCGCCGGCAGAAACTTCGTATTGACCATTACCAGAAGGCTTAGTAAAGGTCTGTATCTCATCACTCGGCGTAGCGCCGGTAGGAGACGCCCCCGTTAAGGTGTCTGCCACCAGTTTGAGGTTCAGGGCTCTCTCGTTGTCAAAGTGACGGGTGGCGCTTATCACGGGCTCAACCGCCTGAACCCGGCCGTCGGATTCACCATAATAAAGGACTGCGGTATCAAACTCCCAGGTGCCCGGTGCTTTGGAGGTATCTGCAACAGCCCCCTGCCCCAATAATCCACACGTGGCCGCAGCCAGAGCTCGCCCAATATCACGTTTAGAACGAGTTTTTTTGTTGTTGATCAATTGCATCCGCAACCCCCTCCACCAAAGCCTCGGCCACCGCTAGAGGCTTCTTTACTAAAATAGATGTGATCTTCAAGGCCCGCTTCCACAGGATCAGAGACCAACAGCATGCTCTCTTTCGCCAAAAGTCCTCGTTCATAGGCTTTAACACCCAGGTTCGAACACCCCGTAAAAACGGAAATAAGCAATAAACCCAGGCCAAATTTAATCAGGCGCCGGTAAGACAGAAATATCATGAGTTTAATTTCCTTCGTAGACTTTCACGCCACCAGTGTAAGCCACCAACCTTAAAGCATTCTTAAATGGCTTAGTACTCCGACAAGCCACACCAGCTCCACACATTCCAAGAGTACTAGGTCCTATGCTATAAAGTAGAGATGGACTAGAAAACGAGGCAGTATATGCACATATTGATAGGATTGATCACTGCTTTCGCGGGGCTTGCCTGGGCCCTGCATAACCTACAAAATTCTGGCGTGGACCTGAACAGCTTTAACCCTTTTTACTGGGCCAGGAGGCGGCTGCTGTATTGATGGTCGCCACGGCACAATTGGAGGGGGCATTAACCCGCGAACAGAAGCAACTACTACTGCAGTTGTTTTCGGAGACGTTCAAATTAAATGAAGAAGAAGCCATAGCGCTATTTGGCGCAAGCTGCCACCTGCTCAAAGACGTGATGGACGTCCACGCCGAAGTTGACGCCATATTGGCGCCGACACTCACAACTTTTAGCGATGCTCAAAAACAAAGCCTGCAGGCTATGATGTCCACTATAGCCAATGCTGAGGGGCCCGCCACCGAGGCTCAAACCACTTTGATGGCGCGCGTTGCAAACGCCGTCAGCCCCCAAAAAACTAAGCGCTGGGAATAAGCAGCTCACACTGCACCCGCGAATTTTTGGCTTTTATTCACCCGGCAATCTTTTATGTCGGGTTAATGCGGTACAAGGACGTGCCGCCATTGGCCGGAATGGCCAATGCTAGCCCTTAAGATACAAGGAAATTCACATATTTCCGCCAGTATTCTATGGGCGCGCAATTCAATAGATAGGAAATAGATTGAATTGCCGGGTTAATAGTTAGCCCAGCGCGTCGGAAGCCACCCGATACTTTGGGTCCTCCAACACATTCACTTCACACAAATCCCCGGCTTTTTTTAGTAGCTTCACACATTCAGGGCTAAGGTGTCGTAGATGCAAGGTTTTTCCCAAGCTTTGATACTTTTCTGCCAGAGAGTCCACCGCTTCGATCCCCGAATGATCACTGATGCGAGAACGCTGAAATTCAATAACCACGTCATCAGGGTCGGTTTCTGGCGTGAACAACTGCTTGAAATTATGAATAGAACCGAAAAAAATCGGCCCCCTTAACTCGTAGATCTTGGTACCGTTGTCGTCCAAGCGGGCTTGCACTTGAATATGTTGTGCGTACTTCCACGCAAAAACCAGCGCTGAAACAATAACCCCAACAATGACCGCAATGGCTAGATCGGCCACCACCGTTACACCAGAGACCAAAATAAGGATAAAAGCATCACTAGTGGGAATTTTGCGAAGAATGCGAAAGGAAGACCATTCAAAGGTGCCCAGCACCACAATAAACATCACACCCACCAACGCTGCCAGCGGAATCATCTCGATCAGCGGCGCAGCAAACAAGATAAAACCAAGCAGCACCAAAGCTGCGGTAATACCCGACAGGCGTCCGCGACCACCGGCATTAATGTTAATCATACTCTGGCCAATCATGGCGCAGCCGCCCATACCACCAAACAAGCCATTCACGGTATTGGCCACACCCTGGCCCACGCATTCTCGGTTGCCCTTACCGCGAGTATCGGTAATTTCATCGATCAACGACAAAGTTAACAACGATTCGATTAAGCCCACCGCCGCCAAAATGCATGAGTAAGGCAAAATGATTTTCAGTGTTTCCCAACTAAAGGGAACCGAGGGAATGGCGAAACTGGGCAGCACGCCTTGCAAACTTGCTGTGGCGGCCTCCTCTTGGGGTAGCATATCCCGCACAAAATCGATCACCGTACGCGTGTCCATTCCTGAAAAGTGCACCAGCACCGTAATGGACACGATGGCCACCAGCGAGGACGGTACGGCTGTGGTCACCTTTGGCAAAAAATGAATAATCAGCATGGTGAGCACCACCAAGGCCAACATATTCACCAATAACTCACCTTGCAACCAACTCATGGTGCCGGTGGCGTCACGCTCCATAAACTGCCCAAGTTGAGCCAGGAATATGACAATGGCCAAACCATTAACAAACCCCAGCATCACCGGGTGAGGTACCATGCGAATGTACTTACCCAAACGCGCCACGCCCGCCGCAATCTGCAAAACACCCGACAGCACCACAGCGGCAAACAAATACTGAACCCCATGATCCGCCACCAAAGACACCATCACCACTGCCGTGGCGCCGGTTGCCCCTGATATCATCCCAGGGCGCCCGCCCAAGATCGAAGTCAGAAGCCCCATCATAAAAGCCGCATAAAGTCCCACCATAGGCTCAACACCTGCGACAAACGCGAATGCAACAGCTTCGGGGACCAATGCCAAGGCCACCGTGGTCCCAGACAAAACGTCTCGGCGTAAATTATTGGGCGTACGATAAATCAGATTAAACATCAATCTACTACTTTGGAGGGAAATAAGGGGCGAAAAAGCGCGCGCATGGTAACAAAGTCACTGACGCAGCGCAATTTTTAGCCAAGAAGCCCTAAAAGGGCCCTTGGTTCAGTGAGCTAAGCTTGCGAGAGTCCCGAATAACAAAGGAAGCTGACTTCATAGTCGAGGCACTCCTGACTGTTCGAATTTACACAGGACAACCCATAAAGCGCATCGAATCGCTTCATGACATTGGGCAAGTCGTCCCCAGGGTAATACTCAGTGCGAGTATCAGCCACCCGCGCTTTAATGGCCAGTGGACTGGCGCACACATTAAAATTATCTGTGTTACCCAATAGCTCATTATCTTCACCATCCGTTGGGCGATCAATATTGATCCATGGTGACCAATATGCACGGTTGACTTCTGACGGTACAGAAATTGTATCAACACCTGCTATTTTAATACTGTCGATCGGCTGCCCAGCTTGGTCAAAATACCCTTTTACAATTTGCCACGTTGTGGGGTCTCTCAATGTGTGAGAAATGAGAAGATTAAGGCTTTTTGAGTTGGGTGAATCTTGTACAGCAGCAAACCGGAAGTCGCTAAACTCTAACCCAACATCAAAACTCAGAATATTGCTCGTCGCACTGTCCCAAGCGTTGTCAGGCAGAAAAATATGATCAACACCCGAGCCCTCAGCAAAAACATAAGCATTGGCAGCAGGTTTCAAAAGCTCTGCCCCATAAAAAGTTTGATTGCCGCCTTTCTGGCTATAAAAATAATTATTTCCCACGGTGTTGGAGGCACTAATTCCCGTACCCGTCACACTGTAGTGCAACACTTCACGGCCTTCATTAGGTGCATTCAATGCCGCCCCCTCTCCTCTGTGCAAAAACATCAACAGGGAAACGGTATCCTGCACACCCAAACGGTTGGCAATCACATCAATCGTCACTAACTTACTGGATTGATTCGCGCCAAGAAGTGGCTCGATACTACTCAGAGGGATCGCAAAGCTTTGACTGGGGCTAATATTGGAAAATTCCCTGACGGTCTCACCATCGAGTTGAATATCAAAGGTTCCACCAATGGCGGATCGTGATCGGTTGGTATATATATGAACAGCATCGTTAAAAATGGGGCGTCCATTCACACCAAAGCCTGCGATCAGATTAATCGCATTGGCCTCAAGAGTGAACCTTGTTTGCGAAAAAGCAGAATAACCTCGACCGTCAATGGCCTCCACCCATATGTCATTTTGACTTTGAAGTTCTGAAGCGGGAATGTCGCAGACAAGATCACCGATGAAACACTCTGTGAAATCTACCGGGCTACTGCCATTAATATGCCCTACAACCTCCAACACGGCGGCCCCTTGGGGAGATACTGCACCATAAAGTGAGGGGATTTCACTTTCCACATACACGCCACTCGACTTCGGAGAAATGATCTCAACCGCAAAAGAAGACTGGGAATTGGTGTTGACTTTTGCAACGGCTAACACAGGGCGCGCCTGGTCGTCGAGCAACAGGGGCTTTCCGCCTTTACCTACAATAAAGGCGCCACCATTAGAGTAGAACACCGAGTCCACACCCTCGGTCATTTGGTGTTTCACACCACTGTGACTGGCCGATTGGGACGTCTCATTGGCATTCACTGGCAACTGTCGAATGGGAACACCCAAACTCGCCATTAACGGATTAAAGGCACGATCAATTCCGTCGTAAAAACGAGCCATTTCTGTCAACACAACGATACGCCCACCCCTTGCGGCAAAACGACGCAGTGTTTCTACCTCGGTTTGAGAATAAACCACCCCGGGTAGATAACTGACAAAAACTTTTACACTTGCAGGGATGTCTATTGGTAGCCGTACATCAGTAACATCCACCAAGTCGAGCCCAATATCAGCCAGCGTCGTATCAATGGCTTTGCGCATATTGATAATATTCTCGTCATTGGCATCTAATGTCACGTGAGAAGCGTCAAACCAGACTTCCTTGGCATCGACCAAGGCCGAAGTATAATCAAAAAAGTTTTGAAGAATCGGTGAAGGGTTCTTTTGATCTTGCAGGCTTGTAATGTCGCCATAGGCCACCACATCACCGCCAGGTAACAACGTAATGGTGGGCACGTACTGCACGATACCTTTAAAAATATCGGAGTCTGTGTCGTCCGTGGCTTCAATCTGTAAGGTGTAATTCGCTCGCACCCGCCCTTCGAATAACGCCAACGGAACCGTAAACATGAATTCGTGATCAGCATTCAAGGGGACGCTCTCGAATACCAGGGTGTCATCCAACTTAACAGACAAGTTTGCATTGCCCGTGACACCGGTAAGTGTGCCTGCCACTGGCATATTCGCACCTTGGCTCGATTGAAAGCTCGTTGACAACTCAATCTTTAACGGAACATCTTCAATATAAGTCACACTGACGGTTTCTGGCCCCTCAACGCTCTGTCCCAAGGTATTGGTCACTCTAACGCCAACATCAAATTGATTGAGGCCAACCAAACTTAAGTCCACTGTTGCAGAGTAAAAACCGCTATTGCCTTCATACCCCGGTCGAAATAAATCCAAGGTTTGAATAAGGTTACCATCATCATAGATCACGGCCTGCAAACTCGTTACAGGCACCCTGCTGTCATGGGTAAAGTTACCGTACAGGTCCAAGGATTTCTCATAAATGGTTTGAGTTCTTGGAATATCCGCATCGATATTAACCGACAGCTTCGAGGGCCATTCAAACATGAAAGTAGCCCCGTCACTGCCTGCTAGATTTACCGTATCGACCAAATTAGCTTCCACGTTATAAGTACCGGGCTGTAATGCTGAACGGGGAATCACTGCGGAAAAAAGACCATCTTGATACTCAATCGGTACCGTCAATGGCAGAGTGTTGGCTGCGGTATGCGTGATGACTGCGCTGAACGACTGAACAGCCACACTGGTATCCACTTGGTAGGTACCGCTGAGCGTAATGTCCGTTACATAGGGCTGTGTTTCTAAAGCATCAAGAAGCACCACTGGTTGATCGGGCCGTCTAAAATTGATGGTCAATGGCGTGCTTTGCGCTACATTCTCACGCCCTTCAATCACCTCCTTCGCCTCGATGATCAATACATAAAGCCCATCGCCCAGGTCCTGAGCATCAAAATCCAAGGTCGTTTGAAAGACATTTTCTGCAAACGCATTTGCTGTTAATAGGTTCCAACCGCGAATGGGGGATGAACCTTCCAGAGGATACAACAGTGCTTGCAGTGAGCTTAAGGTTAAGCTTGAATCTTGATTCACCACGCCCACAATACGCAATTGAGGTGATAATAAATCCAGATAATCTTGTTCCGTGGCGGGCAATTCCAGCTTCACGGACAATGGCTCCGGGGCACGGACCTCAAAACGGAACTGGTCACTCACCAAAGGGTGGATTCCATCATCCAAATAGGCAGTGACTTCATATACAGCCTCACCCAGAGACTCAGGGAAAACACCAAACAATTCATCACCTTCTGTAAGCACCAAATCGAGCGTGAACGTGCTTTGAGAGCCATCCGCCAAAATCTGCACCACACTTGCCCCGGCGGTAAAATCTAAATCGGGATCCACAGAATAGTCAGCCACGATGTCCGGCAAACTGAAATGTCGCGAGAGGTTTGGAGACGTCAGCGTAATACTAGGGGATTCAGGCACGCGATAGGATAATAGATATTGTCCAGATAATTGACCTGAGGCTTGGTCGTTTCTCGCGGCAATCTGCAATGCGTACTTACCGGTGCTCAGATCTAATTCTACTAAATCCCAGAACCCGTTAAATTCACCAGTTTGAGCATTCCAACCCTCACTTCCCAACAAGTCGGCGCTCGCCACTGTATTGCCGTTTGCGTCTACCAGCTGTGCTACCAGTTCCAACAATGGCAATGCGTCATCCAGTGCAACACGTCCACTAAAATCAAAATTGGGGTAAACGGTTTGATACTCAAACACATCGCCTTCAACTAAGGTAAACTCTGGCGCCTCTAAGGTGACAACGGGGCTCACCGCTGGGCGGTAGGCAAACACCACACTGGTAGACTGTTGATTACCCAAGGCGTCTTCTATCACCCATTCCACACGATAAGCGCCCGCCAGGGGTAAATATACCTCTGCGGCAAGCCCAGTGCCTACGACTTCAGGCGTGGCATCGCCAATTAAGTTTTCACCCTCGCCCACTGCATACAAATATCCCTTCAGGGTTTGCCCTTGCAGCCGTTCATCCACCGTAAAACCACCCGAAACCGTTACGGTGTTTTCAAACAATAGGCTATCGTCTGCGGGGGCTTCAATCCAAATATCGGGTGTCTGTGCCTCACGCAATTGAACGGTCACCGCGCGACTGGTGACCGTACGCAGTGCGTCTTGTGCTTCAATGACTAAGGTGTAATCACCCAGTTCAGGCTCAAGTGCGCCGAACGCCATCGCACCGGAAAAATTGCCAGAGTCAGCATCTAGATTGTCCACTGGCAATCGGGCAATTTCGTTTCCTGCTGAGTCCAATAAAACGGCGTCGAGGGCTGCCAATGGCAACCGCGTATCCCACTCCAACTGTCCGGTAAAGCTGACTTCTGGCCTAAACACCAAAACCGAATCGGATTCGGGCGCGATTAAATTCACCACAATGGGCTCTGGTGCCAAATAATCAAACACCAATGCTTCGCTCACGCCAATTCGTTGTGCTTCGTCTTGGACGCGTAAAACCACTTCGTATTGGCCAACAGACAAATCAGATGCGCTGAGGTCGACATTCTCCACCACTTGACCTTCAACCAATTGTGCCAACAATGACGTCTCAAAAACCGGTTCTCCGGTTTGCGTGACCAATAGGTCCAACGCCGTGATGGCAAATATGGGATCCCCGCTCACGGTTACCTCTAGAGGTAATTGCGCAACAAAACTGGAGTACGGGGTCTCAATGGTTGGACTTTGCCACTGCACACTGAGCGCAATAGGCTCAACAACGGAAAATGGAGTCACGCTAATTAAAGGGTCATACACACCGTCATCAAGTGACACTTGCAACATGTATTCACCTGGGCTCAAGGTACCGAAAGGCACCTTTGCGGCGAAACTGTCTGTGCTTTTTACCAGCTCTATCGTTGTTGAATTGCTGCCTTCGCTAGACGTGCCAATCAATACGGCCTGAAGCTCAGCACCGAATATAACAGGATCGACAAAATACGATCCGGCCACTTCAATATCGTGTTTATATTCACCTTCTGTAGGTGAAATGACATTGAGCCTAGGCATTTGCGGTTCAACGAATGTCACGGTGACCTTATCACTGGCCGCGGTACGTCCTCGGCTGTCACTGCCGGTAATCTGCAATTGGTAGACGCCCGAAGGCAGCTCCAATGCCGCCCAATTCACCGTTGCCTCAACACGACCGACTTCGCTTTGCAAGTCAGGTAATAAGTCAACCCGTTGAACCACCTCGTCACCAAGCCAAAACGCCAGTTCTAACGTCTCCAGATTGAACATGGGGTCAAAAGCGACATTGGCCACCACTGGGAAGGCCGACTGCCAAATGGTGGACGCTGCCTCGGTTGAGGGGGAGACCCAACTGATGGCAAGCTCTTCTGGGGTCGCAAACTGCCAGAGCTGTTCAACTTCGAGAGGCGAGGCTCGCAAGCCATCATCTAATGACACACGCAAGATATAGGCGCCCGGTTGCAAGTTGGCAGCCGGCACCGTGCTGGCAAAGGCATTGCCTTCAATTACCAAGGGTAGTGTTTGCAAAGGTTCCAAGGGCTCTCTGGCCAGAAGCTCTGCGACTAAATTGACTTCACCAAATTCTGGATCGACGCTGAATGACCCAGTCACCGGAACATCACCATAATAGGTGCTAGCCACCGGGCTTGTAAGTGTCAGCGTGGGTAAGTCTGGCATCGCGTAGGCGACATCCATCCAATCGCTAGTGGCTGCACGTTCGAGGCTATCAGTCACTTGAATCTGTGCTTGATAGTCACCAGGGGAAAGCCCCAAGGCCTCAAAATCGACCGCCCATTGCCACACACCCGTTGCCTCAGTTTGGGCATTGCCCTCCACTGTCGCAACCTCTTCTCCATTGTCAACGAGGCGAAGCGTGGCGGCTATGATGGGATAATCCATGTCGTAATCAATGGCCGCAGTTACCAACCAACTCGGTTGAAGAAGCTGTACGGGAAGGCTCTGTGCATCTGGCGAAATCACGCTCACCCACAGGGCATCGGGTAAATCAAATGCAAACCTTACGGGATCAGTGACCATGACCTGCTGCAACGCGTCTTCTGCATGTACGGTCAGGGCATAGCCTCCTGGCAAGAGATCCTCTATGACTGTCGCAAAGGTACCCGCCTGCTCCTCTAGTGGAATGTCTCTATCGGCTGGCGGCTCACCGCCCCAATCTCCTTCGGGTACAAGTCGTGCGAACAACTGCGTTAACTGCGTGGCAGCATCCCAACTAACAGTGCCAGAGACGCCAACTGGCTGCGTATAAAAATCTTGATCCGGTTCTGTCAGCAGAATTTCAGGTAACTCTGGTGCTCTAAAAGACAAAGAGACCGGTTCACTGGTTTGTGCGTGGCCAAGACCATCGCGAATTTCCGCCGTGAAGTCGTAAGTACCGTTTGGTAAAGACAGCGCTTGCTGATCCACCACGAAGGTTGAGCTGATCACGACGCCCTCAATAGTCGTCCCAGCCGCCTCAAGTTCTGTCTCAGTTTCATTACCCACAATGTTTAGAATCAACCTTGGGTTCACTGCCGCAGCATCAAATTGCCCAATTGCAGTGAGCGCAATCGGTGTACCCAATACCTCATTCACATTAGGCGCGTACAACATCACACTTAAGTTGGGCTTACCCACAACACCGCTCGAAGAAGAAGCCGATGTTGAGCTGCTAGAAGAACTGGTACTTGTAGATGTAGTCGACCCCGTTGAAGTGCTACTAGAACTTGAACTGGCACTGGTTGAAGTGCTTGAGCTTGAGCTTGAGTTCGAACTTGAGCTTGAGCTGGCGCTTGTACTGGAGCTACTGGCGGAAGTGGATGAAGAAGCGCTAGAGGAGGCACTACCCGATGAGCTGGCACTTGTACCACTTGAACTGCTGGTAGACGTCGATGCACTTGATGAAGCTGATGTGCTGGCCGAACTGGAAGCACTTGACGAGCTAGATGATGCTGCATCACCACTGGAAGAACTGCTACTGGATGAGCTCGATGTAAGGCCGGAAGATGAGCTGCTGCTTGAAGAACTGCTGGAGGCCGAACTGGCACTCGTACCGCCCTCGCCGCCTTCATTGGGTCCCCCTTCAGAATTTCCTAAATACTCAAAGCGCGCCACTTCAACCGTATCGCCAGCGCCAATCGTGCCCGAAAAACGGTGACTCTCGTCCCCATAAAACAAGCGCACATTGTAATCCACCGGCATGCCCGCGATATGCTCCACACCCACCACGTAGGACCCAAATGGGGCGTTCACCCAATAGGCATTGTCTGCATAGGTTTCGCCTTCCAGCGCCTCCGCCGCTCCCGTCAAAGCGTCACAGTCGGCTTGTGGCATTTGCGTACTCAACCGGTTCCCACAGGGGTCAATCACGAACAACCGCACTTCGTAGTCGGTTTGCGACCAGGCCAAGTTCACACGCACCTCACCCGCCGTACCTTCTAATTGAAATTGGGTAATATTACTGGGGCCTTCGTATAAAGGCGGTGTGGTGGGGTAAGTAGAAACCCCTTCATCATCTTGGATAACCGCAATACCCTGAGCCACCAGGCGTGTCACCTCTGCTTCGCCCGGTATCTGCGCCTCCACCACAAGCTCAAAATATTCGTTGCCCTCTTCACCGCCGTCGTCCAGCAGTGGCACGACAATGGTTTTGAGCGACTCACCAGGGGCAAACTCCACCGTACCTTGAACCTCGGTATAATCTTCCCCCGCGGTAGCGGTTTTATTTTGTGTGAAATAGGATGCCGAAAGCACACTGGTAACCGGCTTATTCAAGCGCACATCAAAATTGAGCTCAGCAGCGTTTTCGGCTCCTGCCACACTCACCACACGCAGGTCTCTGTCTAACGGTTGCACAACGATATTGGTGGTGTCGGCATTGGCCATCCCCGCGCCATTCACCCCATACAAACGAAAGCTTAGTTGCTCGGTAGTACTGACATCAGGCAGTACTACCAATGTGGACAATTGGCCAGGGTTGAGTATGGTAGCCGGCGGACCCGATATTTGCTCCCAGCGTGCTGTGACAACAGGCGTGGTAGAGCGATTAGAAATAGAGCCGACCAGGGGCACCATAAGATTGGCATCGGCAAACTGACGCGCACCGGCATCTACCTCAAACACTTCAGCGAAGGTTTTGGTGGTTTTTTCTGTCGTTTGAAACCCTGTGGCATTTTGCGCGCCACGTACCGCCACATCGGTCTGCTGTTGTTTCTCTTCTGGAATGGACGAACTGCCACTGTCACACCCGGTCAAAAAACAACCAAGCAACACCACCCATAAACTCAATTTGACGACATTCATCGTGCGCTCCATCGACTGGCCCCCTGCAGCTCATAGACTTTAGAGTTGCCGTGCGTTCGCAAATAATACTTTTAAGAAAAGGCGAAATTCTGTAATAAATTACCGGAAGTTCGTTCGTGGTTGACTCAGAAGACAAAAATAAAACATTTTTTAGAGTTACCCAGACAGCGCTGCCCGCGAGATAGACTCTCACATTGGTTTACCACTCCACCACGCGCGGACATCGCCAAGCGCGCAACCATACCAAATTTTTACGCGCTTTACCGCTGTTTCACGACCATTGCCCCACACCCATCGGAGGTGACAATGACATAGGGCCTGCAGTAGTATCTGCGGTTTGACTGAATCCACGCCACTATGAACCGCCCTATTCCCATTGTACTGATTGTGCTGCTGTCTTATATCGCCGCACCCCCACTCCTCGATTGGGTCACCGAGCCCTCTGGGGCCTGGTACAAACCCTTTGGATTTTGGTTGTTAGTGATAGTGATCGCTTTTGTGGTGCAAGCGCGGACGCGTGATCATGACGCTTAGTTACATTGAGGTCGCACTGATCTGCCTGGGGTATTTGGGTATTTTGTTTACCATTGCCTACACCACTGAACGCGGCTGGATACCAGACCGATTTGTCTCCCACCCCATTACCTATGTATTCTCTCTTGGCATTTTTGCAAGTGCCTGGGCATTTTACGGTGTAGTGGACTTGGCGGGCCGCTTTGGCTACGCAGCGCTTGCCTATTACATCGGTACGGGCGCCTTATTTTTGTTTGCACCCTTTCTACTCAAGCCCTTATTTGAGTTGGCCCGACGCTTTCAAATTAACTCTATGGCCGACCTTCTGGTATTTCGTTACCACAGCCATTCCGTGGGAGGGTATGTCACGCTCACCATGCTGCTGGCCATGGCGCCCTTGTTGACGCTACAAATGCAAGCGGTGGCCGATACCATTCACTTGCTCACCCGCAACAACCATCAAGATCTCACTCCAGCTTTTTCTGAATTTGGTGCTCGCCAAACCTTTGCCCTGCTGTACTGCGGCATCATCGCATTGTTCGCAATGGCATTTGGGTCCGACCGCGCACACCACAAAGGTTTGGTGACCGTGATGGGGTTTGAATCTTTGGTGAAGGTATTTGGGTTGGTGGCGGTGGGGCTGTTCGCCGTTTATGAAGTCTTCGGTGGTTTCACGGGCTTAGACGCATGGCTGGAAGCCAACCCAGAAACCTTGGCAGCACTGCGTGACCGCGACAACGACCAATCCGCGCACGCACTGATGCTGGTGTTTATTGCCACTGCTGTATCTATGCCCCACATTTTTCATATGACGGTGGTGGAAAACCCTGTCAAGCATTCACACAAAACGGTCACCTGGGCCTTTCCTTTGTTTCTACTGGTCATGGCGTTGCCTATTTTCCCAATTTTATGGGGAGGGCAAGCCTTAGGGCTTGAATCGCCCACTCAATACTTCCCCTTGAGTATCCCAATGGCTGAAGGCAGTCATGGATTCGCCCTAATCGCCTTTGTTGGCGGATTATCCGCGGCCACGGGTGCCATGATTGCCATAACACTCGCATTGGCCACCATGATCCTGAACCACTGGATTTTGCCTATCACACGCTTTCAAGTGAAACACGACGTGTATCGTCAACTGGTGTGGATGAGGAGAATTTTAATTGCGGTGATTCTCAGTGCGGGGTTTGCCTTCTATTTACTACTGAACAACCGCTTCACACTCGCGGACCTGGCGCTGGCTTCATTTATCGCCACACTGCAGCTGCTGCCCGCCGTGGTCTCGGTCACCCATTGGCCCGGGGGCAACCGCAGAGGGTTGTTTGCGGGACTTTTGACCGGTGTGGGTATTTGGCTGTGCTGTCTATTATTACCCATGATCGCCGGTTGGGAATCCTTTCCCTTTCCTGGGCTTGGCTCCCTCCCTCTGGGGGTTGCGTACTGGAAGCCGATCACACTTTGGAGCTTGGGGATGAACGCGCTGATGTTTATCGTCATCTCGTTAATCACCTCGCAATCAGACGATGAGCGTTATGGCGCCGAGCTCTGCTCCCAAGACGAACTGAGCCACCCGGTTAGGCTGACATTAGACATTCGCTCTCCTAACGAGATCATTCAAAGGTTGTCTACACGTATTGGGCATTCTACTGCGGAACAAGAAGTGGCCAGGGCGTTATCACGCCTAAACCTGCGCCCCAACGAAAGTCGGCCCTATGCTCTTCGGCGATTGCGAGACGAAATTGAAGCCAACCTCTCCAGCCTAATTGGTATCTCCATGGCCAGCGAAATCATGGATAAACTGGTTCCCTATCGAATACCTCAATCGCCGGGGGCCACCGACATCAACTTAATGGAATCTCGCCTGGGTCAGGTCCGAGACCATCTAACCGGCCTGGCGGCAGAACTCAACAACTTACGACTGTACCATCGTAGAACCTTGGAGCAGCTGCCCTTAGCCACGTGCTCCGTAGGCCAAGATTTCGAAGTATTAATGTGGAACAGTGCCATGGAAAACCTCACTGGCATTGAGAGCGACGAAGTCACCGGCTCTCACCTTGAAGATGTGCTGGACCCTTGGGGCAATCTTTTACATCGATTTGCCGTGTCGGATGAGCCGCGATTTTACAAACGCCAAATCACCCTAAACAGCCATACCCATTGGGTCACATTGCATAAAGCTACTATTCCTTCCTCCATGGCACACCAAGTCGATGGCCAGGTGATCCTGCTTGAGGACGTAACCGAGCTGCAGACACTGGAAAATGAGCTGGTTCACAGTGAACGTTTGGCCTCCATCGGCAGGCTGGCCGCGGGTGTCGCCCACGAAATTGGCAACCCTGTCACTGGCATTGCTTGCCTAGCGCAAAACTTGCGATATGAAACCGATACCGAAGAAATTGTGGAAACGGGCGACCAAATACTGTCGCTCACCGGTCGCGTGAGTCGTATCGTGCAATCCTTAGTGAGCTTTTCTCATTCGGGGCGCCAATCTGAGATTGACTTTACAGAAGTCAAACCGCGTGAATGCGCGCAAGAAGCCATTGATTTGTTAGCGCTCCAGAAAGAGAAGCGTGAGGTGCTTTTCAACAATCAAATTGACCCGGACCTTGTGATTCGTGCAGACAGCCAGCGCCTGATTCAAGTGTTTATTAACCTGCTGTCCAATTCCCGAGACGCGAGCCCAGAGCAAGGCCGTATTGACCTTAGCTCTCACAAGCTCGGCGATATTGTGCAGTTATCGGTAACAGATGAGGGTGCTGGGATACCACAAAAAGCCATTGATCGTATCTTTGAGCCTTTTTTCACCACGAAGGAGCCCGGCGAGGGCACGGGACTTGGGCTTGCCATGGTTTACAGTATTATTGAAGATCATCACGGTGAGATTGAAATTCACTCCCCCGCCGACCCAAATACCAACATTGGGACACGCTTCGTCATTTCTATGCCGGCCGGCCTTGAAAGTCTCGAGGCGAACGGTAACACTATGACCACCCTATGAGTAACACTGCAGGCCTATGAGTAAGATTCTGATAGTCGAAGACGAGATTATTATTCGCACAGCGTTACGTAAGCTCTTGAGCCGTAACAAATATGATGTAAAAGAAGCTGCCTCTGTCAAAGAGGCCACCGGCAAATACAACCTCGATTCTTTTGACCTCATTATTTCAGACTTACGGCTACCTGGCGCCCCAGGAACCGACCTCATACAAATGGCTGGCGAAGTTCCTGTTCTTATAATGACGAGCTATGCCAGCCTGCGCTCGGCCGTGGACTCTATGCGTATGGGCGCGGTAGATTACATTGCCAAACCCTTTGACCACGACGAAATGCTTACCGCAGTCAAACGCGTGCTTGGCAAGGCCGTGAAATCGGCACAAATGTCCTCGCCACGCCTGGGTACTGAAGTGGTAGAAGGCATGATCGGCAATTCGCCGAAAATGCGAGAAATCTACTCAATGATCCATAAGATGGCGCCCACCAACGCCACGGTGCTGATTAATGGTGAAACGGGTACCGGTAAAGAGCTGGTGGCTCGGGCCATCCACTATCAAAGTCCACGAGCCGACAAACCCCTTATCAGCGTCAACTGCGCCGCCATTCCTGAAACTTTGATCGAAGCGGAATTATTTGGTCATGAAAAAGGCGCGTTTACCGGTGCGGCTTCGCAACGAGAAGGCTTAGTGGCCGCCGCTGATGGCGGCACCCTGTTTTTAGATGAAATTGGAGAGTTACCCTTAGAGGCGCAAGCGCGTCTGCTTAGAGTCCTTCAGGAAGGCGAAGTCAGACCCATCGGCGCCATAGAATCGCGCAAGGTGGACGTGCGCTTGGTCGCCGCCACCCACAGAGATCTCGCCAAACTGGCTCGCGAGAACAAGTTTCGGGAAGATTTGTTTTTCAGAATCAATGTATTGCAAATAAAGCTGCCAGCACTGCGTGAACGCGGGAAGGACATTTTGACCCTGGCAGAGATCTTCGTGAAGCGCTTTTGCGCCGAACTCAAAAGAACGCCGCTGTCTCTGTCGCCGGAGGCCATACAAGCCATCACCACTTACACCTGGCCGGGCAATATACGCGAGCTCGAAAACGCCATGCAACGCGCCGTCATCATGTGCGATAGCGAGGAAATCGACCACACCGGCCTCGCCATCGACTTAGATCTGGTTCGCGTGGACGATGAAGACTCTGACGGGGAGTACGAATCCTCTAAACGATCCTCAAACAATGAGCCCAGTGAAGACCTCTCACTGGAGGACTACTTCCAAAGGTTTGTATTAGAGCATCAAGACTCTATGAGTGAAACCGAACTTGCCAAGAAGCTCGGGGTTAGCCGCAAGTGCCTTTGGGAACGCCGCCAACGCCTTGGCATCCCTCGTCAAAAAGCCACTCAACGAAATTAACCGCTCTTGATTTAGAAACAACACTCCGGGTAACCGCCATAAACGGCTAGAAAATATCACCACTGAACTTTACGGCCCCAGAACCGCTAACCCAGCTTTACGAGGGCATCGACTCTTAACCCCTCGTAAAATCAATCACTAACTGATACTGGTCAACGTCGGCACGCAGCCGAGGCATAAAATCGCCATCATTCAAGCTTATCTCAGTATAAATACAACCATAAGTACTACAATTATTTGTTAAAAAGACTAAAAAAATCATTGTTAAGTGTTATTTCAAATATCAAAATTCGAACTGCATCACACTTTTGTTACCCAAAACCCAAGCCGGTAACACCCACCCAAACTAAAAGTAACACTTTCACCGTTTTGGTCGACCTTCCATATCGCCGACATTTCGTAACACCTTGTTTTTAATAGATTTTATACTGTTGGCATGTGCATTGCTGTATCGCTAACACTATAACAACAATAACTAATAAAAATGCAAAAATAGATAACTAATAAGAACAATAAATAATAAAAAGATGAATTGCTTATAATAATTACAACAAAGAATAATAAGAAAGCGTATAACTGACAGAACTGAGGAAAGCTCGCGGAACACAGCGGCGCAAACAGGGACGTGTACTGTTAGGCACGGTTAGCAACAATAAAAAAGCCTAAAGATTTGATTGAAACGGGAAGGTCTTAGACCTTCCCGTTTTCATATGAGATCGACCCACCCCAAAAACCGCACCGGAAGTAACAACCCGCTTTCTTTTCGTAACATATCGCCCGCCCAAGTCTAACCTTTACAAACCACAAAAAACAACAACCCATTGTTTTTATTGAATATTTTAATACTGGCACAATCCCTGCTGAGGGTACGGCCTATAACAACAAACCAGAATAAAAAAATTTTAGTGATAGCAAAGAACAACAATAAATAATAAAAACAACGGTTAACGGCTTACTAATAACAACAAATAATAACAATTGCCCCATTTGATTGTCTCGGAAACACCCATAGCGTCACCTTGGGTGTCGAGCCCCCAATCAGAACGCCCTCCTAAAAATACACCGGTAACACCTGCGCACCTCCTCAGCACCTGTTACACCCTGTTACGCGTCGCCCCATTCAAATAGTGTATTGTAGGTGGGCGCTCATGGTAGACTTTGGCCTTTAAGCGCCCTTCGCATCTAACTATTTGCATCTAATAAACGACGATCATCATGCTAAAACGGTTTTTGACGCTCTTTAAGCCACAACCGGACAACTTGGCTCATACCCCAATTCGCCTCACGCACCACGAACACCAACTCGACGCGGAGTTGATTAGTAAGAACGCCATTACCGTGATTCGTTCCCTACGAAATGCGGGTTATATGGCCTACTTGGTGGGCGGTGGTGTTCGAGACCTATTATTGGACGGCACGCCCAAGGATTTTGACGTAGCAACTAGCGCCACTCCCGAACAAGTCAAACAGCGCTTTAACCGCGCGATGATCATAGGCCGGCGCTTTCGCATTGTGCATGTTCGCTTCGGTAGAGAGATCATTGAAGTCACCACCTTTCGGGCACACCACGACAATGCTCGCACTGCGAAAGAAGCCGCGCAATCGGAGTCAGGCTTACTCCTGCGCGACAATGTCTATGGCGATTTAGCCTCTGACGCGCTGCGGCGAGATTTCACAATCAACGCCTTGTACTTTGATCCAATCGATGAAGAGGTTCTGGATTTCTCCACGGGTATCGAAGATTTATCCAATCGCAATATTCGGATTATTGGCGATGCCGAAGCACGTTATCGCGAAGACCCCGTTCGCATGCTGCGTGCCGTGCGTTTTGCCGCCAAATTGGGGTTCAACATTGAGGACGCCACAGCCAACCCCATTCAACGGCTCGCTGTACTGATGGCCGATGTGCCAACCGCACGCCGATTTGAAGAAGTTCTGAAATTGCTACTCAACGGCTGCGCAACAGCCACCACGGAGCTGCTAATCCATTACCAGCTGTTTCAATATTTATTCCCAGGCACCGCCGAGTGTTTAAAACACGCAAGTGACCAAGAGCGCAAACTCGTAAGCCAAGCCACGGTCAACACTGACAAGCGCATCCGGCAGAATAAACGCGTGACGCCTGCGTTTATTTATGCGGTGTTTTTGTGGTTGCCTCTTCAAGCCGCATTACGCCAATTGAAACAAGACTCTCCGAAAACACCGCCGGCACAGGCACTGCAAATTGCCGGACAGGGCGTTATCAGTCAACAACTAAGTGCTACTGCCATACCCAAACGCTTTTTAATGCCCATGCGCGAAATTTGGCAGCTGCAATCACGCCTTGAAAAAAGGGACAGTAAACGCGCATTGAGCTTGATGGAGCATCCAAGATTTCGCGCAGCTTATGATTTTCTATTGCTACGAGAGGAGTCCGGTGAGCAATTAGACGGCCTCGGCCTTTGGTGGACACGCTTCCAGGAGGCCAACGAAGACGAACGTCAATCGCTATTACAAAAAGCAGAGGATGCACAACCCAAACGTCGACGCAGGCCGCGTAGACGCAAGCCTCGGCATCAAGACGCGCCACCGTCAGAATGACAATCCTACATTCGGCTTATATTGGCCTGGGCAGCAATCTCGACAACCCTGTCAATCAGGTGTTGAGGGCCACTCGCGCATTAAAAGAAATGAGCTTACCATCCGGCTTTCAATTGTCCCCGCTGTACCAAACAAAACCGGTGGGCCCACCGCAACCCGACTACATCAACGCAGTGGTCAAACTAGAAACCGAGCTCCCCCCTTTGGCGCTGCTCGACGCACTTCAAGCGATAGAGATGCAGCACCAGCGCGAGCGCAAAACCCATTGGGGGCCGCGTACACTGGATTTGGACATTTTACTCTACGACGACTTTTTGATAGACAACGCTCGACTCAAAATCCCTCACCCCTATCTATGTGAAAGGAGCTTTGTGATCGTACCACTGTATGATGTTGCGCCTGAATTAGTACTTCCCAATGGCACCCCTCTTAAGTCATTATGGGCGCAGTGCAGCGCAGCAGACCTGATACACATACACTCAGTACCATGACCCAAAATCGCTTAATTAACCTGTCGGATTTAAGCCACGCGAGCATTCCACGGTTCATCGTTGTGGAAGGGCCTATTGGCGTAGGAAAGACCACACTGGTTAAAATGCTCGCAGAAAGTTTTAAGTGCGATACAGTGCTTGAACGTGCCGATGAAAACCCGTTCCTTGAGCGATTTTATGCAGGTGAAAAAAATTCGGCCCTGTCTACCCAGCTGTTTTTCCTGATGCAGCGCGCACAACAGCTCAGCCAATTGGCCCACGATGACTTATTCGCCGAGCACCGCGTAGCGGATTTTTTAATCGAAAAAGACCGCCTCTTCGCGGAAGTGACACTGGACCGCGATGAGCTCGCGCTTTACAACCAAGTCTATGAACGACTGACGCTAAATGTTCCCAAACCCGATCTAGTGGTATACCTACAAGCGCCCTCATCCGTATTGTTGCAACGCATTGAACAACGAGGCATATTAGCGGAACGCTCCATTGATCAGCGTTACCTTGATCAGCTAAACGAGGCCTACTCAAGGTTTTTTCACTTTTACGACGCATCACCTCTGCTGATCGTGAACGCCACTGAACTGGATTGGAGCACCAATGTTGACGACTTCAACAACCTTGTCACATATATGGTCAATGTTGAACACGGTCGCCACTACTACAACCCTCAACCATCCATCTAACCCATAACACCCAATGACCCAGGACTAGTCCATGGTGAACGCTCAGACACCCACTGCACCACTATCCAAAAAAATCTCCATCAACAGTCTTAAAAAATGTGTTCAGGAACGAGAAAAATTTGCCACTGTGGCGCTTTATGATGCCCCAATGGCCGCCATGGCCCAGCGCTGTGGCGTTGAAGTGGTGCTGGTGGGTGACAGCTTAGGTATGACGGTTTTGGGCTTTGACAGTACCGTCCCCGTCACCATGGAGCATATGATTTACCATGTGGAGGCTGTGCATCGCGGCAACAACCACTCACTCATCATCGGTGACCTTCCTTTTATGACCTACGCCACCTGTGAGCAGGCCCTAACCAACGCCGCCAGGGTAATGCAAGCAGGCGCTCATATGGTAAAAGTTGAAGGCGGGGCTTGGCTCGCAGACACCATCCAGCTGATGACCGACAGAGGTATCCCCGTGTGTGGACATCTCGGCTTAACGCCTCAGTCGGTCAATAAACTTGGTGGCTTTCGTGTGCAGGGTCGGGATATTCAAAGCGCCCAAACTCTGCAAGATGACGCCAAACGCCTTGAACAAGCCGGCGCCGACTTATTGGTTCTGGAGTGCATACCGGAAGCCCTAGCACAGACCATCACTGAGTCAATTGACATACCCACCATAGGAATCGGTGCCGGACGCTACACGGATGCCCAAGTGCTGGTCATCAACGATATATTGGGGCTCACACCGCTCCCGCCCAAATTTTCTAAGAATTTTCTGCGCGAGTCAGAAGACATTCCCGGCGCTTTGTCAAAATTTGTTCACGACGTCAAAAGCGGCGCATTTCCAAGCGAGCCTTACATTTTTAACTGATCGCCCTCCCTTCTAAGAGGAGGGCCAGCCTTAAAAATGCTGCACTGCACTCAACAAACCAGTATTTTACCGTTAGAATGACCTGCCTACAGCTGGAGTAAACAAAATGACCAAACTGCCCGATACATTACGCGACAATGTTCGTCTTTTGGGCGAGCTACTTGGCGACACCATTTTGCAGCACGAGGGACCTGGCGTATTCAAGAAAGTAGAGGAGATACGCAATTTGGGCAAGGCGCCCAACACTGGCGCAATACCGCACCCAGTGGCCACTCTATTAGAGCAACTGGAAGACGCTGACATTCTCCCCATTACCCGCTCCTTCAATCAATTTCTTAACTTGGCCAATATCGCAGACCAAGAGTATCTGGCCAGCGTGGAAGCCGAAGGTGAGGACGAGTTAGACACCATGCTCGAGCGTTTTGAGCACGAACTTGGCAAAGACAAACTGTTCGATGTGGTAGATAAACTACGCATTGAATTGGTGCTGACTGCACACCCCACCGAGGTGGCGCGTAGGACATTGATTCGCAAGTATGATCAAATTGCCTCCACATTGGTGGACAACCGCCGCGAAGACCTCCTGCAATACGAGCAAAACAAGTTACGCGGCAAAATTCGCCGCGTGATCGAGGAAGTATGGAGCACCAACGAAATTCGTGATGAACGGCCCACCGCCGTTGATGAAGCCCGCTGGGGGTTTGCGGTGATTGAAAACAGCCTTTGGGAAGCCGTGCCAGACTTCATTCGCCACCTCGACCGTCTGAGTCGCAAACGCCTAGGCCGCCGCTTACCCATCGACTTTCAACCCTTTAAATTCTATTCCTGGATGGGCGGTGACCGCGACGGCAATCCCAACGTGACCCATGCGGTCACTCAAGAGGTGTTACTCTTGGGCCGCTGGATGGCGGCAGAACTCTATTTAAGAGACGTACACGGTTTGGGGGGTGATCTCAGTATGCACGCTGCAAGCCCTGAACTGCTGGCCACGTTACCTCACGATAGCGCCACCCCCTACCGGGATTTGCTACACCATCTTCGCAAACGTCTACAAGCCACACTCAAATGGACAGAAGCTCGTCTGGCAGGGAAGGATATTCCAGCACCCGAAGAGGTCATCACTTCTAAAGAAGAGCTCCTGCAACCGCTGTTACTCTGCCAGAGATCCCTCCAAGAGGTGGGGTTATCCTATGTGGCCAATGGCCCGGTGACAGACGTTATTCGGCGTGTTTATGCCTTTGGCTTAAACCTAGTACCGTTGGATATTCGCCAAGACGGCGAACGACATGTGCAATGCCTGGATGAACTCACACTGTATTTGGATATGGGTAGCTACCGGGAATGGGAGGAAGAAAAACGCCAGGCCTTTTTATTGGATCAATTGAGCAGTAAACGTCCATTACTGCCTTTGGATTGGCCCATGTCACCAGATACCAAAGAAGTACTGGATACCTGCCATGTAATTGCCAAGGAACCCCGAGAAGCTCTGTCCCATTACATTATTTCAATGGCGCAGCAACCTTCGGACGTACTGGCCGTAGCCTTGCTGCTGAAAGAATGCGGCATGACCTGGAACATGCCCATTGTACCCTTATTTGAGACCCTAGACGATTTAGACCGTGCTCCCTCCGTCATGAATCGGTTATGGCAAATTCATCGCTATCAGGAGTACAGTGGAGGCCAGCAAACAGTCATGATCGGCTACTCGGATTCCGCCAAAGATGCCGGTAAATTCGCGGCCACCTGGGCACAATACAAAGCGCAAGAACAGCTAGTGTCACTGGCCGACAAATACGGTGTGGATCTAATGCTTTTTCACGGTCGCGGCGGCACCGTTGGCCGTGGCGGCGGCCCAGTGGAAAAAGCCATGACCTCACAACCCCCAGGGTCGGTCAAAGGCAAAATCCGGGTAACAGAACAAGGCGAAATGATTCGCTACAAGTTTGGGCTACCCAAAATCGCCATCAGAAGTTTTTCGACCTACGTGAAGGCCACCTTAAAGGCGACAATTTCGCCGGATGCCTCACCGACACAAGAATGGCGAGATTTGATCGAAGAAATGTCCCAAAAAAGCCTGGAAGGCTATCGCAGTATTGTTAGGGGTCACGAGAGTTTCGTGCCCTATTTTAGAAGCCTTACCCCAGAACAAGAACTCAACAAATTGGCACTTGGCTCGCGACCGGCCAAGCGCAAGGCCACCGGAGGTATCGAGAGCTTGCGTGCAATTCCTTGGGTCTTTGCATGGATGCAAGTTCGCTTGAACCTGCCAGCTTGGCTGGGGTTCAGGCAGGCCCTTGAATACGGTGTTGAACAAGCCCCCAACACACTTAAAGCCATGATTTCAGATTGGCCGTTTTTTGCCAGCTTTCTCGACTTAATGGAAATGGTTCTGGGCAAAGCCGACATGGAAGTCTGCCAGTACTACGAACAACAATTGGTGGACCCAAGTTTGCATGAGCTAGGCCAGCAAATCCGGAACGACCTGAATGCGCTGGAGGCTTTGGTCAACCAACTCAAAGGCCAAGAGGCCCTGTTAGACAGTGATCCGGCCCTACAAAGTGCCATCAATGTTCGTAAACCGTATGTGGCACCATTGAATTTTCTACAAGCAGAGCTACTCAAGCGTGAACGCAAAGCGGGCAGCATCAGCCCTGATTTGGAGCGCGCTCTGAAGGTCACTATGGCAGGGATTTCCGCGGGCATGCGCAATACTGGCTAGTTTGACGCTTGCGGGTTTGGCAGCCATCGCACATTTTAGGCCAGCGGCCTCTCATGTGCGATATTCATCACTATACTTATATGTCTAACTAAAGGGGTTTACCAAATGGGAGGTTTTTTTAAAGGACGCGGGAGCAAAAACAAAGCCCAAGACCATGCAACAAGCCATACATCCACCTCATCAGGTTCAACAGGCCACTCAGACGTCAAAACCGCCGAGGGCTTTAAACCAACTGATCAAGCGACGACAGATCGTAAAACCAAGCAAACAAATCCTTACGATAGGAGCAAGTCCATGCGTTTAAGTAAAAACACCCCACCCAAGTCAGAAGACGAAGATTTTGACATTCCAAGCGAAACGGTGATTCCCAGCTTTTCATCGTCGACCATGAATAAGGGCGCCGCCACCTCTGAAGTTCGTAGCCTCGGCCCCAGCGCCATCATCGGCTCCAAAATTACCTTCAAAGGCGAATTGACCGGCGAAGAAGACTTACTGATTGAAGGCCAGGTCGAAGGCACCATCGAACTGAAAAACCATCACCTTACTATAGGCAAACAAGGGCGTGTTAAGGCCGACGTTAATGCCAAAAGCATCTCGATTGAGGGCACTGTAGAGGGCGACCTCACCGCACTAGAACGCATTAGCATTAAGGCTTCAAGTTGCTTAACAGGCAACGTGACGGCAGATCGTGTCACCCTGGAAGATGGCGCCAAGTTCCGTGGTTCCATTGAGATGGACACCAAACGTTCAGGCACAAAAAACACACCCTCCAATAGCAGCACATCACAGCCACAAACTGAGAAAGCCGGCAGCTAAGCCGCCGCTCACGTTCAAATTCCACTTCATGGCAGGGACGCTATGTTGCCAAGTATCAAACGTCTATTTCAACAACCCTGCCTCCTGTGTTTGGCACCCAGTGATAATGCCGTGTGTGACGCGTGTTTGCCTCGCCAATCCCTTATTGCTCATGGCTGCCAACAATGCGGGCTACCACTAGATGACCTACACGCCCACTTGTGTGGCGAATGTTTGAAATCACCCAAGACCATAAGC
This sequence comes from Cellvibrionaceae bacterium, assembly GCA_050300015.1. Taxonomy (GTDB): domain Bacteria; phylum Pseudomonadota; class Gammaproteobacteria; order Pseudomonadales; family Cellvibrionaceae; genus CAYZQH01. Next base: position 153,309 of record JBNKWZ010000024.1, on the reverse strand, counting down.
CATACCCTGGCCCCATTTGCCTACACCGCTTCCGTCCAAAAACTGCTGTATCATTTAAAACATCAGTGCCCCACCAGTATCGCCCACTTACTGCTACCGTTTCTTAATCAAGCAATACAAACGCAAGTGCCCCTTGACGCACGCCCACAGGTATTAGTACCCGTGCCAAGCCATCCTGCAAAAAAGTGGGTTCGCGGTTATAACCCTGCCGCTTATTTGGCTGAGCAGATTTCGCGATTTTGGAACATTCCCATCTGCCACGCGTTAATACAAAATAAAAACCTTCCTCCGCAAAAACAATCTTCGCGCAAAACCCGGTTCAAAAATGCTGAGCGCAGTTTCAGTACCACCCCCATCGTTGTACGCAGTATTCAAGGCCTGCGAGTGGCCATCATTGACGATGTGATTACCACCGGCGCAACCGTCAACGTACTGGCCGAATTATGCTTATCCAGCGGCGCCAAAAACGTCGACGCCTGGGCGCTGGCACGCACACCAAAACCTGCGACCAATACCCGTTAACATCACCATAACTCGACTCGACCTTGATATTGCAATAAGCGTCGGTTTCTCACCGGCTTTGCTTTATAATGGGTGTCACCCCCTATTTGGATACCCCGCTATGAGCGACCACCACACTGCCAATAGCGAAGATGAAGAACACCTTAGCGAAGAGGAAGAAATCGCTAACGGCAATATAGAATTCCCTAGCGAAAACCACGACACTCTTAGCGGCAGTCACCCGGTTAATAGTAACGAAAGCGCCGACGCACCTTTCAATCAATTGACACCCGACACCGTACTGGACGCCGTTGAAAGCTTAGCGCTGCTCAGTGACGCACGTATCTTTCCACTCAACAGTTATGAAAACCGTGTTTATCAAGTGGGAATTGATGAGGGCACACCGATCATCGCCAAGTTTTACCGTCCCAATCGTTGGACCGACGAACAAATTCGGGAAGAGCATCACTTCAGCCTTGAGTTAGCAAACGCGGAAATACCCGTAGTACCTCCGATGGTGCTCAATGGCGAAACATTGTTTTATTTTGGCCCGTACCGATTTTCATTATACGAACGCCGGGGCGGCCATGCGCCTGAGCTAGACAACCTCGATAACTTATATACGCTTGGACAAGCTTTGGGGCAAATGCACTCTGTGGGATCACGTGCGACGTTTGCACACCGCGATGCATTATCAATCACACGATTTGGACACGACAGCCGCGCCCTGCTAATCGACAATCATTTTGTACCAACCTCCACGAGAGAGGCCTATGCGACCATTACCGCTCACCTCCTCGAAAAAATTGAAGCGACCTTTCAGAAGATAGAATACACCAGCATTCGCCTACATGGTGATTGCCACCCAGGCAACATATTATGGCGCAATGAAAAACCAAACTTTGTGGACTTAGACGATGCGGTTATGGGGCCGCCGATTCAAGACCTTTGGATGTTACTATCGGGCGATCGGCTCCAAAAAACAGAACAAATCATCACCATCATTGAAGGGTACGAATTGTTTTGCGAATTTGACCCTGCGCAAATTCAACTGATTGAAAGTTTACGCACGCTGCGCTTAATTCACTACGCAGCATGGCTGGCAAAACGTTGGAGTGACCCCGCATTTCCTATTCACTTTCCGTGGTTTAACACCGAGCGTTATTGGGGTGAGCATATATTAGAGCTACGTGAACAGATGTCCGCTTTGGACGAGCCCGCACTTAAACTAACCCCCTACTGAGCTGGTACCCCACCCCAGCAGACTAACGGGCGTTTTATTGGGCGCGCGCTCAAATAAGAATTACCTCAGCTTGACGCGCAGCAGCTTATGATTCTGCATTGTCATTGGTCTTCATTCTACGGCGCTGTTCCGCTTCAGTTACATGAACCAAATTGCCATTCACCTGAGCACCTTTAACCATTTCCAACATATTGTAATAAACGTTACCATGAATCACACAAGTGGCGGCAAGCTCTACATGTTGCAGGCAATGAATATCGCCTTTTACAACACCTCTGACCACCATTTTGGACATTTGAATTTGCCCCTCCACTAAACCACCCTGGCAAATTTCCAATTCCGCGTTGGCATCACCAACAATGGTACCGACCACATGCCCTTGCACGTGCAAATCGCCGTGAAACTGCACATCACCAATAATGCGTGTGCCTTTGGATATAAAAGTATGGTGCGAAGCCATTCAAAGCCCCTTATCTATTAAATTTTCGGTTTGGAAAACGCCCAACTTTTTTATACAACGCGCCATACGACGTCGCTTTTATTAGAGCGTCACCTATTCTGGGCGCCTCGCAGCAGCACTTAGCGCTTTCAGAGCGTTTACGTTAAATAGGTTCTTCTACTATCCAACCAAAGCGCTTCTCTACGGTTACTGCATTGCGCCCAGTGGAACGCGCCTCTAATTCAATGCGCTCAGGCTCAAAACCCTCGGGCAGTGTCAACTCCCCTTCAATATTCTGAAAATACTTAAAACGCAATTTAATATTGGTACTGTCAACGGACGTCGCTAGCTCTTTGAGCGCATACACGCGCAATATCCCGTCCTGCCGTCCAACCACATTGAAATTTAAAGTCCCGTTGAGTAAATTGTGCTGTGTGGCCAGTTGCTGCATGACGACCTTGTATCGATAACGCCGCGGCTGGTCAGTTTGTGAAATTTCTACCGCACCAAAGGTCAAACCCCGTTTGTTACTCGTCGGCGCCATCAAATTTCGATAAAATTGATTTTCCTCCTCAAGCGACGCAAGCTGTTGTTTTAACTCAGAGACCTCGGTCCTCACCGCGCCCAACGCACTTTTGTCCACTTCGGCACCCAGCTCTATATTGGCCAATTTTTGACGTAACACATCCAGTTTAGAATTCGCGTCAACCAATTGGGCTGAGGTTTGCTTTAATTCCACCAGGGCTTGCTCTTGACCCGACATACCACCTTTATGCCCGGTCCAATAGCTCACTTGCACAGCGACCAATACCAATGCCACCAATAGCGCAGCTAAACCGGCCCAAAGGCTTGGCCGATATTTCACCACCTTATAGCGATACTCTCTTGAACCTTTTACTGTCGCCAATCGCGGCCCCTTAAAGTTTGCAGCATGTTGAACGCCCAGAGCCATTGCTGGCCCCTACTTTCATGGTTAAGGCAATAGTGCGGGCAAATTCAAGCCTAGGGTTTCGTCTAGGCCAAAAGCAATGTTCATATTCTGAATGGCTTGCCCGGATGCCCCCTTGGTGAGGTTGTCTTCAGCCACCATTACCACAATGGTGTTTCGGTCTTGGGGTGCCAGCACCGAAATTCTGCAGGTATTGGTGCCTTTCACCGAGCGCGTTTGCGGGAACACCCCCGCAGGTAGCACATCCACAAAGGGCTCGTTCTTATAGCGTTGCTCAAACAAGGCTTGAAGGTCAACATCATTATTAGTAGCCCTTGCGTACAGTGTAGAGTGGATACCGCGAATGATTGGCAATAAATGCGGCACGAAGGTGATTTCTGCGGGTGCAGCGTTACCCTTTTGTATGTCGCGTAAGATTTGCTCGATTTCTGGAAGGTGCCGATGGCCTCCCACGGCGTAGGCTTTAAAGCTGTCGCTAACTTCAGTGAGCAAGTTATCGACCTTGGCTTGTCGGCCCGCACCTGTTACACCGCTGGCGGAATTAGCAATCAGCGCGGTAGGGTCGACCACATTGGCCTCAAGCAGCGGTAAAAACCCTAGGGCAACCGAGGTGGGATAACAGCCTGGGCAAGCAATTAACTGGGCGGATTGGATAGCCTCACGATTGAACTCTGGCAAACCGTACACAGCATTGTCCAACCCTTCTGGATATTGATGCGGCTGACCGTACCAAGCTTCCCACAAAGGCACATCGCGAATTCTGAAATCCGCAGATAGATCGATCACCCGCACACCCTTTGCCAGTATTTCGCCCATCATCGATTGAGCAACTCCGTGCGGTGTAGCAAAAAACACCACGTCACACTGCCCCAAAATGTCCGCATCAGGAACCGTGAATTTTAGGTCATAATGGCCGCGCAAATTTGGAAACAAATCTGCCACCCTTTTGCCTTCTTCTGCTCTAGATGTAATCACCGAGACCATTGCTTGCGGGTGATTGGCCAATAATCGCAATAATTCTACACCGGTGTAGCCTGTACCACCGACGATTCCTACCTGTATCACATGCACCTCACTTGGTGTACTCAATCAAATCGCGATAGTGTAACAAATTCAACTCCCTGCGGCTCATCGGCCACCATCAAAGAGCTTTCCCGCGCATGGATGGGAGGTATTTCCCCTAAATTTGAGCGAGATGGGTTTTTTCAAAGATTTTGCGCCAACATCTGAGTAGAATGAAGGTCCATTCGCACTTAGGTTACACACACCTCCGGATGAGTTTTTTCAGTTCTTTGCAACAGCGCGGCAAAACCGCCTTCCACCAATTCCGCTACTCTTTGTCTTACGTGGATGCCTTACCGCAACTCACCCTGCTGGGCTTGATGGTAGGGCTTGTCACGGGCGTGACCATTGTGGTGTTTCGTTTACTGATTGAATCTCCACTGGCGTTGATATTACCCAATGGCGCCGATGACTTTGAAAGTCTGCCGCCAATGGAACGTGGCATGTTTATCGCTGCAGGACTTGCCATTACCTACGGTATTCTGTTGCTGGCCGGTAAAAACGCACGACAAATATCGGTAAGTCACGTATTGGACCGACTCCACAATCACCAAGGACACATGCCCTGGCGCAACTGGTGGGTACAATTTTTAGGCGGAGCGATCTGTATCATCAGTGGGCAATCTGTGGGGCGTGAAGGGCCCGCTATTCACCTGGGTGCCGGCGCGGCGAGCCGGCTCAGCCGGATGATGCGACTGCCCCACAATAGCCGTTATACCCTGCTGGCCTGCGGCGTGGCCGCAGCTATCGCGGCCTCCTTCGACACGCCCATGGCCGGGGTTATCTTTGCGATGGAAGTCATCGTAATGGAATACACCATTATTGGGTTTGTACCGGTTATTTTGGCATCCGTCACCGGTACCGTGGTGAGTCAGTTAGTGTTTGACAGCGCCACTCCTTTGGTCACCAGTGACAACACTCTTAAAAGCCTGTTGGAATTACCCTTTATGGTATTTGCAGGCCTCACCTTAGCGTGCTTAGCCAGTGCATTTATTCGAATAAACATCCTTGCCTGCTCATGGGGGCATCGGCCCTTGTGGCTGCGCTTTAGCTTGGCTGGCGCCCTAACCTTTACTGTTGCGTGGTTTGTTCCCGAAGTCATGGGGCTTGGATACGATACACTCAATCAAGCAGCGGCCGGCAGTTTGGCCTTAAAAACCCTGGTTATTGTGGCGGCTGCCAAATTGCTCACGTCCGCCATCGTGGTTGGGCTTGGAGTACCAGGCGGCATTATTGGCCCCACGTTGGTCATGGGCGCCTGTGTGGGAGGTGTACTGGGGTATACCGCCGAATGGCTCTACTCGACGCCCACCGCAGACCCAGGTTTTTACGTAATATTGGGTATGACCGGAATGATGGCCGCCGTGCTCAATGCACCACTGGCAGCCTTGGTCGCGGTGTTGGAGCTCAGCTATAACCCTCACATGATATTTCCTTCGATGCTGGTAATCGTGATCGCCTGTGTGGGTACGCGCACATTGTTTAAACTAGATGGCATCTTCCTTGAGCAACTTAAAGCTAGCGGTAAATTCGTTCAATTTACACCCGCACAGCAGTCGCTTAAACGTACCGGCATTGGCAATGCCATGAAAACACAGTTGGTTTATGCCAATCGTTTTTTGGATTACGAACGCGCCAAGACGCTACTGCTGTCAAAACCCGAATGGGTCGTATTGGATTTTAAGGAAGAATCCACACGTGATAAGGTTGCGCTAAAAGCGGCAGATTTGGCCACCTATTTATCAGAAGCACCGGTGGAGATATTGAGCCTAGAAGACAATATTGACTTGCTCGGCATCCCAGCCAGGCGACTCACACTGAGCCCGATACACGAAACCGCCACCCTCTGGGAGGCCCTTGAAGTCATTCGGCGAAGCAATTTTGAAGGTTTATATATTGCGCGGCTCAGTAACCCGTTAACAGCATCCATTTTGGGTATTGTGACCGAAGAAGACATCAAAAATTATTATCAAATATAGGAGTCACCATGCTTTGGATCAAAGCCCTTCACATCATCTCCGTGGTTTGCTGGTTTGCGGTATTGTTTTATTTACCCCGCCTTTTCGTGTACCACGCCATGAGTGAAGACACGGCAACCAGGGAACAGTTTAAAACCATGGAGCGCAAGCTCTACAGAGGTATCGGACTGCCGTCCATGATCGCAACCCTAGTATTGGGTGCAGGGCTTGTGCATTTTAATGCCAGTTATTACATGAGCGCACCTTGGTTTTGGATCAAATTGGTATTGGTATTTTTCTTAATTGGCTATCACCATATGTGTGGTGCTTACTTAAAAAAGTTCGCCGCCGACAAGCCCGTGCCCAGCCATACCTTTTTCCGTTACTTCAATGAAGTACCGGTGATATTTTTAGTGTTAATTGTTTTTTTGGTGGTGTTAAAGATTCCCGGCATAAGCCTCTAACACCTATCCCATAGGCAAGAACGGCCGTGCCCCCTGAAAGCCTTGGGGCATTAGCATTCAACCATCTAACAAGGGGGTTATGTGAACACCCAAATACCACCCACTGTGTTGAGTTTTTCCGCACTCGACCCCTCCGGTCGTGGGGGGATACAAGCCGATATCGAAACCGTGGCAAGCCTGGGCGGACACTCGGCGCCAATCGTCACGGCACACTGTACTACCGGCACAGCAGAAACGGCCGAAAGCATTAGCATAGACACCACCGTTTTGATTGAGCAAGCCCGCTCGGTGTTGGAAGATATGACCGTAAAAGCCATCAAAATTGGATTTACAGGCTCCGTGGCCGCCGTAGAAGCTATTCACTCCATATTAAAAGACTACCCTTCCATTCCCGTCATTTTTCATCCCGCGCTGTGTCTGTGGGACAGCACCGAGCGCGACCAAGCCGACCTACCTGCGGCCATCACTTCGTTGCTGTTACCACTGACTGAGATCAACGTGGTCACCCTTGACGAAGCCCACACCCTGGTAAAAGCCGCAGACACGGTGGATGCCACCGCACAAGCGCTGATGAGCGGTGGGTGTGCCCATTTACTGGTCAACCAAAACTCCACCCAAAACCGTCAGTTTCACGCCTCTTTGTACGACACCAAAGGGTTGATAAAACGCTATGAATGGAATCATGCAGTGCCCACCTGCCATGGCGCCTCCAGCACTTTGGCTTCGGCAATTGCCGCTTTCCGTGCGCACGATTGCCCGGTGCAATCCGCCGTGGAACAGGCGCAAAATTTTACATGGCAAGCCGTGACACACGCCCGTCAATTGGGCTTTGGCAAACCGACACCCCATCGTTTGTTTTGGGCAGACGCCAATATTGAAGGAGATAAGGGCAAGGCCACTCACTGATTTTAAAGTCTCAAGTTATGGTATTGCCCTTTGAAGACACTATGAAGCCTGCCCCCCCCACTCCCGGATCGGTCGGTCCTATTTATGCGATCACGGACCCAGACCTACTGCCCGGCAAGCGCCTGGTTGATGGTGTGAAACAAGCCCTTGATGCCGGCATTCACACCATACAATACCGTGACAAACCAGCAACCCCAGAGTTAAAGCTCGAACGCGCAATGGCACTTTCTACTTTATGCAATCACTACGGCGCGCAACTGATTATTAACGACGACGCAAAACTGGCAAAAGCAGTGAATGCCGCCGGCGTACACCTGGGGCAAAGCGACCAAGACATCCAAAGTGCGCGGGCACTGCTCGGCCCAAACGCCATAATCGGCGTCACTTGCCACGACAGCCTAGACCTTGCGCAACACGCCGCCGTGCAGGGCGCCAACTACGTCGCCTTTGGCCGGTTCTACCCATCGCATACCAAAGCCTTCGCCCCGGCTGCCCCCCTGTCGATCCTAACCGAGGCCAACGTGTCGCTAACCCTACCAACGGTGGCCATAGGTGGCATCACCGTGGATAATATGGCCCCACTGAAAATCGCCGGAGCGCAATCTGTCGCCGTATGCCACAACCTGTTTGGGGCAACCGACATCGCCGCTGCGTGCCAACGCTTCATTCGTCGCTGGAACCAAACCTATGTCTGAACGATTTAACAAAGCTCAACAAGTTATCCCTGGAGGGGTCAACTCTCCTGTTCGCGCCTTTAAAGCAGTAGGGGGTGAACCACGCTTTATTGCCAGTGCTAAAGGCGCATATCTTTATGATTGTGATGGCCAAAAATACGTGGACTACGTCCTATCCTGGGGCCCCATGATTCTGGGGCACAGCGACGACGATGTTTTGGCCGCAGTCATCGAAAAAGCAAAGCTCGGCTTAAGTTTCGGTGCCCCCACAGAGATTGAAACCGAGCTGGCGCAGACCTTAGTGGACATTTTTCCCAGTATCGACAAAATTCGATTTGTCAGCTCTGGCACCGAGGCCACCATGAGCGCCATTCGTTTAGCCCGCGGTTACACTGGACGTGACAAAATTGTCAAATTCGAAGGCTGTTATCATGGGCACTCAGATTCGCTTCTGGTTAAAGCCGGTTCGGGCGCATTAACCTTAGGCGTGCCAAGCTCTCCAGGCGTGCCCGCAAGCCTCGCAGACCACACCTTAACGCTTACCTACAATGACCCCGAAGGCGTCAAAGCCGCTTTTGAAAAAATGGGCAACGACATCGCCTGCGTGATCGTGGAGCCTGTCGCGGGCAATATGAATTGCATACCACCCAATCCGGGGTTTCTGGAAACCCTCCGAGCGTGTTGCACTGAATACGGCGCTGTGCTGATCTTTGATGAAGTGATGACAGGGTTTCGACTCGGCCTCACCAGCGCGCAGGGGTTTTACAATATCACACCCGACCTGACGACCCTTGGCAAAGTCATTGGGGGCGGCATGCCCGTAGGTGCCTTTGGCGGCAAAGAAGACATTATGAATCACATCGCTCCGTTAGGACCGGTGTATCAAGCGGGTACATTGTCGGGTAACCCCGTGGCCATGGCCGCCGGCCTTACAACACTGCGTAAAATTCAAGAGCCAGGGTTTTACGACCCCTTATTCGCTCGCACAACCGCACTGGTTAACGGGTTACAAAATGCCGCAAATGAAACAGGTATTCCTGTGACTACCAACCACGTGGGCACCATGTGGGGGTTATTTTTTACCGAAGCGAAAAGTGTCACCAACTTCGCCGAAGTCATGGCCTGTGACACCCCGCGTTTTAATACCTTTTTTCATGGGCTGCTCAATGCTGGCGTGAATATCGCACCAGCTTCGTATGAAGCCGCATTTATGTCGGCCGCCCATACGGACGAAGACGTCGCCTTTACCATTGAAGCTGCACGACAAGTTTTTAAAACATTGTAATCCAAGGCTAAGGTGCAATGCCGTAACCTCGAATTCATTTGCGAAGCGCTTAACGGTGGAGCGCAAAATGCAACTCCACCACCCACCCTACGCAATCGTCTGTTTACTGACACAAAAAAAGCCAGCAATGCTGGCTTTTTTTGTGTTCAGAGTGGTGCCTTATTCAGGGGTGGTATTCGCTTACTTATGCTCTTCAATTATCGACAACACTTTTGCCCTTGCCGCATCGGAGCACTCCATAATTTGGAAGCCAGCCCAAACTTGATCACCTGTACCCGTCTCACTGATCCACAGGCATTCAGCGCCAAGAGACTCCTCACCGGGGGTTGAACCCAAATCCTTCTCAAACACCACTTGATACAAGTGATCTTCCTTCAAACCGCCATCGCTAATCACCATAAAACCATCACCATGGATGTTAGCTAGCGTACCCAACTCTCTACTGGTTACCACGTCGCGAACATAAATTTCTTCGTCAACGGGAATTCGGACCTGTGCACGCTGTTCGTCATTATATGTCACGTGTATCTTCTCCTGATTGCTCTTCGGCTTCTGCGTTAAGGTTTTGGAAGATATTTTCCAGGGCACGCTCGAAGAAAGGTTTTGAGCTTCCAGCTATAATTTTAGCGCGTTTTTCCAACATTGCTCGCGCCAAATCCAAACCCGAGAGCATATCCACTTTTTTGCCCATTTGATCGACCATCATGTAATTTGACGTACGCGCATTAAACCAGGCAACTTTTAAGCGCTTACCATCGTCAAATTCGAACCAAGTACCAAATTCAATCATGCGCAAACGTTCGACCATTTTTTGTTCTTCTTCAGAGAAATCCAGAGGTGCCTGTGCAGGCACTCCCGCCCTTTCCTCCGCAATTTTCTCCAATTTTGTGCGCATAGGCTCCGGTGCAGGCTCCGCCTTTTCGCTCTGCATGGCCATTTTGATCAACGAACCGATGGTCTCAATCAGCTTATTGCCCTTCGATTGATCATACCCAATGGTTTCAAACCCTGTTTGAATGACAGCAGCCAAGCTTTCATGTAAGCCCTTCTGGCGGACTTGATCCACCTCTAGTTCTTTAGGCTCAATGGCCCAAATAATATCATCCACCACGCTCAATGCGGCTTCCCACTTACCAGAGTCATCACCGTATCGCAACAGCGTAAACGACAAAAAATCGGACCAAGGTTGCAATAAAAACAGCAGAATTGCTGAGGGGAGTTCCTTGTTTTCGGTGCGGCCAATGACGGCCTCATGCACTCGAATTTTGACTTCCCGTAAACGCTCTTCGCCTTGAACTTTTTCAGTTGCACGCCTCTCCATCAATTCCTGACGACGCACAATGTTTTTGGTATAGCTATTAAAATCCAACAGAATTTCTGTGATCACCCTAACATCATTTTTAAATTCAGTGAGCACTTGATCCACAACGCTCTTAATCTTGGCGTACATCTCATACTGGTCAGTGCCATCGTTACCCACCCAACGACACCCGGATTCTGCCAAGTTGTTTAACAGCATTCTCGCAGGGTGATCCGACTGCTCAAAAAAACCTGGGTCAATAAAGGCCAATTTCAAAAAGGGCGTATGTAAATAACTGAGCAACGCTTTGACCGATACCGGTAGGTTTTCATCGCTGAGCATATAGTCAAAAACCATACCCACCAAATCGATCGTATGCATTTCATCTTCGGGAACACGCGCAGCACCACCATCGGTTTTGGTCTGCAATTGTTCGGCAAGGCCCGTCAAAACCCCCTGAAAGTTCATTGGGCTTAACTGGCCAGTAGCCGCATCAGCGCCGTAAGCGCTTTGCGCAACCGGTGTTGCCGGTGCGGCCGAAACAACGCCTAAATTGCTGGCTTGCAAATTCTGGATAGCGGCCAGCAATTGTTCGCCCGACACCATAACAGTCGGGCCAGCGGGTACACCTTCGGGGCCAACACCACCCAGTACACTCGCAGCACCGCCTTGCACAGACGTCAACGGTCCAAGGGCGCTCGGCACAGCCCCCATCGGCGGCATGACCACACCAGTCGGTGGTGGCTGGGTTGCCGCCCCAGGTATGTCAGTGGCTCTGCGCCCCTTACTTCTGCGCTCACCGCCCATACTTTGCTGTAACCGTTTGATGGCTTGTACCAAAGAGGTTTGATATTGCTCGGTGGGCTGATTGGCGTCGGGAGAGGGGGCACGCCTACGCTCTACAAAGTTTTCTTCCCCCTGTCGCTGCTCACTTCCCTCATCCCCGGAGGCTGTATCTTTTTTCACGCTTGAACGCGGTGGCGCATACTTTAAATTCGGCAAAACGCCCACCTTTTTGAGGTAAGCATTGATATCCTCGATAATTAAGCGCACCAGCTCAGAAAAGGTCTTGTCGTAGGTTAGATACGCCGTATTCTTGGCTTTTTGTGTCAGAGGCACCAGCCGGAGCGCCCGCCGTAAAGATTCGCACATTTGAATGGGAGCAGCAGGGTTACTGGCTTCGGTAACCTGTTCTCCTCCATTTAAAATCGCAAAACGCTGATTCAAAGCCCAGATTGGCTCGGCATAATAGGTATCCAGCTTGTTCGTAATACTGGAAATGGTAATGGTTTCATCTAAGTCATCGTTGTCCACCAAAGACAACGCTGAACCTTCGCCCGACTGCTCAAGAACCGTGTGCAATTCTTTCTTTTTGAACTTAACAAACCCTTCGCCGATATAGCCGCAATAGTAACGCTCTAACTCGTCTCGATTGCGACGAAACTGGCGTTGGATACCACTGATTTCAGACACCTCTTGGTTAGAGCGAGCATTGTCAATATTCACATTGAACGCTTCATCCAAGTCAGACAGGTATTTTTTGAAAACTGAGCGAGCATGCTCTACCGCAATATTTTGACACGCCTTTAGGTGTTGAATAACGGTATCACTGGTTAAAGGTAGTATTTCCCTGGTCTCAGGCGCCGCTCGTTTTTTAGATTTATCGGTTCGAATCAGTCTGGACATATCGCCTACTTAAAGTTTGATGTTTAAGCGTCAACGAGCTAGAAATTGATTAGCCCATTACCCTCATACCACAGACGCTGGGGGCTGAGAACACAGCCATCCTAACGCATTAAAGTTTACACGCCAAAGGAGGATTAATAGGCAAAATTCACACCAAGGGCACAAAATCTGCTTTTGAGGGCCTACCATCTTCCGCAACACCAGTTGACACCCCCTATCACACTCCATAAATATTGCTCATAATACCCTGCTTTTCAAATAACAGGACATGCTATGGCTTATCACATCTACGGCCTGGGAGCCGCCTTGGTTGATACCGAGGTGGAGGTTTCCGATCAAGACCTTAATAATTTTCAAATCGAAAAGGGGGTTATGACCCTCGTAGACGAAGCTAGGCAACATCAACTGATCAACTTACTCGAAGGGCACTTGGTCACTGCAAACCGCGCCAGTGGTGGGTCTGCAGCCAATAGTATCATCGCCGCTCAGTATTTTGGCGCATCCACCTTTTACAGCTGCAAGGTCGCAAACGACGACAACGGCCAGTTTTATTTGAATGATCTAGCACGTGCGGGCGTGGCCTACCCAGACAGCAGCTTGCAAGCGGAAGGCATTACCGGAAAATGTCTGGTGATGATTACGGATGATGCCGAAAGGACCATGAATACCTTCCTAGGGATCAGCGAAACCCTTTCAGTAGATCAAATTGACGAAACTGCGCTAAAACAATCGCAATTTGCCTATATAGAGGGATATTTAGTCACCTCCCCTACGGGTAAAGCCGCTGCCATGCGCCTCCGAGAATTGGCCGTCCAAGCCAATGTACGTACAGCCATCAGTCTTTCAGACCCTGGAATCGTCGAATTTTTTTACGCCGACCTTAAAGAAATGGTGGGCGACAGCATTGATCTACTCTTTTGCAATGAGGCTGAAGCACTGAAATTCACGCAAACGCAAACCCTGGACGAGGCTTGTGAAAAACTCCAAACAGCGGCCAAAACCTTTGCCGTCACTCGCGGCGCAAAGGGCGCTCGGGTATTTGATGGCCAAACCTTCAGCGACGCACCAGCCCCAGCCGTGAAAGCCGTAGACACCAACGGCGCAGGCGATATGTTTGCCGGAGCCTTCCTGTATGGTATTTGCCATGGCCAGAGTTATCAGCAAGCCGCCATTTTTGCCAACAAAGCCGCGGGCCTTGTGGTCGCCCAATACGGACCTCGACTGAAACCCGAGCAACACCAAGCACTTTTAACAACCTAATGTGAATACTTTAGCCATGGATAGCGAAAATCGAGATACCTAACACGCTAACCGTGTGTCATTTTCCGGAGAGAAAAACTTTTTCAACGGCAATGTGTTGAAGCCCTGGTCGCCCTGAATCACTTCACGCCACTCCACCGCGCACACGGTTAACCCCGAAACAAAACGAAACTCATAAGCTTTGCCCGTTTCCAGTTGCACTTGCAATGGCACACGACAGAGAATCGACTTGCCATTTTATTGAACTGCACCCGTGAATAAGAAGCGTTTAGGGCTTGCCGTCAGTAATTGCATTTCTGTTTACTAGGGTGGGCTTATGATCATCGCAGGGGCTTTAGGGGTTTTGTCTGTGGGCATTGGCAATCGAGCAAGAATGTCAGTCGGTGCACAATAGTCTTTGTGGACGCCTTCAATGACCAGGTCAACCAAGGAGGCAGAAAGCAATGTCACACGAGCAAACGCTTGACTGGTGGTGAACCGATAGCTGGGAGCACAAGCACTCACTGGCAAAGCGACCACTAGGCAACACAAGCCTCGAAGAGGCATTAGCCTCGCTCGAGCAACTCACGCAGGTCAATAATGGCGGCATTTGCCCTTGAAATGTAGTTGGCCATAACCAAGGAGTGATTGGCCAAAATACCAAACCCACGGCCGTTGAGAATAACCGGGGAAAACAAGGTCTGCTGCGTCCCCTCTAGCTCGCGAATAATCTGGCGTAAGCTCACCCGAGCGTTTTTCTTTTCCAGCACGTCACCAAAATCAATTTCTACCGCCTTAAGAAAATGAATTAACGCCCAAGTACTACCTCGCGCCTCATAAAATACGTTGTCGATATCCAGCCACGCCGTTTTAATTTCCAACTCACTGGCTGAGGGCGTCGCTTGTTTAGCGGCTATATCGCCAGCCAAGTCCACATTTAAGCGTTTTTGCCCCACACTGGCACTTAAGTTTTGCGACAAACTCCCCAAGCGGGTTTCTACGGTACCCAGCCAATGACCTAAGTTGTCCGCACGCGCGAAAAATTGTGCATTCTGTTCGTCTTCGTCGACCAACCGCGACAAGTAGTCATTCAATCCCTCAATACCACGACGGTATTCATCTTCACTTGCCGGCAGAATCCAACTGGTGTTGTTAAAGTTAAATTGCGCTTCCGCCAACTTCAGAGCATCGTCTTCGGTAGACTGTGACTGCGAGCGGCTATAAGACTCGCGTAAGACCCTGGCAAGATCACGAACTTGAATCAATACGCCATACTCCCAACTGGGAATATTGTCCAAAAAAATACCGGGGGGCGTAATATCGTTACTGAGATAGCCGCCGGGCTTATCCAAAAGCGTGGTAGCCACTTGAATCAGTGTCGCAGTGGTGGGGACACCCGTGATCATGTCTTGGTCCTGTGACTCCAGTACCGGAATGTGAGCGCGCGCGATTTCATCCACAACAAACAAGTCCGGCTCGCGACTCCAAAAAAAGCCGATAACCACAACCACCAACAAGTAAACACCAAGGCCCACGGCCACCCACTTAAACCACGGCTTGCTGCCATTCACATCGTCACGCAGCTCTGCCCAGTGGTCACAGATTTTTTGCTTACTATTTTTGAGAAACTGCAACATAATTTACCCTTAGTGTTGTCGTTTAACCTCAACATCAAAGCTGACGATCTGACTTTGGTCGAGTGCCAGTTCTGCTGAGAAGGTTTCGCCCACCGCTGGAACATTGTCGAGATCCATTACCATGACATGGTAGCCCTTGGGCTCAAAAACCAACTGGCTATTGGGTTCAATCGTCATATGATTCACATGACGCATTTTCATTTGTCCTTCTTCGTAGTAAGTGCGGTGAATCATGGACGAGCCCGAGACACTGGTGGCGATATCCACCACCTCTCTGGCCTGCGCTGTCGGATTCACGACTTTCAGGTAAATCGCACCATGCTTTTGACCCGGCGCCGGCTCGTACATCATCGCATCTACCACATAAACCTGTTGAGGAGCGGCCAGCTTGGGAGCACTGGCCGACCGATCAGATTCACAGGCCATCACTAGCAGCATACCCAACAGCATACACACTTTGTTAACCATATTAAGTATTGCTTTTTGCATAGTCGACTTCACCATTAAGGTAGTGGTTCCAATAATTGTATGCGTGGCGGTGCATTCACACGAATGTCTCCTCGAATCAAATAACCCGGTGATGCTTGCTTCAAATACTGATAAATTTTACGCCCCTCCGCGTCAGAGCGAGCGTATATCATTATGCTCGCATTTTGCGCCTGGATGGTGTTAGCCAAATCGGCGAACCACCTTTTTGCCTCGGCGGATGCCCCTTGTAAATAGGCTATTGGTACGATGTGCTGCTTAGGATCTTGGCCAAGCACAGCCTGCTGTTTTGCTTGCTCTTTTATCCTGGCCGCACGCGCTTGCGCTATGGCCTCTGCCAAGCTCTTGGTTAATTCGTGATCACCAAACCGCTCATCAATCACTTCCCATGTTTGTTGCGCACCTTGCAAGCGCCCCTTAGTCAAGTCTTCTCTTATTAAACCCGCCAATGAGAGCAAAACCGCATCAAGGCCAGCCTGCGCCGCCTTATTTGAAGGCGACACAATTGACACTGCCCTAAACTTATCGTAGGCATTGTCGTGTGAAGGTCGGGTTAACCGCCCTTTATTTAACGCATTTTCTGCCTGCAGCAGCAACTGTTCCACCATTACCGTCTTGCCGCTTTTCACAGGCCTACGCTCGGCCACAATCACGGTCGAGGGCTCAGCGGCTTCGGCCTCCGCTTTAATTTGGGCTGGTTGACAACTCACAACACCAACCGCAACTGTGCAGATCCCCGCCACTCGGTTAAACCCTTTGGAAGTAAAACAGTTACTCATTCACGGAATTTCCCAGTTTTTATGGACTCAGAACCAGAAGTGTAAAGTGGCGCGAATGCGAATGGAAGCGCTCACACTGCAGAGTTTCTGCAACGCAACATGGTACCCTGATCACAATTTATGGCGTTATCGCTCAAGACAGCGAAACTTTAGTTTCGCCAAAGGGGTCAGTTTGCGTAAGATTCCCCTTCGCCAGCAAGGGGCATGCGACTATACTGAGAGCCCCAATGTAAACGCTTATACCCAAAGAGTAAAAAAAATTATCATGAAGAGTTTTAAACTGCTTAAACCGCTCGCTTGCCTTTGGTTGCTTTTGGCAAGCTGTATGGTCACCGCTGAAGGCGGCGGATTGGTCACCACCAACGACGACTTTCTTCCTGTAGCTGAAGCTTATCAACCGGCTCTCATGATTCAGGACGATGCGCTGATTATTGATTGGACCATTGCTGAAGGGTATTACCTATACAAAGACAAATTTAAACTCAGCGCGAAAGCGGAAGATGGTACCGCCCTATCTCTGGCGCCTGAATATGAGAACGGCAAAGTGAAGTACGACGAGTACTTTCAAAAGGAAGTTGAGACCTTTTATCACAATACTCAAATTCGAATTCCCATTACCGGTTTCCCCAAAGTATTCGAGTTTAAAATGCGCTCACAGGGCTGTGCGGATGCAGGCCTGTGTTATGCCCCCCGTTCCCAGTATTTTATGGTGGATCAAAACACAGGCAGCTTTACCGAAAGCAAGAAAAGTAACATCAGCTCAACTAACCCGCTCACCGCCAACGGTAACGAGCCTGACGAAACAAGCCCCATCATTGCGGATGCAGAGCCTCAAAGTGGTTCGCTTCTGTTTTACCTTTTACTCGCGCTCGGTGGTGGCTTGATCTTAAACTTGATGCCATGCGTGTTCCCCGTATTGTCACTGAAGGCGCTGTCGTTCGCACAAACTGGCGGTGATTCCGCGCACAGCCATCATATGCATGGCTGGGCATACACTGCAGGCGTGGTTGGCTCTTTTATCGTCGTAGCCCTGCTGATCTTCGTCGCCCGCGCAGCGGGACAAAGCGCCGGCTGGGGGTTTCAATTGCAATCTCCCACTTTCGTGGCAGCGATGACCTACCTCTTTTTGATCATGGGTTTAAGCCTGTCTGGATTCGTACATTTCGGTACGGGATTAATGGGTGTCGGCCAAAGTTTAACCAACAATGATGGTCTGCAAGGCTCCTTCTTCACCGGCGTGTTGGCCGCGGTGGTGGCAAGCCCTTGTACCGGCCCGATGATGGCACCAGCACTCGGGTTTGCCTTAACGCAACCGGCCATTGTCTCAATCACCATTTTCATCGCACTCGGTTTCGGCATGGCGCTGCCCTTTTTAGCCCTAAGCTACAGCCCAAAACTCGCACAATTGCTACCAAGACCTGGCACTTGGATGGAGCGACTTAAAGAAGTGCTGGCATTCCCAATGTACATGACCTCAGCGTGGTTGCTGTTTGTATTTGGTAAGCAAGTGGGCATGACGGGTGTGTTTTACTTGGTGCTAGGGCTTATCGCCATCGCCTTCGCCATTTGGCTTCAAAAAAATCTGCCCACACACCCCCATTGGCGTAAAGCTTTGCAAGTCACCGTGTTTGCATCTCTAGTATTTGCAGGGCACGTGGCGTACAAAGGCAAAGAGTACAGAGAGCTGCAAAGTGAATGGCAGCCGTTTTCCAAGGAGTTAGTACAAGATTTACGCGAGCAAGGTCAACCCGTGTTTGTGGACTTTACCGCAGACTGGTGCATTACCTGCAAAGCCAATGAATCCGTAGCCCTCTCCCGCAAGGGGTTTACTGAAGCCATTAAGAAAAACAACTTTGCATTGGTCAAAGGAGATTGGACCAACGAGGACCCTAAAATTTCGGCCGTATTGGAGGAGTTTGGTCGCTCAGGCGTGCCGCTGTATATCGTGTACCCTGCTGACACTTCTCAACAACCCGAGGTATTGCCTCAGATTTTGACCCAAAGTATAGTGGTTGCAGCACTGGAACGGGCCGTCGCACGTTAGCCCAAAGGGTGTGCGAGGCCACCTCGCACACCCCTATTTTTACCTCCTCGCACTGATTGCCTCCTTACAACTTCGGCGAATACGCTGAAAACGTCGCAGAAATCCCCACAAATACCAGAAAACACATGGACACCCTGGTTTAAATTAGGCACAATCCACCGCCTAGCTCAATGGCGCTGCCAAGCGGAATTCGGCATTGTGCTGAATCGTGCCGGGTACCGCACATGCCGCGTCCCATTAACAAACTCAAATGCACCCACGATATTATGGCGACCATACTCGTATTGCACGGCCCAAACCTCAACTTACTTGGCGAAAGAGAACCCGAGGTATACGGTAAGGCTTCCCTTGACGACATTAACACGAGCTTGCAACAGGCGTGTAAAACGGCAGGGCACCATTTGCAAATACTGCAATCCAATGCTGAATATGAGCTCATCGATCGCATTCACGATGCCGCTAAAGAAGGGGTGAACTTTATCATTATTAACCCCGCCGCATTCACGCATACCAGTGTTGCCTTGCGGGATGCCCTGGTGGGCGTCAACATCCCCTTTATCGAAGTACATATCTCTAATGTGCACGCCAGAGAGCCCTTTCGACAGCATTCATACTTGTCGGATAAAGCACTCGGTGTGATTTGTGGCTTAGGCCCGCTTGGCTACTCATTGGCCCTGCAAGCCGCCATAGCCAATCTTTCTAATCCTTAAAATTTGACTCATATGGCACTGCCATATTTTTTTGAGAGGCCCTGATGGACATCCGAAAAATAAAAAAACTGATCGAACTGCTCGAAGAATCCAACATTGAAGAGCTGGAAATTCGGGAAGGCGAAGAATCTGTTCGCATTAGCCGCGGCTCCAAAGTGATTGCAGCGCCCGCCCCCGCTTATATGGCACCGCCCCCCCCCATGCCTGCCGCACCAGCCGTAGCGCCTGCGCCCGCGCCCGCACCTGCAGCTGAGACCGCTCCAGCCGTCGACCTCGGGCACACTGTACGCTCACCTATGGTGGGAACCTTTTACCGATCTCCCAACCCTGGAGCGGCAACCTTTGTTGAGGTGGGCTCTAAGGTCAATGTGGGAGACGTGATTTGTATTGTCGAAGCCATGAAAATGATGAACCAAATAGAAGCTGACAAATCCGGCGTAATCGAAGCAATTCTCGTAGAAGATGGCGAGCCCGTGGAGTTTGATCAACCACTTGTCACGATCGCTTAACGGGAGTTCACAATGTTCGAGAAGGTTTTAATTGCCAACCGAGGTGAAATCGCGCTACGCGTATTGCGTGCGTGCAAGGAACTCGGCATTAAAACTGTGGCGGTGTACTCGAAAGCCGACCGCGATTTGATGCATGTACGCCTTGCCGACGAATCCGTCTGCATTGGCCCCAATTCTTCAACGCTCAGCTATCTCAACATTCCTGCCATCATCAGTGCCATGGAAATTACCGATTCTGTTGCGGTACATCCCGGTTATGGTTTTTTGGCGGAAAATGCTGATTTTGCCGAACAAATTCAAAAAAGTGGGTTCACCTTTATCGGCCCTGATCCAGATGTCATCCGCCTTATGGGCGACAAAGTATCTGCCATTGAGGCAATGAAAAAAGCAGGCGTGCCGACAGTTCCCGGTTCTGGCGGACCACTCAGTGATGACCGTGAGGCCTGCACTCGCACCGCCAAAACCATAGGCTACCCAGTGATTATCAAAGCCGCCGCAGGTGGTGGTGGTCGCGGCATGAGAGTGGTACACACAGAATCCGCATTGATGAACGCCATTCAGGTGACCAAATCTGAAGCCAAATCAGCCTTCGGTGACGACACCGTCTACATGGAAAAATATCTGCAAAACCCTCGTCACGTGGAAGTGCAAATACTCTCAGACGGGCAAGGCAATGCCATACATTTAGGCGACCGTGACTGCTCGCTTCAACGTCGCCATCAAAAAGTTTTGGAAGAGGCTCCCGCACCGAATATTGACGAAGCGGCGCGACAAGACGTTTATAAAGCCTGCACCAATGCCTGCATCGAGATCGGTTATCGCGGTGCCGGGACCTTCGAATTTTTATACGAAGATGGCAACTTTTACTTTATTGAGATGAATACTCGCATTCAAGTGGAGCACCCAGTCACTGAAATGGTTACGGGTGTTGACTTGATCAAAGAGCAAATTGCGGTCTGCTCAGGCCAACCTTTGCGCCTAAAACAAAGCGATATTCAAATTAAGGGCCACGCCTTTGAATGCCGTATTAACGCGGAAGACCCCGAAAGTTTTATGCCCTGCCCAGGCACCATTACCGGCTTTCATGCACCAGGGGGGCTGGGTGTGCGCGTCGACTCACACATATACTCTGGTTACTCGGTCCCTCCCCATTATGATTCCATGATTGCTAAAATCATCACCCACGGCGAGGACCGCACCACTGCACTGGAGCGCATGCGCGTGGCAATGGATGAATTAATTGTCAGCGGCATTAAAACCAATGCCCCCTTGCAACAAATGTTGGTACGCGACAGCGAGTTTGCCAAAGGTGGCGTCAACATTCACTACCTTGAAAAGAAACTGTCGAAATAAAAGTATTGTCCGTTTGTACACAGGGATGTGTTCGTACAACGCTTGCATTCTACACCTTTAAACCCGAACCCTTTAAAACTGACGGTGGAACTAATGCCTTGGCTAGAATTACGCATTCATACCACTCGCGATAAAATTCCGTCCTTTGAGCTGGGCTTAGAGTGCGTGGATGCACTTTCCATCACCTATCAAGATAACGCCGACACGCCCATATTCGAACCCGCATTAGGGGAAACACCGCTTTGGCAAAACACCCGTATCACTGGGTTATTTGAGGCCGATGCAGACACCCAAGCCATCGAAAAAGCCATTCCCGACCTTGAGACCACCGACTGGGTTTGGCATGTGGTGGAAGACAAGGACTGGGAACGCGAATGGATGAAAAACTATCAGCCCATTCAATGCCACCCCAAACTTTGGATATGCCCCAGCTGGTGCCCACCCCCAGACCCCAAAGCCACCAACCTGATGCTGGACCCAGGTTTGGCCTTTGGCACTGGCACCCACCCCACAACATTTTTGTGCTTACAGTGGCTAGCAGAGCAAACCTTGGCTGAGCGTCACGTAGTGGATTACGGTTGTGGGTCCGGTATTTTAGGCATCGCAGCGCTGCTTTTAGGCGCTTCCGATGCTTTGGGCGTGGACATTGACCCTCAAGCGCTAATAGCAAGCTCTGAAAACGCCTCGCGCAATCATATCCCCAGCGCATTGTTTCCCGTATATTTGCCTGAAAAGGCACCGGTAATTAAGGCCAATCTGGTCATGGCCAATATTTTGGCTGGGCCGCTAATAAATTTAGCCGATGTGATCCAGTCCTACCTAGGGCCTCATGCAAAATTGTGTCTTTCTGGTATTCTGGCCTCGCAAGCAAAGGACGTCATGGCCGCCTATGACGCCACTATCGACTTTGACCCAATCCGCACCCGAGAGGATTGGGCCTTATTAAGCGGAACGGTAAGAGCATAAACACCTAGATTAAGCACAAAAGTGTTCCGCTGAAGCCACGACCTTAGGCTAAATTAGATTAGAATACGATGAACAAGAAATAGGCGTTCGGATGGTAAAAACCTATTTCATAACGCAGAATACAAAAGAACAACACTGAATATGAACGGCAGACCGCACAACGCTCGCCACATCACAAAACCAAATCGGCGCCTCGTCGATGACCGTGAACGCCCTTTGGTTGCACGACCTTCTTATCGTACAAGAAAGCAGTACCAACCATGATTACACGCTGCCCTAAATGCGCCACCGCCTTTCGCATCTCGGAAGATCACTTAAAATCAGCCAAGGGGATGGTTCGCTGCGGCAATTGTTTGGACGTGTTCAACGCGCGCGAGAATTTGCACGACCCTGCGAAGAAGCCCACCCCATCCTCGCCAGCCGATTCGCAAAATAAAAATGGCGCATCAAACACCGAGGCCGCTGAAGCTCCGACTGCAGAAGCTCAGGCGCCGGAGGCATCAAGCAGCTCTCTCGCTTCTGACGATGGAGACCAAGCGATAACTGATGACGTCGATACCTCCGACCACTCGCCACGCCCAACGGTACCCAAAGACCAGGCGGCTACAAAAAGTGCCGCGGGTATGTTTGACAGCTCTGAACACAACGAGGAAGTTGACGATGACGAGGCCTGGGCACTTGAGCTGCTAAAGGACGATTCCGACCTCGACATCCAATTAAAAAAAATTGTCACGCCTGAAGACAAAGCCAAACTTGCCAGCAAAGAACCCCTTTACACACCGCACAAACCCGTCGTAGAACAGACTTCTACAGCGGTTCCCGCAGATTCAATGACGGCCAGCCGTGAGGGAGCCTCCTCCCACTCTGATACCGAAAAGGCGCCTCGCATCACCATTAAACCTGCCCCAGGGGAGCCCCAAGCACCTCAGGCAGAAGCGCAAAAAAAGGAACCAAAAGATAAGCCTACCAACAAAAGTGGCACCCACCCCGCACAAGACTTACTCTCTTCCATCGGTGCAGAACCCCTAGAAGTAGCCTATGAGGACCCGCGCACGAGAGTGCGAAGAAGACTACTTTGGGGAAGTGCTTGCCTAGGCGCCATTATTCTACTCGTAGCACAAGTGGCTTGGCTGGAGTTCTCGTGGTTGAGCAAACTGGAACCCTACCGAAGCTATTACGCTCAAATCTGCCCCACGCTCGGTTGCACACTTCCAGATATCACCGATACCAGCGCCATCTCAGCCTCCAAATTAATGGTTCGCACACACCCTTCAGAAAAAAATGCCTTGATGGTGGACGTGATACTGCAAAACAATGCCGATTTTGAACAATCCTTCCCTGCGCTGCTGCTCACCTTCAGCGACCTTCAAAATAAAACCGTGGCGGCCAGGCAATTTAAACCAGACGAATATCTTGGCGGAGAACTCGCGGGTGTCAGCCGTATGCCCGTCAAGCAGCCCATACACGTAGCCATCGAAATTCAGGACCCTGGCGCCAAGGCCTTAAGTTACAGCATGAGTATCGCCGAATAACCCAACCCTCGGGCTTTTGGGAGCTAACGCTCACTTCAAGGCGTCATCAAATTCTCAAGAACTTGAACTACCCCATAAATTTAGGCCAACAAAGCCACTTTTTGATCAATTTGATTACTTTATGCGTTTCAAAATACCCGCCTTGCAGGTATGATAGCCACCCTTCTGAGTACACTCCGATAAGGTATAAAAATACGCTGAAGGTACTCGGAAACCTTAAAATAAGTGCCCGGGTATTACACTTGAGGCAGGTATAAAGCAGGGCAAAATTGGGACGATTGGTGATGATCACTCCCCTTTTTTAGAGCTTTACCCTAATAACAAAGTCATCGGGGGATTGTTTTTGTTCAACATTGGTCCGCATCGCATTGAGGGTTGCGCAGTCTTAGCACCCATGGCCGGGGTCTCGGATTTACCCCAGCGCGATCTGTGCGCCCAGTTTGGCGCAGCTTATGTTGTGAATGAAATGGTCACCTCGGATACGTTGCTTTGGGACAGTCGTAAAACGCAATCTCGTCTGGTGTGGGGCCAATCATCGCCGCGCATCATGCAAATTGCTGGCGCCGAGCCGCAAGCACTCGCCGAAGCAGCCAACGCGGCAGTGACCAACGGCGCTCAAATTGTCGATATCAACATGGGTTGCCCCGCCAAGAAAGTGTGCCGTAAAGCAGCAGGGTCCGCATTGCTCAAAGATGAAGACCTTGTTGAGCGTATTTTAAATACGGTAGTACAGAGAGTCACGGTACCCGTCACCTTGAAAATACGCACGGGATGGGACCCGCAAAACAAAAATGCCGTGCGAATTGCAAAAATTGCCGAACAAGCGGGCATTCAAGCGCTCACCGTGCACGGAAGAACCCGAGCCTGCCGGTTTGAAGGCAGTGCCGAGTACACTACCATCGCCGAAGTGGTGGCCAATACGAGATTGCCCGTGATTGCCAATGGCGATATTGATTCCGCGACAAAAGCCGAACAAGTCCTTAAAATGACCGGCGCAAGCGCAGTGATGATCGGCAGAGCTGCGCAGGGAAACCCATGGATTTTTGACGATATTCACCAATATCTCAGCACAGGTCTCCTCCCGGTAACCCGCTCAATTGAAGAAGTGGGCACAACCTTAAGCACCCATATTCGGCGCATACACGAATTCTATGGTCCTTACCTAGGGCCTCGAATATCACGCAAGCATTTCGCGTGGTACATCCAAAAGCAGTTTTCAGCATTCGACGAGCGCACGCTTTATGATGCGCGCCAATGCTTTAATACTTTAAAAACACAACAAGAACAGCTCACAGCCGTCTATCGCCTCGTCGACCGGCTACAACAACTAGAGGACCAAGCAGCATGAATACAGCAGATTCACTAATTACCGAGCGCCCCAGCTTCACTGCACACCAACAACCTGTGCAACCCGAAGCCTATGCGCCCAGTACTAACTCGTTGCGCGACAGTGTTGAACATGCGGTCACCAGTTATTTCAAACACTTAGAAGGCCAAGATGTTACCGATGTATACGAAATGGTACTGGCCGAAGTTGAAATTCCTTTACTTGAGGTGGTTATGAAATATACCCGCCATAATCAAACAAAAGCGGCACAAGTTCTAGGTTTAAACCGTGGAACTTTGCGCAAAAAACTCAAACAATACGGTTTACTGTAAACTCACGGTAAGTCAAAAATCCAGAGCGCGCAGTGCGCGCTCGTCCAGCCCAAACTGGGCTCGAGTTCAAACGGCACCGCCTCCTAATAATAAACCACGGTTTGACTGCTTCAGGAAGTCCTGAGGCACGTCACTCTATTGGGTATTCTAAAGGCGGACATTAACAGACGATGTGAATGTGAATTAGGTAATCGTTCAATGACCAACCCTGTAACCCTCAAGCGCGCACTCATCAGTGTTTCCGACAAAAGTGGCATCATAGAATTTGCCACGACCCTTCAACAGTATGGCGTCGAGATCCTGTCCACTGGTGGCACTTACAAATTACTCTCAGAAAACGGCATCCCCGCCATCGAAATTTCCGACTACACCGGCTTCCCCGAAATGATGGACGGACGTGTAAAAACTTTGCACCCCAAGGTCCATGGCGGTATTTTGGCTCGGCGCGGCAAAGATGACGCTGTGATGCAAGAACACGAGATTCAACCCATTGACTTGGTTGTGGTGAATCTCTACCCCTTTGAAAAAACGGTAGCCAAGGCGGATTGCACCTTGGCCGATGCCGTTGAAAATATTGACATTGGTGGGCCCACCATGGTTCGCGCAGCGGCCAAAAACCACAATCACGTGGCCATTGTTGTAAATGCAACGCGTTATGAAAGCTTGCTGCAAGAGCTTGCTGAGAATCAAGGCGCCCTGCATTTTGAAACGCGGTTTGATTTGGCCATAGAGGCCTTTGAACACACAGCTGCCTACGATGGGGCCATCGCCAATTATTTTGGCAAACGTGTGGCGCCCGGCTCCGAAGTTTTTCCCCGAACGTTTAACAGCCAGTTTAACTTAGCGCAAGAAATGCGCTACGGCGAAAACCCTCATCAAAAGGCCGCCTTCTATACCGAAGCCAATACAACGGACGCCTCTATTGCGACGGCCCAGCAGCTCCAGGGCAAAGCGCTGTCATACAACAATGTTGCCGATACCGATGCAGCACTCGAAACTGTAAAATTGTTTGCGGCCCCCACGTGCGTCATCGTCAAACACGCCAACCCCTGTGGTGTGGCTCAAGGGAATACGATTTTCAATGCCTATGAACGCGCCTTTGCCACGGACCCAGAGTCCGCTTTTGGTGGCATCATTGCTTTTAACCGCGAGCTAGATGCCAAAACGGCCGCAGCCATTGTCGAAAAACAATTTGTGGAGGTCATTATCGCGCCAAGTATCGCCGAGGACGCCGTCGCAATGGTTTCCAGTAAGCCCAATGTTCGCCTGTTGAGCTGCGGGCAATGGTCCGAAAGCTCACCCAGCTGGGACTTTAAACGCGTTAACGGTGGGCTACTGGTTCAAGACCGCGACCTTGGCATGGTAAGCCTGGATGACCTTGAAGTGGTGACCAAACGCATCCCCACCGAAGAAGAACTTCAAGACCTTCTTTTTGCCTGGAAGGTGGCCAAAATGGTGAAGTCCAATGCTATCGTTTACGCCCGCGACCAACAAACGGTGGGCGTCGGCGCGGGACAAATGAGCCGCGTCAACTCCGCCCGTATCGCCGGCATTAAAGCAGAGCACGCAGGCTTGAAAGTTCAAGGGTCCGTGATGGCTTCTGATGCCTTTTTTCCATTTCGCGACGGCATTGATAATGCCGCAGCAGCGGGCATCGCCGCCGTTATCCAACCCGGTGGCTCCATGCGCGACGCCGAAGTGATTGCCGCTGCCGATGAGCATGGCTTGGCCATGGTGTTCACCCGCATGCGTCATTTTCGACACTAACCCTTCCATTTAAGTGCTCGCCCGCTTAGGCCACCACTTGGCGACTTAAACGGGCCAGTTTGGTACACAACTGGCGCAAGATAGCCCAGTGAAGAGGACTTGCATGAACATACTCGTGATAGGCAACGGTGGCCGTGAACACGCGCTGGCGTGGAAAGCTGCGCAAAGCGCTTTGGCGGATACCGTCTTTGTGGCCCCAGGAAATGCAGGCACGGCAACTGAGGCCGGCGTGGAAAACCTAGATATCGGCGTAATGGAGTTTGAGCGTTTAGCGAACTTTGCCGCAGACAATAACGTGGGACTGACCATCGTTGGGCCTGAAGCACCCTTAGTCGAAGGCATTGTCGACTACTTTCAAGCGCGCCAATTGGCTTGCTTTGGACCGAGCCAAGGGGCTGCACAACTGGAAGGCTCCAAAGCTTTTACCAAAGACTTTTTGGCGCGGCATAACATTCCCACCGCCGCTTATGAGTCTTTTACCGAGGTGGCACCGGCGCTCGCCTACTTGCAAAAAGTCGGCGCCCCCATTGTGATCAAAGCCGATGGCCTCGCCGCCGGTAAAGGCGTGATTGTGGCAGAAACCCTAGATGTGGCTGAGTCCGCCGTGCGTGACATGCTCTCGGGCAACGCTTTTGGTGAGGCCGGTTGCCGAGTGGTGATCGAAGAGTTTTTGACCGGTGAAGAGGCAAGCTTTATTGTCATCGCCGATGGTGACCACGTATTACCCATGGCCACCAGCCAAGACCACAAGCGCGCAGGTAATGGTGATACCGGCCTGAACACCGGCGGTATGGGAGCCTACTCCCCTGCGCCCGTGGTAACGGATGCGGTCTATACACGCATTATGGACGAAGTGATCATGCCTACCCTTCGCGGTATGAAAGCCGAGGGCAACGCCTACACCGGCTTTTTATACGCAGGCCTGATGATAGATGACGCGGGAACCCCTAAAGTCATCGAATACAATTGTCGTTTTGGCGACCCCGAAACCCAACCCATCATGCTGCGCTTACAGTCCGATTTGCCAGCTCTGTGCCAAGCAGCGCTGAAAGGTGAATTGGACACCTGTAATACCGAATGGGATGAACGCGCCTCTGTGGGTGTTGTCATAGCCGCAGGAGGTTATCCCGGCGCCTACAACAAGGGGGATACCATTGAAGGTCTGGAAGCGGCAGCTGCCCTTGAGGGCAAAGTGTTTCACGCGGGCACTACATTAAGCGATGGTAAAGTGGTCACCAGCGGCGGTCGAGTGCTCTGCGCTACAGCACTCGGGCAAACTGTCACAGAGGCCCAGCAAAAAGCCTACGCGCTCGCGGACACGATTCACTGGGCCGACTGCTACAAGCGTACCGATATCGCCTACCGGGCCATTGCGCGCGAACAATCTTAACTTTTAACACGTGTGGGTCGGCAAACGACCCACTGTTTTTACACCCACTTTAGGAACGCCTTTGAACGTTTTACGAAGTCTTTTCTATAGAAGTACACTTACTAAAAGCCCCCAACTGGGAAGCGTCACAAAAGCCCAAGGCCTACTGGCTGTGATAATAAGTGTCGTACTGGTCAGTTGTGCACAAACACCCGAGCAGCCCTCCAAGCCAACTGCCGAGCGCACCCCAATCCCAAAGTCCGTCACGCTACAAGTGCCAAGTAACGACATCAGTGCACCGAAGCGCACCATTCAAAAATCGCTTTTTCAAGTGCTCCTCACGCCTCTTGGTCTTTCCGCCAATGGTGTAGAAGTGCCTAGCCTGGAAGCCCTGCAGAAACTTTTGGCGCAATACAACCGCCCAATGATCACCTTAACCGTACACCGCTGTGTGGATGCCCAGCGTGCAAAATCTTTTTTAAACAGCATACAATCTCTCACCGACACTGCCATCGCCTACAGTGCCTTTGGCGCTTACACCGATAGCGAGTGTGGTGACCCATGAAAACCCTAGAAGACGTTCAAATGTACCTGCGTGACTTTGCGAAGGCACGCGACTGGGAGCAATTTCACTCCCCAAAAAATATCAGCATGGCCTTGGCTGTGGAAGCCTCTGAATTATTGGAACATTTCCAATGGTTAACCGAGGAGGAGTCTCAACAATTGGACGAGCAACAGCTCGCGCCCATTCGCGACGAAATGGCCGACGTGCAGCTCTATTTATTGCGGTTAGCGGATTTATTGGGCGTAGACCTCTTTACTGCAATGGAAGTAAAAGCCCATAAAAACGAAGCCAAATATCCGGCAGAAAAAGTCAAAGGCAGCGCTAAAAAGTATTGGGCCTACACTGAAGATTCAAGTCAAACCGAGTAGGTTTATTACCCTTCATTTTCGTTTTTTTTCGTTGAACCAAAACCACTCATCACTAACCTCATCTTATGACTCCCTCCCCTGATACCACTGCTCACTATCGCGACCAGCACAAACAGCGCCTAAATTATATGCCTTGGTTGTATTGGACGCTAAAACCACAACACAAGGCTTGGGCCAAAGCCTGGCAAGAAGAATGGCAAACCCACCTACAGCATATGGAAACCATAAAGATTCTCGGCGAGTGCTTTATCTCACCAAAGGCCCATTTATTTGCCGAACCTGGCCGTCCTATTGTGATTGACAAGGGCGCCAGCATCGCCGCCGACTGCGTGCTCCACGGCCCCATCCAAATTGGCCAAAATGTGGGCATCAATCACCACTGTACCTTTGACGGTGGGCGCGCGGGCATTACCCTTGGCAACCATTGCCGCGTTGCCTGCTATACCAAAATGTTTGCATTCAATCACGGTATGGCTCCCGCCAGGAAGATTGGCGAACAACCGGTCACCTCAAAAGGGATTCGAATAGGCGAAGATGTGTGGATAGGTGCCGATGTAAAAATTGTGGATGGCGTGACGATTGGAGACCACTGCATTGTGGGAATGGGTAGCGTGGTTACAACAAACCTATGCGCCGGGACTAAAGCTGCAGGGAACCCTGCAAAAATATTTGGCTCAAGACGCTAAACCGGCACACGTTGTTTTCGAAATGAGTATCCAGCCCTACTATTCCAACCAAGCATAAAAATAACCCCAGCCCCGCCTCAAAAAACGTTTCAACAGCACTAAGCCACCAATCTATACTATAACTTAATAGCGGACTTGTTATTCAAGGCCTACTAAACCGTTCGCACAAGCCATTTACTGTCAATGTTTCATTGATACCGCTGCAAAAAACTCAGCAAACATCTGCTTCAAACAGCACAATAAAAATAGGGGCCTCAGGGGAAAATTTATGTCTAGTACGTCTAACCATACACCGTCTTTGAAAAAGATACGAAAAGATGTAGGCAACGACAAACCAAACCTGAACCCATCTATACTCCATTCAGCGACCAAAGATATCCTCGGGCCAGAACACTTATCCAAAAAGTTAAGCGTTGAAGATTCGCTTGGCGCTGCTTTGAATAAGATCAACTGCCATCAGTGGATTGAGGCCGAAAATGGCCTATTGGAACATTTAAAAAAAAGCCCTAATGATGTAATTGCCCTAAAGGCCTTAATTACAGTTTATACGGCCACCAAAAACAAAAATGCTCATCTGATCACTTTATTACGACTGGCAAACTATGAAACACTCAATGATTCATACCGACAACAGTTTTACGCCTTGTCATCAGAGATCCATCTACTTAGCTACTCTGCCTATACCATCGTCGGTCTCATTAAAATTCTTAACTACAACGACCTAAACCCTCGCGCACTTTCTACGAATATTGGCAGTTATATTCTATGTAAATACAAACTCCATCAAAGCAATCCTAATATCAACTTAAGCGAAGTATTTGAAGATCAGCTGCTTTTAGCAGCATTACCTGTTATTCGTTTATGCGACCCCAATGTAGAAAACCTGTTTACAGCACTACGTGAAGCGCTCCTCACACTCACACTTAAAAATCAATCCATTCCTGAGAAAGCTCCTCCCATTATTATTGGACTTGGCTTACAGTACTATCTCAACGAATACATGTCATACGTTAAAGACTCTGAAGTTGAGCTACTGAACCAAGCGGTTGAACTGCTCAAAATTCAAATGCAAAAACCTGACTGGACGCCATTCGACAGCGAAGCCATATTGCTTTTAGTCGGCATGTACCGAAGCTTCTATGAATTGCCAAATTCCGAAATACTACTTCAAACACCATTAGAGCATTGGCCAGACAATCTACAATCATTGGCCAAGCTCACACTGTTTGATATCGATCAAGAAATGGCTTTATCAGAAAACATTCAGTCTCTCACACCAATAGAAAATGAAGTATCTCGAGAAGTGCAAGCGCATTATGAACAAAACCCCTATCCCAGATGGAACACATTGAGAGTCCAACCACTCGGCACAGTGGACAAACTCGTACTCAACACTGCCCCACATATGAAAGGCAAGCTTATTGAACCTTTCTCAGACCCAACAGCACCCATTTTAATTGCTGGGTGCGGAACGGGCATGCAGCCTATTGTCGCCGCTAAACGTTTTCCAAGGGCTCAAATCATCGGCATTGACATCAGCAGAAGAAGCTTGGCATATGCAACCATTAAAAAGGAAGAATTTGGCTTAGAGAATATCGATTTTTACCATGGCGACATACTAGAAGCCCCTAAGCACCTCAGTAAATTCCACTACATTGAATGCAGCGGTGTACTGCATCACATGCAAAACCCAAAATTGGGATGGCAACGCCTGCTCGATATGCTTTTGCCTGGAGGTATACTTAAGATTGCAGTTTACAGTTCAATGGCAAGAGTCGACATTACTGCCGAGCGTGAAAAAATCGCAAAATTAAAGCTTGAACCAACACCTCAAAATATCCGTTTGTACCGACAAGCGTTATTAAATCAGAAAAATCGATCACCTATCGTGACGATGTTCAGTGACTTCTATAGTTTGAGTGAATGTAGAGACTTATTATTTCATCAGCATGAGCAATGTTTCACATGGGATAAAGTAAAAGAACATTGCCAGAGTTTGAATGTGAAATTCTTGGGGATCGTCAACAGTGCTGGCGTCACACAAACTTATCGAGAACAGTTCCCAAATGAAAAAAATACCGCTTCATTTTCGAAGCTACAAGAATTAGAAAAAAAACATCCTTATGTATTCAGATCAATGTATCAATTTATGGTACAAAAGCCTATCTATTAACCCAGAAATCCAATAGATCTCCTATCCATTGAATGGGGCGCCCATAAAATGCTGGCGGAATATGTGAATTTCCTTGCACTTTAAGGGCTTGCATTGGCATTTCAGGCAATAATGAGGCGTCCGCGCCTCAACTATTAAACCGACACCGCCTCTACCAGATTAATAAGCCATACACTAATCGCGTTTTGCAGTGAACGGTAGAGTATCGATCAAATTTTCAAGAAACGAACCTGAAGAATTTAAACTGCCAATGATTCGTTCCATGGCAATAAACTGGTTCATCAGCCGCTCTTCGTAAGCCGTCATTTTTCGATTCAGTGAATCTTGATCATCATCCAACCCTTCGAGACTGTCTTCAAGCGTACCTTCGCGCGCGGCAATTAAGCCGTCTTTATCCAAAAATTGCTCCAAAAGCGTACTCAACTCACCGGCAAAGCCCCGTGAGAAATTCACTTTCCCACCCGTGGCTCCTTCGTCAATGATCATCGCCAAGCCTTCACCTGGCTCACCTAAAGCGGGTAGCAATACATTGGCAGAACCAAACCCCGCCACGCCGTTAATGGTACCGGCCACTTTTACGCCGGGAGTACCCCCTGCGACCCCCAAACCTAAGTCGTTCTCAATATCAGTACTCGCCTCAATAATGCTGACATTAGAAGACGTACCGTATTGTGACGAAGTAAAGTTAAAGCGATTGTTATCAGAGTCAAATTCTACCGTGACAATACCATTGACCTCCTGCAAATTCACATCTGAATTAATGGCCAGCTGAATCGCAGCAGCCATTTCGGACTCATCTGCGTAAGTGGCCTCGGGAATGGTAATGGTGTCGGATTCGGTGCCGTTTAATCGGATTTTAAAACTGTAGTCTTTTGGGGCGACTGACGTATCAAAATTAGGAAATTCGGCAAACCCGGTGTTGTAATCAATTGCCCCTCCGTTAAGAAACCCGCGTGTGGGGGGAGTGGTGATCACGATATCATATTCGCCCGCCACGGTGGAGTCTTTATAGCTGTTCACCGTGATGCCACTGGTATCAGAATAGGTTTGCGGCGCAAAAAGCTTTTGCACATCTTCAAACCGGTCTTGCATAGCCTCATCAAACTCTTCTTCACTGATACTTAATGTCCCATCCAATTCCGTTCGAACACCAATATTAGTGAGCGCACTGAAGTCTGAATTGGTCAATCCGGGAATACTACTGGCAATAGTGCTTCTGATGCGTGACAGAATAGATTTTGCTAAGGCATCTTTTGACAAGGAACCTTCAACCTTTTCCATTTCACCGTCTGCATTTTCCACTTCGCTGATACCAAATACGGGCTCTAGTTCTTCCAGAAACGTGTTGTATGCCGCCACAAAATCTCGAATGTTTTGCTCTGCAAAACCTTTATCCTCAGAGACAGTAATGGTAACCGTTTGACCAGGCTCCGCTTTATAAACATCCAGTGTTAAACCTTCCACGATGTCATCAATCGTGTTACTTGAGCGGTATACAGTTAAACCGTTGATAGTCAGCTCCGCATCCTTACCCATTTGCGTTTCCATGTCGGGTACGGTTTCGTCAAATTTAAAATTCGCAAGCCCAGGGTCACCAGATTCAACGGCTTCAATTTGCAATTCATTATTCGCGCCGGATTCGGCGAGTATGGATAATCGATAACCCGTCCCAGTATTTACAATACTCGCCGTAACCCCCATGTCCGCCTCATTTATGGCATCTTTAAGGCCTTTGAGAGTATTGTTGGAGCTGTCGATGGTGATGGTCACGGATTCGTGATCGGTATCTTGAGTAAAAGACAGTGGCTCTGTGGTATCTAAGTCCGCATCTAGATCGCCCACATCGCGCGTCCAATTACCAAAATTAAAAGTCAGAGTCCCCTCGCCCACTACCGCGTTGATGCTCGCGTATTCGTCAAAGGCCAGCGCTTGGGCTTGCGCTACTGCTTCCACTTGAAAGTTATAAATACCGGGTTGAACGTCAGTGGTCAGCGCAGTAGGCGCCAATGCATCGCTATCGGTAAAGGAGGCGGTTTTACTAAAAAGCCCTTCGGGTTTTACCAAGGCATCGGCTGAGGTTTGTAAGGTGGCCATGGCGCTGCTCAATACGCCAAAATCCGATATTTTGGTTTCAGTGAGTTGTCGCTTCGTGTCGATTCTACCCTGAGGTGCCTCGCGTTCAATCTCCGTTAATTGCTTAACGAGGCTCTTGGTGTCAATACCCGACCCCACGCCCAGTGACTGAATGATATTGTTGTCGATCATGACTTCGTCTCCAACGACTTACCTTGCTCTTGATAACGCTGCGATATGTCTTTCGATGCCAAAGATGCAAAGATGAATTAGCCGTTTTCCAACGGCGAAAGCGCCCCTCCCATCCGAAAGCGGCGCCCCAAAGCCTATTCGCTTAGTTTAAACAGGTCACCCTAATGCATTCACCAGCCTCAGTTCTCCATCTTCCTTCAAGTTACGTGCCAAGTCTAAAAACACATCTTCGGGAATCTGTCGAATCACATCTCCAGAGGTTGAATCCACCACTTTAATCACGGTGGTTTCAAGCTCTTCATCCACGGAAAAATGCAGGTCACGCTCTATGGATTGCACATAGTCGTTCACTGAAGCCACCATGTCTTCCAGTGCTTGGGGCTCAGCGGACGGGGTCTTTTCCGTTACCGCCGGGTCACTCACACCCGTGGCTTTTTTCGTTTCAAGAGGCAAAGGTTCGCCGCTTTTTTGATGATCGGCAACAGGTGCCACTTTGGAAGAAGCATCCGTACGCAAAGACTGCGGCCCGTGTAATGGTGTGAATCCTACTTCGTTCATTTGGGTAACCCTCATTCAAACGCCGCTAGCCGGGCAAGCCCGGCTATTGGTACTACTAGGCATAACTACCTTTTATCTCTGGCTCACTAGTAAGTCTACTGGAGCAAAGACAGCACTTGTTGTGGACGCGCATTGGCTTGAGCCAGCATTGCTTGTGACGCTTGTTGCAATACTTGTGATCGGCTTAAGGCGGCCGTTTCAGCTGCGAAGTCCGCATCCATGATTCGAGACCGGGCTGCTGAGGTTTTCTCAGAGATACTGGACAAGTTAGAAACCGTAAAGTCCAAACGGTTACTGACCGCACCCAACTGTGAGCGAGTATCGTTAATGGTCTCTAAAGCGTTATCGATGGCGCCGATAGCGTCTTGAGCACCTGAGACAGTCGAAACACTTAAGGACGACAACGCAGACCCAGTAACAGTGCTAGAAAGATCCGTATTGAGATCCACCAAGCCTGTGCGCGCAGAACCCGTTCCAGTCACATCGACAGAGATGGATTGACCGTTATTTGAGCTAAGCGCAATACGAGGATCAAAGCGCACCAAATCGTTGGTGCCGTCAGTGCCAGTATCAGTGTCAAAGGTCACACCTAAACGTAACGCCGTGGCCAAACCATTTTCTTGCCCCATCTCTAGCGTAATGGCCGAAGATGAAGTCAATTGAAGCTCACCGTTATCATCCACCGCGGCGACCACACCAGTACTTCCACTAAAGCCATTAATGTCAGCTACGGCAGCGTCTAAATCGTCCAGATCAATATTGGTGACTTCGGTTCCGTTAATTTTGATACTGCCATCATCAGCGCCCAAAGTGGTTGCCAGCACAGGTGTTGCAGTCGCTACGGCGTTACCACCCAAGATGTCTGCAGTATCACCGTTATTCGCTAAAGTAAAGGTAAACGGTGATTCTGACGTTAGGGTCATAAAACCACTGTCGTCCAAATAAGCCGTAACACCGGTATTGGCAGATTCAGCATTGATTGCCGCAGCAACGTCATTAGCGTCATTTGCCGCTGCAGTCAAAGCAGCCAAGCCCGTTATTTCGACACCGTTGATCATAAAGTCTGAGTCAGCAGCAATGGACTCGATACCAGCCATATCCACAACTGCGTCAGAGGTGATAGTTGTCACCGCTTTGGTCATATCTGTATCAAAGGACTCTACTGCTTGAATGGATGCCGTCACACCTGTTTCGCCAGAGACTGCATTGATATTAGCAACCTTGCCTTGTAGGCTCGCCGTACCCGTTTCAGCCGCAATAGACACGCCATTAATTTCCAGCGTATTGGCTTCAAGGGCAGCAACTTGGTTAGCAGAAGTCACCGAGCTACCGAGTACGTCACCTTCCTCACGAACTTGGTTAAAGCCCAGAGCTGCCAACTGCGTATCTGTACCATTCGCACCTTTGGTTACAGTCACCGCACCACCATCTTCTGACGACAACGACAAGCTACCCTGATAACTCGCATCGGCAATACCCAACGCACCTGCGGCAGTACCTGCAGCTGCAATGGTCACGGTTGCACCAGTAGTATTCGACAAGGTCATTTCACCGTCGTCATTCAAAGCCGCAACCAGTGCACTGCCCGTCTTTTCATTGATTGCTGTTACCAATTCGTCCAAGCTACTAGTATTGGTAATCTCGTAGGCGACGTCTGCTCCACCATCAATAGCGTGTACAGTAATGGTTAAGCTGTTACCACCGGTGGCACCAACAACACCATCGCCAATGCTGGTGGCTTCAACAACATTAAAGCCTTCAGCGGTTACACCATCGATATTGTCATTAATATCATCAATCAACGTTTGAAGGTTTTCGTTGTTCGCAGTGTTGGTGAATGACCCAACCGCTTGATCATTGATCAGTATGTCGCCATCACCCAGCGTAATACCGCCTGCACCAGCAGCCAAACTTGAGCCGGATAAGTCAGAAGACGTTGAACCCAAACCTAAAGAACTTGTGCTCATTTCAGAAATAGAGAAGGAAATTGTTTGGTTTGCCTCTGAACCTACCTGCAAATCCACATCACCTAAAGAGCCATCCAACAGCTTTTGACCATTAAATGAGGTGGTTTCAGAAATACGATCCAATTCAGCCACCAACTGCTGAACCTCTGCATCCAAAGTGGCGCGGTCAGTGTCGGAGTAGATACCGTTCGAAGACTGAATAGCCAACTCACGCATACGCTGTAAAATGTTAGTGGATTCTTGCAATGCACCTTCAGCTGTTTGAATCAAGGAAATACCATCGTTAGAGTTACGAATGGCCTGATCCAAACCGCGAATTTGCGAAGTTTGTCGGTTAGAAATGGCAAGACCTGCTGCATCATCGGCCGCAGAGTTAATGCGCTGACCAGAAGCCAGGCGCTCACTCGCTTTGTTCAAGTCGGCAGCTGATGAATTCAACTGACGCTGAGCATTGAGTGAAGAGATATTAGTGTTGACTACCAAAGCCATGATCAGACTCCTACAAATTTGTTTACTGGTTGCGGCTAAACTTCCGCCATGCTTTCACACCGGACTGACGCTTAACCGCGATTCGTCCCATAACCAGGTTTTCGGCCATCTGAACCCAAACTTTAGTATTAATTCATTCTG
Organism: Cellvibrionaceae bacterium; assembly: GCA_050300015.1. Classification (GTDB taxonomy): domain Bacteria; phylum Pseudomonadota; class Gammaproteobacteria; order Pseudomonadales; family Cellvibrionaceae; genus CAYZQH01. Next base: position 115,580 of record JBNKWZ010000024.1, on the reverse strand, counting down.
CCCAAACACCGCAGTGCTCGACGCAGCCTGAGCCCCCAAATAAGCTATTATTGCTTTTATAATCAATAGGTTACTATTCACCAACCGCCAAAGAGGTAGGTTTAAATTTGGCGAGGCAGCCAAACTTTAAGTGTTTTACTTAGATCAATGAGGCGTTAAAACGCAAATGACATAACAAAGCGCGATAAATTGCGCTTTGTTACGAAGGGAGTGAAGAGAAAATGGGTGGCGGGCCTGTGGCCCGCAATGTAACCTGTTAGCCTTGCAACAATTGCAATACCTGTTGTGGCTGCGCGTTGGCTTGCGCCAACATGGCTTGTGAAGCTTGCTGCAGTACCTGCGCACGTGAGAGGTTGGCCGTTTCTGCCGCAAAGTCCGCGTCCACAATTCGCGAGCGCGCGGCGGCAGTATTCTCAGAAATATTCGCCAAGTTGCTCATGGTGAACTCCAACCGATTGTTAATGGCACCCAGTTCCGAGCGAATTTCGTTAATGGTCTCTAGGGCGTTATCGATCGGGGTAATAGCGGCTTGCGCGCCAGCTGCAGTGGCGATACTGGCATTCGATATGGCAGAACCCGTGACGACACTGGAAAGTTCCGTATTCTGACTAATCAAGCCCGTGGCGGTTTGCGCTGAGGCGTTACCATCGATAGAAATCGTTGTGCCATTGATAGAAGTCAATTCTATACCGGCACCGATGGTAAAGGCTGTGGCTTCAAGCGCGCCATCTGCATCGGTGTCAGTGATCAAATCGTTAATGCCAAGCGCATGCGCCGCCGTCATCGCCGTTCTAGACACACCCAATTGCACAGTAATATTTGAAGTCGATGTCAGAGAGAGCTCACCGTTGTCGTCAATCTCTGCATGCACTCCAGTTTGCGCCTCACTGCCATTGATATCCAATACTACTTGGCTAAGGTCCCCCAAATTGGTTAGAGCAATGGATTGTCCGTTAATAACAATGTCCGAATTTGCGCTGATATTGGCAAGATCATCGGCTTGCACCGCTGCAGCAGCCACATTGGTCGCAGCAGTAAAGGCGTCTTCAAGGTCACCGAAGTCACCTATTACACCACCAGTACCCGCAGCAATAATAATGGGGCCTGTGCTAAACAGATGCAGGGCATCATTGTCATCCACAAAGGCCGATACACCGGTATCGTCAGATATCAAGTTGATGGCATTGGCCACATCCGAGGCGGCGCCAGAGCCACCATAGGCCGCTGTCTCCACACCATTGATGGTAATAGTATCTGTAGCAAGGAAGGTATAACCGGCTGGGTTATTGGCCACCAATTCCGTTGCTGCCACATCGGTATTTTCGTTAAATGCCTCCTTGGCTTTGGAAGTTGCCACCACATTGGTATCGGGCGTGGCGTTATTGATGGTATCAATCACGCCTTGCAGACTATCCGTTTCCGTGGCTTCAATCACAACACCATTAATGGTTAAATCGCCGGTTTCCAAACCCTCGGAGAAATCGACCGTTCCCCCAGGTACCGTCGCGCCATTGGCAACACCTGTGACTGTGCCATCAGCTCCAGCGGCTTGAAAACCTAAGTTAAACAAATCGGCGGAGGTTCCTTCTGGGCCCGCAGAGACGGAAATCTCTCCACCATCATCCGAAGCCAAACCAATGGACCCTGTAAATAATGCAGCGTCATCTGAGGCGGCAATAAATTGCGCATTCGCCGAATTGATACCGCCCTGGTCCGTCACACTGGTATCGGTAAAGCCCATCACATCTGCCAGCGTTGCAGAGCCACCGTTATTGTCGAAACTCAGTGCAAACGCGGCGCCTGTATCGTTGCTTAATACCAACCGACCCGACTCACTGGTTGATGCCGTAAGTAAACTGCCGGTTTTATTGTTAATAGCACTAACCAATTCATCCAAGCTGTTGGATGCAGTAAAGGTAAAATCTGTTCGCGCACTGGCAGCGCCATCCACATCAAAAATGGAAATGACCAAAGATTCACCCGTCGCAATAGCACCCGTGCCCACCGTGCCGGCTTCAGCAATGTTGTAACCAGATGCCGTAACACCATTGACGTTTTCATTGATATTGTCGATAAGGTCTTGGAAGGTATCGGTATTGCCATCAAACGCCCCGATGGACTGATTATTAATCAGAACATCGCTATCACCGATTGTGACTGGCGTACTAATGACAGCATCCAAAGCCAGTAAATCAGCCGTGCGAGTTCCCGATAAATCCGACGATGTTGTGCCTAAGCCCAACTCACGCGTACTCATGGTGGCAATGCTAAAATCAATGGTTTGATTGGCTTCGGCGCCCACCTGCAAATCCACATCCCCCAAACTGCCATCTAATAATTTTTGTCCATTGAAACTGGTGGTCTCTGCGATACGATCCAACTCTTGTAATAATTGTTGGAATTCTGCATCCAAAGTGGCGCGATCCGTATCGGAATAAATTCCGTTCGCCGCTTGAATGGCCAGCTCACGCATGCGTTGCAAAATATTGGTGGTTTCATCCAACGCACCTTCAGCGGTTTGAATTAACGATACGCCATCATTGGCATTTCGAATGGCCTGGGTTAAACCACGAATTTGAGATGTTTGACGATTGGAAATTGCCAAACCGGCAGCATCGTCCGCAGCGGTATTAATACGTTTACCCGAAGATAAACGCTCCATTGCCTCCGCCATATCATTGCCGGATGACACAAGTTGCCGCTGTGCATTCAAAGCTGCGACATTGGTATTAATGACTAAAGGCATAACCATTCTCCTGTTAACAAAACATCGGCTTCAAAAGCCAGTGGCCTAAGGCCAATAGAATTTCAGTTACAGAGGTTTTAGCAATGGCTATGCCAAGTTTAAAATCGCTTGATTTACAAGGTTTTTTTGGTGTTTTTACAGCTTTTTGAGTTTGGCAACATTTAAAAGCGGCAAGGATTTTCTCTTTTGTATTTCAAGCATTGCCGCTTTGCTTTTGATTTTTGGTTCTAGTTTTGGACTGTTGATATTTGGGTTTAATGGGCTTTTTGGTTTGTATTGGGGGTTATTGTTAGGAGTCTTTGAAAGTAGGGTCTCGCCCCCGCGATCAAGAAGCTAATGTGTTCAATAGATCTAAAATGAAGCCTATATACCTTAGTAAAAATACAAGCCTATAGCGGGTATATTAAATTGGCTTCTTGCGGATATAACGAGCAATACCACGATATAAAACTACAACCGCGAGAACAAATTCAACTGGCTCACGCGAATAAAGCTTTGCTGTGCAGCTTGTAAGATAAGCGTTTGTGCAGATAAACGCGTGGCGGCCTCTGCGTAATCCACGTCACGAAGGTCCGCCAGAATTTCATTGGTGACCAGCTCGGTATCCAAATGCAGCTCTCGGGTACTGTCGAGGGTATTAATACGTGCACCAATTCTCGATACCACATCTAAAACACTCGTCTGAGCATTGGATAAATTGCTAAGGGTGGAAGCCACCACATCGGCAATAACCGCCTTACCCTCAGGCCCGCCTTCATAATTGACCATAGCTTCTCGAAACCGCCCCAAGGTGGTAAGCACATCTTGACGCTCAGTGGACTCAATAAAAAATCGGTCCCCGGGTTGCGCACGCATCCCATCGGTGGTGGTGGTTGCCACCGCTGTGGAAAATCCCATCACAGAATCAATATTAGCCGTACCGCTGGCGATAGTAAAATTCGCGCCCGCTGGCAATGAGAGGCCTTGATTGGTTGCCGTGATGCCAAGTCTTGCCAATTTTTCTGCATTGCCATTGACGGTATCGTTTAAAACATTGGCCAAATCATTGATATTGGTGACGTTGACATCCAATACTAGGGTCTCGGTATGCTTACCCACCGTTAACGTAAAAGTCTCGGCATTTCCGCCACTAAAATCATAGGTACCTGTGGGGGCGCTTTGACCAAAACTGAGTGATGCCTCTGCCGCAGAAGTTCCCGACAAAGGCGCACCGGTAATTCTAACCCGCACGCCGTTGACTTCAATGGACTCTCCACCGGTATAGGCCACATTTTGCTGGATAATACGTCCAGTGGAACGCTCTGTGATCGTAAAATTTTTCCCCGGAGGAGTTAAATTGGCATCCGAATTAAAGGTGATCACCATATCCTCAGGGTAAAACTCATCATAGGCATCTTGGTCAATGACTTCGCCAATATTAATCGACGCCGGCGGACTGGCACGATTTCCAGAACTTGCAGAGGTTGTTATGGTTCTGCTGTCACTTTGAATATCCATAAACAAAGCTTTACCGGAATCAGTCGATTCCACCTTAGTATTGTTAGATATTTGAATACGCTGCTGACCATCATCACCCGCATAACGAAAGCCGCTTAAGATATCCCCGTCAAAGGGCGGGACGCGACTTTTAAAACCGCCAAAAATATAGTCACCACTGGCGTTACGGGTATTGAGCAAATTTTGTAATTCATCCAGACGTTCCTCTACCTCGCTGGCCATGGCGCGATATTCGTTGGCCGACAGTGAAGCGGTGTTACCGGCCGCTACGGCAAGCTCTTGCATGCGCTGAATCACGTTGTTCACCCCCCCTAGAATCGATTCTTCTAACGAAAGGTTATTCTCCGCAATATCAATATTTTTTTTATACTGGTCAACCGCAGCAAGTTCATCGGTAATGGCCAATATTTTGGTGGCAGCCACAGGGTCGTCAGCAGGCGTTAACACACGTTTCCCTGTGGACATCTGCTGCTGGGTCTTGACCATTTCACGATTAACATCCGCCATACTTTGATTGGCGATATTAAATATTTGTAAAGAAGAAATTCTCATAACATCACCCTAAAAAGAACTGATCAGGCGATCAAAGATATCTCGCGCCACTGAGATAACTTGAGCATTAGCAGAAAACAGATGTTCAAAGCGAATAAGATCGGCAGCCTCTTCATCCAAGTTCACACCCGAAACGGAGTTGTGTAAGGCTTCGGTTTGGCGCAGGACTTCTTCCGCCGCATCTCGATTAATTTTAACGGCATTGGTTTCTATACCGGCGGTTTCCACCAAGGTGCCGTAACTTTGACCGAAACTTGCCGAACCACCCCCCATGGTTTTGGCTGACTGCAACCCTGCCAGCAGCAAAGCGTTGCGATTGTCTGAAGCGGCATCTCGATTAAAATCAAGCGTAAAGGTATCCCCAGTATCAGGCGCACCACTTATGGCGGCTTGAATACCCAGATAGGTGCTTTGTGTAAAATCGGCCACACGGGTATCACCAAAAAGCATACTGTCTGGCGGCAAAGTGGAAAGCGATACACCTTCAGCCAAGGTAATATCCATACGTCCGCCCACTACAATCTGGGAGGCCACTTGATTGCCAGCGCCGTCCAACTGTACTGAACCATGCTCGCCATCATTCACGGCAATGCTTTCACCACCTTGAGCGGTCAAACCCACAGTCAAGTCATCGCCCTCAGAAGAAAAAATACGCAGCTCTCGAGCGCCTGTGAACTCATCGAACCCGGCGACAGCATAGATACCCGCTCGACCGAGGTTTGAATTGTCATTAATTTGCGTGGCAAGATATTGGTAAAAGGCATCAGGCTGAGATGCCGGGTCTGGCACATCGGGACCCAAGGCATTATAAGTACCGGTAGTCCCTACTGAATAATTAATTAGGTCTTCACCATTCAGCACAATTTGTAGCGGCTCTGCGTGGCTTATCTGTAAATCAGATAGCTCCACATAATTAAATGCGTTGGCTTCCACGCCAGGCAAGTTACCTAGCATACTGGCGGTTTCTTTTGCAGAGGCATTCATGGTGGTAAACAATCGGGTTTGCGTGGGCTGCAAACCAGGGGATGCCGGTGCACGAGTGATGACGACCGCTTCTGCAGGGTAGCCATTGGTTAAAAGGCCATTGCCTTCTACACCGTCCGCGTTGCCATCAGTCGAATAACTAAAATTAAAATCAATACCTGTAAGATTACTGGCCAAGGCTTGGTTCGCCGCTGGTGCCGAGTATGCCAAATCGATATTGCCATAGCCTGCCGTAGTCAACCGAAACGCCAATTGCGCTCCTCCGCCCTCCCCAGTAATAAAGGCTTCCACATCGGTCCCACCGAGCTGTGCATTAATAGCCGAGACCAGAGCATCGTTGTCCGTAATCGCAGCACCGTTGATCACCACATTATAAATACCGTCGCTCGCACCATTGATGGTATCGTTAACCGTCACATCAAAGCTGAACTGATTGGCTCCGCTAAAATCTGTCACGGCAAAATTGGTGTCAGTATTGGCGGGATACAACGCCGCTTGAGTCACTTGGCGTCGACCATCCGGCAGACCAACCATATCACCTGCGGTGCTCACCATGGTGGCGCCGACCTCTGAGTTAAACAACAAATTAGAAACACCCGGTACAAAGCGTTGGTCTCTGATCGGCGGGTTTAGCTGTACAGGGTTGCCTGGGTCAGAGTTGTCGAGCACGTCGTATGAGGTGGGGCTGTTAAAGACGACGATTAAAGGTGGGTTCATTTCACCGGCATTGGCAAACAGAGGTAATGGGTTGCCATCACTATCATTTAATGAGAGTACCTCGCCGTCAGATATCACCCCTGTACCCAAGTTGCCGAGGGAGGCATCGGTGAGTAGCGGGCTGGCAAAAGCAATGTCTTCTGCGTTGGTCACTGCTGTAGAAAACTCTTGGGCGCCAGATTTCACCGGTTGTAACATAAAGCTGTCACCCGGCTCAAAACTACCCTGCTCAAACACCAGCTCCATTCCATCAAAGGTGACCGAGTAAGGGTATTGGCCGGGCATCAAGCCTTTTGCCACATCCACGCCATCTTCTTCTCGGGTAATCCGATAGGATCCGCCGCCCTCAATTTTAACGCTGTAATCACTGTTGGACAGTTGCGCGCTGTCGCGAATATACAGCGCGAGCACTTGATTATCTGAGCTCTCATTGTTAGCGTTGGCAATCACGCGGTTTTGAGCCACACTTTCGTCGTTAATATCGTAGAAAAAATTGCCGCCAAATTCATTTTCAAGGTTAACACCTTGGCTATGAAATTTATTGAACGTGTCAGCCATCACCACGCCCACTCGTCCGAGGGAATTATACACCTCGTCCAATATCGAATTTCTAAACCGAATCAGCCCACCCAGTTCACCTCCGGTGAGAGAATCTGTAATGCTTTGTACCTGACCGCCGCTGTTATATTGCACATCTAACTGCGATGGATCACCAGGGCTAGGAACCAAGGATAGTTGACGCGCTTCTGGACCAATGATCAACGACTGACCCGTGCCAATCACCACATTCAACTGCCCCCTACCCTGGTCGAACACTTGAACAGGCACCAGAGACGCCAACTCTTTTAGCGCTTGCTCACGTTGATCCAACAGATCGTTGGGCGATGCCGAATTCCCTACACTATAGGCATCCGATATTTTGACGTTCAATTGAGCGATATTGGTGGCCAGGGCATTGATGTGAGAAACCGCAACACTCATACCATCGCGCACACTTTCTTCAATAGTGGTTAACCGGCCGTAAATGGAATTGAAGCGATCTGCCAAATTGTCGGCTTCGCTGATAATTAACTGTCTTGCCGGAATGGAAGTGGGGTCGTCCGCACCGTTTTGCATGGCGGCAAAAAAGGAGTTTAAACTACCGGATAAACCCGTAGACTGATCAGACAAAAGATTGTCGAGTTGCTCCACATGCTCGAAGTAAACGTCAAGGTCAGCCAGCAATGTGTTATCTGTGCGCAATTGATCAATAACAAAATTATTGACAATGCGCTGTACACTGTCGACATTAACGCCGTTACCTATGTAACTACCGCTGTATAGCGTTGCTGGATTGGTGACGGCTTGAACTCTTTGCCGCGAATAACCTTCCGTGTCGGCGTTGGCAATATTGTGCCCCACCGTGCTCAAGGCCGCTTGACTCAGTCGTAGGCCCGTTACACTAACACCCAATAGATCATTGGCCATGCATCACCTCAAATGGACTCTGCGTCAACCAAAGTTTTCACCCGATCGAGTACGGACAAAACTTTGTCACTGTAATTGGGGTCCGTGGCATAGCCGGCTGAGTGTAGCGCTTGTATAAAGCTGGGGTCGTGTTCAGCTTGCTCCAGTGCTTGCTGGTACCGAGGATGACGTTGAATAAAGTCGATAAAATCTTTAAAACTCTCTTCAAAAGAGCTGTATTGACGAAACCGCGCAGCGTCCTGAACCGCCACACCATCTTTGTACTCTAAGGTTTGTTTGCCAATGGCCGGACCCGACCAAGACGCATCCGCTTTAATGTTAAATAAATTAAAAGAATGTTCACCCGCGGCCTGAATCACATGCTGCCCCCACCCTGTTTCGAGCGCAGCTTGTGCCACCATCAATAGGGGATTAATACCAATAGCCTTCGCCGCCTGCTTCGCCATCGGCAGCAACGATGCGACAAAATCTTGTTGGCTTTCAAACCTCTGTTTGTGTGACGTGGTTTCTGAACCTTGCGTTCTCTCAGGGGCATGGTTCTGCAACAAATCCGTATTCACCGAGGATGAGACATCGCGTTTTACTGATGAACGATGCTTCGCATTAAGTGGCAATGAGGAATCCCCAGAAACCGTACGGCTTGAGTCAAATTGTAAAGCCTCTGATCGCGGCGCAGAAGCCTCACGATATTGCCCCTTTAACTGACGATAAAGTACATCAGCAATACCCAAACCTTTACCCTTTGCTAAAGATAACGATAATTGTTGATCATACATATCGCGATACATTTTGGATTCATTACTTTGAAACAAACTGTCTTTCTCAAAAACGGCATTGGCGCTTCGCATATTTTTTAACAGCGTATTGACAAAGATTGACTCAAACTCTTGAGCCACTTTTTTAAGGGCAACATCTTTATCGCCTGTTTTAAGCTGATTTAAAGCGTTAAGGTCCGTATAAACATCATCAGCGCCAACATAAGCAGAAGCAGAGATTTCGTTCATTTAAATCACCATAATCTCCGCCCGCAGTGCACCAGATTGCCGCAAGGCTTCTAAGATAGCCATAAGGTCTCCTGGAGCCGCGCCCACATCATTCACCGCACGTACAATATCATCGAGCGTTGGTGCGGGGTTAAACTTAAACATGGTCGCTCTTTCTTCTTCAATTTCTACTTCCGAATTTGGCACCACCACCGTTTGGCCTCGACCAAAAGCGTTGGGTTGGCTCACTTGAACATCTTCGTTGATCGTCACAGTAAGTGACCCATGGGTGACAGCAACGGGCGAAACACGCACATGCTGGCCAACCACGATAGTTCCCGTCCGAGAATTAATAATAACTTTGGCTGCAGCATCACCGGGAATAATTTCGATGTTTTCTAAGAGAGATAGATAATCCACTCGATGCGCTGGATTTTGCGGCGCTTGTACCGCCACCGATACCGCATCCACGGGTGCCGCGATATCGGGCCCTACCAATTCATTAATACTTTGTGCCACACGTTTGGCAGTTGTAAAATCTGGCATGTGTAGGTTAAATACAATTTTGCCGTTATCGCCAAATTTTGTGGGTACAGAACGCTCCACCATCGCGCCGCCTGGAATACGTCCGACACTTTTAATATTCACTGCGACGCTCGACCCATCCTTCCCTTCAGCACCAAATCCACCAACTATTAAATTCCCCTGAGCCACCGCATAAATTTGCCCATCCAAACCTCTTAAAGGGGTTACCAATAGACTGCCCCCGCGCAAACTCTTCGCATTAGCAATGGAGGACACCGTAATATCTATGGATTGACCTGGCTTAGAAAAGGCTGGCAACTCTGCGTGAACCGCAACTGCCGCCACATTTTTTAGTTGAAATCGCATGCCTGCCGGGATAGCAATACCAAATTCTTTTAGCATCGCAGCAAAGGATTGCGTGGTAAAGGGAGCTTGGTTGGTTTGGTCTCCTGTGCCATCTAAACCCACCACCAGGCCATAGCCAATCAGCTGGTTGGAACGAACACCCTCAACGGATGCCAAATCTTTGATACGCTCTGCATGGCACACCGAGACAACAAGTGTTAAGGCAAACGCGACCATTTTTATACCGACTCTGATCATCGCACCAACACTCCTAGAACGGCCAATAGGCACTGTTAAAAAACCGTGACAACCAACCCATGGATTGACTATCGGCCAAGGTACCTTTGCCTGCGTAGGAAATACGCGCATTGGCAATGCGTGTGGAAACCACCGTATTTTCAGCCGTGACGTCTTCTGGGCGAACCACACCACTTAAACGTATAAATTCTTCTCCTCGATTTAGCGTCATCCATTTTTCGCCACGAATCACCAAGGTGCCGTTCGGCCAAATATCCACCACCGTCACAGATATGGTGCCGCGTAGATTATTGCTTTGATCAGCACCCGCTTCGCCCTTAAAATCGCGCTCTGCCGACATGGCAGCCCCTACTCCACTCACACTGCCGCCAAACAAAAGGCCAGTGGTACCGTCTAGCTCTGGAATGACCGTTTCCGAATCTTTCGCCACCGAAATATTTGAGCTCTTCTGGCTAACAGTGGTCTCTGAAAGACTTACCGTTAAAATATCGCCAATTCGGTACGCTTTGCGGTCAGAAAACAAGTCCATTCGAGTACTGTCTCGAAACAAAGAACCATTAGTGGCTACGGTAGGTGTAGGCGTCGGCGCCAATACGGGTGCATAAGCCGGGTCATTTTCTTGCGGCGCTTGATGAATCACGCAACCCGTCAAGCCAATAAAAAGTCCCAAAGCTGCGACTTTTAATATGTTCGTTCTCATGCCCATACCCTTGTCAGTCACTCACGTAACGGTTACAAATTTTGCGTTATGTATTGCAGCATCTGGTCAGAGGTTGACACCACTTTTGAATTCATTTCATAGGCGCGTTGCGTGGTGATCATATTGACCATTTCCTCCACGATATCCACGTTTGAATTCTCCAACATGCCCTGCTGCAACTGGCCCAAGCCGTTTTGACCCGGCGTCCCGGTGATGGGATTACCGCTGCTTGCTGTCTCTAAAAATAAGTTGCTACCAATAGCCTGCAGACCACCGGGGTTAACAAAATCCACCAGTTGAATATTCCCAATGGTTTGCGGCGCGGCGCTGCCCGGCAGTCTAGCACTGACGGTGCCATCAGTACCGATGGTGATGCTTTGTGCATCTTGAGGAATGGTCACACCCGGCTGCAACAACAAGCCATTTGCGGTCACCAACTGACCTTGACCATTCATGTGCATCTGGCCATTTCGGGTGTAACCCACGGTGCCATCCGGTTGTAGAATTTGTAAAAAGCCACGACCGTCAATGGCCACATCTAGGGCTTGCTCGGTGATTTGCAAACTGCCAGAGGTGAACTCTTTTTGCGTACCGGCAATACGCACACCCGTACCCAATTGAAGCCCAGAGGGTAACTGAGTTTCTTCTGTACTTTGTGCACCAGGCTGGCGCTGAATTTGGTAAAGCAAATCCTCAAACACGGCTCTGTCACGCTTAAAGCCTACCGTGGACGCATTGGCCAAGTTGTTTGCCACAGTGGTTAGCTGGGTATCCTGCGCGGCCAAACCAGTTTTACTGACGTAGAGTGCTGCGTGCATAATTCACCTCTGAATGTTTAATCGTATTCGCCTTTCCATCTCTAGCCATTCATTTGTAATAACTTGGCAGAGGACTGAGACATTTCTTTGGCATTGGCCATAAGTTTCACTTGTAATTCGTATTGTCGCGACAGCGATAGAATGCTGGTTAACTCATTTACCGCATTAACATTACTGCCCTCCAAAAAACCCGAAACCAAACGCACATTGGCATCTGGTGGTAAAGGCCCATCACCGTCCAGCACACCAAACAATCCATCAGGGGTTTTTGAAAGTGTCTTCAGATCGGGATTGACGAGTTTAATCCTGTCCACGACCACAGGCGCTTGTGGTCCCTGTCCCTGTGGAATTACCGTAATATTGCCATCCAACCCTATTTCCACTTTGTCGGACTCAGGAATCGCCACCGGCCCACCATTGCCCAACACCGGCAAGCCGTTGCCGGTTTTCAACATGCCTAAGCTGTCCACATACAAATTACCCGAACGCGTATAAGCTTCCTGTCCTTCTGGGGTTTGCACTGCAATAAAACCAGCGCCTTCAATGGCCACATCCAAGTCGCGCCCGGTTTTATTTAGACTGCCTTCGGTAAAATCGGTGGCGGGCTTTTCGGTGAGCGCATAAGCCCGTGTGGGCAGCCCGTCACCGTAGTACACAGCCATACTTCTGGCTTGCTCAAGATCGGCTTTGAACCCATTGGTATTGACGTTAGCTAAGTTATTGGCATGACTGGTTTGCGCCAACATATTGTGCTTCGCACCGGTCATCGCAATGTATAAAGATTTATCCATTTGTCACCTACCACACCGTCAAAATTTTGGGTTAATTATGGTTTCAAGATAGAAATTGCAAAAGCAATGCCAAGAAACGAACAAGAAACAAACAAAGTAGGCTTAAAACGAAGAAGTCGAGCAAAGGCTCGACTTTTGTGAGGAAGAGGCAGAAGTTAGAAAACGGTTATCGGATGTTAATGATGGTTTGGGTCACTTGGTCCGCTGTTTCAATGGTTTTGGCGCTGGCTTGGAAATTCCGTTGTGCCACAATCAAATTCACCAACTCTTCAGAGAGATCCACATTGGATTCCTCCAGGGCACCAGCTTGAATGGCGCCAAGGGCCGCGCTGCGCGGCTCACCAATGTTGGGTGGGCCTGATTCATAATTTTCTGCCCACATGGTATCACCCACGGGCTGCAAGCCCTGCGTGTTGGCAAAATCAGCCAAAACCAATTGCCCCAAAGTTTGTGATTCACCATTGGTAAAGCGCGCAAAAATTACACCGCTGTCATCAATATTGAGACCCGATAAACGACCGGTGGTAAATCCGTTTTGTGATACGTCATTGACTGAGAATACACTGCCGAATTGCGTAGTGCCGTTCAAATCAATCAAAAAATTCGAACTGGTCGGGGGCGTTACAATATTCGTATCACCACCGGCCAGCACATTTAAAGGCCCTAAGGCGCCATTGGGATTGCCATCGGCATCGGTGGGCGTCCAGTTGGAAATCAACACGTCATCTGACAACACTGGATCGATGGAGCCATCTTCGCTAAAAAAAACATTGTATGCAGCACGCGTGGGAAGTGTATTGTTCGGTGGCGTTAAGGTGGTATCAGGGTCGCCTATATCTTGGCCGTCGATCTGCACATACATCACCCAGTGATTCGGCGACGTGGTGGGATCCGTTGGATCATATTCTTGCTTGACAAAATATTGCGTCATCACATGTGAGTTTCCGAGACTATCGAAAATATTCATGGAGGTGGCGTCGTTATAAGTCGTGGCATCAAACGGGTCAAATTCATTCAGTGTAACTTCATCAAATGCAGCAGCCGTCAATGGCCCAAACAAGCCAATGGCGGGTGGGCTAGGGTTTTCCACGTTATAGCCCTCTGCCAACACAACATCAATGGTGCCACCCACCACAATAGAGTTCCCACTCGCCGCCATGGCACCAGCAATCGACAACGCATTGTCGTTATCCACTTCAAGTATTTGAGAAGGAGCGTTAGGGTTACCTATTATTTCTAGACTGTCACCGTCATCTGAACTGTCGATGGACACAGTAATATCATCTCCCACCGAAGACGTAATCAATAAATCACCGGTCGCCGCATCTATTTCCGCAGAAATGCCCGGCAGCGTCGAAGAGGTAAAGGTATTAATTTGATCACCCAACAATGGCAAATTCGACGCTTGCATATCAACGCCATTAATTGTGATGACCATATTGCCCGCTGCATTATTGTAATTTGCTGCAACCAACCGCATTGAGGTGTTTGCAGTGGCGCTCACCCCGGCCAAGGCATTGAGCTCAGAGGCCACTGAAGCTGCCGAATCACCTTGTACGGATGAATAAGAATTGATTGCACCATCTGGACTGACAATATCGATGGTTTGTGCCGGATAACCATTGTTCACCGCTGCGACACCTGGTATTGAAATGGCCGACGCTCCATTAGTAGGTAATCCAAGATCGGCTGCGGTGGGGTTGCCACCAAATATTTGAATCTGAGACCCCTCACCATCCTGCAAGGTTCTAAATTCTAAACGGTATTGACCACCCCCCACATCCACAGCTTCAGCCAATACATCGATAGGGGTTTGCGGCGCGGTAGGAGAAGAAATTTGGGCATTAATCACCCCAGCCAAGGTTCTCAAATCATTAAAAGTGGCTATGGTCGCGGGCACCCCAGCGCTGGTATCTAACGACACATTCACAGTACCCATGTTCCCAGAGCTGGCATTGAGAGAAATAGAAAAATCGATTTGCTGCGCAGTAAAATCTGTGGGTAAAGGTAAAGTGAAATCGTTACTGGGTAACGTTGTGGTGGTGCTGTCCTTCAAACCCACTTGGGCCACACCAATGGCATTACCCTCGGTTGAAAAGGCCAAGCCATTGGATTGCAACACATCTGCTGAGGCATCTAAATTCAAGAGCGACTCTACCCGCGTGGTGGCTTGCGGCGCAAGGTTACCCGTTTGGATTCGAATATCATCTTGAAGCCCTGCAATGTTGCCTTGATCATCCGCCGGAAACCCCTGAAGCACCGCACCGGTGTTATTGGTGATATAGCCATTTTGGTCTAAGCCAAAAGTACCTGCGCGAGTATAAAACTGTTCACCCGCCTGACGCACCACAAAAAAACCATTGCCATTCACCGCCAAATCCAACTCATTTTCGGTAAATGCCACAGACCCTTGGGTAAATTGCTGGGCTACATCTTGTACACGCAAACCACTGCCGATGGGGTTTGAACCTGCCCCAAGTACGGAGGTGGCATACACATCGCCAAACTCAGCGCGTGAACTTTTAAAACCCGTGGTGGAAGCGTTGGCGATATTATTGCCCGTAATGGACAAATCGCTCGACGCCGCACGTATTCCGCTTAAAGCTGTATCAAAAGGCATAAACCATCTCCTACATTACTGCTGTGTTAAGTGGCCCAAAGGGCGACTAATCAAATTGCTTAACATCCGCCAAACTCTTCGCACCGACACCGGCCAAGTTCAGCGTAAGAGTGCCATTTTGTCCCACCGTGACACTGTTGACGTTGGCACTTAAGTAACTTTGTAACTGCTCACTCTTACCCTTCACTAGGGAAGAAAATTCGATAGTGTAGTTACCCGGTGGCACACCATTTTCGTGTTGACTGGTCCACTCTAGGCGCTTGCCATTGAGTTCTGCATATTTGCCGTCCCAACGAATAACCGCATCACCGGCCTCCACGGGGCCTGTAATAATTTGATCCATCAATTCGCCCTTATCCGTCTTGATTTGAACTTTTAGTTCGGCTGAACTCGAAGGAATTTCAGCCGTAGCGGTGACAACCCCGCCAGGCTCCAATGCTGTGGAATCTGCAGGGACTGTCACTGACCGCCCAACCAATGACGATGCTTGCAAAGCTTGGTTGGCCACAAATTCATCAGCAAAATCATTAAAATGGTTATTCAAAGAATCCAAACTTTCCACCGAACTGAACTGCGCCAGTTGAGCAATAAATTCAGAGTTCTCTTGCGGACTCAACGGGTCTTGATTCTCAAGCTGAGTAATCATCAGGTGTAAAAAGGCCTTTTGCCCCAACTCATTAGCTGCCTTGGGGTCCTCTTGCGTTTTGTTCGCAATGGATAACCTGTCAAAAACCGATTTGGTCGCTGTAATTTCTGTCATCGCAACTCACCTTTAACTGCTTGTGTTATGCCCTATTGACCCAGTGTCAAAACACGCTGAACCATTTGCTTTGCGGAATTCATCATTTCCACATTCACCTGGAAAGACCGCGAAGCGGAAATCATATTGGCCATTTCTTCTACCACATTCACATTGGGGTAGTGCACATACCCTTCATCGTCAGCCAGTGGGTGATTCGGCTCAAATCGTTTTTGTAAAGGTGCGTCGCTTTCTACTATGCCCATCACACTCACGCCCGCGGCATCAAGTGTGTTTGCGCCACGCACATTGGGATTACCCAACATTGAAACATAGGAGGCTTTGAACACGGGGTGACGCCCTTTATAAACCGCCTCTGTTGACGACGCCGCGGCCTCGGCGTTGGCAATATTGCTCGCTGTAGTGTTCAAACGCACCGACTGTGCGTTCATCCCAGAGCCTGCAATATTAAAAATGCTGTTGAAACTCATGATCAATCTCCTCGAATGGCGGATATCAGGCCTTTGAATCGACTGTTCAACAGGGTGAATGCCGTTTGGTGCTCTAGGCTGTTGGCCATAAATTCCGCGTGTTCTAAATGTTCATCCACAGTATTACCGTCAATGGACGGCTGAGTGGGCACACGGTATTGCAAGGCATTATGTACAGCCGTTTGAGTAGCCCGAACCTGCTGTAAATGTGAACCCTGGCCACTGGACTTACTCATCTGTAACTGCGATGAAAGCGCTTTTTGAAAGTCAAAGTCCCTGGCTTTAAAGTTCGGTGTATCCGAATTAGCCAAGTTACTGGCTAACACTTCTGCACGCTTGGTCCGAAGCTTAAGTGCCGCCTCATAAGTGCCCAATGCCTGATGAAATGAAATTGCCACGGGTAACCCTCTTTAAAAAGTGCCAATATTTTGAAGACTAACAGTGAAATAGCAATGCCTATGCCAACTTATGGCATTAAAGCAAGCCATTGTTTTATATGATCTTTATAAGTTGATGCCAATGAGAAGAAACCTTAAACGGCAAAGCTTTGCCGCCCACGGTGAGCAACCCGGCAATATTGTCGAGACTGGTTTTTATTTCTCAGCCAGC
Source organism: Cellvibrionaceae bacterium (assembly GCA_050300015.1). Classification (GTDB taxonomy): domain Bacteria; phylum Pseudomonadota; class Gammaproteobacteria; order Pseudomonadales; family Cellvibrionaceae; genus CAYZQH01. The sequence goes on along the minus strand of JBNKWZ010000024.1, from coordinate 98,738 downwards.
GCTGTTAGAACGGAATTAAATAGCAACGTATCGGATATACAACAAATTAAAACCGTGTCTGGCAAGCTAGACCCAGGCCGAAACGGGTGTTTTGAGGAGGGTCACGCCTTTAGACGTCGTTTGACGTGTATGAGAAGATTCAAAACATAGACCATTACCTGGCACGGTAGGCGACGCCTGGCTTACAATTGATCAACTCAAATAAATGATTCACACCTGTCACACTTTCAGAGCTGCCCAGAAACAGTATGCCATTTGGATTTAAAGCACCATGCATCTTGGTTAAGATCTCATTTTTGAGATCGGTAGAAAAATAAATCAATACATTTCGACAAAAGATCACGTCAAATTTGCCCAATAAATAATAAGAATCCTGAAGATTCATCGATCTGAATCGAATCCGAGATTTGATCTTGGGTTGCACACACCAAGTACTATCCTTGTTTTCTGTGAAAAACGTTTTCATGCGATGCTCGGCCAAACCCCGAACCACCGAAATACGATCATAGTTACCACGCTTAGCGGTCTCCAGTGCCTGACTCGATAAATCAGTCGCCAATATATCAACTTCAGAGCCCCGCCCACCAAATGTAGAGCGCAAGTATTCTTCGGCAATGATACTGATAGAGTATGGTTCTTGTCCCGTAGAACATGCCGCCGACCAGATTCGAATAGCATTGCCTTTTTTTTGGGCATTGAGTTCCGGCAGCAAGACTTTGCCGAGGTACTCATAAGGATAATTATCGCGAAACCAAAAAGTTTCATTGGTGGTCATTGCGTCCAAAACTTGTTGGCGCAAAGCACGCTCTTTGTCGGAGGAAATACGTGCAGTTAATTCAGCTAAACTTTTTAACCCATGCTCATTGAGAATACGGCGAACGCGAGTGGACACCAAATACTGTTTGTTTTCACCCAAATGAATACCACATGCCACCTTTAAGAATGCACTGAAATCGTCATACTCTTTCTTGTCAATATGAATGGATTCACCGGTAAGCGGGTTGCTCATTCTGCTTTTATCCTAAAGCGACCTAGAGAAATATCAATCAAAGCCAGAGTCTCACACCGGACAGGGCTTGATTACAGATATCCTTGTGGACCACACAGGGCCGTATTATTCTTCACCTTGCAGTGTTTCACCTGTGAGTTCAAACATACGCTCATTGACACGCTTGGCCAATTCGTCCGGATGAAATTTTGCTAAGAAATCATCCGCCCCCACTTTTTTCACCATGGCCTCGTTAAAAACGCCACTCAGTGATGTATGTAAAATCACAAACAATTTGCACAAATTCGGGTCGGCTCTAACTTCAGCGGTAAAGGTATACCCGTCCATCTCCGGCATTTCGATATCAGACACCACCAATAACAATTCATGATAGGGATCTTTGCCCTCTTCAACCAAGTGATTGAGATAATCTAGAGCCTCTTTGCCGTCTTTTAGCAATGTGGTTTTAATTCCCAAGGATTCCATAACTTTGTTGATTTGTTTTCGCGCAATGGCGGAATCATCCACAATAAGTACATGTTTTTGGACGGATGTCTCTATATTTGCACCTTGAATCACATCTGCACTTACATTCGTCGGCATGGGTGAAACTTCCGCCAATATTTTTTCCACATCAATAATCTCAACCAACTTCCCTTCCACTTCTGTTACTGCGGTTAAGTAGTTGTCGCGCCCAGTGCCTTTTGGTGGTGGATGAATTGCCCCCCAATTCATATTGATGATGCGTTCTACTGCGCTCACCAAAAACCCCTGAGTAGAACGATTGTATTCGGTGATAATCACAAAACACTCTTCTATATTCTCTAGGGGACGCGAGCCGGTGGCTTGACGTAAATCCATAATGGGAATGGTGCCACCGCGAATATGCGCCACGCCCCTTACCACGGGATTACGTTTCGGAATTGCGGTGAGCGGCGGACACTGAAGCACTTCCTTCACTTTAAAGACATTAATGCCATAAAGCTGATTACCACCCAAACTGAACAACAACAACTCTAAGCGGTTTTGACCCACCAGTTGAGTACGTTGATTGACACTGTCTAACACACCGGCCATAAAGCCCTCTAACTTAAGTGATGATATTTCAGACCGGCACAGTGTTTGCAACATTCGAAGCAAATTGTATTTGCGACGAAAAACGCCAATAGATTGACGCCTTTTCGTCCCGTGGCCGATATTACCTAAGCATAGGACATTAAAAATGAACCATCTTATTTTTTTGATGTACGGATTTCTGGCTGTCGTGGTGACTCCGACAGCCCACGCGCTTGTAGATTCAGAACAGATACGCCACGAAGTCATCGCCCATGTCAAAGAAGTCTATGCCTCACGTTTCAGCCCGCAATCACTCGACAATAACGTGGAGATTTTACCGTCTAATTTGGATGCCCGACTGAACTTAAAACCTTGTGACTCTGTGCTTGAAAAGCGCATTACTTCCGCTGCGATAATGGCCCACAACATCACAGTCAAAGTAAGTTGTACCGGCACAAACCGTTGGACCATTTATGTCCCAGTGACGGTTAATATTTACCAAGAGGTGGCCGTAGCGAGCCGCAACCTGGGGCGCGGCGTTCAAATCAGTGAAAGCGATATTATGATGACCAAAACCAATGTTGCCCAGGCGGGCACCGGTTATTTTGACAACGCAAAAGCCCTTCTGGGCATGGAGGTCAAAAGGCATCTACGCGCAGGCGATACTATTACCGCCAACCAACTCACCGCACCCACGGTCATTAAGCGTGGTGAGCAGGTGGCATTGGAGTCCAACGTTGCCGGCATTCAAGTTGTGGCAACGGCAAAAGCCTTGAGTAATGGCCAGCTGGGCGCTCCTATTCGCGTCCAAAACACGCAATCCAAGCGCATAATAGAGGCATTTGTGACCGCACCCGGGCGGGTGAGCACTCGCCCGAGCGCGCCGTAAACCAAGAGGGGAAGCCAATAACCCATTGTTTTTATTATATTTTATGGCTCCTACCTGCTCTTCAATACGGTAAAAGTGTCGGTTATAAAGCGATTTCATTAAAAAATTGAATAAATCTTTCAAATACGACTAAAGTTATTCTGTGAACCGCCGAAAACCTATGTGAATACGCAAAATTCAATCATGTTTTTGGTTCATTAGGTGAAAGTTATGGTTATCGACCCCAGTTCCGGCTACAACAAAGGCGGTGTCAACAATACCTCCGTTGGCAGTAGCAAGGTTAAAGCACCGGCGTCGCCGAGTAGCGAGGCGATCAACCCCTCGCCCACCAAGAGCGACGACAGTGTATCTTTGAGCAACAAGGCTCAAGCATTGGCTCGCTTGGAAGCCGCAGTGGCTGAAGCTCCCGAAACCAATGAAACGAAAGTGGCCGCCATTAAACAGGCAGTGGATAGCGGCAACTATGAAATTAACGCACAGTCCATTGCCAACAAGATGCTAGAGCAAGATCAACACCTGTTTTAGCAAGCCCTTAAATTTTGCGTATCACTGATTAAGGAGGCACCATGACCTCTACTCCCATATTCAACCATAGCAACATCCAAACGCTCCTGGCGGAGGATGTTGCCGCCTGCCAAGCCCTGCTCAAGCTCCTCCAAAGCGAACGAGAAGCCTTAAAATTACGCGATCACCAAGCCCTTGAGACCATCATCCAAAACAAGGTCACTCACCTGCAACGCTTAGAAACCAGTGCAAACACTCGGTCACAGTGGGCGCAACAACTCAACGCCGACGGCAAAACGCAGGAAGAACAGTGGCAAAATCTGATAGGTGAGCAAGCGCCCAAAACCGCATTACTTTGGCAAGACTTGAAGGGGTTGCTTGATCAGTGCAAGCACGAGAACGAAGTCAACGGTAAAATTCTGGCGCGCAACCAGAAGACTTTCACTCGGTTAATGAATATTCTTCGAGGCCAAACGGCCAGTACTAACCTTTACAACAACAAAGGCAGTAATAATAGCCACCTTCCAGGCCAAAGCATCGGCAAGGCATAGCCCACCCTAAACCGGCTTTACGACCGTTTAAATTAAGGCTTTTGCCATTTAGGCAATTGCATCGCTATAATGCGCGCCCCGCGTTCCCGTAGTTTAATGGATAAAACAAGGACCTCCTAAGTCTTAGATACAGGTTCGATCCCTGTCGGGAACGCCACTTCCATTAACCATGTAAACCTGACGCTCCCCAATTGGGACCGCCACAGTGCAAGCATACCGCCACCCGCGACAGCCCGCTGATCGATATGATGATTATTGACCTCGCAACCGCTCCCGACCAGGTTTCGACCATTGCACAGTGGCACCAACGTGAGTGGGGCCATCTGCATCCAGGGCAGACCTTGCAAGATCGCATAACCGGGATGCAACCTTTTCTTGCCGCGAACACCGGCCTTCCTCGAATGTGGGTGATGACGCACGAACAAGAGCCCATTGGTACTGCCGCACTGGTGGCGTGCGACTTAGACACCCATCCAGAATGGTCTCCATGGCTGGCCAGCGTTTTTGTGTTACCCGAACACCGTAAAAAAGGGCGTGGAAAGGCGTTGATCCGCCACGCGATGCACGCAGCGCAGCAAATGCAATACCCTGTATTAACGCTTTTCACACCCGATCAGTCAGCGCTATATGAGTCCCTTGGATGGCTGACAATCGCGCAAGAACGCTACCAAGGCGAAGATATAACACTGATGCAAACCCACCTGGCGAATCCTCACTCGTGAACCTACTATTGCTTAAACCCGAACAGATTCAAGCGAATCAGACCGTGCAAGTCACTGGGCGCGCAGTCTCCCATATGAAAGACGTTTTAAGATCCGCCCCTGGGGACACCTTGTCGGTGGGCGTGTTAAACGGCAATACCGGTACGGCCACGCTCGAAACTTTGGGTCCGCAACATGCGCTCTTACGCGTTCAGGCGTTAGATACCCCTCCGCCACCAACGCTGCCCGTGAAGTTACTGCTTGGATTACCTCGGCCCAGGATGCTACAACGGTTGTTACAAACCGTCTGCACCATGGGCGTTGAAGAAATCCACTTGCTGCAAACGGCCAGGGTTGAAAAGAGCTTCTGGCAAACCCCTTTGCTGGTCGAAGACGCCATTGAGGCACAGCTTGTATTAGGGCTCGAGCAGGCCAAAGCCACACAGATGCCTAAAGTGTTTTTTCACAAACGCTGGCGCCCTTTTCTAGAAGACACCCTACCCGCTTTACTCCCTGGGACAGCACGGTTTGTGGCACATCCAGGCTACCCCAGCGCACCGACGCCCAGCACTGATCGTCAACCAACCCTTTTGGTGATCGGCCCCGAAGGAGGCCTCATTGAACAGGAAGTTCACGCGCTGCAATCTCTGGATTTCACACCTTTCTCACTTGGCAGCAGGATACTAAAGGTGGAAACAGCTGTACCGGTGGCCCTCTCACATCTGTTTGGTGCCGTTTGATTGCCAACCTTATGGGACGGTGCCATGTTGCGGAAACTGCCCCCTTGAAATTTGAAGCAATTCGTAGCAATCTGGTAGGGCAGATGCGCAAGGCGCGAATGTGCCTGGCATCATACTCTTTGATCGGAAAAAGGAAAAATGCATGCAAATAAACTTGTCTGGCCACCACGTAGAAATCACTGATGGCATTCGTGAAGCAGTCTCCAGCAAATTTTCCAAAATTGAAACCCACTACCCCAATCTCGATTCCCTCAACATCATTGTGACCGTAGAACGCAACGAGCAACGTGTTGAAGTGACAACCCAATTTATGGGCTCCGCTGTCACAGCCCACGCCAGTCACAACGATCTGTATGCGGCCATAGCCGAGACAGCCAAGAAGCTAGATGCCGCGCTCTCTCACCGCAAGGGCACCACAAAAACTCATCGCAAAGAGAAATCATCCGGCTTGCTGTAAACCAGTTTCTGTAACGGTCCGTGCCAATGCGCCGTGTAAAGTGCCAACCTGGCGGGTTATACGGCGTTTGATCTCAACAACTCGGCTGCCTGCGCGGCCAGTGCCCGCACGATCACAATCGTCCGAAAAACCGCTTTAGGTTTACCCCTCAATCGATTATTCTACGGCGTGAAAGCTGGCCAATAAGATCACCAAGGCAATTGGCGGTGTATAACAATCAGCCCGCATTCTCACTCACTCGCAATACCCTACTCGCACTACCCTATGGGGTGAGCGGCACAATTTTTAAAGAAGGTAACTAAAATAGAATGAGTTCCGCGGCCCCCAAAGTGCCTAACTCTGACCGCCCAGAAAGTTTTCAAATTAAAGGCGGCCTATTCCCAATGAACTTGCTCGAAGTCAAGACCCTTGACCTCGACGCCATACGCGCCGAATTGGAACTCAAAATTCAAAAAGCGCCGGCTTTTTTTAATAATTGCCCGGTGGTTTTAGGGTTTGAGATGCTAGAGCCCTCGCAACACGAAAAAGTGGATTTGGCGGGTCTCATAAAATTATGCCACAGCCTAACACTGCGCCCAGCCGCCGCGCGCGGCGCGAATGCCGAACTAGAAGCCGTTGCCAATCGCAACGGTTTGGCTTGCATCGCAAAGGGACGCGAGAAACATCTTGGCGCCATGACCGAAAAGCCTTCAATGCCAGAAGCCGAAACAGCAGCACCGGTACAGGACACAACCTCTGAACCTGATCTGCCCGACAGTCATGACTCACGGGCAAAGTCCAAACCCACAAAAGTGGTGACGGCCCCTATTCGATCAGGCCAGCAGGTCTATGCGCCAGGAGGGGATCTCATTATCCTATCTCAAGTATCGGCAGGTGCCGAGGTCTTGGCAGACGGCAACATCCATATTTATGGCGCACTTCGAGGTCGAGCATTGGCGGGCGTTAAAGGCGATGAAACGGCCCGAATTTTTTGCACCAGCCAAGAGGCTGAACTGGTGTCCATCGCAGGACATTTTTTGGTGGACGATCAGTTGAAGGATAACCGCTGGCAACAAGCGGTACAAATCCAATTGGTAGACGGAACCATCAACATCCGTCCAATACAGTAATTTCATTCACTTAAATAAAGGGCTACCGTTTTGGCTAAAGTAATTGTCGTAACATCTGGTAAAGGCGGCGTTGGCAAAACCACCACCAGCTCGGCCATCTCCAGCGGTCTGGCTTTAAAAGGCCACAAGACCGCAGTAATCGATTTTGACATTGGTCTGCGCAACCTGGATTTGGTCATGAACTGTGAGCGTCGTGTGGTGTATGACTTTGTCAATGTCATCAATCATGAAGCCACTCTAAAGCAGGCGCTGATCAAAGATAAACGCTGTGAGAACTTGTTTATTTTGCCTGCATCTCAAACCCGCGACAAAGACGCTCTGTCTCATGAAGGTGTGGAGCGAGTGTTAAACGAATTGGCCGAACTCGGCTTTGAATACATCATTTGTGACTCTCCTGCAGGCATTGAGCACGGCGCGTTTATGGCGCTGTATTTTGCAGACGAAGCCATTGTAGTGGCCAACCCAGAGGTCTCCTCCGTACGCGATTCGGACCGCATCTTGGGCATATTACAAAGCAAGTCCCGCAAGGCTGAACAAGGCGAGAACGTGGTAGAACACCTGCTCCTCACCCGCTACAACCCCGAGCGAGTCGCCAAAGGCGAGATGCTGGGTGTTAGTGATGTAGAAGACATTCTTGCCACAAAATTGCTCGGCGTAATCCCAGAGTGCCAATCGGTCCTTAAAGCCTCAAACCAAGGTGTGCCGGTCATTCATGATGCTGAAAGCAAAGCTGGCCTCGCTTACCAGGACGCAGTTGCACGACTGCTGGGTGAAGACGTTGAACACCGGTTTCTCACCGCAGAACATAAGGGATTTTTTCAACGGCTGTTTAGGAGAACTGCATGAGCTTGTTTGATTACTTCGCACGTAAAAAGGGCTCCAGCGCATCGGTTGCCAAGGAGCGCTTGCAAGTCATCGTCGCGCACGAGCGAAGAAAACGCAATCAACCAGACTACTTACCCGCGTTGCAGCGCGACATCATGGATGTGATTAAAAAATACGTGGATATCGACATCGACAATATAGAAGTCCAACTGGAAAACCAGGGGGATTGCGCGGTACTCGAGCTAAACGTAACTTTACCGGACAACGCCGCATAACACTCAAAAGTAGTCTCGTATACTGGCGCGACTGCCCTCTTGCCATGGGTGCTCACTGCCCAAAAAAAAGCCCACTGCAAAGGTGGGCTTTTTTGTATTGATGGAGGCCTACACGTGCGTCTAGCGACATACAGACTTAGCCTCGCGCTGGAATCACCCGAACATTGATCACATCTTCAACCGCGCGTATGGCTGCCACAATATCATCGGAGGGAGCGTCCGCCACATCAACGATGTTATAAGCCAAATCACCGCGACTTTTATTGACCATATCAATCACATTCACATTACTCTCGGCAAATAAAGTCATGACGTGCCCAAGCACCCCCGACACATTCGAGTTACTGAACGTTATTCTCCAACTGCCGTCGACACGTCCCATACCGATATGAGGAAAATTTACGGAGTTGGTGATGTTGCCATGTTCAACAAATTCACGCAGTTGATTCACGGCCATCACCGCACAGTTTTCTTCTGCCTCGGCAGTACTGGCACCGATGTGCGGTAATGCGATGACATCCTTGCGGCCCAGCATAGTAGGCTCAGGAAAATCACACACATACTGGCGCAATTTACCGGCATCCAGGGCCGCCAATACCGCTTTTGAATCGACAATGGCGTCGCGCGCAAAATTCACCAGCGCGGCGGTGGGCTTCATCGCAGCAATGGTATCGGAATTAATCATGTGCTGAGTCGCAGGTAATGCCGGCACATGCAGTGACACGTAATCTGCTTGCCCCAGTAAAACATTGAGGTTTTCCATACGGGCCACCTGGCTGGGTAGACGCCACGCCGCATCAACGCTCAAAGCCGGGTCAAAACCTACCACTCGCATACCCATGGCCAAGGCCATTTCCGCCACCATAGAACCAATCGCCCCGAGGCCTACAACCCCCAGTGTTTTGCCCTTGAGTTCGCCCCCTGCAAACTGCTTTTTCTCGGCTTCCAACAGCTTATGCATTTCTTCAGCGCTGTCGATGTGGGTTAGGCCTTCAACAAAGGCTTTACCACCCAATATGTCTCGGCTAGACAATAGCATGCCCGCCAGCACCAACTCTTTCACTGCATTGGCGTTGGCCCCCGGGGTGTTAAACGCCACGATGCCACGCTTGCTGTATTCTGCCACCGGCAGATTGTTAACACCCGCACCGGCACGCGCCACGGCCAATAAGGTCGCAGGGATCTCTTGGTCGTGTAACTTCTGACTGCGAAGCACATAAGCCACAGGCTCAACTGCGTCTGGGCCCACGTTATAAAGCGACTTGGGAAACAACCCAAGGCCGGTTTCGGAAATTTTGTTATAAGTCTTTATTGAGTACATTACACCCTCTCATCATTGTTTCGGGTTTGCCCTACGGCTTTCGATGGTCTGCATACAGCAGACAACCACCTTTGGTGGTCTATCACCGAGTATCGGTGTCGAGCAATTTAACAGCCAACACTACTTTTAAACATAATCCATTGTTTTAATTGGTATTTTTAGTTGGCCCATTTTGTGCTAAATAATGGATACCATGACGAAAAACATGCGCAACCTGTTTTTCAGAACGGTAAAACCTTGTTTCTTCGATTCCGCCCTGGCTTTGCCAGGGCATTTTTTTGCCTGTTTGATACAGCCCGCAGTCCTTTAAAGCCCCCAACACCTGACGCACACATCTCGGTCATCTGTGGAGGCATGCCGTGGTCGCCTAATAGTGCCTACTGCGCATTCACCACCTGATCATAGGCCCACGCCAGCCAAGGCATTAATGCCTCAAGGTCCGCCGCTTCAACGGTAGCCCCACACCAGATACGCATTCCAGGGGGCGCATCACGGTAGGCGCCAATGTCATAAGCCACACCGGCTTTGTCCAGTAATTTAACCATGGCTTTTACCTCATCAGCCTCGGCTTTTAGGGTCAAGCACACACTGGTGTTGGACAAAGTTGTACGATCTTGCGCGAGAAATTCAATCCAGTCGTTGGCCTCTACAAAGGCCTCCACCACTGCCAGGTTCGCCTCTGACTTTGCGATAGCTGCATCAACCCCTCCCATACCGTTCACCCACTCCAGCGCGTCAAGATAATCGGCCACGCACATCATGGAGGGTGTATTGATGGTCTCACCACGGAAAATCCCATCAATCAGTTTGCCGCCTTTGGTCATCCTAAACAGTTTTGGCATAGGCCAAGGTGGTGTATAGGATTCCAGTCGAGCCACTGCGCGAGGGCTCAGAATAAGCATGCCATGGGCACCTTCACCCCCAAGTACTTTTTGCCAAGAATAAGTCACTACATCCAACTTCTCCCAAGGCAGTGCCATAGCAAACACCGCTGAAGTGGCGTCACATATGGTAAGGCCCTCTCGGTCATCGGCAATCCAATCACCATTGGGAACCTTCACACCAGAGGTCGTGCCATTCCAGGTAAAAACCACATCGTGACTAAAATCCACCGCACCGAGGTCTGGCAACATACCGTAGTCCGCCTCCATGACGCGAGCATCCGTCAGCTTGAGCTGCTTGATAATATCCGTGACCCAGCCAGAGCCAAAAGACTCCCAGGCCAACACGTCCACTGGGCGCTGCCCTAGCATTGACCACATGGCCATCTCTACTGCACCCGTGTCAGACCCTGGCACCACGCCCACGCGATAACCCTCGGGCAACCCCAACAGCTCAGCCGTCAGCTCACAAGCGCGACCGAGGGCCGCCTTGCCAACGGCCGACCGATGAGAGCGGCCGAGGGTTTCCAATGACAGCTTTTGCACACTGTATCCGGGACGCTTACTACAGGGCCCAGAGGAAAAGTTGGGGTTCGCAGGCTTGATTTGCGGTTGCATGGCTACCTCTCAATAGGAAAAATACATCGCCTCGCGCCCTAAAACTGGGCGCGGGTATGAAAAAAAGCGCACAATTATGCCAGCATCTGTGCACAGAACACAGACGCAGAGAAAGATAATTACGTAAATGTGCAGGATTTAGCGCTGCTAGTACAGCAGCGCATAAAATTGACGCTGGTACATCGCAGCTAATGGGTCTCCTTTACCTAAAACGGCAAGCACATCATTAAAAATACGTCGCACCTCGCCGTCTTTCGCGCCTAGATCGGCCTTAAGAAGGTCAAACAACAATGCCAGAGCCTCTTTGTGGTACTCGTGCTGGGCGTATTGAACCGCCAACTGGAATGCCACCTCACCATCGTCTGGCCGTTCGGCCAGTTGCTGCTCGAGGGCTTCAATTTCCGGCGCTTTGGTGGCATTTAATGCTAATTCTAGCTGTGCTTTAACCTGCTCATAGTAGGCATCTTGATCGACCATTTTCACAGCGTCCAATAGCCCGGCAGCCTCATCTAAACGCTTAGTATGAATGTAGGCATCAGCCAGTGCGCACCCGATATCTGCACGCTCCCCTGAGGCCACATAGGCTTCTTTGAGGGGAGAGATCACCTCTGCCATCTGGCCCTGTTCCATAAGCCCGCGCGCTGCCGCCAGTGCTTTATCCCAAGGCTTGGGAAGATATTTGTCCAACACCGTACGCACTTCAACTTCCGATTGAGCCCCCATGAAACCGTCTACAGGCTGACCATCCTTCATCAGAATAACCGTCGGCAAGCTGCGCACACCAAATTGAGCCGACAACATCTGCTGCTCGTCGGCATTAACCTTCGCCAGCAAGAAGTCACCGGCGTATTCATCTGCTAGCTTTTCTAGAATCGGCATCAGGGATTTGCAGGGCTCACACCAATCCGCCCAAAAATCCACAACCACCAAGCGATTCATCGATTCATCGATTAGATATTGCTTAGCGTTGCTCTCATCGATTGTCACCACGTGTTCAGACACACTATTCCCCCCATTGCAATCAGGTAAGCTCACAGACTAATTTACGGCCTGCGCCAAAGCGCCGCATTTTAGCCTATATGAAGGCAATCCACGAAATATCAATTCTGATTCCATTACCTGTCACAAACATTGTTTACCCTCCAAGCGGTTGCTAATATTGCCCCAGTGTCCGCGTCTAGGGAATTATTCACCCCCTTCATTTCTATGGCGTCAAACCCAACCTTAACGCGCCCTCACTGAAAAGTTGCATTGCTGAATGGGGCCATACTATTAACCCGACAATAAAATAGATTTCCTATCTGTTTTATTGCACGCTCTAAAAATACTGGCGCGGATGTGTGAATCATCTCGTATTTTAAGGGCTTTCATTGGCCTCTTAGCCAATAATGAGACATTCGTGCCCCAGCTATTCACCCAACGATTATTCCTGCCAGGTGAATAGCACCACTGAAACCGGCAGAATTTTTGCGTGTAAAACATGGAGTTTGCGTTGTTGTACTTTTCTTTTTTCCGTAGTCCTTAATCAAAACATCAGGAGCAGATGCATGGGTCGATTAACACTTGTCACCGGTGGTACACGAGGAATTGGAGCTGCAATCAGCCTTCATTTGAAAGCAGTAGGCTATCAAGTCATTGCCACGTATGCCGGCAATGACGAAACCGCTCAAGCATTTAAAAACGCGCACGACATCCCAGTGCTGAAATTTGATGTAAGCGATTTAAACCAATGTGAAAAGGCTATCACCCAGGTGACATCTGAACTCGGCCCCATTGAGATATTGGTCAACAACGCCGGTATTACCCGTGATGCCACACTGCATAAAATGAACGCGACGGCTTGGCAGGCCGTCATTGACACCAATTTGAGCTCTTGCTTTAACATGAGCCGAGTGGTCATCGAAGCGATGCGTGAACAAGGTTTCGGCCGCATTGTGAACATCAGCTCGATTAATGGGCAAGCCGGGCAAATTGGACAAACCAACTACGCCGCTGCAAAAGCTGGCATGATAGGCTTCACCAAGGCATTGGCCCTGGAGACCGCCTCTAAAGGCATTACGGTCAACGCAATTGCACCCGGTTATATCGCCACCGACATGATGAACACCATTCCTGAAAAAGTAATGGAAAAAATCATTGCGCGCATACCCGTAGGACGACTGGGCACAGTGGAAGAAGTGGCTCGCTGTGTTGAATTTCTGGTATCGGACGATGCCGGTTTTATTACGGGTTCCACATTGTCCGCCAATGGTGGCCAGTATATGGATTAGTTCAGCGTCCTTAACGCTCCCAAAGGCCAACTTTCGGGGGCGTTTAACTCGCAAGGGCCGAGCTTTGGCGCAGGCGCAACCAAAGCCGGACCCACTAATCGCTAAAATGCTCGCACAATGTGCTCCACCATTTTTTTTGCATCCCCAAACAACATCATGGTGTTGTCTTTAAAAAACAGAGAATTCTGCACGCCTGCGTAGCCAGCCGACATTCCGCGCTTCACAAACAAAACCGTCTTTGCCTTTTCTACCTCCAGCACCGGCATACCGAAGATAGGGCTAGAGGGGTCCGTTTTGGCAGCAGGGTTGGTGACGTCGTTGGCGCCTATCACAAAGGCCACATCCGCAGACTGAAACGCATTATTGATATCTTCTAACTCGAATACTTCATCGTAGGGAACATTGGCCTCCGCCAACAGTACATTCATATGCCCAGGCATGCGTCCCGCCACAGGGTGAATGGCATAGCTGACCTTTACCCCCTCAGCTTTGAGCGCATCGCTCATGTCTTTTAACGCATGCTGAGCCTGCGCCACCGCCATGCCATAACCCGGAACAATAATCACCGAACCCGCATTCTTCATGATAAAGGCGGCGTCTTCGGCACTGCCCTGTTTGACCGGGCGCGTTTCCTGCTCTCCTTGGCCTGCGTCCGCACTTGAATCCGCACCAAAACCGCCGAGCAACACATTCAAGAATGACCGATTCATACCCTTACACATGATATAAGACAATATCGCGCCAGAAGAACCCACCAAAGCACCGGTCACAATCAACGCATTATTGTGCAGAGTAAAACCAATACCCGCCGCAGCCCACCCCGAATAAGAGTTCAGCATAGACACAATGACCGGCATATCAGCCCCGCCAATGGGCACAATCAACAATACGCCAATCAAAAATGCCAAGGCTGTCATCGACCAAAAAATCATGGGGCTCTGATCCATACAAAACGCCACAATCAAGCCCAAAATCAGTAACCCAACCAAAGCGTTGACCACATGTTGCCCCGCAAAGGTGAGTGGCCGACCACTCATTAACCCTTGCAGCTTCGCAAATGCGATCACCGAGCCAGAGAAAGTGATCGCCCCTACCACAACACCCAACCCCATTTCGATACGGCTCGCCACATAAATGTGACCCTCGCCATCTAACAGGTTAAAGGCCAACGGGTTTGAATAGGCCGCAGCCGCCACCATCACTGCGGCCAGCCCCACCAAACTGTGAAAGGCCGCCACCAATTGTGGCATAGCTGTCATAGGAATTTTCTTCGCGATGGTGAGGCCGATGCCTGCACCCACAAGCACACCAGGCAATATCCAACCCAATGCAGCCATCAAGTTAACGCCTTCAGCGGTGGCGGCAAAAATGATAGTAGTTACCCCAGCGATGGCCATACCCAACATACCCAGTTGGTTGCCTCGGCGCGAGGTCTCTGGCGACGAAAGACCTCTTAAAGCAAGGATAAACAAGACTGAGGCCACCAAATAGGCCAATGCGGCAAAACTTTCCATAAGCGCCCCCTACTGTTTCTTTTTGTACATGGCCAGCATGCGCTGGGTAACGGCAAAACCACCAAAAATATTGACACACGCAAGAGTCAGCGCCACAAACCCCATGCCTCTTGATAGCCCACTACCACTGGCCATCACCGCGACAATGGCCCCAACCACAATCACGCTGGAAATCGCATTGGTCACTGCCATTAAAGGTGTGTGTAACGCGGGGGTGACACTCCACACCACGTAATACCCTACAAAAATAGCTAAAACAAAAATCGACAATTGGGAAATAAAATCAGAATGCATTAGGCGCCTCCGGTGGCAGATTCAGTAAAGGCTGGATGAATAACGTTACCCTGATGGGTGAGCGTAATCGCTTTAATAATCTCATCGTCAAAATTCAAGTTCAGCGAAATGGCGGTGTCATCGTCAGGCTTAGACACCAATAGCTTGACCAAATTAACCAGATTATTGGCGTACACCATGCTCGCGTCTGTGGCTACTCGACTGGGTACATTAAAGTGACCCACAATTTTGACGCCGTTAACGTCCACCACTTCACCTGGCTTGGATAGAGTACAGTTGCCACCTTGCTCCACCGCCAAATCCACAATAACGGACCCGGGCTTCATGCTGTGAACCATGTCATCATTAATGAGCACCGGTGCCTTCCGCCCAGGAATCAAAGCCGTGCAAATGGCAATGTCTTGTTTTTTCATGGTCTCAGCAATTAATTCGGCCTGACGCTGTTTAAAATCATCGCTCATTTCCTTGGCGTAGCCACCGGCGGTTTCGGCATTGGCCATCTCGTCAGAATCCACCATTACAAATTTACCGCCCAGGCTTTCCACCTGCTCCTTCGCCACTGCACGCACATCGGTGGCACTGACCACAGCCCCCAAGCGCTTGGCCGTGGCAATGGCCTGTAATCCTGCCACCCCTGCGCCCAGCACCATGACCCGTGCCGGTGCGATGGTGCCCGCAGCGGTCATCATCATCGGAAAGCTTCGCCCAAATTCATTGGCAGCATCCAATACAGCACGATAACCCGCCAAACTGCTTTGCGAACTCAAAACATCCATGGATTGTGCTCGTGTGATTCTTGGTACAAACTCCATTGCCATGGCCGTAATATTTGCCGACGCGTATTGGTTAACGCTGTCGGGTGCGCCAAAGGGTGACAACACCGAGATCAACAAGGCACCCGGCTTTAACTGTGCCAGCTCATCCAAATCACCTTCACCACCGACCAGAGGGCGCTGAACTTTAAGTACAATATCGGCGCCTTCTAGCAGTGCATCAAACTTGTCGATAACTTTGGCTCCTGCCGCTTCATACTGTGCATCGGTGTAGTGGGCGGCGGCACCTGCACCCGCTTCGACATACACTTCCAACCCTAATGCCAGTAATTTTTTTATGCTGTCTGGCGTTGCTGCGACCCTACGTTCATGAGCGCGACGCTCTTTTGGAACTGAAACCTTCATAGTCACCCCTAATTGAAAACTGAAACGGCCACCCTTTTTGCGCACCCGAATAATGGGCAACTCTGCATTGCGCAATGGATATTGCCACCAGAATGTTGGGTATTGAATACATTGAACGCGAGCCGAAACTTGCATAGACTTGAACCGCAAATGCTCGCATTGCCACCTTGGTGGCGCCCCAAGTCTAAATCATTTATCGCGAAAATCGTACAGTCTGGAGGTTAAGCTTCACACAAAGCCGACTTATGGCGCCAAATACAACGCGTTATTCATGAGTGCTCAATAAGGCCGCTAATCCGACTAAACCATAAAAAGGCCAGACATAAAAAAAGCCGGCGATTGCCGGCTTTCTGGGACTACAAAAATCTAAATTATTCGTGTTTCCAGTAATAATGATGCTTGAAATACCCCTTTCACCCGAGCCTTTTCACAAAGGTGACACTGTGAACGTTATAGTGAGCTTTTACACCAAAACGATGTTGAGAATAACGATCTTGGAAAGAACAATAATAAAACTTTCCCTCTACAACATGGCGCCACTGCGTCTGTAAGGTCTAACACCCATATGGCATTGCCAAACCCTTAGCCATCACTCTAACTTTTACTGTTCTTTTATGGATCGGTTCAAAGCTGTAAACAGTTCTTTGCCTTCGGCACTTAAGATGCGCGCAATATTTGCGATAGCTTTATGACGATGATATGAATTACGTGAGTTTAAATTTGATTGGCTAAAAGCCGACAAAAAATCCGGTACAAGGACGTTCCGCCATTGGCCATTCCGGCCAATGCAAGCCTTAAAAATACAAGAAAATTCACATATTCCCGCCAGCATTTTATGGGCGCGCAATTCAATAGATAGGAGATTTATTGAATTGCCGGGTTAATAAAACAATGAAACACTTAATCACTGTCTAAGAATATCCCACAACAGTAGATGCGTTTGGCTTGTAAACATTTTGACAACAAAGCGCGATACAATGCCTCCACTATTCGAACCTGGAGTCATTTCAATGAAATTCATGGCGCTGCCGCTACTGGCCTTGCTAACCCTATCGGTCTGTGCCGCTAGTGTTAGCCTCAGTGAACCCTTCATTGACGCTATACCTAGTGTTCAACGCCAGAACCCTTGGTACACAGCCGGTCAAAAAGCCGTCTCACGTAAAGTGGGCACTAAAGACAAGCAAGCCAAAAACGTCATCTTATTTGTCGGTGATGGCATGGGCATCAGTACTGTCACCGCTGCACGAATTCTTGAAGGTCAATTGAAGGGGGGGTACGGTGAAGAAAACAGCCTGAGCTTTGAAGGTTTTCCATACACAGGGCTATCCAAAACCTATAACGTGGATGCACAGACCCCAGACTCCGCCGGCACAATGACCGCACTGATCACTGGCGTTAAGACCAACGCCGGTGTTTTAGGTGTTGATGAAAATGCGGTCCGCGGCGACTGCGCTTCAAGTGAAGGCCGATCACTGGTGAGTGCGTTAGAACTCGCTGAGCTTGCCGGGCTGTCCACCGGCATCGTCACAACGGCCCGGATCACCCACGCCACACCTGCGGCCACTTATGCAAAGTCTCCTAATCGTGATTGGGAAGACAACTCAAAACTCCCCGCCGAGGCCATCAAAAATGGCTGCAAAGATATTGCAACGCAATTAATCGACTTTGAAAACCTCTTGAAAGCGCGCTTTCCTTCAGCGACAACCATCAATGGCATTGAAGTGCTTTTTGGGGGGGGACGCCGTCATTTTTTACCGAACCAAAGCACCAACGTAGCCAGCAACCCGGCAGGCAGCCGCACCGATGGCCAAGACCTCACGGCAAAATGGCGGCAGGCTTACCCAAAAGGCCGCTATGTGATTGACCAAAAAGGGTTTGACGCCATAGACCCCAGCAAAACGCCTCAAGTATTGGGGTTGTTCAACCTTTCGCACTTGCGCTATGAGGCCGACCGGCGCAATAGCCCTACAGGAGAACCGTCACTCACCCAAATGACGCAAAAGGCCATTGATATTTTGGATAACAATTCAAAAGGCTTTTTCTTGATGGTGGAAGCCGGGCGCATTGATCATGCTCATCACGCAGGTAACGCCTACACCGCATTGACCGATACCATCGAGTTGTCCAATGCTGTGGCCGCGGCAATACAAGCTGTAGACCTGATCGAAACCTTAATTATTGTTACCGCCGACCATAGCCACGTATTCACTATCGCCGGTTACCCCAAACGCGGCAATCCCATCTTGGGTAAAGTCGTAGGTGTTGGCAGTGACACCCCTTCTACTGACGCAAATGGTTTGCCTTACACAACACTCGGGTACGCCAATGGCTTAGGGTATAGAAATTTGGGCAGCGAAACCAATGCCGATGTCACCTACACCAAACCACCCACTGCGGGACGGAAAAACTTGGCTCGTGTGCACACAGAAGCTCCCGGTTACCACCAAGAAACGTTGATTCCCTTAAGCTCGGAGACCCACGGTGGAGAAGACGTTGCCATTTATGCGATTGGTCCTGGTTCACATCTGATCAGTGGCACTATTGAACAAAACGTCATTTACCACGCAATGGATAAGGCAATGGGGTTAAGTGAAAAAGCCGCAAGAGGGTTAAAGCCCTAGCAAGGGAGCCTCTGATTAGCTCCCTTGCGGTCGGTGAAGACATTATCACAACACTCAAAAAAATACGCTTACGGGCTGGGCGACCAACCTTGCCCATTATTGTAGTTTCGAAAAATAACCGCGCGAGAGCCATACCATTGGTTGACTTCATTTGCATTGAGTCGATAGGCACCCTGGCGCTCCCCCAGGTTCACGGCCGACCCATCTAAGCGCGTTGTGCCAGCCTCACGGAATCCATAAGTGGCCGTACCCATACTCGGGTTTTGAGGCTTATTGTTTTCGTTGTACCAACCAATGGCGGCTATGTGGTGGTCCATTTGGCAGTTAATCATCGCAAAGCTGTCGTAATTGTTACCGGAGGAAGAATATCCCGAGCGTGCCAGATAGGTTTGGCCATTCGCAATTTGGGTACCTGCAGGCCCAACGCCACGTGTAAAGCGGCTGTTAAGAAATACAAAACCGTTATCATCGGTTGATTTAACTCGGGCTTGTAACACATAGCCTCCACGGCCATTGGTATCCCCCAACGAGCGGATCTCACTGTTTTCGAACAATGCCGTCTTGGCACTGCCCCATATAAAATCCACGTTCCCCGCAATGGTGCTGTTATAAAACCAAGCATAACCATCAAGACTTAACGTATCTTGCTCGCTAAGAAACGTAGCATTTTTGACCAGCAAACGCCCTCTATCAGGATCAAAAAATAGGGTTTCCGCCTGTCTCGCCACACTTCGTAACTCGGTACTGTGCAAGGTAATATTTTCCAGTGTTAGCAGGTCCACACCATTACCTCCGCCATAAACCAAAAACAGTGGCCGTCCGCGTGTTCCGGCATTCAAATATTCACCGTTGGCATAGGCAATCACCGTACTTTCTTGGCTCTCTCCCACAATTCTAAGGTTGTGTTTATCCGCCAAATAGAGCAGTTCGACATAGGTTCCGTTTTTAACGGAAATGGTTGCACTTTCGTTTAGGCTCACATTTTTCATAATGTGATTTAGGGCCCCCTGCACAGTACTAAAATCTGCGGGGCCATCATCATCCACGGTGACATTGGCACCGCTCGGCATATTGCTCTTAGTGGTAAACTGCCATTGGCGCGCACTCACCCCTTGAAAATCTTGACCACCCACCTGCCCCGAGAACACTCCACTATTAACCACCACATAATAAGTCTTACCGTAGGTGAGCTTGTGAGCATGAGATTGTAGATAGACTGTTCTGCCACGAATTTGAGCCGGGCGCGTGGCGCGATCGCGATAGCTGCTACTTTGTCCCAAATATCCCAGAGTGTCCGTATCCTGTTGAACATTGAAACTGTCCACCATAGTCATGGTCGAGGCATCGAAGATTTGTACCTCGCCCCCCTGAATGGCAGGGCTATTATCGAAGGTGATCCGAAGCTGTACATCCGGGTTGACGTCGGCAGCACCGCTTAAGGGGTAGAGCGCCGTAGAAAACCCATCTGGGCAATTTGCCGCATTGATGCCATCCCCGACTAAGGTGATAGCG
The DNA here is from genome assembly GCA_050300015.1 of Cellvibrionaceae bacterium. Classification (GTDB taxonomy): domain Bacteria; phylum Pseudomonadota; class Gammaproteobacteria; order Pseudomonadales; family Cellvibrionaceae; genus CAYZQH01. The sequence goes on along the minus strand of JBNKWZ010000024.1, from coordinate 78,434 downwards.
TCAATGTTGGCCAACCCGGCGGCCGTGAGCGCCGTCAACGTCAGCGTGTTCTCACCCGAATTCAAGGATAGTGTGCCGAAGTCCAGATCCCAACTGTCCCAGCCAGCGGTGAAATCAAAGTCAAATAGAGCATCACTGCCAGTTTGCGAAGCACTCAGCCGGGCACCCCGAGCGCTACCACCACCGTTTGCGTAGCGAATCTCCACCTCGTAATTACCAGCAGTTTGGACCTCAACCTGCCACGAAATACTGGCCCCTATCTCATTCAGCGAATCCACGAAACCTGGGCCCGTAAACCCAGCGTGCAGGTTATCAATAACGCCCGTGAATGCGCAAAACCCCGACGCAGACTCTTCAATCGTCAATCGAGCCAAGCTCGCACCTGAGCTGGAGGTAGTCGAACTGGAGGAGCTGCTCGAACTGGATGAGGTGCTCGATGTTGAGCTAGACGAAGTACTAGAAGCAGAAGAGCTACTGGAGCTACTGGAGCTACTGGAACTGCTAGAACTAGAGGAGCCATCGCCGCCAGGGGTTTCTCCCCCGCACCCCACCAATGTTGTAGCCAATATCACACTGGCTGCCCACACAACTGTTTTAATCACCGACAACTCCATCTCTAGTACACGTATATTCGTATGATAAGTGGAATTATCCGCCATTGGCGAGCATGAAACTGTTGCAGAGGTAACAAAATTTGCAATATCGCCATTCCAACAAAAAACGGCGGGCAAAGTGCCCACCTAAGGAAATGTCACCGAGGTTCGAGCCGGTGACTGGGTAGCATAGAGCCTTTACGATTAAGCCATTAAGTCGCGCACAAGCCCGTGAAAGGCACGACTCACATGCGTCGCCGCGTTTCGGTCACCGTTAATGTTGCCCACCACCGGCGATCCGTCACTGGCGGGCAAATTCATTGAGGCCGCCATGGTATTCAGTAAATCGACCTGGGTGGTATCGGACAAAGTATCCAGAAAACAAAAGCGGGGATCATTGTAACAACGGCCATTGCGATCCTTACGGAAATCCAACGACTGGTTGGTACGGAAAAACCCACCTGCGCCGCCAATCAGTACGGATGGCCAATTGTATTGCCAATGATCATGAGGACTGCCTAAACAAGTCCCCCAATAAATTAAAGTATTGTCTAGCGCTGTACCATTACCCTCAGGAATACCGTCTAGGTAAGTCGCGATGTCCGCCACCTGTTGGCTATACCAACGGTGGATCGCATTAAAATCTTTTCGCGCGCGCTCATTCGTATAAATGTTGTGACTCAACTCGTGATGATCACTAGACGTAGCCGATTGACCATCTTCGTTGGTAACCCACGAATAGGTATGGGTAGACTCGGTGGCGGCAAATTGCAACACGGTAACCGGTGCGAGCGAGCAGCCCACAGCCACTTTCGCAATATCAGATTGCATTTTGCAAATCGCAGGGTAGTTGTTATTTTGACGCAAAAAGTCATCCAAGTTCGAAGGTTGGTCCCCAATATTCGGAGTCACACAAGCACCTCCCGCACCGCCACCGAGGTCGTTCTCACAAAAGGTGTCGTGAAAACTGCACTCCAACTCGCGAATACCCGTCTGATGGGCATCTAATAGGTGCTTATCGTCGATACTCAGCCTCGACTTTACGGAGTCGATTTCCACCAACAAAGCATCCAATACACTTTTATTGGTGACAAAGCGTGTTTCAAAATCCTCGCTGGACCCTGAAAATAATTGTCGATACACCGAGAAGGGATTGTTGTTCCCATTTTGAGCGCCACCTTCGCCAGGGCCTCGAAAACTGATACGAAAATTTTCGTATCGATATTTCGCGTTATACAAGCGTGGCTCACATTGAGCACTCAACTGCAAGGCTTTGGTTTGCCAATGGTCCGCCACCAGTTGATCGATCGACAACGTTTCGTTGAACATATCCGCACCGGTGAGCAACCCTACCATACCGCGTTGATGACGCTCGTCGGTACCCGAAAAAATACCAGACACCCCCTCCACCACATTCATTTTTTGTTTTACCGCTTGTAGTGGCTCTAGCACCCTACTGAGCTGCCAGGCCTCGCCGCTACGATGCCCCACGCCCGTTGTCCAACTGGGTTGGTGCATACCGTGCGGGTGCCAAATAACCAATAGCCTTTTGTTACCACGAGTACTGTTGCCAATACCTTGCGCGAAACTCGGCAAACTAGACAGCAACGGCCACGCAGCCATGGAGATGCCCATATTTTTACAATGCTTTAATAACTGTCGTCGATTGATTGTCATTATTGTGCCGCCTCTAGTTAAGCAATGTCATGGCAATATTGCGAAATAGCCCAGACACACTGGCAGACGCCTTAAATTGCATTTGTATGGTATTAATATCCACTGCTGTGGGTTGCGCAATTTGATTCGCGTAGCGCAAAGCTTGTAGGCTTGCACAGTGGTAAGTTTGGTCCGCCTTCAACAATTCATCCTGCAACTGCTCAACGCCTTGATAACTTATGTTCACTTGCTCCGCTTTCTCCGTCGCGCCAATCGAAGTGGTCTCTACCAATGCCTCAAAGGTTGGCAGGCCTATGCCATCGTAATTTTCAAAGCCAAAGCCGAGTGGATTGATACGAGAATGACAGCCTTTGCAGTCGTCGCTTTTGGTTATCTCAACCACTGCATCGCGAATACTTAAAGTGCTGGTATCCAACTCGTCTTTGGCTGCGGTCAGATCCAGATTATCAGGTGGTTTTAAATGTTCGCACAACAAGCTGTCCATCACATAAACACCACGCTTAATGGGCGAGCGCTTGGTGGGGCCCGCAAGCCAAGCCATTATGCCAGGCTGGCTCAACAAGCCTCGGCGCGCAACTTGTACTTCACCACTAAAAGTTTGTAAATGGTTGACCAAGGCATTTGACAACTCATAAGGCGCACTGAACAGAGCTTCAAAACTCTTGGGCTGAGCCATGGCACCCACTACAAAATTATGCGTATCACTATACATTTGCCCCGTCACCGATGAATTAAATTGAGGATATTTGGCAGTGTCTTTCGTCAGCATATTAATGTTCTCGAGCCGGAACCATTGGCTAACAAACTCCACCATGGCGGCCTTGCCTTTTTCATCACCGAGCATACGATCAATTTGATTACTAAATGTAGTGGAATTACGCAAGCTACCTGCGCGCGCAAGATCCAACAGCTCGGAATCAGGAGGCTCGTTCCACAACAAAAAACTCAGCTGATTGGCTAGGGCAAAGTCACCCGTATCATCTTTAGGTGAGAGATAAAACAAAAAGGCTGGAGATTGCAGTAAATAACCCACTACATACCCCAGGCCTTCGGCTGGGTCATTCGGTGCAATACCAAACACTGAATCAACTCGGCTCAACTGATCACTGGTCAACGGACGGCGATAGGCCTTCTCAGCAAAGGTTCTATAAAAACTACGCGCGCAATCGGTCGTCAGATTACTGCACCCAATCACACCAGAGTCGGCTTTAACCCGGTCCACAAACGCTTTAGCCAGCACGTTAGCGTTGTTGTTGTAGGCGTAAACCAAACTCGTATCCATTTGGTTGCCCGCAGCAAAACCTTTTTCAATAGGGTCCGATGGCAGGCTCAATCCGTCCGTACTCACACCGTAAGGCGCAAACAGATAATGAATGGTTTTGTAGTAATGAAACCGCCTTAAGCGTTGTAATTCGGCCACACCCGGCTCTAAAGGATTTAATTCAGCGAAGAGGTATGCGGTAATCTTTGCTGCACAATCAGCATCACAGTTGTCGCTGCTACCGAATGGCATGGTTGCCGTAATGTGACCACTGATGGCGTCAAAACCTGTGTATTTTACAAATAGCGGAACATCACCTTGGCCATCACTGCCGTGACAATCCACACACTGTGCTTCAAACAGGCTTTTGCCCATTTGCTCTTCAGGCGTAGAGGTAGCATCCAACCGAATCCAATCCAGGTCTAGATAATCCGAATCCACGTTGATTCGGATTTTTTGAACACCCGCTTTTAGCAGAATAGTCCCGCCGCTCTCGGTAACAAAATTATCCCAGTCGGCAACAACGGGGACAGAGTAGCTCGCCAATAAGGTTTGATTACATTGTGATACGCTGATTGTGCGACCTGCATCAACAGCACCGGACCGAACACTCAACTCATATTCACCATCGTAGGGCACGTTTATGGTGTACTCCAGCCATTCACCACGGGTCATCCAGCCGATGGCGTAGCCCCCTGGGATAGACTTAACGTCTACAGCGGTGTCTAAGCGATAGGCTCCCCCCTCATTCGTGTCGGAGGTGTCCATAAACCCGTTCAGATCAAAATTCTCTGCTTCAATTCGCCCTGGAACAGTGGCAACTATGCCGTCGTAAGCGCTTCGCGCCGAACTGGGACAAGTAGGATGAACGGCTGTTGTGGGCGAGCCGCTAGAGCTGGTCGAACTCGAAGTGCTACTAGAGCTTGAGGAACTGCTACTTGAGGAACTACCACTTGAAGTTCCATCGACGTCATCTCCTCCGCAAGCGGACAATGTTGCAGCCAATAACCCCAGCGTGATTAATTTACATTTCGTCATACCGTCGTACTCTAAGATGGAGTCTTCTCCCGCAGGAAAAGAACATTGGCAAGCTTGTATGGGGCGTTGCTTTCAGATGTATTGTTCTCCCTTACACCACACCTGAAACCGTCGCTATGTCCTTACATTGTTAATGGGTATACCTTTACGCTACTTTTTTCGACTGTCGTTTGGGGCTTATCGTTATGACCTATGCCTAATGACCTATACCCACTGATTGCCTTCGCCCCCACTCGTCGGCTGCTGAATCTGCGAGACTATTAAACCGGCATTTAACCCGGCATTTAACCCAGCATTGGCCATTCCGGCACGTCCTTGTGCCGCATTAACCCCACATAAAAAATTGCCGGGTTAATAGCACATCTATCGTTTGTGATTACTTTACACTGTTTTACTATTTTGTTTTGTCTTACCTTCTCGTGTATTAGCATTTTCGTGGTTTGCCTTGCCTCTAATATTGGCTTGAATTTTGGCGTAATGCCCCGGCAAAAATTGTATGCCGATAGCAACACAAACAACTTGATAGACTTCAAGGTTTTGTAACCAGTTTTCCTGGATGAGTAATTGAAGACCCAAAATGCCAAACCACACAACCTAATCACTGTCGGAGCCCTCAAAAACCTCTAAAGATAGCGTTACCGAGTTCTTACTGAACATTCACGATGCAAATTGGCACACTGTTGCATACACACTACTTGATAGGCGGTGAATTGTTTGACTATTTTCGGTAAAGGTAGCGCAACCTACACACTATTAACCCACCAATCTTTTATGTCGAATCAATGGGGTACAAGGACGTGCCGCCATTGACCGGAATGACCAATGCGACCCCTTAAAATACAACGTAAGAAAATTCATATATTCCCGCCAGTATTTTATGGGCGCGCAATTCAATAGATAGGAGACCTATTGAATTGCCGGGTTAATATGATCGTTACAAATGCAAACACGCGGTTCAACGCCCAATATATAAATAACAGTAGAAGCTGTCTTTGTCGTTAAAACGTAACGCTTTAATGCCTCAGCGGTTTATTGGTGCCTGAAAATAGAGGCTTTTAATTATAAAGGCTTCCAGTTGGACAATCGGCAGTTAGATTTTTTTGCTGTGTTTTTTAATGACGTATGCATTCGTCGTGAAAGCTGTCGATATTAAAAATAACCATTTGAAAAAACGTCTTTAGGTGAGGGCTTTTAATATGAGGAATCTCTAATTCAGCCCTGCCAGCAACCTGGATTTAGAAGGAAACCTACCGCTAAAATCAACCATTACTTCACCATGGTATGAACGAAGCACTATCACTCAACTAAAAAGTTGGGGTACACGCTTTGGGCTCGGGAAACGCGTTGTCTTTCAGCGGGTATTATCTCAACCATTCGCCTTATACCAATGTGAATGGAAGCATCGCCCGCCAAGCCTTCTCCCCTCAGCCTGCCCCGCAAACGATCGAGCTGCATAAAGCTTGACCTATTCCACAGTTTTTTCATGGACCGGTGGCTTTGTGTCATTTGATCATGAACACTGTGGCCCGCGTGATGAATGGTACGATTCGGGTTCCCCAAAGGCCATCAGGCCTATCTAAAAACACACTATACTAGTCACTCGCCAAACAAGAATCTGAAAGGACAGAACACAATGCGTCACTCCCTGATAGGCCTCACTCTGGCCTTGATCTTAAGCGCCTGTGGTGCCAACCCCGGACCGACTTCTAGTGGCTCTAGCAGTTCATCCAGCAGTTCTAGCACATCTAGCAGTTCCTCTAGCTCAACCAGCAGTTCAAGCAGCTCTAGCAGTGGCAATATGCCTGTCACTTGCACCGGCAGTGCACCAACAGGGTCTCAAAACTTCAGTGAGGCGATCAGAATCAATCAGCTGGGGTTTCTACCCACGTCCAATAAAGCCGCCGTGGTGGTGAGCCCTTCGGGCGACCAGTTTAGTATTGTCAGAGCCTCTGACCACCAAGCCATCTTTTGCGGTAGCTACGCCCAAGCAAAGACTTGGGCACCCTCCAATGAGAATGTGCGAATCGCGAACTTTAGTGAAGTTACCACACCAGGAGAATACTATCTTTTAGATTCTGGAGTTCGAAAGTCATATACCTTTCGCATTGCCGACGACGTTTACCAAGATGCTCACAAAGCCGCCATTAAAGCGTACTACTACAACCGGGCCAGTGCAGAGCTTGAAGCACAACACGCGGGTCCATGGGCTCGCCCCATGGGTCACCCTGATACCAATGTACTCGTACATTCCTCTGCGGCTTCGGCGAGCCGTCCAGAGGGTACAGTCTTATCCGCACCAAAAGGCTGGTATGACGCGGGAGATTACAACAAATATATTGTGAACAGTGGTATCTCGGTTCACACCTTGCTTACCGCCTATGAGCAATTGCCCAATTTTTACCAAAATGTGGGCACCAATATTCCAGAGTCTTCCAACGCGGTGCCCGATATTCTAGATGAGGTCATGTGGAATTTAGAGTGGATGGCCAAGATGCAAGACGCCGATGGCGGTGTTTACCACAAACTCACCACCAAGAATTTTTCAGGTGAAGTGATGCCCCATGAAACCACGGCGCAACGCTACGTGGTTCAAAAAACGACGGCGGCGACACTGAATTTTGCCGCGACACTCGCCATGGCATCCCGTATCTACTCACAGTTTGACGCAGCGTTCCCAGGTAAGGCCCAAGCCTACCGGCAACAGGCCCTTGCCGCCTGGCAATGGGCAAAGGCAAACCCCCAAGTGCTCTACACGCAGCCAACAGACATTAAAACCGGCACCTATGCTGAGAATCAGTTGGCCGATGAATTTGCATGGGCAGCCGCCGAACTTTTTCTACTCACCGAAGACGCCGGATATTTTAATGCATTCAAAACCAACCTAGGCGATGTGATTACCCCTTGGTGGGGTGGAGTGCAGACACTGGGTGTTATTTCTCTGCTGGAACAGGGTGAAAACCTACTTTCTAGCGACGACTACAATTGGGTGCAATCGCAATTTTTAGTCACTGCCGATGCACTGCTAACCCAAGCACAAGCCTCTGCCTATGGCGTCACCATGAATCAATCGAAAGAATTCGGTTGGGGTAGTAATAGCAGCATGCTCAATCAAGGCTGGCTATTGATGATCGCTTACCGAGCCACACAGAATGTTGCCTACCGCAATGCAAGCCTGGCAACACTAGATTATGTCTTGGGCAGAAATGCCACAGGCTATTCGTTTGTCACCGGACAGGGTAAAAAGCCCCCTACGCACCCACACCACAGGCCCTCTGAAGCTGATGAGGTTACTGACCCTGTGCCAGGATTCCTGGTCGGCGGACCTCATTCAGGACAGCAAGATAGTGAGTACTGCGATGTGTACCCATCCAACCTAGCGGCCAAATCCTATTTGGACCAATGGTGCAGTTATGCCACCAACGAGGTCACCATCAACTGGAACGCCCCACTGGTTTACTTGTTGGGAGCCGCCCAAAACTTTTAGCCATGGCTTAACACGCCCACCTAAATTTTATTGGATTATTCCTCTCGGCAGAATGATTGACGGGTGAATAGAGGAGCACGGATGCGCCACCTTTAGCGGCAAAACCAATAAAAGCCCTTGAAATACAAGATTATTCACACCTCAGCGCCAGTATTTTGAAAGCGTGCAACAGAAAATATAGGCAAATAAACCAGTAAAAAAACGCCACAGTGTCGAGCACCTTTATTGAAGTTGCAGCGCGCCGAGAATGAGCGGCCACACGTTTTCAAGCATTAAAGGCTGGGCGGAGGCCTTGGGGTGTATGCCATCTTTTTGCATCAACTGGTCGTTGGTGGCCACCCCTTCTAAAAAAAACGGCACCAATGGCACTGCCTCTGCCTCAGCTACCTTGGCATAGACGTTAAAAAAGGCCTCGGTATAGCGAGGACCATAATTGGGAGGGATACGCATACCCAACAACAGCACCTTCGCACCGGCAGCGCGACTCAACGCCACCATTGAGGTTAAGTTGCGCTGCATGCCTTTGGTGGGCTGCCCGCGCAAGCCGTCGTTTCCACCGAGCTCTATAATCACCAACTCGGGATGGTGTGCTTTTAACAAAGCAGGCAAACGCGCAAGCCCCCCGCTGGTGGTTTCACCGCTGACACTGGCATTGACCACCTCAAACCCCTCTTCACGCCGCAACTTTTGTTCAAGTAACTTCACCCAGCCTTGGTCAAGCTCAATACCGTACCCAGCGCTTAAGCTGTCACCCAATACCATTAGGGTTCTACCTTGGTCGCCATATGTTGGCGCTGACAGCAACCAAAGCAGCATAATGCCCGTATAAAAAGCGCGAGAGTGGGACTTAAAAAAGGGGAAAAAGTGAACTTTTAAGGCCAAAAGGGGTACCACGCTTGTCTCCACAATATATGGGTTTCGCCCCAAAAGCGGCGTGCATACCACCTCAGAGTAGAAACCCGTCAGTTATCAATCACCTGCATAAGGAAAACCATGACTTCCGATGTAATGCTCGAAGCCATGAACATCACTAAGACTGTCGCCACCGCCGATGGTGCCCTGGATATCCTGCAGCCCTGCTCTTTCTCCGTGGTTGCAGGCGAATCGCTTGCCATCGTGGGCGCTTCGGGTTCAGGCAAATCCACCCTCTTGGGGCTACTCGCGGGGCTAGATTTGCCAAGCACTGGCCAGGTGCGCCTCAATGGCCGCACGCTCACATCCTTAGACGAAGAGGGCCGAGCCCAGGTGCGCGCCGATACCATTGGCTTTGTGTTTCAGTCGTTTCAACTGCTGCCTGGGCTCACCGCGCTCGAAAACGTGATGCTGCCGCTGGAGCTTAAAAAAGTCAAAAACGCTCAAACACTGGCTCAAGAGTACTTAGTTCGTGTGGGACTAGAGGCTCGCCTCTCACACTACCCTGCGCAACTGTCTGGGGGCGAGCAGCAGCGCGTAGCCATCGCCCGTGCCTTTGCCAACAAACCCAAGGTTTTATTCGCCGATGAGCCCACCGGCAATTTGGATTCCCACACCGGAGCCAAAATTATAGAGCTATTGTTCGCACTCAACCGCGACCAGGGCACAACACTGGTACTGGTCACCCATGAGCAGCGCTTGGCCGAGCGCTGCCATCGTCAACTGGAACTAGAAGCCGGACGTATCGTCGGAGCGCCCGTATGACGGCATTGGCCTTACGTATAGCCTGGCGCAACCTCAAAAGTGGCGAGACGGCGCTGCTCATCTCTGCCTTGGTATTGGCCGTCACGGTAGTCTCCACCGTGGCAATCTTTACCAACCGGCTGGAAGCCTCTCTGTCTCGCCAAACCAATGCATTACTCGGGGCGGATGTGGTGATACAAAGCTCACGACCTGTCCCCGCTAAGTGGCTGACGCAAGCCGAGGAGCATGCGGTAAAAGTGGTGCCCATGGTGCAATTTGCCTCCATGGCGGCTGCGGGTGACAACCTTCAACTGGCTTCCATACGTGCCGTATCAGCAGGGTACCCTTTGCGCGGGGAGGTCACCATTAGCCGCTCGCCCTTTGCCCTCGACCCCGATGCGATTCGGGTGGCCGATGGCATCCCTCCCCCCGGGGAGGTTTGGGTAGACGCGCGACTTCTGCCTATGCTCGACATCACATTGGACGACAGCCTAGAAATTGGGCAATCGCAGTTTCGCGTCACCCAAGTCATCGTTGACGAACCCAATGCCAGTAATCCCTTTAGTTTATTGGGTGCTGGTTTAATGATGAACCTAGCCGACTTGGAAAACACACAAATAATTCAGCCTGGCAGTCGGGTGCAATACGGCTGGCAATTGGCGGGAGAGCCAAAAGCCCTTGAAGACTTTTTGGCCTGGCTAGAACCCCAACTCAGTGATCACGAAGATTTGGTATTTGTAGAAGACACCAACCGCGGGCTCCAAAATACCCTGGTCACAGGCAGACAGTTCTTGCTGCTTGCAGCCGTCATGGGCGTGCTACTCGCCGGCATTGCCATTGGTATCTCCGCCCGGCAATTTGCCCATCGCCATACGAACCAGGTGGCACTGCTGAAAAGCTTTGGCATCAGTGCTTTGGTTTTAAAACGCCTTTATCTTACCCAAATGCTTTTGTGGGCTGCTGTGGCAAGCGTAATCGGCCTGGTGATCGGTGAAGGGTTGCAACGTTTAATGGCACAAGTGGTATTAAGCACCTACGATTTAACGCTGCTTGCCTCGGGCCCAAGCCCCTATCTTGCCAGTCTGTTTTGCGGTTTTTTATCATTAACGTGTTTTGCATTACCAGCCATTTGGCACTTACCCGGGATTCCACCACTCAAAATATTACGACGTGAAACGCGGACGACCACGCCCCAGTTGTGGGCCCAAGTGGCGTTTGCTGCGGGGGCCGTGGTCGTGCTGATTTTGATTTTCAGTCGCGACATCACCTTGGCGTTGAGTGTACTTACCGCCCTGGCAGTAGTAACGAGTATCGCCTGCTTGTGCGCTTGGCTTTTACTTCACCAAAGCAAACGCCTCACCGGTCGTGCTGGCAGTATCTGGCGCTTAGCCATGGCCAACCTCTATCGAAGATTGGACCAAAGTCTGACGCAACTGGTGGTATTCTCCATTGCTATTTTACTTTTAGTCACCATGATCGTGACCCGTCAATCACTGATTCGAGACTGGCAAACGCAAATTCCAGACGATGCGCCCAATCATTTTTTGGTGAATATACCGCCCGCCGATTTAGAAACCCTAAAATCGTTTTTTGATAGCAACAGCATCGCCCGGGAGCCCCTCTACCCAATGGTTCGAGGGCGCCTGACCGCCATCAACGACCAAGGCGAACAAAGTGCAGCGGCCGACGGCAACAACCGGCCAGTCTTAAACCGCGAGGCCAACCTGACTTGGGCAGCACAATTGGGGCAAGACAACAAAGTTGTGCAAGGTCAGTGGTGGGACGCTTGGCAGCGTGAGTATGATGCCCTGCCCGGTGTGTCGGTGGAAGAAGCATTTGCCAAACGAGCAAATATTACCTTGGGGGACAAACTCACTTTTTCCGTTGGCGGGTTGCCCCTTGAGGCGCGCGTGGCAAGCCTGCGCTCACTCGATTGGCGCTCCATGAAACCCAACTTCTTTTTTATTTTTGAGCCCGGCAGTTTGGACGCCTTCTCCGCCACCTATATCACCAGCTTCTATTTACCCAGAGAACAGAAACCACTGATCAATACATTAATGACCAACCACCCCACTGCAGTGCTGTTGGAAATCGACAAAATTATCCGCCAAATACAAACCAATGTGCAGCAAATCAGCAATGGCGTTCTGTTAGTATTGATTTTGATTGTCACTGGCGGCGCGTTAGTCATGGCCAGTGCGGTCAATGCAAGTTTAGCCCAGCGCAGGCAAGAAATTGGCCTACTGCGCGCGCTCGGCAGCCCCCGAAAACTGATGCTAAACAGTCTTGCCATTGAGTTCGGTTTGCTCGGCATCATTGCCGGCCTTATCGCGGCCACAGGATCTGAGGTATTGCTGTTATGCCTGCAGCATCTCGTGCTTAAAACCCCCTTGCAGCCCCACTGGGCTTACTGGCTCGCCACACCACTGATTTCTGCACTAGCACTCAGTGCTCTGGGCGTTGCCCTACTGCGCCGCACATTGGATACACCACCCGCAGTGATTTTAAGACAGGCCTAGAGCTTGACGCTTTATTAACAGTAAAACGCTTGCTGTAACCGGGGTGAACCACTGTATTAAAGCCATACTGGCCAAGGTCGACTTCACCCTACAAAACCACGTACCATTGACACCACGCATAACACTTTAGGAGAACCCGATGACAACGATAAAAACCCGTGCCGCCATTGCCTGGGAGGCCGGTGCGCCCTTGTCGATTGAAGAAGTTGACTTGGAATTGCCCAAAAAGGGCGAAGTCTTAGTGCGCATTGTGGCCACAGGTGTTTGCCATACAGACGCCTTTACCTTGTCGGGCCAAGACCCCGAGGGTATTTTTCCCACCATTTTGGGGCACGAGGGTGCCGGTATCGTTGAACAAGTGGGCGAAGGTGTTACATCGGTTGCCGTGGGGGACCATGTAATTCCGCTTTATACCCCCGAGTGCGGGGAGTGCAAATTCTGCCGCTCCGGTAAAACCAATTTGTGTCAGGCCATTCGCGTCACACAAGGACAAGGCTTAATGCCGGATGGCACCTCACGCTTTAGCCAAAACGGCAAACCCATTTTCCACTACATGGGCACCTCTACTTTCGCCGAGCATACCGTAGTGCCAGAAATTGCATTAGCCAAGATTCCCAAAGAAGCACCATTGGAAAAAGTGTGCTTGCTGGGCTGTGGGGTGACCACCGGCATGGGCGCAGTGAAAAACACCGCCAAGGTTCAGCCCGGTGATACGGTTGCAGTCTTTGGCTTGGGTGGCATTGGCTTGTCCGTGATTTTGGGTGCCGTCATGGCCAAGGCCAGTCGAATTATTGCGATCGATATCAACAACAGTAAATTCGAGATTGCCAAGCAATTGGGCGCAACGGATTGTGTGAACCCGAATGATTCTGACAAACCCATTCAAGAGGTTATTGTAGAAATGACCAACGGTGGTGTGGATTTTTCCTTCGAATGTATTGGCAATGTGAATGTTATGCGCTCGGCCTTGGAGTGTTGCCACAAGGGCTGGGGTGAGTCCGTCATTATTGGCGTAGCCGGTGCCGGCCAGGAAATCACCACCCGCCCCTTCCAACTGGTGACAGGAAGGGTTTGGCGTGGCAGTGCCTTTGGCGGCGTAAAGGGGCGCAGCCAATTGCCCGATTATATTGAACGCTATTTAGCGGGCGAATTTGAGTTAGACACCTTCATTACTCACACCATGAAGCTAGAGGCCATTAACGAAGCATTTGAGCTCATGCATAAAGGAGAGTCCATTCGCTCGGTGGTGCACTTCTGATGCAAAACTTGCAACTTATTAGCCAACAGTTTTGTTTTGGTGGCTGGCAACGAAAATACTCACACCAAGCCCAAAGTACACAATGCACTATGCAGTTTTCGGTGTATCTGCCCCCTGCTTACCACACCACCAAAGCACTGCCTGTGGTGCTTTGGCTGTCGGGCTTAACCTGTAATGACGACAATTTCTCCCAGAAGGCCGGTGCACAGCGGGTCGCCGCCGAGCTTGGCTTGGCGCTGGTCATCCCCGACACCAGCCCTCGAGGAGAAAATGTGGCAGATGATGACAGCTACGATTTGGGTCAAGGTGCGGGGTTCTATCTCAATGCCACGCAAGCACCCTGGGCGCAGCACTATCAAATGTACAACTACATTACCACTGAGCTGCCTACCCTTGTGTGCGATGCCTTAGGCTTATCGCAAAAATGGTCCATTACCGGTCACTCTATGGGGGGGCACGGCGCACTGGTCATAGGGCTTCGCAACCCACAACAATTTGCAGCCATCTCCGCCTTCGCGCCCATCGTTAACCCGTGCACCATTCCTTGGGGGCAAAAAGCGTTCACGGCCTACTTGGGTGAAGACGCCACACTTTGGGAGGACTATGATGCGTGCAAACTGTTGGAAGCCAAAGGTTGCCCACTGCCCTTGCGTATTGATCAAGGCCTAGCCGACAATTTTTTGGATGAGCAACAACTCACTCGCCCCTTTGAGAAAGCTTGCCAATCCAAAGGTGTAACCGCAGATATTCGCTACCATGAGAACTACGACCACAGTTACTTTTTTATTGCGTCGTTTATGGAAGCCCATTTGAGGTTTCATGCAAAGGCTTTAGAGGTTGGTTAGGATCATACAGGGGAAGCCACAAAGTTACGCTCGCCCCTCCAAGAACACTGTCATTATCAATAGCCAGTCGCGCACGGTGCCAATGCGCGATTCTTTCGACAATCGCAAGCCCCATTCCATGACCGTTTGAATTGTCACCCTCTCCGCGCACAAAGGGCTTTAACACTCGGGTACGTAATTCTGCAGGAATACCGGGACCGTCGTCAGAGATACAAACCACCACTTTGTCAGCTTCGCTGTAGGTTCTGATACAAACGTGCGTTTGAGAATACTGTATGGCGTTGGTCAGCAAATTATTCAGACACATTTTCAAATAATGCGCATCAGCCGTTACCCAAAGAGGCCCGGGGGAACACTCTATTTTTAATCGTCTCGCATCTTCTGGCAAAGGTGCTATCACCCGTCTTACCAACGCATTGAGATCAATGCGCTCGAACGCCAATTTGACTTGACCCTCTTCGAGTTTTGCGTAATCCAACAATCGGACAACCAGGCTTTCCATTTCATCGAGGTCATGACCAATACGCGCCAAATACCGTTTCGTCAAATTGGGATCTTGAGTTTCCTCCAATGTCTCGAATCCAAAACGCAGCCTTGCCAATGGCGTTTTTAAGTCATGAGATACCGCTCGACTCAATAGTCGATTGTCCGCCAGCAATGTTTGTACCCGATCGGCCATTTGGTTAAAGGCCACCTCTAAAGGCCCTATATAGGTCCATCGCGAAAGCGGAATGCGTGCATCTAATTGCCCCGCGCCAAATGCCCGAGCAGAGCGCTGTAGTAAAATGAGCCTACGCAGTAAAGGGTAGAGCCACAATAATACGATGGCAATAAGTCCAAAATAGAAAACCAATGTCAGCAATAAGCTAATGCCTTTGCCCTGACCTTGTGCCACGTCTATGGGTAGGGTTAACGTCAATACTTGCTGAGTGCTTGGCAAAAAGTAATTGATATGCAAATGGCTGCCATCTTCTAGCAAGAGGGGTTCACCGCTCTCGAAGCTCGACTTTAGGTTTTCAGGTACAGGAAAATCTGCCGCAATGACAATATTCAAATCAACGGGACTACTGTCTGGCCAATGATCAATAAATCGTGAGGTATCAGCTGCTGGAGCACTCTGCTTCCCGCCAGAATCAATCGCCCGAGCCAGCTGCTGCCCCATGGATTGATAGGCCTCTACGCTGCTGGCCGATCCCGAGCCGGTCTCAAGTTGTGAATAAACCAGCGACCCCAGCCACCCAAGACCAATGACCGCGAACAGCACGGTGCCAATCAGCGACAAAAGCAATAAGCGCATAATTTTTACCAAGCATCCGGCGCAAACAAATATCCCCGTCCCCAAACGGTCTTTATTTTGGTTGGCGTATCAGTGTTATCGTGAAGTTTTTTACGTATGCGGGAAATACGAATATCAATCGATCGATCAAAGCCATCATAATCAATGCCACGTAATTCACTGACCAATTCCGTTCGACTAACCACTTCACCAGAACGATTGGCCAACAACCAAAGCACATCAAATTCATGGGCGGAAAGGTCAATTGGCGTGCCCGCAAGCGTCGCTGACTTAGAGCTCGAATCGAGCGTAAGGCGACCAAAACTGCGCATACTGCTGTGTATCCGAGTGGGCTCCCGCCTTAAGAGCGCTTTTATACGTGCCAGCAACACACGAGGCTTAACGGGCTTAGTAATATAATCATCCGCCCCCATTTCTAAACCTAAGACTTCATCTACTTCATCGCCACTCGCCGTCATCATTAAGATAGGTTTCGCAAAAAAGCGACGGACTTCTCGGCACACGTCAAACCCATTTTTTTCTGGCAACATAATATCTAGCAAAACCAAATCAGGATTGTCTGCGCTAATCAATTCTACTGCCATAGTTCCGGTACTGGCTAAAGTCACTTGATAATTATGTTGAATCAGATAATCGCAAATCCAAGCCGCTAGAGATTCATCGTCTTCTACCACTAAAATATGTTCACTTGCGTTCATACGGGCCCCTTTTCAGAATAATCGCCAACCACCGGAGTCTCGTTTACTACTGGTATAAACCCACGTTACAACCAACTCAGCTTCATATAGATTTTCGTTTGCATCATTCCGCAAATAAAAGCGTTGCGTTTGTTTGCCCACAAATTCATAAACAAACGATGACCGACTCTGCCCTTGCCAGCAAACTAAAGGGTCTCGCTGAGCTTCGGCATGAATGCAATAACTTCCAGTCAGTGGCGTTTGCCAACTAAACTTAAGTTTTTGATAACAATCTTGTCCCTTATGCAGCGCAATGCACTTGGTGGGTTTTACGCTAAAAAGGACGGCGGTTTCTTCCTCTGCGAGGGCATAAACACAGGTGCAGGCCAATACAGCCGTAATCGCACCAGCCAGGCAATAAAACAACCTTTGATTAAAACGCATAGCTGATGGCCGCCCCCAGCATCGAACTGACGGTTTCATCCATCAGTGGGCTTTTATATACTTCACCCTCAAGTGGGGAGTAACGCCAAAACGCCCTTGCTACCCAATGCTCCGCTAAAGGATAAGCAAAACCTACTTCGCCAGTGAACAATAAAGCTGAACCCAGTTTGTACTCAGGGAACCGTGTAGTAGCCTCCTCTGCCGTTACGCCTATCCAATAATTCGACGTCCGTGAAGAAAACCACTCCGCACTCAGCAGGGCATGAAAGTTCCAATTGCGATACTGCCAACTGCGACCCACGCGCAAAGACGACACCACTCCATGCTCTTCAAATAAATCGCCCACGAAACGATACTGCAAAATAGTGCCGTTAACGTATCCAGTTACACGGATACCACTGGCCATCATTAGTCGAGAGCGATACAAAAGGTCGTAGTTTTTTTGGGTCTCGCCATCAGTGCTTGTGGGCTTATCAGTATCGATATCCCCGAAAATGTTGGCCGCGATAAGATCCAACTCCCAATGACGTCCCTCCCACAAGGTATACCCGATGTTGAGGCCGTCAAAAGTGGTATCCGCAAGTTCGATAAAGGCATTCCGGTAGTGGTAAGCGCCACCCACCAACAGATTGATACAGGCTTTTCTGCTCTTACAATCTTCGTCCTCCTGTACATAAGGGTTTATCGCCGCACTGAGCCCCAAACCCAATTCCAAATAACCGCCATCCTCTTCTGCAAGGCCATCACTGTTGTGACGCAAATCGCGGGTAATGTCATCTGCCAAAAGGGGTGGGCTCACACACACAAGCCACGACAGCACAAGGCTGAAACTGAATAATTTCATCTTTACAAACTCAAACGCCCCCATAAAAATAACGGGCATGATGCCCGTAGACTAAAAAGTGACAGAAAAGCCAATAGAAGGAAACAACCCCATATCATGACTTCGCTCTAAGCTCAGCTGCCCGTTACTGTCTTGCACTTGTTCATAGTCTAAATCGACTCCAACCACATTGCGTTGATTTAACGCATTTATCACATCAACATAGACACTGCCTTTCTTGCCAAATATCTTAGATTGACGCTCGAACCTAATATCCAATCGGCTGTAAGTGGGCAATCGATCGGCAAACGGCTCAGCGTAAACGGGTAGATAATGGCCCGAGAAATCGGGATTGGGCTGAACCCCAACGATTTTTGTGGTCGCCTCCCCACTCTTGGCGCTAAAGCGGAAGCCTGCGCTCCAAAGGTCATTGAACTGATAATGCCCCACCATATTCAGCACTAGCGGCGTATCCAGTGTGTATGGACGAGTCTCAGCGTTACGAGTATTGGTGCGCTCACTGTCAGACCAACTGAGTGATATCCACCCGTACCAGTTGTTGGCAAAATTGCGGTTGATCAGAACATCCACACCTGTCGCTTGACCTTCTACATCATTACTATACAACTGGTCACCATCCGGTTGGGTACTATCCAAAGCCAGAGGTAACTGCTCTAAGGTTTTCACGTACCCCTCCACGCTCCAATTCCAGTTGTCACCCACATCCCCCTTGAGCCCAAGCGTATAGTGCTCCGCCGTTGGAGAATGGAGTGCTGGATTACCCACCAACGGTAGTATGGTTTCCAAATCGGGAAAGCGATTGTAGCTGCCAATCGAGGCCGTCCAAGCAAGCTTAGGTGTTAGCGACCACACTATAGCCGCGCGCGGATGCGTAAACCGCTCATCGGTATAGTCGTTACTGTGATTCTGTAGGCCTAGCTCCAAATTCACCGCTCGTGTCACTTGCCAGCTGTCTGTAACATACACAGTGGTTTCTTGCATATCGATTTGACGTTGATCTTCAATCAAATCACCGCGGCCTTCTTGGCAATCCGGATCAAACTCCGTACACACGAAATTCACCATACGCACGTCATAATCAAAAGTGTATTGACTGACTTCACCACCAACCGTGACCCAGTGTTTCCCCATGGGCTGACTGACTTGCACCTGCAGTAAGTCGTTGTCGAGCGTTGTATCCAAAAAATAGCCTTGCCCCCAAGTCACTTTCTCAGCATCCTCAAAATGCGCTACGCGCACATCCAACTTTGCCCCTACCTTAAAGTTGTGCGCCCAATGCAGCCCTTGAGTATCAAAGCCCTTCTCCATTTGTGCCCTGCCTTCAAAATCTGGATTGCGCGCAACAAAGTCCGACAACTCCGTCAAATCAACCTCTATGCCATCTTCTGCGCCGGCGAGTGTCAAGGTTAACCGATCCTTGTGGGAAACATCCCACTGATACTTAAATTGGTAATCCCTGTCTTCAGGCGGATCCACCATACGAAAGCCGTCTTCATTGGTTTCATCTTCCTCTTCTAATAAGTAATGCAACATCCCCTCGCGCATGGAGAAATACATGGCCGAGTCTTCAGTCACTTCGCCCTCCACAAAAACACCTGCTCGTAAGAAGGATAGGTTTATGGTACTAGCAAAATTTTGATGCTTCGGGTCGCGCAAGCGCACATCAAAGATAGCGCCCGTTGCATCCGCATATTGCGCGCCAAAACCTGCCGGATAGAGCTGAAAGTCTTGAACCACATTTTCATCCAATACCGAAGTATTAAACTCGTGGAAAATATAACCAGCAGGAAGCCCATCGATGTAGTATCGGTTGTCGCTTGGCGAAGACCCGCGCACCGCCGGAGCCCCACCGCTTACCGGGGTTATGACACCGGGGAGTGCCGAAATGGCGCCAAGCGGATCTCCCAACGCGCCAGGCATATCAACCAGTTTGGCTGTATTCTCAGTAATTTCGGTATATAGGGATTTGCGGGTGCCCAGAACTTCCACGACTTCAACGGCTTTATTGCTTTCAATGGGTTTCTCTGTTTGATCTGTGTTTTGAGCGTTTGCGACGGTGGGAACTAGCAGTCCCATTGCCAAAACTGGGAAAATCGTTTTCATATCAGCTCCTAGGCGTTTGTTCTTCGTATTCTTGGGATACTGGTATTCAACCGAATTTAACAAAACTGAGTGGTAACAATTGAACAGGCTTTGTAACCAATTGTATCTGGGTGTATCACATGGACACCTTGAAAAGTGAAAATTTTTCGTGAGAGCCAGGAAGCACCGCTCGGACGCAGGAGGTAGAGCAACGCACAAAGCCGTTACCGAGAAGCGCAATTTACACGGGGTAGTTTCGGGTTCGAGTCAGCTTCGTAGGCGAAGGCCCCCAAATGATTGGCTTAAATGGTTAAGCCGAACAAACATCTTTCAGATACGTTGAGCCTACTGCAGGGTTCTATAGCAGGACATTAGACTGAAGCCTTAAGAGATCTCGCACATTTTTATGCACTGAACGCCCCTCAAGGCTGAAAACACCACTAACGAAGATACTGCTAACAACGTCTTGACCGTGTGTGGTTTACCATGATTCGAGGCTAACCCTCAGAGTTCAAGCACATAATGAAAGTTTGTACAAAGTAGCAAACATCACACCTTGGGCATCTGGCAGGTAACAAACACCCCACAAACAGGGTCCGAGGAAAGCGCTACAGCATATTGACAGAGGAGGCGGAGGCCAGTTTTTTACTTTAAAAAATAACCATTGACCGGACAGCCTGTTGCGCTACAAATACGAGCACAAGCATTAGATGGGCACTTAGGGCTTAGCTGATACAACCAAGCCCTAAGCCGTACGGATAATACGCACGCTATTGACTACTTAACAACCCATAAGGGTCGGATTATATTGCAGTCACTTTTGTTGCGCAGGGCCCTTTTTGGCCTTGCCCTACAGTAAACTCGACTTTTTGACCGTCATTTAACGTGGCATAACCACCACCGGCTTGAATTTCTGAATGGTGGACAAACAAATCTTTTCCGCCATCGTCTGGCGTAATAAAACCGAAACCTTTATCTGCGTTGAACCACTTGACCGTACCTTGACTCATTTTACTATCTACCTTTGTTGATTGAAATTTTTATGAAAATGAATCTAGGACATTCATCATTCATGATTATTGGTCCGTACTGGCAAACAGCCCCCAGGGCGTAGCCTTGGGCTGCTTGTGGGTAAGGCGCCGAACGGCATTGTTACATGTTTTTAAGTTGTTTGGCATTTCTGAATGCATTTTGCCTCCCTTTGTACACCGCTGGAGCAGTTGAGGCAACTCCTTAACAAACATTTGCCCTATGTAAGGGCTTGTTTCGGACGCTAAATAGTCTATTGAGCCAGATTGCGACCCTTTGGTCTATCTCAAGGCATACCGCCCCCCTAAGCCGGCCCATCTCAGAGGATTATGGCCAGGCTTTCTATTGTGCCAGTGGTTAAGCTGGCCGTCACCTTCTTTGTAAGCCCCGTCTTTAGCACGCTTTTCGGCTAATGATCCAGCCACCAATGCACTTTGGCGATACCGTTGTTCTGACCAGCCCGTTTTCAGCAATCCAGCTAACCACTCCGCATGGCGCCCAATATCGCACACCACGGCTTTGATTCACGGCCACAACGAATAGATCATCAATAAGAAAATATCAGAACACTCTGCATGCCCTGTAGGGCGCGATTTCAACCCGCTTGCCGACGTTGCATCACTTGTTAAGAGCTAAAACCATTAACAAGTAAGGTACCTAAGCATCAGAATGAATTGAGGTTCCCAAGAGGTCTAGACAACCTGTTTCACGACATTATTGGGTTCGCGCCCCCAAGATCATGCCCCCACAATGAGGATGACAATCTCTAGCGCGCCAACGCTTAAACTATCACCGCTTTCCTGAGAATATTAAATGCCATCTTCTTAGCGCATTGGTCGACCTTAGCTTTCGTATCAATCAAACGGATACCTTTAGTCTCCCTAAGCACCTTTATGACGTGAACCTTCCTTCTACTAATTTAATTTGTTTAAGCCAGGCATCCAGCGGCTCAGTGAAAACCCTTCAGAGCAACTCGACCCAACCTGTTGGGCTCCAAACCAAACCGGCTGAGCCTTGCGTGCTATTGCGTCAACACATTAAATTGCGCGCCAACCTCTCATGTTTATAAATCAGGTGGATAAGCCGAGAATGTTATCCCTGAACCCTGTGATTTGGCTCCTACCATCTAATACCATCACCCCCCATACCTGGCTTTTTTATTTAAGTAGTCATCGCACGGTTAAAGTAATGTTGCCCTTAAAAATAGGTATCAAATCTAGGCTTAAAGAGATCCTTCGGTAATATTCAAATCTCTTATAAGAACGGTCCTGTTATACCCAACCAAAAACCTCAAAGCCGTAAACCTAGGCAAACAAAACCGTTTATTCTTATTGGTTCTGAACATTTTTAATGTGTCGCCGGCGACTCTGAAATAGTGCCCTTACGTCGGCATCCAGCTGGCACAACAGTGGACTTTCTACAATACTCATAATTACAAAATACCAGCCAGGAAAAGACTAACAATGCGCGCCAATCTGTTAGGTCAACCAATACTTGCCAATAATCGCCAGCAGGGTTACAGCTTAATAGAAATCATGATTGTACTGGTCATTATCAGTATTTTGGCAGGCATCGCGTACCCGAGCTACCAAGGCAGTGTGCGCAAAGGCAATCGCGCGGCGGCCCAAAATGACATGATGGAAATTGCCAATCGGCAAAAGCAATTTCTCATCGCCAACCGCAGCTATGCCACCAAAGCGCAATTGGAGACTAGTGGTTTCGCGCTGTCCTCGGATGTGAGCCAAAACTACGACTGGAGCATTACCTTGGGGTCGGGTTCAGCACCCACATTTACGGTAACGTTCACAGCAAAAGGAAACCAACTGAGTGATGGCAATTTGACGCTCAACAGCATTGGCGAAAAGACACCAGTGTCACATTGGTAGACGAGGATGATCCAAATGAAGAAGAACCAGCAAGGCGCCGGCATGATCGAAGTGTTGATCACCATGTTCGTGACTTCCATCGGCCTATTGGGCGCCGCTACTATGCAAAGTAAATTACAGCTTGCGGAGTTAGAGTCTTACCAACGTACGCAAGCGGTGATGTTGATGAACGATATGGCTAACCGCATGATGGTGAACCGTAACAACGCAGCGAACTACGCGTCTGCCCTCACCTATGGTGGGACATCAACCTGTCCGCCCGCAACATCCGCGTCTCCTTTACGACTGAGGGATGTCAGCGAATGGTGCGAAGCGCTTCAAGGAGCCTCTGAGATCATCGCAGGCAACAATGTGGGCGCCATGATTGGTGGGCGTGGCTGTATCGAAAACGTCTCTCCTGGCACTTACATGATCACTGTCGCCTGGCAAGGCATGATGCCCACTTCGGCGCCCCCGTCCAGCGTCAGTTGCGGGCTGAACGCCTACAACGACGCCGACGCCGATTGCGTTAACGACCTTTGCCGTCGAACCGTTACGACTCTGGTACGCGTAGCTGACCTATGAAGCATTATTACCACCCAAAACACCAGGGTTTTACTCTGGTAGAACTATTGGTATCGCTGGCCATCGGTTTTACGCTGTTGACCATGATCGTGCAATTGTATGCGACCACTTCACGCGTCAATACGGACATCACTGAAACCAACTATGCCATCGAGAACGGCCGCCTGACCATCGATTTTCTCGGCAAAGATATCGCCCACGGCGGGTTTTGGAATGGGTATATTCCAGAGTTCGATGACCTCTCTGCGTCAGCCGCCCCCTCTGATTACCCCACCGCCATCCCTGACCCCTGCTTGGACTACGCCAGTTGGGATGCCGCCTACAAAGCTAACTTTGTAGCACTACCGGTGCAAGTCTACGATACGGTACCTGCCACTTGCTCATCACTATTACCAGACCGCCAGGCCGGTACCGATGTGATTGTCATCCGTCACGCGAATACGCCCGCCTGCAACCCCGTCAGTGCCGGCAGTTGCACAGCTGGCGCGCTTCATTTTCAAACTTCCATGTGCGAAGCCGACGGCAACTATCAATACACATTGAGCGACGACTTAACTGCGCTAACAGAAACCCAGCGCGATTGCACAACCCGGGCCGAAGCACGGGAAGTCATTTCGAATATCTATTATGTACGGAACTATGCCGTCACCAGCGGCGATGGTGTCCCCACGTTAATGCGCTCAAGCCTCGGCGTCGTCAGCGGTGTGCCCACCCAACTTTCGCCAGTAGCACTGATTGAAGGCGTGGAGAGTTTTAAAATAGAGCTGGGCATTGATAACATCAGTGACTCTGGCGCCGCCGTAGACCATAGCGCTGCAATTGTTTGGGCAGATGAAAGCAACAAAGACTCCCCCACTAATCGTGGCGACGGGATACCCGATGGCGAATTCGTACGTTGTACCACCTTAATACCTTGCACCGTTGCCCAACTGGTCAACACCGTAAGCGTGAAATTGGGCGTTTTGGTGCGCAACCTCAAAACCACTCAGGGCTACACCGACACCAAAACGTATACCATTGGTACATCCACCATTGGGCCATTTAACAACGCATATCAGCGCTATGCGTACAACACGACCGTGCGCTTGGCAAATGTTTCTGGCCGTCGTGAGACGCCGTAAAGTGGTGAATACGATATGAATACTCCAGCATCTATTTCTTCTCAACGCGGCGCCACTTTGGCAATCTCTTTAATCATGCTGACGATGTTAACGCTGATGATCTCGGGGACGGTGTCACTTACGTCGTCCAATTCAATTGCGGTAAACAATATGCAAGTGCGCGAAGAGGCCATAGCCTCTGCCAATGCTGTATTAGAACAAATCATCGGCTCGGATTTTACTGCCGCCCCCGCAGCACAAGACCTAACCATAGACATTAACAACGACAGTACCACAGATTACACGGTCTCAATTGCACAACCAGTTTGTTTACGCGCTACACAAGCCAGCACACCGGCATTAAGCAGTGCCAGCTTGGCGGCCATGTCTAGCCAAGGGAGTTGGAACACGCTTTGGGAGCTCACCGCCACTGTGAACGATGTGGTCACCGGGGCCTCCGCAAGGGTACGCGCGGGCGTACGAGTGTTGTTAACCCAAGCAGAAAAAAATGCCGTTTGTTCCTAGATGTCGGTGTAACCGAGGAGCCAGATATGTCTTATAAATTGTCAAAAACTCTGCTTGGGGGGCTGTTAGCGGCCCTAACCACAGCGGCCAACGCCGAGGATATTGACCTATTTGTCTCTCCCACTGTCGCTGCCGCTGATGCCCCCAACGTCATTCTGCTCATCGACAACACGGCCAACTGGAACACCGCATTTAGTAACGAGAAAGCCGCATTGGTGGACACATTCAACAGCCTGCCGTTGGATAAATTTAACGTGGGTATTATGATGTTTGGCGTACCCCAAGTGGGTTATGTGCGCGCGGCAGTGCGGCCAATGAACGCCACTAACCGCCCGCTGTATGCAGCGCTAGTCAACAACCTTGATGTGAATGGCGATAAAGCATCCGCACGCACCTTGGCACGCACGATTTCAGAGTCCTACCGATATTTAACCGGCAGCGCCAGCGCGGACACCGCCAAAGTAACCAGCAACGCTGAGCGGGACTACACGGGCAATACCTCCGGAAACGCTCAAACCGATGCGGTACATGCATTGGCTGACAATGCTCTCGTCAATGCCTCTGCCACCAGTTATACCTCCCCCATTAATCCTCACGCCTGCGACGGTCGCACCTATATTATTTATATTGGCAACAATGTGCCAAGTGGTAACGTCACCACCGACAATAACTCGCGCAACAATGCCGCTGGCAGTGAACTCGCCGCCGCCGGCGGCGATACAACGCAAATTCCACTGGCTTACAGTTCACACCAATCTAACTATGCAGACGAATGGGCACGCTTTATGAAAGCGGATTTAGGCGTGACCTTTTACACGGTGGATGTGGACCCTACCGCAATGCCCGGTGGCCACAGTCGCGGCATGGGTAACAGCGCCTTATTGGAAAGTATGGCCAATGTCAGCGGCGGCAAATACTTTCGTGTGGATTCAAGCGTGGGAGGCGGCTCTGAAATTTCCGACGCATTAAAATCCATATTTTCAGAAATTCAATCGGTGAACAGTGTATTCGCCTCTGTCTCTTTACCCGTGAGCGTGAATACACAAGGCACTTATTTAAACCAAGTGTATGTGGGTATGTTTCGCCCAGATGAGTTGTCATTACCTCGTTGGGCAGGCAACCTAAAACAATACCGC
Organism: Cellvibrionaceae bacterium; assembly: GCA_050300015.1. GTDB lineage: Bacteria > Pseudomonadota > Gammaproteobacteria > Pseudomonadales > Cellvibrionaceae > CAYZQH01. The sequence continues at coordinate 52,519 of JBNKWZ010000024.1, read as the reverse complement.
TTAGCACAGGTGGCCGGTGATTTAAAATTGGTGGATTCTTACGAGCCCAGCTCGTCTTCAGACACCTACAAGTCCGCCATTAATACCTCCACCGGTTTTATCAGTGAGTGCGCCAGCAGCTATTGGACACCCTCGACCTTGGACAGCTACTGGGCCTTTAAAGGTTTTGACCAGCACTGTTTATCGGTCGCCAATTCAGCCAATTCCAATACGCCCGACGGCAACATGGTAGAAAAAGGCGCACAAGGCTATGTACTGCGCGACGACACCTCGCGACGAGTCCTCACTTGCCATACCGACTTTGCCACGTGTGCCGCCTCCACAAGTTTAACCAACTTTGATACCGGCAATGCCACCATTACACAAGCCGCGCTCAATGCCACTGACGCCACTGAGCGAGAGGAATTAATTCTTTGGGCCAGAGGTTTGGATGTGGATGATGAAAACGGCAATAGCATTGGCGCCACCAGCCCTGGTGAAATGCGCCCATCTGCCCATGGCGATATTGTCCATTCACGTCCCGTGGCCATCAATTACGGCACACCTGCCAGTCCAGAAGTCGTGGTTTTTTACGGTGGTAACGACGGTGTCCTTCGCGCAATTAATGGCAATCGAACGGCCGCCAATGGCTCAGTGGCTGCTGGCGAAGAGTATTGGGCGTTTATTCCTCCGGAATTCTACGACAACATCAAACGTATTCGCGTTAATGACGGCTCTTTAGATGCCCCCTATATCGCCTACCCAGGGACCATTAGAACCAACATAGCCGCCAAACCCTACGGTATGGACGGCAGCGTGACCGCATTTTGGGAAGATGTAAATGGTGACGGCGATCTTAAAGATCCAGGCGATAGAGCTTATCTTTACGCAACCATGCGACGTGGCGGCCGTGCACTGTACGCCTTTGATATCAGCACACCCGGCTCCCCCACATTAAAATGGAAAAAAGGCTGCCCCAACAACTTCACCGCCGCTGGCGTGGTAAGCGATGTGGGTTGCTCAACAGGCTTTACTGACATTGGGCAAACCTGGTCCGCACCCACTAACTTCTATGCGGCGGGTTACGGCTCCGGCACCTCCCCGATGTTAATTATGGGCGGCGGTTACGATACCTGTGAAGACGTAGACACAGGCCTTGCCAACAACAGCTGCGGCTCAAACCCCAAGGGCAGTGAAATTTATGTACTTGATGCCGACACCGGTTCGCGCCTAAAAACCTTGAATACCGAACGCAGTGTTGTGGGCGATATTATCGTCGCCAAAGATGCCTCTGACCTTGGCATTTATGCCTACGCCTCCGACACCGGCGGCAACGTTTATCGCATCACCATCGGCACCAGTGCGCCCAGCGCTTGGACCATTACCAAAATTGCCACCCTCGGATGTGACTCTGGCACCTCTTGTAACCCCAACCGAAAATTCATGTACGCTCCAGATGTGGTGTATAACGCCGCTACTGATATTTACTATTTAACGGTGGGATCTGGTGATCGTGAAAAACCCTTAGAGACCTATTTAGCCACCACAAACGTCGATAACTACTTTTTCATGTTGCAAGATAAGCCCTCAGATGCCACCTGGTTAACCAGTGAAAGCTCGAACTGCTCCGGCGCTGCCAACTTGTGTCTAGACTCTTTGCTAGAGATAGACACCGATGCAAACCCAAGCGCTACAGATCTGGCCGCAAAAAAAGGGTGGTATTTAGAATTGGCCGATAAAGAGCAAGTAGTAACCTCCTCCATCACCGTGTTTAACACGGTCACTTTTAGTACGCACGAGCCAGCAACCTCAGGCGGATCCTGTGCCAGTTTGGGTGAGACCAAGGTCTATAACATCAGTTATGAAAATGCCGCCAGCACCAACGGCAGTGCATACCGATATGAAGAGTTGGCCGGTGGTGGTTTGCCGCCGTCGCCCGTTGCAGGCATGGTGACTTTAGACGATGGCAGCACAGTCCCCTTCATTATTGGCGCACATCCAGGCTCCCCCTTGGAAGCCAGCTTGCCTCCGGCTCCCGCAGAAACAAACCGTCCTACATCACGTGTATTTTGGAACATTGAAGAATGACGACGTTAATTTGCAACCGCCAAGGCGGTTTCACGCTGGTCAGCTTGTTAATTTCCGTCTCGATTATGGGGATATTACTCGCCGTGGGCATTCCATATTTTCAATCGAGTGCGCTCCGTAGCACCCTTGGTGCTTACACCAATCACTTGAATGCCGGAGCGAAATTGGCCCGCAGTGAAGCGATGAAGCGAAAAACCATTATCGCCATCTGCCCGTCGACTGATGGCAGCACCTGCACGACAGGAAACTGGAACCAAGGGTGGATTGTGTATGACCAAAGCACTGCAGAAGTTATTCAACGTCAGCAAGCGCTAGATAGCAACTACATCATCGACAGCACGCTTGATAACATTGTGTTTCAACCGGATGGCACTAGCGCCTCTCAAGCCAACATCACAATATGCCGCGCGCAGCCCAGCGCCGGAGACCTTGAACATGTATTGACCATCAGCGCTACGGGCCGCACCATTCTCAGTAAAACAAACACCGGCACCTGCACCCTTTAGGCAAAATAACGCATGTACATATTACCGAGTGTCATCAACGGTTTGCCCCTGTTAAAGCGTCTCGGATGCCTATCAGCAGCGAACCCAATCGCTTAAAAAACGCTCTCAGCCTTACGACAGCAACCGTTAACTCATCAAATTCCTAATGAGTGAGTTTAATTCACATTGACGTGAATGTCTGATTCAAAGAGCTTTCTCCGTAAGAGCCTTATCATTATCATCATGACGGCTGTCGACTAAACACCTTGACGCCATCAGGTATTTGATACCAATCCTGCTTTTCACTTACCCAGACATGAACCGTAGGTTTAATAATGCGGGTATCAGAAAGGTTGCTCGGCTTCAATTTTAGTTTTTCAGGTTCTTTGGGGTCGTAGTGGTATATTCTGTTTCCACAGTTTGGGCAAAACTTTGCTGTACTGACATTTCCGCTATCTGCAACTCTGCTCCAGCCTTTTAATTCACCCATGAACTGTACACTGTCTGCATGAACCATGGCCGTTATGCTAAATGCACTTGTCGATAGCTTCTGGCACTCTTTGCAGTGGCATGCCGCAACTAAAAGTGGTGGCTTTAATAACTCATAGGTTACGTTCCCACACTGACAAGAACCTTTGATTGGATATGTCACGTCACTCACTTTTTTCTCCTCAATCTGTATTCCGTTCACATCGAAAGCAATGGCCAAACGGAAATAAATTTCCTATCTTTTATGACACCCTCCAAAAGAATACTGGCGCTGATGGGTGAATCATCTTGTATTTTACGGGCTTTCATTGGCCTCAAAGCCAATGGAGCATCCGTGCCCGAACTATTACCCCGACAATCGTTCCTGTTGGGATAATAGTGCTTGTAAAGCCTGGCAAATCCACCACACACCGTCAGGTTTTATAGGGATTTTGGAAGAGCGGAGCGAGGGCAAAGAGTCCGGCAACAGTCTTTTGTTGGTTAGCGAATGAACTCAGCCATGGCACAGTTGTAAGCTACCCCTGTCGCCTCAAGTCCTCGTTTAACACCTGCCCGGTTACCCTCTGGTTGGTTCTGACTCGCTTTCAGCTTTCCTGTCAACGTCTCAATTTTAATCTCCACACCCACAATAGCCGCTACCAACCGGTCGGTAAAATCCGTAGGCGCGTCATCGACCGACCATGGGTTACTCATCCCCGATTCATGTTGGTCCGTCAGTTGGTGCAGATGATGATTCAGCCAAATACTATCTTCGATAATACGGACACGCCCTTCTACGTGGATTGCCAGATAATTCCATGTAGGAACCACTCGGCCTGTTTCAGCCTTGGTCTCGTACCACGAAGGTGAAACATAGGCATCTGGCCCCTGAAAGACGGCAAGAACCCTATCGTCATCTCGCAGACGTTTCCACACGGGATTAGCACGAGCCACGTGACACTGAAGTTGTCCTAGTGATCCCTCTGGTTCCGATACTAGATGAAAGGGAACATGATTAGCTTCAATTCCGTCAGCATCCGCAACCACCAGAAGGCCAAAGCCATAGTCACGGATATACCGTTGAAGTGTTTCAATATCGTCTTCCTTAAACTGACTTGGCACATACATTCTGATGAACTCCGTGGTTAATGTTTTTTCCAGACAACATTGAGCGAACAGGATAGATTAGCAAGGCCCAGTGGCAGTACTGGTGACAGAGAACTAAAGAGAAGCCACTGAGCTTATTAGAAAACCTTGCTAGTGGTTAACCTGACGTCAACTTTACGCCTTGACACCCCATTTTTGAAGCCATATTCCTTTACTATATTCAATCGAATATAGACGTTGTTATGCCAAAAGTTCGCAATTACGGCCTTGTTGTGTGAGTGGCATTACTTTCATCTTCCTCTAACAACGCCTTGCGTTCACGCTCGTATTCCTCATAAGATTTGCTCGCCTTGTCCATGCATTCCAATTGGGTGGGCGGTGGCGCTTTTAAGCATTCGTTTTTTTCATACAAGCGTATATTGTCGTACACAGCTTTGTTACTGCACCCAGTTAAGCCTAACAAGATGCATACCTTCAATACGTTATTTATGGTCACAGCCGCCCCGCTCCTCAAAATACCGCACCAACACCAGCATGGCATTATCTGTGGCGTATTCGTCACTTCGCTCTTCCATAAATCGAATAATGGCTGGCACATCAAATAATACTTCCGGTTCACCGCAATACACCTTTTCTCTCAGAGAATCCGTTTTTTCATCAAGTGTAGCCAGTAAATCGAATGCGCCCCCCATATAGGGCCGAAGAATCGGGTGGTCGCTGCACTCGCCTTTAGTTGAATGACAGATATCAGAAAACTGCTTCATCGTCAGCGCCGTGGCACTGGGCGCGTGCCATTGCATTAACAGCGCAATAAGAGTAGTGACGAAAAAACGTATATTCATGGAATCATTCCCTTTGACATTATTAACACAAAACAATCATGTCAAGTGGGATCTACCCATGATCAGAAAATTTTCACGGCTAATCGCTTTAGGATGTATGGCTATATTCATCGCAGCTCCTGTGACCGCTCTATATTTCCTAGGCAATATTCAACAATTTCCCGCCATTGCCAAAAAGAGCCTGAACCTACCCATACGATGGCAGACCGTCTCCGATATCCAGTGGTACAGTTTATGGCTATTGAGCGTCTTCTATGTCGCCATCGGCGTGGTCGGCCTCTACTTTTTGCGCCGCGCCTTCTCTAACTTCGCAAAAGGAGAACTGTTTAATCGCAGCAATAGTCGTGATTTAAGGCTGTTCGCCGTTTTTTTGTTTGCACAGACGGTTGCCAAACCGTTGCACTTCTCGCTGGCCAGTATGCTGCTTTCGATGAATCACCCTTCCGGCCAGAAGATGCTCTCTATTTCTTTGGGAAGTGGTGAGGTGAAAGCAATCGCACTCGCCATGATTCTGTGGGTAATGGGTGATCTTCTGGTCAGTGCCAGCAAGCTGGAAAACGAAAACAAGCAGTTTATCTAGGGGATCTCAATGCCTATTGTCGTTAACCTAGATGTCATGCTTGCCAAGCGTAAGATTCGCGGTAAAGAACTTGCCACAGAAATAGGAATTACCGAACAGAACTTATCGCTGCTACGTACCGGAAAAGTTAAAGGTGTGCGCTTCGCGACACTTGCACAAATTTGCCAAATTTTAAATTGTCAACCCGGCGATATTCTGGAATATATTCCTGATGATTAAAAAGCAAAATTTAAATACCATTAACCCGCCAATCTTTTATGTCGGGTTATTGATGCACATATTGATAAGACTAGGGAGCTCCTGATCAAGTCTAAGTGGCTTTTGCGCGCGGTCTAAAACCTCAGCTGCCTAAGCATCTTGTGCGATAATCGCCTTAGTCCTTAACAAGCAATGCAACAACGGCAGGTGAGATTTGAGACCGCGCCCGAAGGGGCTTGCAGAGTTCTCAGATAGCTTCTTTAGTGTCTTTTAACAGACGGCCAGCATGTCTTCAGTACACCGCCTTACTCTCAAAAACTTTGCAAGCCAGAAGCCGTTTAGACTTAATCAGAGACTCTCTAGGTCATCGCGTAATTTTTTTGGTTCCTCCCGGCACAAAACTCGTCGTGTAATTTTGGCTTCCTGCAACCAGATTCAATAAGGCTTTTACATACCCAAATTAAGCCCAGATGATTGCTTAAAGGTGGGCTAGTCATCCAAGGCATCAACCATCCCCCTATTAACTCCATCTAAGGTCACCTTCAATGATGCTAATGTATTATTGGATACTCTAACTCATTAAAGCTATATTTAATGCATATGTGTATTTACTATTTATTTAGCGTTTTATATTCCGAATTTTGGCAAAACACGCCTTGATTGGAAGATTTTGATATTTAGGGTTTCGGTTTTGAAAAAAGCATCTGGGTTTACTCTTATAGAGCTGATATCGGTTATTGTCATATTAGGCATTTTGTCTACAATAGCTCTCGGTAAATTCATATCACTTGGCTCGGCGGCAAAGGCGGCAACAATACAGGCACTAGCTGATGAACTCCGTACTACAGCTGAAATAGCCCATGCTTCGTGTATAGTGTCGCCTGCTTGCGATGAAAGTGCATCAACAACATTCTTTACCATGGATGACGGTAAAATCTATCGATTCAATTATGGTTGGCCTGATGCTGGCAATAAGGTAAGTGGGTTACAAATAGATAGTTTGATCATCACGACGGGTTATAGAATAACCGACATATCAAACAGTACCACTCTATTTGAGGTTGAAAGTGCGACAGTCCCCGCTAACTGTTCGGTAGCCTATGTAGACGCTTTTCATGGCGGAGGAAAGGTAATAATAACGCCTAAAACATCTGGCTGTTAGATATATCCACCGCACCTCGTTTTTAACGACAACTTGTTAACCCTGCCCGGCTCCATTTGCTATATCACTGAATTTATCCCTCTACAACTACCTCATCATTGACGGCGAAGCCAGTGAAAGATTGTAAAATACAGGGTTATTCATACATCAGCACCCGCATTTCTATCAATCCGGAACGTCCTTGTACCGCATTAACCCGACATAAAAGATTGCCGGGATAAAAGGGCGCACAGTAAAGTAAATAGCAGATTGATTACCCGTCAAATAGGCACCAATGGCTTATGGACACCTCTAAAGCTGTTGCCGATTTTTATATCAAAGAGTAAAGACAACCTCCAAACGTGACGGACTTAGAATACCACGCAGAAGGAACAGCTGTTGTCTTTTGGGTTGCATTTTGAGCTGCCTTCTACCCTTTCCAACAAGCGTAGACTCAACCGCCCTTAGGTATCTCGGCTCCTCTCACCTTAGACAGCACCCCTAAGGTTAACCCATATAAGTAATGGCTATATTTCCCTGCAACTTATCCTCAATACTCAGCCGATAAACAAACGTTTTATCGCGTTTTTTTTCCATATTGCTTGATAGCTTTCCGTTGGTATTGACAATAATCCCTTCGTTGCGTATAGACAGCGGCATAGACTTACCTTCAGGTAAATAAAGACCACAAAAAAGTGTTACAAAAGCCAACAACAATTGTTTTGAAGTCTTGTCTATTTCTTTAAGGGAAGCAGATTCAATGGCGCTATCTAAAGAGCGTTGCCCCATTACTGTTGCTATCATATTGGATGCATTAACATCGACGCACAAAGCCATAAGAACGTTTTCATGTCCGCTACGAATGGTACACGCATAAAATGGGAACAACTCAAAATTGAGATCACTAAAACCCACTTGCTCTATTGATATTTTATTTTCTGAAAGTCCAGACAATATCCTTTGTATTTTTTGCATACTTTCAAAAAGTGATGGATTTACGGGTAGTGCCTCGTCCGCCTGTTCGCCCTCAGGCAATTGGGAGGCATCCTGAGCTAATACCTCGGTGATTAAGTCACCCAACCCGCTCGAGGTAAAGGGCTTTTTTAAAAATCGAGCTCTAGCCTCTTGATTCACCTTCGCAGCAAGCTCCTCATCAGAGGTTACGGTGATCAAAATAAAGGCGCTATCAATTCCTTTTTTTCGTAATTGGACTAACACCTCATAGCCATTAAGGTGAGGCATATTATAGTCACAAATGATAATATCCGGCTCAGACGTAGTCACCTTGGCCAAAGCCTCCAGCCCATCACTTGCAAATTCAACGATAGCCTCGTCATAGCCCGCACCCCTTATGGCCTTTTCTGTTATGCGCTGCATGACGCTACTATCATCAATTACCAATATCTCCATAGCTTTTCACGCCAACATGTTTATTTTCGCGACTAAAATTCACTAAATCGCGCCGCTCGTACGATGGACTATACTGACAACAACCCCTTGATTATAGCCATTTAAATGGATGAAACAGACAATTCTTCTTATTATTTCTGAAGTTTTATACGTAGCGCTGATGGCATGCGTTGCGTATATCATCATTCAGCGTAACAGACTTAAACACAGCGAAAAACGGTTTGATTCGAAACTGGCTGACTTTAATGCTCTGCAAGAAAGACATGAGAAACTTCGATCAATTAACAAAAGCAATACCGATGCTTTAAAAGCTTCAACTCAAAAATTAAAGAACGCAAATGCTGAAATTGAAAAAAATCGGGAACTCCTGAAAAAGGCCGAACATAACAGCACCCCAAACACCAACGCTTACAAGCGGAGAATTAAAAACCTAGAAACATTCAGAGAGATGTTTTTTGATATTGAAGAAAAGCATGAAAATTCATTAGAAACTCAAGCACAATTGCAGCACGAAGTTGAAGAACTTAAACAGAAGCTCAACCAACAAAGTGACTTAATTGAGCAACTAAGCGAGCTCACCAATAAACTCGAAGACGAAAATCACGACAAAGAAGAAACCATTAAAGATCTGAAAGATGTAATTCAAACACTTAAGGACAATATAAGAGATTCACAGCTGAAACTAAACATCAGCGAACGAGAACAAGAATCATTACGCGCTCAGCTCGAGCATTTAGATCAATTAAAAAGCAAGGTCAAAGCAATTGAAAAGCAAGACAAGGCTATTATGGAGAGCGCCGAATATAACGATGGCGATTTAGAGGGACCTGGAAAATCGAATATCCACGAAACCAGAATTTCGTATGGTAAAGAAAGCGAATACAAGTCGGTACTCAAAGACAAGGAGTCTCAAATCAAAAAACTGAGACTTGAATGCAACACCCTCGCGGACCAATACGAACAATTGGCCAGACTCAGTTTTAATGAGTCACTAACAAATACCAAAGAGGGATCACCCGAAAAAATGGAGCTTAAAAAAACCGCCGGAGATTTTCAGGAAAACACAAAAAACCTAAACGAAAAACGCGCGGAATTCGAAACACTGGAAAACTACTACTTGGAGTTGGACAGCATTACAGGTAATGAAGAGTTGGTTATGCAGATGGATGCCACGAATACAATGGTCAAAAATCTAGAATCTGAAAATTTAAATATTGTGGATCGATCCTTGCGGTATAGCAGCGAAGAAAACGCACAGTCTCTGAAAGAGCTAAAAGAAAAATTGAAAGACAACCAAGCACTACTCAATAAGACCCGCGAAGACTATAGGTCCGTTGAAGAACAGTTTTTAGCGATTGCCGACGAGGAAAATGAACTTCGAGATAAAAATAGGCTACTCCAGTGTGAATTAGATCAACTTAAACAACAACACCAAGATCTCGAAACCAAGTATGTAACATTAGCCAGCAAAAAGTACTCAAAATGAAATAGGCCTTTATTAAATACTGGAACGAACTATGCCCATCGCAAACCATGCTCTCGCTCAAGAGCCTCAAGAATCACGTAGGCCAGAATTCATTCATTACCTGATTGGTTTTTCTTTACTAGTGGCCACTTCAGTATGCTCCTATTTTTTAGCCACTCTTTACACCAACGAAGCCATAGAGTCTGAACTTAAATCGCAACTAAATCAATCCGAACAGAACGCTAGAAATTACTTACGCAATGCTGAATCTCAAATAAATTTTTTAACCCAACTACCACCAATTTCAGGTATTGTTCGTGCAACACACAATGCAGGTGTAGATGCCTTAGATTCAACAAACCTTGAGCAATGGAAGCGACGCCTTGAAATAATTTTCACCGAGTATATAAGAACACACAAAGATGTAAGACAAGTGCGGTTTATTAGCGTACAAAATAATGGACTAGAGCTTGTACGCGTACACTCAAATGGATTAAACATTGAGGTCGTACCAAAAGAAATGCTGCAAACCAAAGCCGACCGAAAGTACTTTAAGAATGCATTGAACACTAAAGCGGATTCTATTTACTATAGTGATATAGATCTCAATAGGGAGTGGGGAGAAATAGAGCGCCCTATTTGGCCCACATTCAGGATTGTGAAAGGCGTGTATGATGAGAACGACAATCCATTTGGGTTTGTCATCATTAACTACAATGCCAAGTATTTTCTCGACCTTCTCAAGACATCAATGAATACAGGTACATCTTATGTGGTTAACCAAAACGGTGGATTTTTGATACACCCAGATCCAAATTACGAATTCGAGTTTGAATTTGACCCCACAAAAAACTGGCATACATTTACGGGAGAAGACCTACCAGATATCAACAGCGAAGTTGTATTGATGCACAAAACACAAGATGAATTTATTCACTACGCTGCAACATCTCTTCACTTTGGGGGCCCAGATTCTAATCATAGTATCTATATCGTTTCCGCAATAACCCATTCAAACTACTTGAAGCGCATATCGTCACAAATAATTTATACGTTTATTGTAATTGCAATCTTAACTCTTTCCGCATTGACCTTCGCATTCCTTTTGAATAAAGAACAAAGCAAAGTATTAAAGTATAGAGTGCTAAGCCAAAGACTAGCCAAAATCCTCGAAGCTACCGGCGAATTGATTCTTGTGCTTGATAGACGAGGTCTTATACGTTACTGCAGCCCGGCTGCCGAAACCAAATTAGATATTGGGCCTTCACCTTACCACCAACATTCTTTTATTGAAAAAAACATACCACCACAATTTAAGGCGGAGTTTATCGATTTTGTACAACAAACATTTGTCGACATATCGGTTACTCCGTTCAAATTCAACTATATTGGAAATCGTGGATCAGCGCTTACCGTCAACGTCATAGAAACGATTATTTTGGATGATGATTTGGGCCGAGAAATGGTGGCTCTCATATTAAAAGAATAGTCATATGATTTTGTTTTACGTTGTGAGCGCTTATTAAAATTTAAGCTTTCGACCTATTTTCAGAGACCTCATACTTCATCAGCAAAAAAATCCATAGCCCAAAAACCATATGGAATAACTTCCTGCTGTAAAGATATTGCAGTTAATGAAAATATTTTAGGCTTAAATGGACATCCGGCATTAATTTTACGATCGCACTAACACTTGACTTTAATTTTTAGCCGAGCGCCATCTGGCATGTAACGCATATGGCAGACGCGTCGCTCACCTCGCGTTTGACGCACTGATTAAGCGAACTTACTCCGTAATTGAATAGTCATTCTCTGTGAATTTGAATTTTCCTTTTACCTACCTCGAAAAAATGCTCATGTGAGTCTCGGAGCCACATGAGGCATTCCAGTAGCGGCGTAATGAGCGTCCCCAGGGGTCAACCGTTTTCTTTAGCGTTTTCTGAACGCCACCCTCTGTTTTAGCCAACTGTTTTAGCCAGGCATGTGAATGCCAACCCCGGGGCTCTGCTCAATCAGCAAACTCAAAAAACGGCGCCTTTAGCGAAATCAACCTTCGATACAGACTACCGCAGGGAATCACTCATTAAAAACGCAGGGCCCCACTGAAGTTAAAAAAAGATAGGTTGGCTTCTATTCTGACGGCGAGTAAATGTTCGACTTGCGCAATAAAACAGCCAAAACGATCAGTTACTGATCACCTTATGCCTGATTAGATGCCGCTTCTTCAGTAAAAATGAGACTTCCGTCAGATAAAGACAGCCACCTTGCGGCCTATAGTGAGCCATGCGGCATTCATGTACTCGAATATTAGCGTACCATTCCAACCTACGTTTATATGATCTTTATCTGTACGCCAACAACGCCGAAATTCTTATTCTGACAAAATTATAGGGTAGTAAATTGAAAAAGCTCATCATTTGTACAACCGCCGTCTGCCTCGCCGCCTGCGGGGGCGACAATCCCGGCTCGAGCTCCTCAAGCAGCTCCAGCACTAGCTCCAGCTCCAGCTCCAGCTCCAGCTCCAGCTCCAGTTCAAGTTCAAGTTCAAGTTCAAGTTCTGGCAGCATCGGACCGAATGATCAATTCGTATTTGCGGTCAACGCAGGCGGCTTCCAAGAAGTCACCGTTGACGGTATCCAATACAGTGCGGATCGCTTTTCCACTGGTGGCTCAACCAATTCGACCACCGACACCATCAGCGGCGTGACAGATGATACAGTGTATCAAACAGAACGCTATGGCTCCTATAAATACGAAATTCCGGTTACCAATGCGTCATACAGCGTGAAGCTCCATCTCGTGGAGATGTATCAAACCGCAGCCGGTGCGCGCCAATTTAGCGTCAATGTTGAGGGACAGCCGGTTATTCAAAATGTCGATTTGTTTGATGAGCATGGTCACGATGTTGCGCTCGAAATAATTGCGAATGATATAGCCGTGGCCGACGAATCGCTCACCATCGAGTTGATTTCTCAGATCGACAATGCCCAAATCAGCGGTTTTGCAATCTACTCATCCACTGGCGGCGAATATGTTCCTCCGAAAGAGCCCGAGGTACCGGACTTAGGTGGCCCATTTACCGTGGGTATGGCTGCCGGTGAGAACAAATATCTCGGCAATATTTTAAATGGACCTCGCAACGACTTCTCGCAGTATTGGAACCAGGTGACAATGGAAAATGCGGGCAAATTGGGGCCGCTGATGCCCAGTCAGGGCACTTACAATTGGGGGCCAATCGATTCGACGTATGAATTTGCAAAAGCCAATGGCATTCTTTTTAAACACCATGTATTCGTGTGGGGTTCACAAGAGCCTGACTGGATTAAAAACGGCGGCGGGCTTTCAAATGCTGTCGTACAATCTGAAATCGAAAACTTAATGAAGCTCTACTGCGAGCGATACCCTGACACCAAAATCATTGATGTGGTTAACGAGCCCCTGCACGCACCAGCAACGTTCCGAGATTCACTCGGCGGCGCGGGTTCAACCGGTTGGGATTGGATTGTTTGGAGTTTTGAGAAAGCCAGACAGCACTGCCCCAATCAAGTGCTCGTATTGAATGACTACGGTATTATCAACGACCCAAATGCCATCAGTCGCTATAAGGGCATCATCAACATTCTTAAATCACGCAATCTCATCGATGCAGTGGGGATTCAATCACACGCCTTCAGCGTAGACAACATGAACGCGTCTCAACTCAAAAACAATCTAGATAACCTGGCACAAACCGGCTTGCCCATTCATGTGACAGAACTGGATATTCGCGGCACAGATGATGTCCAACGTGACCGCTATTCAAAATTGTTCCCCGTTTTTTGGGAGCACCCGGCGGTACAGGGTATTACTATCTGGGGCGACGATCATAGTTGGCTCTCAGATGGTGATGCGCGCTTGCTAATTAACGGTCAACCACGTCCAGCCCTCCAATGGATGCAAAACTATTTTGCACAACGCAGGGCCAATCGATAATCCACAGTACGATCGTTAAAGGAGCCTTTTGGCTCCTTTTTTTCATCTCTACGTAAATGGGTTTGTGTTTTACAGGAAACGTCTGATTCAGCCTATTAACCCGGCAACCCAATAGGTCACCCTTACCTTTCTGATCATCACCCTTGAGACACTGTCGCCAGTGTTCGAAAAATCCCTGCACTTGACGTGACCTAAGCGCTTATATTGTTTTGATTTTTCTTACCTATAAACAAAAGCCATAGTCTAAATGCGCCCACCCCAGGTGAGCGTTTCGATATCAACAACAATATCCTGTCAAATAAAATCTCACTCACTTCGAAAAAGATTGCAAGTATTGACCGACCAAACAACACTGCAAAAAAGCCAATTTTTCTTGACGAGAATAGGCCTGTATTTAGTCAATAAAACCAAACCGACTGAACTGTATCGCGTTGAAATTCTCTAACCTGTAGAAATAAAACTGAACTGAAAAACTTATGTGCTAGTTTATTGCAGGGCCGCAGTACCCTTGCAACGATAAACAAATCCTTCGATAACCGTAGCATGGTATTGATTGCAGAGCATTTTTTGCGTTAAAGTAGTATAAGTAGCGTGAGAGTCTAGCACCCTAAAAGTGAAAATTCAGAATACACAGAAAGCGCAAATATTCTGTAGTGTAGGAACTCAAAGTATCAGCCTTTTGAATTAAGTGCTAAGCTATTAACTCGGCAATCTTTCATATCGGGTTAATGCAATACGAAGACGCGCCGCCATTGGCCGGAATGGCCAATGTAAGCCCTTAAAATACAAGGAAATTCACATATTTCTGCCAGTATTTTATGGGCGTGCAATTCAATAGACAGCAAATCTATTGAATTGCCGGGTTAATAGATAAAGATATACACAAAATCTATGCATATTAGATGCAACTCAACCCGCTTTGCAGCCACCCGCTTTGCCGGTGACTCATAGCCAGAAAATGCACATGCTTGCTATTTATATAAGCGTGTACTGATTCAATCTGAAGTGACCATCTGCGTCAACTTCGTCAAAATGACGCCACTTTGGCCTCGAATGTGTCAACCTGAAAAGGTGTAGCACTAACAGCTAGAAATACGGATTCTGACTGGCTATAGACGCTAATCAGCTACAAACGACTTTCAGAGCAGTCGTATGTATTTATTGCTTTACTTGCTCGCCATAGGCATTACCACATGAAAAATAAATTGAGGCTTCTTCGATTTTCTACATTTATGTTACTGCTCAGCTGGGTTTCCTTTACGCAAGCAGGAAACGAGGCCAGTTTTGGTATCGGGGCAAACCAAAATAGCGGCGGTCAACGGGGGATGAGGCTTTGATTATCTACACCAAAGGGTCGGTGGATTCCGGGTTATTCTATCGAGCTGCAAATCGTCCCTGGCAGGTCATGGCGATCAAATGAATGCTGGCTTTATTAACCCACACCCGCAGCAACTGACAATATGACGCGGTTTTTTATCTCACCGAGAATTGGGGCGCGGGCAGTAACATCACGCACCGAAACTTGATGCGATTTATGTTTCTCTAGATATATATTTTAATTAAACACGGTGGAGTACGAATGAGCGACACGAGTAGCAATACGCCCCATGAACACACAACCGAACACCGGAAGCCCAGGGTACAAATAAACCCACCAGTATTTTTTGGTGCCGCGGGCCTTTGCCTGTTTATTGTGTTGTTTACCATACTGATGCCCTCACAGGCGGCGACAGTATTCAGTGCAGTGCAAAAGTGGATTGTCACTTCTGCAGGCTGGTTTTACGTATTGGCCGTGGCGATATTCCTGGTTTTCGTGGTGATACTGGCCCTATCCAGCTATGGGCGCATTAAGCTAGGGCCGGACCACTCTGAGCCCGATTATGGATACGGCTCTTGGTTTGCGATGTTATTTTCCGCAGGCATGGGCATAGGCCTGATGTTTTACGGTGTTGCCGAACCCATCATGCATATGGCCGCACCGCCGACGGCCGAGCCCGGCACGGCCGAAGCGGCACGTGAGGCGATGCGCATTACCTTTTTCCATTGGGGTATGCATGCTTGGGGTATTTATGCCGTCGTAGCATTGGCACTCGCGTACTTTTCCTTTCGCCAGGGTTTACCTTTAACCATTCGCTCGTCGCTGTACCCGTTAATTGGCGAAAAAATTCATGGGCCTATTGGCCATGCGGTTGATATTTTCGCTGTATTGGGCACCTTATTTGGTGTTGCAACGTCTTTGGGGCTTGGCGTAATTCAAGTCAACTCAGGCTTGAGTTATCTATTTGATATACCGCAGGGTGTGGGCGTCCAAGTCGCTTTGATTGCGGGAATTACTAGCCTTGCGACCATCTCCGTCGTGGTTGGGCTGGATGGTGGCATTCGGCGTATTTCTGAATTAAATTTAATTTTGGCAGTAGTACTGCTGCTTTTCGTGCTTCTAACTGGGCCCACGGTACTACTACTCAAAACCTTTGTGCAAAATACCGGGCACTACTTTTCAAGCATCGTCGAAAGCACCTTTAACCTCAACGCCTATGAACCTAAAGGCTGGATGGGTGGATGGACCCTGTTTTACTGGGGATGGTGGATTGCGTGGTCACCGTTTGTGGGAATGTTTATTGCTCGAATCTCCCGCGGACGTACTATTAGGGAATTCGTGATCGGGGTGTTACTGGTACCGATGGGCTTTACCTTTATGTGGATGAGCTTTTTCGGTAATTCAGCCATCCACCTGGTCATGACCGAGGGCATCGTTGAGCTCGCCGAAGCGGTATCGGCAGATGCTTCAGTGGCGCTCTTTAAATTCTTTGAATATTTCCCACTGTCATCTATTGCTTCGCTATTGGCTACGGTTTTGGTGGTCACTTTTTTTGTGACTTCATCGGATTCAGGCTCACTAGTGGTCGACATGCTGACTTCTGGAGGGCAAGACGATGATTCACCCGTTTGGCAGAGAATCTTCTGGTCAGTAACTGAAGGCCTAATCGCGGCCGCGCTATTGTTGGCAGGAGGCTTAACGGCGCTGCAGACCGCTACTATTGCCAGTGCTTTACCCTTTACTGTCATCATGCTGTTGATGTGCTGGGGGCTTGCTCGCGCGCTGCATTTAGAGATCGTTAAGCGCACCCGCCTGAAAGACGCCATGCTAGCACCAAGAGTCGTAAACAACCCCGTTACCTGGCAAATGCATCTTAACCGTTTAATAAGCCACCCAACTCGCGAAAAGGTGTTGCAATTTATTGACAATACGGTAAAACCGGCGTTGCAGAAGGTTCAGGCAGAGCTCAGTCAAAAAGGTATTCAAGCGAGTGTCGCCAGCGACGATAAAGGCCGCATGTGGATTGAAGTACGCCACGGTGACGAAATGGATTTTTTCTATTCAGTACACGCCCGCCACTACCAGCCACCGAGTTTTGTTTTCAGTGATACCAAGCGCAAACGCGAAGAAAAACTGCGCTATTGCATCGCGGAGGTTTACCTCACCGAAGGAGGCCAAGGTTACAATGTGATGGGATGGAATGAAGAGCAAATTATTGCCGATGTGGTCAATCAGTATGACAAGCACCTGCACTTTTTGAATGGCGTACGCTAGCTGCCCTCTGTTTTGCATATGAACACCGTCGACCAGTTACCGCTATGAATTTAAGCATTCAAGGGGAAATACTCGTGAGGTTAAAACCATTCAGATCGTCGAGCTTTTCGAGTTCCCCACTCGCCTTATTAGGCGAGCTGTCTTTATGGCTTTTAGGGCTTCAACACCGGAAACCTTTAAGCCACTCTCTTCAAGGGACGCTCGGATAAATTTTCAATAACTTCTGAATATAAAAGGTAGGGCGACACAAGAGGTCAAAACAGAGAAGCCACCGTAACTGAATCTGGATCCCTAAAAAACAATATCAAGAAGGCCTGAGGACCCCTCTCAGGCCCTATTTACCAGCCTACAGCCTTTAAACCACTAAAACGCAATCCGATCCCTTGTTTTTGCATTAGGGGTGCCCCACTCGCTCGAGCATCAGCTCTTGTCTGCTTCCAGTTAGAGATTAGAGGCGCGAGCACCTGACTTTATCCTATAACATACATTTCCAACTAAAGCCGTCCCAGTCACCTTTTACTCACCTATAATTGACAAACTTTATTAATGGAAATAACGCCAGTATTTTAAGAGGGCGCATTTAAATAGATGGGCGATCTATTTAATTGCCGGGTTAATAAGAACCATGATTGAGGACGATGTCAGTAATCGGTCTGGACATCGCCAAAAACCGCACGGTGTAGCGTCCGCCAACCGCTTTTCCTTGTGCATATCCTTGTCAAAGGTAAGCTTTATCTTGCGCAAGTTAATCGGATGCAAACTCAAAGCTTTCGCAAGAAATATACTCAAGAATAGACTTAAAACCCTTTCCACGCTGGATTTTCCAACGTAATAGCCTTTTTGAAACAGCAAAATGCCGTGTTCTTTCCGGCATTGAAGCCTGCACCAGTAAGCACAGAGGAAAGAGTAACACGCAGAAATATTTTTCCTGCATGCCTTGGATCTAAAGTCATCGCATACCATCAAAACACAACTGGTTTTCAATGGGCTTTGGTGCTCCACGGCTGGGGGGCAACTGGAGAAAAGAGCGATCGATTTGTTCCGCTGTACTTCGGTCAATTCTGGGGGCCTTGGAATAAGTGTCCTTTCTGTTGCCACCCATGCGCCTCCAGTGTAACGCTCCATTAATAAAAATATCATCCAATTGTCATAAATAATTCTGCTCTCTGTCATATTGAACCCTTAAATTCCCCCAGACAATTTAACTCACGTGAGCTAAATCTCACATTACGAGCATTAGAGGTAACCATGAAAATGAAACTTTTGTCCTTATGCATTGCAGCGGCGTGCGGAGCAACCCTTGTTGGCCTGAGTGGCTGCAGCGATGGACATAATGGCACCAATGGCGAACGTGGCCCACAAGGCGAGAAAGGCGATCAAGGGATTCAAGGAGAGAAAGGCGACCAAGGCATAGAGGGTGAGCAAGGTCCCGTGGGCCATAAAGGCGTACCACGTGAAGCGCTACGTCGCTTGGTTACCGCACCGCTCGGCGCCGAATTTACAGGTATGTTCTTAAATAGCGATGGCACTTTCTTCCTGAACGTACAGCACCCAGACGCCGCTAACACCACCGCAGACCAAGACGGTATGATTTTTGACAAGGGTACCGTCGGTGTCATTGTCGGCGCTGATTTTAGCGCACTGGGTGATGTTGCCGAGTTGGAAACGCCGATTCTTAACAGCGATAAAGAAGTGGTAATGACGGCTGTTGGCCACTACCAAGTATTAACCCAACAAAATGTCGCGCTGGCTGATATGAATACCATGGGCGATATTATTGCCGCCGACGGCACCACCGTTATTAAGAACTCAAACGACCCCGACTTTAACGGCGTCATCTCAGACGGCGACTCAGGCTTTTACGTTTACACCAACTGGGAAGATCGTCCCGGCGGCATGAGCCGAATCCATGTCGACGGCCTGGACGAAAATGGTTACCAAACCATCGCTCAAGAAGGTATGCTGGATTTCAGCTCAGTGAAAGGCACCTGGGTAAACTGCTTTGGTACTGTCAGCCCTTGGACTACACCACTGTCATCAGAAGAACTCTATTTTGATGTCACCACCGAATGGTATGACGCAAGCGCGGGCGAGCCCAGTGCAGTAGCCAAATACCTCGGTTATCCTGCTGATGGCACAGGCGCATGGCCAAACCCATACGATTACGGCTATATCGTCGAAATCGGCACTAACGGTTCTGCAACAGCAAGTAACGTGGCCAACGTTGAAGTGACTAAGCACTTTGCAATGGGGCGTTTTTCTCATGAAAACTCAGTGGTTATGCCCGATTTAAAAACGGTCTTTTTAAGTGATGACGGCAGTGGCGTTGTGTTCTTCAAGTTTGTCGCCGATACAGCTGGCGATCTTTCGGCCGGTACGCTCTATGGCGCGAAAGTGACCCAGACCAATGGCGTTACCGATCCTGCCGAGGCAAGCCTTGCTATCGAATGGGTAGAGCTTGGCCACGGTACCAATGACGAAATTGAAGCAATGATCCGCAGCTTTGATGGCTCAGTTAGCGATGCCAAACTTATCAGCGATAGCCAAATTATGGCTTGGGCAGAAGCTAAGAAAAACGCCGACATCGATGGTGATGGCACGATCGCCACCAGCCCTTTCAGTGATGACCGTCCTGCGTTTTTGGAAAGTCGCAAAGCGGCTGTTGCGCTCGGCGCCAGTGGCGAATTTCGGAAGATGGAAGGTGTGAACATTAACTTTGGCCTAGCGGATACCTGGTGGAATGACGGTGCCGCAGACGGCGCACAAGCCTACGCCTACATTGCAATGTCATCATACGATTCCACCATGAGCGATGGCGAGGGAGACATTCAACTGGATGGCACAAACGGTAAATGCGGATTGGTCTATCGCATGAAACTTATGAAAAACGCCGATGGCCTAGTTGATGTTTCAACCATGGTACCCGCTATTGTGGGCGGCCCCTACTATGCCGACCGCAGTGTTAATCAATGCAACGTCAACAATATCTCCAACCCAGACAACCTAGTGATCTTAAACGACGGTCGCGTGCTGATCGGTGAAGATACCGGTAACCACGAAAACAATATGGTTTGGCTGTTTGACGATCCTGCAATTTAACTCTGCTTATTCGCAGGTCATTCAATAGCACTTTGAAATGGCAGAGCTCTGGCTCTGCCTGTTTTTTTGCATGACTAAAGTAATTCACTATGAAAGCTTATTCCCTTGCTCTTTTTCTTCTCGCTGGCTCAGGCTTGCTGTGCGCTTGTAATAGCGATGAGAAGCCAACCTCCTCCAAAGCCCAGCCCGAAAACCCGGCACCCGTTAGCGCCTCACAGGTTAAGCCAGGCGAGATTCGCATGGCGCAGAGTGTAACGACCTACAACGCCGAAGGCGTTATTCCGCCTCAGTGTTACACCAAGCACGAAGGTCGCTATAACCCCTGCCAAGTGTGTCATCAGAACTATGGCTTTGATGACCGGCCAAACGCTATGGAAGATGGAAACCTGCAACAGGAATATGCTTTTTCCGATTTCGGTTTGACAAATCGCTGGCAAAATTTATTTGAAGACCGTCGTGATCGTATTAACGCAATCAGCGATGATTTTATTATGGATTACATCAATGCCGACAATTACTCTGTATTGATCAAACAACTCGAAGCCATGGACGACTGGCAAGGCCCCATTCCTAAATTGCATAATTTGCAACAAGGGGCTGAAGCCTTTGATCAGGACGGCATCGCACGAGATGGCAGCCGTTGGGTCGCTTTCAACTACAAGCCCTTGCCCAGCACGTTCTGGCCCACCAACGGCTCAACCGAT
Organism: Cellvibrionaceae bacterium; assembly: GCA_050300015.1. Classification (GTDB taxonomy): domain Bacteria; phylum Pseudomonadota; class Gammaproteobacteria; order Pseudomonadales; family Cellvibrionaceae; genus CAYZQH01. Next base: position 31,389 of record JBNKWZ010000024.1, on the reverse strand, counting down.
GACGTGATGATCCGCTTGCCCGAAGCGTTTTCTAAGGCCAGCTGTGCCAGCCTCAGCTACTCACGCGATGTGTATCTCGCCAACTTATCCTTAGTCGAGATGGCCATTAAAGACCTGGACACCTTAACCGTGCCAGAGATTGATGAAAACGCAGTCTGTGCCGACTTAAACAATGATGGCGTTCTGTCTTCGGTGACAGAAATAAACCGACAACTCAATTATGTTGGCGATGCGGATAACATCATGTTAAGCGACATGCTCTATCCACTCGGCACAGAGTTTTTACACACCGTGCGCTACATTGGCATAAACGAACATGGCGAAACCGTTATTCCTCCGCGCATGAAAGAAGTGCGCTACATGAAGAAAATAAAATTTCTGAACCAAGCGAGCTTGCTATCAGCTTATGGCAACGAGCACCAAGAAAAAATCGATGAGAACCTACCAAATTATGTCTACCGGCAAGAGCGCGGTAGCGCCAACGATTTTGGTTGGCAGCTAAACGGCTTCATCGAGGCAAAAGAAGGTCATCTGCGGCTGCAAAACAAAGAGGAGACCTTATTTTGCATGGGGTGCCATAGCACCATTGGCACCACCATCGATCAGACTTTTGCTTTTGCACGTAAAATGGATGGCGCCATGGGCTGGGGTTACATTGATTACCGCGGCATGCCAGACAGCCCCACCCGCGGTGAAAATACCGGGGAGTTTTTGCAATATCTAGAGCAGGTGGGCGGTGGCGACGAGTTTCGCCAAAATACCGAAATGCTTGCTCGATGGTTTGATACTGATGGCAATGTCCTAGCTGATAAGGTCACCGATGCCGATATCTATACACTGATCACACCATCACCCGAGCGCGCGCTGGCACTGAATAAAGCCTACTACACGATTGTTCAGGACCAGGATTTTATCCATGGTCGCGATGCAAACCTAGCACCCGCAGTTAACGTCTATCAATCAGTGGATGACACCACCGAAACACTTCCAGACGATAAGGTTCAGCCTTTTGACTTACGCCTGGATTGGTAGAGTTTTTAATCTCGCTAAACAGGTGCTGTTAGTAACGTTCACCGAATGCTTGAAGACAGAAGCAGACTTCAAGCATTTTGGTTTTGATCCTAACCTATCTCTGCCTCTAATCTCAAAAACCGAAGCAATAGAAACCTCAGAACAACTGCCAGACTAAGAGCACAATATTAAGCGGCCAAAGCATCCAGGGATTAAGCAAGAACCGAGCAAGCGGATGCTTGACGCTAAAACCGACGCCATGCACAAACAACAGACACAAACCTAACATCGAAAAGGACAATAAGCCGTGGTCAATTTGCTCCGGGCTTCTGGCCAGAAACTGTGGCCCGAGCAGAACAAACAGCGCCATACCGATTGCCAGTACAAAAGAAATTAAACGGCTAAAACCGCCGGCTACGCTGTCCTTTTCGGTTTCCGTTTGTTCGGTAGTGGATTGTGTATTCACTGTACGTCTTTGACGCCCGGTGTGGGACCATTAGGCTCCCTATCCATATTTTCGCTAACTTCCAACCACATCGCATTGATAATACCAAAGCTGCACGCCAGTAATACGCCAAGTATCCACGTGAAATACCACATTTTTCATTCTCCTGAATCTGTCTATTAACCCGGCAATGCAATAGTTCTCCTATCTATTGAATTGCGCGCCCATAAAATACTGGCAGAAATGTGTGAATTTCCTTGTATTTTAAGGGCTTGCATTGGGCATTCCGGCCAATGGCGGCACGTCCTTGTACCGCATTAACCCAACATAAAAAATTGCCAGGTTAATAGGTGGCCGTTGATTAATACATGCCAACCTGATTGGCTTGGATATGTTCTGCCCGGATCACACCCCACATTTTGTAGTAGCTCCAAGCGGTATAGCACAGCACAATCGGGACGAATATCATGGCCACCGCAAACATGATGCCAAGTGTCATCTTGCTCGATACTACATCCCACATGGTCAAACTGAACACCGGGTCAATACTCGATGGCATAACAAAGGGAAACAGGCTGAAGCCGGCGGTGCAGATGATTCCGGTAATCGCCAGTGATGAGCCGACAAAAGCCCACGCGGCCTTACCTTTTAATGTACACAGGAGTGTCATCAACAATCCGACAAACCCCAGCACAGGCGCCAACATTGTAATCGGGTAACGAGCGTAATTGGACAGCCAAAGGCCTGCACCGACAACGACTGATTTATCGAGAGGCGTCATCACTCCACCACTGGCAATCTCACCCTGAATGGCAAAGCCATCAATGCCAAGGGCGATCCAAACTCCAGCAAGCATAAAGGCCACCAGAGTCATGATTGAAGTGATTACAGTGAAGTTCCTGGCGCGATGCAAAAGGCCTTCTGCCGTTCGCATCTGTAAAAATGTCGTGCCATGCATGCTGAGCATCGCAAGGCTGACGACACCGCAAAGTAAAGGAAAAGGTGTCAAGAGCCCCCAAAAACCACCCTGATAAGTTGTTTGCATTAACGCGTTCAGCGTAAACGGCAAACCCAGAAAAAGGTTGCCGAAAGCGACGCCAAATACCAGCGCAGGCACCGCGCCACCAATGGTCAGAAGCCAATCCCAAATATTGCGCCACTTGGCACTTTCTATTTTTGAACGATACTCAAAACCAACTGGCCGAAAAAACATCGCGAACAACACCAATAACAAAGCCCAGTACAACCCGCTAAAAGCCACCGAATAAACAATCGGCCACGCCGCAAAAATGGCACCACCGGCCGTGATAAACCAGACCTGGTTACCGTCCCAATGCGGGCCGACGGTATTGAGCATGACGCGCCGCTCATCATCGGTTTTACCAACAATCTTGAGCAGGCTGATCACACCCATATCAAAGCCATCTGTGACGGCAAAACCAATCAGCAAAACACCAATTAACACCCACCAGATCAGTTTCAAAGTTTCATAGTCCATGTATTTTACTCCTATGCCAGTGACTGATTCGAGCCGGACTCGGCACTTTGCGCTTCAAAATGATAACGACCGGTTTTCAGGCTGCTCGGCCCAAGCCGAGCAAAACGGAACATCAGGTACATTTCCACAATCAGTAGGCCAGTGTAAAACACAATAAAACCTCCGAGGCTGAGCCATAAATCGGACACGCTGCGCGAGGACACAGAAAGAGCCGTCGGTAGCACCTCACCAATCGACCAGGGCTGACGACCAAATTCGGCAACAAACCAGCCCATTTCGCTGGCAATCCAGGGCGCAGGCAAGGCGATCATCAGCGCCTTCAATAGCCAGGTCTGATGTTCTGCCGTGTGTTTACTGGCGTAATAAAATGCCGCACCAATCAGAAACAACATCAGAAAACCGAGGCCGACCATAACGCGGAAAGTCCAGAACATCGGTGCAACCGCCGGGATGGTGTCGCGCGCGGCCATTTTAATCTGCCCCTCAGTCGCATCGACGACTTCGCCGGTATATTTCTTCAGCAGAAGGCCATAACCAAGATCTTTTTTTACGTCGTTAAAAGCCGCCTTGTTCGTTTGTGTCATTTCGCCGTTTTTCATTTTCTGCAACAGATCGTAAGCAATAATGCCCTTTCGAATCCGCGCTTCATGCTCAACAATCAGATCCTTGATTCCGGTAACTTCTTCATTGATGGAGCGCGTGGCAATCAAACCCAACGCATACGGCACTTTGATTGCGTAGTCGGTTTTCATGTTTTCTTCATCGGGAAAACCGAAAACAGTAAACGCAGCAGGTGCTTCGTGGGTGTCCCACTCAGATTCAATCACTGCCAGCTTGGTTTTCTGGACATCGCCCAACTCATAGCCGGATTCATCACCCAGTACAATGACAGACAAAATGGAGGCCACCCCAAAGCTCGCGCCAATGGCAAAGGAACGGCGAGCAAACGGTAGGTCCCTTTTTTTTAGTAGGTAATAAGACGAAACCGCCAGTACAAACATGGCCCCAGTAACATAACCCGCCGAAACCGTATGTACAAATTTAACCTGTGCCACCGGGTTGAATATCAGGTCGGAAAAGCTGGTCATTTCCATACGCATGGTAACCATATTGAATTCCGCTCCGACCGGGTTTTGCATCCAACCGTTGGCGATCAATATCCACAAGGCCGACAGATTTGATCCAATCGCCACCAGCCAGGTCACTATCAGATGCTGTACTTTCGTCAAGCGCTCCCAACCGAAAAAAAACAGACCGATAAACGTTGACTCCAGAAAAAAAGCCATTAAACCTTCGATTGCCAAAGGGGCACCGAACACATCACCGACGTAATGACTGTAATAGGCCCAGTTGGTGCCGAACTGGAACTCCATCGTCAGCCCCGTTGTCACGCCCAGCGCGAAATTGATACCGAAAAGCTTGCCCCAGAACTTAACCATATCCTTGTAAACTTGCTTGCCGGTCATCACATATACCGACTCCATAATCGCCAGGATGAAGGCCAGCCCCAGCGTCAATGGTACAAATAGGAAATGATAAAATGCAGTGATCGCAAACTGCAGACGCGAAAGATCGACGACGGTTTCATCCATCAAAGTGACTCCTCAGACAATTGGGGTGACGGTTTGCTGTCACGGGTTTCCAGACCAAAAGCTCGCTCAACCCGATGATCCTGGTGTTGGAGGTCCACCGGCTCAGAGAAGAACGCAACCTTGATCGCAATGATTATCACCAGCTTGAAAGCCAGCACTATGGATATCTCCCAGCCAAGTGGATGCGCTCGCCAAGAGTGCGAAAGCACCGTGAATATTTCAAAAAACGGCTTCATCAAACTGGTATCTCTTTAGCTAGCCATACCCGCAGGGCATACCTCAATCCGAAACAACAATGTATTTACCCTAGCTATATATGGTGGTTCGGGTGGTTCGCACTACGGTAGCTCGCAAAGTCAGTGCCAGGTATGCACTAGGGACAAGAAACATTTATCTATATATTTTTCAATAACTTATAGACCTTAGTTTATGCAAACGCAATAATTAACCGCCATTATTGGCATGTATCGTCATACTATTTCGTCAAATACGTTATGATTCCTAGAAATCTGGACAGAGACATCGCCCGCCATGAACGAGCATCAATTCGAAGCCATCATCAATGCCATTGACGAACCGGCCATACTGCTCAACCGCCACTATGAGATCGTTGCATCGAATAAAGCTTATATGCAGCATTATTCGGCCGAGGCCAAAGGTCACTATTGTTATCAGGTATCACACGGGTATCAAAAACCCTGCGATGAAGCCGGCGAAGCGTGCCCGCTGCGCCAAAGCCTAGAAAGCAAGCAACGTGAACGCGTATTGCACATTCACAACACACAGAGCGGCAAGGAACATGTGGATGTCGAATTGACACCAGTCACCGACGAGGCGAGTGGCGAAGTGGAATACTTTGTCGAGATCATGCGCACCGTATTGCCTGATAGCACGCAGGACAAGAACATGCTTGGCTTCAGCCAACCCTTCACCCGCTTACTGGACCTACTCAACCGTGCCGCCCCCAGTGACATCAGCGTGCTGTTACTGGGCGAGACCGGTACAGGCAAGGAACTGGCAGCGCGCTACCTACATAGCCACAGCCTGCGCAGTCATCGCCCTTTTGTCACCGTCGAATGTTCTGGCCTAAATGAAACGCTATTTGAAAGCGAACTGTTCGGCCACGAAAAAGGCGCCTTCACCGGCGCGATCAACAAGAAACCTGGCCTGGTGCGGGCGGCGCAGGGCGGCACTCTGTTTCTGGATGAAGTGGGAGACATTCCGATGGGCATGCAGGTCAAACTGCTTAGGCTGCTGGAAGCCGGAACTTACCGTTCGGTTGGGAGCGTCGAGGAAAAACAGGCCGATTTTCGCCTGATTTGCGCAACCCACCAGAACCTGGAAGAGATGGTTAAAGAAGGCCACTTCCGTAAAGATCTGTTCTTTCGCATCAGCCCCTACCCGGTCTACCTGCCGACGCTGGCTCAACGCAGCGATGACATCCCGGTTATCGCACAAGGGCTCCTCCAGGAGCTCAGCCCGAAGCGCCAACTCGCCTTCGAAAAGAAAGCCCTCAAATGGCTGAGCCAACAACGTTTCGAAGGTAATATCCGACAACTCCGTAACATCATCGAGCGTGCGATCTTGCTTTGCGACGGCGATAAAATCGGCCTGCGTCACCTGAGCAACAGCCCGATCAGCACGGAGGAAAAAGTCGGCAAGATTCGACCGCTACAGGAAGTCGAAAACGACTATTTAAAACAAGTTCAACGCCAGCACCCAGGCAGCCACAAGGAACTGGCGCGAGCACTGGGCGTAAGCGAGAGAACCTTGTATCGAAAATTGAGCGGACTTTAAAAGAACACCCAATTGGGTCCCACAACCTATTTGCAGTTATTTGCCTGGTGCGAAATCAACCCAGCGGGCTTAATGAAAGCTCGGCCAAAATCATCCGCAACTCTCAGCACCGGCAAACAAACCCAAAATGGTTTCGACACGGGCTCAGTCACTTGCTAAAAAACAGCATGGTTTGAGTGTTAACCTATGGTGACCCCGCTTTTTAATTTAGGGGTGCGTCACCACAAATGCACCACGCAGGTCCCCTATTTCATAACCTTTTGCCTGGTCATTCGGATAATGCGCATCCAGTGCAGCTGACACGCTGGCATCAACGTTCTTGCCATGACAAACAAGACATTGGGCCTGAATAACAATGGCTTTGTAGTAACGCTGGCGACCATCCGGTCCAGTCAAGACCGTCTCCAGAGGCGAATTCTGTTCCTTCAACATACTTTCGAGCACGTCAAGCCCTTGTTGATCCACTTCATCCGGGGTGTCCAATGGGTTTCGAACCTTGTTAGATACTCGCTTGATATCGAGACCAAACTGTTCACTGAGCCTGCTCGCAATCAACGGGGCCTCCTGACTGCAAACCTCAATCGACTTAACCGGCCCGCCCGCTTTCATCGCGGCTTTAAGTTTGCCCCCAAGCGCTTGATGAAAAGTTTTGACAGCTTCGCGGCTCCTAAACAGTAAGTCTTCATTCTTTCCATACGGTTCAGACATAGCATCATTCACCGTCAATAAACCCATAAATGTCAGTACCAGTAGCTTACGCATGATGTTACTCCGTGCCTCCCAAAGTTCAGATCGTTATTCTGCTGTAAGCAACGCCAGCATTTTTTATTCCACAATACAGACTTTTGGCGCCGAGCAGCTGAAAACGCCGAATGACGGGGGTTTAGCCAACGAATTTTCTATCCAACACGCCCAAAGCAAACAACTTACGCCACATCTTTGTCGCACCGACTGCCATTTTTGACACAGCCATCAAATGGCGTGAACCCAATTTTTACCACATTTAAGCCAAGCGCATTATCCACCGCCATATTCGCCATCGACTCAACGCCTTGCTCTACCGCGTATTTGAAGTAAAGTGTTTTGCGCCATCTATATGGCAAACGATATGGAGCATAAGAAGAGCAACGAAAAAATGGGCAGGCACTATTGCCATGCCGCAAACCCCATTTACTAGGGCAACATGCCAGGTGGAAAACCTTCGAAACAGGTAATACCTTCGTACGGTTTATACCATTTGTTAACCCGGCAACTAAATAGATTTCGTATCTAATGAATTGCGCACCCATAAAATACTGGCGAAAACATGTGAACCTCCTTGTATTTTAAGGGCTTGGATTGACCATTCCGGCCAATGGCGGCACGTCCTTGTACCGCATTAATCCGACATAAAAGATTGCCGAGTTGATAGTTTTTGACACCAGATTAACATGGGCCACAGGGGTGTCGCATATAGAGTGATACATGACGCTATACGCGCCCTGTGATAAATTTGTTATACATTCTTGAATCCACCGTTACACATCAATAATTAAAACGGAATACATTTATTGCTCATGCTGTAAAAAAATAAACAACAGGAGCAATGCAATGAAAAAACAACTAGGAACACTTTTCACAGTAAGTCTGTTGACCATATCGTCCCTTTTCGCATCGACAAGCTTCGCTAGCGATCACGGCCAATACAAAATTACGATCACCAATATAACCAAAGGCCAAAGTTTTACCCCGTTTATCGCTGCCAGCCACAAGTATGGCCTTAGCCTATTTGAACTGGGTGAACCTGCCTCACAAGAAATTGCAGACATTGCAGAAGGCGGCAACACTGCACCGTTAGCGGCAATGCTTGAGGCATCACACAAAGTGAAAGACATTACAAATAGTGCTGGCCTACTTGGGCCAGGCGAATCGGTAGAGCTAACGGTTAACACGAGCTGGTATTTTAATCGCCTGAGCCTAGCGGCCATGCTGTTACCCACTAACGATACCTTTGTTGCACTAAACGATGTATACCTACCCGTACGTGGTTCCCGCACTCTATTTGCTCGCGCTTACGATGCGGGCTCTGAAACAAACGACGAACTATGCGTCTCCATCCCTGGCCCTCAGTGTGGCGGCGAACCCTTTTCGCCAGACGATAGCGGCGAAGGCTTTGTGCATATAGCATCCGGCATTCACGGCACTGGCGATCTAGACGCGAGCCTTTATGACTGGCGAGATGTAGTCGCCAAAGTGACGATTACACGAATGCATTGGTAGTGATTTATCAACCTGCCAATAAAATAGATCTCCTATCGTTTTATTGCAGGCCCTTAAATACGCACGCCAAGGTGTGAATAAGCTGTATTTTAAGGGGTTTCATTATCTTCTCAGTCAACAACGGGGCATCCGAGTGCTGGCAATCAACTCGACAACAGCTTTGTCGAGTTGATTGCGAATTCGGTAAGTGATTATCCGCTTACACCACCTACTTGCTCTACTCGGTCACCCTCCCTGCCGGCAACAATGCTCAATGTGCTTAACATCTACGCTACAGCTTCATATTTGCACCATCTAAGTCAAACGCATGCGAATATTGTAAGAGACCGTCCAACAAAAATACCTTTTTCGAGACAGCTTCTATTAACCCGGCACGTCCTTGCACCGCATTAACCCGACATAAAAAATTGCCGGGCCAATAGAAAACAAATTAATCTTTACCCACAAAAAATAATATTTCAGCTCGCTTCGAATGCTCTTTCACCCACTTTCGGAATTTTTTAGCCGTTTCTATATCATCCGGGCCAAGAATTTTCGTAAACCTTTCAACATGCTTCGACTCACTAATCTCATTGCGAACTTTAAACTGCCAGGCATCAGTAAATACCGAAGGGATTTTCTTGGAAAGCTTAAGAGATTTAAGCAATTGCCACTCGCCGCCATCAATCCAAGATTCATCACAACTGCCACATAGATCTATTTTGTTTGAAGACTTTCCCGAAATTGAATATTTAGTCATCAGCTTTCCACATTTCGGGCACGACAACACAGAATGGCTTTCTACAGAACTAACGTCGACGACATCTTCATTATCAACGCTCTCATTTGCAGTGCGCTCTACCCAATCTCTATAATAAAGCAGTGAAATCAGTGATCCCCCACACTTACTACAGCCCATAACAGGTAAATTGTCATCAAGCTTTGTCGGGCTTAAGTTTATATCTTTACATTTTGGACATTTCATTCTATTTTCCTATTCAGCAATATATCACCCCACCTAAATTACGCTACGATTGTAATAGGCTATTGCAATATAATAATCAAAATAAATACATATATGGAACCGTGGGCCGCTGCGTAAATTGGTAACCAGACATATACTTTGACACTTAACCTAAGAGGCTTAAATCTCAAGTTTCGTTTAACCTTACACGCATGATCACCTTATTTTTCATCAAGCCGTGAATACGGCAAAGTCAATCAGAAGAGTAACGAGGCAACTTCGTCACCTTCACACACCAGGGTTTTGCAACTGTCAAACTACTCTTAATTAGTCAGCCCTGGAAAAGTAACGTTTTCCAAAGCGATTTAATTTTTTCAACACACACGACTTTATAGTGGAGACGAAGCCACAACAAAAAAGCTGTCTCCGCTTCTGACCTTGCTATTCACCCAGCCATTCAATAGATCTCCTATCCATTGAATGGCGCGCCTTTAAAATACTGCGAAAATGTGTGAATTTCCTTGTGTTTTAAGGGCTTGCCTTGACCATTCCGGCCAATGGCAGAACATCCCTATACCGCATTAACCCGACATAAAAGATTGCTGGGTTAATAGTACTACATCCACCTGAAGCCTAGGGAGCCTCCAAGTCGCCATCTTGAGCCGAAAAGGTACATTGCTAGCCCCTGCGGCTCTCGTCTGCAGAGAACGTCTTCTGGTGCCGAGTTGGTTAACCCAAGCGTAACCAAGGCTTCCCGCCCCCCAGTCAGATGCCGAGCCAAAAGTTGCCTAAAACGTTTTTATCGCAAAAACGAACAGCAAGAAAGGAGCCAGAAGCATGTTACGCATAGTGCACTGCTCCATGCAGATATGTGTAGAGAGCTGCCAGCAAAACAGGGGATTAGCGGGCGACCAAAACCATCTCTAAATACGTCTCAAAATATGGGCTTTCAAAAACTTAATAATAACCGGCTGTCGAAAATCATCAACAACACACAAATTTTAGCGCCCGCTTAGAGATTTTGGCGTCACCCTGTTTCACAGAAACGCGCCCATATTTCCTTGGTTGACGATGGCCCTCTTTAATTCTGATGTAGAGGCTCAGATAAGCTCTAAAACTCCGAGAAAAATCCCCAAAAAGCACCTGAGGCAAAACCATCCTGGCGACTGTGCTTCTCCCCAGTTGTCAAACAGACCTTCACAGGATTGTCTTCGCAGCCGGAATATCGCTCGCAGGGTGACGGATCCTCTGGGACGGAGGTGGTGTCACAGCCATTGGCCGTCAATAGACGATCGCGCGCTGGTCGATTCCACTCCCACAGGTTGGTGGTATCATCCAAATCGTGGATAAAAAGTTGAGCCATAGGTCCGCCGCAACTAAAATTGTTTGGCACCCTATTCCCGCCCGTTATGGTTGCAACCGCACGTAACGTGTCAGTGCGCACGCAAGCCAGCCAACTGGTCAGCCAAGAACCGCTACTGTAGCCCGTCGCAAAAATCCGGTTGTTATCCACACAAGCATTTTTACCGACGGTGTCGACCATGGCATCGAAAAACAAAATATCGGGCGAGTCGGCACTGGAATCGTTCCAACAATCACCCACTGATTTTCCCCGTACAAATATCGCCTGATCCCCCGCCACGTTCTCTACCGGCACATTATTGGTGCCACCGCCGCAGCCGTGAAATTCAACCACCATAGGATAAGCACGATTCACGTCGTAACCACTGGGAAGCCGAACATCCCAGGTGCGCGAAACGCCTTGTATTTGAACTGCAGTTTGAGAAACCCATTTGTTCAATTCTTGATTGGTCGAACTGCCACAGCCTAGACTCGGGTCCACCGCATTCCCTCCCCCCGAACTGGACGAGCTACTTGTTGAACTACTGGAGCTGCTGGTACTGGACGAACTGCTTGAGCTTGAAGAACTACTTGAACTCGACGAACTGCTGCTCGAGTTGGGTGCCCCCCCACAGGCGCTTAAGACTATGATCATTGGCACCCACAAAGCCGCCCAGGAATAACTACTGTATTTATTGATAGACATTGTCTTCCTCATTACTGTTTTTACATCATTCGGGCTTTGCAAATATTAACGTCGTTTTTAGCGCTTAACTCACGTTTGAAAAATCCGGCATAGTCCCTAGATTCCTTTGGGATGGCACAGCGATGGACCGCAGGCTAATTCACCGATGGGAATCTGGGCCATTTACAAACGGCGGAAACATAAAAAACGGCCCAATCACCTAACGGACCCCACCATACAGTGATGTTATGACTGGATCGGCACACCTATTACGCTTAAATAGCATTGTAACTCAAGGGGTTCTGCCTTACCTGGACGCTTATGACACTTTTAATCAGACTAGCATCACACTCTAGAGTATTTTGCAGCAAAACCGGTTTTGAAGGTTTTTAAGTGGCTAAACCAGACGGACGCTCCCAATCTGCTATACAGTGGAATCCATGTATGTGCTGCTAAACCACTCATATACTTGCTGACCCAGTGATATTCAATTATTGTCAATCGTTCGAAAAATGGCTCAAGAGCTTTGCATTTTCTGGATTTTTTAGCCATGAATCAAGCTCTATCAGATGTTCAATAGGTCTAAGATTTGAAAGAACCGCTCGCATAACTCTACGCTTTCGGTATCTTTCGGGTTGAAAAGCCGCACCCCATCATGCACTCCGTTTTTGGTAAAATCGAATATAGGTAAAATCCGCCGGTTTCCAATCCATCGAAACCACATAAATTCTACGTTATCAGGCCTTTGAATTTCTTAAATATCACCTGGTCCATCTAGCTTCCGCACGAACAAAATAGCTCTACAAGAGCAGCGCAATTCACTGTATTCAATTTGTCTAAAAGCACCAAACAAAGTTCTCGACGCTTTCATCACTCTCAAATCACGCTTTCCCAACCCAGCCTTATCTCTAACCTCCCAGAGCTGTGAAGCTGTAATAGCCACCAGAGCGAAGCAATTAAAATCATCATATGATGGTCAAGGCCGGGCTTTTGAAGAGTCGCTATTATTAAACCGACATAAAAAATTGCCAGGCTAATCGTGAGATTACTTACTGTGCGAGCATGCAAAGTTCAGCTGGCATTCAAAAAAAGAATCACGCGCCGCCACCGAAGCGCCACTTTTAAATCCAGTGACTTTTTCAGGTCACTCACCAATAAGTAAAACGTAAAGTTTTGGGATAAGCCCTACTCGCAGCCTGACGAAAGTGCCTTAGGGTAGCCATTTCCCAAAGCCAGACGCAAGCCCTGCCCCAAAACCCAATGAGCACATGACAGCTCCTGCGAACCTCACTCCTGGTGAATACAGGGAGAAAGGCCAACAGTGACTCCACTTAAGAAGCGTTACTGTAAACCCTCACAAGGTTCGCCTTTTACCAGATCATCAGCAGATATGATGCCTTTATTTCTTTTAATATCGCGCATTAAAATCCGACGACTTTTATACATTATTTTTATCTACAGCTATTGGGAAAAAAAGGTGATTAGCTCCGCCTAAAATGACGCTTACTAAGCCCCTCACTTTAACGCTTGATTTCCGAATTTATGCTGTATCTGTCTGCAGCATAAATTGGACAAGGAGGTGTTCGACGCCAAAAATTCGAAAATATAGGGCCTATTAATATCACACCTGATTATTCCTCGGCCAATGTGACGATCTAAAATATTCTGAACCTCTGCTCATCTAACACCCCAAAAAGATTTGTCCATGTCTAAATTTCACCAAGAACTTTCTTCATTTTACTCAGGCAAGCCATAAATATCGGGAGGTGAGGACTGCATTATTCAAAAAGCTACTATAGCTAGATAATTTTATAACCGAAGGCACTTTATTTACCAACGTCATACCTGCCTCACGTTACTGAGACACAAGTCTTATTAAGTGAATTGTAGGCTTCAAAGTCGATAAATAATTTTCACAATGAGCAGTCCATCGCAGTAGTACTTTCCGTATAGCCTTATATTCGGTGCGCCACTCAATAAATAAAAATGAATTTCGGTGGCGCAGCAGATAATAACCTTAGTTCTTCAATGGTCATACGCAGTCCAGCCAACAACACGACATATTCGTATTGATGGTAAGTGTGATAAGACAACTTACCTTAGCAATTACGGCCTAACGTGAGGTACCCGAAGTGAATAGAACCCAGTTCAGCTGCAGCCCGTTTCTGTCGATACTTTTTTTGTGTGGGGCGCTAGCAGCCTGTGGCGGCACAAAGGACGATACCAGCAGCTCATCCTCAAGTAGTGGTGTGTCGACCAGCAGTTCGAGCAGCTCTTCAAGCACCTCTTCGTCCACAAGCTCCGGCAACCCCATCGGCAATATGGAGCGGTGGCAATTTATTTTGGGTGTCAACGCTGGTGGTGACGTATACCAGGCGAGCGATGGCCTCACCTTTGAGGCCGACACTTACTTTACCAATGGCACAACTCACAGTACTACTAACGCCATTACAGGCACCACTAATCCAACGCTTTATCAAACCGAGCGTTATGGCGATGTCAACTATGAGATCCCCCTGGGGTCAGGTCATTTTAAAGTGGTGCTCAAGCTTTCCGAACAATATTTTGCTGAGAATGGCGGACGTAGTTTTAATATTGCGATCGAAAACAATATGCTCGCCAGCAACCTAGATATCCACGCAGAGGTCGGCCAACATGCGGCCTATGACCTCGTCGCACCTGAGGTGGAAGTCACGGATGGCAGCTTATCCATTAATCTCACCAGCATTACGAATAACGGCACCATCTCCGGCATTGAGGTCTACGCGGATAAAAACAATACTATGGCGTTTACCGACGCTGCCGTGCAGGATGGAGAACAAATCTACAATGCCTCATGCGCCCATTGTCACGGCACCAGTGGCAACGGCAGCGGCATATTCCCCTCGCTGATTAAATCTCAGTGTGACGTCTGCGCATCCGCGCCGGCTTTGATTAGCACCATATCAGCAAGCATGCCCGTAAACGGCAGCTGTACCGGCGAGTGCGCCAGCAAAGTTGCCGGCTTTATTCTCGCCAACTTTAACGATACTCCAATCAACCCCGCGGATTGCCGTGTTAAATCTTCCCCTATTCGACGCTTAACCCGTTTTGAGTACAACAATACCGTCGAAGCATTATTTGGTGACACCACAAGACCCGGCAACGCGCTGCCCAGCGAAGAACTCGGCAATGGTTTTGGCAACGACGCCAATGCCATGTCAGTCTCTTCCCTACTGGCGGAGCAATACGGCAAGGTAGCCGAGGGCATAGCGCAACGGGTGATTAACACGCCGGCACAGTGGCAACAGCTGCATAGCTGCGTACAATCCCTGTCCAGCGCAACCGAAAGCAGCTGCGGCAACCAAATTATTGATCGCCTTCTGCCTCAGGCCTTCCGCCGCTCGGTGACCAATACCGAAGCCCAAACGATGAAGAATTTGTTTCAAAGCCTAAATGCCAACAATGACTTTAAAAAATCCATTGCGTCCGTGATAGAAGCGGTGCTGCAGTCACCAGAGTTTCTGTATCGAGCAGAGCTTGGCACCATGGTCAATGGCCGCCTCAAACCCACCGATTACGAAATGGCATCACGCTTGTCTTATTTCTTCTGGGGTAGCATGCCCGACGATGCGCTGTTGCAAGCGGCCGCAGATGGCAAGCTATCGACGCCCGAACAAATCAAAGCGCAGGCGGTGCGATTACTGGATGACAACCGTTCACGCAATATGATTCGCTATTTCTTTGATGCGTACCTGCCCATCAGCGGCTTGAGCCAGTTGGAACGGGATTCAGTCGAGTTTCCAAGCTACAACTCCCTTGTTGGCTCATTAATGCGCGAAGAAACACAAACCTTCTTAGAGCACATTATTTTTGACGGCCCTGGCGATTGGCAATCTGCCCTAACTGCGCCCTACAGCTTCATGAATGAAACTCTGGCCGAGTTTTATGGCATTAACGGCGTCTATGGTGACCAGTTCCAGCAAGTCGACCTAAATACCAATGAACGCTTGGGCCTGCTGACTCAAGCCGGTGTGGTGGCCGGGACCATTCATTCCCAACGAACCAACCCGGTCACCCGTGGCGCTTACGTAATGAACAAGTTGTTGTGTGTGAAAATTCCATTGCCCACCGGGGACATACTCGCCGAGGTAACACCACCAGACCCTGATTCGGCTGCTACCGCACGCCAGAGGTATAGCCAACACTCATCTAATCCAGTGTGTAAAACGTGCCACCAGCTCATGGACCCTGTTGGCCTGGTCTTTGAAAACTATGATGCAGTAGGCTTGTACCGCCATCAAGAAAACAACGTGATGATCGACGCCAGTGGCAGTTTGCCAGGTACCGATATTGAGGTGAGCAATGCAATCGAGCTGGCCCAGGCGATCGCGGGTGATCCGCGAACACATGAATGCTTCGCCTACAACTGGGCCAACTTTGCTTACGGCAAAACCATAGGCGCTAGCGAGTCGTGCATTAAAGACAGCATTACCATGCATTTCAATGAGACGGGCCACGATATCAAATCACTGTTAGTTGAGCTCACACAAACCGATGCATTCCTTTATTTGCCAGCTGATCATCGGCTTTAAGGCGAGGAGAATGAGATAATGAAGAAATTGCACTTGGATCGACGTTCCGTGCTCAAAGGCGCAGGTTCTATTGCCATTGCACTGCCCTTTCTTGAAATCATGGCACCACAAAAGGCCTATTCCCAGCAGTACAATGTTGCTCAAAAATTTTTGACGGTTTTCACCCCAGGCGGCACCGTCAAGGAAAAATGGGCCAGCAGTGGCTCGGAAACCAACTTTACGCTGGGCCCCATTAACACGCCACTGAACCCAGTAAAAGACAAAATCCTGATTCCACACGGCGTGGATATGAAATCTGCCATTGGCGGTATCCACAATGGTGGCATGATTGGGTGGCTGACCGGGACAGGACAAACACCCTCACGCAACGACTTTGCCAATGGTCCCTCACTCGACCAGGTGATTGCCAATATCATTGGCAAAGACACGCCTTTGAAGAGCCTGCAAGTAGCCATACGCTGGGCGACAGGCAAATCCCACGGCTTGCTCCACCCTATTAATTCACTCAACTTCGAAGATAATGGCAGCTTTAACCCAATCCCCCCCCGGATCGACCCGGTGGCCATTTGGAATGATTTGTTCGGCACGCTGAACAATACCGACCCCGAAGCACTGGCACTGCTCAATCGCAAAAAATCCGTACTCGACTATGTGGACCGTCGTTATGACTCGCTCGCACAGCAATTAGGCATGGACGATCGGGCCCGCCTCGAGCAGCATCTAACTAAAATCCGAGAAATCGAAAACGCTTTGTCTTCCGAAGTTGTCGCCGGTGGCGCCTGCTCTAAACCCACGCGAGTGGACACCTCGGACTACAACCCCTACACCGGCCTTAATTCCAACGATAATGGCTCTGTCAAAGATATATCCACTGACCGCGCAATACCCAAGGTCGGCAAGCTGATGATGGATATGATCGTCATGGCGATGGCGTGCGAAATTACCAAAGTCGCGTCCTTGCAGTGGACCGACAGCGAAGCCAAACACACCTTTCCTTGGCTGAACCTGGGCGAGCACCATCACTTCTACCAACATGATGGCGGCTTCCGGCCCAACGAATGTGAAAAGATTGGTTATTGGTATGCGCAACAACACACCTACTTAATTCAGCAGATGGCGGCTGTGGATCTGGGCGATCATAGCTTACTAGATGAGAGCGTGGTGTTCTTTGGCTCTGAACTGTCACATCCACCGGACCACACTAGACTGAATATGCCATTCTTGCTCGCTGGCAATGGCGGCGGCATGCGAACCGGTCGCATGCTGAATTACAACGGACGCAGCCACAACGACATGCTCAGCGCCATCGTCAATTTATTTGGGGCCAACATCAACGAATTTGGCAATCGAAATTATTGTAACGGCGCCATCACAAATCTCGCCTAAGCACACCTCCTCTATCAAACAGCAACTATCCCCCGGCAAAGCCGGGGGCTTTAGTTTGTGAGCCGCGCCAAACGGCTTATTTCGCGGCCTATCGGCCTTGGGCCCTTTAAAGAGACAGTCGGTTAAAGTAAGGGTACTGTTTGAAATACGTCCACCCATTTCCCAAAACCTTCCTATCATTTTCCTAATTGGTTTACTGTAAAAAATTACCCAAAAGTCACGTAACTTTATTACAGAAACCACTTATAAATACGCTCAACATCAAAGCAGGCCCATACAGAGCCCCACCAATGGATTCGCAATATTTCTCAAAGGGATACTACAATGAATGACTTCGCCAAGCAGTCTTACTCACTCTTCATATTAATTCTATTGATGACAGCCTCCACAATAGCCCTTGGAATGACACCGGTTACTACCAGCATTGAAACACTCCCGATGCGCCCTACGGTTGACATAAAAACACCCAAATTGTTTCAAAATAAATCCAATGATCCAATCGTTGCGCTTGGACATGGGCAATTTCTGACACCAGATGGAAAAGCCTTCGAGCCGACGCCCGAATCTATCCAACAAGTACAGAGCTACTTCACAACTAAATTTTTGGCAAAGTTCCGCCTCCAAAACGATACAAAACTACTTTTGATGCTAGAGCAAAAAAAGGCACTGATAGACAAATATGTCAATGACAAAGTATTGGCAAACGCCCTATATTTGGATGAACTTATAAAAGCCTCCAACGATAAGGCCAATGCAACATCTGAGGATATATTAAATGGACTACGCATCTATTATATTAACCATTTTTCAAAACAAGAACTCATTCTAAAAGACGGTATATTCACTAAAGGAATTCAGCCCGATGTCGCCAAAAGACTAGAGCGGGAAAATATCGTTGTGTATTTAAAAACCAACAATTCCGATGAGGAATATATCAATGAATGCCGGGATGCTGGCGTCCCAATACCAGATCCTATGTATGCAGACCCATGGAAAAAAATGGGGATGTTTAGCAATGAATTTATCGAAGATTGGAAATTTGCAGAACTATGGTTTTATGAAAGCAGCGATCCCGAAGGTGCCTGCCTGGCATTACCGCGGTATAACGATAAAGACGGCAAAACAGCCAGCGTATTAGGTTTAATTTGTGTCGGAAAGAAATCCAGCAAAGCCTGTTTTTGGGACAGTCCCAGTTCAGTTAAATTTGTGCGCGACGTACCGGTAAGCATAGACAAATTTCTAGGTGGCGCCGCGCTAAAATACAACGGCCAAGGTACTTGTACGGCTTGCCATGCGGGCGAAAACCCCTTTGTAGTCCATCCCGACAAACCACCCTTTGCCGGATTAACCAGCAAACTCACTCCAGACAATTGGCACGACCCGTTGGTTCACCCTGATTGGCCACAAAACCCAGGACCAACAACGGTGCTAGACAATGTAAGCTCAACCAATCGCTGTGACTCGTGTCATACTCAAGGCAATGCAGGAAGGTTTCCAAATGTTGCTGACCCGGCAATGCAGCAATACTGCTCTATCGTGCTAGAACAATCAGTCTTCGGCGGACCCAAACGCACCATGCCGCAAGGCCTCGGTCCAATCTGGGGTTACTTCAATCACATAGATGCGCTACTTTCGCTTTGCTACGGAAACTCCGTGGAAACGGACCCGATCCCTGATGACGACAGCCACATTTCGCCCCCCATAATCATCGAGCCGCTTTATGCATGTGCAACACAATTAGCGGTTAAAGGCACGTTGCTCGATGCGAAAGTGTCGCTATACATCAACGGTGCATTTATCGATTCGAAAACTTCACGTAATCCGAGCATGCTTGAGTTTGATGTACCAGACTTGCTTGTTGGCGACGTGGTAACGGCAACGCAAGAATATAATGGAGTGCTCTCAGACCCGTCAGCCCCAGCAGCGGTACGCGATCATAAAGTGGATTTTCCTTCTGGCCTACCCAAGCCAGAGATTGACCCAAAACTTATTTACGAATGTGGTAGCACTATAGCCGTGAGGCACGTTCCTGGGGCTAAGCTAACGGTTTTTGTCAATGGTGGTAACCCGCGCTCGCGCAATACCAGCACGGGTTGGAGTGCGATTTACCCCGGAGTATCGCCGTTCACGCTAGGTGATCAATTTACTGCCAGCATAGATTTATGCAGTGATTCCAGCCCTTTGTCTGATATAGAGACGGCCGTTGCGGCACCAAACACTATAAGTGCACCCAAATTCGACCCGCCTCAAACCTATATCGGTCAAGAGCTCATCAACATCACAGATATATTACACGGCGCAAAGCTAGAAGTTGGCGAAGCCAGTATGGGTGGATTTGGTTCATTTTCTACGCCCGTATCCTGGCATAATGAATACGATTTTGCATCGCCACTTGGAGCGCCACTTTCATCAGGCCAACAACTTACCGTTCAACAAGCGCTTTGCGATAAAAGCCTGCCCGCCGAAACACCAGAGCCCCAAAGATGTGAGGATATTCCAGCGCCTAAAATTCGCATTCCGCTTGAAGGTGAAGATTTTGTCACTGTAACGCAAGCTGTCGCTGGAGCAAGGATTCATGTTTTTGACGCGAGTAACACTGAGCTCGGCGATGGTAGCGGAAATGTCATCGCTCTCAATCGTGCGCTGATATTCGACGAAACCATTAGCGTTACACAATCTATTGATGAGTGTGAAGGGAAATACGCATATAAGGTGAAGGTGCGCCGAATTGGACGCGACAAAAAACGCGACTAATATTGACTCATTGGCAAATATAAAAAGGCTGAGCACATTCAGCCTTTTATATATATCACCATTGCGCCGTTGGCGACCTTACTAGAGGCCACATAAAATGGAGTTTTTTTATACAAGAAGATCCGAGCATCTAGAAAAGTTTAGTTTACGAGTTTAAATGAGCATTTGAGAGACGCAAGAACGTAGCTCATTCGAAAAAAATTATTTTTGATATAGTTTCTAATCAACAACCCCACATAAAACTATAGGCTTATCAAGATACAAACGTGAACGCCTCACTTGTGTTAATGTCCCGTCCGAGGTCTGACGTCACACCAAACAACCACCTGTGTTGAGATCAGGTAATGTTTACCATTATCAATTGCACTCCCATGGTAAACCGCTCGGTATAACACGTAAATTGGAATACCAGCCTTGCGAGTAAAACCTCTATTTTTATTGAGAGAGCGTTCACTCGCTAGCGATAAGTGCTTTAACCTCTCTATAATAAGTTCGCCCCATAGGAATAGAATTTCCACTAGTCAGGCGAATCTCATATTTGGTTCCGGGGTGTACAATGATTTCTGTAATGTTTTGCAGTGAGACGATATAGCTGCGGTGAACCTGCTGAAAATTTTTCGGCAAGATATCCAACAGCTTACTCAGGCTCTTACTGTGCAGCTGCTCGCTTCCGTCTAATAATACAAGTTCACTATAGTGGCCAGCGGCTTTAATGTAATCCAAACGTTCCAAAGGCACTATTTCAATTTTGCCACGTTTTATCACACCAAGAGCTCTGCTCTCGGTGGGCTTTATCATGGACCTATCCTTCTTTACTGCGCGATTCAGTGATTTATAGATGCGCTCTTGAGTAAATGGTTTTCCGACAAAATCTAAAACACCCAACTCGAAAGCCTCTAGAGCTCGATCTGTATTAGCCGAGACCACAATAACATGGTAGCTTGCCGCCACCTGAACCTTCAGAAGATCAAAGCCGTCTTTACCATTCAAGTTTAAGTCTAAAAATAGTAAATCTATAACATTCTCTGACAGATATTCTTCTGCGTCATAGAAATTGTCGAAATGCTTTATTCTGTGCTCTTTGGAATCGAGCCCTAGTTGAATAAAGCGTACAAGGCGTTTTGCGATAATGGGCTCGTCTTCAATAACGGCGATTTCTAGCATGCTATGCGTCCCTTGTGGCATTAGGGAATGACAGGGTCGTTATCCAACTGTCTTCGGTCTCGGTTTCAGAATAGTGCCAATGTCCCGCATAACTCTCTTCCAGTCTAGCTTTAATATAACGTAAGCCTGTTCCAGAATTGATTGTGTTTTTATAGGAGGTGGAATACACAGGGTTTTTGGGTGCTTCCAAGCAATATGTCACCATCATGATTGGGCTGCGGCGATATTTAGGCCGATGTGAGCTTATTTGACCGGCCTGGCGCTGTGAGATTTTGAATTCAACCGATCCAGAGCGGTAGTGATTATGACTGATGGCATTTTCAAGCAGGGTGTGAAATATGGCAGGAGGAACTAACGTTTTTATATCGATATCCGTATCTCTAACAAGCTTAAACTCTAAACCTTGCCGAAACCCCATTAATTTTAAATGAGAGTCACACAAGGAAAGCTCCTGCTCTAGAGAAACCAGCTTCTTATGTGCCATTGTATTCATTATTCTAAATTCATCTGCCAAAGTATTAATGAATTCAATGGCGGTAGGGGGCGATTCTTCTATCCATTCCTCTATGGCTGTTAATGTATTTAAAACGAAGTGAGGTTGAATATTCTTTTTTAACAACTCAATTTCAAGTCTAAATGAATTGAGTTGCGCCGCCTGATGTTCGTTGTTTTGCTCTCGCAATTTAAGTGTCAATGAGGCCAATGTAAACATAGACAGAACGCCAAAACTCGCAAATAGATAGTTGTCCATAAATTGTTCTTTAAAGCCCAGCATCATGACAGCTATAACTGCAAGCCCAAGAAAAGTGAGTTTAGCGCCAGTCTTTTTGGCTCTTAGAGCAATCGCTACAACAACTATCGACGCCGAAAGAGCCGCCGCAAAAATATAGTACGCACGTAAATCAAAGCTCTCGATACATAATACCGACAAGAGCATTAGCAGTGAAGTGATGCAAAGTCCGACCCATTTTTTATCGATACTAAACCGACTAAGACAAAAGAACGTGAGTAAAATTCCAGTGGTAGCACTTAGCAACAACACCAGCACCATTCGATACCAGTGCCAAGGGTAAAGATAATTGAAAAGGTCCCGATAACTTTCAGCAAATATCAGAAGAGACATGGAACAACACAATAGACTGAACAACAGTACGGGAGGCCTATTTTCATATAACGCATACATCAAAAGGTAATATAGGCCAACCACCAATATGCCACCCAACATCATGAGAGGCAGAAGATTATCTTTGTAAGGACGCATGAGAAATGCTTCATTCGAGCCAACAAATATATGATAGTATCTTTGTCGAAGGTCCTCTTGTGAATGAAACGATGACACCCTTAGACTAATTGTGTGCTCCCCTGGGCGATATAACGACCTTGGAATTCGGTAAACCCGCTGAATATATCCTGGTACTTCGCTTTCTCGAGAGGTGCCAACAACACCGTTGTGCCCAATGTATTCACCATCCCAATATAGTTCAAAAGCGCCTAAAATACCGACCGCTACGGCGTGATCCAAAGGCAGTGCTGCATCGCTATTGCTAATGTCTACATAATTTCTGATCCAATATAAAGTTTGCTCAGGCGGTAGCCCTTTCGAGGCTACGTCAATCCACTTTTCGTCATTAAAACGTTTATTTGCCCAATCTTTATTATCACCTTGTGCATATACGGCTCGCTGGATATAAGTGATGGCGTCATGATCATGGCCCTTCGTGTGTTTAGCTGCATCATTATCGCTCCCCATGGCTTTGGCCATAAAGGCAACAGGCAATATTATAGAGATCACTAAGTAGGCAAATATTGGATTTATCTTAATCCTCATGATTGATGCTCGCTCAAATCAATTTTATGTCGATCTATTGAATTGCGTACCCTGAAAATACCGGCGAAAATGTGTGAATTTCCTTTTATTTTAAGGGCTTGCATTGGCCACTCCGGCCAATGGCGGCACATCCTTGCACCGCGTTAACCCGACATAAAATATTGCCCGGCTAATAACAATGCTGAGTTTACAGTATACCCGCTAGCCGTGTTAGACGTTGGTGCAGCCTGAGAGACGTTCGTGCACTCGGAGGGTTTAGGGCGCTATGGCGGTGTAATATTACTAAATCCAAGTGGATGGGTTGCCAATAAGATCGTTCATCTTGCTCGGTTTAACAACACATTGTAGTCCAAATCCTGAATCACAATAGGTATCCCAGGTGAAAATTAAAGGAAAATTAAACGCTAAACGTTACTTACCCTTTGGACGAGCAATAGTCGGTGTCATCGTATGGGTCTCGATGGTTTCGGTTTGTTATGGCGCTGAAGGGGCTGTGAGCACGCTGGTTCGGCCGCTAGAGTCCTTTAGCAAAATTGTTGTGGGTGGCTTGGTTAACGTACAGCTAGAACAAGGTTCGAGTCACCACATGACAATAACGGCCTCCGGTATTGCAATGAAAAATATCATTTCAAAAGTAGAGGGCGATACCTTACGGGTCACCACGTTGGGCCGTCACAGCGGCGAGCATATTTCTATTCGTGTGTATTACAAAGCGTTAATCGCAATCAGAACAAGTGGTTCAGCAACCGTTAAAACGAACGGAGTTTTGAAATCTAATATTCTGGCGGTTGAAATTACTGAGGCTGGAGACGCTGATTTAGCGCTGGATGTGGAGTGTTTACATGTCGTGATGCGAGGCAATGGCAATTTAAATTTAAGAGGTATCGCACATGAGCAAACAATCATATCCCATGGTGGTGGAGGTCGGTTGAATAACAGCAAACTTGAAATCCAGAAAAAAAGCCCTTCGATGGAAAGTTGTGAATCATATCAATATTTCGCTAACGCATTATAGTAGCGGCATTCAAAGCAGAGGAACAAAATGAATTACAGATTATTTTTACTACTAGGTCTATTGGCTCCCCTCGTGTTTAGCGCTGCGGCAATCGGACTATCGTTAATGGTTTCGGACTACAGCCATATCTCTCAAACGGTCAGTGAAATTGGAAAACAAGGCTCACCCGTTGAGTTATTATGGAAGCTTTCAAATCTGTTGGTGGCTCTATTCATTCTGGGGTTGGCATGGGGTCTATACTGCGTGGCCCAGTCACAGACATTCTCAAAGGTGCCGGCCTATTTTGTGGCCTACTTTGCCGTTGTATCGGGTGACATGGCAATTTTTGAATCTCCGCATCCCCTGCATAACTTATTCGGGTTATCCATGATACTGGGTTATATGGCGCCATTGAGTTTAGCTGTATCATGGCGAAGGAAGGAGCAGGTCATACCCTTGATAAGGTTTTCTTGGGTAGTAGGTCTGCTGATTTTGGTTTCAATAGCTTTAAACCTATCACCACTGTTTTTCCGTGATCTCTACCCATTACAATACTACGGCCTGGTACAAAGAAGTTTACTGGTTTTATTTTATGGCGTTTGGTGCCCTGTCGTGGCGTTGTATTTTTATCGACGGGCTTGACGGAGAACACGCACTTTGCAGCTTAAGGGCCTAGTAGCGCCGCCACCAAGCGGTACATCAGCTGCAATCGTCTGCGTGCTTTTGAATACTTTCTAGAGGTGACCCCCTGCATGTGAGCCTATCCGCTTATATGTATTCCTTAGCTGTGAAGACGCCACACATGAGCTTCGGCTCCAGCTTGACGCCCACTCCTGAATTGCGGATGGAGCCTTCGTATCAACCCGTGCAACCGCCGGCCAGCCAAACCCCAATCTCACAAGTGGCGCGCCCCAAAAGGCATCGCCACTCCTTCGCAAGCTGCAATGGAGCGCAGATAAAGGTTCGATTTAAGCATCTTGTTGAATGGGCGCGCCTAACTTTCTTCCCAGTACCGCTGCATCTCAAGATACAAGAAGGAGGCTGTCCAAGTGATTAGCACTAAGCCCGCTAAAGATTCGATGCCAGTCAAATATCGAACATACCCTAAGGGCTCAATGTCACCAAAACCCACAGTTGTAAACACCGTAAACGAAAAATAGACGCAATCTAGCAAGCTACCTTCAAAATTACCTTCAAGGCTTCCCCATCCTGAACCGTGCACCATAAAAAAGTAACCCAATGAAAAAACCCATATTTCTATGACATGGGCAATTAACGCACCGAACACACCAAAAATGATTCTAATACTGTGCGCAAATTTCAATTTAGGGAGAATCTTGACAATTTGATAAAGAAACGCGTAGTGAATCATTACCGCGGCGGAAACAAGTAAGCTGTTATAAATAAAAGCATATACCAACTGCATTGATCACTTACCCCCAACTAACCATGAACGTAATCATCACACAACTTGGGGTAAACAGGCCAAGCGTAGCAACGCCCAGGCCACGTAGTGGCCGATGGTGATGCGCACCGTATGATACTTTCATCATGTCAAATTCAACCCTCCACCTGCAAGTACGATTTCAGCAACTATCCCTCGACAAAGCCCGGGACTTTAGTTTGTGAGCCGCTCAAAACAGCCCAATTCACGGGCTATCGGACTTGGGCCCTTATAGGGGCAGTCGATTAAACCAGCCTCAACTGACCTAATCGATGATCCTTTTCTTGATGATGAATATAATTTCTAATCACTGCTTCATCTCGACCCACCGTAGACGCAAAGTATCCTCGATCCCCAAAATGCTGCCCCAGGTAGTTCTGCTTTCTTCTTACATAGGTTCAGGCTATGTAAATAGCACTCTTACCTTTTATATAGCCTACGACTTGAGCAACGGAATATTTCGGCAGGCTTGAGATTATCATATGAACAAGATCAATTATGAGTTGACCTTCCTCTATTGAACTTTCTCGTCGCACAGTAAGCGTCCGAAAAACTCTACCCAACTCATTTCCAATTTGGCCGAATAACGCCTTACGACGGCACTTTTGGATACATACAATGTGATACTGACACTGCCACTGAGCGTAATTTAAACTGTTTCTATGAGACTCCCGAAACTGTCAAACTATAGTTGCCTCTCCAGCAAAGCTGGGGGGCTTCGTTTTGTACTATTAACCCGGCAATCAATTATGTCGGGTAATAGTACAAGAATGTGCCGCCATTGATCGGAATAGCCAATGCAAGCCTTTAAAATAAGAGAAAATTCACATTTTCGCCAGTATTTTAAGGGCGCGCAATTCAATAGGTGGGAAGTCTATTGAATTGTCGGGCCAATAGGTAAATAAGCAACCCTCTCTGGTTTTGCACCCCGCTTCATAGGAGCTTTGGCCTTCCAAAACCCGCGGCCGCTACCCCTAATCTCAGGGCCCAAATTCAAAGCCAATAGTTTTTCCATATGGTTGCGCGCAGCTTTAGCTACCGAATACAGCTCGGCAACAACATGTTGTTGAACAACATCACAGCAAATCATTATTCATCTAAATTTGTGACTTTATCTGGAATAAATCCAAGAGCCAAATACAAAATAACTACAGCATATGGGATAGGCACAAATAAAACTAGAACCCACCAACCAGAAACGCCAATAGCTCGGAGGCGTTTAATGGCCAACAAAAAAATAGACCATAGAAACAACAGCCCAATGATGACACGCCAGTAATCATCAATAATACGAAACCAAATGAGAACATATAGAAGCGCCGCAACCAATGAAAATGGAACTATGCCAAATACCCAGAATTGCCTCCTGGAGCACTGCCCACTGGTCTGTAAATATATTTTTTTAATCACGAAAGCTCCCAACACCGGTCTAGCCTACTGCCAAAGTAGGGTGCTTTAGGCAAGATGACGATAGCCATACCCAAAACCACGTAGCTTTGGGCCTCAAGTGGGACCCTTGTTACGAGCCCCTACAACCCTGTACGGAATTACCTACAGAAGAACACATTATAGACCCTATGAGCTATATAGCTGCTAAAGCTAACCTATTCACCCGGCAATCTTTTAGGTCGGGTGAATACGCCACAAAGACGTGCCGTCATTGACCGGAATGACCAATGCAAGCCCTTAAAACACAAGGACATTCACACATTTTCGTCAGCATTTTCATGACACGCAATAAAATAGATAGGAGATCTATTTTATTACGCAGTTAATAGGACATTCCTATAAGAGAAGTGTAAGGTGAGCTTAGTGTAGGTCTCGTTTCCGGTGACTGGATCGCTATACCTTTCTACTTTTTTGAAAACCCAACTGACATAAAGAGAAATAACCCTAGCGCTGTAAATAAGCTGAAAAATAAACTATATGCCTGAAAATACATTTGGTACATTCTCTCTTCAATCAGAACGTTTCCATCTATATACATAATGAATTCTTCCTGGAACATTAATCTAGCGGCTGCTGCCGTGACAAATATACCCAAGCCTAACCCCAAACGCTTTTTTTGTTCCGTATTGAAGGCATTAGAACCTTTAGACTTAATATAGTAATACAGCATCACCCAGAGCGTGGTATTAAGCAATAATATAGGCAGAGATTTGAAAATTAGCTTCATTAAGTGTATCCCTTAAGTTAGAAATAAAAATATCAAGCGCAGTAATACTGCACCGACGTACGTGTAACACAACGCTCAAAATAGCAAAGACGCGCCCTGAGCGTAGGCAATGGTTTGGTATAAGCACCCTGTTGGGCGCCACCACCCAAAATATGCTTTAAATCGTTACTATCTCATTCCAATTCCAACTGACAGGCCTCCGGCCAATTCTGAACTTTCGGGTCGATCAAAATTTCACCCGAGCTTACCGTACTATAGGAGCCATTAATTGTCCGCCTAGCTAAATGGACTGTAACTATCTGCTCTAGAGATTCGTCAAATTAACCGATATCGAAGTTTATGGAAAAACTTTCTGGAACTTGGCCTACCACTTCTTGACACTGAGCGCCCAATAACGAAACTCTAGGTCCGTCAACCTCAGTAACGGTCACTATTAAAATATCATTCTCAACAGTCGCAAGCTCCGCCTTAAGATGTATGCTCCCAGCTCTATTCCCGACATCGCCAGCCAGAGTGTAATGCAAAACCCAATCATTCAGAATTATTATTTCGTCAATCAACAATCAATCTTCAGAGCTAGTATCCTTATCCCCTCCACAGTCTATCCAACCAATCGTTAGCAACCCAGTATAAAATAGTTTATAAATACGAATAACCTGCCGCCTTGATTGCATTCGAACCTAACCTTACTGACTTTCCTCCTAAATCAGCACACCCATTCTAGTTCATCGCCTTACGAGTTCTCAACGCCGCACACATTGGCCAAACCAAGAGCCCATGGCGAGCACAGCGCTAGATCAAGCGCCAGCGTAAAGCGCCCTAAGTACGACCATCGCCTTTGACGCGTCTGTCACTGGAGACCAAGTGCCGGTCAAACGCCTCCTTAAACTTACATCACTGTCATTGTCCAACAAGCCTTATCTCCCTCCTCAGATTCATGCTCGGCCGGCGACCTTGTTAAACCCACCAAGCACTTCGAAAGGCCACACCAGCCATTTCGCTCAACCCCTCTACACAGCGCAGGTAAAGATTCCGCTTGCGCTCCCCGATTATGCGTCACCGGAAAACTTAAACTAACACCCTGTTTTGCAATTTGCCAACCAATACGACTTCCTTAAAAGTTATTCCGTCATAATAGACGAACGATTACACAACCTATAGGGACCATCATGCTGCGTGGAATCAAACACTTTGACCTAGTTTTCCTATGCACTTTATTCTCAGGCTGTGGTGGCAACCCACTATTCACCCCAGATAATAAAACCCAACCCAACGAATGCCCAGATTTAGTGGGTACGCATTACGAAAGGTTTGAAACTAACGCTACCGAACACAGCGGGATTATCGAGTTTCTAGATGGGGATATTGTGTTTGTAGCAGACTCCAAACTACATGACGGCGGCTGGTTAAGCTCTAACTGTAGCAATGGAGTCTTCACTATTGAAGTGCCGAACGCCCCGCACCTAATATGGTCTGATGATGCCTATACGACCTTGAAAATAGCAAAGCCTAGCAATAAAGATAACTTTCTAGTTTACGATTTGATAACGAATTTTTAAAACGCATAAGAGACCTGACTCGATGTAATATCTTGAATTCGCTCGGCGTCATGCCCATGTGCTTTTTAAAACCGTGTAAAAAGCGGAATGGCGCAAGGATTTATTAGGCCGCGCCCTCACCCCAGCTATAAATCACTCCAATTAGGGCACCGTAGATTCCGAACTGAAGGCAAAGATACCCACTTTCCATAAATACGAACAGGAATGGATCTGCGACCGCTTGTTTAGCGACGAAAGCCAAAACATGAGATGTCCAAAAGAATACACCAACAATAGCAGCAAATTTTAGACCTCGCCCAACGCTCGTTCCCGTAACTTTAACTAGCGGATACAGCGCCGACAACGTGAAGCCCTGTATTGCAATGGTTAAGAAGCCCAATGCAATACTCGGCTCTCCTGTGAAATACCCAAACGAGATGTACAACGATTTGAAAAGCACTAAGTGCCAGACGATGGCCAGAGTGAAAGTAGACAGTGTATAGGCAATAGTACCAACCAGGATGTTGCGAGTTTTCATTAGTAAGTTACCTTGTCAGAATCAGAGGCTAGCGTATAGCTACAATAGCTTGTATTATACAAGTATAGATTACGCCAATAACTTGCATTATACAACCAATAAAATGAAAAGAACCGACCGCAGATCAGACTGCCCAGTGAACTACGCAATAGAAGCGATTGGCGATTCCTGGAGCCTATTGCTCATTCGGGATATGGTGTTCAAAGACAAACGAACCTACTCAGAATTCACCGATTCCGAGGAGCGCATATCCACCAACATTTTGGCGGATAGACTTCGAACCCTGACCCTTAGCGGCATTATTCGCAAAGAAGGCACAGGCAAAAGCAGCTTCTATACCTTGACGCTAAAAGGTCTAGATCTTGTGCCAATGCTGCTTGAAATGATTGCATGGGCAGGAAAATATGACTCAAATACTGGCGCGCCGGCAGAATTTCTAGAACGGCTCGAAAACGACCGCCAAGGCGTGCTCAAAGAACTACAGCAAAAACTGCGAACTTCGCACGAAATTCTCTAGTGTGGCCTAAGCCTGTGTCTTCCGAGCCAAACCGGGAGCGCAGTGAAGCGTATACAATGGTTGGGAGCCATCCGCGAGACGAAGCGGAGGTTACTGTGTCCGTGTTGAACTTTTTGTTAAGCATTTGGTTGATAGGTAACCTCCAAGGAAAACAGACACGGGGACCACCAAACTTGGAATAAATACCTGATAACCGTTAACTTCAATAAATTGGGGGTATCTTAAGGTCAATGAAATGTGGACAAAAATATATTGCATAAAATATAGAACAGTGACGACGCAACACACAGGCAACCACTTTGCTGCACCAACCTTGACGCCAACAAAAGTGATAATCAATGATGGAAGAGCGGCCGCTGGATATATTGTACATAAATTCCAGATAAACAAACCCAACCGACCAAGATTATTTGAACGATACCAAACAAAAAAATCTGCTGGTGCAGGATAAGCTGCTGCAATACCTATCGTCCAAGTTGCCACAAAATAAAGCACGAATGCAATTACAACACCTATCAATATTTCCTTTTTATACTTCACGTTCGTTTCTCCTTAACGCCGAGGTAACGGAGGCCATACGGGAGGTAGCTTTGGAGTACAGTGGCTGCAAGCCACTCCAAAGCACAGCGGAGCAATAGTCCGGTTGATTGTTTTGTTACATGCTTGCTGCATTTAAAATTACCTTTGCACATTCTTCTGGCTCCGATTGAGCTATAAAATGACCGCCAGATACCGTAACTTCTTTGAAATTGACGCATAAAGACTCGCGGATTCAAATCCGAAGTGCATCACCCGTTTATTCAAGCCGCCATTTCCATCCACCGTTGGTTTGGCGTATTGTAACCTAATGTTTTTCTTGGCCGAGTATTCAATCGCCTGACAGCTTTTCTCACTTCACATTGACT